>NZ_FUZF01000040.1 GCF_900168125.1 Sphingobacterium nematocida
CCTACAGCTACGGATATCGATGCCGGCGATGTATTGACCTTTAGTATCACGAACAAGCCTACTTGGGCAACATTCAATACAACTACCGGGGCATTGACCGGTACACCTCGTAATGCGGATGTGGGTACGACGGTAGGGATCCTGATTTCGGTATCTGATGGTACTGCTGCCGTAAGCTTGCCGGCATTTAATCTAGAAGTGAAGACAGCTTTGATAACAGGTATTTCGCTTGAAGGAAAAAGTTTTACCTATGATGGAACGGCCAAATCACTGGCTATAAAAGGCACGCTACCGCAAGGTACAACGGTGAGCTACACAGGAAATGGACAGGTTAATGCAGGTACAACAACCGTTACGGCAGTGATTTCGGGAGGCAACTACCTACCGCTGACACTAACTGCTACCTTGACGATTCTTAAGGCGACACAGACAATTAGTTTTACCGTACCGGGGGTATTGGGTCGAGATGCGGGCAAAGTTGCCCTGGATGTGCAGAGCAGCAGCGGTCTTCCTGTGATATTAAGCCTAGACGATCCTATGGTGGCTACAGTATCGGGTACTGATCTGAACGTGTTGCGTTTGGGTACGGTACGTATCACAGCGGTACAAGGAGGTAATGAAAATTATGAAGCGGCAAGTCCGGTGACAGTATCGGTACGTATTGAAAACGATGCATCTGCCAAGTTGCCTATTATCGTACATCAGGCTGTATCTCCAAATGGAGATGGTATCAACGAGTTCCTGATGATCGAAGGTATCCGCGATTATGGCGATAACAAGGTGACCATCTTTGATAAAAATGGTGTTGTGCTGGCCGAGATTGAAAGCTATAATAATAGAGATCGTGTATTCTTTGGAAACGATCACCGTGACGGCACGTATTATTATTACATCGATGTAAAAGATGGTAATACCTGGAAGCGTGAAAAAGGATTTTTTGTGATTAAGAGATAAGTATCACTACCATCACCTTCACAACATTATAACAATGAAAAAACTAAACATAATTATGAGCCTGTTGATCCTACTGCCTTTGTGCAGTAGGGCACAGCATGGGGTAAGTTACAACCAGTTTGGGCAGTTGCGCAATTCGTTCAACTCTTCGCTGAGTACCATGGACGAGCGCGGTAGCTTTGCGATGCTGGGTCGTACACAATGGGCGGGTGTGGATGGAGCTCCCCGGTCACTATGGGCTTCGGGACACGGTATGGTCTCCAAGTTGGGATTGGCGGTAGGAGGCGATATCAAACATGCTTCGCTAGGGGTGGTCAAAGAAAATGAAGTGACGGCCTTTGCCTCTAA
>NZ_FUZF01000037.1 GCF_900168125.1 Sphingobacterium nematocida
TACAAAACACCTAGGCAAATGGAAGAAATGCTGTTGGGTAAAGAAAGATTAGCAGCATAAAAAAAGTCTCTCATTTTTAGTTGCAGTTCCATTCGACGTATTACCGAACAGGTCCCGAACAACCGTCGAACGAATCCCGAGCATGTCAGCACCCAGGTGCGACGCTGCCTCGAGTTACGGCCAAACCATCCTGCAACAACAGTCGAAGCGTCCTCAGTGTATGCCCTAAGTATACCCCAAGTATGCTCGAAGTAATAACAGTGTATTAAGAGTGTATTAGAAGACGATACACTAGCCTTACTGATTCCTTGCTTATTCTTCGGACTTTGCTTGTTCTTTCCTTGGTCTTTGCTTGCCTGTTCTTCGGTTGTTCTTTGCTTATTCCTTGGTTGTAGACCATAGGAAAAGTAACCAATAGGCCACGAATAAGCAGAGAAAGAGCCTACTTGGAACCTACCAAGACCTAACCAAGTACTACCTTGCTCCGATGACTCTTCGATGGTGCTGCGATGGATCCGCGATGCCGCTCCGATGAGCGATCGGAGCCGCGTCACAGCACGGTCACGCGCTGAACGAAGCGAAGTAGAACAAAAGCAGAACGAAGGTAGAACCTGGGTAGAACTAAGTTGGTACACATTAGATGCCAAGTCGGCTGTCTCCTGATCAGATTCGTACATGCTCAGTACCAGCTTCGGAGTTTCATTACCTCCGGAACACCTTTTCATCACGTTTTCATCGAGTATTCCCGATGCAAACGTGTTAAACATGTGTTGAATACGTGGTAAATCTGTGTTGTACGGCCGAAGCAAAGGCGAAGCCAGTTCGAACGTAGTACGAAGGCTTTCATCACCTTCACACACTCTATCGTCACTGCGATATCGCCCAAGCGATAGAAGCAGTCTATTTTTATCTATTGGGGTTTGATAACGGGCACCTGTCCCGAATTTAAGCAGTCTATAATTGATGTCTTTTGGGCGACTAGAAAGATCTCTGTCACGTACGCCTGTCCCGATGTCATATCGGGATAACTTCGTTACTTTGTCACCTTGGCCAACGGCCAGTTCTCTTCCACCCCTAAAATAATGTTTCATATTTAAGCTATATTAGCGACAAATAGATGGAAAGTCTTGTTTCAGACACAAGACCATTAAACACTATCTGTCAATAAATTAAATGATTTAAATCCTATCGGTATACCTAGAGCGTGCGCTAAAAGAAATAATTGGTTTTTATACGGTACAACCGATACGTAGAATGAATTAAATGATTAATGAAACACATTATTCTGGGGGGCAAATCAACAGCCTAAAAAGCCAGTTTTTCAGGTTGCCAGTAAAATATAATGAACAGAAAAGGAACCTCCCTTGCTCAATGGTTGAGCGTGAGAAACTACGCGACCACGACCCTAAAAAAATAAGGGAGGTCCTATCTGAATATCTACGAATTTTATTTAAGTCTATACTTCTCATTCATTTTGGTTTTAGGTTTCTCACGCCTACCATTATGAATGATAAAACAAATATAGGAGTCATAATTTAATTAAACAAATATGTTTAGTAAAAATATCTAACAAAGTCGGTTTTTAGATAAATGGACGAGAAACAAATAAAATTTCGGAAGCAACTCGGAGCGAAAATTCAACAATTACGAGAAAACAAAGGACTAACCCAAGGTGATTTAGCAGCTCTAATTGGTTTCAAAGACTTTCAAGCAATAAGTCGAATTGAAAACGGACGCGTTACAGCATCTGTATATACTATACATTTAATAGCAACAGCTTTGGAAGTAGGTATAGAAGAACTTTTTATATTTGATTAGGCCTTCAGAGTGTTTATCCGTTGTTGAGAAACTGGAACTGCAACTAAAAATGAGAGACTTTTTTTATGCTGCTAATCTTTCTTTACCCA
>NZ_FUZF01000035.1:0-10305 GCF_900168125.1 Sphingobacterium nematocida
AACAGCACTAACGGTTTTACTTCCAGTAATGTCCAGTCTGCTATCGAGGAGCTTAGTGCTAACATTAATACAAACAAAGGAGACCTGTCATTAGAAACGGGTGTTTTAGAGTTTCTTGATAACACAAATGGAACTAATAAATTGTTAGCCTCTGCAAAAGTTGGTATTGTGAATGGGGCTATTACTACTTCTAAATTAAACGACAAAGCAGTTACTTCCGACAAGATGGGAGCAGCAGTGGATGGTTCAGAAGAAGGAATGGTACCAGTTGCAAGTGCTGACGGTACCGTTATTTACAAAAAAATAGGAGTATCTAATATTGATGCTAAAAATCTAACTACAGACGGAATTATTGTTGTAGGAGATGCAACAAGTAGTACAACATCGGCAGCAAGTACATTGTTGGCAGCTGCTAAATTAAGTGTGAAAGACGAATCTATAACAACTGCTCAGATTCAGAATGGAACTATTAAACCAGAGGATATTGCTATTGCAAACAAAGACCAAGTCTTAGTTACTAATGCTAGTGGCAATCCTATCTGGGTTGATCAGTCGACAATTGCTACCAAAGTAGAAGCTAATAATGGTTTAAAGTTAGGAACTGATGCTCATGCAGGTAAAGTTCAATTAGGCGGTGAGTTGATTAGAAAGACAACAATCACGACTACAGCAGATCATACATTAGCTATTGCTGGATTAGATAAGAAAAAGGTTCAGGCTACGGATGCAACAGATGGCATCACACAGCACTTGTTAGCTGTTGGAAGTGATAATGTAGTCAAAGCACTGAAAGCAGCAATGCCGAAGTTTTTCTATATGCCATCGGTAATGGTGCCGACTGCAGAAAGTCAAGCTACGCAAGAAGGTGTTACTTATAATAATACTTCTCGCACGGGTACAATTAACTTATACACGATCTATAAAAAGCAATTTGGATCACCTGTTATGAGTAGTGCTGGAGCTTCCCCTCTACCTGTATTACCTGCGTCTGAATTAGGTTTCCATGTGACTTACGCAACTGAAGGAGTATTTACCATAAAAAGTATTACTGAGGAAGGACTAATGACTTACGGAGTTAGCTCAACCGCGAATATAAATGTGGGTAGCTTTATTAATATCGTGTTCTCCGTAAAAGAAGATTAACTATGAAAAGTAATATTATATATATCGTACTGTTATTTGCACTGTGTTTTGGATTCAAAGCACAGGCGCAGAAAGTAAAAATTACAGAGTATGGCGATAAAATAGCCGGTTTAGCTTCAGAAGAAGAAAAAGAAACTTTGGATAAATTAATTAATGGATTGCCGAACTCGATTTATGTAAACAAAGACAATAAAGCTCAAATTTTTCAGAGAGGAGACAAAATAATCGAAAGCATGTCTTTAAGGAAGTCAGAAGATCTCGAGATTTTGGAAAAGGTATTTGTTAATATGTTTAAAGATATTAAAATTATTGAAATAGAATGGAATGCTACAGACAGCTTTGTTTTATTGAATCGTAATTTTTTGTCTCAGTTTCCAACGCTTAAGTATATCTATATTAAATCATATGAAAATCTGTCTCAACAATTTGTAGAGAGCCAATTTCCTACTCTTATCGAATACTTAAGAGACGGAGTTGGTGTAGAGGTGATATACGTTACAATGGAGCAGCCTAATTAAAGCAAAGGTTATGTTAAAGTCTAAAATGAATCAAAAGGGTGCTTTAAGAACAATCATAACTTTGATGTTTATATTGGTAGGCGTTTTGGGAGTTACTGCACAGGTTGACTTTAAACCCCGAACATCTAGCAAAGCTCCCGCACCATATACTGGTGTGAAGAACTATAATTTGCAGGGAGATTTCACTATGATTGGAAATACCAATCTTACCTTGAAAGACTACTATGAAAGTGGAGACGCTGCAAGTAATAGTAAACCGATGATATACGTAGATGTTGATGGGGATAACAATACAAAGAACTCCTCTTCAGCACAATTGTTATTACCTGGTGGAGAATGTACGGAGATTATATATGCTGGATTGTATTGGACTGGACGGGCACAAAGATCGAATAATTCTTCTTGGACTATCGGTGGACTGGACAAAAGACAGGTCAAGCTGAAGAAAGCGGGATCGTCATATCAAAACATTACCGCAAATTCCGTAGGGGGGCAGTCAGAGATATTATTTCCCACTAATAACAACAGTTATATATATACTGCCTATGCAGATGTAACGGACTATGTTCGGAAAAACGGAGTTGGAAATTATTTTGTGGCAGACATTGCTTTAGCCGAAGGGTCAAGTTCACAAGATGGGACCGGTTATTTCGGAGGATGGGGTATGGTCGTTATTTATAAGAATACATCACTAAAATGGCGTAATATAACGGTTTTTGATGGTTATGGTTATATGACGAGCTCGGTAGGTTCCAAAGAGTTACCTGTTAGTGGATTTCAAGCAGCTCAGCATGGTGACGTTAAAATTAAAATGGGTATGATGGCGGGAGAAGGTGATGTAAGTATTCCAGGGGATTATTTTGATATTAAAAATGTTGCAGGAAATTGGCGAAGGATAAAAAAGGAGGACGGGACCACATCTACTCCTGGAACATCAACACCTAATTTTTTTAATTCATCCATTTTAACTGGAGGAAACTCTCGATCTCCTAATCTAAAGAATAATACAGGAATTGACATTGTAATGTTTGACTTGGATAATCCTGGTAACAGCATTATTAAAAATAATCAATCGTCTTCTACTTTTAGATTTGGATCCACCCAAGATACATATGTTATCCATAATATCGTCTTCGCGGTAGATGCTTATGTGCCCGAGGTTGTAGGAGAAAATAAACCATCTTTAGAGTTTGGTATACCTCCTATTAATGGAGAGACTATTGTGCCAGGACAGGAATTTGAGTTCAAATTGGATATTTATAATAAGGGGAATGAGGCTGTGAATAATACCAAGATAGAAATTCCGATTCCTTCGAACTTACACTATGTCAGTTCAACACCTAGCCAAGGAACAGGTAGCATAAAAATTCCTGATAACACAATTGCTAATTGGGTTGCACCAGTAGGGGCGCCAACGGACGCAACTCCTGAAAATACAGCAGGAGGTAAACTTGTCTGGGATATTGGTACGCTAATAAAAGATGACAGTAAGTCTATCCTACAAGGTTTTCTTAAATATCGTCTGCGCGTGTCGGATAATTGTGTCTTGTTATCAACGGGCACTTGCGGGTTGGAAGTCAGGATAAATGGGAAAATATCAGGAACTGGAGCGACCTCGGGTACAAATGTATCTTCGGATCTAGTAAGAGAGTACGGTGCCGGAGCATGTGCTGGGCCAGTATATGACGACTTTATTTCAACGATTAAGCTAAGTGCAGGGTTTTTACAGGGTTGTAATCCACCTGTTGAGGATGGAATAATGCAGTTTAAAGCTTTTTGTGAAGTTCCTTTAGGTGGTTTCCCTAGAGCGCAGGTCAAAGATATATATCCATTAGGAGCAAAGTTCTTCAGTGTCATCCCCACATCATATCTATCTACGGAGGGTTTGGTCGATGGAGATTTTCCGGTAAATGCTGATGGTTCCAAAAAGATGTATTATGTGATGGTTCCAGGAATGGCTGAAGGTTGTTATGCACGGTTGGAAATCAGTGTGGATAAAGTGACGACCGAGCCTACAGCCCAGAACATAATGGTCTGTTTTGGTGAAGAGATTGTTTTACGAAATTCTCTTTCCCAAATAGGGGTCAGTAACCAATACGCTCTTATCTATTTTGATAAGCAGAATAGTGCGCAGCCGTTTGTTGAGGAGCCTCGTCCAACTACAGTCGGAACGCACACCTATTGGGTTGCCGAAGGTAAAGATGGATGTTTTGGACCTAAGAAAGAATTTACTATCACTATCAATGCTTTACCTGAAATTGTTGGAATGGTAGATGACATTGAAGTATGTACAAACTTTGATGCTTCGGCTACAGTTAAAACATCAACAGCAACCGGATTGACTTATGTATGGGAGTATTCGACAACAGGTGGTACGACATGGGAAACTTTGCAGAATAGTACTTTTTCAAACAAGATTGTGCTTACTGATGGTACAATAGAAGTAAAATACGCAGACGCTCAAATAAATGGTACAAAAGTACGCTTGAAGATCAGCAATAGCCAGTGTGCCGCGACTTCTAATGTTTTCGAGATTAAGGTAAAGGATTGTCCTGCTGTGACAAACCCAATGTTATTGAATAAAGGTATTCAGTAATAGACTAGGGTATACAAGATAAATTAATAACCATCATTCAATATTATAGAATGAAGATGAATATAAAAATAAAAGTGCTGTTACTTGGTCTATTGCTAGTAATGGGAGGAAAACTTTCAGCCCAACAGCAAGGCGCAGGAAGCTTCCTGTCGGATAATGGGCGCAATATATTGACCGAAAATCAATTTGATGCCATCTATACTGAGTCATTATTCATCGGCCCTAATGCCGAGTGGGTGATCGATGGTCAGTTGGATCTCTATGTCAAGAATATATGGATAGCGCCCACGGCAAAGATATCAGGTGCGGGAGTAATCAATATACACAACCCACGTACGAATCCATTTTACGATAAGTGGGCAGACCAGCCCACCTATATCGATGCGAATAACGGAAATTATATCGATGTACGCATGGTGTTGTTGAATGATAATGGACTTCACCTACAGAATATATCGGGACGGGACTATGAAGACAACTCCTTTCCTACGAAAGAGAAAGCAGCCGCATTAAGACTGTCAAAGGCAATCGACCTCCGGGTCAATGGAGCCAATGTGTTCCTGAATGGGAATGATTTTGAACTGGATGTAAACGCGCAGATTTTAAATTATAGTACGCAGCGCTTGGTCGTTACGGGTAACTCGGTGTCCGGGCACTTGATCAAAAATTTCAGTGACCGTAATTCTTCCTTCGTATTTCCTGTGGGTAAAGAGGAACTGGATTATACACCGGCACGTTTGACGCCTTCAGTGAATAAGAGTAAAGTTTATGTTTCGGTGACGGATTACCTCGCTTCAGGAATGCAGTTTAAAGATGAAACTGTTGGTATGGACCGGGTCTGGAGTATTTATGCAGATAAAGGAATGAAGATGGATTATACATTGATTCATAATGTGTCTTCAAACGGTGTGGCTTATGTAGATCCTGAAGCGCAGATTGTACAGGACGCAGATGGAGGGAACTGGATCGGAAATGTGACCGTATTCAACGACGAAACTGGTCCTGGTGGCATAGCACAATCCATGCATACCCGTAAAGATATCGAGACGCGTACAGCAAAGACCCTGTCGGGGACATGGTTTACAAAATTTGCAAATGCACCTCCTAAAGCTGTGGATGATTATGTGACATTGGAGTTTGGTAAGGAAAAGGAAATCAATGTATTGGAAAATGATACTCCTGGTTCTTCCGCTATAGTGACTAATAGTGTGACTGTGGTACTACCTCCGGCAAACGGTACAGTACGGGTGGTCAACGGTGCAATTATTTATACACCGAATCCAGGTTTTATCGGAACGGATGAGTTTGAGTATGAGATCACGGATGAAAACGGTTTGACAGCAAAGGCCCGTGTGTTTGTGACGGTAGCGCCTCGTGAACTTTTTATTCCAAATGTCTTTACACCAAATGGAGATGATAAAAATGAGACGTTTGAGATTGTCGGTATCGAAGCATACGACCGAATCGAACTTATTGTCGTAAATAGATGGGGTAATGAAGTCTACAAAAACTCAAACTACAAGAATGAGTGGAATGGACAAGGGCTAAATGAAGGGACGTACTTCTACATCATATCAGCTGCTAAAGGCAATGATGTGAGGGTGTTCAAAGGAAATGTTTTGATAAAAAGGTAGGGAAATAATATAGATTAAGATGAAAAAGATACTTTCGATTTTAGGGTTTAATCTGGTATTTGCCTTGCAGACATTTGCGCAGCAGAATATACAGTTTACCCAGTATATCTTCAATTCGCTGTCTGTCAATCCGGCTTATGCAGGATATAAAGAGGAGTGGTTTGGACAGGTGGGGTTAAGGAGCCAATGGTCTGGATGGACCGGAGCACCAAAGACGGGGACTATCTCTGTCGATGGGATTATAGATCCAGAGAGTCGTCGCCATGGGGTTGGCCTTCAGGTGGCCAGCGATCACCTCGGGGCACAAGGAGCAACAAGTATATATGCCAACTACGCATTACGTCTGCAGTTAGATAGAGCGGATGAGCATCGCTTGAGTTTAGGGGTTGCAGGAGGTGTAACCCAATATAGTCTAGATGGTAATAAATTGGAATATGTAGATGATAATGACGGATCTATTCCTCCTGGAAAGATATCGACATGGAAGCCGGATATTCGACTAGGTGTTTATTACAACAACAGCAAGTGGTATGCGGGTGTTGCTGTTCAGGATCTATTTGCGGGAAGTAATAGTGGAGAGGATTTTCAATTTAATCAAAATTCACTAGAGAGCCTTTATCGGAAGGTTCACGGATACTTTATTGCTGGTGCATTGGTCGAGTTGGACCCGGGGCTTTTATTGCGTCCGAGTGTCTTGATAAAGGAGGATTTTAAAGGACCAACGTCTTTGGATGTGAATGCGATGTTTATTTTTAACGATAAGTTTTGGATTGGGGGAGGGTATCGGACACGTGCCCGGATCTTTGATAGAAAATATAACCAGGTATCTGTGAATAAATTGAGCTCTACGAATTCGTTGAGTGGAATTGCCCAGTTTTACGTAAATCCAAAGCTACGTATTGGTTACTCGTATGATCATATGCTTAATCGTATGAGTGGTTTACAGAATGGTACGCACGAGCTTACGTTAGGAATTACTTTTGGTGGGCAGCTGCGGAAGCAGATTTTAAGTCCTCGTTATTTTTAATGAAAGACTTGTAAAACCGTGAATTTGTGAAATCGTAAATAGGCTTATCCGCGAATAAGCAACTAATAAAACATGAGAACGAAAACATTTATTAATACAGGCCTGATTACAGTGGCATTGCTGTTGGGGATTGCTACTGTTGATGCGCAGGAACGGCCAAGTCGTCGGTCATCCGCAGAGCAGTTATATAATAGTATGGAGTATGCCAGGGCGGCTAGTGCGTTGGAAAGACTTGTTGATGTTAAGAAGCCGAGGACTATTGATATGGAACGATTGGCAGACAGCTATTATTATATCAACCAGTACGAGTTGGCCGAAAATTGGTATGCGCGTGTGGTAGAACAGAAAGATGCATCTAAAGATGTTCGATTGCATTATGCGGATGTGTTGAAGCAGCAAGGTAAGTATGCAGAAGCTAAAGAACAATATCAGCGGTATATAGCCACTTATGGTGATCAAGACCTGTTACGTCAGGCCATCTTGGGTGCCGACTCTGCTATATCTTGGATGAAAAATCCTACACAACACCAGTTGTATAATGAAAAAAATATTAATACTTCGCTTGCCGAGTTTGGTTTGATTCCTACTAGTGGAGGTGTACTTTATGCGGGCGAACCAAATAGCATACTGGATGAGAAGAGTGGTATGACGGGGCAGGCATACTTGAGGATCTATTCTGCAGAACAGCATAAAGATGGTAGTCTAAACTATGCAAACATACTGTCTAGTGCGTTTAATCATTCACAATATCATGTTGGTCCTGTGTCTACGAATGCTGCTGAAGATGTGCTGTACGTTACGAGGACATATACGGGTAAAGATGGAGAGCAATTCAAGGCGGTGGGGTCCAAATGGAAAAAGCAAAATTTAGAATTAAAGATTTTTAAGAAGAAAGGCGATCAATGGCTGGAAGCGGATTTTCCTTATAATAAGGTACAGCAGTATTCTTTAGGACACGCAGTATTAAGTGCCGATGAAAAGACCCTTTATTATGCCTCGGATATGGCAGGAGGGATTGGGGGTGTCGATATTTGGTTTAGCGAATTGCAGGCTGATGGAAGTTGGGGGAGTCCAAAGAATGCAGGACCTGAGATTAATACAAAAGGAGACGAAATGTTCCCGTCAGTTTTCGGTAATACTTTATATTTCTCAAGTAACGGTCGCGTTGGTATGGGGGGGCTTGATATTTTTAAAGCTAAGATAAATAGCGGTCAGTTTTCTATAGCAGTTAATCTAGGTTATCCGATCAATTCATCTTCGGATGACTTTGCGTTTGTTGAGGCATTTGCAGATCTACAAGGCTCGAGAGGCTATCTTTCTTCGAATAGATCGGGAGGAGTTGGCTCAGATGATATTTATTCTTATGCTTATACAGCCCCGAAAATAACCATCATTTTGGAGGGATTGACGAAGGATAAAGCTACTGGAGCTATTTTGACTGGTACAGCCGTTAGTCTTAGAGAGGAAGGAGGGCGTATTGTGTCCAAAGATGTTACGAATGAAGATGGGCTTGTGCGTTTTGAGGTACCAGCAAATACCAAGTTTAGAATGTTAGGAGAGAAATCGGGCTATTTGTCAGACTCATTAGCTATCGCAGGAATTCAAGCGACAAGAGACACCGTAGTTAGATATACACTATTGCTGCAGCCTGTGTTTACAAAAGGAACAAAATTTGTCCTTGAAAATATTTACTACGATTTTGATAAGCATAATATCAGACCAGATGCGGCTAAGATATTGGATAAGTTGGTCGCTACACTTAGGGATAACCCAACATTACGTATTGAGTTATCGAGCCATACAGATAGTCGAGGAGCAGATTCTTATAATATGAAGCTGTCACAGCGTCGGGCGCAGTCGGCTGTCGATTATATCGTGAGTAGAGGTATTGCGCGGGATAGACTGGTGGCTAAAGGATATGGAGAAACACGTCTAGTGAATAGATGTGGCAATGGTGTGCAATGTAGCTCCGCTGAGCATCAAGCGAACCGAAGAACGGAGGTTGAGGTCTTAGATTACTAAGGTGATGCCATGCGAAGTTTGTGAATTTGATATTGTAATAAGTTATCAATAGAGGTGTCAAAATACAGTAAGAATATTAAAGAGGGAGCGGTTCGCGATATTTTAGAAGGACGGCTGTTACTTGATGAGGCAATGATCAAATATGGTATATTGTCTCCCGTAACGATAAAGAAGTGGCTACGTGAAGCACTAGGAAGTGCGGAGAAGATAGCGGCGGAATAGGGTTTTTTCAAAAAATAGCCTTTGTTAAAAAAACGTATCATACACATGATACGTTTTTTTTTGAATTATACGTTTTTCTACCTTAGCTAGCGTGTAATCATCATTACATCTACCGTGACTGCGTATGCAGTCAACTATGAAAAAGTCCATTTTTGAATACGTCCCATACCTGAGGCGTCTTAAATGTTCTATTTTCTTATTTAACAATGTGACAACGAAGTAACTCTAATTGATGGAGCATCTATAGTATTGGTGTTTTTAGTCGATTGATGAGGCTGTTTTGTTGTATTTGTTGATTTTCTGGTGCATGTTATGTGTTGGTTTGCCAAACTGCTTTATTTCTAGGATTAGGAAATTATGAATATTAAAAACTTTACATTAACCGGTGTTTTTGTTTCACTAGTAACGGTCGCTGCTGCCCAAGAACGACTTTCTGACGGAACAGACAAGAGTGGCCTGACAATGAATCAAAATGCGATTTTAGAGCTGGCTAGTCGAAATAAGGGACTTCTACATACGAGAATAGCCTTAGAAATGACGACTAAAGCTGCTCCGATGAAAGACCATGTTGCGGGACTGATGGTATTTAATACCGAGACGCGTAATGATGTAGTTCCTGGTATTTATTATAATGATGGAACGAAATGGGTGCTTGCATCAAGTGGTAAAGCAACAAGTATTTCATATGATCCAAGGACTTACGAAATTTCTTTTATCGATATAAATAGTAATCCCGTTACGCTGAATTTTAAGAATATTATAAAAGGCAATGAGACGGTAACAAGTCTGATTGATAACGGTGATGGAACCTATGTTTATACTTCTGAGTCGGGATTGAAGACCACAATCGATGTAGCAGCGGATGTTTCGAATACGTTTGAACAGATCGTCAAAAATGAAAATGTCAAAAATGAAATTATTTCCTTGATTAAGAACGTCGGAGGGAACGTTTATTACGATGGGACTAAAATTACCTATCTTACCAAAGAGGGGGATACAAAGGAGATTTCTATTAAGGAAATAGTGAGCGCCAACGAAACGTTGACTGTACTGGGGTACGATAAGTCTTCGAATCAGCTGAAATATACGGATGAAAAAGGTCAGCCACATGTCTTTGATCTAGGAACCGGTTCTCTTGAATAT
>NZ_FUZF01000035.1:10447-10716 GCF_900168125.1 Sphingobacterium nematocida
TCTTCGTTATGATGCAGAGAGCAGTGCCTTGCAGTATACGAATTCTAAAGGCTTGACGGAGACTATCGGTTTGTCCGCGCTGGTAAAGAGTAATGAAACGGTGACTGTATTCGATTACGATAAGTCTTCGAATCAGCTGAGTTATACGGATGAAAAAGGTCAGCCACATGTCTTTGATCTAGGAACGGGCTCTCTTGAATATAAAAAGGAGAGCAATTCATTGTTCTATATAGATGCTAAGGGTGTTTCTAAAGAATTGGCTTTGAATA
>NZ_FUZF01000034.1 GCF_900168125.1 Sphingobacterium nematocida
ATGGCCTTTTTTAGAATATCACGCTCTAACTCCGCATCTTTAAGTCGCTTACGCAAAACCCTCAGTTCCTGTTCCTCGGGGCTTATCTTAGGATTGTCCGGGAGAACCTTATTACCATTGTAACGTGGGTTCCTGCGCCATTTACTAAGTAAACTGGGATCAATATCCAATTCGCCTGCAACTTCTGCTACTGAACCTTTAACAACGCTCAAATCGACCGCCATTATCTTAAATGAATCATCAAATTTTCTATGCATCTCTACAAATTTATAATTACTTATTAAATCTGTCTCGCATTAAAGGTAGCAACTCCAGAAACCTACATCGGCTTTCCGCGGCAACTCGGCCAGCACACAGGCGGTTTTGTAATCACCCAAAACAACCTGGCCGAACTGTGCCCCATCTTGAATGCACGAATGGAAGACCGTACCAACATCGAGTGGAACAAGGATGACATCGAAGCTCTAGGTTTCCTCAAAGTAGATGTACTCGCCTTGGGCATGCTCACCTGCATCCGTAAAGGATTCGATTTAATCAAACAGCATTACGGGAAAGAGATGACCCTAGCTAATGTACCTCAAGAGGATAAAAATGTATATGAAATGATTAGCCATGCCGATACACTGGGCGTATTCCAGATTGAAAGCCGCGCCCAGATGTCCATGTTGCCCCGACTGAAACCAAAGGAATTCTACGACCTAGTTATCGAAGTCGCCATTGTACGCCCGGGACCGATCCAAGGAGACATGGTGCACCCCTACCTGAGAAGAAGAAATAAAGAAGAAGCCGAAGACTATCCTTCGCCCGAACTAGAAGCTATTCTGAAACGAACCTTAGGTGTCCCTTTGTTTCAGGAGCAGGCAATGGAAATCGCAATCGTCGCCGCAGGCTTTACACCTGCACAGGCCGATGGTCTCCGTCGGAGCATGGCAACATTCAAGTCCAAAGGAAAAGTAGCCGAGTACGAACGCATGCTCGTAGAGGGAATGGTCAACAACGGCTACAAAGAAGAATTTGCCAGACGCGTCTTCCGACAACTGGAAGGTTTCGGAAGTTATGGCTTCCCTGAAAGTCATGCCGCCAGCTTCGCGCTACTCGTCTATATCTCCTCCTACATCAAATGTTATTACCCCGACGTATTCGCAGCCGCTTTGCTCAACAGTCAACCCATGGGCTTCTACTCTCCGGCACAGATTATCATCGATGCACGTAAGCATGGGGTGCAGGTTAGACCTGTAGATATCAACCATTCGGAATGGAACAACACACTAGAAGAGTTAACGGGGTCGTATTACGCATTAAGACTCGGTTTAAGACAAGTAAAAGGATTGGATGAAGCAGATGCTCACCTTTTAACAAAAGGCCGTCAGAAGGCTTATAAATCTGTCAATTCGATATTCGAAACCGGCGTCGCCTTAAGTGCTCTGGAAAAACTGAGTGATGCAGATGCTTTTCGTTCCATAGGGCTAGACCGAAGGCAGGCGCTTTGGGAGGTCGCGGCTTTAGCAGACCATCCAACGGGAGCCTTTACGGGACAGCCTTCGAACAGTACTTTCGAAACCGCAGTAGCACTACCTATCCTGTCACCGATGGAACATGTCATGGCCGACTATGCGAGCACCACACTTTCACTAAAGGCACACCCGGTAAGCTTTGCCCGAAAAAATCTGGATGCCCTCCATGTCACCCCCTCCGCCAAACTCAGCGACATCCGCGATGGCATGTGGATAAAAGTCTGCGGACTGATTACGGTTCGTCAGCGACCGGGCACCTCCAAAGGCGTCCTCTTCATAACGATCGAGGACGAAACCGGATTTTCAAATCTTGTGGTATGGGCCAAGACTTTTGAAACCTACCGTAAGGTCATCTTACAATCCCAACTGCTACTCGTCACCGGTAAGCTTCAAATCGAAGGAGAGGTCATCCATGTCGTCGTAGAATCCTGCCATAACATGAACCATCTCTTGACCATCAAAACCCGAAGCCGCGATATAGGCTCCATACAGAAATCAACTTCGAGCAAAGAGAAAACAGCTACGGACAAAACAAACACAAATGGAATCCAAGGTGAACTGTTCCCCTCCAGAGATTTTAAGTAAACCCCAGAAAATACATTATTAAAAAAAATTAAAAAACACTTGCACAAGTGTAAAACATACACTATCTTTGTGGTATCATAATTTAGGTTTATAATTGGTTACAAAAGGTTTTCATTCTCCCCGTTTGAAAACCTTTTTCTTTTTACCAGTTTCTCACTTGACCTACCACTTTCACCTCCTCTTTTCGGGACTTCATTTTTGAAAAACCAACACCCAACAATCCATCCCTGTTTCTAAAAATCCGAATGAGGGTTTTTGAAAAGTAAACGCTCTCGTCACTGCGAACAACGTGAAGCAGTCCCTGGAATACTTTCAATTAATCCTATACAGTTTGTAGACCTCTCCGCAGGGTCGAGGTGACGTCGTTTGCTACTTCTTCCTTCTCACTTCTATAACTATGCCGTCATCCCGACCGTAGTGGAGGGATCTAAAAGCGATATCTTTAAACCTATTTGGTTCAGAGAAATCGAGGTGACGTACAGGCTTCACTACCCCTCCAATAACCTCTCAGTAAAAGTCAAAAAAAAGCATTAGAATTACACTCAATTTCCAGCTCTTTAAAACTCTTCTTACAACAAAAAAATGGTTCAAAAACCACAAAAGAGAGTAAGCACTCACCTTAAGCCATTTCTCTAAAAGCAGACCTCAAAACAAGCTTAAAATACAATTACGAATTTCGCAATGACATAAAGTCACTCTTTAATACAGAAGCAATTAACAAATTAAACAAAAACTAAAACTTGATATAAAAAACAAGACTTAGAGGGAAAAATAAAGCATAAATGGCTTAAAACACGTTAAACGCATTGAAAATTTGTTAACAAAACAATAATATAAAAATCAACAACAAAATAATCAGACATTTAACATTAAAAACATAAATAAAAAGATTAACATTAAATTCACCACTTGGCGATAGGTGTAACTCCCCCCTTAGGTCTATCTCCCAGCTTCACCAGCACCTCCGTACCCAACGGCAAAAGCACATCCATACGAGACCCAAACTTGATAAATCCCAGCTCCTCATTTTGCCTTACTCCCATCCCCTCTTCGCTGTAATTTACGATACGTTTTGCTAGAGCTCCAGCAATCTGTTTTGCCAAAATAAGCTTCCCATTTCTATGTTGCAGAACCGTCGTATAACGTTCATTTTCGGTAGACGATTTGGGGTGCCATGCAAAAAGATATTTCCCCGGATGGTACTTTTTATAGATCACTTTTCCACCAATAGGGTACCGGTTGACATGCACATTTAGCACACTCATAAATATAGAAACCTGAATCCTCCTACCTTCAAAATATTCGTCACACTCCACCTCTTCAATAGCCACGACCTTGCCATCACAAGGAGCAATTACCCAATCATCACTATGCGCATGATGTCGAAAAGGGATCCTAAAAAAGTAAATTACAAGACCGAATGGGACCGTGCTCAACAGTAAAATCGACCAACTGATAAGAGGCGAAATCCCGTAAAAAAAATAAAATGACAACAGATTTAACAACACATAAACACCTACCGCGACTCCTATAGAACCTCTTCCTTCCTTATGAATTTTCATCTTCTTTACCTCCTTTATAAATTTGTAAAACATCCATTTTCTCCTTTGCATAGAGCAGATCTTCTGCTCTTATTTCGTTCGAATCACGCCTATTTACCCGACTCAAAACCGCCGAAATAAACTCCGTGGCATAGTCTATTGCCTCCGAAATCGTCCGTCCATTCTTCATTATTACAGTCACCAATGCGGTAAAAAGATCCCCTGTTCCCACGGCTTCTATAGGTATACGAGCCGCCATAAACCGCTGGATATGCCCATCAATAACGAGCAAATTCTCCAAATATCCCTCCGGCGTATCCCGTAAATGGGCTCCTGTAACGATGATTTTCTTCTCTTTTAACTCCGGAAAATCCGCCAATAATTCGCTTAATTCTTCTTGAGTTTCAAATTTACCGCCCAATATATACTCCATTTCGAAGTGGTTTGGGGTCATAATATCGCATAGAGGAAGCAGCTTTTTTAGGGAATGTGCAACCGCTTCTTCGGATAGATATAGCCCAGAAGTACGGAAATCACCAAAGACAGGATCATAGATATAATGAGCCACACACCGACTATCCTTACAGGAAGAAATCCATTCAGCAGTAGTATCGATAAGGGGGATAGCAGAGATATAACCTGTCATAAAATAATGGCAACTCGCCTTATCCAACCCCAAATCTACGCCTATCACCAGTTCCGAAAAGAGGTTTACCGAAACCACATCACCCCTATAATCGGGGTTATCAGTAGCCGAGGATAGTACCACCGTAGGGAGCATACAGATATCAGATGCGTGCAATTGGGCAGCAAACATAGCCATATTATTCCCTACATATCCTGTTGACACCAGGCTCTGTATACTCACTATTTTAGCTTCTTTATCCTTCATTTCTTAATGCTCTTTTTAGTTTTTCTAGAAACACCTGCGCCTGTTCCAGGCTAAAAGTCAACGCTGGCAACAACCGCAGTGTGTAATTCCCAGCATATCCTGTAAATACCCCTTCTTGATACAAAAGACTATCCCTCAATGCTGTTATATCTTTTTCAAACTCAACCCCGATCATCAATCCCCGACCACGGACTTCCTGTACCCCAGCTAGTTTTTTCAGTTCCTCACGAAGAAAATCGCCTACCACAATCACATTATCAAGCAACTTCTCGTCTTTCATGACCTCCAATACCGCCAAGGCGGCTGCACAAGCCAGATGATTACCTCCAAAAGTCGTCCCCAATTGCCCTAAAACAGGTTTAAACGAGGGGGATATCAAGGTTGCAGCCATAGGAAATCCATTTGCAATTCCTTTCGCTACCGTAATCAAATCAGGTTTTATCCCTGCATATTGATGGCTAAAAAAACGCCCTGATCGCCCATATCCAGACTGTATCTCATCCAATATAAGCAGCGTACCCGTGTCATCACAGGCCGACCGTACGTCATTCAGGAAGGCGTCATCCGCTATATGTATACCACCGACCCCCTGTATTCCCTCGATAATAACGGCACAGAAAACCTCTGTTTCCAACTGCTTTCTTAGGCTGGAAATATCATTAAAAGGCGTAAAAATAAAATTGAAATTTTCATTGATCGGCGCACGCATAGAACCAATATCAGTAGCTGCTACTGTTGCAGAGGTCCGTCCATGAAAAGCATTAGACATCGCCAGTACCTTACTCCTTCCGGTATGAAAAGAAGCCATTTTTATAGCATTCTCATTGGCTTCAGCTCCGGAATTAGAAAAGAATACACTGTAATCTGGGTAACCGGACTGCTCCCCCAACTCCAGCGCCAAGCGGTCTTGTAACTTATTCTCCACAGCATTGGAATAGAAAGCGATACGATCCAATTGCTGTCGTAACGTGTTGACATAATGTGGATGTGCATGCCCTATAGAAATAACGGCATGCCCACCATACATATCCAAATAAGCTCGTCCACCTTCGTCATATACATAGCTACCTTTAGCGCTTACAATATGAATATTGGACTTCTGAAATACGGCAAATGGGTTCATACGATGATAAAATTTAAAACTACACACTAGAGATCTAACGATCATCTTTTAGAAATACGAAATTCCATCTAAATTCGACAATCCAACTAGTCCAGTTTCGCTTTAAAGCAACAGACCAAAAGCACCAAACAAAACACAAAACACTCAAAAACAATAAATTAAATAAAACAAACAACATCCCTACTGTCTATCTGGTATAGAAAACATCTACAAACAATCGTATCTTTGGACCAGTAGGAAATTTAAATCTGACACGACATGTTAAGACCCTGGACACTTGATATCGAAATAGACAAATCGTCTACAAAACCAATCTATTTGCAGATAGCGGATATTATAATCGAAAGCATCAAATCAGGCCGCCTTCCCAAAGGCACCGCCCTACCGGGAAGTCGTACGCTTGCTAACAGCCTACAAGTCAACAGAAATACCGTTATTGAAGCTATTCAGGTATTACTTAATGAAGAATGGTTAACCAGCCAGGAAAGAAGAGGAACCTTTGTTTCGCACAATCTCCCGATTTCTTCCAAATCAAAATCCTTACAATCGGAAAGCGGCATTAGTACTGAGCCACAACTACCTGCACATATCCCTTTTGATGATGGCCATCCTGATAGCAAAATTGCTCCTGTAGATCAATTGGGACGGGCCTACCGCCAGATTTTCAAACGCAACGCCCGTTGGAAAATGATGGGATATTCAGAAACAAATGGTAATCTAGACTTTAGAAAAGCCATTGCAAGCATGTTAAATCTAGAACGCAGCATGCAACTCCATGAAAACCAACTCTGCATCACCCGGGGAAGCCAAATGGCCATGTACTTAGTATCGCAATGCTTATTACAACCAGGAGATTATGTGATCGTCGAGTCACCAGGCTATAGTTCAGCCTGGAAAACATTTGAAAAAGCGGGTGCAAATCTGATTTATATTCCTGTAGATGAAGATGGAATTGTCGTCGAAGACATCCTACCACATCTCGTTTCTAACCCGAAAATAAAGGCGATATACCTCACTCCCCACCGGCAATATCCGACGACAGTGACCCTGAGTTTGCAGCGTAGGTTAGAGTTGGTCAGCCTCTCCAATCAATATCAATTTACCATAATAGAGGATGATTATGACTATGAGTTCCATTTTGGATACCGTCCATTACAGCCCATTTCGGCGTTCTCCGAACTGGAGAATGTAGTCTATATAGGCACTTTAAGTAAGGTCGTTGCACCTGCTCTTCGAATAGGCTATCTCGCCACTAAAAACCAAAAGCTGCTGGATAGTATCATCGATCTACGTCGTATTATAGACATTCAAGGTGATAGTATTATGGAACAAGCTGTTCTTGAACTCATAAAAGACGGCACGATAAAACGCCATATCCGAAAAGCTACACTCCATTATCAATCCAGACAGGGATTTATGGTAAAAATGCTGGACGAACATCTCGCTACACAGGTTACCTACCATATCCCCCAAGGCGGACTTGCCTTTTGGATCTGTCCTAAATACCCCGTTAACTGGACTATGGTATTTGACAGACTAAAGGAAAAATCAATTTCCATCTTACATCCTTCCAACTATTACGAACATGATGGGTATGAAGGACTTCGTATAGGGTACGGTTCGGTATCCGAAGAACAGATAAAAGAGGGAATTATTGCGCTCGCTGATATTCTGGCAAAAGCAAGATTGGCTTAGCAAAGTATTTTTTTTATTGCTTCACTATGTTCGCAAGGACGGATATAGCTATCGTCATTGCGAGAGATAAGTTTTTTAACAAACACAGAGAAGATCTAATGATAGTAAAAGTAACGTCATCCCGATAAATCGGGACAGGCTCTCGACCTTGTGGAGAGGCCTATGGACTATATAGGAGTCATGTATAGCTTTTAGATTCCTCGACTACACTACGTTTCGCTCGGAATGACGACATAGTTTGCAAATCTTTCATTGATAGCGGAATAACATAAAGTGAAGCAATCTCATACTAACAATGAGATTGCTTCGCTACATTCGCAAGGACGGGTAAACTCTATGTTTAATACAAAGGATACTCCAACATCCAATTACTTACCTTCTCTTTGATACTCTGCAACTTATTTGCATCGTCTTTGCTACGCAGTGCTTCCTCCATCAAATCGACAATGGTCTCCATGTCCTTTTCTAGCAATCCCCGTGTAGTAATCGCTGGTGTTCCAACCCGGATGCCAGAAGTCTGCAACGCTGATTTCGTATCAAACGGAATCATATTCTTATTCAAGGTAATACCTGCGTTATTCAGAACCAATTCGGCCTCCCGTCCAGATATAGACCAACTAGAAAGATCGATTAACAGCAAATGGTTATCTGTACCACCGGATACCATATCAAAATTGCGGGAACGAAGGGCTTTTTCAAAGGCTTTGGCATTCTTCTGTACCTGTTTGATATAGCTATCATACTCTGCTGTAAGTATCTCGCCGAAAGCAACTGCTTTAGCTGCTATGATATGCATCAATGGACCACCCTGATTCCCAGGAAAAACCGAAGCATCTAAAAGTGAAGACATCATCCGTATATTCCCCTTATTATCTCGGAGCCCGAAGGGGTTCTCAAAGTCAGCACCCATTAATATTATTCCTCCACGTGGTCCACGTAAAGTTTTATGGGTTGTACTGGTCACCACATGACAATGTGGGATTGGATCAGACAGTAATCCCTTAGCAATAAGCCCCGCTGGATGCGCAATATCTGCCAATAACAACGCTCCTACACTATCCGCTATCGCTCTAAATCGCTGATAGTCGATATCACGGGAATAAGCCGTAGCTCCTGCTATGATCAGATTGGGCCGTTCCTGCAAGGCAATCTCTTGGATCCGGTCATAATTTAAAAAACCAGTTTCTTTATCGACGCCGTAGAAACTGGTTTTGTATAACTTGCCTGAAAAATTGACCGAGGCTCCGTGTGTGAGATGCCCACCTTGCACCAGATCAAATCCGAGTATCTTATCACCCGGCTTAAGACAGGCCGACAGCACTGCAGCATTGGCCTGGGAACCGGAATGCGGCTGTACATTGGCGTAACTGGCATTAAATACCTTCTTTATACGGTCTATAGCTGCCTGTTCTACCTGATCTACGACCTCACAACCGGCATAATACCTCCTACCAGGATATCCTTCGGCGTACTTATTGGTCAATACAGAACCTGTGACCTGCATTACCTGCGGGCTTACATAGTTCTCTGAAGCTATGAGTTCCAGATCTTTCATCTGTCTGTCCTGCTCTTTTGCGATAAGATCAAAAATAAAGTTGTCTAATTCCATCATGCGTAAAAGTTTTAAGTTAAATACGAAGTTCTGTTATTATTTTCCGCAAAAGTAAGCTTCAAATGGATGGTATTGCTAGTACAGAATGTGCAATAGCTACTGATCCAGTATACTCACAGCGCCTCCACAACCGGGAGATTCATATAGCGGACCAGATAATACAAAGACCAGGCAATAAAGCAAATAAGCAAAATCCACACCCAAAACGGAATGGTCTGTGGAGTCTCACTACCGGATATCAGAAAAGACTTCTGATCCCCTTTACCATAGGCATTAATCATAATAGGCACTACACCATCGACAACAGCATTCTCCTGAATACCCTCCACCGCTATCGCTGGACCATTACGTACCTCAAAAGGAATAATCCGTATTCCTTCCTTACCAGAGGGATCTTTACTGACCAATTTCAAACTATGCTGGCCATCAACTAGTTTGCGAGTATCGATATCGATATGAATAGGTGCAGTCACTACCGCTAGAGGACTCACCTCCTCATCCATAAATATGTATATTTTGCTTTTAGCTTCCATCTCTATGCACTTTAAACATCCACTTCATTGATTATCACCCTCTTGATATGCGTACGCTCCTTTTCCATGGGACGAATCAGCCATTTAATGGAGAAAAAAAGTGTAGCCAGCACAATCATAGCTACCGCACCTATAATCCAATAATCAAACTGGCTATCAGGTCCCGACCCATGCACCACACCCCTTAATATCTTGGGCTGATGCCTATCACAGACCGGGCATGCCCACACCGTTTGTTGTATTACGCAGAACGCAATAACGAGTATACTTCTTAACTTGTTCATTACTTCATTTGTGTTTTTAAATACTCCATAACTTCTTTAACCTCTTCTTCGCTCACTTTGGGCGCTTTATTGCCCCAACTATTACGTTCATAGTTTATAATCGCAGTTACTTCTTTCTCGGTCCAGCCCATATTATGCCCCACCGCAGGCATCGCACTATATTCGGGTCTGGAATCATAACCGTTCATAATAATATCCACATAAAGCTTAAGGTCTTTGCTGAGCACTATCCTACTGTTTTTCAGCGGAGGAAATGCTCCTGCCAAGCCTTCGCCCGAAGCCTGATGGCAGGATTGGCAATTGGCCGCATACAGTACCTGACCGTCCAACAGGCCATCATCTGCTTTTGACTCCGTAGCTCCCGATTTCTCTTCGGGTTTATAGAGAAAAGATGGCGTAGTTGCCGCCTCGGGTAATGGAGCCTGCTTCAACTCCTGCAGATAAGCGACAAGATATAGCGCCTCTTGGGTAGCCACCACCCTCTTATTTCCTTTCCGCATAGCCATAGGCACATTTACCGCAATATCCCCTTCTTCCAAAACCTCTTTATATGCAAAAAGCCAAGGATAAGCCGGCATAATAGACTCCTTAACAACCAGACGCGGGTTATATAAATGTAGGAGATGCCAATCCAAGCTAGGCTGCCTATTTCCCACATCCGTCAGGTCGGGCCCCGTCCGTTCGGTCCCCATCAATGTTGCTGTATTTCGCCAGGTATCCACCCGCGTGCTCAATGCATAATCGGCAGCTGTGGATGGTCTATTGCCCCACACTTTATCCATATGCACATTACGTACCTGCTGACTATGGCACGCCACACAACCATTGGATATGTAGAGATCCCTACCTTTTCTTGCATTTTCACTCAGAGGTTGAGCATCCAGCAAAGGACCGTTATTCATCTGATTATCAAATGCCGGCACAATAGCAATAACAACAGTAAGTAAAAGAAATAAAACCGTAGCCGTTGTAAATAGCTTTTTATGATTATTAAAAATTTCCATTTTTTAGCTTCCTCCTTTAGTTATTTTTCGACATTTTCCTTTTCTAGATGAGCGACAACCTGATCCACAAGAGGTTTCTCTTCTTCACTTACAGCCATCATCTGGAATACATTATATGCAAAGACGATATGGGAAACCCACATTAAAGTACCACCTATTGCACGCCACAGCCAATAAGGCATCATCAGGGTCACGCTATCGATAAATGGCACATTTTCCATCCATGCCAAACCACGCAATGTCCCTCCATACATCAGGGAGACCGAATAAATCATCAGACCGATTAATGCCAACCAAAAATGAGCACCTATAGCGGCCTGTCCAGATTCCTTTCCCGTAAGACGAGGAAGCAGGGCATAGATACCGCCCCACAGTAGAAAGGCAATAATACCATACATCGTCATATGGGAATGTGCTACGGTAAAGTCAGTAAAATGCCAAAGTAGATTCGTATACCGGAAGGCTTCAGCTGTTCCCTGCATAGAACCCGTAAAGTAAAAAACAATACCTACCACAAAAAAAGGAAGGGAATAACTATCTTTCACCTTATGCCAAGCGCCCCGAAAAGTCATGATAAAGTTGGTGGTACCCGCAGCTACGGGAATCACCATACCTACACTGGCTACAATTGCCACAGTCTGTAACCACCAAGGAATAGCACTGAAAACAAAATGATGCGTACCGATCAGCGTATAGAAAAGAATCTGCGTCCAAAAAGCCAGTATCCCTAGACTATATGAATAGATAGGACGATTGAGCTGTTGGGGCAGAAAATAATAGACAATCCCTAAGGTAAATAACATAAACCACATCCCTACGGCCTGATGCATATAGTAACCTTGAATAATGGTCTCGCCCAATCCATCCTGATAAGAAGGAAGATAGCCTACCACGGCAACGATAGAAATGAACAATACAGCCGAAACGATATACCAATTGGATATATAGATTTCTTTGGTTTCTCTTTTTGCTATTGTTTTGAGGTAACTACCTAAGGTAAAAGCCAATCCCAAAGCAAACAGCAGCATGATGGGCCAGATATACTCACGATACTCTCCGCCTCCATTGTTTATCCCCGCCATCAGGCTGAGACTACCAAACAACACGGATGCATTGATTAATATCAACGAGTACCATCCCCAATTGACTTTCTGTAGCTGCACATTGCTCACTTTGGCAACGATATAATAGCCCAACCCAATCATCCCCAAAGATGACCAACCCCAAAAAACCGCATTGGTATGTACTGGACGTAGCCGTCCAAAACTAAGCCAGCTTATAGCTTCAGCATCGGGCGCAATAAACTTGATACCCAGATATTCACCTACAGTCGTACCAAATAACAGCCAAAATGTAGCCGTACCGATAAACCACTGTATCAATCTGGAACTTGAAGCATCTATTTTAGGCCTAGGGAGTGCTTTTCGCTTTTTGGCCACAAAAGGAAGATTCTCCAAATCCCGGCTCTGCAACAGTCCTTTTTCATCAGATATTGTCGCATCCCCACTCAGCTCCTGATCCGAAAGTCGGTAGTGAAGTGCGCCCATCCGCTTCTCAAAAACAGCAGCATCTACGTCATCCTGTTTTCGCATATAGGTGGCGAGTTCTTCCGCTTCCTTCTTTGTCCCCATATGGATGGACTGCCGCACCTGCTTCCTAATCTGTACAATCAGCAGGATAATCGCGACAACAAGTGGAATCGCTACCAGAACCATCGTCACTAATACACCACCCTGACTGAGCAAATCCAGATCATCTACTTTTTCGTAAAACTGTGCTCTAGCCTGTAGCACTGCTCCCAACAGAAAGAAAAGAACGACTCCAACTCGTTTATTTTTAACCAATTGACTAATTACACTCCATAATCGACTGACCTGTTCGGCATTGCTATCCCGTATCAACTCATCCAAACGTTTCCCATAACCTTCATCTCGATGCAGGCGGCCTTGCAGCAACTGCCAGTACCGATTGATATACTTATAGAGTAAAGTCGTGACGATAAACAGAAATAAAACCAATACAACCCCAATACAGGTTATCCAATCCATGTCACGGAATGAAAAAGAGGTAGGGAGCATGACATGTGCTTTGGAAACCTGCGGGGTGTACAACAGTAAACAACTAAAAAGTAAAGGATAAAATCTTGACATTGCCATAAAGTATAATTACTCGTTTTAAAGAATATGATTTAGAATCAACCCAGGCCGGGGCTATATGGCTTTGGAAAAGAAGAGGTCAGGAATGGATTCGAACCATTATAAAAGGTCTTGCAAACCTTTACCTTCCAATCAGTCACCTGACCTTAAGATCTTCGTTTTAGTAGATCAACTTTTGTTACCCAAAGATACGCCATGTGTGGATCAATTTGCCATGACAGTTCAGGCAAAATCACCTAGTCCAGCTTAGCGCAGACGCTGTTGTTATTTTATTTTTTATAAGCCCCGTTAACACTGTACGCGCTGCTTCAATAGTATAATCCAGGTCTTCTTGCGTAAGGGCATCGGACAAAAACCAGGACTCGAATGGAGAAGGCGGAAGATAAATCCCTTGCTCCAGCATACCATGGAAAAACGCACGAAATATACCTGCATCTGCACCTTGGGCTGATGCATAATCCGTCACCACATCGCTATTGAAAAACAGAGAAATCATAGAACCTACACTGTTGATACAGACCTGAATCTGCAATTCCTCAAATACGGATTTCAACCCTTCCTCCAGATAAGAAGTCTTATGTTGAATCCTGCGATACAACGCTTCATCCTTATTGATCCGTTTCAGCATCTGTATTCCTGCCGACATCGCTAAAGGATTCCCGGAGAGTGTCCCTGCTTGATAAACAGGCCCCAAGGGTGCTAACTGATCCATAATATGACTTTTACCAGCAAATGCACCGACTGGCAATCCGCCTCCGACAATTTTTCCAAAGGTCACCAGATCGGCTTCTACCTTAAAATACTCCTGCGCTCCTCCCCGTGCCAGACGGAACCCGGTCATTACTTCATCAAAGATCAATAAAGCCTGATACCGGGAACAAAGTTTACGTAAACCTTCCAAAAAGCCTTGCGATGGTGCCACACACCCCATATTACCAGCTACTGGTTCGACAATTACTGCTGCAATACTTTCTGGAAATTGCTCAAACAAAAGCGCGACACTATCTAGCGAGTTGAAATCAGCCAATAAAGTATCCGCTATTGCTCCCTGTGGCACCCCCGCCGAATCGGGAATCCCCAATGTAGACAGTCCACTGCCTCCAGCAACCAAGAAAGAATCGGCATGACCATGGTAACAGCCAACAAATTTGATAATCTTACTCCTTCCTGTAAATCCGCGCGCAAGTCGAATAGCGCTCATCGTTGCTTCTGTCCCTGAATTGACAAAGCGAACCTTCTCCACATGAGGTACAGCATCGACAAATAATCTTGCCAGTTCTATCTCCGCTTCTGTAGGAATACCATACGAAGTACCTAACAGTGCTTGTTGCTGAATGGAACCGACAACTGGAAAGAAAGCATGGCCAAACAGGAGGGCTCCCCAAGAATTCACATAGTCTATATAGGTATTATCATCCGCATCGTACAGGTAGGCGCCTTTTCCTTTTTTCACAAAAACAGGATTCCCGCCCACACTATTAAATGCCCGAACAGGAGAATTCACTCCCCCAGGAATAACCGTTGCTGCCTTCAGAAAAAGCGTTCTACTGTTCTCATATCTGTCTTTCTTCATGATCCTATTATACTAAAGTGTAATCAATCCATCTTCTTCCTGTAGCAGGTTAAAGTACTTTAGCGCCTGTACTACTCCTGCTTCATCGACTTCGCCCGTGATGTGATAGGCAATATCCTTTACCTCCTGACGGGCATTCCCCATAGCAACTCCATACTTCACGTATTTAAGCATTTCAATATCATTACCGCCATCTCCAAAAGCCATCGTATTGGAACTGCAACTAAAAATGAGAGACTTTTTTTATGCTGCTAATCTTTCTTTACCCAACAGCATTTCTTCCATTTGCCTAGGTGTTTTGTAACCTAAAGCCGAATGTGTTCTTTTAGTGTTATAAAAACCTTCTATATATCCGAACACCTCTAATTTAGCCGAGTGCTGATCCATAAACCTTCTATGGTAGACCATCTCTGCCTTTAAAGATTTGAAGAAACTCTCCGCTACGGCATTATCCCAACAGTTCGCTTTCCTACTCATACTCTGGATTATGTTATTATCG
>NZ_FUZF01000031.1 GCF_900168125.1 Sphingobacterium nematocida
GTAGGAAAGCGAACTGTTGGGATAATGCCGTAGCGGAGAGTTTCTTCAAATCTTTAAAGGCAGAGATGGTCTACCATAGAAGGTTTATGGATCAGCACTCGGCTAAATTAGAGGTGTTCGGATATATAGAAGGTTTTTATAACACTAAAAGAACACATTCGGCTTTAGGTTACAAAACACCTAGGCAAATGGAAGAAATGCTGTTGGGTAAAGAAAGATTAGCAGCATAAAAAAAGTCTCTCATTTTTAGTTGCAGTTCCAATTAGTATCTTGTTGGGTGGGTTTGTGTGGGATGGTAACTGGGATATTAGCAATTACGAACATGTTTTTATGACCTATATCGCCACAAACCTTTTTAGTTTGCTTTATTATATGGTGCGCCATGGTATTTTGAACTGGGGCGAGCAGCAGCGACAGCATGTCGAGCTTTTGAAGTTACGTCAGCAGGTGGCCAGGCAGCAGTTCTTTCCGCACTTCATGAAAAATACCTTAAGTGCTCTACGGGCATTATCCCGAAGGGATCGGGCCCGCAGCATCCGCTGCGCTGATTTGTTGACGGCGCTCTTTATGTATTGTGTAAAGAATCGGGACACCCGTTTTGTTTTGCTGGAAGAGGAATTGGAACAGGTTGATAGACTACTGGAAATATATAGTCTTCGGCAGGATGATAGCGATATCATGCTGGATATACGTATGGGGCTGGGGATATCTAAAAAGACGAGTATCCCCTATATGTTATTACTGACCCTAATAGAAAATGCCTGCGAGTATGGGATATGCACCGATGAGCATAGACCCATCTTGGTTGATATATTCTGTATTACGCCGGGGAGCCTAACGATCCGGGTGATGAACTGGATTCCGGAAGTTCAAAAGCATAATCCAGCAGCGACGGGGCAGGGACTAAAACTCTTACAGGACTATGTTGTTGCTCTTGATCCTACGAATACCATCTGCGTTGAGCAGGCTGGACAGTGCTTTGAAGTGGTGATTACGTTGCATATTGTTTCTTTTTAGTATACTTGTTTAATTTATAAACTTACCATCTCTTGACGGCATTCCAGAAGTCTGTATATCTACCTACTAGTCTGTCTGTAAATAGAAAGGGACGTATCTTGATCTTTTGGTCTGGTCTGTACTTGTGCAGTCGATGGTCTTAACTAATTAAGATCATGATTCGATTACTATCCACTCTTGTCAGATTGGCTGGGGATATTCTGTCCTGCCTAAATCATATTCTACAATTATTGCAGGAGTCTGGTCTACCAGATTCCGGGGGAAAGGTAAAAGCTCATACTGAAAATAACACAGAGCATCTGCCTGAAAAGCCGGATGTAAACGCCTACACCGAAGAGGAGCTATGTACGGTTGGAGAGGCTTGTCTCGCAATGAACGTGTCGCGTTCACATATCGATAGAATGCGTAACCGTGGAGAGTTTACTAAACTCGAGAATAAAAATGGACGTGTACGCTTGGTGAAGGCAGAGGTTGAAGCTGCAAAAATTTGGTATTCCAAAAGAAAAGGAAAGCTGTAAGCACTTTGTGTTGGTGTAATTCTCAAATGAATAAGCCGTAATCTACATGTGATGTGCTGCTGATCGGTTCTGGTCAGCAGCACATCTTTTTGGGTGATGTATGCATATGAATGGATGCTTGTAGCTTTCATTGAGTAATTGCGCACAGCGGTTCCGATTGTTCGTTTATCTCTTTTGTAGAAACGGTTATTGCAGTTGATCGGACGCATATGCATAGCGATGGATGGCGGATTGTCTAGGAGAAGTGGCACGACTCTTTTAGTACAGCTACTATTTGATCGGATCAGTAGTGCTGCTATTTGGTTGTTTGATTGACTCTTTGCAATTGTTTTTTTGTCAGGTTGGTTTGTGCTCTTTTCGCTACCGATCAGTTGCTGGTCGTTTCTCTTGCTGTACCTATCGTTTTGGGATATCGATTAAACCTTTTGGTCTCACGGCATACTTGTTTAAGTTGATGATTGATCCGATGAGGGGTATCGCTGTTCGCTTTTGTTCGATTATTTACCTCATGTTGCTGTAGTTTTTTCGGGAAAGCTGTGCCGCGTATTCAAATGGTTGTGCGGCTGATCGTTTTGGATCAGCGGTGTGCCTGTTTTGTTAAGCGGCTATTTCAAGGGGTACCACACTCGATCACTTCTTTGTCGCGATTGATCCGTGTTCTTAGGCGGCGTAACCAATTGGCTTAGCGGTTAAAAGGTTTACGAAACACACATAAGTAAACCGATTAAGGCTCTTTATTTTAATAATCACCTTCGTCAAGTTGCGTCAAAAAAAGCTTCCTCTTCATCTTGTTGCCTCACGTTGCGTCAAAAATTTCAATTATCTGATTTCTAGGTCACCTTTGGATCATGAACAACACGAAAAAGGCTTCGGCACGGGCACCACCTGATAATGGTTAATTGTGAATGGTTAATGATTAATGAACCCTAGAAGTTAATACACAAATAGGCAAAAAGCGTAAAGCCTAACGTCTACAGCTTATAGCTTAAAAATAAATATCATGAGAAAAGAAAAAGTAATTAGCAATTATAAAACACTTTCGGACTACGAGCTATCTACCTTGGCAGGGCGAGTGTTGAAAGCCATGCAGGAAGCAACCACGCAAGCCAGTTTCCCTAACCCAAACCCTGATGTTACCGATCTGGAAACTATAGTCAACGACTATATCACCAAACATGAGATCGCCAGCAGGCGAGGGTCGGCGTTGGAGATCAGCTTAAAAAATGAAAGCCGTGATGCGCTGCTCTTTGCACTTAAAAATCTGGCGCACCATGTCAACGAGGTGGCCGATGGGCAGTTGTCTATGCTATTAAGTACAGGCCTTGTGCTGGCAAGCAAACCCAGTAGCTCCGAGGCACCCTTAGTGACAACGCGTATTCAGCTACGCGACGGACGGGTGTCTGGACAGATGCGTTTAGATTTTACAGCTCTTAAGCGCGTATGGGAGTACGAAGTTGAGGTAGGACGTGAGGATGCAACCAATACGGTTGAATGGTATCGCACATTCAATACTACATCGTCCCGAAGCAATGTTCTATCGGATATGGTGCCTGGTATAAAATATTATGTGCGTTTGCGCGCACGTAACAGTAAGGGCTACGGCGATTGGTCGGAAGCGGTATCCTTGATTGCTCGCTAATAATTTGTGTGAATTAGGAAGTCGGATTTTTTATGTTCGGCTTTCTAATTCCTTAATCTACTAAAGTTAAATAGATGAACTTAGTTGTAAAACGTATCAAACAGGGGAAGAATAGTACCCTTTCTGAAATTTATATTGATGAGGAATTATTTGGCTATGGGCTGGAAGATCGGGTAAGAGGGGCCAGAGTGGAGCAGTCTAAATCAATTCCTGCAGGAACTTATACTATCGCGCTGTATACGTATGGGGCTATGCATTCCAGGTATAAACGCCGTTTTGGCTACAAACATAGTGGTATCCTTCGGATAATGGGGATTGCGGATAACCCATACGCTTATATCCATGCGGGAAAGCATTTCTGTATGACAGCTGGCGGATTATTGGTTGGATTGGGACACAAGAAAGATGGGGAGGGGGACATGTTGCTTTTGAAACATAAAATAGCCTACGAGATGCTTTATAATCGTGTTGTAAAGGCATTGGATAAGGACGAAGTAACAGTGACTTTTTTAGATGACGTAAAAGTGAAGAAGAAAGATAAGACTTCTAAACAGTAACCTCCATAACTTTCATCACATGATAACAACAATCAATACCTCATGGCTAGCCCAGGGCTGGTCAGAGGAACTTTCACTCAAGCAAAAGCTATTCTTCGGTTTTTTATTTCTAGTCATCGCTTGGATCATGGTCTCTACGGTATTACAGCTGATCGATCCCGCTATAGGCATACTCGATTTCGGGACACTTACCATTGCGGTCTTTGGACTGCTCGTCGGCTGGCTAGCCGTGTACATCAGCATTTGGCTGCAAGAACTCTTGTGGCATCCGTTTAAATACTTCAGACAACAATTCAATAATCATTTTAATCAATTAACATCATGGCAACAATGTATTCTTTATTTCTCGGTCTTCTTTTTACTGTTATATGCAGTGATAAAGGCAATGGAAGTGGTGTTTTAAGCGCCGAAAGTCTTTATTATAGCTACGTCATGTCGCTGTGTCCCGATTTATCGGGAACCGAAGTGGAGATATCTAAAAGCTTAGCAGGGGCCCTTAATTATAATAGTTTTTTATGCCGCTCTGTAGCCGCGGCGAGGCCAGTTCCTTTTCTCTTGACAGAAAAGGAACCAAAAGGTCAAGGCTTGGTTGCTCGGCTAAATTGTCTTCTTATTTCTGGCAATAAGACAAACTCACTTCGCTCAGACAGGTCTGATTGCTTGTCAGAAATAATCGACAATTCTTTACGCCTTGCGCAACCTAGGCCGTTTTATCTGGATACTACTAGTAGATCCTTACAATCGCGATTAATGTCGCCTGTGAAGCTTTTGACAATAGCAGAGGGATGCACTACAGTACGGTCAAAAGGTTCGAGCGACAAGGCTTGGACACTTGGCCGATACCAAGTGTCACGCCCGTCTGGCATGGAGGACAGAATCAATATCATTAAGATTGCTTCGAAAGAACTAGGAATCCACGAAGCTACCGGTAACAACGACGGTCCCCGAATAGAACAATACCTCCGCTATACAAACCTTGGTAAAGGCTATGAATGGTGTTCAGCCTTTGTGAGCTGGTGCTATGGAAAAGCAGGATTCTCACAGCCCCGCAACCCATGGTCTCCCGCATTATTTCCCAAAGCACGGCAGATAGACAAAGTCAAAGCAATGCCAGCAGATGTCTTCGGGATTTATGGTATCAAGGCCAAACGGATTAATCACGTAGGTCTGGTCAAAAAATTGTCTAAGGACTACCTGGTCACCATCGAAGGAAATAGCAACGATAGGGTAGAGTGCAGGCGACGGCATCTACGGACAATCTATGCAATAGCCGATTGGGTCGAGTAGATCATAACAGCATAACCATGAAAACACAACTAATCTTCATCATACTTTCTGTTTTACTCTGTGCTTGTAAAACGCAAAAAGGAACACATATCATCAAACGGGAGGATATACAGCAAGAAAGCCTACTTAGCGCCGATGCATCATGGATGCAGCGCGAGCAGCTGGATAGTAGCTATCGGTATTGGCACTATACAGGTGACAGCGGTTTCTTTTTTCATCCGGATTTAGGCTTTTGGAGCCAGTCGGGGCAGTTGACTTATATCGATAAAAAGGGCTCGTATACAAAAGACGAGAAGGGACAGCATCAATACGATAATGTTAAGATAGAGAAGACAAATTTACAACTCGATAGCTATAAAATATGGACGAGCTATTTTATGCGCAATTGGGTTTGGTTCTTGCTGTTATTTATACTGGCAGCGGTTTATTGGATGTATAGAAAGTTTATCTGTTTTTAATTTATTACCCAAAATTGTTTATCTATTATCGCTTTCTTCTTCTTTGCCCTCTTTGATCAAGGAGTTGACTTCCTGCATTTCACCGCTTTCCAACTCGTCTACACGCTCCTCCTGATCGTCCGAGTGCGTGTCGATATGAAAGGTACAAGCTACCGGAAAATGATCGGAACCCACGTCTGGAAGAATGGCTAGTTTGTCGATGAATATGCTCGGGCTATGAAATAAGAGATCTAAAGGCACGCGGAAGAACCAGTATTTGGCATGGAAGGTGGCGAGTATGCCTCTAACTCTGGTACGCGGAATATCCAATGCTGATTCTGAATAAAAGGTAATATACTTAAGATAAGGAGTGCACAGGAAAGGATAGTTAGGATCATTTACTTCAGTTGTTTATCAAAAAACAACTGATTCAAATAGATTGTTTTCTGAAAGTTCTATAAATGCTATATATTTGATTTTAAACTCCAAGGTAAATATGTCTCAACTGACGATAATAGATTTAGCGGCCAAGCTGGGGCTCTCGAAGTCAACAGTCTCCCGGGCATTCAGGAATAGCAGTGATATTAATCCTGAAACCAAGTCGCGTATTTTGGCTATGGCCGAGGAGTTAGGTTTTTCGCCCAATTTGCACGCCAGCAATCTTCGTGTCAGTAAAAGCGAAACCATTGCTATTGTGATTCCTGAATTTGGGAATAAATTTTTTAGCCAGGCGATCAAGGGAATAGAGCTGGTAGCGCGATCCAAAGGTTATCACACCTTGATTTATGTCACCGATCATCAGGTCCAAAATGAAGCTTCCATTATTCGGTCTTTATCGAATGGTAGGGTAGATGGTATTCTGATGTCGGCATCTGGAGAGGGAAAGGATCACTCTCATTTGACTCTGCTGAAAGATCATAATATACCTATTGTCTTTTTTGATCGTAATTATGAAGATATTAATACCGTTTATGTCACGGGGAATGATGAAGAAGCGAGTTTTTTAGCAACAGAGCATCTTATCCAAAGTGGCTGCAAACGTATTGCTTATTTGGCCATTAATGCGAATGTTTCGATAGGTAAGATTCGTATGGACGGTTATAAGCGTGCTTTAGATAAGTTTGGAATCCCGATGGATGAGCATTTGATATTACAGACTTCCAATCAGTCTGAAATAAATATGGAAGACATTAGGAAATTGCTAAAAGAGGAAAAGCCGGACGGCATACTAGCTTCTGTCGAACGACTGGCTATATCCACGCTTCGCGTAGCTAAAGAAGAAAATATACCTATACCGAATGCGCTTAAATTAATCTGTTTTTCGTGCCTGGATATCACCGATCTTTTAGACCCTTCACTTTCTGTGGTGAAGCAGCCCGCATTCGAAATGGGAAAAGAGGCATGTACTTATCTTTTTGAAGCCTTAAGTAAACCGTTTGAGCTAAAGCAACAGGAGGTTGTTATTCTGGAATCCAGCCTTATCTACCAAAACTCAAGTAAAAAAATATTATAATTTTCTTGCAAAATAAAAAACAACCTCTTAACTTCGATTTATCTTCGGGAACATTCCCGATGGTGTGTTAAAATATATTAATTATAAACCTACCACAATCTATCATATTGTTGTAGAAATACTTACTGGTACATTTAGATAATCCGATCAATCCATATTACATATAATCGGTTGATTGATTTTTAAGATGTTTTATAAACTTTTAATGGGAACGTTCCCAGTGTTTAATTATATGAGAAGTTATCTTTTTATCTTATTCGTCCCCATACTTCTGGTAATAGGCTCATGCAAGAAAGGAGCGCCTAACAACGATCCTAATGTGGTTGAGGATAATCTCGAAGGGTTGATGATAGTAGAACAGGGATTCTTGTCTTGGGATAAAGAAGTTACATTAATTTTTGATCCATCTAAAGGTAATGCAGAACTCAAGAATGTCGCTGGCGATTTTTATTTACATATGGGGCTGATCACTACTGCGAGCTCCACGCCTCAAGATTGGAAAAATGTTATCAGTTCCTGGACAGATAATAGTAATACATTTAAATTGAAGAAAAGAGCAGACGGAAAATATTCATACACTTTCACGCCTGCTGCACTTTATAAACTGTCTGATGCTAAGTCGGTTCATTTTATTACACTATTGGTTAGAAATGCAGATGGGACAAAAGTGGCCCGCAATAAAGATGGCGCTGATTTGTATCTTCCTATTGTCCAGCAGAACGGTTTAGCCCTACGTTTTAATTATCCAGAGACACAGCCTACTTACGCCTTACAAACGGCTAAAGAAGCTTATGCTGTAGGGGAAGAGATCAGTTTTGAAGTGCTGGGTAGTCAGTTGGGTAAGATCAGCTTGTCATTGGATGGGGAACAGGTTGGGGTAGCTGAAAATGCAAAATCGTTGAAGGCTACATATAAAGTGAATAAAGTAGGGCACCTTAAGTTTGTCGCTCAACTGGAAGCCAATGGCGAAAAGAAAATATTGGAATTGCGTCTCTTTGTAGCAGGGAAAACCGTTATAGCGGATTTGCCGCAAGGGGCAAAGCCTAATGGTGTTACGCTGCATAAAGAGTCCAATACGGTAACATTTGCGCTAACCGCTCCGCAAAAGGAGTCTGTATTTTTACTAGGTGATTTTAATCAATATACAGCTTCTGAAAAATATGCATTAAAGCGAAGCACAGATGGCAAGACATTCTGGATTAGTGTACCGGATTTGAATTGGAATCAAAAGTATACCTATCAATTTTTGGTTGATGGTGATTTGACGATCGCAGATCCATATAGCGAATTGGTACTAGACCCTGTACACGACGCGGGTATTAAAGCCGGTTATCTGGCGTCTTTACCTGTTTATCCGGCGCAAGCTAAAGGTATCGTTTCGGTATTGAACTTAAACGCTGCTCCTTATTTATGGGTAAACAGTTCTTTTAAAAAGCCTAATCCGTATGATTTAGTAATTTATGAGACCTTGTTGAGGGACTTTGTCAATAGTCATGATTACACGACCCTGAAAGATTCTATCCGTTATTTTGAAAAACTTGGTGTCAACGTCATACAGCTGATGCCGGTTCAGGAGTCAGAAGGTAACTCAACCTGGGGATATAATCCTTCCTTTCACCTGGCATTGGATAAATACTATGGATCGCAGGCTGAGCTGAAAAGCTTTATCGATGCGAGTCATCAAAAGGGGATTGCCGTCATTTTGGATGTGGTGCTGAACCATGCCTTTGGACAATCTCCTATGGTGCAAATGTATTTTAAAAATGGAGCAACGACAGCTACGAATCCTTGGTTTAACCCTATAGCTACGCACCCCTACAACGTGGGTTATGATTTTAACCATGAAAGTGCATTGACGCAAACATTCGTTAAGGATGTGCTGAAATATTGGATGTCAGAATATAAGATTGATGGTTTTCGTTTCGACCTTTCTAAAGGTTTTACACAGAAAAATAGTGGGACAGCGGAGTCGGCTGTAGGGGCATGGACAGCTTACGATGCCAGTCGTGTGCAGCTTTGGAAGATGTATAACAGCTATATCAGGTCGGTGGACCCGGATGCCTATGTTATTTTGGAACATTTTGCAGACGATCGTGAAGAAAAGGAATTGGCCGAGGAGGGAATGTTTCTTTGGAATAATCTAAATCATGTGGGCAGTGAGGCGGCGATGGGCTATAATGATAATGGCAAATCTGACTTGTCTAGGCTGTTTTTTCAGAAGCGGGCTTTTACCAGTCCTAACTTGATTAGTTACATCGAATCGCATGATGAAGAGCGCCTCATGTATAAAAATATACAGTATGGAAACGCGGCAGGCTCGTATTCTATTAAAAATTTGAATACGGCTATTGATCGCAATATCATGTTGGCGAGCTTTTTTATGCTCTCGCCGGGACCAAAGATGATCTGGCAATTTGGTGAGCTGGGCTATGATGTGTCCATAAACCAAAATGGAAGAACGGGAGAAAAACCGATTAATTGGGCGTATTATAATGATCCCGTCAGGACCAAATTATTCAAGCATTACGCTAATATGATTCGCATCAAAAAGTCAAATCCAATTTTTAGAAATGGTAATCTCGTGGAATCGTCTTTAAACAGTCATGTCAAATATTTTGTGATGGAGCAGGGCGGACAAAAGGTGCTGCTGCTGGGGAATTTTGATGTGGTTTCACGTGCTGTTGCCGCAAGCGCTTTCATGAGTGGTACCTGGTACGACAATGGTAGCCACAGCACTAAGGTGTACAACCCTAATCAAGAGATATCATTGGCCCCGGGCGAATTCTATGTGTTGAGTAATACTAAATTAAATAACTAAATAAACAATTAAAATTATGAGCAAATTATTAATTCGTGCCATTATTAACGTCAGTTTACTGATGTTAATAAGCATGTCTGTATTTGCCCAAACGGCTACATTGTCAGGTCGCATCGTAGGAAGTGATGGGCAGCCCGTGTTGGGAGTTACGGTACAGATTGTAGGTACACAAACGGCAACTTCTTCAGGACCTGATGGTAGCTATAGCTTTAGAACTATACCCGTAGGTAATCAACGTATAGCGGTAAATGCTATGGGCTTTAAGTCGGTTACTAAGACTATTCAAATAGTGAACGGTGAAAATGTTTTGGATTTTAATATCGAAAGCACATTAAGCGATTTGGATGAGGTTGTCGTAATTGGTTATGGGGTTGCTAAGAAAAAGCAGATAGCAGGTTCGGTGGTAAACCTGGGTCCTAAAGATTTTAACAAGGGGGTAGTCAGTTCGCCTGATCAGCTCCTCGTGGGGAAAGTGGCTGGTTTAATTGTAAACCGCTCCAGTGGCGATCCGACAGCTGGTGCTACAATTCAATTGCGTGGCCCTTCGTCATTAACCGCAAGCTCTTCGCCTCTTTACGTTATCGATGGAATAGTTGGGGCCAATATAGAATTAGTAGCTCCCGATGATATCGTTTCGATGGACGTTATGAAGGATGCTTCTTCTACTGCAATATACGGTTCGCGCGCTGCCAATGGGGTTATATTTGTGACAACTAAACGAGGGAAATCTGGAACACCTGTATTGAGTTATGGTGGATATGTTGCTTCAGAGAGAATTGCTAATAAAGTAAATGTGCTATCGGCAGAGGAGCACAGTGCATTTGTTCAAGAAAATGGCCTCGCTGTTTCCCCTTCGGAAACGGGGGCTTCTACCGATTGGCAAAAAGAAATTACCAGGCCTGGTGTGTCTCATAACCATAACCTGTCATTGACTGGTGGTTCGGAAGGGACACGATATAATGCTTCGTTAAATTATTTTAACAAACAAGGTATTGTTAAACGGAATGATCTAGAACGTGTAGTAGCTCGTCTAGGAGTTGATCAAAATGCATTTGATAATCGACTTAAGTTAGCCCTAAATATCGCCAATAGTCTCAATAGTACCAATCATGTGGACTACGGTATTTTTAATGGTGCAGCTCGTTTTGTGCCGACATCTCCGGTGAAAAGTGACGATGCTGCATATGCTGCTTATGGAGGCTATTTTCAAGTGCCTGGACGTACCAATTATTTGAACCCTGTCGCTATGTTGAACCAACGTGACGAGCATAGAAATAATAATACGCTGTTAGCAAATTTAAAGGCCGATCTAACGCTTCTTAAAGGGTTTACATGGTCCAACGTTTTGTCCTATCAACAAAATCATTACGATAGAAAATATTATATGCATCGTACTGATTTTGCACCCGAAGCATTGGGAAAGGGATTTGCACAGCGGAACAATCTGAAAAATATTGACCAGATTCTGGAAAGTTATTTAAACTATAATCTGACCAATAATGCGCACGTGTTTGATGCCATGTTGGGATACTCGTATCAAAAAACAAAAAATAATGATGGGGTAGTAGCGCGCTCTACAGGATTTCTATCGGATGATCTGGGAGCCAATAATCTAAATTTGGGAACTCTGCCGAGTGGATATAACCCTTATCAGGATTATCCATACCTGTTGGAATCCATTTTAATTTCTTATTTCGGGCGTGTTGGGTACACGTTTAATGACAAGTATATTTTGAGTGCTGCGGTTCGTCGTGATGGTTCGTCCAAATTTGGCGCAAATAATCGGCGGGCCAATTTTGGTTCAGTCTCTGCAGCGTGGCGGTTGAGTGAGGAAGCTTTTATGAAGGATCAAACTGTTTTTTCTGACCTGAAAATTAAGGCCGGTTATGGTGTTTCGGGTAATCAAAATATTGATCCCTATCGTCAAATTGTCATTTTTGGTCCTCGTGATGGACAGTTTTATTATAACGGTGAGTGGGTAAATGCGTACGGCGTAAATCAAAATGAGAACCCTGATTTAAAATGGGAAAGTACGTCCATGTTTAACGTGGGGATAGATTTTGAAGTGCTGAAGGGAAAAATATCAGGATCGGTTGAATATTATAATAAAGAGACGAAAGACCTACTATATGAGTACGATGTGCCATCGCCACCTTACCAGTTTAACAGATTATTGGCCAACGGTGCTTCGATGAATAACAAAGGATTTGAAGTGGTTTTGAATGCTGAGGTGTTCCGCAATGCGAATTTTAGCTTTACTACCTCGGCTAATTTTGCAAGAAATATTAATAAAGTCGGAAGTTTGGCTTCCAATATTGATAATATTGGTGTCGCTCAACGTTATGAAGGTGGTATTGGCTTAGAAGGCTGGACAGGGCAGACGGCTTCAATCGTACAACCGGGCCATGCGTTGGGTACATTCTATATAGCCAATTATGTGGGGTATGATCAAACTGCGAAAAAAACAATCTACCAGCGTCCAAATGGTGAACTGGTAACTCAAGATCAGATTTCGGCTCCAGACGATTATATGGTGATGGGACAAGCTTTACCAAAATTTACCTATGGCTGGAATAATAGCTTCCAATTTAAAAATTGGGATTTAAATTTCTTCTTGCGCGGGGTGTATGGTAACCAGATTTTTAATGCGACAAGAGCAGATCTATCGCGCCTCCAGCAGGCTAACGTCACTAATATCTCTAAAGATGCTGTGGAAGAAGGCGTTTTTGAAACCCCTTTAATTGCTTCTAGCAGATTTTTGGAAGATGGTTCATTTTTACGTCTAGACAATGCAACCTTGGGCTATACATTTAAAACAGCCGGTCTACGATACATAAAAAATGCACGCCTTTATTTAACAACACAAAATTTATTTACCGTTACAGATTATACCGGTGTGGATCCTGAAGTTGCATTAGGAGGATTAGCTCCAGGTATAGATGATAGAAACTATTACCCTAAAACAAGATCGTTTTCCATGGGTGTAAATTTCACTTTTTAATCACGAAGTCATGACAAGATATTATAGTAAAATATATTCAATGCTAGCTCTCGGGCTTACTTTGGTAGGGCATTCATGTACAAAATTTGATGATAAGATGTATTCGGCCTACACCGAAGAAACTTTTCCAAAGACGCCTGAACAGTTTGTAGCGGTAACGGGGCCAGTGTATACATCTGCACGTGGGTATTTTGACAATTACTTTAGTCTTCAGACAGGTGGGGCTGATGAGGTAGTCGTTCCTACTCGCGGTGGCGACTGGTTTGATGGTGGTAAATGGCGTGATATGCATTTTCATACCTGGTCTCCATCGCATGAGATTGTAATGAATACCTGGGACTGGGGTTTTAATGCCATTGGAACATGCAACCGTGTGTTAAGTATACTGGAAAAAGCACCGGAGTCGGATACGAAAGCGCAGACACTAGCCGAAATAAAAGTAATGCGCGCCTGGTATTATTATTTAATGATGGATGCCTATGGCAACATTCCGTTGGTTACATCTTTTGATACAGGGACAGAGTTGCCTGCCACAAAGCCTCGGGCCGAAATTTATAATTTTATCGTACAGGAATTAGAGGCTAATTTATCGCAATTGAATGAAGAGAAGTCAGAAGCTACCTATGCAAGGCCTACTAAGTGGTTTGCACATGCCCTATTAGCCAAGGTGTATTTGAATGCACAGGTATATGCAGGAACGGCACAATGGAATAAAGTGGTAGAACATGCTAACGCAGTGATAAGTTCGGGCAAGTATAGCTTAGAGCCCGATTTTTTAGCACAGTTTAAAACAGATAATGGTGCGTCAAATACGGAGCCTATTTTTTCTATTCCTTTTGATGCAACACGCGCTAGCGGCAATCAATTGTTTTTAAGAGTGCTGCATTATGCGCATCGCCAAACATTCGAATTGACGGTCAATCCTTGGAACGGATGGAGTACACAGCCTGATTATTTTGATCTTTTTGAAAACGATGATATTCGGAAAAAGCAGTGGTTGTATGGACAGCAATACACGTCTACGGGGCAACCTTTAATATATGATAATATTAATGTCGTTATTGATCCATATGGCTTTACGCTATTACCCGGCTCTGACTTCGATATTGGTGGCGTTAATAATGCAGGGCGATTGGCGGGGGCACGCTGTATAAAATATTATCCTGATAAAAATCAGTTAAATAATAATGCGGGCAATGATGTGGTCGTCATGCGCTTGGCAGATGTGTACCTGATGAAGGCTGAGGCTATTCTAAGAGGTGCTACAAATGGAAATGCAACGGAGGCTGTTGATGCGGCTAATATGGTGCGTGGCCGAGCCTTTCCGAGTACGCCTTCAAAGAAATTTACCTTAACAAGTTTGACACTGGATGCTATTTATAGGGAACGTGCATTGGAATTTACGTTTGAGCTGACTCGTCGTACGGATATGATCCGGTTTGGAAAGTGGGAAAATGCGCAGTTATTCAAGCAGGCAAACGCCAACGAGACGTACAAACGGTTGTTTCCGATACCGACTCGAGCGAGATCTAATAACGCGAATTTAGCACAGAACACAGGTTACGTTAACTAATACGAATAGTTATGAAATATCCATGTACCAGAAACTACACAAACACGGTTGACCGCGAAGCAGCATGCACACCAATTACAATCATTCGTGCATAATATAGTTTGGATATTCCATATGACAGATGAAAATCAAATGATACACATATGAAATTTAACATACAGAATGGCTTGATGGCCCTAGTGAGCCTGAGCTTATTATTATTTGCTTCCTGCAAAAAAGTAGAACACGGCATTGATGAGCAGATTGTATCCATCAATCAAGGAACAGTTTCTACCATTCAGGTTGGAAAAGCATTGAAAGTCAATTTTATCAGCAATTTGGTTTCTGATTTTACCTTTTCCATCGTTAAAGATTCTACTTCTACAGAGGCCTTTTTCTCCGAACAAATTGTATTGGATGGGAATAGTAAGATTGTGGAAAAGGAATTTGATATCAAATCTGATGATAGTTGGGTAGGAAATGCATTATTGAAGGTGAGCTATCAGTCAGGTGGACAGGTGATCAATAAATTTAAGGCGATTAGTTTTACGGAAAGTAACCCTGTGATGTACATCGTGGGTGGATCAATAGGGGCAGGATGGTCGCCAGAGCTTTCGATACCGATGAAGTTGCAATCAGCCGATAGTAAAACCAAATTTGAAATTTACGAATATATCGATATCACCGGAGGCGGATTTAAGTTTTTACCGACCAATGCAAATTGGGATGGGGCTTACGGTAAGGGGGCTACTGCAGGAACTCTTGAAGCGACAGGAGGTGCTGGCAACTTGGAGGCTGCAGTTTCCGGGTTTTATAGAATCCGGATGGATGCGCAGGCCTTGACATACGAGTTGCTGAAAACGAGTTGGGGGATTATCGGTAATGCAACAGCAGGCGGATGGGATGCCGATACTGATATGAGTTTTTCGGGTGGAAAAGGAAGCTACCAGTGGAAAATTAAAGCAACGCTAAGCGTGGGCGAGTTGAAATTCAGAGCTAATGATGATTGGGGTATTAACTTAGGTGGTGCACTATCCGGATTGACACAAGATGGCGCTAATATTAAGGTGGAGTCTGCAGGGGTATATGATATCGAATTGAATTTACTTCCATCGGGATATACGGCAAAACTTACAAAAAACTAAACTGGAAGGGAGCTTAGCTCCTTTCTGGTTTTATTTATGAATTCAATAAAAGTGCGCTATGAAATACCCTTGTTTGGCAGAACATATCCATAGCCAAGCGTATTTATAGGCAATTAAAAGACAAAGTAATATACGTATGAAATATCCATGTAGTACAGACTGCACAAACACGCATGAAAATCCTTTGGATATTCCATATGACCATTAAAAGTCAAACCGAGCTTGCGAGCTCATGAAGTAATTATTTACATATGAAAATTTATGGTTTGAGCATACTCATGATGCTCATGCAGTCTCTTTTTGTCTTTAGTCAGCAGAAGATCGAGCGTGTCGAGCCCCTCAATTGGTGGGTGGGAATGAAGAATAAGAATTTGCAATTGGTGCTGTATGGTCAGCAAATAGGTTCGCTTAAAGCACATTTGCCGCAAAAAGGACTCCGGCTTATTAAACAGCATCAGGTCGCTAATCCAAATTACATATTCTTGGATTTAGTTGTGGAGCCAGGTGCATTGGCTGGAGAATATCGTATTGAGTTGTTCGAAGGTCATAAATTGGTGAGTAGCTATCCTTATCGTTTAGCTGCAAGGGCGGCGGATAAGGTGAAAGCTCAAGGCGTAAATGCTTCTGATTTTATTTATTTAATTATGCCCGATCGCTTTGCTAATGGAGATACTACCAACGACAGGAAACTCGGTATGCGGGAGCAGACGATAAACCGCGATTCGATGTATTATAGGCATGGCGGGGATATTGAAGGGGTGATTCAAAAACTTGATTATTTGAAAGATTTGTGCGTTACAACGGTATGGCTTACACCTGTTTTAACCAATGATATGCCTCAGGCTTCATACCATGGATATGCCAATACGGAGAATTATCAGATAGACCCAAGGTTGGGTACTAACGAAGATTATCGTAGGCTGGGGCAGGAGCTCCATAAGCGAGGTATGAAATTGATCCATGATGCGGTGCCCAATCATGTCGGTCTATTTCATTGGACAGTGGTGGATAGGCCTTTTCCTGACTGGGTACATGTTTGGCCAGAATTTACACAGACTACCTACAAAGATCAGTCTATCTTTGACCCCTATGCTGCGGGCGAAGATCGTGCTATTATGCAGAAAGGTTGGTTTGTAAAAACGATGCCTGATTTAAATCAGGAAGATCCCTTTGTTGCTAATTATATTACACAGAGTCATATCTGGTGGATTGAGTATGCAGGGATTGACGGTTTTAGAATAGATACCTATCCGTATAATGATTTGCCTTTTATGGCGCAATGGACCGATCGTATCCGTGATGAATATCCTGATTTTTCCTTTTTCGGTGAAACCTGGGTGCCAGGGATTGCCAATCAAGCTTACTTTTTGGGCGGCCAAAAAGTAGGTCAGTCGATCGATACCAAGCTTGATGGGGTTACCGATTTTCAGTTAAACTATGCAATCTCAGATGCGCTTAAGGAGGATAAAAATGGTGCCAATCGATTGTATACCACATTGGGGGCCGATTATCTCTATCCTAACCCTTATGCCAATGTACTGTTTTTAGATAACCATGATAAGGATCGTTTTTTTTCCGTGGTTGGCGAAAATATAGAGAAGTATAAATCTGCGATGACCTGGTTGTTGACCTGTCGAGGAATACCACAATTGTATTATGGAGCTGAGGTACTGATGAAAAATTTTAACAATCCAGATGGTTTGTTGCGTGAAGATTTTAAGGGAGGATTTCCCGCAGATAAGATCAGTAAGTTCACCGTTGCGGGGCGTAGCGAAGAAGAAGAGCAGGTGTTTTCTCATATCAGGAAGTTAGCACAGTTTAGAAAGTCGCATGCTGTTTTACAAACGGGCAAGCTAAGACATTATGTGCCTGAAGATAATGTGTATGTGTATTTCCGATATAATGATTCGGATACGATACTGGTCATCATGAATCTGAACAGCGAAGGAAGGAATGTCAAGTTGAAACGATTTGATAACATGATTAAAGGAGGTAAGCTGAAGGGTGTTTTAAATCCTTTGGTAGCGCAAGACCTAGAGGCTGTTGAGCTGAAAGGATTTGAAACAAGAGTTTTTACCATTCATCATTAAGAAAATGGATACCGTAAAGAAGCTATTAGAAGCTACGCATGCCGTCATATTCGATTTGGATGGCGTATTGGTCGATACGGCTGTTTTCCATTTTAAGGCATGGAAGCGCTTAAGTGACGAACTGGGTATTCCCTTTGATGAAGCTAAAAATGAGGAGCTGAAAGGTATAAGCCGAATTGATTCTTTAAAAAAGATTTTGGATTGGGGTGGGCTGCGTAAAAGAGAAGAAGAGATAGACAGCTTAGCATCAACGAAAAACGATTGGTACCTATCGTTTATCCAAGAGCTGAACGAGGGAGACGTTTTAGTGGGAACCCTTCCTTTACTGGAATGGCTCAAGACAAATGACAAAAAAATTGCTTTAGGTTCGGCTAGCAAGAATGCCCGTATTATACTGGAAAGAACCGGTATACTACCTTACTTCGACGCCATCATAGACGGCAATGCTGTACACTATTCTAAACCTGACCCCGAAGTGTTTTTATTAGGTGCAAAGGCTATGCATATCGCTGTGGATGATTGCGTCGTATTTGAAGATGCACAGTCGGGAATAGATGCAGCGCGAGCTGCAGGCATGAAAGTCGTAGCGGTAGGCTCGCCGGACATTTTGAAAGGGTACGATGCAATAATAAATGGTTTAAATGAAGTGATATAAGTGCAGAAATAATGAAAGATTATATTATAAAGGACGAATGGCAAATTATAGAGGATGAATTTAGGCCAGCATTTCAAGAGATATCCGAAAGTCTGTTTTCCATTGGTAACGGAAGAATGGGACAGCGGGCAAATTTTGAAGAAGATTACTCCGGCAAGTCTTTGCAGGGATCGTATATAGCAGGGGTTTATTACCCGGATAAGACACGCGTAGGCTGGTGGAAAAATGGGTATCCCGAATACTTCGCTAAAGTAATTAACTCCGTTAACTGGATTGGTATACATGTTTATGTAGATGGCGAACAGCTGGACTTGGAAAAAGTAAAGGTGCATCAATTTCGTCGGGTGTTGGACATGCAAAAAGGCCAGTTGATAAGATCATTTGAAGTGGAAATGAATACTGGTGCACGTATTGAAGTGCAAGCAATACGCATGTATCATTTGTTTCAGACAGAAACAGCTTCGTTAACCTATACCGTTAAGGCCATCAATCGGAATATGGAGATTGCAGTAAGCTCTTATATGGATGCCGATGTTGTGAATAGAGATAGCAATTACGACGAACAATTTTGGGAGTTTGAGGGTTATGAAATAGCTGGTCCTTCTCAGAGCCTTACTGTAAGAACAAAGAAGACCGGTTTTGCGGTAAGGGCCGATTTGGCATCTCGATTTTTGTACAACAACAAGCCTATTATCAATAAACAGAAGATAGATGAGCGGGTGAAAGTAGGCGAGCGTGTTACGCAGATAGTGGAGCAAGGGGCCTATCTTACCGTAGAAAAATATGTGGCAATACATTCGAGTATTAATCATCCAGAAGCGGAGTTGTCAAAGTTGGGCACGGCTCAGGTCGAATGGATGCAAGATATTGGTTTTTCAAATCTACTGCGTTTGCAGCAAGAGTCTTGGCAAAAAATTTGGCAAGATGCGGATATCAGGATTGAGGGAGATGTGTCGGCACAGCAAGCAATCCGATTTAATATTTTTCAGCTTTATCAGACCTATACCGGAGAAGATTCTCGGTTGAATATTGGGCCTAAGGGATTTACAGGAGAGAAGTATGGTGGTGTAACCTATTGGGATACCGAAGCGTATTGCCTTCCTTTTTATATGGCTACGAAAGGGAAAGAGGTAGCAAGAAATCTGCTGATTTATAGGTATAGGCAACTGGATAAGGCTATAGAAAATGCGGAAAAGCTTGGTTTCGATAATGGAGCTGCTCTATACCCCATGGTTACCATCAATGGTGAAGAATGTCATAACGAGTGGGAAATTACTTTTGAGGAGATACATCGGAATGCTGCTATTGCCTTCGCAATTTTCAACTATATCCGTTTTACAGATGATCGCGCTTACTTAGCTACCTACGGACTAGAAGTACTTGTGGCAATAGCCAGATTCTGGTCACAGCGTGTTAATTGGAGCGAGGCAAAGCAAGCTTACGTGATGTTAGGGGTTACAGGGCCAAACGAATACGAAAATAATGTGAATAATAATTGGTATACCAACCGCATGGCCGCCTGGTGCTTGGAATATACCGTACAAGCGTTGGAGGAAGTGTGTGGACGATACCCGGATGACTATCATCGCATTGTAAGTAAAGTACATTATAAAGCGGAAGAAAGTGAAGAATGGAAGCATATTATCACCCATATGTATTATCCTATTGATGAAGAAAGAGGGGTTTTTCTACAGCAGGATGGATTTTTAGACAAAGATATTATTCCCGCTGTGTTCTTGTCTAAAGAAGATCGGCCATTAAATCAAAAATGGAGCTGGGATCGAATTTTAAGGTCATGCTATATCAAACAGGCAGATGTATTGCAGGGGCTGTACTTTTTAGAGGATCAATTTGACCTGGAGACCATACGTCGCAATTACGATTTCTATGAGCCTCTTACGGTACACGAAAGTTCCCTTTCCCCATGCGTGCATGCCATTATTGCAGCAAAAATAGGTAACCCTGAAAAGGCTTATGAGTTCTATTTGCGTACAGCTCGTCTTGATTTGGACGACTATAATAATGATACGGAGGACGGGTTGCATATCACTTCGATGGCGGGGACCTGGATGTCGATTGTAGAGGGATTTGCCGGTATGCGGGTCAAAGAAGGGACATTGTCTTTCAACCCCTTTATTCCTCAAAACTGGGATAGCTATTCATTCAATGTTCAATTTAGAGGAACGCCTTTAAAAATAAAGATTGCGCATGATGAATTTATGATAGAAAACCATTCAGAAAGGGAAATAAATATTATATTTAACAATGAACTAACTGTCATAAAACCTGTTGAAAAATGATGAATACAACCGCACGTAAACCTAGATTAACCTTATCGCAGATTATACATATGAGCCTTGGATTTATGGGGATCCAAGTTGGTTTTGCATTACAAAATGGGAATGCCTCACGCATCTTACAAAATTACGGTGCAGATGTAGAGCACCTTTCTTTATTTTGGTTAGCTGCACCTATTACCGGAATGATCGTGCAGCCATTAATAGGGCATTATAGCGACCGGACGTGGAATGGATTAGGCCGAAGACGTCCTTATATTTTGGCAGGAGCTATAATGACTAGCATTGCACTGATACTAATGCCTAATATTTCTTGGTTTACAGCTGTGCTGCCTCCGCTAATGGTTGGTGCTGGTATGTTGATGATCATGGATGCGTCAATCAATGTTACGATGGAACCATTTAGAGCATTAGTGGGTGATAATTTGCCAAGTGAGCAACGTAGTTTAGGCTTTTCGGTTCAAACATTTTTAATTGGTCTCGGCGCAGTGATAGGTTCCATGCTGCCTTATGTGCTGACTAATTATTTAGGCGTTTCCAGTTCAACTTTAGAACATAAAGTACCACTTAATGTGATATATTCCTTCTATTGCGGTGCTGCATTATTGATTGCAACTATATTGTGGACTGTTTTTAAAACGAAAGAATATTCGCCGGAGGAATTATATCGCTTTGAACAAGCTGCAGCAGCACCGCTGGTTGAGGAGAAGAAAGTTGGCTTTTTCTCTAGTCTTGCGCAGGATTTCAAGCATATGCCATTAACCATGCGAAAGCTTGGTTGGGTGCAGTTTCTGTCGTGGTTTGCTCTTTTTATGATGTGGGTATATACCACTCCTGCGATAGCTGAGCACATCTATTATGGTAAGGGAGGTGATCAGAAGCAGTTGTATGCGGATGCCGCGGATTGGGTAGGCGTGTTATTTGCGGTTTACAATGCGGTTTCTGCTATATATTCTTTAGTGTTGGCTAAATTGAGCAAGAGGTTCGGAAGGATCGGTACCCATAGTCTGGGATTGGCTATAGGCGGACTATCGCTTATAGCTATATTTTTTATTCAGTCGGAGGTATGGGTCATTGTTCCTATGGTTGGTGTAGGGATAGCTTGGGGAAGTATATTGGCCATGCCCTATGCTATACTGAGTGATAGTTTGCCTGCCAAGAAGATGGGGGTCTATATGGGATTGTTTAACTTTTTTATCACTTTTCCTCAAATTATCTGCGGTTTCTTTGGCGGACTTATCATAAAACATATTTTCGGCAATCAGCCTATATGGGGAATTGTACTTGCAGGGGCCTGTATGCTCGCAGCAGCAATTGTAGTGCAAAGGATAAAGGAAAAATAGATCCTATTAAAAACTATTTTACAGGAGTGTTGTAATTTCTAAATAAATAAAAAATGCTTGAAGCAGGAAGCTTCAAGCGTTTTTTATTAACGACAAATGACTTCAAGTATTATCTCTTCATCTACGGGAGGAAGGCACATCTGATCGTCACATACTTGATATTCGACCTTTGCTTTAATGCGGAATGTCTTTCCAATCATGGCCTCTTTTTCATGGCTACCAACAGATAATGTTTGGGGCTGGTTATATTTTTTAGTTTAGCTCTACTCTCCCAAAACTTGACAAATACGTCTTGTATAGCATCTCTGACCAGGGTTTCGTCTTTATAATGCCGCATGCCATATTCGTACAATTGCGGCACGAGGCTTCTGTAAATTTGTTCAAACGCAAATTTATCTCCATTCAGAAATTTATCCCAATATGTGTCAATTGTAGTAGGCATGTTAGTTTTGACAATCACTAAAGTATTGTAATTACAAAAGTAACAAAGAATTTTAAAGAACGGTAGTTATGTAGGGATTACATTAGTTTTAATGTTTAACATCGAACATTGCAATTCGATTTTTCAATGGTAATTTTTTTTTAATATTTAAGAATAGTCTTAACTTAGAACCAACTAATCGAATAACTCCATATCATTGAAATTTGGCAGCTGTACCTACATATAACGACAACGAACTTTATGAAAGTTTTAAATCGGGTGATTTAAAAGCTTTTCGTGCGTTATATGAAAAATACTGGAAGCCTCTTTTTAACTTTTCCTTTAACATATTAAAAGAGGAACAAGATGCAGAGGATATTGTACAAGAGGTTTTTTCTATGCTTTGGGAAAAGCGGCTTGATATTGAGGTTCATAATCTTCAAGCCTTCTTAATGACGGCCTGTAAACATAGGATATTAAAACAAATAGACCGATCAAAGGTTAAAGGAAGGTATCTTGAATCTTTAAGTTCCCATCTACAACAAGCCAATCAAGAGCATCTATTAATTGACAAAGAGTATAATATGCTCTTTAATCAAGAAGTCGATAAGTTGCCGAGAAAAATGAAACAGATTTATTTATTGCGGAGCAATGAAGAATTATCTTATCTCGAAATAGCAGAGAAATTAAGTATTGGTGAAAATACGGTACGTAAACAATTGCACAACGCCCGGACCATTTTAAAAGCGAAACTGTCCGCATTACTTTCTATTCTTATCGTTTATTTAAACTTTTAATTTTTTTTAAAATATTTCTTCTACTTTCTCGAGGTCAAACGTTCTATACATTATAGATAGCATAAATCTAGGTTATGGAATCACAAAAAGAAGCAGAAAGGCTAATCAAGAAATATATACAGGGAGATTGTTCGGATGAGGAGCGGGCTAAAGTGGATGCTTGGCTTAACTCGTTGCAGCAGGAACGGGAGGAAGTACAACCAGGTAGTACAAGAGAAGCACTTTTACAAGAAAATATTTGGTCTAGGGTTATTGAAAGCGAGCTTTCAGGGAAGAAATCGAAGCGGTTTTCTTTGTATAAATGGTCTTCGGTTGCAGCGCTATTGGTCGTTGGGACTTTTCTAGTATTGTACTATTCAAAAAATAAATCTATCATTTCGGATAAAACTGATGTCTCGTCATCGGGTGCGGTTACGCTTGTATTGGAGAGCGGCGAGCGTATGAACGTAGATAGTAATCAAAAGGATGAGCTCCTATTGCATGTAGGATTGAAACGTGAGGAAAGGGATGGGCGATCTCTGTATAAAGTTCTGGCTCCCGCTAATGGCGAGGAGATTGTATTGCGAACTATTGTGACAGGAAAGCAAGAACAAATTCAAGTTGAATTATTGGACGGTACTAAGGTTTGGCTTAACGCGGATTCCGAATTAAAATTTCCACAAAGTTTTGCAGGTAAGATGAATAGAGAAGTGTCGTTGAAAGGAGAGGGGTATTTTGATGTGGCTAAGGATAAACAGCACCCCTTTAAGGTGCACAGCGGTGGGCAATCAATTGAAGTACTTGGTACCCAATTTAACCTTAACGCCTATATGAATACGATTACAACATCTTTATTGGAAGGCGCTGTAAAAATTGATGAAACCTTCCTTAAACCAGGAGAAAGGGCCACGTGGTCGGCAGGTAAGATAAAGGTTAGTAAAGGTCATGTAGAAACTGATATTGCATGGAAAGACGGGTACCTTTCTTTCTTAGATGATGATATTATGAGCGTATGTAATAAGTTAAAATATTGGTACGATGTAGATTTTGTGTTTATTGGAGAGCTACCAAAAGAAAGACTGAACGGTACAATTGCACTATCTAATACGATTCAGGAGGCAATTCATATGTTAGAAAAAACCAGTGGTATAAACTTTAAAGTAGAAGGGAGGAAGATTATTGTAAATAACTAATAATAATTAGTGCAAGTAAGTTACCCCGGATTCCGGCCGGGATAACTTGGCTAAAGCATTTTTTTGAAATAACCTAATAATTAATTCTGCATAGGCTTAACTTATCTGTGGTCGAGCCTGTGTACTTAATGCAATAACTAATCAAATGTACAAAAAAGTATTTAGTATTAGCGGGGAGTGTATTTCCCCCCGCCTTAAAGCGCTCATCAAAATGAAACTGACACTAGCTTTTATATTCGCTCTGAATATGACAGTTTTGGCAAGCTTTGGGCAACGTATCACCTTGTCCGAAAATCAATCTTCACTTAACAACGTACTGAAGAAAATAAAGAATCAGACAAGTTATGATTTTATGATCAGTAGTTCCCTACTCCAACTTGCTCGCCCTGTAAGTATAACTGTTAGCAATGCACACATAGAAGATGTATTGCAGCGTCTGTTTGAAAATCAACCGCTCGAATATGAAATCGTGAAAAATGCGGTGCTGGTAACTCGAAAAAAGGAAGTAAAAGAGAATTCAATAGCGGTTTCAAACGTAAATAATCAGCAAAGGATTATCGGACGGGTTGTAGATCAGCATGATAAGGGAGTAGCTGGGGTGACAGTGGTGGTCAAAGGGGAGGCTAATGCAGTGACTTCAGATGCCCAGGGTTATTTTATACTACCTGCTTCGGCAATTAGACAAACAATCCAAATCACTTCGGTCGGGTACAACAGGCATGAGGTGGTAGCAATGGATAAAATGGTCGTTAGATTGACGGCAAAATCTAATGAAATAGATGAAGTGGTATCGGTCGGGTATGGCACAACCAAGAGAAAGGACCTTACAGGATCGGTTGCTTCTGTTAATGTTGATGAAATTAAAAATACACCATTCATTAGTATCGACCAAGCTTTGGCAGGAAAAGCCGCAGGTGTACAAGTGGTACAGGCTGATGGATCACCTGGTGGGGTCGCTAAGATTCGTATCCGTGGGGGAGCGTCTTTAATTGGAGGGAACGATCCTTTGTACATTATTGATGGTATACAGGTGCCTATTCAAAATAGATACGTACAGGCAGCAGCTGATCTTGTAAACCCTGGAACTGCAACTAAAAATGAGAGACTTTTTTTATGCTGCTAATCTTTCTTTACCCAACAGCATTTCTTCCATTTGCCTAGGTGTTTTGTAACCTAAAGCCGAATGTGTTCTTTTAGTGTTATAAAAACCTTCTATATATCCGAACACCTCTAATTTAGCCGAGTGCTGATCCATAAACCTTCTATGGTAGACCATCTCTGCCTTTAAAGATTTGAAGAAACTCTCCGCTACGGCATTATCCCAACAGTTCGCTTTCCTACTCATACTCTGGATTATGTTATTATCGCTGAGTATCGATTTAAATTCGCCACAAGCGTACTGGATCCCTCG
>NZ_FUZF01000038.1 GCF_900168125.1 Sphingobacterium nematocida
AGTTCCGCATGGGACAGTAATTAAATATTTATAGGATATGGATGGGCTCGCGTGACATTAGCTAGTTGGTAGGGTAACGGCTTACCAAGGCTACGATGTCTAGGGGCTCTGAGAGGAGAATCCCCCACACTGGTACTGAGACACGGACCAGACTCCTACGGGAGGCAGCAGTAAGGAATATTGGTCAATGGAGGGAACTCTGAACCAGCCATGCCGCGTGCAGGATGACTGCCCTATGGGTTGTAAACTGCTTTTGTCAGGGAATAAACCTTTCTACGTGTAGGAAGCTGAATGTACCTGAAGAATAAGGATCGGCTAACTCCGTGCCAGCAGCCGCGGTAATACGGAGGATCCGAGCGTTATCCGGATTTATTGGGTTTAAAGGGTGCGTAGGCGGCTTATTAAGTCAGGGGTGAAATACGGCAGCTCAACTGTCGCAGTGCCTTTGATACTGATAAGCTTGAATGTGGTTGAAGATGGCGGAATGAGACAAGTAGCGGTGAAATGCATAGATATGTCTCAGAACTCCGATTGCGAAGGCAGCTATCTAAGCCATTATTGACGCTGATGCACGAAAGCGTGGGGATCAAACAGGATTAGATACCCTGGTAGTCCACGCCCTAAACGATGATAACTCGATGTTAGCGATACACAGTTAGCGTCTTAGCGAAAGCGTTAAGTTATCCACCTGGGGAGTACGCCCGCAAGGGTGAAACTCAAAGGAATTGACGGGGGCCCGCACAAGCGGAGGAGCATGTGGTTTAATTCGATGATACGCGAGGAACCTTACCCGGGCTTGAAAGTTAGTGAATGATCCAGAGACGGATCAGTCCTTCGGGACACGAAACTAGGTGCTGCATGGCTGTCGTCAGCTCGTGCCGTGAGGTGTTGGGTTAAGTCCCGCAACGAGCGCAACCCCTATGTTTAGTTGCCAGCATGTAATGATGGGGACTCTAAACAGACTGCCTGCGTAAGCAGTGAGGAAGGTGGGGACGACGTCAAGTCATCATGGCCCTTACGTCCGGGGCTACACACGTGCTACAATGGATGGTACAGCGGGCAGCTACACAGCAATGTGATGCCAATCTCGAAAAGCCATTCACAGTTCGGATCGGGGTCTGCAACTCGACCCCGTGAAGTTGGATTCGCTAGTAATCGCGTATCAGCAATGACGCGGTGAATACGTTCCCGGGCCTTGTACACACCGCCCGTCAAGCCATGAAAGTTGGGGGTGCCTAAAGCATGTAACCGCAAGGAGCGTGTCAGGGCAAAACCGATAATTGGGGCTAAGTCGTAACAAGGTAGCCGTACCGGAAGGTGCGGCTGGAATACCTCCTTTCTAGAGCATTCGGAACTGAAGCTCGTTACGTACACACATGATTATTAACAGAAACTAAGAAGACAGTACCCACCCCGGTGGAGTGCCGAGAGAGAGATAGAGATATAAGCTAGTCCCGTAGCTCAGTTGGTTAGAGCACTACACTGATAATGTAGGGGTCAGCAGTTCAAATCTGCTCGGGACTACGAAAAAAAGGGGAATTAGCTCAGCTGGCTAGAGCACCTGCCTTGCACGCAGGGGGTCAACGGTTCGAATCCGTTATTCTCCACGATTTTCAGCATATAGCGAATAGCCTTTAGC
>NZ_FUZF01000030.1 GCF_900168125.1 Sphingobacterium nematocida
AATCCCTGCTTGTTGTGCAGTACATGGTTCAGGAGTGTGGTCTTTCCCGCGCCCAAAAATCCACTTAGGACAGTTACAGGTAGTTTATTCTTCATTGTGCTTAAAATATAAGATTGATTTAACCGTTTAGAATCTGGGAGAACCATAGTTTTATGCGCTCATAATGTTCCTCCCCATAGTTAGCTATAAAACGCTGTGTCTCCGGAAGGTCTTTATTCTGGTAGACATCAAGGCGTTCCTCTGCAAATGTCCGCGTCAATGTTATTCCACATTTTTGTTGGATACAATATTTCCACTCTTCAAAATCTTTAGGGATACTATTCATGTGATTTGTTTTATCTAAGGTACAAATATATTTATTAAAAGCAACATTGTTGCTTTTAATAAATATATTTGTAGTCACATGAGGTCCCAAAGCCATTTCCTTGTTTATGAAAATCAAAGCATATATTAGGATAGTTTTTGTGCTAAATATTTTAGTTTCAATATTTTTTATCGTATATTTATCTAATAACCAATGATTAAACGCTATGACTAAATCAAAGAAACATCTCGGTAAGTATGTCGATCCACGTACCGACTTTGGGATGAAATTTTATTTTGGACGTGAAGAAAATAAGATTCTCTTAATCGAATTTCTTAACAGTCTGTTTGAAGGCGAGAAGATAATCGCCGATTTAAAATATAAGACCGTAGAGCACGATGGCGACCAGGAAGATATGCGTCGTGTTGTTTTTGATTTACATTGTATAGGTAATGATGGAGAAATTTTTATAGTGGAGTTTCAACAATTATTTCAGGAATTTTTTAAAGACCGTGCTGTATTCTACACCTCACGGTTGATTAATAGACAGCTTGCCAAAGGCAAGAAAGGGAATGATTATCATTTGCCAGAAGTATATTTTGTGGGTGTTCTGGAATTTGATATGAATGGAGGCTCGAGTGTTGCGCTGTCACGAAAGACAGATCGCCCCTATTTTTATGACGTTGCGTTATGTGATAAGAATACCAATGAGGTTTTTTACGACAAGCTAGGGTATAAGATGGTCTCTCTCCCTGTTTTTAATAAGCAGCCGGAGGAACTGGATACGGTAATGGATCAATGGCTCTACCTGCTTAAGCATCTGAGTACCATGGAAAAGCTGCCTTCATTTTTGGACAAACGGATATTTGGTCGTATCTTTGCTATAGGAGAGATAGGCAAATTAAAAGAGGAGGATCTGATGTCATACGAAGCAAGTTTAAAACAAAGACGGGACGCTGAAAGCGTTTTTAATTCTGCGTTACGCTCCGGCCATGCCAAGGGTAAGGCTGAGGGGCGTGAAGAAGGTCTGGCTGAGGGGCTGGCTGAGGGTGCTCGCAAAAATGCGATTGAGACGGCCAAAGAGATGAAGAAAGCTGGGTTAAGCACGGAGCAGATTGTAAAATTCACCAAACTTACTATTGAAGAAGTAGAAAAGCTCTAAACCGAGCTAATGATATAACAGAAATACAGCCGTCCCGAATTAATTTCGGGACGGCTTTTTTGCATATGCATGCCAATAGCAGCACAGCCCAATCATCACGAGATTAGGCTACCTTATTCAATTCGATTAGCCTATCAGTCTGTTGCACCCCCTGTTGGATGAGCGGTGCATTTATACTCTCTAGGTTACTCAGTACGACCAGTTGCTATATGGTGGCATCATCTCGCATACCTATCTTCGTTGAGGACTTCGTCGTTCCTTGCAGATCGGGGTTCGCTTCCCGCGATTCCTTGGCAGTAACACCGAAGAGAGCCCCGTCAAGCAGATCCGCCTCCGTAGCATATACAAGTCCAGCCTGTTGCTTCGTGATTTCGTTCGGTATGATGTTCGTTTTTATAGCATCAGTGTGTATCTTATAATTAACCTTAGCCAAGGTGCGTTGTAGATTCCAATCCAGTTTTAGTCGGTCGTTTTCATCGTCTTTTAGACGTTGATATTCTTTGACTAGCAGTAGCTGAAACTTAGGACTGATCCACATCCCAAAATGAAATGCAATGTCTTTGTGCGCATAAGTTCCTCCATATCTTCCTGGCTTTGCTGTAATTCCAATTGCTTTGGTTGCTTCAATCCAGTTTTTTAACGAAAAAACGAAATTATTGCTTCCTGCATTTGGTTCTTAGCCATATCAGTAAGTGAAATATAGTCATCTTGCTTTTGCGAAATGATACTTATTTCTTTACCTCCAATTTCTACTTTCTTATTTTTACTCATAACTCACTTAAGTTTAAGATAATATCTTCTATCGTAGACAATTTGTTTTGCACCTCTTCAATCGGAAAGTCACCTCTAGTTCCGTAAGTTTTAAATCTTAAATACTCTCCCCAAACTAGTTTTCTTCCGTGGTCAGTTTTATACCAATTATTTATGTCTACTGGGATCCCCTGGATATCAGACGGGATCTTTATTTGACAATTACTAAAATCTGCATTCTTACAAAACTTCTTTAAGTTAAGGTACGAGCGCATAGATGCATACGAATGCGATAAGAAAATTGCATTTTGTACTTTAGAAAAGTCAAACATAGAATTTGAAAATTCTATGTTTTCTAGTGTGTTTTTAGATTCATTTTCAATAATGAACTGAGTGTTTGGGAAATTATCTTTCTCTATGTTACAGAAAATCAGTTCCGACTCGGCAATAGGTTCAAAGTAAGACGAGGAGTAGTTAGCGATACCGCCAGTAATTATCGTCGTCGGAATTTGAAACTCAAATAGGATTCTTGATATTTCGTTAGCGATTTCCTTGTGAAGTACATTCGAGCCAAATACGAATAGAAGATCCGAGTTCTTTACTGGCGATTGGTAAAAGCATAGGTCTGATAATGCAACTATCATATTATCCGATAGTTCAGGTACATTTGGTAGTTTTGCAATTTCACGGATCCTTCCTTCGGTACTATTATATTTTTGCATTTTGTCGATATTAAGTTTATAATTTACAGCTGTCCGTTAGATTAATATTGAGCGTGTCACTGCTGGGTGATGATATTCGCTATGTATCATGGAGCGGCTAATAATAGAGCAAGTATTCCGATCGTCAAACATAAAGGCGAATAATATTTTGTGTCATTTTTTCCAAATTTTGTCTGTTTAACTTTTTTAAAGAAACCCATGTATTTAAAATCTCCGATGGCACGTAGCGTGAAAATACCAATAATGAACCATAGCCCGTATTTACGGATTACGTAAAGTACCGATGGTTGGTTGGCTAATTCTATTATATTCAATAGAACAATACCTCCAAAGATTAAAAGTCCGATGGCTACCGTAAACGTCGGGATAAATCCAGGCATAATCACTTTTATGTCATCATCATTCGATGGGACTACCGAATTGTTGGCCCATTTACCCCCAAAGCTCCAATAGATATGAATACCTGATAGCGTAAAAAAGACAATCGTCAGAATTAAAGCAATTATTGTTGTCATATCAGTTTAGTTTAGTTTAGTTTAAAAATTTTGTCCATTTGGTTTTGCTGCAACAGGCTAGGCATGTTTCGCATGATAAAATTGCGAATCCATACAGCTAGTGGATTTTTCGTATGAGCTATTTTTCCAACGATCCAACTTCTATTTACAATGTAATGCGCCTTTTGCCGTCTTAGCTGTTCGTAAGCTTTAAAAGCATTTGTGATAGAGAACCCTTCATTCAAAAGCTTACCCAGTACATAGGCATCTTCAATAGCTTGGCAGGCACCTTGGCCCAGATTGGGCGTAGTCGCATGGGCAGCGTCACCAATCAGACAGATGTTTTCATTTTGCCAGGTTTTGATTCTTTTTAAATCTATAACATTACCAGTGATTATTTGGTCTTTTGAGGTCGATGAAATAATTTTTTGGATATCAGTATGAAATTCAAGAAAGTTCTTAAATAGGTACTCCGACGGTATGTCCACATTTTTTTTATTTGCTAATGCATACCAGTACACTTTCTTGTTACTGATTTTTACAAATCCAAACCTTTTTTCTCTTCCCCACGCTTCATTTAATTCGTTATGGTAGTGTGTTGGTAGCTTCATATCACAGATCCCCCTCCAGCAGATCTGTTCAGTATCACGTATGGTGTTTTCTTGGAATAGCTCTCTTCTGACTACCGACTTTATTCCGTCGGCTCCGATCACGACTTTACTTTCAACTGTAGATCCGTCTTCAAATGTGAGCTTGAATAAGTTGGTCTTCTCTATTTTTGAAAGCTTTTTAGATAGATATATATTTTCGTAGCCGACTTCATCGGCAAGTATTTTCTGTAATATACCTCTGTGGATAGCGGTGTTGTGGACACTGTATTTTCTTTCATATTCGCTTAGGTCAATGGTAGATAGGTTTTTAAGTTGGGCATCCGTTATTTTCATGTAAGAAATCCTATTGCCTGCTCTTTCTATACGGTCTTGAAGGCCTAGATTTTTAAACACCTGCATAGCGTTGTTGGCCAGTATTATGCCAGCTCCGACCGGCTTGATCGAATCTGCCCCCTCAAATATCGCTACCTTGATTCCGTGCTGCTTTAGCACCAGTGCGGTTGTTAATCCGCCGATTCCGGCTCCTATTATACTAACTGTTTCTTGCATTGCTGTATGTAATTATATGCAAAGCTATCCAGCATGTCGTAAAAAAACGTTCACTTAAGTTAACTATTTCAAAATACGTTTTCTAATTCGACTTAGTGATTGTGGAGCTATTCCTAGATAACTAGCGATATGGCGTTGTGGGATTTTTTGAAAAACCAACGGATTGTCTTCCAAAAGCTTTAGATATCTTTTTTCCGGCGAATAATACAACAGATCTTCCACCCGCCTCTTTGCAGACAAGTATACCTTTTCGGTCATACGCTTAGAAAAATGTAACCAATCTATACTTCCGTTACAGAGCTTTTGCCAGTTTTCGTAGGTGATGAAACATACGAGAGACTTCTCTAAAGCTTGAATGTTGAGCTTCGAAGGAGCGTCCAGTAAAAAACTCTCATAGTCTATAAAAACAATGTCTTCGATTTGATGAGCAAAATGAAATAGAAAATTAACCTCTTCTCCCAGGTCGTTTACATAGAACGTACGTAATGATCCATTTGCGACTAACCCGATAAACTTGCATTTTTCACTCTCTCGTAGTACATATTCATGTCTCTTAACCTCCTTGAACTGTAATAGAGCGTACAGTTCATCCATTCGACCGGAGTCAATCTCCAGTAGATTTTGTAAGGTATCATATAGCTTGTGATCCATTAAAGTCAGTTCTATTGTAGTTTTCAGTATAAGTCAGACCTAGTCTGAGCGATGGTTTAGAACATATCAAATTTAAAAATAAAAACTTACGTGTCAATCATCTTTGCTATAGGCCAAGTAGAATGGTCAAAAGAGATGGAGCCAAGCCTATGATAGGACGCTCACTGCTGTAAGATCTATTTAAGACTAATGGTTAAATCTGTAAAGTTTTTTCAGGACGAGACAGTACCGCTTGTCCGGGTATAAATTGCCCGACGATGAACACGACAGAGCACAACGACGATGCTAGCGCAACCTTCGTTGTGGAGGAAGCTCGACCTATCCCGATCATCAAAAAATGTATCCTTAATCCGCCTAATAGCCTAAGCCCACCCATCTATCAGATCGGTAGTACCATTCAGTTTGCTGTCAATATCTGGAATATCGGATCGGGCAATCTGAGCACGGTCGTATCCGATGCTTTGGCAGCGGCGGGGCAGAACTTGCAGATTATTCCATCGTCGATACAGTATCAGTACCTGACGAATGTCAATGCCAGTAACACCGCGACCTGCAGTCCTTCAGGACAGCTGGAGGCCAGTGTTCCTTTTCCGGTCGTTGCCAACACCAGTGACCTGCAACACCCCACATTCACGATTACCAATATGCCCGGCATGTGCGAGATCAATAGGGGCAATGTGTTGCGTATTATATTCGAAGCCAAGATTCTTCCGCAGCTGCACGGCTCCAAGACCAATGCGGCCAGTCTAGCTTATAACTCGACAAATCCGGTCTCTCTCGTCAACTATGCCGTCGACCAGGTAGGCATACTCCATGTCAGCAAAAGGGCCGACCGTGAGGTCGTGGAGAATGGGCAGACATTCAACTATATTATTGAAGTCAAAAATAACGGCAGCGTACCTTTGCATACGATCCATATTTCCGATCCGTTACCTAGCTGTGTAGAACTGGCGGGGCAGGTATCTGTTACGAATATGGCTGGGGGAACTATTGCCAGTACGACTAGCGGCAATATTCAGGTGCAGGTAGCACCGGCTACAGCCCTAGCTCCGGGAGAGACCTTTACCATTACCATTCCCGTGCGCAAGATACAGGGTTCTACCTGTTGCAATGTGGGAGTCACCGCTACAGCGCGGATGACTACTTCCGGTGTGGAGCTCAGTGCCAACTACGGTACGGCAGCCGAACCTGCTGCCTGTGTGACCAGTTTAGAGTGCTGCAATATCCCAGGTTTTACTGCGCAGATGGTCAGGCGTGACGGCAAGTATTACATACAGCTATCGGGTGGGACTGTGCCCATTCAGGAGCTCGATGTTACGATGTTGGACTTTCATGTCAGCTATAGTCAGGAGGACTGTAAGCCAACCGATATGGGGATCTTTGGCCAACTGTCATCTACGATGACACAACTGGGCGGATTAGTCCTACAGGGCAATGGTCCGGCAGGTACATTGACCTGGGGGCTGGGACAGCCGACTATGGTTAATGGGCAGCTCGAAATCGAAGTGAGTGCTCCGAATGTATTGGATATTTCGTGTTGCGAAGTCAGCTTTACCTTCTGTCTCAAAGTACGCGTCAAAGACGTAAATTGTAATGTTTGTGAGAAGACAATCTGTTACAACGGTGAACCCGAGGTACCCCCATGTGATCTTGTGATCACACAGATGAGCGCAAATAGAACCTTTTGTCCCGGAGATGTTATCCAGTTGAACTGGTCGGGATCTACGCCATCAGGTTCGGTAGATATCTATCTGGTAGATGGACAGACCCATGCGACGTATCAGGTTCTGGCTTCGGGTGTTAGTGGCACCAATAGCTTCAGTTATACAATCCCTGCCGATTTCTCTTGTGGTACAGACCGTACCTGGTATCTTGTCATCAAAGATCCAAAGACAGATTGTTTCGTTGAGACTCGGAAGTTCCGTATTATATGCTGTGCACCGGCCTGCGCCTGTGGATATTGGAAGACACACGATGTCGTTGTAAAACAGATCTTGACCGCTACACCAACTGATCAGTTTGAGAGCAGGGCCTCGCTTTTACAGAAATCCACTGCGATCAATGTAAGTCAAAAGGCACCTTGTGGTACCACGATTAGACTTTCAAAAGGCTCTTACACCTTTACGGCGCCAGATTTCGTCTGTCAGCCCGAAAACTGTGCAGCTACTTTTGAATGGGAGATCTCTGGGCCCAATGGCTTACTCATCCATGGTACAGGCAAGACCTTTGCGCATCAGTTTACCCAGTTCGGCAATTACAGCATCAAGTTTACACCGATCTGTGGCAATGCCAAATGTGAACCTTGTATTATCAGGGTCAGTATCCCTAGGTTTATCCTCGGCGGAGACATTGCACACGAGGTGTTAGAAGGGATAAAGTTAAATTAATATATAGTTTTGCTATCTCGTATACTTTTGTTTAGGCGGCTCTTTTTGGAGCCGCTTTTTTGTCTATTTCAGTCCCCGTTAATTTATTTTGGCAATAGATTAAAAAAGGCTACAAGAAATATAATTTCCCAGCTACCCGAATTCTGTTCCCGTGCGTATTATAGAAAAAGCCAAACGTTAACACCGTTTGTTAGCTATGACCAATACCACATATATATAAATTTTTTTATGAACACGTACCCATTAACCCCGCAAGGCTTAGAGGACTTCCAGGAAGATCGCAGTCAGCTAACACGCATTCAGCTCGAGGCGCAGGCCGATGCTGTCGCGGCAGATTTCAAAACTTATGTCAAAGATCTATTCATCTTGAGCAGTGAACAGGAAGATTTTGTGGACAATCTTAATCCACGTCTAGCCAACTATTATGGCGCTTCCTGCTCCATTTGCTTTATTCAGATGTTACCCACCACCACCAGGACCCGGTTCCACCAAATGGACTACTAGTGAAGACAATATTAAAACTTCCGGCAACAGACTCGGTGAATTGGAGGCGACGGGGTCCTTTACATTCGAGATGACATACCGACTTTAATGCAACTGCTGCCGTTGTCAGGATTCTGTATCCATCGCTAACAACGGCCGTGTGTTTTTACCTGTTTTTATTGTGTATTTAAGAAATGGTGGCTTCGGCCACCATTTTTTGTTTACGATATATTCTTAATGAACATTTTTCAAAGTTAATTGATTAATTTTATAAAAATTAATCAATTATGGATAAGTCATTAGAAGCATGCATAAATTTGAATGTGATTTTATACGAATAAGAAGGGGATAAGGAAAGGTAATTAAATTGTAAATATTACCTTAACAAAAAAGCCCGAATAGATCGGGCTTAAATTTCCTGGGTTCGGGCTAGAGAGAAATAACTTTCTTCATAGCCCTCCCCCTTATGTGTATCTTGAATTTCTTAATTTCTAATACAAAGATAAGCAAACTTAAATTGAAAGCACCAAATTTTTTATTAAATAATGCAACAAGTCAGAATTAATATAACCGATCCACTTACGGCGCCGCAAATGTTCTTTTTACAAAAATCGTTGGAACTGCTGCATAGAGATACAATTGATACCTACAGATTGCGTATCAATAATCCTCGGACATTACTTCGTGAGCTTTCTCAGGTTTTAGTTTTGATCAAGCAAGGGTCTATTAAAGAACTATATGCGGCCGAATTGATAAATGAAGCATTGGTTTTATTCAAAGAAGAGGAGGAGCTCAATTTTATTTCAATAAGCAAGAAATACCTGCTAAGTCTTATCGGAAGCAACAAATGGGATAAAGATAAGCTGTATTATGTTGCGAATGTACTTGTTAACGAAAATACGGGTTACGCTGATGAGCTATTTCAGAATATAAGCCGTGAAATAGCTAGAGTTGAAGCCTTACCGAATTTTGTTTATCAGGAGTACGATAAGCTAAATAGATTAATAGGTTACTTTTATATCGAGCTCAAAAGCATGGGCTATTCCAAAGAGTATTTACATCGTTTCCTCCGTAGTATTTTTTCACCGCGTGTAGCGCATCAAAATTTCGGGCAACCTTTTGACATTGTCCGCACACTAATAGCTAGAGAAAAGGAAGAGTTCAGTGTATATGCAGCTTTGAAGCTCCCTATGTCGCTAGCTCCAGAAGATATCAGTAGTGAAGATTTTGAATTTATCTCGTATACCGATATTGACGCTATTGCCGATGCTACGAATAGGCAGTTTAAAACGTTCGTTCGGCAAAATTCAGAATATAGCTTTTTTAAAATCACAATACAGTGTACAGATTACTTAAGTGCAGGTTATGTAGCTAGGGGTATATTACAAACGAAACTAGATCTTTTATTCATGGGATTAAGTTCGGATGAGATTACCGTAAATAAAAAGTGCTTTGTTGTAGGAACCACTTTTCCCCAACGAGGCAATAATCAATACTTCAATTATCAGCTTGATGGTCGGTTTATATCGAATATCACCACCTATAATGCTTTTTTGGAAAAGCTGAATGACATGAATTCTAGGCCTGTAGACAATGTATCTTTATCCAAATTACAAGCAGGGTTGAGGTATCTCCGATTAGGATCCTATTCAGACGAACTTGAAGGTAAGTTATTGAATTACTGGATCGCTATAGAATACCTTTTCTCGGCGAATACCGGAGGTGATAAAGTAGCTCGACTGGTCGAATATTATACAAAGATTCATTCCTTAAGTTATGCGGTCAAGATATTTCAATATATCCATAAAAGTGTTCAAAGTCTCGAATTGGACACCGTGTTGACCCACTATAATCAAAATGATCTAGATTATCTAATTAACCCGTTAAGTATCATTGAATTATCTTCGGAAGTTGTAAGGTTTCCTTTATTTGTATATCGTCTACAGACTTTAAATGCACGGTTTCAAGATCACAATCGCATAAAATCAGAGCTAGAAAGGCATGGGAACAATCTAAGGAGAAATCTTTTACGGATATATCGAGTACGTAATGAGATTGTTCACAATGCAGCTAAAGACACCAATATCATTGAGATTACTTCCCATATCCGATATTACCTTACATTTATCATCAATGGTTTTTTGGATTTCATTATCAATCATCCTCTGGATGCGGATCAAGATGGCAAGTTATCTATTGATGACTATTTTATGATATCCGGGATTCGTCTGGATAGTCTGATTAACAGCAATTCGGCTACGATTTCAGATCTCTTGGATTTTCAGAACCCGCTAGAATATTTAAGTTAACGGGTATTATTGCATATCTCTAAAATTCAATATTTTCTTGCAACTACCCATTTAACTTATTAGTTTTAGAGCGGATATAACCAAGCTAACAATTTATCCCGGTAGACCAGCGATCATGAACACACCGCCCGATATAGACGACAGCGAGCTGCTTTTACGAATGCGGGATGGCGATCAACAGGCATTCAACGCCATTTATCACCGTTACAAGTCACGGATAGCCACCAAGCTTTTTGCTGTATTAAAGGTCGACGAGCTAGTCGAAGACACCCTGCAGGAATTATTTTTCAGGGTCTGGGAAAAGCGGTCCAGTATCGACCCCGAGCAGAATATCGCCGGCTATCTGTACCGTATAGCGACTAATCTGGCGCTGGACCATTTCCGTAAGCTGGCGCGCGAGCAGCGCATCGCTGCGCTTCAGGAGTTGCCACAAGGGGAGGGTGCCCTGCATATCTACCAGGAAAAGCTCGATCAGGAACTCTTCAAGCTCATCGACCAGCTGCCCGAACAGCGCAAGCGCGTGTTTATGCTGTGCAAGTTCGAGAACAAAAGCTACGAGGAAGTAGGTCAGCTGCTCCACATATCCACCCATGCCGTCAAGGACCACGTCGTCAAGGCCAACAAATTTTTGAAGAACAACTACGGAAAGCTGGCACCATGGGCCGGGTACTGCCTTGCGATATACGCGCTCAGCGACTTTTTGTAATTTTCTTTTATTTCTGAACTACCCGAATCCCAACGCCGGGCGTATTATTAAAAGAAGCAAGCCCCTAGGGGGCCTACACTATATCAATACCGTAAATCCAATCCGCAGCCATAGGCTGCCGATATCAGAGAAACTTAATATAATAAGACGTGGCAGCACAACAACATATCACCCATTTATTAGACAAGTATCTAGACAATAGCCATACTCCAGCCGATTATCAGGAGCTGCTGGCCTATTTTGATATTGCAGCCCATGAGACCGAAGCCGAGGCGCTGCTCTATAAAGCCATTGGAGCTATCGAAAGCTATCCCTCCGTATCCACCGAGCGGATGGAGCGCGTGACCAGCAATGCCTTCGATACCTTACAGCAACGGATCGGCAGGACACATCAGCCGTCGCTTATTCGCAGACTGCTACCTTATGCTGCTGCGGCCATACTCCTCTTTCTATCCGTAGGCATCTACTGGTACATACAGCAAAATGAATTTATCACTACCCCCGTATTGACCTCCGAGTTTGGCGACGATGCGCTTCCCGGTGGCAATAGAGCCTACATCACGCTGTCCGATGGCCGGCGGATAGCCCTGGACTCCACGCAGTCCGGCCTGAGCAGCAGCAATGGAAAACATGTCTATGCAGATGGCGCGGAACTCCTTAACAGTTCCGACGCCGAGTATGCGACGGTATCCACCCCCATCGGTGGCGAGTACGAAGTCACCCTGCCCGATGGTACTCGCGCTTGGCTGAACGCCAATTCATCCCTAAAATACCCCACCGAGTTTGTCGGGGGCGAGCGTAGGGTAGAGACCACAGGCGAGGTTTACCTCGAGGTGGCTAGCAACAAGGCCAAGCCCTTTATCGTGCAGAGCCAAGGGCAGGAGATCCGGGTATTGGGTACAGCATTCAATATACGCAGTTATAAGGCTAGCACCATCACGACGCTGGTGCATGGCAAGATAGCACTTACCCCAAGTGGTACCAACAAGCAGACGGTACTTACCCCCGGCAATCAGGCCGTACTGTCGGGTACAGGCCTGCGCGTCAGCGATGTCGACCCGATGGATTACACCGCATGGCGCGATGGCATTATACTGAACAAAGATGCCAGCCTACAGGAGATCTGTCAAGAGCTGGAGCGCTGGTATGGCGTGCGCTTTATCTTCCCTGTTGGGTTTGATAACAGCGAGCGGGCCATTATCAGTATCGATAGAAACGAGAAGCTGTCTTCCTTTTTGGCAGCGCTACGCAATTCGTACCGTGTAGCATTTGAGATCAAAGGAAAGGAGGTGTACGTCCGATAATAGTTTAATTCAACTGTGTGTAAGCCCGACAAAAAAGAAGCCGTCCCATACTGCAACATAGGGACGGCGGTTGTCGGATCATTAAAGAGATCGTTAATCCAAATAAATAACCAACAATAACAAAAATAATGAATATCCCCATTAATTACAATGGTATAGCCGTGCATTGGCATCAATTTCCAGCACGCGGCGGCACGATACCATTTAAACTATTGATTACTATGAAGCTATTCGCGCTGTATCTATTAATCTTGTGCTCCTGCAGCTTTGCCGACGTGCGTGCGCAGAAGGTAAGTGTAGATGTCAAGAATGCCCGCTTTCAGGATGTAGCCTTCACGATACAAAAGCAGACCGGCTATTCCTTTGCCATCAGCAAGCGCTATGTGGCGATGGCCAAGCCCGTCACGATGAAGATGAACGAAGCCGATCTGGAAAAGGTGCTGACCTCTCTTTTCAGAGAACAGCCTTTCAGCTATGCGATCGATGGCAAAATTATCTCCTTGATCGATAAACCCAAGACCAAGACGGTCGGAGGTATCGAGGCTATCGACGTACTACAGCAATCTATCCGCGGCCGCGTTACCAATGAAAAAGGGGAACCCATGTCAGGCGCCTCCGTTCAAGTAAAAGGAAGCAGCAAAACCGTACGAACCAATGCAAATGGAGAATTTCTCATTACCGGAGTAAATGAAAATTCCATCCTAATCATCTCCTATCTGGGATACACCAGCCAGGAACTAAAAGTGCAAAAGGAAATGGGGACTGTTGTAATGGTAGAGCAGGCAGGAAAACTTGATGAGTTAGTCATCAACGCAGGTTATTACACCGTGAAAGATAAGGAACGAACGGGAAGCATTAGTAAAATAACCGCAAAAGAAATTAGTCAACAACCGGTAGCCAACCCACTGGCCGCTATGCAGGGACGTATGGCAGGTGTGCACATTACGCAAAGCAGTGGTACCCCAGGTGGAGGGTTCGATATACAGATCAGGGGGCGCAACAGTTTACGAACCGAGGGAAATGCACCCCTGTATATCGTTGACGGTGTGCCTTATACATCACAATCGATCTCAGATTACACTTTGTCCTCAGGAGTACTCTCCAGTGGTGATGTAAGCCCGCTAAACAGTATTAATCCAGACGATATTGAAAGTATTGAGGTGTTGAAAGATGCCGATGCTACCGCTATCTATGGTTCGCGTGGTGCAAACGGTGTGGTATTGATTACCACAAAAAAAGGAACTACAGATGCACCACAATTTTCTGTGAGCTTGAATGCATCTGTAAGTAACGCGTCACGCTTGATGAAACTTATGAACACAGAGCAGTATTTGCAGATGAGGAGAAGTGCTTATACCAACGACGGCATTACTGATTATCCTGCCAATGCATACGATGTAAATGGAACATGGAATCAGAACCGTTATACCGACTGGCAGAAAGAATTTATTGGCAATACCGCAATTTCACAGAACAGCCGCTTCTCTGTGGGTGGAGGTTCTGCTAATACGCAGTACCTCTTCAGTGCGGGATACAGAAAAGATGAAACCGCCTATGGTGGTGATTTTGGTTATGACCGAAAAAATGTGATGCTGCAGGTGAACCACATTTCTTCTGACCGTAAGTTTTCTTTTAATTCCAATTTCAACGGAGCTTTACAGAAAAACAAGCTGATGAGTACCGATTTGGGACGTGACATATTTATGGCACCCAATGCGCCAGAACTATATCTGCCGGACGGCTCACTGAACTGGGAAAAGAATACGTTTGAAAATCCCATGGCTAAACTCAATTCGCGCTACAGTTCCGAAATATCAGACTTAATTGGTAATGCGTCTCTTGACTATCAGCTTACGCCTGTAATTAAAGCTTCTTTAAATGGTGGTATTACCATGGGGGGATCTAATGAGAAAAGAACCAGACCTTCTACCATGTACAACCCTGCCTACGGAATAAAACCGGAGTTTTCGGTTCTCAATACCTCCAATGCATCGAGAAACGGTTGGATTGTTGAACCTAAAATAAGCGGTGACCTTGATTTGGGTAATAATAGCCTGAGCTTTATTGTTGGTGCCACTGTTGAAGAACGCCGTAATGCCTTGTTAAGCCATCATGGTGAAAATTTTACAAGCAACTATTTTATTGATAATTTAAGTGCGGCCGCAACCCAACGCATCACCCGCGATTCTGAAACAATGTACAGATATATGGCCGTTTACGGTCGCTTGAACTATACGGTTAAAAACAGGTACATTTTGAATGTTACAAGTCGAAGAGACGGTTCAAGCCGCTTTGGTGCCAACAACCGTTTTGCGAATTTTGGCGCTGTGGGCGGTGCCTGGCTTTTTAGTCGTGAGAAGATCTTGGAAAACAGTTCTTGGTTGAGCTTCGGAAAATTGCGTGGAAGTTACGGTACAACAGGTAGTGACCTGATCGGTGACTATCAATTTCTGCAGGTTTATTCAGTTGATAACAGTAAATACGACAATATACCAGGAATCAGACCATTGAAACTATACAATCCTGATTTTAGCTGGGAGAAGAACCGTAAGATGGAAGTAGCCTTGGAATTGGAATTATTTAATGCTAAAGTAGCGCCTTCTGTATCATGGTACCGCAACCGCTCTTCAAATCAGTTGGTAGGAATACCCTTGCCGGCTACTACCGGTTTTAATACCTTAACAGGCAATCTTGATGCCGAGGTAGAAAATACGGGTTGGGAGTTTACATTGAGTACAAAGAATGTGAGCAAGGGAAATTTTATGTGGACAACCAATTTTAATATCAGTATTCCGCGTAACAGGCTGGTTGCGTTTCCTAACTTGGAACAGTCTGCTTATGCCTCGCAGTATGTGGTGGGCAGATCGGTACACATCAAAAAACTGTATCATTTTGAAGGAGTTGATCCCGAAAAGGGCATCTATAAATTTTCCGATGCGAATAATGACGGGATATTAAACGACGAAGACCGTACTGCTTTGGTTGATGTGGGCGTAAGAACCTTCGGTGGTTTACAGAATACTTTCAGGTACAAAAACTGGAATTTCGATTTCCTGTGGCAATTTGTAGTACAGAAAGGCTACAACGCCCTTTATGGATCACCTATAGCAGGAATCATGTACAACCTGCCTGTAGAACTTACCGACAGCTGGACATCTGATAATACAGATGCAAAGTACCAGAGAACTACCACCGGCAATATGGACGTACTTCAAGCATTCCAAAGGTATAAGTTAAGCAATGCCATGATTTCAGATGCATCATTCCTTAGGCTTAAAAATGTAAACCTTCAGTACCGAATTCCGACTACTTTTTTTAAAGGCGTAACGGCTGATGTTTTTTTGCAGGCTCAGAACCTCTTTACAATAACCAGCTATTTTGGAAGCGATCCCGAGACCCTGAGTACTTATGTACCAACAATGCGTACGGTATCCTTTGGTTTTAATATGAACTTTTAAAAGTTTCACCTAGTTAAATTTAGTATCATGAAAAAAAATATATTTTTTTACATAACGTTTATACTCTTTCTTCCCGGGATTTTTGCTGGCTGCACCGATTTCTTGGATGTAGATACCCCTAAAGACCTTATGGATCAGGAAATGGTTTTTAACGACGATGCAACCGCGGTATCGGCAGTAACCAATATTTACACCCTGCTTAGGAACAGTGGTTTTCTAGCAGGAAACAATTCGGGTATAGGGCTGTTGATGGGCTGTTATACGGACGAATTACAGGTTACTTCCCCGGGTATTACGGATCAGACATGGTTTTACCAGCTCAATGTAGTTAGCAGTAACGGGACAGTGAAGAGGCTTTGGGATACAAGCTATCAGCAGCTTTACCAGGTAAATGCGGCTATTGAAGGACTGGAAAAATCACAGCTGCTTACAATCGACATAAAAGAGCAATTATTGGGAGAATGTTATTTTGTACGAGCGCTGCTGCTGTTTTACCTAAACCGCACATTCGGCGAAGTACCTTATGTGATAAAGTCGGATTATGAGATAAATAAAAACATCGCGCGAACGTCCCAGTCTGAAATTGACAGGATGCTTACTGCCGATTTGGAAACTGCTGTAACCTTGCTGAAAGACCAATATCCTTCCTCTTTGCGCACAAGGCCCAACAGATCGGCAGCTTACCTTTTGCTGGCAAGGATCTCCCTATACAGCGGTAATTGGAACAGGGCACTTGAAACTGCGAAATATGTTATGGACAATACAGCCTATTCTTTGGAAAATATTGATAAAGTGTTTTACGCAGATAGCCGCAGTACGGTATGGCACCTGCGTACATTAAACGATGGGGCTTCAACTTTTGAAGTACAGACGTATTTTTTCGAGTCTGTCCCACCCCCGAATGTAGCGCTTGCAGATGGATTTATTGATGTTTTTTCAGAAAACGATCTTAGAAAGTCCGAGTGGATCAGGCAGGTAGAAGGAGCTTCTGGAAATTATGCCCACTCCTATAAGTACAAAAGAAGGTCGGTTGCACAGCCTATGGAGTTTTCAGTTGTTTTAAGGATCGAGGAGGCTTACTTTATCATTGCCGAAGCAAATGTTCGTTTGGGACACTATGAGCAGGCTGCTGAAGCATTGAATGACATCCGTAACAGGGCAGGGCTTACCAAGTTCTTTTCAGATAGTACGGAGCAGTGGCTCGATACATTACTGGAGGAACGAAGAAAAGAATTCTTTACGGAATTCGGACACAGGTTTTATGACCTTAAACGTACTGGCCAGTTGGATAAATTACAGCTGGTCAAACCACAATGGATTTCCAATTTTGAAAAACTACCACTTCCGGAAAGCGAACTGCAGATAAATCCCAACCTGCTGCCCCAAAACACAGGTTATTAAACACTTAGAGCACATGAACAAATTTATTTATATTTTATTGTGGCTGTCTATAGGTAGCTTCAGCACATTTGCACAGCACGTCTATAATGAGGTACAGGAAGTTACCACATTGGATAAGGTTTTTTCTAAAGGTAATTTCACGTCATTCTACAAAGGCCAAAGCGGAAAATTTACGCTTGTAGTAAGGAATTTGAATACCGGAGGTAGCTATGAAATTGAAGATCCGCAACTCAATACCATCGTTTCTGATCAGTTGTTCATAGCCGGTACAATTTCGTCGCGGTATCTAATACTGAATACGGAAACATTAAAGACGGACACGCTTAGTGATGTCCGGTCACTGGAGTTTTTAGAGAAAAGAAAACAGATTTTGTATAGCTGTAAAAAAACAGGTGCGTACTATATTTGGAACTTGAAATCGGGTTCAAAGGAACGGCTTTCAGCCATGGTAAATTACCGTATATCACCTGATGAACAACGGATTATATATCAGGATGCTACAAAAGAAGTTTACAGCTATAATCTGGATACAAAAAAACGTTACAAAGTAGGCATCAGTTCAGAAAATCTTAAAGATATGGTATGGGATGCCAGTTCAGAAAAGGTTTATTTCGTCAGTAGAAATGTAGAAAGTTATCAGGTAAGCAGCTTTGATTCAGAGCGCAACACAATTAGCGAAATCTTAAAATTCGACTTAAAAGGATGTAAGGTAGATCTCGATATTAAAAATCTTCATTTGTACAATAACAGATGGCTTGCGGTGGCTGTTCTTGATGATGACATAAAATTAACGGAAACGGGACCAGAGGTTTGGTTGGGTATCTCTAATGGAATTACCTCACACATTAAGTCTAGAAAACATTTCATGCCACAGATGGTATTGGTTGATCTGAAAGAAAAAAAAGTGCAGAACTTTTTTAGAAAGGGAACAGTGAACAGTTTCGTTATTGGCAGGGAGAGTCCGTTTGTACTGATATACGATCGATTAAAAAAAGAAGATTTTACCAAACATTTCCCTGACGTTGAAATGGAAGTTTACGGCTTGGAAAAAAATGCTGTAAATAGCTCCATACCTGTTATATCGGGAGATCTTGATCGCTTTGTAGGAGCCTATAACAGCAACCGAATCTATTATTTTAAGGATAAAGCCTGGTGGATGCTAGATATGAGACTTAATAAGACAGTTAATATAACAAAGGATCTAGACGGCGTATTTTTCAAAGATTACGATGAATACTGTGAAATCGACTGCGGTCCTGCCGGCCGGTTGATAATCACTGAAGATCCAGATATTGTATATCTGACTGATGTATTTGATATCTGGGAGTATAATGTTAAAAAAGGATCTGCTGTCCGTATTACCTCGGGTAGAGAACAGGGCAGACGGTATTCTTTTGCTGTGTCTAATTTTAATTTTTATAGCCATCCTTGGCAGTATCAAAGAGCTTCTATCCTTCGCTCTGGTAAAAAAAACTTACTGAAATATGTAAACCTTAATGATTTTTCAGAAGGAATATGTATTTTGAATAGTAATAATCGTGTTGTTGAGCAGATAGCTGATGGCTTGGGTAATGTGTCCGAGGTTAGGTTCGACGAAACTGCCATTGTCTATAAGGAAGAAAGCTTCAATTTGCCCCCGAGGATCGTATACCTTAATCCAGAGTCAAAAAAAAGAAATGTACTTTATAACAGTAATCGCGCTGACACCCTAGCAGCACAAAGCAAGGTAGAACTTTACCGCAGTGTTTTAAATAATAACGGAACTGGTGGTGCAGTAATAAGGTATCCGTTAAATTTTGATCCGCAGAAAAAGTATCCTGCCGTGGTATTAGTTTACGAGAAAAAAACGCCATACATAAACAGGTACCAGAACCTCAGTGATCCTACTGGTGCTGGTTTTAACTACAGAAGCTACATCAATGACGGTTATTTTGTGATCGAACCCGACATCCATTACAAAATTGGAAATCCGGGTTATTCCGCTACTGAAAGCGTAAATGCTGTATTGGACGAGGTCATTAAAAAATACCCCATAGATGAAAATCGTCTGGGTCTTACAGGTCACTCCTTTGGTGGTTACGAAACAAACTTTATAATTACACAAACCAACCGCTTTAAAGCTGCTGTGTCAAGTGCCGGAATATCTGACCCTTCAGCATGGTACCTTACAATGAATTGGAATACCATGCGATCGGAGTTCTGGAGGTTTGAAGATCAAAGCTTCAGAATTAAAGACGGACTTTTTCAAAATCCTGATTTATACATTGCCAATTCACCTATATTTAACTCAACTCAAATAAATACGCCACTTTTAATCTGGACGGGTAAAAAAGATTATCATGTCAACTGGAGTCAGAGTGTTTCTATGTTTTTAGCATTGAAACGCCAAAACAAAACAGTAAATCTCCTGCTGTATCCTGATGAAGCACATGTACTTTCAAATTTTGATAATAAGGTGGATGCTGCTGTTAAAGTGAAGCAGTGGTTTGATTTTTATCTCAAAGGAAGGGCTGAACCTGTATGGTTAAACTGATTTTATGTCAGAAATCCGCTAGGAGAGATACCTAGTGGATTTCTTCTTTTTGTCTTTATGAGTTCAAGTATAGATTCGCAAACAATTCTCCTGGCTTTTTACCAATAGCCTTTTCAATTAAGAGCATTTCATACGCTTCCAAAGACCCTTTACGAAAATACAAGTCTTTCAATCTATTTTCATCAATACCCGTTTTAACTGAAATTTCTTCAAGAGAATTAACGGTGGTTTCAAACTGTTCCATAAAAGTTCCAAAGGTATTTCTTTCTTTAGGTTTGTATTTTTGAAGTTTCAAATCTAAATCGGCATATACTATTTTGCTTGCCTTAACACATGAATCTCCAAAGGCAGTGTATATCTTATAAAAAACATCAGCTTTTAATCCTTTTCTTGCTCCCGTCAAGATTTTACTTATTTCACCTTGAGAAATAGTTGATTTTACCGCTAAATCAGCAACAGTCCAGTTAAGTGATTCTAAACGATTATTTATGTAGTTCGCAATCGAATGGTGAGGTTCAATTAGCTTCTGTATTTTTGTATTATTTTTCATTAATTCCTTTTTTGTTAATTTTGTATTATGGAATATTTTATGTATTTTTGTTTATACTCTGGTAAAAACAGAGAGTGACTATTTAAACAGAGTCTTGTTATTGAGAACGGCTAATTCTAATTGACGCAAGACCAAGGGGTAGTCACTACCTCATATTTTTGTATATTTGCAATCTATGGGGTAGCCTCCCTATTGGAAACTTCGTCAAAGCCTCTTAGCCGTGGCCCAATAAAAGTTGAAGATAGGGGGCTCCCCATTTTCATATTATAAAGACTCGTTCACATAAACTTTAATATATGAGAACGATTAGATTAACCCCAATTACCAACTGTCCATGTGCGATCCACGATCGTGGGCATTGGCTTTCCATTCATCATCATTATAAGAACGTACCATGCTCACCAGAGTGAGCGACGTAAAATACACAGATAGAAAAAAGGGCTAGTACTTAACCTAAAAAGGTCAAAGCCAATACATGCTTAATCCTGTCTGTAACCGGCCATACCAAATGAGATGATCTTCATCGGGTTTAATGATTCGGTTTGTTATTTTACTGTTAGCACCTTAAAATTAGCAATCTTTTTCAATGCCTACAAGTTGATTTTCGATAAATGGTCGGTTTTTATTCTTAATACCGAGAATGAATGATTAAAAACCAATTATTACCTGTAGATCCGCAGATAGTTCATTCGGGAATACAATTTTATTAATCAGCAATGGTTTTCGCTATTGCATAGTATTCTTAAAAACCCGCTTTGCGGCTCTTTAAGGCCATTGTAAAACAAATAATTCCTTAAAAAATGAAGAATTTTAATAGGGGTGGGAGAGATATGGCCGATGGCCAGAGCAGCGTCCGACTACTGGCGGATGAACGAGTTAACATGTTAACCAGTTATCAAGACCTTTCAAGTCACCCAAAAGAAACAAATAATAGATTGCGAGATAGATTGCTTCGTTTCACTCGCAAAGACGATAGAGTTGGACGAAATGTAAGTAATCTTATAATAATATTCTGTGTGTTGTTTAGTTGGTCATTGGTTTCTCCTGCTTTCGGGCAGGAGGCCAAAGACCTAACTCAAATCGTGCTTCGTGGTGAGGTACGCTCGGCTGCCGATGGGCTGGCTATCGAAGGGGCTTCGGTCTCCGTGGATAAGAAACATGCGCGCACGGATAAGCAGGGAAGGTTTACCATCAGCTTAGAAAAACCTACAGGAGTATTACTAATAAAACACATTGGATACAAGGAGCAACGGGTTGCCTATGAGAATACGTATACAGTATTGAATATCGCCCTACAGACTGGTGAAAAACAGATTGAAGAGGTCGAGGTGGTATCTACCGGATACCAGAAGATACCGAAGGAAAGAGCTACGGGGAGCTTTGAGTTTATAGACTCGGCATTATTTAACAGGAAGGTGTCTACGGATTTTCTGAGTAGGCTTGAGGATGTAGTACCGGGAATGTCTTTTAATAAATCCAATCCTAATAGCAGGGGTGATCTGTTAAGCGCAAATATACGAGGTCTCAGTACGTTATCTTCCGAACGATGGCCCTTGGTCGTGATCGATGGGGTCCCCTATGAAAGCAAGCTGAATGACTATGGCTACGCGACATTTAATAATATCAATCCCAACGATATCGAAAATATCAGTATTCTCAAAGATGCTGCCGCTGCTTCCATTTGGGGCGCCCGGGCAGGAAACGGCGTAATAGTCATTACGACAAAGCGAGCCAGGTTCAATGAAAAAGCGAATGTCAGTGTCAACACCAATCTCAGTGTAAAAGACAAGCCAGACTTGTATTATTTGCCAAGTATGCGCACCACGGATTACATCGACATCATGCGTGAACTGTTCAATAAAGGTAGATTTGATACAGATCTAAAGGAATGGATCAGTAATCCCGAGCCCATAATCAAACTGATGGACCAGCAGAGAAAGAGTCTAATGACAGAAGATCAACTAGATACTGAACTGGATAAGCTTCGTAGCATAGATATGCGGGATGATTTTTTGAAGTATATCTATCGTAATCCGGTCAATCAGCAATACCATGTACGCCTAAATGCGGGCGGTGCAAATGTGAATACCTCTTTCGCGCTAGGTTATGATAAAAATTTAGGTGAGCTAGTCACGGAAAGGTACAATCGTTGGAATCTCCAATCCAATACACAGATTAAAGCGACCAAAAGCCTATCGTTTCAGCTGGGGTTGACATACACCGAATCCGATAGAGTGCAGAGCTTGCAGTCGTCTGCTTACAATGGTCTGGCAAAGGGGGTATCTAATTGGCCTTACATGAAGCTTGCTGACGACAAGGGCAATCCACTTGTTGTGGACATCGTCGCTTTCAGTCAGGATTTTCGCGATACTGTAGCTGGTGGTCGTTTATTATCCTATGATTACATCCCTTTAGAAGATATTTATCAGACTAGACAGACACAACGTAACCGGGATATGATGGCAAATATTTCTGCATCATATAGATTCCCTTTTGGTCTGACTATTACAGGACTCTATGCTTATCAACGCAACTTTAACCCAACGGAAGATTGGTATGGGCTTAGTAGTTTTGTGCAACGTCGCAGATTGAATGAATTTGCCAGCTGGGATGCCAAGCAGGTGTATTGGAACCTGCCTTTAGGAGATTATTATGGCGAGCGGCTTTGGAATAGCACCATGCATCAGGGGCGCATTACATCGGAGCTACAGCGAAGTTGGCAGCATCATGACCTAAGTCTATTTGCAGGTTTCGACATTCGCAGCTTAGACAAGGACTATCGTATCGTACAGTACAATGGTTTTGATCCGGAGACAGGTTCATTTCAATCTATGGCCCATGGCAAAGTAGTGCCGGTATTAAATGGTTTATTCGGTACAGATAAGCTTCCGGATAACAATTTTTATCAGGCGTTGAGTAATAGGTTTATTTCGTATTATGCCAACGGAGCATATACGTATAAGGACCGGTATATCTTAAGTGCTTCTGCCCGCAAGGATGCTTCCAATTTATTCGGGGTCAAGACCAACGATAAAGGCCAGCCTTTCTGGTCGGTGGGAGGAGCCTGGGTATTATCCCGAGAGCCTTTTATGGGGAATGAGATCTTTTCATTATTAAAATTACGTGCTACCTATGGATACAATGGTAATGTAAATTCCGAAGTATCCTCCTTTCCGATCATTTCTATTTCTGCACGACCGCAGACAATCACTGGCGAGAATTATGCGGAGATGAGTACGCCTCCGAACCCCAAGTTACGGTGGGAAAGGGTAGGTAACCTTAATTTCGGTCTTGATTTTGTAATCAAAAATAATATTCTAAGCGGTTCTATCGAATACTATCAAAAAAAGCCCAAGGATCTGATTGCTGCTGGTCAGGTCGATCCGACTTCAGGTTTTCTTTCGATGCGTGTCAATACCGCCAATCTGGATACCCGGGGATGGGAGATTTCTTTGAACGGTAAGCCGTTGTCCACGAAGCATTGGGAATGGAATTCTAATCTGGTTTTTGCTTACGCGCAGACAATGGTCACTAAGGCATTTCTAGCCTCGGATATCGCACGTATCAATGTCGGAAAGCCCCTGTCTGTGCAGACTACGCCTATAGAAGGTATGAACTTATACAGTTTGCTTACCTATAAATGGGCTGGGTTGGATCCGGAAGATGGCATGCCCCGTGGCTACCTGAATGGTGAGGTTTCTAGAAATTATTCGGCAATAACGGGATCGAAGACAGAAACTCTGGAAAATAATGGTTCACAGATACCGGTATATTTTGGTTCTTGGCGCAATTCTTTTCGCTACAAGACCATAGAGCTGTCCTGTAACATCTCCTACCAGTTGGGACACAAATTTATCAGAACATCTTTTGTGAATTCAGAGTTTCTGGATCAAAGGTTCGGCCATACGGACTATCAGACACGTTGGCAAAAACCTGGCGATGAGTTATGGACCGATGTGCAGGCATTTACATATCCTAATAATAATACAGCAAGTGATTTCGGGAGAAGTATATCATCAAGGGTAGAGAATGCCGGCCAGATCAAGCTTCGTGATATACAGCTAAGTGTGCAGCTTCCCCGATTAGCGTATTACGGTTTTAAAAATTTACGCCTCTACGCGTACCTGCAGAATCTCGGTACCCTGTGGCGCGCCAATAAAAGAGGAATCGACCCTGAATATGGAAAAATGTATCCCGATCCGATGATGACGTCTTTCGGCCTTAATTTTAACCTTTAACTACTGCGTGATGAAAATCAATAACATAATAGTAATGCTCTGCTTATCGTTGATGACAGTTGCATGCACAGATTTTTTAGATAAAAAGCCCAATATCAAATTGGTTATACCCAGAACATTACACGATGCCGATCTTCTGCTCAATGATTACGGAACACTTAATAGCAATTACCCCACTTTTGGCGAGATCGGTACAGACGACTATTACCTAACCAAGCAACGTTGGGATGCCATCAGCAACTATGATCAGCGTATGGCCTATACATGGTCGGATGAATCCTACATCGATGCCATGCAATGGCAACGCCCCTATAAAGTGGTGTATATCGCAAATCAGGTGATTACCATTTTAAGTAAACTACCCCAACAGGGTAATCAGGAAGTTGATTATCGGCGGGCTTGGGGCGCAGCTCATTTTTATAGAGCTTTTGCTTTTCATCAGCTTACTGAGCTTTACTGTCCCGCTTACCAGAAAACTACGGCCACAAAGGAACTGGGCATTCCACTACGTTTAGATCCGGGAGTTGATGAAAAATCACATCGCGCTACGTTGGAGCAAACCTTTGCACAGATTATTGGCGATTATAAAACAGCCGTACGGTTTTTGCCGCTCATCGAGGGTGTAAAAAGTAGGCCTCACAAAGCTTCTGCTTATGCAGCATTGGCAAGGGTATATCTGTATATGGGGGATTTTGAACAGGCCTACAGTTATGCCGATTCCTGCATACAGTTAAAACCTGATTTGTTGGACTTTAACAAGCTGAATGTAAACAGTAATAATCCTATGACGCGTTTTAATGTTGAGGTACTGTTTCCGGCTTTGGCAACTGGTGCTACACCTATGGCTGCGACAACAGCGCTTATAGATACTTTATTATATGCATCCTATTCAGATGGTGATCTGCGCAAAAGAGCATTCTTCAAGCCGAATAGCAATCCCGCAAATTCCCATTACTACAAGGGTAGCTACGATCAGAGCAATACCTTATTTTTCGGGATTACGACCAGTGAGGTATACCTGATCAAGGCCGAAACCGCCAGTCGCTTAGGTAAATTAGCTGAAGCACGAGACGCTATTAATACGCTTCTCAAATCCAGATGGGATAAAAACTCACCGTACGTGTCCATATCAGAATCTGATGGTAACAAGCTGCTACAGCTTATACTGGATGAAAGGCGTAAAGAATTGGTGTTTCGTGGTAGACGTTGGTCTGATCTTAAGAGACTTAATCTGGAACCTCGTTTTCAGACTACGCTCAGACGTGTAGTAGGAGATAAGTCGTACGCATTACCGCCCAATGATCTTAGGTATGCTTACCGGATATCCGAAACCGTATTGGAGCTGAGTGGAATCCAACAGAATGAACGTTAAACAAACTTTAGAAAATAAAGAAATGATGATAAAAAAAATTAAAATAGGTATTGTCCTAATTTATATAATGAGCTGTATGTCTTTGGTGGCACAGCAGTCAAAAGTAGTAGACCTTTCGCAGCGACTTAAAGTAGGTGATATGTTTAATCCTCCCACCAAAGTGCAGTTGATTCGCAGTACAGAAGGCAAAATCGATTGGAAAGCTCTCGAAGATAAAGTGGTACTCTTGGACTTATTTGAAACTACCTGCGGTACCTGTATACAGATCATGCCACACCTGCAGGAACTGCAAAAGAAGCACATTGATATTTTTAAAGTGTTTGTCGTTACGCCGCAAGACAAGCAAACAATGATTGACTTTTTTAAGAAAAACAAATACCTGAAAGAGCATAAAGTCAACCTGCCTGTTATTTATGGAGACAATTATCTAAGAAATCTATTTCCTTACAAAAGCATCCCTCAAGCAATACTATTGTATAAAGGTAAGGTGCAGGCTATTACTTCCTCGGGTTTTATCAATAGTGAAAATATCCAGCAGCTACACAAAGAGGGTAAAATAGCACTCCCTTTAAAGGATGATTTTGGTAAAGCAAGTTTAATAAATGATCAAAACATCGATAATGGCGGGATAAAAGCAGGGGTTATCTTCTCGGGGTATCAAAACGGAGTGGATTACCAGCCTTGGCGGTTTGAGTTGGATAGCCTAACAGGTTTACACAAGAGTTCGCTTTATAATGCCAGTATGTATGGGGCACTTTTAAGCTTGGCATCTCAAGCTAAAATTAAAGAAAGTTATGTTCCAAGATTTGACCGTGTGATCTGGAACGTGAAGGACTCCACTAAGTATGAGAATTTTTCGGAACAACCTAGTGACGTGTGGTTAGTTGATCATGCTGTATCTTATGAGCGGTATGATATGCGCACACGTACGGACTCTATACAGGCACGTATTATCATGGATGACTTTGTAAATCTGTATGGAGTGAGAGCGTATGAAAGTACCAAGAGAATGCCCTGTTTGGTTTTAAAGAGATGCCCTGTCGTAGACTATGATGGAAAAGATGTAGGGCGTAAGATGACTTATGTGGGCACGGCAGTATTAGCCGGATTTTTAGATTACACAACTTTATTTCCACCTGTGGTAGATGAAGCTAAGGTAGAAACTCGGATACAGATAGGGGCATATGCCACATTGGAAGATCTTAATCAGCAGTTGGCTGCTTATGGTGTCAAAGGGCAGGTCGAGCAGCGGGAGATTAAAGTTCTGGTGATAGAAGAGGTCGATTAATAACAAAACAGAAAGGGTATGGCTCATCACCATACCCTTTATTTACATTGCGGCTTCATTGCCGCCCGCTTAACGTGGTTTTAAAAACACGTTAGTGGTATTCGACTGATTCTGTAATGCCTGGACCATTTCCAGTAATATTGCATTATCAAGAACGGGTTCATTGCCGCCGCCGTCATCATCGGCCTGAATCGCACAAAGCTGTTGCCTTGGTGCAGAACAATCAGATGGTGCCGATGATCCGTACTTGGTATAGTCGGCAGGATCTGCGGGATTTGAACCTGTATAGTGAAACCATTGTAGTGCCATAATATTGAAATTACGTTACTTAGATTTATGAATTACTCCTTATCCACTGCGTATTAAATTAAGATCTTACAGTCATCACTTATCATATTGCGTCCAATTTTTTGATAAGCTTTGGACCCTTTCTTTGCCTCTCCCGAGGGCTTTTTTCTAAAGACGACGTCAGGACTCCTTATTGGTCATCTCGTTAATTTCTTACCGCCTCACGGGGAATACCGCGAATCTACGCCGTATCCGTTTGAATAGCGGCCGGTACCAATAGCTTCGATCTCTGCCACCTAGGCACAGCATAGGGTAGGTCTGCCCCCATGAGGGATGGCCCATAGCTGCGGAGGCTATCCGCAAGGCACTGTGTCTACCTGCTTCTGCGATACCCGATGGATGATATATTACTACTGCTGTCATGCTTTCGAATTCATCTATTTTGTTTATGCTAATTTCTGAAAGACTTTCTTCCTGCGCATATATCATTGATATATAGTTTATCGGCGCATGTGATAGTTTAACGCCTTATAATACTCCCGAAAGTTGCTGATGTCCAGGTAAGACATGCGTTGAAGTACGGTCAGGTGTGCATAAATCCCCGGGCGTAGCACAAAGAGTGCGTGCAGGCGGTGTAGGGAGGACATACGTAGGATATGTAGCTGTTCTTGCAGGCGGAGCTGCCGATGCTGTTGTAGGACCTGATAGATATCTTTCAGCTCCGGGAATATTGTTAAAGCTTCCTGTAGTGCTATAATGGATATTTCATAGAGTGTCGTAGATTGCAAAAACTGGATAGCCAGCGGTTCGCTACTGCTGGAATAGGGGTGCTTGCTGCCCGTAAAGTATCCATGTGTCGGACATAGGCGCTCGATGTATTCGTTGCTTCCGTTCTTGCAACCTATTTTGGCGACCAGTCCCTCCAATACAAAGCACCATTTGGCGATGCTTTGCTCTCCGTGCTTATACCATTCATTTTTAGCATAGGTTTTTATCTCGCCATGCGCTTGGATAAAGCTCCGTGCTTCGGGGCTGAGCTGGCGATAGTGACTAAAAAAATGGATTAACCTTTCCATAATCCTTTGATTAATTTATGCATGAATTTTACCTCCTTTCCTTGTATTGGATGGATGCGGGCCTGACGGTACCTGCGGCGTCGGTGTCGGCATATCCAAGGGATGAGTTATGAATTGGGATACTAGTCTGTCTTCGGTAAGGGTAGTACCAGGCGCATAGGTTGTACCAGATCATCAGCGCCGAAAAATGATATAGCCCGATAGTCAGGGCTATACTCAGATGCATAGCTATGGCTGCTATGTAAATAATACGGCGGTACATGGTACCGATCCATGCCAGTACATAACCTAGCTCCAGCAATACGATGCCTATCCCCATCATGCCCCAGCATATAGTCCAGTTTCCCCAACTTAAGGGAATATCAATCAGGTTTCCGGGGAATGGCTGTTGCACCGCTTTCCAGATAGCTTCTCCATTCCACCAGGTTGGTCCCATAGCCTTGCCGAGACCTCCGAAAAAGTAGACCAGAACAAGTTGTGCCTGCCAGGCGTAAACACCTTTTCGCTGCCATGTCAGCTGGCTCTCCGATTGAGCGGTATAACTAAAAAAAATACTGAATAGCAACCCGGTTTGTGCCAGATAATCGGCTCCGTAGGTCCACCGCAGGTCCACCATAAAAAGACCGTGCTGTATCAATAATAATAGGATACTGGAATAGCGTATCCATTTGCCAAAAACCAAGAAAAGACAACATAAACTGTAGGCTGTAGCGGTGAGATGTATCCATATGGGGTGTGCCTTGCGGAATATTTCTTCCCAGCTCCAGCCACTGATGCTATGCCAGAAGGGAAGTAATTCGGCGTCATAAACGCTTGCGGGCCCGTAGAGCAGTGTCAGATCGGGCCAGAGCTGTAGCATTTCGATCCATAGTAGCAGACCGATACCGCGTGGCAGCAGCAAGAGGCCGTCACAAAAAGTGTTCGCTATGGCATAGGGTGCGTTTCTGTTGGTTTGGCTGTTCATAAATAGGTACAATGAGTTTGTTGGTTTGTTTTTTTGAGCGGATTTCGCGCAAACTTGGTATACGTATACTATAAATAAGGAGATGGATTTTGTTGTTAGGATATTGACGTTGTACATATTTGTACAGACTGTGCGCAGTAGCGCGGGCTAATAATGGCGTCTTGCTCTGATCGCCTGCATGACGCCAGCCTTCCAAAGCCTCTAGCAAAGTACAGTACCGGATTTTACTGGCCGTAGAGTGTATTCCCGGATACAAAAGGGTAAGTACGGTATCTGCTCGCAGGTCTCGAACTTCGAATCGGCTCGAATAGATACTACCTACTTGTGGACTATAAAAACCATAGCAGCCGTGTATACCGGCCAGTTGTGCATAGTGGCAGAGGAATGGCTGATTATGTAATCGCTGTACGGAATGGAGAATTGGATCCATAGCCGATTTTACACCAGTAGATGGTAGCTGCATATTACCTATATTATGCAGGAATACCAATCCAAGGTGTAGTCCGAAAGCTATAGATCCAATACGTTGTAGCATCTTACTTCCGTTTAGTTCTGCTGTGTCAGATAGTGTTCTAATGCTTGCTGATCACTGAGCTTGGTTGGCTTTTTAGGAGCGAAAATCTTAGTGCCCAACAGATCAAAGTCTATTGTATTTGCCGATTCCACTTCGTCGAGAGCCTCGGGCGTCACGGTAGTAGGAAGATAGTTGTAAAGGCTGATGGCGATAGCCATGCAGCTACAGATAATGAGTTTTTGTGTGGCTTTATTGTTCATCATATTTAAAAAATTATTGTCTTAAAAATCTGAATTACAGATAATATTTAGGTCGCGAATGGACTTTTTGGGGTGTTTAATGGTTTTTTTGTATATTCACCTATCAACCAATAAAAATTTTAAGCTAAAAATGAATGTATATACTGCACTAATTATTGATGATGAGAAGCACGTGAGACTGGATGTAGGAGATGCATTGGATACCTCACAACTATTTACCATAATGGGTGCTTATGGTACTATTGAGGCTGCGCTTGAATTCCTGAGAGAAGAAAGCAAAGTCTTAGATTTTATCTTTTGCGATATACAATTTGATAAAGGGATGTCGGGAATAGAGGGGGCAGAAGAGCTACGGAAGTATTGTAGGTTTTTTGTTTTCTTTACGGGGCATTTTCAAGATTACTTACTTGAAAATGCACTTTTGAAGCCTGATGGATTTTTGTCGAAGCCTGTACAGTTGGAAGATATTCAGGAGCTTATGGCGCATTTGGGCTTACGCCAATCTTTGGAGCCGATAGAGCGGATAATTTATGCGATGGAGCCGTCCAAGAAAGAGACGGATGTCGATAGTGGGACGCAAAAAGCGAAACGACGGGTGAGGCCTCGTATACCGATCCTGCTTAAGGATGTGGTCAAGGTAGAGCGTGAGGGGAAATTCCTCCACATATATGGGGCTGGTGCTCAGGGAACGCTCGTTTTGCTAGGACAGTTGCGTATGGCACTTAAGGATTTTTATGTACAGTTTCAAAAGTTGGATATCTTCATTCCGCCAAATTCTTCGGTATTGATCAATGTCGCATTCACTACATCCATAAGCATCCATGCCATTGTTTATTATCACGGTAGGCAGGTATTGGTGACCGATGGCTATCGCCGCAAGATTAGAGACTATCAGGAAAGGAATAGGGTGTAGTATGCCTTACCAAGCCGTCGGGAAAAGAGGGTTACGTATAGCCTTAGGTGTATGTTTGTTTCTCGTGCATGCTTACGTTATAAAAATAGCGAACTATGCCTTTTCGGGTTGGGTAGATTTCCTGTTTATGTTGCTCACTTTAGGCACTATATTCCTCTTGGCTATTTATTGGATCTTGCCTAAGGCAATGGCGGGGAAAAGGTACCCGCTGGTTTACATTATTTTGGGTTTTATGCTTGCCGATCTGCTGGTATTTGTCCTGTCTATAGGGATTTGGAGTTGCTACCTTTAATGCGAGACAGATTTAATAAGTAATTATAAATTTGTAGAGATGCATAGAAAATTTGATGATTCATTTAAGATAATGGCGGTCGATTTGAGCGTTGTTAAAGGTTCAGTAGCAGAAGTTGCAGGCGAATTGGATATTGATCCCAGTTTACTTAGTAAATGGCGCAGGAACCCACGTTACAATGGTAATAAGGTTCTCCCGGACAATCCTAAGATAAGCCCCGAGGAACAGGAACTGAGGGTTTTGCGTAAGCGACTTAAAGATGCGGAGTTAGAGCGTGATATTCTAAAAAAGGCCATAGCCATCTTCTCCAAGGGAGACGGTCCAT
>NZ_FUZF01000028.1 GCF_900168125.1 Sphingobacterium nematocida
AACATTTCACAACTATTAGATTTTTAAGAGCACTTTCTAATAATACTGTTAATGTGTGCCCTGTTCAATCTAGATTTCTAACGTTTAAGTCTGAAAACAAGAACTCTTATGAACAAAATTGACCTAGATATAGCAAAGATAATTGCCCCCTGCTCGCGCGAGCGTCCTCGCTCCTGTGTTAACTATTAAAAGTGCGTACCTTTGCTAACTAACTAACTAACTAACTAACTAACTAACTAACTAACTAACTAACTAACTAACTAACTAACTAACTAACTAATAGCTTGATATTATGTCCCGTAAATACAGATTCCACCATATCGAAGGCTTGTATTTTTATGAACCCCAGGGGATCTTGTTAAATCTTTTAAAGTGTATACATCCACGTGACTCCGGAAAGAGATTGAAAACTATCCACAGGAGAGCCGTAAGGAATGGCTGCTGTGGATGATGAAGCGGGCCATTAAGGATACGAGCGAGGACGCTCGCACCAGCTTGGGGGCTAGAAAGTATAGGTGGATTCAACCAAGTGCTCAAATCACTCTTTGAAATGGGTTATATTTGTAAAACTGAAGGAACGCACACCCCTAATACCTATGATCCGTATTCCAACATTAAATTGACGACCCGCGGTGCTGCTGTCGCTATGGGGCATGTGGTGTAAAAAAATGTAGATTCTCCGAGCTGGCGCGTTTCGCTCGATACTTAAGACACGTCCATGGAACCTCTACCAATAACTTTGCGAAGGTCGTCTGAAGCTGGGAGTTCGAAAACTTCCAAATCAAAGTATTTGATCGCAGCAAATAGATGGTCAAAAATGTCGGCCATGGTATTTTCAAAGAAGGCCCACTGTGTACCTTTTGTAAACATGTAGAGCTCTAACGGGAGACCATATTCGGTTGGAGATAGCTGCCTGACTAAAAGTGTCATATCTTGGTGTATATTGGGGTTATTGCGTGCATAGGCTATCACATAGGCGCGAAATAATCCGATATTGGTCATCCGTCTTCCATTGACCAACATAGAACTATCGATATCGGCCTGGGCATTAAATGCAGCTATCTCCTGTTCTCGGTTCTCGATAAAGGGTTTTAGTAATGCGATCTTCTTCAATTGCAGTATTTCTTCTTCTGCTAGATAGCGAATTGAAGAAACCTTGATAGGTATGGGTCTTTTGATACGTCTCCCTCCGGTTTCCTGCATGCCGCGGTAGTTTTTGAACGAGTCGCTGAGCAGCGTGTAGGTGGGTATAGTCACAATGGTCTTATCCCAGTTTTGTATCCGTACATTATTCAGATTGATCTGTAATACGTCACCGTCCACGCCATATTTTGGCATTTCAATCCAATCGCCCACGCGTACAGAGTCGTTGGCAGACACTTGTATACTGGCTACAAATCCCAAAATGGTGTCTTTAAATACCAGCATCAGTATGGCTGAAGCCGCTCCTAATGATACCAAAAATGACCACGGTGAACTGCCTGTCAACAAGGATACGATGAGCGTACCTGATACGAAAAGAAGAAATATCTGTGCGACCTGCAAGTAGCTGTCTACCGGCTTGTCCTTAAAGGCCGTGACTCCTCTCAGAATATCTCTAGAGGTCTTCAACAGACTATTAAGGAGCATATAGACTGATACGACTAAAAGTACCCCTAACAACTTGACCAAAACTGAGGTAAATAGGGGAAAACTGACAAATATAAAGGGGAAAATCTGCTGCGCAAGGATAACGAGGATAAGCCGACTCAGGAAAACATGTACGCTATTGTACATAAAGAGATCATCCCAGTTGGAGCTGGTCTTTTTGACCAAACGGCTCACCAGATTGTTAAAAGCATATCGGATAATATAGTCTGCAATGCCCAATACGAGAAAGGCTAAGACGAGCAGTGCAACGGAAGCCACGATGTGTGTGACCTGCTCGGTAAGTCCCAGACTTTTAATAAAGTCAAATGTTTGTTGGTAAATGCTACGGGTAGGTAGCTCGGTAAAATTAAGTAGGGTTGTTTTTTCCATCTAAATAAAGTTATCTACGGCATACGCTCTCCCTGCTCGTGGACAAGAGTGCGCTCCAATTCATAAACTTTATAGATTAATAAAATAAAGTAGTAGGAGCCTATCCAAGGAGCTAAAAACATAGGAAAGCGGAAATATAGTACTCGAAATTATCTAATACGATACAAACTTACATAAATATATGACTATACGCAACCATACCCATGATTACCAAGGTACATAACCTCGCGCTGGCTCGGGTATTTCCCGCTTCGTGTTAAACAAAGGCTTCATACCCATAAACCAACGTCTACACAGTAGATTCTCTGATCTAAACCCGTCCGAACTGGAAAGGTGTAACGGAATATGCAAACAGATAAATACTCGGGCACACCGCTTTGAAGCCGAGCACCTTGAATATACAGGAACGGAAATAGGCTTTATGTTATTTAATCAAAATAACCTCTCTAGTGTGTTAACTAATAAAAGTGAGTATTTAAACTAACCATCACCAGAAGAAAATCCAACGAGAACAAAAATTAAGGAGCAATTATAAACTATGCAACGGCGAACGCCCCATGATAGTTTGGTCTACTTTAAAATCTAATATAGCAGCCCAAAATACCATAGAGGAATCGTATTTAAGAAACCACGTTCAATATCATCTTTCACGACAAATCCCCTCTTGGCATCTATTAGTTGCTTAGCCCCTTTATTTTTTCCACCTATTTCAAAGTCCATATCCTCTATACGAAAATCAGCTATAGTAGAAGATAACACTTCATGATTGACACGTAGCTGATTAATAAAAAATGTTTCGCGTATATTACCTATATTTTGGTTATTCTTTGCCAATGCATAAACCAAATTTGCATTGTCTAGATAAACCTTATCTATTTTTCCGAGAGATCTTATTCCTGTAGTATCGCCGCGCAATTGTGCTACCATCCCGGCTTCTTCCATGTATAGCAAGTAGTCTGCTATATTATTCCTACTGATATTTAGCATTTCAGCGATCTTACTCATGTTCGGTTTAAAAGGTACGCTTTCGGCCACAATTCCTAACAATTGCTTTAGCTTTCTTCCTGTAGAGACGTTCATTTCGGCATAAGTGGGTATATCCACTTCTAATGTTTGATTAATCACCTGCTGTAACCTGGTATCGAAGTCATCTTCCTGAGCAAAAGGGTAATAACCAACCTTTAAATAGTCTGCAAAAACAGGAAGTGGTCGCGGCAATTGAGGAAGCTCTACTTCATGTGCAAGCAGCTGTTCCAACGTATAGACAGGGACAGTCAATTGGTGAAACAAGCGGAGATACTCTCTAAACGACAAGCCCTGCATAGAATACACCACAGCTCTACGGCTCAGATCGGCAGTTCCTTTCTTAATATCTAAGACCGAAGATCCCGTAAAAACCACCTTAAGATCTTTATGATAATCATAGATCAACTTCAACTCTCTCGACCAGTCTGGATATTTGTGTATTTCGTCTACAAACAGATATTGTCCACCAGCCTTGGCAAAAGAATCGGCTAAGTCTAACAAACGGTTATTGGCAAAATAAAAATCTTCGGCCGTAACATAGAGTGTCTGCTGAACGGGCAAGTTCATTTTGATATGCTGTAAAACTAGTGTTGTCTTACCTACCCCTCGAGGCCCAATAAGGCCAAGCAACCTATTATTCCAATTAACTTGTTGATAAGCATACCTAACAAAATCAGTGTTCACCTCAGCTATCAAACGGTTCGAGTACGCAAACAAATCTTCCATTTTTGACTTCATTTATCCAAATATAACCAAAATGCACTATCATAGTGCAAAAAAATCAAAAAAATGCACTGTCGCAGTGCAAAATAATTTATTCACACAAAAAAGCACACTCGTTCTGTACAATAGATAAAAAAGAGATTATTGCTTTTATCAAAGAACCATTAATAAAAGGTACTTGATTTCTTCGCTCATTACTTTTCTCTTGCTCGCATCATTTTTTGACTTTTGCTAATCAAAATTATATGAATTCGATTAGTCGGTAGTTGGGATTTTACGTATGTCCATATAGAATACTTCCCAAGTATGCCCATCAAAATCTTCTAATGTACGTTGCTGCATGAAGCCGTAATCTTTCATCTCGGTTGGTTCTACCCCACCTGCCTCTAGACCCTTTGTCATCATTGTATTGACCTCCTCGACCGAGTCCATTGACAAGGAAAAAAGACCTGCTACACTGGACTTGGTGTCGGCAATGGGTTTGTTGATAAAAGAAGAGAATTTGTCATGGGATAAAAGCATGACATAGATATTTTCGCTCCAAACCATGCATTTGCCCGAGTCGTCTGAAAACTGAGGATTATTTGTAAAACCGATTGCGCTGTAGAAATCCATCGATCGCTGGACGTCTGCTACAGCTAAATTTATAAAAATTTGTTTTGCCATTTTATAGGGGTATTAATTTTGCTTATTGGATTATAAACAAAGATGGTTGAATTGCTCCTGTTTTGAATTGTCCTAAGGCAAGAAATGGCAGACTAGGGAAAGGATGGCTTTATTTTTCAACTGTATTTACTGTCCTCTAACGAGAGTGTTAAATCATCCTGATAGGCTTTTTTGTACAACTCGACAATCTTCACCAGAATAAGAGCGCGCTCTTTATCGGAAATCTTATGTCCATTGTCCCATCTTTTAATACTCATTTGATCAATAACCGAAAAGCGGGCCGATATATCACAGATGAGGGCATCACCCCCTCTTTGAAAAAAAAGCTCTTCACCCCTTCCCAGTATTTTCATTTTGTACATAGTGCCATCAGGATCTTTAAACTCGTGGGCTCCGCTGATCGTATTTTTTAATTCTTTTACTCGGCTCATGTGCAAACTTTATGTAGTCGATGCGATGAATTCTTTTAAAGATAGCTATATTGAGCGTATTAAAACTAAAACGGATGCGTAAAATATCACTTTTCATCGCTATGAGCCTAGACGGATTTATAGCAAAACCAAATGACGACTTAAGCTTCTTGAAGCTCGTGGAAAAAGAGGGGGAAGATTATGGTTATACGGAATTTATATCCAAAATAGACACTATAATTATCGGTAGGAAGACCTACGATTATGTGGTTAGAGAAATCGGTACGTCTCATTACGATAACGGACAACGGGACGTATACGTCATCACCAGAAGCGAAAAACCGCAAACAGGTAGAACCACGTTTTATACAGGAAAAATAACAGAACTGGTCAAACAACTGAAATCTAAAAAAGGGGAAGATATCTATTGTGATGGTGGTGCGGAAATAATCAATGAGTTACTAAGGCACGACCTAATTGATGAGCTTGTGATTTCAGTAATACCTATTTTACTGGGAAACGGAACAAGACTTTTCCAAGATGGACGACCTGAACAGGCACTTGAATTCGTAACTGCAAAAACGTTTGATACGGGATTGACGCAATTGCACTATACACGAAAAATCTAAACAGCCAAAATCCAATTTACGTCAAACGGATCCTTTATTTCTACCAATGGATCCTGGTCTCTAATCAATGTATTCTTTTCGGCAGTCAACGCTAGCTTTTGAATAAGATACTTCCGATCTATCAGGTCTTGACAGGATAAAAAGACGGCGATATGGTTGCCTATTTTTCGCCCTCCATCCTGTACTAAATCCGAACCATATATAACAAGGCGATCTGAAATAAGCACGCCACTGATGACAGGTATATCGTTATACCCCTCTATCACTTTATCCAACATTTCGAAATGTAAAACCCCGCCAAAACAGGCTTGATAAAAGGTGAGTGCCTTTTTACAGTTTCCGGCAAATGTGATAAAGATACCGCTTCTTTTTTCAGATCGCTGTTCTAAAAATACGTGCTGCATCGGATCAAGCATCGGGAATTTCGGGTTCTACCAATCTTTTCATCTTATCCAAAGACTCCTGCCAGCCCAAATAGCACATCTCGGCAGGTATCATGTCTGGAATACCGGACTGTTCGATCTTAAGCTCGGTCCCGCAGGATACCGGAGCCAACGATACTGTTGTTATCATTTCCCCTGGTAGGTTGGGATCATCAAATCGATCAACATATTTAATAAACTCGTTCGCTTTTATTTCGAGATATTCTCCACCGAATGAATGCCCATTGCCTGTACTGAAATTGATAAAGGTCATCTTGAAGTGCCCTCCAACGCTAAAGTCCATTTGCTGCACGGTACATATGAAGCCATAGGGAGGTAACCATGTCGCGTGTGCTGCTGGATCTGAAAACGCCCGGAATATCTTTTCAGGACTTGCCTGAATTATCCGATGTAGGGATACTGAATTTGCCATGATATATAAATTTTAATTGTGATTTGTCTTAGTTATGGGTTCGAATTTTAGGACTATAGCTATAAGAAACGGCGAGTATGGCCAATACCACCAAAGGCATTAGCATAAAACCTACATTTCGATCTACACAGGCATGACTGATAAAAGCAAAGATCAGACTGAACGTCAGCCCGGCATAGGCCCACTCCCGTAATTTGGCAGGTATTTTGGGCAGCGAAATAGCTAGAATCCCCAGCACCTTGCAGATAATCAGTAGGTAAGCGAAATAATCGGGATATCCCAATGGTTTTGTCCCTGCATTGACATAGACCGGTGCGAAAAGCATCGTACCCAAGGGCATAAGTCCTTCCCAAAGGATAAGAATTATGGTGGCTGTCCAAAAGATTAATTTATTCTTTTTCATGTTTATAATGTTTATAACTTACATTACAAAGTTGCGAAAGATTGTAAAGCGGCAAAAGTTGCAAAAACGACAACTTAAGGGGTAGATTACGACAAATTGAGTAACTTTACGGACCAACAAATCTAAGAGCATATGCGAGTTTCTGTCTTTGTACCCCAGTATGGAACAATAGAAGCGATAACACCAGCCTTCCGAACCTTCAACACGGCCAATGAGTTTCTGACTACATTTGGCAAAAAACCGATATTCGAGGTAGAGTATGTGGGCTTAAATGAATATGTTCCAGCCAATAGCGGGGAGTACACGATAAAAACCAACAGGTTGCTACCTGATGTCCAACAAACCGACCTATTGATTATACCGCCTGCATTTGGAGATATGAGTGCCGGCATCAAGGCGAATGAAGAAGCAATACCTTATTTTACAAAAATGTATCATGCTGGCGCTAGTCTCGCTAGTCTTTGTGTAGGCGCTTTTTTATTGGCTGAAACGGGTTTATTGGATGGACGCAAATGTTCTACGCACTGGGCATACCTAGAGGAATTTAAGGAAAAATACCCGAATGTAGAAGTTGAAGATGGGGCTATTATCACTGAGCATGATCGTATCTACAGCAGTGGTGGGGCCAATAGTTTATGGAATTTAATATTATACCTCCTAGAGAAATTTTCTGATAGGGAAACGGCCATATTGATATCAAAGTATTTTGCATTGGATATTAGCCGGGATAGCCAATCTCAATTCGCTATATTTCGGGGGCAACGCAATCACAGTGATCTAGCCATAAAACAGGTACAGGATTATATCGAACAAAATTATGAAGACAAGATTACGATCGAAGACCTTGCTAATTTAAGTAATATTGGTCGTCGTTCGTTTGAGCGACGCTTTAAAGAGGCAACGAATAATACCACCATGGAATACATACAACGCGTACGTATAGAAGCAGCGAAGAAATTTTTCGAAGTTTCACGTAAAAATGTTTCTGAAGTCATGTACGACGTAGGCTACACAGACACCAAAGCTTTTAGAGATGTATTTCGAAAAGTAACTGGGTTGACTCCTATCGAGTACAGAAATAAGTTTACCAAGGTAATGTAAATGACGACAATCGGTTTCTTTCTAGACAGCTTCTCTTAATAATCGATATTGATATGGAAATCCGAATACTTTTTATAGCTTGATTTTAGCTTCTTGATAAATATTTTTTTCAGCTCGCGATCTGTAATAGAGCTCAATTTGGCTTCTAAGTCATCATTCAACCAACCCCCCTCTCCTTCGGCACAGTGAAAGTTAATATGAAATAGATAGCCTGAGCCTTTATAAAAAATGATGTAGGATACTTTGATATCATTGTCAAAATTTGCGCAATAAAAGAATGGGATAAAAACAGCTTTCTCTTTTTTAAGATCGATAATCTCGATGTCTTTTTCATAGAACAACAGCATCTCCATCTGGTAGTCCTCGTCGTCGAACACGACCTCTAATGCAGTTTGCTTGTTTTTTAAATTGGCGATGATCTTTGTTAGTGTGCCATCAAACGGTGGCTCATCGGGGTTACATAGTCCTTCAACTTTGACCGTTAACTGATTTAGGCCATGCTTATCCTCCCAATTTTTAAAAACAGTAATAGAATCCCGCGTGCCGGCTTCTGCGACGCTGAAAAAGCAGCAGAGACTCCATAGCAAGAGCAACAGATAACGCACTATGGAATACTGATCTTGCCCCATTCTCCCCAATTGGTCGCTCATATTTGAAATAGTTAAATTTAAAACTTGATGAATTGATAGGGGTGGCTTTTTCCTAGGGTAATCGTATGCTCACCTAGCAGGCCATCGTTATAGGTAAATCCGGACATCTGGCTGTAGGTCTCGTACAGGATCTTGTCGCCTTTCAACTTGTAAACGAACACTCCCTCTATGGTATTTCTATACTTGGTCAGCATCTCCTCATGTACCTGCTCTTTGGATCTATTGGCAAAATAACGGACCTCATACGTACCATCAGCGTAGAACTGAAAGGCATCCAAGGTCTTGATGATCAAAACCGTATCTGAACTTATATGCAGGTCTTTAATATCAAACCCAACAGGTGAAAGTCCGTACTTTTTCATTTCCTGATAGCGCTTCAAGGTTAATTTCTGCTTTCTTTCGGACTCGATACTGAGGTAATAGCCATCCAATCGGAGGCTAGAATTTTCGGGTAATTTGAAATTCGGCTGGTAGTATTTGAATTTTTCCTTAGGCTTGGTCTTCGGGCTCAATGCGGTAAGCAGTAGCGGCGCATGACAGCCCGTGAACATACCTAAAACTAGGATTAGTAGAATATTTTTTAGGCTCATGATCATTTATCCTAATTTTGGTCTATTCGTTCTCGTAAATATAATAATTTCAAGATCGTTAGCCGAAGATTACTTTACAGCTTTAAATTTACCAGTCTCCAACACCGTGAATATGGATTCTTCGTGGGTAGGTACTTCGTTCATATAATTCCAACTCTGAATGCTGATCCGGTCCTTCTCGAGTGTCCCGATTTTACTAAATGCAGATTCGGCTATCTCATCATAGGCAATATCTAGCTGATCGATGATATTCCCGTTTTTATCTAGGGTGACTAAAGTGCTGAAGAGCTCGTGCTCGCCATCTCTATAGGTAATAACGATGGCACTGAAATTCTCGGAGAGAGGCACTTTGTATCTTAACCTAAAATTTTCGGCAGTAATGTTTGAAGTTTTAAATTTTATCTTTTTAATGAAAATATCGTCTGCTATTCCTTCTGCCTGATAATTATCAAAATTCGTCGAATCGGTGATTACAAAGTTTCTAATTGGAAGCTTTTTTAAGACATCTTCCTCCTGGCCAGCGTTGCTTTGGTCTACAGTCTGCTCCTGAATTCCTTTCGCAGTATCGTTTTTGGTTAATTCCGTATGGGTTTCTTCTGTCGTTGCCGTCTGTTGCTTTCCGCCATTGTTGCAGGATAGGAGGGCTAAGCATCCGGTTATCGTCAATACTATTAATACTTTTTGCATATGTTCGTTTTTATTCGTTCCTGCCCCGGTTTATCGGAAGTAACTTCTGATCATCTTTGTAGCAATTCCTGTACCAAGGCTCCAATCCTTATCCCCCATCTTGTCCTAAGACAAGTAATTTCTTAAATATTGCGAAACCAAACAGTTGCACTTATCTTTATATAGACAGCGCAACATTATGGAAGCACGACGCGATATATTTCAGGCAATTGCGGATCCTACACGACGGGGAATACTGGCATTGATTGCACTACAGGCAATGACACCCAACGCCATTGCCGAACATTTTGACACCTCCCGACAAGCCGTATCCAAACACCTCCGTATACTCTCCGCATGTGAACTGATTAAACAGGAACACAAAGGCCGGGAAATCTATTACCAAATTGAAATGGAAAGGATGAAAGAGATTGACAACTGGCTGGAACAATTCCGAAATATCTGGGAAACAAAGTTCAACCAGTTGGACAATCTATTGAAAACAATTAAAAAATAAAGACATGGACAGCAACTTATTATTTGACTACACGGTCAATAAAGACGAAAAAACGATCCGCATGGTACGTGAATTTGCAGCAAGTCTCGAGCTGGTGTGGGACGCATGGACAAAAGCAGAACTACTGGATCAATGGTGGGGACCGGAGCCTTGGCGGGCGGAAACGAAAGTAATGGATTTTCAGGTCGGCGGTTATTGGCTCTACGCCATGGTAAGCCCTGAAGGCGAAAAACATTGGAGCAAAGCGGATTTCATCTCGATCGTAAATAAAAAATCATTTACAATGAAAGGTGGATTTTCGGATGAAAATGGTGTACTAAATCTAGATTTTCCACAAAATGAATGGGAAAACACCTTCGTCGCAAAAGAAGATCGGGTAAGGGTAGAGATCCTACTGACTTACGACTCGGTAGAAGACCTCGAAGCAGAAATCGAAATGGGCTTTATTGAAGGTATGACCGTAGACTTCCAGCAGCTGGATGCATTATTGCCGAGATTAAACAGTTAATAGACGTTAACCATGAAGATACATTCGACGAATTACTTTGACACATTTATTGAGGTAGCAGAAGATACAAAAGTAGACAAAGGTTATAGACCGCCTACCAAAGACAAGAAGACGGTAGCTGACATGCAATACGAACTCATTGTTCAAAACCCTTACAAATTCACGTCAGACGATCTGCTTTTTAAAGTATTTGCCGAACGAAATGATGTAACACAAGAAGAATATGAACAGGCAAGAGCACAACTTTTTTCAAAAGGACAGGCCTGCTTGCGCGCTTCACCGCTGACAAAGACTTATGGTTTTGGTATTCATCACGACGATCATGGAAAAATCGCGCTCTACGGAATGGAAACCGAAGAATATCAAAAATTCTTGGCCGATGCCAAAATCAAAAAAGTGAAAGCTATGAAATCAAGCCGGTAAGAAAACTTGAGCGCTTCTTTTTTGGAACATACTTTGCTAAATAAATAGCGTATAGAACCTTGTTCATGAAAAGAAAACCGCTGCCCCTACTGCAAAAGACATTGCTCAGTCTGCTTATACTAATTCTGGGCGTCATGTTTGCAGACCTATTGCTACGCTTGTTTTTTGATATCAGTCTAGAGATTGGGCTGTTGATTCTTCCTTTTGTGGGAATAGGGCTCATTAGTCTGTTTGTCTTTTCTCGGAAAAAGAAGCTTTTTATCGGGGTACTTTTAGCGATCCTCAGTGGGTTGGTGTTGATTTATTCCAACCTGACAAAAGATGGTTTTTCTGGTGGTTCCTTAATAAATAACAGCGAATATGCCATTCGAGTCACACCCCACAGTTATTGGATAGTCAAGCATTATAATATTGCAGAAAAGGTAATAGCAAAGAAAAAATCTGATGTATTTTTTGATCCGAACTCGAAAACGGGATATGACCGGGGATATACTATACAGATACGCGGGGAAACACCTGATAGCCTCTATATTGAAATAAATTCCAGCCTGCAACAGCTGGACAGTTTAAAAAAGAGCGGTCTTTGGGAAAAGAACTGAAAAATGAACCAGATTCACCGAAACAATATTTAATTAGTCACCAATAAAAAGATCCCTATGAATTATTTTTTAGAGAAGCTTCCTTACATGTCTTACAATTTGCTGCTTCTACTAACGGTTCTGGTCGGCTATGCGAGCTGTAACACCAACGAACAGCAGCTTAAAAAAGATACAATCATTTACAAAATTTACAATAAAACAGGTTCGCTGGATACGGATACGCTGTGGGTTTCGCAAAATGATTCGGTAACATTCAAAGCGGAAGAGGGTATGCAGCGCAACCCGGGGCAGAAAGCAAAATGGGTAACCCGTTATGAATTGAGAAACCCCATGGATGGGGCTTATTATTTCATCTATAACGATAAGCATCAGCTGATATTGGAAGGAAAATATACGGCATCATATGTCTATGAAGGGATGACTATAGAGAACGGCAATTTTTATAATTCAAAAAGTTACTATTATAAAGACAACGGAAGGTTGAATTCTATACATTATCAGGTAGACGGTAGAAATTTTAAAACAGAACTCTTCAATAGAAAAAAGGAGTTGACAGAGGTTATTTACTTCAACAAAAAATCGGGCGATAAGGAGAAAGAAGAAATTTATAAAAATGGAAAATTGAAAGAAACCCGCATCTACACTGGATTTGAGAGGTATCATACGGTAAAACAAAGTGAATAATATAGAACTAAAATTTTGACAAACCCAATGGAAAATATGACAATTATATCGCTAGACGATATTAGCGCGGACTACCTGCGGCTTAACATTGAATCGGACAATAAACCAAGTGGCGCTATTGATTTCATTTCGGAAAAAATAAATTTCAATATTATTGGCCCATCTTTCTTTAAAGGGATGGTGCCCATAAGGAATATCGATCTGGAATTCAAGGATGGAAAATTAATTTTTATATTCGACAGTAAAAAGAAACTATCATTCGATTGTAGTTTGGAAGGATTCGAAAAAGTAAGCACACATATCAAGGCTTATGGTAATCCCAGTAATAAATAGGGTAACTTTATATATGGTGGAACAAAAGTTAAATTTTCAGTTTTTTGAAGGCTGCTAGATACTTATTCCTAACCCCATTATCTTCTTCCTGTTCACAAAGCTCCTTAACCTTGGGGACCAACAGTTTATTATGATCGGTCGCCAGCTTGAGGATCTCGGCCAGGGCATAAGCACAGGCCCAGCGTACAACAGTACCACCTCCAGGTATATTTAAAAGCAGCGCATCGATAGCCGCGCCTACCTGTTCTGGGTAGTATTGGATAATGTTCCCGATTACTTTAGCACTCTCCCACTTTACTCTAGGCTCATCGTCAGCTAGCGTCTCTATAACATATGCCATAAGATAATCATCCGATATGCTGGGGTCCTTTTTTGTAGCATATTCTATCGCTTCGATGCAGGTTGCTTTGTCTATAGCCTTTTGCCGCTCGGCGTATCCCATTAATTCTTCTAGGGTCAATTCGCGCTGCACCAGCCAATCGCCAATCATAGCTACCTTGCCTTTGGCTTTAATGGACTTGTCCCAAAAAACTTCTTCTATAGTCATCTAAACGATTACAAAGTATCGAAAAATTTAACTCCGCAAAATCTTTTCCATCTTCTTGCCCTTGGCCAGTTCATCAACCAATTTATCCAGGTATCTGGCTTTCTGTGTCAACGGATTCTCGATCTCTTCTACCCGATATCCGCAAATAACACCTGTAATAAGCCCCGCATTCGGATTGATGGTCGCTCTGTTAAAAAACTCCTCAAACGTAACTCTGTCAGCTATTAATTGTTGCAGATCATGTTCGCTAAATCCGGTCAACCAAGTGATGACCTGATGCAAATCGGACTCAGTTCGACCTTTCTTCTCTACTTTTGCTACATAATGGGGATAAACCGATGCAAATATCATCTTTGCGATACGTTCGTTGTGAGCTTCAGAAGTGTTCATGCCATTCCTATTTGTATAGGTTTAAAATTAAAAAAATAAGACAGAAGGAGCAAAAAAACTTTCTTGATAGCCTTTGCGAGAGGTCAGTTCTTTTAACGAACACGGAGGAGACCTGGCAATAGACACTTTCAGAAAAAAAGTGCACAGCTAATAACGAAGCTGTGCACTTGCATTTAAAATTCAACAGGCCCCAACTTAAACTTCTGGGCAAGCAGCTTGATCAAAGAAGAACCAACAATCTTTGTGTTTGCGAAGTATGGTCGATGGCCAAGCGGTGCTTATCGCTGAACTTAAGGTATGCATAACTGCTTCCCTTTTATGCGCTCCCACTACCACACAAAACAAACTATTTGCATTCATGATAGTAGGAATAGTTAGTGTTAGGGCATGGGTAGGGACACTATTGATCGTGTCAAAGCATTTATCGACGACTTGCTGCATACGGCACACTTCGTCCAACTCTACTTTCTTGATTAGGTAACTATCGTCAAAATCTGCCACAGGAGGATCGTTGAAGGCAATGTGACCATTTTGTCCAATACCGAGACAAACCAAATCAATAGGTTTCTCGTGGATCAATTTCGATATCCGTAACAACTCATCATCGACTATAGCGCTCGGATCGATAAAGAATTTAGCTTTAGGCGTGATTTTACTAAACAATCTATTTTCCAAATATTTCGAAAAAAGCTGATCTGCATCTCGATTTAAACCAATATATTCGTCCATATTAAAAGCTACGATCTTAGACCAGTCTATCTGTTCAGATTTTGCCAGATAGCTAAGCATATGATCCTGTGAAGGTGCAGCAGCAAAAATAACCCTGATCTCTTCTTGTTTCGATTGCAATTCGACCAATTTAGCTTCAACAGCTCTACCAGCCTTCTCTCCAGCCTCTTGGGCTGTTACGGACACGTCAACATTTAATTCTTCTAAAAGCATATAATAACTAATTAATAAAAGGAAACTGTGCACACATTAAACCACATTAACACGACGGCTATTGGGCAATGAAACGAACACTATCAATAACAATCTCCTGATCCTTTAAATCAGATGGCATCTGCCCCTTAAAAAGCCAAAGATTCATTTTCAATTTTTCATTTTTCTGTTTCGGTACATCTTTGCCATTATACGTCCACTCTTGAATATTTCGCAATACCCCCTCGGCATCTTTGTAATCACTACTGAAAAGGATACGATCAGACTGCCAATCGAAAGAATGCACCGTCTGCCCTAGCCCTGCCGGAATATCAAATCGTTTTTTATTGCCGGATATATCAGAAGGTTGAGATGCAAATTGAGCATTCTGATTAGTTGGGATCGACCATTTTGAAAACTCGATATCAATTTCTTCCGTATCATTGAGATAAGTGAAAAGTCCGGCAACAACATGTTGGTCAAGAGTTGTCACATCAGAATTGATATAAAACACATACTTTCCATGGCCCATAGACTTCTTGGAAGTGATCCCTGAACAATACCAATATCCACCATCTTGCCTGATCTTCAGATGAAGCTTTCCATTGGCATCTACCCACACATTTTTATCAGAATCCGAAAATAGATTAGGCCCTGGTCCTTCTTTCTTGTCTTTTGTCTTACGGACTATCCAATCCATTTCTGAAAATCGAATAATACGGTCTGTCGCGACCACTGGCGGCTCTACATCGGGCGAAGAACTACTACAATTGATAAAAAACACCAATACCATTAACGCATAGAACCAACGATTGCTATTCATCATACTATTTTGCTGAAATGTTTATTCTGATATCTTTAAGTATAGCCCCAGCCTTGTCCCTCGCTGTCAAGACAAGAGTATTCGTGCCAGATGTATTGCCATTGTGAATAAATACCATGTTCTTTAAATCTAAATCCAGTTGCGTAAAACGGCTTCCTTTCTTAAGCACCTCTGCCCCTTTGATAAGCCACCCGAATACAGGCAAATCCTCTACTGTATAAATAATATCACCTGCCGAGGCTCCGCTCACCAACAAGTCGGCCGCTGAAAGCACATACATACCGCCATTGGCAACTTCAAAATCTTTCTTTTCTTCGAGTACGAGCTCCGAATCTCCGCTTGCCAACGTTGCTATTAACATCGGTGGTGCCAACGTAGGATGTTCTTTGGAGGCTATTTCATCCGTTTCATCCGATCCCGGTTGTCCATCCAACATAAAAGATTTTAAACCGGTCGGTTTTTTCTCATTGAAATAGTCCGTAAGATCAAACCTAAACGTACTGATTTTGCTAGTTTTTATAGAAGCTATTCGCGGCGAGTTCGGGAATACCGCGTTACTGAAATTCAGCGACGATTCTACCCAAGCCGTACTTGGAGTTTCAAACAGATTAAGATCCACCCCCTTGGCCGCTGTGAAGGATACAGCCAATTGCAACTTAAGATCGGTCACAACACCTTCTTTCTTGAAGTCCGCAAAATCGAACATGAGGAAAGCCTTACGGTCATAATCTCCATTGTTACTGACATTCTTAATTTTCATCAATGTATTAGTCCCAAAATTCTTGGTAGACTCGACTCCCCCATTTACATAAGAATCATGTTTAGCAAATATGGTATCCTGAAGCAAGTTTGGGTTTACAGCATTTGCATCCCCTGCTGGAGCAGAATAAAAGACTACAAAATTGACTACATGGATAACTCCATTATCCGGAACCAAATTTGAAGTCCTGATCTGCCATTGCCTATTGGTGCCTTCATTAATCAACCCTACATAAGTACTGGTATGGGACAAATACATGCTCTGGCCATTCTCCGTATCATACGCAATGGGTCTATTGCTGGGAGCAAGTGCCGGATCATTAAAATTTACAACAGATTTGACGGTATGATAGCGTAAAATATTCTTTAAAATAGGGAGTGGAATCGCAGCTATAGAGCTGTATCCGTTCTCCTTAAAATAACTTCTGAAAGCCTGGTTATTGGGCGCAATAAATGTCGCTCCAGGACCTCCTTCATACATAGCCTGAAACTGTGTACGCTCGATAGCTTCATTCAGGAGAGACAGCGAATCATTTCCTTTGATATAAGCCAAAGCCGACATATTCAATTTGGTGTTGTCTTCGGCATAATCGTACTCAAAACTCTCTTGAATTTCACAGCTAAACACCATCACCAACATACCAATTCCCAACAGGGAACTCGTAATTCTATATATTATCTTTCTCATAAGACTACTTATAAAATTCGTTTTGTTCAATATTCATATTTCTTAGCGTTGCACTTTCGTGCAATGGCCACAATAGATTAGCTTCACTAGCCAATCCATTAATAGGCTTCATGGTTGAAATCGCTGTTCCGGTACGTACAAGGTCAAACCAGCGATGACCTTCAAAGCAAAGCTCTATCGAACGCTCGTGCAACACTGCTCCGGACAGACTTCCGTAAAGATTATTAGCCGCACTTTCATCCATTACAGAAAGACCTGCACGACGGCGTATACGATTGAGCAACTCCAATGCTTCGGCCGACTGATTTAAATAGGCATGTGCTTCCGCTTTAAGCAAAATAATGTCAGCAAGTCTTGTCAAAACGATGTTATTAGAAGATGGATCCGGACTTTCGTCATTAAACCCCTGACCAAAAAACTTCCATATCTTGCGGGGCTGAGCTTGTGAGACATCATAGATACGTGGCTTGCGCAAGTCGCCTGTCTCTATCGATGCGATAAAGCGGGCACTAGGCACATAATCACTATCCGATCCAAGTGCGTAAAGTATTCGGAGCGCGTTTGTCTGCACCTCATTATATCCAACCTCAAAAATGCTTTCGGTACTTACTCCCTTAACAAAGATGTCATTCCAATCGCTCATAGACACCAATGAATATTGAGAATCAGCAAGAACCTTTTCCGCAGTCGCAATTGCTTTATCGTATTTCTTTTGCCACATATAGAGCTGGGTCAAGAAAGCATACGCAGCACCTTTGGTCATCAATACGCGGTTTCGTGCACCGGAGTAACTGCTCGCACAGTTTTCGACAGCGAATAACAGGTCTTCTTCAACTTTTGCCAATACTTCTTCCGCACTATTACGTGACACAAATACATTCTGTTCCACACTCTCATAAGGCTCGGTGACCAACGGTACATTTCCCCAAATACGAACTAGGTAAAAGTAAGCAACAGCTCTAAGCGCATGAGATTGTCCCAGCAGTTGCTTCTTTAATTCGCTATCTCCATCTCCAAATACCTGAGGGGTATATTTAATGGCATAATTGGCCCTCGATATCAGCGTGTAAAAATTGTCCCAACGCGCAGAATTTATAATAGGAGTCAATGCATTTTGTTGCAGCGCAAAAGGGTCACCTGAATGGCGTGTCGTCACATTGTCCGCTCGCCCCTCCCCCCAATAAGCGAAGTTCAGCCGAAAGAGCGACTGCATACTGTTGTAAATACCGGTTACCCCAGCCTGTGCATCACTAGGTTTCTTATAAAAGCCCTGTCCTGAAAAATTACTAATGGGATCCTTGTCTAAAAACGAATCGGAACAAGCCGAAGCGAATAGAATAACGACACTTCCCAATATATATTTAATCGATTTTTTCATGGTTAATAAAATTAAAGTCCAAAAGTTAAACCAAACATGAACGTACGACTTTGAGGATACGAACCTTCATCCAAACCTACCCGAAGTCCTGAATAGGAGTTTACATCGGGATCAAATCCGGTATACTTAGTCCATGTAATTAAATTTGTCGCAGTTACGAAAGCGTCAACCTTGTGTAAACCGATACGCTTTACCCAATTGGAATCAAATGTATATCTCAGGTTGACGTTCTTCAACTTAATATACGATCCATCCTCTACCCATCTACTTTGTACCCTACTGTCCGACTGTTTCGGATCATCCCGAATCAATCTAGGAAAATCCGTAATGTCTCCCTGTTGCCGCCATCTGCTCAAAGCATCTGTCGAAAGATTGTTGTATCGTACAATGGAATTACGTTGGTGATTTAGCTCGCTATAAATCTGATTACCTACCGAATACTGAAAAAATACATTTAAGTGGAAATTTTTGTAACTAAAATCGTTGGATATTCCTCCGAAATATTTGGGTTCAGCATAACCAATGATTTCTCTATCGTCTTGATTGATTACGTTATCATTATTTACATCTTTCCAAATCGGATCTCCACCGACAAACACAGGACCATTTGCACCATGTGTTAAGCCGTTGACATTATCTTCATCGCGCGCATATACACCCTGAAATTGCCAGCCGTAAAACACGCCGATAGGCAATCCTACCTGCAAGATATGGAAAGCGCCATTCTGAATGTATCCATTAGTCAATACATCTTCTGGCAACGAAGTTACTTTATTTCGATTCAAACTGACATTCACATTCGTATTCCAGCTAAATGCGCCCTGGAGGTTACGTGTCTGAAGACTAAACTCAAGACCTCTATTCTCTATAGAACCTATATTTCTAGTCACATACTCAAATCCTGTTGTGCTCGGAAGCGGAACATTGTACAACAGATCTTTTGTCTTTTTCAGATAAGCATCGGTTGAGAATAATATTCTATTGCTCAAGAAACCCAATTCCAAACCTAGATTATACTGATGGGTAGTCTCCCAGGTAAGGCTCGCATTAGGCATGACGGTAGGTGCAGCTCCCGAAAAATCCAAATAATTAGTACCTAGGCTAAATTCTCCTTGCGAAGTATAATCTCCAATAGCTTCATTACCGGTACTTCCTAAACTAAAGCGCAGTTTACCATCGCTAAGCCATCCCAAATCCTTGACTCCATTTTCTTCGATAAAACGCCAGCCTGCGGATGCAGACGGGAAAAAGCCAAAACGTTTGTCTTTTCCAAAGCGGGACGAACCATCCGAACGAAGATTAAACTCTAAAAGGTATTTACCAAGATAATCATAGGTCAATCGTCCAAAATAGGATTGCATAGCATGCTCCGAAGCTACGTTAACACCTTGATTTGTAATAATGGATGCACCATTTAATGTTCGGATATCATCACTTGCGAAATAAGAACCATCCAGCCCGGTACGGTCGTATCGCCATTTTTGAAAACTCACACCCGCTACAGCACCAAAATTATGTGCATTGCCCACACTTTTGGTGTATGTAAAATAACTCTCATTACCCCAGGTCAAGTTACCAGAAGAACGTACGCCACCGGTATTATACCCCTCCCTATAGTCGAGGATAGACGGCATAAATTCATCTTCCTTCATCGCAATATAATCCAAGTTGAAATTACTTCTAAACTTGAGATCTTTGAGAAGATCAATTTCTAAATATTGACTACCTATGATACGATTGCTTTTATTTAGATTGGTGGCAAACAAAGCCATTCCAACTGGATTCCTTTGTCCGATCATATAGCCATTAAGAGAGCCGTCAGGCAGATACATAGACATATTGGGTGGACGAACCAATAAACTGCGGATAATACTCAGGTTTCCAGAGCCTGCTGCATTCGTCCGGTTATTGACAGCATTGGTATAAGAAATGCTTTGCCCTATACGAACCCGGTCAGAGATATTAAAGTCTACATTCAATCGAGAAGTAAAACGCTTGTAATTCGAGTTAAGAATTACGCCGTCCTGGTCCAAGTAAGAAGAACTCCAAGCATATTTAGTCCCTTGATTACCTCCACGTACAGAAAGGTCAATTTTGTATTGTTTTGCTGTGCGCATAAGAGCATCCTGCCAATCTACGTCGCCGTTATTCATCGGATTTAAGGAGTCTATGAGGGTGTAATAAGGCTCTTCTGGTACAGCCAAAGCGTTATAAGAATCCAAAACAGCTTCTCTATATTGCCTAGCATTCAAAACGCTAAGCTTTCGGGTAAGCGAACTCACACCAGTAGTAGCATTAAGCAACACCTCAGGTTTGCCTTCTGCACCACGCTTGGTCGTAATCATAACGACCCCATTGGCCGCCCGCGAACCGTAGATTGCTGTAGAAGCGGCGTCTTTCAGAATTTCAATTGAAGCAATATCGTTCGGATTTATATCAGCCATTGGATTTAATCCCGAACTTTCTGTACCATTTAAAGAAGATATTGAATTGGATTCAATAGGAATACCATCAACAACAAACAGCGGATTGTTGCCCGAATTCAAAGAAGAATTTCCACGTACCCGTATTGTCATCTCCCCACCAGGAGCCCCCGAATTAGACGATACCTGAACCCCAGCAGCCCTACCTTGTAAGATTGAAATCGGATCCTGTAAAGTCGTCTTCTCAATCTCAGAAGCACCAACCGACACAACAGACCCTGTCAAATTTCTCTTTTTTTGGCGTCCGTATCCAACAACTACCGTTTCTTCTATCTCTGTAGCCAGATTCGATAATTCGATAACATATTCCGTACGAGCGTCTACTTTTACAGTCTGACTCGTATATCCTAAAAAAGAAAATACGATGGACTGTCCTTCAGACAGCTCACTCAATACAAAAGCCCCTTGGCTATCCGTACTCACACCGGTATTTTGCCCTGTGAGCTTCACACTCACTCCCGGTAAGGGCTCTTTGGTACTTGCGTCAATCACCTTTCCGGATACACGCTTCTGTTGTGCAACAACTCGATCGGGAGTAATCGCCAATACACACAAAAGCCAAAACGTAAGGGAAAATGCACATGCACCCCATTTAAATTTACGATGGTTAGCAGTAAATATCATAATGCAGATTTTAAGTTTATATCATCTGTTATTTGTCGTAAGCAAGGTATAAAAAAAACAAATCTTATGCAAACAATTGCACAAAATATTTAAAAAACACAATAAAAACATAATAAAACCCAACATAATCAATGCAAACATTTGCACAAATAATTACACAAACTAATATTTGATTTCAAGAAAATTTGGACTAACTTCGAAAAACATAAAGCAGAAAACCCGTCATGAAAAAAAAGGAAACATCACGTATCACGATAAAAGATATAGCTAAATCGCTTAATCTTTCTACCGCTACAATATCACGTGTACTTTCTAACCACCCTGCAATTAGTGAAAGCACAAAAAAAATAGTCAATGATAAAGTAAAAGAATTGGGTTTTTCATTGGACCCTATAGCTTCAAGTTTCAGGAGCAAAAAAACAAAATCAATTGGTGTGATATGCCCTCGGATAGACATTGACTTCCACTCTAAGGTAATCAGTGGTATAGAAGAATATGCCTACAAACAAGGCTATCAAATTACAATCTTTCAATCCCATGATTCTTACGTAAAGGAAAAGGAGATTGTACAGATGCTGGAAACCTCTCTGGCCGCTGGTATTATCATATGCCCGGGATTGGAAACAAAAAGATATGAACATTTAAAAAAGCTGAGCAAATCCAATATACCCCTAGTCGTGTACGACCGTAGCAGTGAAAATTTAAAAGCTAGCAAAGTAATTATCAATGATTTTGAAGCTTCTTACAACGCCACATCTCACCTAATAAAACAAGGATGCAAAAACATTGCACACATAGCTGGAAATCAAAATGTTGACATATTTAAATTTAGACTAGCAGGATTCAAAAAGGCATTAACCCAACAACAGCTCCATATCCACGAACAGCTTATTCGCGAGACAAAAAACTTAAGCTATGAGGAAGGAAAAACGCAGGCCGAAGCACTTCTTCAATGTAACCCAAGACCTGATGGGATCGTTTGCGCCAACGATTACACCGCAGCAGCAGCACTGAAAGTATTTAAAAACAATGGATTGCGTATCCCTGAAGACGTAGCCATTATCGGATTTAGCAACTACCCGATATCTTCTATACTTGAGCCACAGATCTCAACAATTGATGACAGCTCCTATGACATGGGACTTGTAGCAGCCAAAATACTCATCCAACAGATTGAAGACAAAGACATGCAGAAAATGGACTACCAGGAAATCATTATTAAAACAAATCTCCTGGTACGTGGCTCTTCTGACAGAAGTCAAATTTAAATTTTAAGAGCTGGAAAACCTGTGCTAGGTTGTCCAGCTTTTAACTTTAAAACCGTAGAAACTGTAATAGATTAAGTAGGCATAGCAAGGCAAAAGCACTACATATGCCTCTTTCAGGCCGATACTATCTGCAAAAAAACCATACAACAACGGCATAATTGCATTTCCACACAAGGCCATCACCAACAGCGAAGCTCCAATTTTAAGAAATCTTCCCAATCCAGATAAAGCCAGTGGCCATACTCCCGCCCAAATCATTGAATTTGCAAATCCCAGCAACACCAAAAACCATACGGAAATATCCATACTGTAGCCAAAAACACTAACATTTCCAGACAGGATCATAATAGCAAACGAAAATAAAAAACCCAATACCGTACATACCCTAAGGGCAATTAACTGACTTAAAAAACGCGGTATAACAAGGATACCCAACAAATATCCGACGATGGTAGCTGTAAGGGTATACGATGGAAATATTTTTGCATCCGCAAACGAGAGCCCAGCATGTTGTGCATAACCAATAATGCTATCCACCGCAATAACCTGGGATCCAACATGAAAAAAAATAGCGACACTGCCGAGTACTAAATGCGGGAATTGCAACAAACTCGTTTTAGGGACATTTCCGCCTTTCATTTCTTCTTCCTCTCCATCGGTATGAATTTCAGGAAGCGGCGAAAACTTGACTAATAATCCCAAGACAACGAGAATCACCGACACCATGGTATAGGGTAAAATAACCCTATCCAATAAACCATTGACAGCCAATTCTCTTTGTGATGCCGACATTTGCGCTAAACTATCCAAAATCACCTGGTCTTCAGGACGCAATACAATCGCAGCGAACAATAGCGGGGCTAAGATTCCAGCAAGTTTGTTGCTGATCCCCATAATACTGAATCGCTGTGCTGCGCGCTCTTTATCACCAAGAATGGTTACATAGGGATTTGCAGCAGTCTGTAGTATAGAAAGACCTATACCTAACGTAAATAACCCAACCAAAAAAAGTGGATAATATTGCATAGCTCCTGCAGGAACGAATAATGCTGCCCCAATCGCCATCACAAAAAAACCAATCATTATCCCTTTTTTGAACCCCACATAACGCAATAAGTACCCCGAAGGAATGGACATTACCAAATAGGCAATATAAAATGCGAAAGCCACTAAATAAGACTCGAAATGATTGAGTTCAAAAGCCCCTTTAAAATAGGGTATCAATATGGCATTAATCCAGGTCACAAACCCAAAAACAAAAAACAAGGAGACTATAATACCTATGGATACAATCTCTTGGCGCTTTGACAAACTTGTCACGGACACCGAATCTGAACTATTCTTCATCTTATTACTGTTTGAGGTCTAATGATATAGGAAGACTTGAATCACCTTGACTATTAAAAGCCCTGAATATCATTCCTGTTTTATAAGGTATCGGCTCCTTGTACAATTTACTATTAACAGTCGGTTCCGAAGCGTCTTCACTATAGCGCACTTCGAAACCAGGAAGTTCCATGTTTACAAATACCTTACCGTCAATATTTTTCACACCAGGTGTAGGAATACGATAAGCAACTCCCCCGTGGAGGTAAGGAAGTCTTTGCAACTCTTGGGAACCGACCACGTTAAAGAACGTTTTGAGCGCATCCTGATAGGCTTGGCCATGAATATCTCCATGCTGCTCCCACGATCCCGGTTGGGCCCATGCGCGTTCGCTAAAGGCCAGCAATCGAGGAAAAAGCATACGCTCCATCTCGCGTTCTGATTTGATGGTTTCCGACCAAAGTAGCGCCTGTAGACCAACAATATTACGCTTCCCTTCCTCGGTTAATTTTTCGGCAGTAGTCAAGACACGCTCCGGCAATTGACGGCCCAACCAATCCTGTTTCTGGGTATGTAGATAATCAAACGGCACAAAGCTGAAAGGCTTTTCCAAATCTATAAAACCGCCCCAATAGAATCCTTGTTCGCGAAAATGCTTATAGTAAGCCATATCCATATAAAAGTTGCTTACAAAAGAAAGCTTCACTTTATAACCAGCGTTAGCCAACCGATAAGCAAGATCTTCATTCCCCCCCAGATTATTCCATACATTCAGAAAAACAGAACGATCTTTAAAACCCGTAAAGGGTATCCATTTCTTTTTGCCATTTTCAACCACCTTCTGCATACCAACCTCTTCCCAACCAGAAAGACGAAGCCCTTTCTTTTCTAACATTTTATAGAGAATATCAAAATGCCTCACCCATAAATCACCTGTCTCCTTTATCTCCGAATTTTCAAGTTTTAATTTCGCAAATGCTGGAGAATGCTCCCATACTCCATTAGGTACCTCATCTCCTCCAAAATGTATAGTACTCAGACCAACCGAAGCCTGTTTATATAAAGTTATAATATCATCGGTAACCTGCTCTAAAAATGTATAAACAGAAGGAAGTGATACGTCCATCACATTATCGTTCCATTTTTGCACAGATCTATAAATAGACGAATCCCCAGGTGACCGCAACAGATACCGATTCGCACCTACAGTATCTCCTTCTTTCAATAGCCGCTGGTACCTAAAATCCATAGCGACGATAGCAGCCCTAGCATGACCAGGGGTTTCTATTTCCGGGATAACCTGAATGTGACGACGCTGTGCATATTGGAGAATTTCTATAAAATCGCCCTGACTATAATATCCGCTAGCACGTGGATTGTCTAAAAAAGGACCAGATCCATACGAGGGCGGCAACGATGGCTTTTCCTCAGTATCGGTCCAGTGACCTCTACGAGCACCGACTTCCGTTAGTTCAGGAATAGAGGGAATCTCCAACCGCCACCCTTCGTCATCATTCAAGTGAAAATGAAGGGTATTCAATTTATAGAGCGCCATCATATCAAGAATTTTTAGAACCTGATCTTTCGTTTGGAAGTTACGTGCTACATCCAACATTAAACTTCGGCTTCCAAAACGCGGTTCATCAAAAATTTCTATACACGGTAAAATTACAGGACTGCTGTTCTTTGGATTATAAAACTTGGGATCGACCAACAGCTTCAAGGACTGAATTGCATAAAACATTCCCGCCCTAGTAGATGCTTTTAAGACTATCCCTTTAGCACTGATTATTAACTTATAGGCCTCTTCACGAAGCGAATTATCCTTAATCAAATGCACACCTAAAGATGACGATGCTTTGCCCTCATTCAAACGGGAAGGCAAGTTAAACAGTTGCAACAAATCCGCTTTCAACAATTGACCTTCGGCCGAGAAGTCGGACTCGACGTAAAGGGCTATGTTCTTCTGTAGCGTATAGGCTCCTTTACCCAATTGGCTAGACACCGGAGTTGGTAAGATCTGTCCAACTGGCAGCTTGTTTAAATCTTGATAGCGTTGATTTTTCTCATATATGCGTTGCGCATCCATCTCTACATCCCCACCTACTCTATAGAATGCTTTTTCATCTGCTGGCAACAAAGTCTCCACAGCCCCCAATGGCTCAATTTTGTTATTCCCCCAATCTAAGTAAAATCCCTGAGGGGCATCATTGTAATTCACTACCCAGGATTTTGACACGAGTGTATATTTTACCTTTTCGCCCGGCTGTAATAGCTTTCCATTAGCATTCGGAAGAAAATAAAAATAGTCCCCATTGATATGATGCACATCCATAGGCTGCAACGAATCCACAGGTTCGGCCAATCGAATAAAATTAAAATACAACTTCCAGCCAGCCCAAGGAAATGGCTTATTACTGCTATTTTCTATCACCAGTTCAGAAAGAGCCTGCTCCTTACCTTGATAGTTGTTCAAAAGAGGCTGCCAGCTTATCGTTAATGGAAACGAATCCTTAACCTGTGCACTTCCAGCACTGACCAACCAAACAAGACAGGCCATTATCAAAAATATTCTTGCTTTCATATGTGTATAACTATTTTATGAATGTTTGTTTTATCTTGCATAAATCAGCTCGCTTCACCCGATTCGTCGTTTATCTGTCATATCTTGTCCCGATTGTCTCCCACGAGCTCCTTGCGTCGTTTTATCGGTATGAAATACCCAGGGGTGTCAGTGCTTCGCCGAATAGGAGTATTTCATACAAAAGTTGGTTATTGTTTACCCAATCGATTCAACCGTGCTTCCAACAGTTTAATTTTACTATTTCTCAATTCATTTTCTTGCTGTATTTCAGCGGAATACATCCAATCCCGATTCAAATTGCTAAATTTCCGATTCAAGTCCTCACGCAACAAATCTTTAACTTTTTGTTTCATTGCTGGCAATTCATCAATTTTAAAGTCCGGATTATTCAGCCTCATTTCAATCTCCATATACTTAAGATAGCGCCATCGTATCTGCGACATCAGGATATAATGTGCATACTCTGTTTTGTTGGATTTAGGCTTTAACTGTTCAAATTGTTTCAAAACCCATTCTGCACTATCTTTCATCTGCGTCACTGAAACAGATTTAGAGCTAATGACACCCTGATTAATTTCATAAGGATTTGACTTCAAAGCACTCCAAAACTTCTCCGCTTCATCTGTTCCAAATCCGTATTGACGCTTCGCATAAGAGTCTACAAATGTTTTAACATCCAACGCTCCTTCTGAAGCCAGGGCCGCAAAGTAAGCTTCGATCAGAATATTAAAGCCAGACAAAGGATATACTCTTCTGATCGGATAAAGCTCTACGATGTCTTTGGGACTCTCCCAGGTACTACCGTACAGCCCAGAAGTCGACCAAGAAGTCATAATCATTCCTTTATAACCGAAGCTTCTAGCTAGAGGCAAAAAATCATGTATGTTTTTAAAGTGTTTCTCCCACTGCGTTAAGAAATAGTTATCAGGATGGCTACGAAGTGATGGAGCACCCCAGATTTCAAATCCCGAATTCAATAGATTACTGTGTTTGCCAAACATATCTACGTCCCATCCATAATTCCAATCTATAAAAATTGCTTCCTTGGGAATACCTTGTAAAGCATCAGGGTATTTCATCGCAATATCAGCCCACAGAACGGGTTTCTTGCCCAAACCGACTACAATTTCACAAAGCAACTTTATATAATCTCCATACAACCTTCCTTTGCCCACAGCTGCTACTTTCGCTTGGGATTCTTTCGAATGCCCCAACAGATAAGTTTCGTCACCACCAATATGAATATACTCAGATTTGTGCGTGCTTATCATATCCTTATAAAGGTCGGTAAACAATTCTTTGGCGAGTTCTTCACGAAGCGGGTTTATCTGTGAATAGTCCTTTTGGTCTTCACGAAGCTCTTTGTAACGATAGTGCCTCAAAATATATTCCACATGACCAAAGCTCTGTTGAAGAGGAATAACATCTATCCCCAAATCCTCACAATACGCAACAAATTCCTTTACCTCATCTCGTGTATAAGCAAACTGATTCGGGATCAACGGGTGGTTTTCGAACGGATAGGTAGCTTCCCACTCCATGATCAAGGTATTCAAGCCTCCATCCTTTAGCTGTTTAGCAAATTTTTTCAATGCAGGCATTTTCATTACCTGCACACGCAAATCCAAATGAAATCCGCGAACAGCAAAATCCTTCGCTACCTGTGCATTTAGAGGGCACAAATACCCAAGCACAAGTAAGATAGCGACTAGCATATACTTTTTCATATCCATATTTGTTAAATTTTACGCTTATTTAGACGCATTATTTGTTAATTTTCGTAATAACGATAGTTCTCTTTGCTTATAATATCAATGGGCATATAGTTTATCTTTTCTGGCACAATCTTACTCTCCAATAAACGAAAAAGCGACATTATGGACTTATATCCTTGCGCAATAGGCTTATGGCAAACCAAGAAATCAACAACTCCTTTTTCCAGATATGTAATATTATCAGGCAGATAATCGAACCCGATAAGGCACAAATCATTAAGCCTTCTTTCCTCTATATACCGAGCAACAGAAGCCACCCTCGAATTAGTCACAAATACAAGTCTGATTGCCTGGTTAGACAATACTTTCTCCATTTCTGCTTCTATTGTTTGATAATCGGTATCTCTAATCATCAACTTATGCAGCTTTTGACCCATTCCATACATATCCATGTAATGGAGTAAACCTTCCTCCTTCCGCAACAAATGGTGTTGGGTCTCCATCTCTTTCGAAATATGCACCAAGAGTATTTCATCATCGGTCCCTAACAGGTACCTCATCAATTGACCTGCCATGCAACCACTTTGGAAAAGGTCCGGACCAAAATAAGCGACACTTTTCACATCGGGAATATCCGAGTTTAAAAACACATAAGGTATTCCGTTTTTATCGCAATGCTCAAATAAAAGCTGTGATTCTGCATGAAACATGGGAGCAACAACCACAGCATCAAAATCCGATCGCAGTAATTCATTTGTTAAGTCTATAAAAGACTGACGATCATTTTGATCAAAGAACTGAACATCAACCAGAAAGTTATACGGCTGTATCTCCAACGCAGCCTGCTCAATCCCCTGCAATGGAAACTTCCAGTATGCAGATTCTAAAGACTCCTTTGGGATAATAGCGACGACACGCGTTGTTTTTCTATTAGCCAGGGATCGAGCAATCAGATTCGGCTGATAATTATGCGTTGCCAGCACCGCAAGCACCCGTTCTTTGGTTTTAAGAGCTACACCGGGCCTATCATGAAGCACACGATCTATAGTACCTATAGAAACATTAGCCAATTTAGCCAACTCTTTAACACCTATGGATGTAGAATCCTTTTTCATAATTTAATACCTGTTAAACGATCGTATCTAACATCGCCTTCTACTATCGTTATATAAACCTCCAATTCTGCATCAAAGACCACAATATCCGCGTCTTTTCCACGTCTCAAACTACCTTTTGTCCCTTCGAATCCCAAAATTCGTGCGGGAGTTTCGGTAATCATTCGCACAGCTTCGGTCAATGATATTCCAGCCATACGCATATAATTACGCACCAATTGATTGGCAGTAGATACACTGCCTGCAAAGGCAGATCGATCCGGCAACTTAGCAACCCCTTCTTCAACCACAACCTGCAATCCGTCCTCCAAGCGCCCCAGTACACTCGGACCTTCGGGCATTGCTGCCGCCCGCATAGCATCTGTTACCAATGCGATACGATCAGGCCCTTTAATTTTATAGATCAACTTCAATAAAGATGACGGCACATGTACCCCATCTGCAATAATCTCGACATCCATTCCATCCAAATAGTAACCGGCTTCGATCGCTCCGGCATAACGCTTAGCTTCCTTACGAACAATAGTAGACATCGCCGAATAAAAATGCGTAGCCAAACGAAATCCGCCATGATACCCAGCAACCACCTCCTCAAATAAAGCATCGGTGTGAGCCAATGAAGGAATAACCCCTTTTGAACGAAGATATTCGGCAAACTGTAAAGCTCCTGGTAACTCAGGCGCTGCGCTCCAGCGTATGATATGGGGGGAGTACGCCAAAATGTCTCTATACTCCATTTCGTCAGGGTTGCGAATATGCCGAGGATCCTGCGCTCCCCTTTGTCCTAAGGCTAAATAAGGACCTTCTAAATGCAGACCTAGCCAAGATGCACCTCTCTTATTCTGAAAAAGCGCCTGTGCATAAGTATCCAAAACAGTGTATATATGTGACTTTTCAGCAGTAAGTGTAGTTGGACACATCGCGGTCGTTCCATAACGAACATGCGTCTCCGACACCCCTAAAAAAGCTTCAACGGTACCGTCCATAAAGTCGAACCCACCTCCTCCATGTACATGCATATCAATAAATCCGGGAGATATATACATCTTTTGCACGTCAATAACACGTACATCATCGCCCACATTAAGACTTCCCTGCCCCAATTGAACTATCTTTTTATGCTCTATATAAACGTAGCCATTTTCAAGAATGAGGTCGGCAAAAACAAGGATACCATTTTGTAGCAATAGTTTACTCATGGTTATATAATTTAGCTTTATTTCGTTTGTTAACGTACACAATAATAAATAAAACATATTCAACGACCAAATTATCTTCCATTTTTTTACATACCACTACCTGTACACGCTATATTCAGGACAGCTATTTTTAGACCTACATACATCGGTAAAATGATTTAGCTACCATCAAAAAAAGCCCAGAATTAATCTTAGGCTTTTCCATTGCTTATCACAGTGTATTTTTTCTATGGAATAATTATAAGGGCATGGAGTTCGGTTAGATATAAGAAGAATGCTTTTTATATTCTTCGGAAAGTTTATCTAAAAAAACAAACAATTTGTCATTCATTTCAGTATAGTTATAACATCTTATCTCATTAGGTTTTTGTACATAAGGGTATCCATTATTATTCGTAAGAAAATCTAGTTCCTCTTCGATCAACAACGCTATCACCTCGGGTGTAAATTCCATATGACATTGAAACCCATAGATTAGGTCACCGAATGCTATAATCTGCCTCGGACACCCTTCACTCTCGGCCAACACGCGACTCTCTGTTGTAAGTCCCGGCATATCGTTATGCCAATGGCCAACGGCCAAACTGGTTCCAAAATGATTAATTTTCACATCACCTAAACCAACTTTTGTCAACGTAATGGGGAAAACACCGATTTCCTTCTCGGGACTATGATCAAAACGCGCTCCTAGTGCTTCTCCGATAAGTTGTGCCCCAAGACATACCCCAACGACTGCTCTACCCTGTGCAATAAACCGCTGGATAAACGCTATTTCAGCTGCTCCATCAAAATATGGACATTCTTCTTTTGTGGTATCGGGCGATTGCGGTCCTCCCATGACGATCAACATATCCAAATCTTCAACATTGTCTGGTAAAGAATGGCCTTCATAGATTTTTGAAAACGTAACGTTATAGCCTCTTTGAGTTGCCCATTCTAAATAGGCACCAGGAGCTTCAAAAATTTCATGTTGGATAAAATGTATATGCATTTTTTGTCTCTAGTTTTATTCCAATAAAGGCTATCTGAAAAAACAACAGATATCCCCTAGTATTTTAGAGACCCCAAATTAAGAACATGAAATAATATGGAAAGGATACAGTTTTCATTAAACTGCGGTAGTCCAGCTGTGATCTTACAGTTACTCTTCCTCCAAATAAACTTGATGCACGACAAATTTGATATTTGCACTAGTCAACAACATGTCATCCACATCTTCCGAATCTATCGGATAAAGTGTTTCGTTTCCTCCACCATCTAAAAGCTCGGAGTCAGGGATCAACTCATAAAAGGTAACCCCGTCTATTGATGACAATTCTTCGACTTTGATATAAGACACCCCCTGAAGCTTCCACATAGACAAAATCTCCTTGGAAAATAAGCTATAAGTATTTGTTTGTGCTGACATACGCGCAAATTAGAAAAAAAATCGATCACTCTTCTCCTTTAATTGTCCATTGATAAAGCCAAACAAAATCTAAAAATCAAGTTTCAGCAATTATTAGTTTATGCTATAACCTTATCCAGTAATTTTCAATATGTTTTTGCTAATTTGTATCAGAAATTAAAAACCAAATAGAGGCTATAAAAAAACAGATAACTTAACAGCCAATTTAAAACTATGAAACCATAACGATTTATTCATACCGACTGAAACGATATCATGAATATAACTAAAAGACAAACCGATCCGCCAGCTGGCGGATCATGAAATAATTTAAATAGATGAAAAATGTAACAACAGAATTCAAATGGGCAATTTACTTTGCTATCATGACATTACTATGGATGTTTTTGGAAAAACTGTGTGGACTTCATGGCAAATACATTGATTACCATCTTTACCTGACTAATCTTTTTGCTATTCCTGCAATCTGGTTTATGATAATGGCTTTAAACGACAAGAAAAAGAACTACTACAAGGGTCAAATAAGCTATAAACAAGGATTATTCTCAGGAGTTATTCTCTCTGCAATAATAGCGCTATTAAGTCCACTCACACAATGGTTGATTTCGTATGTAATTACGCCTGAATATTTCCCAAATGTCATAAAACGTTCAGTCGAAATCGGATATTACAAATCAACGGCCGAGGCTGAAGCACAATTTAATTACAAAAGTTACGCAATCGGCTCAACTATTTTCGCCTTTGTTTTCGGGGTTACAACCACAGTTATCGCCATGATCTTTATAAGAAGTAAAAAAACAGATTAAAATTATTAATATTTACTTTAAACCAAGTCTATAGTAGTTTTATGCGATAAATATCAGCTGCCATTGAAGCATTTGACTGAAATTCTCTCATGATTCCGTCGGTCAAATCAATTAGTTATCCAATCTTTTCGAGAGTGACCAGCATCTATTTTTGATAAGTTCAGCAAAATTATGGCGCCTATCATCACGACAATTCCCAAAACCTGTAAAAGTGTAATCTTTTCTCCCAATATAAGAAATGCACTTAGAACTACAGCAGGCAGTTCCATGGTTAGTATAATAGCACTCAAGCCTGGCCCTATTTTGGGCATCCCTACCGTGAAGCATATGGGAGCAGCCACCGTACCAAATAGCGCAAGGAAACCGCCCCATTTTAAAAGACCTAAATCCAAATGACCACTTGTGGTTAAAGCGGGTAGATTAATAGCCAGTATCATCAAGGCCGATCCCGTGGTCATTAATGCCCCTTTTTCCAAAGCGGGTATATCATTGCCTAATTTACTGGTAAAAATCACATACGAAGTATAGATAAACGCTGCTGAAAGCGCCAATACTACCCCCTTGAAAGAGAAATTAAACGCATGTACATTAAATAAATTACCTGCAAGTATAGTCCCTATAATAATCACTACCGAGCAGACGATTTCTACCGTCGATAACTTTCTTTTAAAAATCAACCACTCGCATAGGTTGCTAATCCAAGAAACCTGCATCAATAACACAATAGCAAGCGCAACAGGAATATATTGGACAGAAAGGTAAAAGAAATAAGTAGAAATTCCCATTGTCGTCCCAGCAAAGATGAGTTTCCAATTCAATGTCAATCCCCCCTTATTTACCCGCTGGCTTCTTAAAAAAGCGAGTATCCAGAGGATCAACGCTCCTAAAGAAGCTTGCGCAAAAGTAATTTCCGCCGCCGTATACCCTTCTCCATAGGCAATTTTGGCGAACGATGTCAGTGTACCATAACTCGTCGCTCCTAAAGCCACTATTAATGCATATTTAAACATAATTAAAAATCAAAACACAGGCAAACGTAGCGAAATGCAAACAAAAATCTACTTGAAAAAAGAAATTACGAACACAGCACATAAATCAGTTATGTATTTGGAACAAAACACTTTTTTAGTGTATTATTGCATACTTAAGCTGGAAAAAATCCAATGGACAAACTCAACAAACAGGAAGTTGAACTATTACGTGAGCTTCAAAAAAATTCAAGATTTGATATCAATCAACTCACAGAGAAATTGAATATGTCCAGAACATCAATATATGACCGCATAAAAAAACTAGAGTCCGAAGGCTATATTACCAACTATGTCGCATTGATAGACCCCAAAAAGGTGGGGTTGAATTTTATTGTGATGGTCAATATCTCTTTACATACCCAACATATAGATTATGTCGAAGAGTTTCTGGTAAGAATACGTGCATTGGATGAAGTGGTTGAGGCTTTTGTTACAAGCGGCACCTACGACGTAATTCTAAAAGTTATCGTACAGGATCCCGAACGCTACAATGATTTTATAACACATAAACTATCTGCAATACCACATATTCGAAAAATACAAAGTTCATTCGTCATGCGTATCATTAAACAATCGAACGAGCTTTCTTTTTAATCATGAAACCATCATGATTTATCAAACCGAGTGAAATGAGTTCATGAATACAGTTAAGAAACAAATTTAAACAGATGAATAAAATCTATCAACTTCTTTTAATTACCATATTTGTTTTTACAAATAACGCAAAGGCAAACTATACAGAAGACCCTATGCCTGCACATGAGACATTTACAATTGTATCAAAACAATTAGGAGAAACAAGAACGATCAATGTATGGATTCCGAAAGAATATGTTGCCACGACGGCTTCCTTACCTGTATTATATATGGCCGATGGCGGTGTTAAGGAGGATTTTCCCCATATAGCCAACACTCTGGCGCAACTCATCGATAAAAAGAAAATACCCGCTATAATTCTAGTAGGTATCGAAAACACGCAAAGAAGAAGAGATCTTACTGGTAAAACGAATGTTAAAGAAGATTTGGAAATCGCTCCCGTCGTTGGAGGTTCAGCTAAATTTAGAGCGTTTATTAAGGAGGAACTCTTTCCGGAAATCAATTCCAAATATAGAACGACAACAGAAAAAGGTATAATCGGAGAGTCCCTATCCGGATTGTTCGTTGTCGAAACCCTTATGCTACAACCTGAGATGTTTGATTTTTATATAGCCTTCGACCCTTCACTATGGTGGAACGATAATTACCTCCTAAAAACAGCAAAAGAGTATCTTTCCAATATACCATCGGACCAACAGAAAAGGTTGTGGTTTGCAGGGTCTGGCACTAAAGGAATGGCACCCATCATGGAAGGTTTAGAAAAAATCCTGATCAATGAAAATTTACCAAATCTAAAATGGTTATACACCAGCGAACCCAAAGAAGAACACCACACTATATTCAAAGCCACAAAAGATAAAGCGCTAATCTGGACATTAAAAAAATCAAACTGATTAGGATACTTGAGCTATCTTTCTAGCTATAAGAAGTCTGGAAGGCCTGTTGCTTTTTTAAAACAAGTCCCTCTAGGTTGGTCACCTTCTTGCAATACAATTTCAGAATGAAGAAATTGAGCCGCATCTGCAGAGTCTTTAACCTTGGAAGCACTGCGCATCAGCATTTGCGCTTCAAAGCCTGATAAAATTTGAGATCTGATGTCCATACTTTTCAAGGGCAGGTATTGACATCCACTGTAGATTGCTCTAGCTAACGCAAGCGCGTCCAATAAGGCTTGATTAGCACCTTGTCCCTTGAATGGACTCATAGGATGAGCAGCATCACCGATCAACGTAGCTACACCTCCACCACCTAAAGACGCTACATCCAATATTTCTCGATCATAAACCGGATAACCCGAAACCTGCTTTTCGGGTGTAGCATCTATAATCTGAGGAATAGGATCGTGCCATGGAGTCCTGCGAAAGGCCTCTTCTTTAAGGGCTCTTGGCCCCTGTACACTCAGGGCCTTTGCATCATTTTCAGACATAGGAAAACTAAGTTGCCACATCACCGTATCTGATGTATAGGGCATAACGTAAATCCGTTCGTTGCCATTCGCGGTCTGGAATACTGTTGCTCCATCCAAAAGCGGGTTATCTACGAGCTCAATAACAGACAAAGGACATATTCCCAATATAACAATACATCCAAGATAACGCAGAGGACTGAGGTCATCTCCCAACAACAATCTACGCACGATGCTACGGATTCCATCAGCTCCCACCAAGAGATCCGCTGTAGCTTGTTTTTCCTGTCCATTTACAAGAAAATGAAGTTCAACTTTCTTGGTTTCGGTTTGTTTAAAGTCGATCAATTGATGTCCCCACTGTACGGAATCATGTCCACCAAGCTGTTCCAACAGGGCTAATCGTAAAGATTGACGAGCAATATGTACATTACTTCGCTTTGAAGATTGTTTTGAATCCGAGTTCTTCCATTTTCGAACACCCCATTCGCCAACCACTTTACCAGTTGGGGTATGAACAAGGTGACGTGTAGACACCACTCCTTCGGTTAATAAAAAAATTCCGAAACCATCAATAGCCTTACTCGCCTGCTGTAAAGTAAGTCCATAGCCCTGCGAACGTGCATCAAAATTATCATCACGTTCATAGAGCGTAAAAGGAATTCCCCGGTGTAAACATGCTACCGCGAGTGCCACACCTCCTATCCCACCCCCGATGATCGCTATATGTGGATATTTTTCAGTATCAACAGCGACGGGTACTGTCGAGGGGGCCAATCCAGAACCGTTACAATTCGGACAGGTATACAGATGCCCTTTGGGACGAACAGGCAATAGGCCTTCACCGTCTGATCTTTCATATGCATCACGTGCAGCTTCATAACGAGTCCGCACCTTCTTGGTAAGCCTTCTGCTTTTCTTACCACGTCCCTGACATTCGAGACAAACGGTCCAATGTAAGCGTTCTGTATCCTCCTGCTTCATTCCTTTGTAGCATTTAACTGACTTCGACTTAATATAAAGTCATTCGTAATATAATGGACAAACTTAGTGTTTTTATCGTAGCCATGGTTTGAGCCCTTTTTAGTAGATACCATATACAATCTATTTATCAAACTGCTTGCAAGCCTTTTCGAGCAATAGATAAATTACTTAGTGAATCTTTATAATTCCGCTTTCTGATTGACAAAAGCTTCATAGACTCCGGTAGCGCTTTCATACATGATATTATCCAAAAACCGATCAAAGTAACCTAGTGATTCGGAATCATTTCGTAAAACCTGATCTTTGAGAAAAACCCACTCAGACAAAAAGTAAGGTGTTTGGTGGTAAAATCATGCTCTTTAATAACAGCATCGACCATTTCATAAGCTTCATTAACGTCCAAAGGGCTTATATCTTGGACAAGCCTCGTCCGTATTTCTTCAAGAAAAGCATAAATTTTGTGTTTTTCCATTACACACTGCTATTTATTTAACATTACTCACAAAGGTTTGAACCGAAAACTTAATAAGTTTTAAAAACGGTACTAACGATGTAGGGCAAAGGTAAAATATTTCTAAAAAACATCCGTCTAGAGTATCACGATAATAATCAACAAAAATGGCGCAATAAATTGCGCCATTTGCTTTAATACTTTTAAAATTTATTATTATTATTTTTTTGCGTTGACAGAAAGCTCGATATCTACATTTTGAGCGATCATCCAGTCTTTAGCATCACCTTCAGTACCATAGGTCAATCCCCAATCCTGTCTATTAATAGTGAATTTGGAGAAAATATTTATCCCATTGGCATCAACAGTAATTTTAGCAGGGAAAGTAACATTTACAGTCTTATCTTTAATTGTTAAATTTCCACTTATTGTGTTTGTTGCTCCTTCTATAACGCTCGCTGTAGTTGCATCGAAAGCGGCGACTTTTGTTATTTCGAATTTAGCAGTAGGATACTTCTCGACATCAAAGAAATCCGCATTTTTCAAATGAGCATCTAGATCACTAGAAGTCTTTCCTCCTGAAATAGCTGGATCTACCGAAGCACTGTCCGTAAGGATAGAGTGCATATCGATGGTAAATGTTCCACCTGTTACCTCGTTATTTTCCGCAGTAAGCACGCCTTCGCTCTTAAGAATACCAAATCTGGGATTAAGTCCCCCCTTATGATATCCTGTCCATTTCAACGTACTGGTACTAGCATCTAGTGTATACGTATCTCCTTTTTGTTCTGCGACCTCTTGCTTTTCTGCTGTTGCAGCTTTGTCTCCTGATGGTCCTTGGCAAGAAAAGAATAAAATGGTTGAAGCAACGCTTAAAAGTGCAATTTTTTTCATTTTTTTATATATTTTGTTTTTATCGTTTCGTCAAAAATATAGTATCCCCTACGGCAAAGAGAAACCTCATTTTGACTATGCAAAGGTAACACTAACAAACTATACAATTGATATCACTTTCCAATAGGAAAGTGGTTTCCTATTGGAAACTAGAGCTGACTTTTCTAAATTTGCAACGACACACACTTATTGGGAATGAAAAAGGACAATACGATATACCCTTCTGAAATCTGCAAAGTAAGAACATTAGCCATCAAGGACACAATGGAAATACTGGCGGGGAAATGGAAATTCCATATTTTAGGCACTCTAATGATAGTTGACAGACTCCGCTTTATGGAATTGTTACGGGAGATTGACGGTATTGGAGCTAAGATGTTATCTAAAGAACTTCAGGACCTTGAATTGAACCAACTGATTAGAAGAACAGTCTTGAATACAAAACCCATTACCGTAGAGTACGAAATAACCGAATACGGACGCACATTGGGACCAATTATCGACGAAATCGCTAAATGGGGAATAGATTACCGAAAGACTCTTCACAGTAAGAGTGAGACTGTAACGTAAACTGTGTCAGCGGAATAATTCAATAAGGTTTTTTATATTTAATTATTCAAACGACATGGTCATGAAAGACAAGACCCCATTTGACTTTGAACGCTTCAAAGAGGAAGCTATGCAAGGTCTTTATAACGGGAAGAGTTTATCTCCGAACGACGGCGTTCTAGCGCCCTTAATGAAGCATTTACTAGAGTCTATGATGGATGGCGAGCTAGAGAGTCATCTTCAGGAAGATAAGGCATTAGGTAATTCCAATCGTCGGAATGGTAAGACTAAGAAAACTGTTCGGGGACTTAATACAGGTACTTTTGAGCTGGAGTCTGGACGGGATA
>NZ_FUZF01000027.1 GCF_900168125.1 Sphingobacterium nematocida
GCTTGTGGCGAATTTAAATCGATACTCAGCGATAATAACATAATCCAGAGTATGAGTAGGAAAGCGAACTGTTGGGATAATGCCGTAGCGGAGAGTTTCTTCAAATCTTTAAAGGCAGAGATGGTCTACCATAGAAGGTTTATGGATCAGCACTCGGCTAAATTAGAGGTGTTCGGATATATAGAAGGTTTTTATAACACTAAAAGAACACATTCGGCTTTAGGTTACAAAACACCTAGGCAAATGGAAGAAATGCTGTTGGGTAAAGAAAGATTAGCAGCATAAAAAAAGTCTCTCATTTTTAGTTGCAGTTCCATTCGGTCAGTTCCAGTACCTTCCGCAGGAACGGGTCTTGTGCACTGAACCCCTGTGAGGTTTGTTCCTGTCCGTTGAGCCATTCTTCGGTCAGTTCGTACTTTGATTTGGCCAAGTGATCTACTGCGTCCACAGAGAGCCCCATAGCTTTGCCGACATCCCGTATGGCTCCCTTCCAATGTACTTGCGTTACTGTGGCAACAATGCCCGAGCGGTGGCGTCCGTATTTGTTGTAGACGTACTGCATGACTTCTTCCCGACGTTCGTGTTCAAAATCGACGTCAATATCAGGCGGTTCGTCTCGTGCGTCTGACATAAATCGGGCAAATAGCAGATTTATTTCTGTCGGATTTACCGAAGTGATACCTAGGCAGTAGCATACGGTCGAGTTGGCTGCGGATCCGCGTCCTTGGCAGAGTATTTCCCGTTCACGGGCAAAACGTACCAGGTCATATACGGTCAGGAAGTACGAGGCATAATTCTTTCGGGCTATGAATTCGAGTTCCATCTGTATGGTCGCTTTTATCTTTTCGGGTATATCTCCGTCAAATTGCCGGTCGGCACCTTTCCAGGTTTGATACTCCAGCTCTTCCTGTGGTGTTCTTCCTTCGGTGGTAATTTCTTGGGGGTAGACGTATTTCAGTTCATCCAATGAAAATCGGCAGGCTTTGGCAATTTGTAGTGCATTATGGATGGCCTGTGGGTAGTTGCGAAACAGGCGGTGCATTTCGTCTATCGGTTTGAGGTAGCGTTCGGCATGGGCATGTAAGCGGTAGCCTGCCGTATGGATAGTGCATTTCTCCCTGACACAGGTCAGTACGTCTTGTAGTTCACGGCGCTCAGGATTGTGGTAGTGTACATCATTGAGGGCCACGATGGGGATTCCAAGTTCTTGTGATAGCTGGTTCAGTCGAAATAATTTTTTGTGGTCGTCCCCATTGTACAGAAAAGATGCGCCCAGGTATAAATTGTCATGAAGTTGTTGTTGGTACTGCTTTAGCACTACACGGAAGTCCGGGGCAAAGTCGAAGTTTTCATGGAGCGTTTTTGGTGGTAGGATGACAAATTTTATGCCTGTAGCATAGCGAAACACATCTGCGCTATAGAGGTGGCACTCTCCTTTTTCAGCACGAAGGTTGCCTGTTGTGAGCAACGAAGAGAGCTTGCTGTAAGCTTTTATGTCGGTGGGGTAGGCTAGCAAGCTAGGGCCGTCGAGTAGGTCTAGCCGACAGGCCGGGATAAAATGGATGGCCTTCCCCCGTGCTGCCCGATGGGCGCGTACGATTCCGGCAAGGGTGTTGCGGTCGGTTATTGCAATAGCTTTGTAACCGAGCTGTACCGCTTGCTCGACCATTTCTTCGGGGTGTGAACCTCCCCGTAAAAAAGAGAAGTTGCTGGTGGTTTGTAATTCTGCGTATTCCATGTTCTATGTAAAATAACCATGAAGGAACCATTTGGGGTGGCCCTGTCCGTAATATCCGGAGCGAAACAACCAATATCTCGCTCCTTTTTCATCTTCCACACGATAGTAATCCCTCGGTTGTTCGCTGCTGATCCACCATTCCTGTTCGATGCGTTCAGGACCATCTGCTTTGACGAGCTTGTACACTTTCTTGCGGTGCCTAAAAAGTGCCGGGGGATAATCGGGTAGGGGCACCATGACCTCTATGGGTTCGGGCTGTGTCAGTAGGTGTAGGGGGCGCAGTGTATAGTTGGGCCAGCTCGATTGAGGCTGCATGTCCAAAGAAACGGTGGGTTCTATGGCTCGTTCGGGCCAATGGTGGGCCGACGGTAAAAAACGATGGATGCTCTGCGGGCCTAATTTGGCTGCAATGTTGTCCAGTAGTTCCGCGATTTCCGGCTGACCACCTTTAGTTAGCCAAAGGCCTTCCTGTGGAAGAACGCTGTTTTCTACCAAAGTGGCTTCCAAAACAAATAACTCAATACCTAAAGCAGGCTCGATGTTGGGTATCTTGAGGTCAAATAATTTGAAAAGATGCGAAGGGCTACAGGAAGCTCTTCCTGTGCCTATGTGGATGGATTGTAGGTTACCATCGATGCGATATCCTCTGAATACGGCTTGACGCAGTCCCTTCTCTTCTTTTCTTAATCTATCACACAAGGTGTTTAAGAGTCGTTCTAAGGCTATCTGGATGCCTGTGTTGGTCGATATAGGTTCTAAGCAAGATAGCCGCTCTTGATAGATCGGTATGGGCTCTATGGAAGTGATGTGTTCTTGCTGTGTCCCTAGGGCCTGTTCTAGCCGGGTGATGAGTTCATCTCCAAAACGTCGTCTTAATGTGCTTTTGGGGATGTGCATAAACTCTTCAATATAACGAAAGCCCAGTTTGTGTAGGCGCTGTTGTATCTGTTGGGAAATCCGGAGTGCTGATGGGGGTAGTCCGGATAGGGCTTGCGCTTGTTGTGCTGCAGGGACGATGCTGAGTCGTTGGGTATGACGGGCAACTGCCCAAGCTGTGCCTATGGTGTCGGCAATTGCTGCTTGTGCCTGGTAGCCCCCTTGGTCGAGCCTATCGATAATGTTGTTGCCGTATTTTTCTTCACCTCCCCAGAGGTGTGCACAGCCCGATATGTCAAGGACGATGCCATCGGGAGTTTGTAAGTCTACGATGGGAGCAAAACGGATGCACCATTCGCCGAGTGCTTTTAGTGTCTGGCTAAGCAGAATATAATCATAGGTCGATGATTCCAGTTGAGGTAATATAGCCTGGGCATCGGCGAATACCATACCGCAGGATAAGCCTTCTTGTAGCGCTGGTCTATTTGCTGCTTGTATTTTTATACGGCCGTTTTGGGCAAGAGTGAGCACAAAAGGGGCTTTCCTGCGTTCGGGCTGTTCCTTTTCTGCTCTATCGGTTCCGAAGAAGGGTAGCCAGATGCACATATAACGCTTAGGCATATTGTTCGTTGTTTTGTAGTCCCGTTGCTGGGTGTGCTTCATTGGGTAGATGTACCAGTCGATTGTTTTGCCAGCTGACCTGCCATTTTCCAGGTCTGCCGTTGCGGACTTTCTCTAGAGAAATCTCCCAGGTGGGATAACCTACCCCGGGGAGACCGTCTGGAACATTGCTGGCGATAGCGCGGATTTTCCATCGGGTCACACAAGCCAAGGTGTTTTCATGTCGAGGGCGTCTCCGATGTATGAAGCCAGTAACATTGCTTTTCTCTACAGCGAGCTGTAAGCGTTGGGATTCGGAAAAACTGACTTCTTCCATTTCTGCGACTACGGCTGCTAGTGCGGTGCATTTGAGGGATTGCTCCATGACCCATAGGGCATCTTTGTCCTGTGCGACATCAACAAAGATGATTTTGTGTGGTGCTATCCCGAAATGGGATAAACCAAGAGGGGATAAGCTACGTTTGGTACTGATCCAGAGACAGAAATTGCCTGCATGCATAAGTTTGGCAACTAAACTGGCAATAAAACCATTGGTAGCGGTGGCGTGGACTGCAGTGGGACTGATGAACTCATGGACTGCGGCGGTGGGGAATACTTCGAAAGGAAAAGCGGATTCTATCTCGGCCAAACCAAAATCAATCCGACTTAATAAGCCCGTATTGGGTTTGAAGCCTTCTAATTTTAAAATCTTTTCCTGAAGTTGTCTTATCACCTCTTGTTTTGCTGTCCCCTCCATACGCTGTGCTCTGTGTTTTTAGTTCATTCTTGTATTTACCGCATTGTTTACTTATTTTTGTTATTAATAGTAACAATATAATGTTATCTATAATAACAAATGAAGTCGGTAAATCAAAAAATATTTTTTGCTTCCAATATTAAATTCCTTCGTACACGCCAGGGATTGAGTCAGGAAGCAGCTGCTGAGAAATTAGGGTTAACAAGGGCGAAATTAGCTTCTATTGAGGCTGGAAATACGAAAGCGCCTCAACCTGAGGATTATCTTAATTTCTCTAATTTTTTTTCTGTAAGCATCGATACCTTGCTCAAGGTTAATCTTCCGCTATTGGGGGAATTGAAACTGAGAGAGCTGGAATCGGGTAATGATGTTTTTATAAAAGGAGGGAATCTTCGGGTATTGGCTATTAGTGTAGATAAAAGTAATAATGAGCATGTGGAGTATGTGCCGATCAAGGCCAAAGCAGGGTATGCGGCGAGTTATGCTGATCCTGAATTTATAGCTTCACTGCCTAAGTATTCACTGCCGCATCTACAGGGAGGGACTTTCCGTATTTTCCCTATTGTCGGTGATTCGATGTTACCGATTCCAGATGGAAGTGATATTACGGGAAGCTATGTGGAAGATTGGACGGTTCTTCCTGCCAATACGCCTTGCATTGTGATTCTCAAGGGACAACAGGATTTTGTCTTCAAGTTGGTCACCTGGCTTCGGGAGGGACAGTTTCTATTGTCGTCACTTAATCCTACTTATAGTCCCTATACAGTGCCTGTGGAAGAGGTGCTGGAGATATGGAAGTTTCATGCATATAGTACGCGTGTTTTCCCCGATGAACAGTCGGATTTATCTATGGTTATGGCGGCTATAAAAGATTTGGAACGGCATGTTACGACTTGTATTTCACCTCCACCTCAGGATTGATAGCTTGAATAGCACGGATAAAACCGGCTTTGTCTTTTGGGGATATCAGTACGGAATCGAAGTTGTTGTAAAATAGCTCCAACCGATCCAGGGATGCGGCAGGTGAGCTAATCATATTGTTGGTTTCTACAATCTTTCGGATGCTGTCTATGGCGAGATCTTTTTTATAAAATATTCCACTTCTGATTTTTAATGTGTTTTCTTCGATAGCATAGTGGGTGTTGAGTAGGGTAGGAAGGCATATTGCGGAGCTAAGTAATAAAAGGATTATAGCTTCCCATATATGTGTACGATGGTATAACATAATAGCAGGCGCAAGTAAAATAGAAGTTGAAAGTAGAATTAGCAATCCTGTGCTGATTTTTGACTTAAATACCATGCTTTGTTGTTTGTGTCGTTTTAGAAGATGTCAATCTACTAATATACATATGTTTTTCTTAAAGAAATATGTTGTAAAAAATAATTTTCCTTTCCAAACAATTGTGCTGTTTGGCTGTTTTTTATAAAATAATTAAACAAAACATGATTATGAGTCTAAGAAAAGTATTTTCAATGTTCCTGGTGGCGAGTATTGTCACTTTGGGAGCGATCTCCTGTAAATCTAAAGTGTCAGATGCTGATCTGAAAACAAAGGTAGAGGCAGCCGTGAGTGCAAATCCAAGTGTGATGGTAGATGTAAAGGATGGGGTTGTTACTTTATCGGGTACGGTAAGTTCGGATGAGGAACGGACGCTTTTGGAGAATTCTGCGAAAGCAGCGGATGCCAAAGGGATAAAGTCTGTCGTTAACAATATAACTGTACAGGCGCCCATTGAAATCAATACCAATGATGCGGATTTGACCGCTAAAATTGTGGACGCAACAAAAGATTTTCCAACGGTGAAAGCTACGGTGGCAGGTGGTGTGATTACTGTCACAGGTACATTAGAGCAAGCGCGGGTAATGGTGCTGAAGCAATCGTTGGATGCCCTGAATCCCAAGAAAGTGGATATGTCGGCGTTAGTTGTTAAATAGTGGTTTAAAAAAAAGAAAATATGTCTTTATTAAATAAATATAAAGTTTTGATCGATACCGCTAATGCTTCTGGTATCAGTGATCTGCAGATGGCAGAGCAGGATGGAGTTTTACAAATAAGAGGTACAGCTCCGAATGCTGATGTTAAGAATAAACTATGGGACATCTATAATCAGATAGATCCTAATTTTTTGTCTGGGGATGTGGTGATGAATGTGGATGTGTCTACCGCAGTAGCTGGTACACAGGCTCGTGTCATTACGGAAAGTTCAAACCTTAATGTTAGAAAGGGACCAGGGACAGATCAACCCATTGTAGGTAAGGCTGCAAAGGATGAAATTATTACCTTAATCAGCAGGGCGAATAGTCAATGGTGGTTAGTACGGACAAAGGATGGGGAAGAAGGATATTGTTACGCGCAGTATTTAGAGCCCATCGGCTAATTTTTAGTTTTAAAGAAAAAGATTTACTGTTTTTAATTTTGCAAAAGCCCTGCGCTATATATAGTGTGGGGCTTCGCTGTTTTGTTGCCATTTGTTGTTCGGGTGGCTTTATATTTATCTGTTGAATTGGGCTCAATAGATGAGTTCAAGGGCATGTACCAATGCCATAGCTATAATATAGATAGTATTGAGATTCGAATATGACAGTAATTGTGTGCGGACTGTGTGCGTGTTGTAACCGATTTGGCAGCAAGTAAAACCTGGACTTGACCTGGACTCACTCTGGACTTACTACGGAGACACTGTACATATGTGGTGCATTGTTCCTGTATTGTCTAAGGCTACTTATCGAATATAAGTAATATTTACCAGCTGTTGTGTTAAAATGTAATAGCTGGTAAATATTACGCTAAAAAGGGTTATAAGATTAATCTGGAAATATTGCCATTCGACCCCGTTAGGTAAATTGTTTTGCCGTCGGGACTTTTGCTAATCGTGTTAAAGCTATCTTGGGATATATTTTTCCAGTTCATGCCCCCATCGTAGGAAATGTCTGTGCCGGATGTTCCGGTAGCGAGTACAATGTTTTCGGTGATATAGCATACATCGGAACGGTAGCCCTGTACAGGGGTGTTTGGTCTGACCCAATTTTTGCCTGCATCGTTTGTCAAAAGTATACTATTGCTATTGTCCTGATCGGATAGGTAATCGCCACCTACTGCAATTCCAGTATTGGGATTGATGAAATCAATTGCAAAAATTCCCGCGGAAGCTTTGCCCGATAGGATCGGACAATCGTATTTGTCTACGCGGAGGGCTTTGGGGTTGAAGTCAAAAAAACTAGCATATTTTCCACCTGTGCCAATGTACAGGTGGTTTTTCCATTGTTTCATCGAGGATCCTGAAGCTGCAAAAGCGGCTTCACCCGAATCGGCAAACAGGATGAACTCATTGCTTACATCTTTCCATGAATTTCCTTTGTCTGTTGTCTTTAAGAGTTGAAAGGCACCATCGATAGGATCACCTAAGATATAGCCAGTTTTTCCATCAAAGGTTAGATCATCAAGAAAAATCTCAGGCCTGTTATCTTCATACACTTTGGTCCATGTTTTTCCTGCGTCTTTAGTTTTTAGAACAATAGCTGGAGAACCTACCCCCATGATTAGGGCTTCCTTTTTGTTGATGACAGCGATATCTCTGAAGTCAATATTTTCATATCCTACAGGGTTTACCCAATGCCAACTTTTACCTTTATCTGAGGAGTAGCCTACAGTTCCTTTGCTTCCCGATACCCATACGATTTCTTTTCCATAGGTTGCCAATCCTCTGAAGCTAGAGGGTTTGTTTTCTACTAGAGGTACAAAGGTCTGGGCGGCGCTTGTTGTTAGTATGCCAAGTGCTCCGGCAATCAGGGAGATTGTTATTTTCATTCTTTTGTTAGCTTAATTCTGCCATAAGCTTATTGAACTCTTCGCGTAAGGTAGATAGTTCGGTCTCTAATGTGGCTACACGTTCTTCTAAAGCTTGTACCTGAGAGCTTGATCCTGTGGTGGTCGGTATTGAATTTGCCTCGTAGTCTTCTTCGTCAAATTCTCCAAAAAGGTGGATATATCGGGCTTCTTTCTGTCCAGGACGTTTGGCTAGGAGTCTGACGTAAGGAGTTTCTTCTTCTGAAAGCTTGTTTAATAACTCTTGTACTTCATCCAGTGTTTCAAATTCATAAAGACGCCCTGAGTTAGAGTTGATCTCTCCTGCAGTGAGGGGACCTCTTAAGAATAATAGGCATAATGCTGCTAATTCGGCAGGAACTAAAGGGTACTGAATGGCTATGTTGTGTTTGTATTTGGTGACACGTGATCCTCCGCCTACAACAGTAGATACTAAGCCACGACGTTTTAAACCATCTAATGTGCTGATGATCGTGCTTTCGTCATAGTTGACTACAGGTTTGCGTGATGTTTTCTGGTTACAGGCTGCTTGAAGACTGTTGATGGTCATAGGGTAATATTCGGGGGTAGTTTTTGACTTTTCCAACAGGCATCCTAAGACGCGAATCTCTTCTGAGCTTAATTGAGGTAAAGTTTTTATTTCTTCCATTGTTGTATGTAAAGTATAATTGTTTTCTAAGATAGTAAACTTCTCGCTCAAGCCGCGAGTGGCTCTTACTTTTTTCCGTAAAAAGTAAGCAAAACTCATCGCTTCAAAGTTTTGCAACAACGTGTATCTATTCCTGCAGTTTTGCAAAACTTTGGAGGCGATAAAAGGAGAAAATGTAAGGGTTTTGCTTTAAATTGGTATTATCATAGAATTCTGAGGAATCACGAACTTCTAAAGTTTGGATATCTTCCTTTCCAAGCTTGTAGATTTAACTTCGTTGAGCGCTTCAGGCTTTTCTGTTTCTCTACGCTGCAACAGAGATGGGGAAGAAGTAAATAATTCCCTGAATTATTTACTTCTTTGTATTTTCGTGGGCTGAAAATATAACGAATTGCTTAAAATCGCTCATCATACCAAATATGTTCACCCTGTGCGTGAGGGGCATCGCTTTCCGATGTTGAAGTATGAACTGATTCCTGAGCAGCTCTGCTACGAGGGGCTGGTGTCCGCTGTTAATTTTTTTGAACCGGAGATGGTTGATTTTGAAACGGCAGCGCTGGTTCATGATGTGGACTATTTACGACGATTGTTTGATTTGACGTTGGATGCAAAGATGGTGCGACGCATAGGTTTTCCCTTGTCTCAGGAACTGGTGGAACGGGAGCGTTATTTGGTAGACGGTACCCTGAAATCTGCTTTGTTTGCGTTGGATTATGGTGTTTCCTTCAATGTGGCCGGTGGCACACATCATGCTGGACGTGATTTTGGAGAGGGTTTCTGTTTGATGAACGATCAGGCGATAGCGGCTGCTTACCTGTTGGAACAAGGATTGGCAACGCGTATTTTGATTATCGACCTCGATGTACATCAAGGTAATGGTACGGCGCATATCTTTGAGGGAGTTTCTCCGGTTTATACTTTTTCGATGCATGGAGACAAGAATTTCCCTTTTATCAAGGAACGTTCGGATAGAGATGTCGCGTTGGAAGATGGTATTACAGATGCCTTATATTTAAAGCTACTAAGCGACAATCTTGCCTTTCTTTTTGAAACGGTTAATCCTGATTTTGTTTTTTATCAATCAGGAGTAGATATCTTAGGCTCGGACAAGCTTGGGAAACTGAAGGTGTCTGCTGCTGGATGCCGAGAGCGAGATAGGATGGTGTTGGAAAGCTGTAAGGTACATAAGGTTCCGGTACAGGTCAGCATGGGTGGTGGGTATTCGACACAGATTCGTGATATTGTCAATGCACATGTCGAAACTTATCGGGTAGCAATTGATATTTTTAATTTTTAACTTCTGACTTTTAATTTTATACTATGTTTTTTTATCAAGATGCCTCTTTTGAAAACTTATCTATACATCACGTAGGTAATAAGACCAACGATGAATTTTATATATTATCCGAAGAGCCTGTGGATATTGCAGGAGATGAGGTTTTGCCGGATTTATTGATGCAATACTTCATGAAGCCTTTTGTCAAGGCGAATGAGGTATATCGTTTTTTTCATCCGAATGAGGAACTACAGCTTAATGAAGTGTATCACTTCAGTAAGAAATTTTTCGATAGAGAAATCGGTTTTCATGAATTTTCACAACAGGTGACCAAACATCTGTATGAGGTGTCTGAACATCCGAAAATTAAACCGGGTGAGGTGTATGTGGTTTCGTTGAAGAATGTGCAGATGGAAGGGGAGGATTGGAATGCTGTGGGGATCTTTAAGTCAGAGAATAAAGAAGCTTATTTGAAAGTATATCCAGAGCAGGGGGGATTTCAGTTGAATTATGAACAGGAGGCCATCAATATCAATAAACTCGATAAAGGGGTTGTTATTGTCAATACGGAATCTGAGGAAGGGTTTAAAGTCCTTGTCGTGGATCAGACGAATCAGTCCGAAGCGGTGTATTGGAAAGATAATTTTCTGCAGCTTAAATCGAGAAATGATAATTATCAGCAGACCGGTAACCTGATGAAGGTGTATAAAAAATTTGTAAACGAGAAGCTGGATGAGGTTTTTGAGTTGGAAACTGCGGATAAGATAGATCTTTTGAATCGATCTATGAATTATTTTAAGACCAAAGAGACGTTTGATAGTGCTGAGTTTGAAGAAGAGGTTATCGCTAATCCGCAGGCTGTCGGTTTGTTTAATGAGTACAAGCAGAATTTTGAGGATGAGTTCGATCTGCCGTTTCAGGCTAACTTTGAGATTGCTACACCCGCTGTAAAGAAAATGCAGTCTTCCTATAAATCGGTCATCAAGCTGGATAAGAATTTTCATGTTTATGTACATGGGAAACGGGAATATTTGGAACACGGGTATGATGAGGAGAAGGGGATGAACTACTATAAGTTGTATTACGAAAATGAGAGCGAAGGGTAAAAGAGAGAATAATACGCTGTATTATGTGCTAATTGGTATTTGTCTTTTTGTTCAGGTCTGTATGTTCTTTGTTAAGGATAGACCAGACTGGATAGAGCAATATTATTCCCAAACTTTTTATCCTGTATTTTCCTATTTGTCGATTTTACTCTTTTCTTGGGTGCCATTTAGTGTAGGGGATCTGCTCTATTTAGGAGTCGTGCTCATAACACTGTTGTTGTTAGTACGTATCACGATGTCGCTGTGGAAACGGATTTGGAAGGACGGGCTAAAATATAGTTTACAATTGGTAACTATGTTATGTGTGTTGTATACTTTCTTTTATGTCAACTGGGGACTTAACTATTTCAGATTGCCTGTAAGCCAGTCTTTAAATTTAGATGTACAGGGTACCCATGTTGACGATTATACGGAGGTCTTGGCCAAGTATATTGTTATGGCTAATAGACTTAGAGAGCAGTTAGATCTGGAGCACCAACCTCGATTGGGTGTAAAGATGGATCTAGAGGAGTATATCCGAAAAGATACTGTGTTTGGATCTTTTCTTTCCAAATCACAGGTGCATGCTAAAGAACCTGTATCGAGTAAATTGATTTCCTATTTTACAGTTTCTGGTTATTTTAATCCTTTTACGATGGAGGCTCATGTCAATCAAGAGATTCCTAATAGTTTATATCCCTTTGTGTATGTGCACGAACTGGCGCATCAGATGGGGGTTGGATTTGAAGATGAGTGTAATTTTATTTCTTTTCGTATGTTGGTCGATCATAAAAACAGCTGGTATCGGTATGCTGCTTACTATGCGGCTATTCAGAGTCTCTTGAAGCCTCTTTCTAGAGATAAGGAGCAGATGGAACGACTGCGTAATATGCTGTCGGAGAAAGTACGTGCTGATTTTAAGGAGGAATATACCTTTTGGAAATCCAAACAAGGGTGGTTGAATGAGTTGTCAGGGATGTTTTATGATCAGTATCTTCAACACAATAATCAACCAGAAGGTTTGGCCAGATACGATATGATGGCCCAGCTTATTGTAGCTTGGGAAAAACAACAAAGACATGAAATGTCTCAGGAAGAAAAAGAGAAGTTGTATGCTCCTCCCACTAGATGAAGGAGGAGGGCATAGACCTCTTTTTTACTGTTTTTTTTGTTTTTTCTTTTTAATAGTATTCAATATTTCACTTATTAGGGGGTAGGTATTACGTTCCACCTTGTCTAATTCTTTTGCATTCAGCCAGATAGCTTCGGTAATATCCTCTTCTGTTTGTGGGATTAATTTCGGAACCTTGTTCACGCCCATTTCATACCATTTCGTCTGTTTTAGTACAAATTTGCCACGCATGTAATAGGTATGATAAGTGGTAGCTATTTTAGGGCCTAGATAATTTACTTTAATTCCACATTCTTCCTCTACTTCACGTAGAGCTGCATCTTTCATTTTTTCAGACTCCTCTACTTTACCTTTGGGTAGATCCCATTTGTCTAGCCTGTAGATGAAAAGGTAGTCTCCTTCACCATTCTTTACAAGTCCTCCCGCAGCATGAATGATTTTTACCTTCGTTAATATGTTTTTTAATACCTGATTAATATTGGGGTGGACATATAAGTAAGTTAAGTCATTGTTTTTCGTAATACTGTTGAAAAGTTTTTCTAGATCAATATCTTGTAAACCAATAGTTTGTACGGTCCCCTTGATAGAGGGGGCAAAATCTGCTAAAATTAGCAGGCTTTGGTTCATATAAATTTTATAAATTTGTGCCATGAATAATTTTAATGAGGTTGAACAAAAAGTTGCTGAATCCTTATTGCAAATTAAAGCAATAAAATTACAACCTAAAAGTCCTTTTACATGGGCTTCGGGGTGGAAGTCTCCAATTTACTGTGATAATCGTGTCGCATTATCACATCCGGCTATCCGTACGTACATACGTCAAAAGCTTTCTCAATTAATCCAAGAGGAGTTTGGATCTGTGGATATGATATCGGGTGTGGCAACTGCAGGGATACCTCAGGGTGTACTGGTAGCACAAGATTTAGGATTGCCTTTTACTTATGTGCGCAGTAGCGCTAAAGAGCATGGGCGTCAAAATTTGATCGAGGGAGAGGCTGTTTCAGGTCAACGTGTTGTTGTGATCGAAGATTTGGTCTCTACTGGGAAAAGTTCTCTACAAGCTGTAAAAGCTTTGCGTGATGCAGGTTGTAATGTAGTCGGTTTAGTGTCGATTTTTACATATGGTTTGGATATTGCTACTACTAATTTTGCTGAAGCGAAATGTCCATTATTTAGTTTATGTGATTACAATGCACTTATTCATGTTGCGGTTGATAAAAGCTATGTTCTTGAAGCTGATATAGCAGTTTTGGAACAATGGCGTGTAGATCCAGCAAACTGGACACCGGAAGTTTAAAAATAAAGTGAGACAGGTGATGAAAGTTTGACTTTCATCATATAAATAGACTTACGTCAGTTTCATAATTTTAAAATATAAATCCTTAAAGAGATGACTGTTATCCAGAACAATGTAATTGTAAATAAGCCTGTAGGTGATGTTTATGCCTTCTTGGCTGATTTGAACAACCATGAGCAGCTGATGCCGGAGAATATCTATAATTGGACATCTACTGTGGACGAAGCTCGTTTTACGATTAAAAATATGGCGAAACTAGCGCTGAGGATAAGTCAGAGAGTTGAGAATAAGGAGATTATTTGTGTGCCTTCTGAAGATGCTCCTTTCGAGATTCAATTAGCATGGAGATTGGAAGAGCAGGGGGGAGAGACTAAAGCTACGTTTGTGATCGAAGCACAGCTTAATATGATGATGAAGATGATGGCTTCGGGACCTTTGCAGAAGTTGGTGGATCATCAAGTTCAACGGTTGAAAGAAACACTAGGATAACGAAGATTATTTTATAAAAAATAAAAAAGGGTAGATTTTTTCTACCCTTTTTTTGTTTTCCAAAGATATTGAGAAAGGGGAAATCGTCGTAAAATTTTCGGTTTTGGTCCCTTTTTATTGACGAAGAACTGATATTGTAACGATTTGGATTCAGTATTTTTGTATATACAGATTTAGAATTATCTTTAGCCCATGGAATTAAATTTGAGAAGACCGTTAGCCTTTTTTGACTTAGAAACTACAGGTGTAAATATTGCTACGGATAAGGTCGTTGAGATTGCTATTGTGAAAATATTGCCTGATGGAACTGAAGAGGTGTATACTAAAAAGGTTAATCCTGGGATTCCGATTCCTCCAGCTTCGTCTTTATTTCATGGTATTTATGATGAAGATGTAAAAGATCTTCCAACTTTTAAAGAGTTAGCACAAGAAATCGCCGACTTTATAGGGGATGCGGATTTAGCGGGTTATAATTCTAATAAGTTTGATGTTCCGATGTTAATGGAAGAGTTTTTAGCTGCGGGTGTTAATTTTTCGTTGGAAGGACGTGCTTTTATTGACGTTCAAAATATTTTTCATCAGATGGAGCAGCGTACATTGAAGGCCGCTTATCGTTTTTATTGTGATAAATCCCTTGAGAATGCACATCAAGCTGAAGCGGATGTTCGTGCGACATACGAGGTGTTGAAGGCTCAATTAGACAAGTATAACGGTATTGCTTTTGAGGATAAACATGGTGCTGTGTCCTATCCAGTTGTCAATGATGTAGAGGCGTTGCATACATTTACTAATCTTTCTAAGCCGGTTGATTTTGCGGGGCGTTTAGTTTATGATGAGGATGGAGAGGTTGCAATCAATTTTGGAAAGCATAAAGGGAAAAAAGTAACGGACATTTTTGATGTTGAACCGAGTTATTATGCTTGGATGCAAAATGGAGATTTTCCACGTTACACAAAGAAGGTATTAGAGAATATCTGGAATGCACATAAAACACAGAAGAAAGAAGCTAAAGGGAAAGAGGTTGCTGTAGGAAATGAAAATGTGAAGCGTGAGTTCAAGAAAAAGATAGATGAACCCAGCAAGCCTATAACGACAGATATGCTAAAGGGTTTGCAGGATCGATTTGGGAAGTAATATAGAATAAAATATAGATGAATACACAACAAGAGGTTGAACACGTAAAGTGTCTGATCATTGGCTCAGGTCCAGCAGGATATACTGCAGCCATTTATGCGGCTCGTGCCGATTTGAAACCTGTAGTCTATACAGGTATAGTACCTGGCGGTCAGTTAACGCAGACTACTGAAGTAGATAACTTCCCTGGCTATCCAAATGGAATTACAGGCCCAGTAATGATGGAAGATTTACGTGCACAAGCTGAGCGTTTTGGTACCCAAGTGCGTTTTGGTTATGCTACTAAAGTAGACTTCTCTAAGGACGGCGGTGTACATAAAGTGGAAATCGATAATATTAAAACGATCACTGCTGATACAGTTATTATTGCCACTGGTGCAACAGCTAAGTATTTGGGGTTACCATCAGAAGAAAAATATAATGGTTTTGGTGTTTCTGCATGTGCTGTGTGCGATGGTTTCTTTTACAAGGGTCAGGATGTGGCGATTGTTGGAGCTGGAGATACAGCGGCTGAAGAAGCAACTTACTTGGCTAAACTATGTAATAAAGTGCATATGTTGGTACGTCGTGACGAGTTCCGTGCTTCAAAAGCGATGGTACACCGCGTAATGAACACTAAAAATATCGAGGTGCACTATAACAGTGAGGCAGAAGAGATTTTAGGCGATGGACAGGTTGTGACTGGAGTTCGTGTAGTGAACAATCAGACTAAAGAAACAAAAGACTTAGACGTTATGGGATTCTTCGTAGCGATCGGACACCAGCCAAATACCGAATTATTCAAAGGTGTTTTGGATATGGAAGAAAGTGGTTATTTGATTACTAAGCCAAATGTTACGGCTACCAATATACCAGGTGTATTTGCTTGTGGTGACGTACAGGATCATGTTTATCGTCAAGCTATTACAGCTGCAGGAACGGGATGTATGGCTGCCTTAGAAGCGGAACGCTATTTGGCTGCTAAGGAAGATGGCGAATAACAACTGTTTTTAAGTACAAAAAAGGGGGTAGATTGCCCCTTTTTTTATTGATTTAATTAGTTGGAGCTGAAGTGGTATTCTTTTTACTAATATCCAACACGGGAACTAGGCCTTCTGATGGCATATAGATAATTTGGGGTAGATCTCCTTTGTCAGCTAGTTTTTCTAATGTACGTATAAATAGATACTGATTGTAAGTGCTGTTAAGCGTTCCATTTTCTAATTTCATGGCCTCAGCCATTCCTTTCGCTCGTTCAATTTCGGCTTGAGCATTTAGTTTTTCTGCTTCTAATCTTGCTTTAGCTTCTTCTATGAGGATTTTTCTGTTTTGTTCTGCTTTGGCCATTTCAGCCTTACCGGCCATTTCCTGTTGCCATACGTTGTAACGAGGGAGTCCGAACATTAAAATGATGACAATTAATGCTACAGCTCCTAAGATTATACCAATAGGTTTTGATGTGTTCATAATATATAGATTTATAATGTTGCAATATTAATGTAGTCCACCAAAGAGTTCGAGTGCTTCTTCTCTTGTGTTGACAAAGTTTATATGTTTTGTGCGATTACTCTCTCGTATAAAATCGTGTAAACTTTTGCTGTTATAAATGGAAAAGTCTCCGACTATCGCCAGACGTGCTTGATAGTTGGAGAATTTTTGTAGGATATCACCTGCGAGCTTGGTTCTTAGGTTGAAGAAATCGGGGATAATGTTCGTTTGGTGTAAGATTAATTTATCCGCACCACCATATAGGCAGTTCATCATTAAGTTTAAGGCATCATCTTGATTTTGGATAAAAACATTTTCTCCAGTTATTTCTGCAATCTGGCCCTGTCTACTAGGGATGTACTTGATTTCCATAGTTTTGTTCTTGTGTTTTGATCGTAAATATAATAAATTGGCCGACTATAGTAATAAATAGGGCCTCTTTATCTTAAAGAGGCCCTATTTATTACTGAAGCTGATGTGTTTTAGGATGGATTCTCCGCATTCTTATTGATGAATACGAATTTTCCATCAAAGACATCCAATTGAATAATGGAGTCGCTTGTTACATTACCTGCGAGAATTTCTTTAGATAGCTCATTGAGTATCCGTTTTTGAATGACCCGTTTTAGTGGACGGGCACCGTAAATCGGATCATACCCCAGCTGTGCTAACCAATCTAAGGCATCTTCGGATGCCGACAGGAATATGTTTTGCTCTGCGAGCTGTTTTTGTACACGATCAAACTGCAAACGTACAATACTGCCGATTTCGTTACGACTTAATGGTGTGAACATGATGATTTCGTCAATACGGTTGAGAAACTCGGGGCGTATTGATTTTTGGAGCAGTTCAAATACTTCATCTTTTGTTTTTGCAACTACTTCATCTCTGTTGTTGTCAGTCAGTCCTGCAAAGTTCTCTTGTATCAAATGCGATCCTGTATTTGATGTCATGATAATGATCGTGTTTTTGAAATTCACTACCCGTCCTTTATTATCGGTAAGGTGACCATCATCTAAAACCTGTAAGAGAATATTAAATACATCAGGGTGTGCCTTTTCAATTTCGTCTAGCAAGACTACGGAGTAGGGGCGACGTCGAACGGCTTCAGTGAGTTGGCCGCCTTCCTCGTAGCCTACATATCCTGGAGGCGCTCCGATCAATCGAGATACAGCGTGTCGTTCTTGATATTCAGACATATCTATCCTGACGAGTGCGTGTTCGTCGTCAAATAGAAATTCTGCGAGCGCTTTGGCTAGTTCGGTTTTGCCGACTCCGGTAGTACCGAGGAAGATAAATGAGCCAATTGGTTTTTTAGCATCACTTAGTCCTGCCCTAGAACGGCGTATGGCATCAGAAATCGCTTCTATAGCTTCTTCTTGTCCAGCTACCCGTTTATGAAGTTCTTCTTCTAGGTTCAGTAGCTTCTGACGCTCTGATTGTACCATCTTGTTTACCGGTATGCCTGTCCATCTCGATACGACATCTGCAATGTCTTCGGAGGTAACTTCCTCTTTTAGCATACGGCTGCTCTGTTGTTTTTCGTTAAGCTCAGCTTTTAACTTTTCTACATTATCTTGCGCTTCTTTGATTTTTCCATAGCGTAGCTCGGCTACTTTTCCATAGTCACCTGCCCGTTCGGCCTGGTCTGCTTCGAGTTTGTAGTCCTCAATATTCTGCACTTCTTGATTGACACGGTCTACTAGTGTTTTTTCCGATTGCCACGCTGCTTTCAAAGAGTCTCGTTCATTTGATAAATTAGCTATAGTTTCTGATAGCTCTGCAACTTTTTTATCATCATTTTCTCTTTTTATGGCTTCACGTTCTATTTCGAGCTGCATAATACGACGTTCTAATTCATCCACTGCTTCTGGAACGGAGTCCATCTCCAAGCGTAGTTTGGAAGCTGCTTCATCAATTAAATCGATAGCCTTGTCCGGTAAGAATCGATCCGTAATATAGCGTTGTGATAATTCTACAGCTGCAATAATGGATTCATCCAGTATCCGTACTTTGTGGTGTGTTTCATAACGTTCTTTAAGACCTCTTAAGATGGAAATAGCATCTTGGGTATCCGGTTCTTCGACCATTACTTTTTGGAAACGACGTTCAAGGGCTTTGTCTTTCTCAAAATATTTTTGGTATTCATTGAGTGTGGTTGCCCCTATAGCACGGAGTTCGCCACGTGCTAGTGCAGGTTTTAAGATATTTGCTGCATCCATTGCCCCTTCGCCACCGCCGGCTCCGACTAAGGTGTGGATTTCGTCGATGAATAGGATAATCTCACCATCACTATCGGAGACCTCTTTTACTACGGCTTTTAATCGCTCTTCAAATTCGCCTTTGTATTTTGCACCGGCAATTAATGCACCCATATCTAATGAAAATACTGTTTTGTTCTTTAGATTTTCTGGCGCATCTCCCTTAATGATGCGGTGTGCGATTCCTTCGGCAATAGCTGTTTTACCAACTCCGGGTTCTCCGACGAGAATAGGATTGTTCTTGGTTCGGCGAGAAAGGATCTGCATTACTCTTCTGATCTCTTCGTCTCGACCAATGACAGGGTCTAATTTTCCGGACTCCGCAAATTCGTTTAGATTACGAGCATATTTACCTAAAGCATTATACGTAGCTTCAGCATTTTGGTCGGTTACTCTATTCTTACCTCGTAATTCTTTTATGGCAAGTTTTAAATCTTTTTCATTTACACCTTGATCTTTAAGGAGTGAGGATGTTTTGTCATTAGCGGACAGCAAGCCTAAAAGAATATGTTCGACTGATATGTACTCATCGTTAAATTCTTTGAGATAGCTTTGTGCTTTTTGTAAGACAGTGGATGTCGGATTGGATAAATAGACATTTGTTCCGCTTACTTTTGGTAAGGATTCGATAAGTTTGTCTATCTCGGACGTTACATATCCAATATTTGCGTTTAGTTTTTTTAAAAGGTGGCTTATGACATTTTCATCTACTGTTAGCAGCGCCTTTAGTAGATGAGCTGGTTCAATCGCTTGTTGTTGATTGCCTGTTGCTATTTCTGAAGCTTTCTGTATAGCTTCTTGTGCTTTGATTGTATAGTTGTTGAAATTCATGTTACAAATTTTAAAGTCAAAAGTTTAAAATCAGAAACCTTTGAGATCAATTGTTCCCGACTTTTGCTAAAGACTAAACAAAATAGATGCCTTACGGTTTTTTTGCTTTTTTACTGAAATTTTGTCTTGTTTACTTGGTTGTATGCTGTCAAATTTTCCGATTATCAATAAAATAAAAGTTTTTATATTGAATTTCAAAGTATTATGCGTGTGGATGGGATGAAGTGTATTTAGGTATTGCAAAATAGGGTAAAACTTCTCATATTTGCATCGTTGAATCCGAAAGGGATTTACGCCTCCTTAGCTCAGCTGGTAGAGCAACTGACTTGTAATCAGTAGGTCATTGGTTCGATTCCGATAGGAGGCTCAAAAAAACTCAAGTGCAATCTGCCCTTGAGTTTTTTAATTTTATAGACCTCCTGTAAGCCAAAATCAGCTATTATTATTTTAACGGAATCTTTTTTTTATGGAATTTATTTTGAAATACTTATTATTTCTTACAAAAAATAAGTATTTTCATTCAATTTAAACCAAGTTCTAATTGCTTAATCCGTATTTAAAAGAAAGCTAGATGATAGAAATTAAAGATCTTCAAAAATCATATCAGATGGGGAAAAATTCTTTGCATGTTCTTAAGGGGATTGATTTTTCTGTTAAAGAAGGGGAGTTTGTATCTATCATGGGGAGTTCGGGGTCAGGCAAATCTACGCTCTTGAATATTATAGGAATTCTTGATGAGGCTGACAGTGGGTCTTACTTTTTGGATGACGTGGCTATTAAGAATCTTAACGAGACTATTGCTTCGCGGTATAGGAATAAATTTTTGGGTTTTGTATTCCAATCCTTCAACCTTATAAATTATAAAACTGCATTAGATAATGTAGCATTACCCTTATACTATCAAGGTCTGGGTAGGAAGGAGCGCATGGAGCGCTCCATGTATTATCTCGAAAAAGTAGGATTAGCAAATTGGGCAAAGCATTTACCTAATGAAATGAGTGGTGGACAAAAGCAGCGTGTAGCAATAGCCAGAGCTTTGGCTTCCGATCCTAAGGTGCTACTAGCTGATGAACCTACAGGTGCGCTGGATACCAAAACATCGTATGAAGTAATGGAGCTGATACAGCAAATTAATGATGAAGGCAAAACGGTACTTGTCGTGACACACGAGCCCGATATTGCGGAGATGACAAAGCGAATTGTATACCTCAAAGACGGACAGATAGAGTCAGACAAAGCGGTTAATCAGATAAGAGCCTCAGCATATGTTTAGTATCGAAAGTTGGCAGGAAATATTCGAAGGGTTGTTTAAAAATAAACTTCGTACAGTATTAACAGGGGTCTCTGTGGCCTCAGGTATCTTTATTTTGGTGATACTTTTGGGCGCGGGTAATGGTATTCAGAACGGAATTCAGAAACAATTTGAACGCGATGCTGTAAATCAGATTTCGGTATGGCCAGGTATTACTCAAAAAGAATATAAAGGACTGGGGATTGGTCGCGAAATTCAACTTCATAATGCAGATTATTCGATGTCGACCCAACTCTTGGCGGATTATATCGAATATAAATCTGCAGTTTATTCTGTTTGGAGTGGAAATATGGTATTTAAAAAGGAAACAGGTACCTATAGAGTGGAGGGGGTGCATCCTGATTACCAGTTTATCGAAAATACTTCCATTGTGAAGGGAAGATTCCTTAATCCAGCAGATATAAGCAATTACGAAAAACACGTTGTCATCGGGAAGAAAGTTGCGGATGATCTGTTCAAGAATGAAGAAGAGCTGTTAGGTCAGGAATTGAATATTTCGGGTACAATCTATAAAGTAATAGGTGTTTTTACGGATCCAGGTGGTGAAAGAGAAGAAAGCAGGGTGTATATTCCTGTTTCTACAGCTCAACGTGCATATAGCGCGGGGGATAAAATCCGTAGTATAGCTTTCACTCTTAAAAAGAACGTTGATTTTGATAATGCGGTTGCTGAGTCGCATGAATTTACGCAAAAGTTGGAAACCTTTCTTAGAGCTAGGCATACCATTGCACCCGATGATGAAGGAGCTTTATATGTCAATAATTCGTTAGATCAGGCAAAGAATATTTACGTTATAACTGGGGGAGTAAAGGCATTCTTTTGGTTTGTAGGGATATGTACCATCATAGCTGGAGTTGTGGGGGTTGGAAATATCATGCTTATTATTGTAAAAGAAAGAACAAAGGAAATCGGGATAAGAAAGGCTTTGGGGGCTTCTCCTCTATCTATTATCACCATGATACTACAGGAAGCTGTTTTTATCACCGTCGTCGCTGGGTTTTCGGGACTCATTTTAGGTTTGCTGGTATGGGAGCTTGTAGGGCCTTCGATCGAAACAGATTTTTTTACTCGTCCTGAGGTTGACTTCGGCGTTGCTATTACCACACTGGTTATTTTGGTGGTAGCCGGCGCTTTTGCAGGGTTTGTTCCTGCTTATAGGGCTGCTAAAATTAGACCAATTATCGCATTAAGGGGAGATTGATATGTTCAATAGAGATAACTGGAATGAAATAATTGAAGCGATTTCTGCTAACCCATTCAGGACACTGATTACTGCTTTCGGTGTGTTTTGGGGGATTTTTATTTTGATAATACTGCTATCCGCAAGTCAAGGGTTGCAGAATGGTATCAAAAGACAGATGGGAGGATTGTCTACGAATACGATGTTTATGTGGGCCAATTCGACTTCTAAACCTTACAACGGGCTTCCTCAGGGACGAAGTTTCAATTATAAGAACGGAGATGTAGCGACAATAAAGGAACGAATAGACGGTTTGTTGTATGTTTCACCAAGAAATCAGCTAGGTGGGTTTGGTGGGAATAACAATGTGGTAAGGGGAACTAGAACCGGAGCATATAATGTATATGGAGATTATCCGGAGTTTATTTTGCAGCAGCCAATGGATATTTTAAGTGGGCGCTTCATTAATTACGGTGATATTGACAGTAAGCGGAAGGTTGCGGTGATCGGTGAAGGCGTAATAAGAGAACTGTATACGGCAGGTGAGGAAGTTCTGGGCTCTTATATAAAAGTGCATGGGGTAAACTTTATGGTGGTAGGTGTTTACAAGAGTATTTCCAATGTAGGTGGTAGTGCAGAGGAAGGTCAGAAGCAGGTTTTTATACCTTTTACTACTTTTCAGCAAGCTTTTAATTATGGTGAAGTCGTAGGCTGGATGGCCATTACGGCAAAAGATGAGTTGCCAATAACGGAAATCAAGAGTCGTATTTTCGATCTGTTAAAGCAAAGACACAATATAAATCCAGACGATGATCGGGCGATTGGCCATTTTGATTTGTATGCCGAATTTAAAAAGATAAATGGGTTGTTTTCTATCCTAACTGCTGTTTCATTTATTGTAGGAATTTTTATTTTGGGTTCTGGTATCATCGGGATTGTAAATATCATGCTGATCATCGTAAAAGAAAGGACACAGGAAATAGGTATAAGAAGAGCTTTAGGGGCAACTCCTTTGACTATAATAAAGCAGATTCTAACTGAATCGGTCGTGTTATCGCTTATCTCGGGGATGGCGGGGATTATTTTTGCTTCGTTTGTACTAAGTGTCATTAACCTGGGGCTTGAAAATGCACCCAATGCAGATAGTATCCCAATTGTAAATCCAAGCGTAAATTTAGGTGTAGTAGTTATTGCTTTACTGATATTGGTCTTAGCTGGACTTTTAGCCGGGTTAATACCAGCTATTACTGCGGTGAAAGTAAGACCAATCGATGCTTTAAGAGAGGAATAGGTGTATTAAATGAATAATAAAGAGATAAAATTTTAATAATAGAAAATATAAGATGAAAAAAGGCTGTACGATTTCAATTTTAGTTTTTTTAGCAATTGCTTTTGTAGGTGCTTTGGCTTGGTTATATCTTAAGAATAAGCAGCCCGATGTCATTTACGAAACTGCTCAGGCTGAAATCCGTTCTATTTCCAAAAGTACGGTCGCTACCGGAAATATCAATCCGAAAGAAGAGGTTTTGATCAAACCTAATATTTCAGGAATCATAGATGAGGTTTATGTGGAGGCTGGTGATTATATCAAGTCTGGTGACTTGATTGCTAATATCAAAGTAGTACCGAATGTCTCTAGTTTAAATCAGGTTAACAATCAAATTCAAACTGCGAAAATAGATCTTGAAAACCAAAAGCGGGTATTTGAACGTCAGAAAATACTTTTCGACAAAGGTGTTATTTCAGCAAACGATTTTGATGCTGCTCAGACTACATTCAAACAGGCGCAGCAAACTTACAGTTCATTACAGCAGAGTGCAGAAATTATTAGAACAGGTACAACATCTGGGCTCGCGAATATTGCGCAGACCCGAATTCGGTCTACTGTGTCGGGGATGGTGCTCGATGTTCCTGTAAAAAAAGGAAATCAGGTAATCGAGGCAAATAACTTTAACGAAGGAACTACTATTGCAAGTTTGGCTGATGTCAGTAATATGATTTTTGAAGGGAAACTGGATGAAGCAGAAGTTGGAAAAATTAGGCTTGGGCTTCCTTTGGAAATAACTGTCGGTGCAATTGAAAACAAAAAGTTCAATGCAGTTTTAGATTATATCGCACCTAAAGGAGTGAATGAGAATGGGGCAATGCAGTTTCCGATAAAAGGAAATCTCATCAACAAGGATACTACATTTATTCGTTCGGGATTAAGTGCTAATGCTTCTATTATTTTAGAAAGTGTAGATGATGTACTTGCGCTTAAGGAAGGTTTGGTACAATATGATGAAAAAACTAAAAAGTCCTTTGTTGAAATCGAAGTTGCCCCGCAAAAATTTGAACGTAGGGATGTACAATTAGGGGTAAGTGATGGTATTTATGTTGAAATTAAGAATGGGATTTCTAAAGATGACAAGATCAAGGTTTGGAATCAGGTTAAGAAGTAAATTCCTTGGGCTAAAAAAAATAACCATAACAGAATATGTTGAATATTAAGATATGAAGATTGTATCAAAAATAATTGCTGTTGTTTGTCTTTTTTTTGGACACAATGCATTCGCCCAAAAGAAATGGACGTTGGAAGAATGTGTGTCATACGCAATCGAAAATAATGTTTCAATTGGACAGATAGAACTGGATAACAAGCTTGCGGAGATTGATAAAAAAGATGCTTTCGGAAGTTTTTTGCCAAATGTAAATGCGAGTGCTTCACATTCTTGGAATAGGGGGCTAAACACCAATATTACTACAGGGATCTTAGAAAATCAAACTACACAGTTTACTTCAATGGGGGCATCTTTAGGCGTTGATATTTTTAAAGGAATGCAGAATCAAAACCGCTTCAGGAAGTCTAAGTTGGCACTCATTTCTTCCCAATATCAGCATCTTAAAATGGAAGAAGATGTAGCACTGAATGTTGTGAATGCTTATTTGCAGGTTCTGTTCAACAAAGAAACTGTAAAAGTTCAGAGGGAACAATTTAATGCTGATAGTTTGCAATTGTTGCGTTCGGAGGTTTTGGTTGATGCTGGCATGATTCCGCGTGGAGATTTGTTTGATATGAAAGCTACTGTTGCTACAGACAAACAGCGGATTATTGAAGCCGAATATGCACTGCTTATTGCGAAAATGAGTTTAGCTCAACTACTTCAGATGAAAGATTTTAAGGATTTTGAGATTGCTGATGTGGAATATGATTTTCAGAATAGTGCTATTTTATTAGAGGGGCCTGAATCTATTTATAGGAAAGCCAAGAATGAGCGAACCGAATTGAAAATAGCAGAAAACAATGTGAAAATAGCTGAAAAAGATATTGATATTGCTAAAGGAGCGCATTTGCCATCACTTACAGGTTTTTACGGTTTCAGTTCACGTGTTTCTTATGCTAAGGTTCCCGATGGGCAAGGTGGTGTAAAGAACCCGCCTTCATTCTTTGAACAGTTTGACTTGTACAAAGGACATAATTTCGGACTTCAGTTAAATGTGCCCATTTTTAATGGCTTTTTGATCCGTAACAATGTCACAAGGTCTAAAGTGAATTTAGATAAAAGTAAATTAGCGCTAGCGCAGACTGAGCTGGATCTAGAACGCAATATATACACGGCCTATGCAGATGCTAAAGGAGCATTGGAAACATACCTAGCAACGAAGGAAATGTTGAAAGCACGGGAAGAAGCTTTTCGCTATACCAAAGAACGTTATGAAAATGGAATGGCAACAGGTTTTGATTACAACCAATCACAGACTCTTTTAGTAAATACCCAGTCAGATCTGTTAAGAACAAAATATGATTATCTGTTCCGTACAAGAATACTGGAATTTTATTTCGGTATTCCGATTATTAAGAGAGAAGGCATGCAGCTGAATTAATTCTGCTCTATTTATTCTTCATGAAGAATAAATAGAGCAGCTTGGCTTAATTTTCTAATTCGATTATTTCTTCGGCTATCTTTTCCCATTCCGTTTGCAGCTGTTCTAGCTCTGCTTTTGCTGAATTGTAATTACGTGTGCATTCACGCAATTTGATTTCATCACTGTACACTTCTTCATTCGCCAATTCGAGTTCGAGCGATTTAACTTGAATTTCTTTATCTGCAACTTTTTGTTCTAAGATCGAAAGATCTTTGTTTTTTTTGCTTATTAATTTGAACTTGTCTTCAGAAGGAGCAGATGTTTTTGTTTTCTTTGGAGCTTCTTCCTCTATCTTTTTTACAGGCGCTTTCTCCTCGGGTTTGATGACTCGTTTTGCATTCCAATCTTCATATTCTTGGTAGGTGCCTGGGTATTCTTTAATTTGCTTATCTTCAATATACCATATCTTATTCGCTACGTGGTCTAAAAAATACCGATCGTGTGATACAACAATTAAGGTGCCTTCGTATTGCTGAAGTGCTTGAATTAGAATATTGACCGATTGCATGTCCAAGTGATTCGTCGGCTCATCTAAGGCTAAGAAATTGGCGTCCGCAGTTAATGCTTTAGCTAATGCTACACGTGATTTTTCACCACCTGATAGTACTTTTATTTTTTTAAAGGCATCATCGCCTGTAAATAGAAAACAGCCTAGTATAGAACGTAATTCTGTTTCTGTGTGTTTAGGTGCAAAAGTTTGCATTTCGGCGATAATGCTGTTCTCGAGGTGTAATGCTTCGAGCTGGTGCTGTGCGAAAAAAGTTTGTGACACATTGTGGCCGTGTTCGGACTTTCCTTCAAACTCGTTGTCTGCACCAGCGACAATACGAAGCAAGGTCGATTTTCCCTTTCCGTTGGCACCGATAAGCGCAATTTTATCGCCTTTTTCAATAATACCATCTGTGTTACGAAGTATTTCTAAATTTGGATAAGATTTTGACACATTCTCTAAGGTGATCACATGGCGACCAGAGGGTTTTGAGAATTTGAATTTGAAATTGACCGTAGGATTATCATCATCGACATCTTCTACGCGTTCCATGCGGTCCAAAGCTTTAATTCGCGATTGTGCCATCTTGGCTTTGGAGGCCTTGGCTCTAAAACGTTCAATTAAGCGTTCCTCTTGTTTAATTTTTGCTTGCTGATTTTTAAACTGACCAGCCTGTATTTCACTACGTAGCGCTTTTTCTTCGAGGTAAAATGAGTAGTTGCCGGCATAGAGCGTCAACTTACCTTTTCTAGATTCTACTGTTTTCTTGATAATACGATCTAGAAAATACCTGTCATGCGAAACAATAACAATCGCTCCTTCAAAAGCCTGTAAGTATCCCTCGAGCCATTTAATAGAGGGTAAGTCCATATGGTTTGTAGGTTCATCTAGTAGTAGAATGTCGGGAGTTTGTAATAAAATACGAGCAAGCATAACCCGCATACGCCAGCCTCCTGAAAAGGTAGCTAATGGACGTTTCTGTTCTTCTTCGGAGAAGCCAAGACCAGCAAGAATCTCGTGTGCACGAAACTCAATGCTATAGCCGTCCAATGCCTCAAACTCCATTTGTTTGTCACTCAGTTTATTTAAGATATCATCTGAATAATCAGTCTCTAGTTTATGAAGTAGCTTCTCAATTTCTGTATGCAGTTGATTTTGACGCTCGAATGCCTCCATCGCTACATGTAAAATACTTTTGTCTGAATGATATGATAGCAAATCTTGATTTAGGTAGCCTATCTTTAGATCTTTAGCCATAGAAATGCTTCCTGATGTCGGTGTATATTGCCCGACAATTAATCGCAATAAAGTAGATTTTCCGGTGCCATTTGCCCCGATTAACCCTACTTTGTCTCCTGGTTTGATATGCCAGTTGGCCTCGTCATACAACGCTCGAGAGCCTATTTCAAATGTTAAATTGTTTATTGATATCATTTCGTATGTGTACTATTTGACTTTTAAAAGTCATACGGAATATCCAAGTTTTAGTGCTCTAGTATTAGTTTAATGCGAGCTATAGATATTTCACTAGCAAAAGTAGTGATTATTTCTGCTTCTTTTCTACCTTTGCACAGATAAGCCAAATGCGATTTTAAATCCTTTGTTTGGTAAATTATCTTCAATGACTTTTATAAAATGCCATGTATAAATTAGTAAAGCCGATTTTCTTTTCGATGAATCCCGAGAAGGCGCACCATACAGTGACAGGAGGACTTAAGACTTTTTCAAAGATTTGGGGAGCCAAAGCTTTGCTTCGATCTATTTATAGTGTGTCTGATCCTCGTTTGGAGCGTGAGGTTTTTGGTCTCAAATTTAAGAATCCTGTAGGATTGGCTGCTGGATTTGATAAGAATGCAGAATATATTGAGGATATGGCCAAATTTGGTTTTGGCTTTATCGAGATCGGAACAGTAACCCCAAAACCTCAGCCAGGCAATGATAAACCTCGGATGTTTAGATTGGTTAATGATGAGGCACTAATCAATAGGATGGGATTTAATAATCAGGGAGCTGATGTGGCTGCCGGTCGATTGAAACATCTAAAAGATAGGGAGGGAGTTATAATCGGAGGTAATATTGGGAAAAATAAAATCACTCCGAACGAGGAAGCTGTAAACGATTATATTTATTGTTTTCATGCTTTGTACGATTATGTGGATTATTTTGTTGTAAATGTTAGTTCGCCGAATACGCCGGGACTACGTGATCTACAGGAAAAGGAGCCATTAATGCGAATTTTGGATACACTACAACAGCTTAATCTGGAAAAACCTAAACCTAAACCGATTCTGTTAAAAATAGCACCGGATCTGACGAATAGCCAATTGGATGATATTGTAGAGATTGTTACTGAAACGAAAATTGCGGGGGTAATAGCGACGAATACGACTATTTCTAGAGAGGGGCTTCGTAGTTCGAAGGAATTGCTGAGTGAGGCTGGTGGAGTGAGTGGAAAGCCTTTAACTAACCGTTCTACTGAAGTTATTCGTTATCTGTCCCAAAAATCGAATCAGGCTTTTCCTATTATAGGAGTAGGCGGTATACATTCTGGCGCAGATGCGATTGAAAAACTTAATGCTGGAGCCTCCTTGATTCAGGTGTATACTGGTTTTATCTACGAAGGACCTGGCTTGGTTGGAGAGATCTGTAAGCATATCCTCCAAGAGGGAAAGTAGGATAATCTATTTTTTTAACTATTTGTAACAAAACTAAGGCACTTTATTTGCTATCTTGTATTTATCAAATTTATAAAGATATGATGTATAAAAAACGCATTTTGCCAATTACGATATTATTGGGTGGGATTGTAATGAATAGCTGTGTGAGTAATAAGAAGTATCTAGCCTTAGAAACCCAACATAAGGATCTTGCTGAGCTGTATCAAAAAGGACAAATGGATCTTGCTGAAAGTCGCGCAAAGATCAAGAGTCTGGAAGATCAGTTGGAGTATGAACGGAAGAACAATGCTTCTCTTAAGGAAGCCTATGCTAAGCTGCAAGCTACATTGGATAATAGTATTGCTCAAAACTCCCAAGGAAATGTCAATATTTCTAAGCTAGTTGATGAGATTAATGCATCCAATAAGTATATACAACATTTGGTTAATACGAAAAATAAAAGTGATTCGCTTAACATGGTGCTGACAAATAATCTGACTCGTTCTTTAAGTCGCGAAGAACTTAAGGATGTTGATGTGCAGGTATTGAAAGGTGTAGTTTATATTTCATTGTCAGATAATATGCTTTATAAATCGGGTAGCTATGAGGTGTCTGATAAAGCTGGAGAGACATTGAGTAAGATCGCTAAGATTATTCAGGATTACAGAGACTACGATGTGTTGATTGAAGGTAATACGGATACAGATCCTATCTCTAAACCAAATATCCGTAACAATTGGGACTTGAGTACGTTACGTGCCTCTTCTGTTGTTCAGGCTTTACAAACTTCTTACGGCGTAGATCCGAAGCGTTTGACTGCAGGAGGACGTGGTGAGTATAATCCAATTGCTGATAATACGACGGCGAATGGCAAAGCTAGGAATAGACGTACGCAGATTATTATTACACCAAAATTAGATCAGTTTATGGAGCTGATTGATAAAGCTCCAGAAACGGAAGAAATTTCTTCTAATTAAGCTTGTAAAATAAAAAAGAGAGTCCTTGGAAATAATTCAAGGACTTTTTTATGCTTTATAAGATCGTGGTTTCACAAAAATTGGCATGATTGTTTAGGTAGTGCAGGTTATGTTCAAGACTCATCATATCATACCTGCTCTGATTTTATTTGTTCCTTTGATCTTCTTTGGATGTAGCTCCATTTATATGCCTAATGTACCTGCAACGCCTATGTTTAGAAGCCAAGGCGAAGGATATTTGTCGGGGCATGCCAATCTGAAGGGTAATATTTCTGGAACTGCTGGGGTCTCTCTTACCAATCATATTGCCTTGATCGGAAATGCTTCGTCAGTTAATAATGGTTCAAAATCCAATACTCATTTCCGACAATGGTTGGCTGAAGGTGCTGTAGGGTATTTTACGCAGATCGGAAAATCGAAAAGACAGGTTCTGGAAATTTATGGCGGATATGGTGTCGGTAACTCGAGAGAGACGGATCAACGTGCATCTATTCATGGTTTTGATGTTGTGGAGTCCAGGAAGATGGATTTTGATAAAGTGTTTCTTCAGGTAAATTATTCGTCTACGACGAAGAGAAAGTTGAATTTATTTGGAGCCAAGAGAGAATTGAATTATGGGACAGCTATTCGAGCCAGTCGAATAGGTATGACAGGTTTTAGTATCAATGGGTTCGAAAGTCCGAAAGAGGAGAATATTTTTATCGAACCGGTATTCTTTACACGCATGGAGTTGTTAAAGGGATTGCAACTTCAGTATACGACGGGGTTTAATATCGGATTTGTAAATAATTCTTACCTAAAAGCAGGAAATTCTATTTTTACATTGGGAATAGTGTATAACTTTGGGAAATTAAAAAAGTAAAGAAATGAATAAATTTAAAACAGTGTTTTTGTTGCTCACCGTATTACTGTTGTCGAGCTGCGCTATTAACCAAAAGGCCCAAGTCGAGGCATTGAGTAAATTTAATTATAGCGTAGAGTCGGTTGACCAGATGCGGCTGGCTGGACGCGATATTAATTCATATCAGACAGGCGGAGGGGTTTCTTTGGCAAGTCTTCCAGGAATCGCGATGGCGCTGTTACGTCAGGATCTTCCTTTGGAGGCTCGGGTAAACCTCAAAATTAGTAACCCGACCACTACTGTAACAAAGATCAATGAGTTTAAATATATTATTGAGATGGGAGGAAAGCCTTTATTTGAGGGATCTGTGAATGAAAATATAAACCTGTCTAATGGTCAAAGTATGGTGGTTCCTTTGAGTTTTTCAGCTAATATCTTTGGTGTAGCAAAGGAACAGGGATTTGATAAGGTTCTGAATGATATTTTTACGAGAAAAATTAATGGCTTCTTTGCCCTTAAAATAAAGCCTTCTATTAAGATCGGTAATACAAATGTTTTTTATCCGGGCTATATCACTGTTGATAAGGATTTTGGAAAAAGTATTAGTAAGGCCGTAGAAAAAGGTCTTGATAAACTATAATTGAATGAGGACTAGGTTATACATTATCTGTTAAATGTATAACCTACTGTCCATTCTATAAAGTCCGCTTTGCCTTTATGGGCTTTTATAGATATCCCTGCATTGATGTTTTTGTATACGTAGTAACGGAATCCTGCTCTCAAGAATATCTTGTTTATTTCGCCATTGAAAGACTGGTTATGAATGTAGTAACCTACATTTCCATTAAGTACTAGATCGTTGTTTAGAACGTGTACCAAGTAGAAAGCTGGTCCTCCTGATAGTTTTGCACTAAGTTTTCCGGTCTTATCTTCTGCAATTTCTTCATTGTTTCCGGAGTCTGAGTAGAAAATATCTACACCTCCTCCAATCCTCCATTTGTAGCTTACGTGCTTACTAGCATACATGCTTAGTGTAGATTTAAAGAACTTTTGATCCATATCACGAGCGACTTGCTTCAGACCTGCACCGATATTAATATGGTAGAGTATCTTTTTAGGATAAGGCTCTAGGCTACTGGTGTCCTTTTTGTATGATTTTCCGTCGGGTTGGTAGGTGATGGAAGCTGTTAATGGGAACAGGTTCACTCCTTTATTGGGCAGCTTTAGCGCCCCGTTGGAAAAGTGGTGAAAGGATAAGCCTACACCTGCTTTAAATTTTTGGGATAATTTGTATTGACTACGAATTCCAAAGTCGATATAAACATTATTTTTGGTTGCGATAGCGAGATTTAATGGGTTGTTTTCTGGGTCGTAGGGTTTGAAATTGCCTGATAAACCTAATCCAATACGGTAGTCAAAAGACCATTTTTCATTATTTATATTGCCAAAGGGCGTTTGAACAAAACCATATATAGCATACGGACTGCCTACGATATCATTGTTGAATGTACTGCTGTAAAAACCTATTCCATATGTTGGGTTGTTATACAGTTTGAAATACTGGTCACTTTTGGCATTCATTTTCCATCCGACTTTAAGGTTGAAGCCATTGTAATAAGCGTCTTTAAAAGTTGTGTTTTTTAACTCTCCTGTGGCCAAAATTCCTCCATTTTCAATTTCGGCTTCTATTATCAATGAATTCTTAATTGGGGTAGTTGTCAATGTATCTGTTAGAGCCCATGCTAAATTTGCTTGTAAAAATGATCCTAAAAGGATGACGAGGAATTTAGTTTTCAAGATGATGGATAATTAAATATCAAGTTATAAATTTGGGCAAATTTATTAAATTATAACTAATCCTGTGCTGAATGGTTAACTTTTTCATTATAGTTGTTTGTCTGTTTGTAGGTTTTTTGTTTCGTCGCTTTAAATTAGCTACGAGAGATAGCTATAAGATTGTTAATAATTGGATAATCTATATCGGATTGCCTGCTATTGCACTTTTATATATTCCAAAGATTGATTGGAATTTAGGTTATCTTTTTACGGCTTTATTGCCTTTTTTTATCTTCGGGCTTTCGTATTTGTTTTTTCAAATCATTCAATACAGAATGCGCTTTTCATCCAGAACGCTGACTACGCTGATTATTGTATCGGGATTAAGTAATACCTCTTTTGTTGGTTTTCCGCTTATCATTAGTTTTTTTGGTAGTGAGCAGCTGAAAGTGGGAGTAGTTAGTGATCAAGCTACTTTTTTCGTGCTTTCTTCTTTTGCTGTGCTTTTGGCCACAAATACGAGAACCTCGAAGCTTGATTCGAGCCATAAATGGCGACTTATTTTGAAACGAATAGTAACTTTTCCTCCATTTTTAGCTGCTATGATTGCATTGGTTTTTCAGGATATATTGCAGCATGCGCATTTTGAAGCTTTTTTTTCTAGTCTAGCAGCTACAGTAAGTCCCTTAGCCTTGTTTTCGATAGGTCTGCAATTGCACTTCCAGCGTATACATAAAGAAGTGAAAGCTATAAGTATCTCGTTGTTCTATAAATTGCTATTTGCTCCAGCGGTGGCGCTTCTGATTGCTTTCGCGATGGGGTGGAAAGGTGTTTTTTTTCAGGTGTCGGTTTTCGAAATGGCTATGCCAAGTTTGGTCGCTTCTGGTATTGTTATTCAGAATTTTGGTCTTAATTCTAAATTGGCGAATACCATTATCGGCCTGAGTATTTTATTGGGGTTAATTCTTTCATTTTTATGGCATAGTGTAATTATTACACTTCTGTAACATAAATGTTATAGAGAATAGGGGTTAAAATTTGATTTTACTTTTACCTTTATTAAAACATTAAAGGCAATTAGCTTATAAACCCCTTGTGATACACATGAAGAGACTTTTTTCTGCAGTTCTTATTTTCAGCGGGACCATCGTTGTAGCCCAAAATAAGGACCACAAAAACTACATTCAAGAAATAAAAGGTACCTCGCTTTCGTTTTCGATGCAAGCCATACCTGGCGGGACTTTCGATATGGGAAGTAATAATTCTGCTCATCCGGAAGAGCAACCTGTGCATCAAGTTAAGATAGCTCCCTTTTGGATGGGTACTTACGAGGTTACATGGGATATATACGAGCCGTTTCTGTATAAGGATTATGAACAATCGAAGCAGACTGAGGGTTCTGTTCCCACGGATGTCGATGCCGTAACCCGCCCTACCAAACCTTATTTAGATATGACATTTGGCATGGGGAAGGAAGGTCACCCTGCGTTGGCAATGACGCACTATAATGCTATTCAATTTTGTAAATGGCTTTATAAACGTACTGGGGTATTTTATAGATTACCAACAGAGGCGGAATGGGAATATGCATGTCGGGCGGGATCAAAAGATGATTATTTCTTTGGTAAAGAGGTTTCCAAAATCGGAGATTACGCTTGGTATGGACAGAATAGTGATGAGCATACGCATAAGGTAGGTGAAAAGAAACCGAACGCATTTGGACTGTTTGACATGTTAGGGAATGTTTCTGAGTGGACCTACGATCAATATCTAGTGGATACGTATAAGGGGCGCTCGGGCAAAGTGTCTGACAACCCTGTGGTGGTGCCGACTGAATTGTACCCACATGTGGTACGGGGTGGTGCGTTTAATAGTACAGTAAAGGATTTACGCTCTTCTGCTAGATCAGCTTCGGATCCGATATGGAAACAATTGGACCCTCAGATGCCTAAGTCGAACTGGTGGTTCCCGGAGGCGCCTTTTGTAGGTATGCGCCTGGTTCGTCCCGTAAAAGTGCCTTCTCACGAAGAGATTATGAGCTATTATGATAAAGCTCCGATAGAAGATTTTTAATAATTTTATTTACCAGTTATAAATAGTTAAAACTATGAATAGTTTCAATAGGAGAGATTTTATAAAGTCTACTTCAATCATTGCAGGAGGCGCTGCTATGAGTGCGGCTCCCGTTAGCTCTATATTTGCGGCAGGGACTGATGTTATCAAGGTAGCATTAATTGGTTGTGGAGGTCGAGGAACCGGTGCCGCTGTCGATGCATTAGAGTCTGGTCAGAATATCAAAATTGTAGCTATGGCGGACGCATTTCAGGATAACCTGGATTCTGCTTATACCAATTTACAGAAGAAATATGCGGCTAAAATGGATATTCCTGAGAGTCGTAGGTATGTTGGATTTGATGCTTATAAAGCAGCTATTAAAGATGCTGATGTGGTGATTTTGACGACTCCTCCGGGATTCCGTCCGATGCATTTTGAAGAGGCTATAAAGGCAGGTAAGCACGTTTTTATGGAGAAACCTGTTGCTGTAGACATTCCAGGTATCCGTAAGGTACTCGAAGTTGCTGCTGAAGCAAAGCGTAAAAAATTAAATGTTGTAGTGGGGCTGCAACGTCGCTATCAGACAAATTATCGTGAAGCTATAAAGCGTATTCAAGACGGTGCTATCGGTGATGTGGTAGCTGGTCAGGTCTATTGGAATAGTGGCGGTGTGTGGGTTCGTCCGCGTAAGCCAACACAGACTGAAATGGAATACCAAATGCGCAACTGGTATTATTTTAACTGGTTGTGTGGAGATCATATTGTAGAACAGCACGTACATAATATTGATATCGCAAATTGGGTGAAGGGTAAGTATCCGGTATCTATTGAAGGGACGGGATCGCAAGCACATCGTACAGGTAAAGACTACGGTGAAATCTACGATAACTTTGCTATTGAAATGACATATGATGATGGTTCAGTAGTGTATAGCCAATGTCGTCACTATGAAGGTACGCATAACCGTGTAGATGAAACTTTTCAAGGAACCAAGGGGAGAGTTTATTTGTCGGCAGGCAACCAGGCTGTGTTATGGGATGCTAAAGGGAATGAAATATATCGTCACGATGCTAAAGGAAATCCTAATCCTTACCGTCAAGAGCATGTTGAATTATTTGCAGCTATTGCTAATGGCGAATATAAATTTGATAATGCGGAGTACGGGGCATACAGTACTTTGACAGGTATTATTGGTCGTTTAGCATGTTATACTGGAAAAGTGATTAAATGGGATCAGGCTATTCAGTCGAATATCAATATTATGCCAGATCGTTATGCTTGGGATGCTCTTCCAAAGCCTCTTCCAGATGAAAATGGTTTATACCCGGTTGCCGTACCTGGAATTAATACACAGATCTATATATAGACTATTATAATGGCTCTTTTAAATATCCACAGACTACTATTGTGTTTTTCAACGTACGCTTATATCCGTGGATATTTTTTTTCTATAATTTTTTTTGCGTGGGGGTGTTGTGCTTATGGACAACATCCCTATGTTTTATCGGGTAAGGCACAAGGAACTACCTATCAAATTAAATATTATGCGGATAAGGAGGAAGTCCTTAAAAGTGAAGTCGATAGTATCCTGGGTGTAATTGACCGATCTATGTCTTTGTACGATATGTCTTCTACGATTTGTCAGTTTAACCATCCAGATACCTCGCAGGTTGTTATGGATAGGCATATGAAAAAGGTAATAGATGCTAGTATGAAGACCTATAAAGAAACTTCCGGCTATTTTGATATTACGGTCTATCCATTGGTTAAGCTTTGGGGATTTGGTGTCGGTGGAGCTCGGGCGGCGCCGAGTCTTAGGGAGGTCGATAGTGTAAGGCAGATTATCGGTATGAACAAACTGCGTATTAAAGGTAACCGCCTGACGAAACTTGAAAAGAATGTGTCAATTGATTTAAATGGTATTGCGCAGGGATACTCTGTGGATGTGCTTGCTGAACATCTAAAAAGTAGGGGGGTAAAAAACTTTTTAGTTGAGCTGGGTGGTGAGATTAGATCTCTGGGGCAGAAACCTAATGGTTCATTTGTCGTGGAGATATACAGACCGGATGGGATCAGCGGTGGACAGGTGCTTAAGGTGAGGTTAAAAAATAATGCAATCACCAGTTCTGGTACTTATGAGCGTCAGCGTAATATTGGAGGAAAGATGATATCGCATCATATGAATCCCCTTACAGGGCAGCCCTTGGAAAGTACTATTGTGAGTACTACAGTTATTGCCAAAACGGCTATGGAGGCCGATGCGTTGGACAATTATTTTATGAGCATGTCACCGCGTGAAGCTATAGCGTTTGCTAATAAGCGTAAGGGGATAGAGGTGTATATTGTTTATTTTGATGGTAATACTTTTAAAGAGTTGCAAAGCTCGGGATTTAATAACTATATTTATTAATTAATCAACGAATAAACCTTGTAATTAAATAATGAAAAGATCTGATTTTTTGAAAAACTCAGGATTGATAGTTGGTAGTAGCCTATTTGCTCCTTCTGTGACGAATGCTTCGTCAACGGTAGTGAAAAATGGCGCTGGTGCTACTTTCAAACTTGACTATGCGCCGCATCAGGGGATGTTTGCCTCAAGCGCAGGAAAGAGCTTTCTTGATGAGATAAAGTATATGCATGATCTTGGGTTCCGTAGTATTGAAGACAACGGAATGGTGGGAAGAACTCCTGATGAACAAGCAAAAATTGGAGCGCTTCTAGCGAAATTGAATATGCGTATGGGCGTTTTTGTTGTACCTAAAGGTGGTAATGGGGCGAATACCCTGGCTGCTGGCAAACAAGAGCACGTCGATATATTTTTAAAAGGTTGCCGTGAGTCTATTGAAGTAGCTAAACGGGTTAATGCGAAATGGATTACTGTAGTACCTGGCGATTATGAGCGGCGTCTTCCTCTTGGCGTACAGACCGCTAACGTAATTGAGGGACTGAAGCGTGGGGCAGAGCTACTCGAACCACATGGTATCACGATGGTTTTAGAGCCCCTGAGTGATACTCCTGACTTGTTTTTACGCTTTACAGATCAAGCTTATGAAATATGTAAAGCGGTTAATAGCCCATCCTGTAAGATTTTATATGATGCTTATCACCAACAAAAAAATGAGGGTAATTTGATTAACCTGATGGATCAATGTTGGAGTGAGATCGCTTATATACAGGTAGGGGATAACCCTGGTCGTAGAGAACCAACGACTGGAGAAATCAATTATAAGAATGTGTTTAAATGGCTTTATAATAAGGGATACAAAGGCGTCGTGGGGATGGAACATGGTATGTCCAAAGGGGGGAAGGAAGGGGAAGATGCTCTAGTTAAGGCTTATAGGGAGGTCGATAATTTCTAATTACTTAAACTTATGAATTCAACTACGAAAGTTAAACTATCTTTTATGATGTTTCTCGAATTTTTTATTTGGGGAGCATGGTTTGTTACATTGGGGACATTTCTCATCAAAAACTTGAATGCAAGTCAATTTGAAATAGCGAACGTTTTTTCTACGCAATCGCTAGGGGCTATTATTGCTCCATTTATTATTGGAATGATTGCAGATAGATACTTCAATGCAGAGAGAATACTTGGGATATTACATTTAGTAGGTGCAGTCCTTATGTATCAGATGTATCAATCTTCGGATGTAACTGTTTTTTATCCTTACGTATTGTCCTATATGATTTTGTATATGCCGACGCTGTCTTTGGTGAATTCGGTTTCATTTAGACAGTTGTCTAATCCGGAGAAGCAGTTTTCAGCTATTCGTATCTGGGGGACGATAGGCTGGATTGTTGCAGGCTTGTCTATTAGCTATTTGTTTAAATGGGACAATGCTGATGCTTCAGGCCAAGGGGCTTTGAAAAATACATTCTTGATGGCTGGAGTAGCCTCTCTAGTACTTGGGCTGTTTTCATTTTTCTTACCAAAAACACCACCTGTAAAAGCATCGGCGGATGAAAAGCCTTCTTTTGCTTCAATTATCGGATTGGATGCGATCAAATTGTTAAAGGATAAGAATTTTTTGATTTTCTTTATCGCTTCTATATTGATATGTATTCCTTTGGCTTTCTATTACCAAAATGCAAACCCATTTTTAGATCAAATCGGATTAGAGAATCCTACAGGGAAGATGACTATCGGTCAGATTTCGGAAGTAGGGTTTCTATTGCTTTTGCCTTTGTTCTTTACACGGTTTGGATTTAAAAAGACAATTCTTGTAGGTATGTTGGCTTGGGCGCTACGCTATTTGTTATTTGCTTACGGGAATGCAGATGAACTGTCCTATATGTTGATTTTAGGAATTGCTTTACATGGTATCTGTTATGATTTCTTTTTCGTGTCGGGACAGATTTATACCGATAGTAAAGCTGGAAAGAAATATAAAAGTGCTGCACAAGGCCTGATTACGCTAGCGACTTACGGTGTAGGACAGCTTATCGGTTTTTGGGTAGCTGGTTATGTAGGCGAGATGTACAAAGGATTGCAAGAGACTGATGTTGCTGCTTTTTGGCAGCAGACCTGGATTATTCCGGCGGGTATTGCTTTTGTTGTAATGATCATTTTTATGTTGTTCTTTAAAGATGAGAAGGTAGGAGCAACGAATGAAGTTTAGTTTGTAAAAGAGAGAGAATTTGTTAAATAAAAATATTGAAATGTCATGGTAGAGAATAATACATATGATGCTATTGTAATAGGTTCAGGTATAAGTGGTGGATGGGCAGCAAAGGAGTTAACCGAAAAAGGACTTAAAACTATTATGTTGGAGCGTGGACGAAATATCGAACACGTTAAAGATTATGTGGCTGCAAACAAGCATCCTTGGGAATTTGCCCACGCTGGTGGAAGAACTCAAGAGATGATCGCAGATCATCCAGTGTTAAAGCGTGACTATCCATTGAACGAGAAAAATCTCGATTACTGGGTCAATGAAAAGGAGAGTCCTTACACGGAGATTAAGCGCTTCGACTGGTATAGAGGTTATCATGTAGGTGGTCGCTCATTGATGTGGGGAAGACAGTCTTATCGTTTAGGAGACCTGGATTTTGAGGCGAATTTAAAAGATGGACATGGTGTAGATTGGCCAATTCGTTATAAAGATATCGCACCTTGGTATAGCTATGCAGAAAAATTTGCTGGTATATCAGGTAGTCGAGATGGGGTGCCATCATTACCAGATGGCGATTATATGCCAGCTATGCCGATGAATATTGTGGAGAAAGATCTAGCTGCCCGCTTAAAACAGCAATATGGAGGTAAGCGTCATTTCATCATGGGACGTACTGCTAATATCACAGTTCCTCATGAGGGACGTGTCAATTGCCAATTTCAAAATCAATGTTGGTTGGGATGTAACTTTGGCGCTTATTTTAGCACGCAATCGGCTACTCTTCCTGCGGCTGTAAAGACGGGGAATCTTACCTTAAGACCTTTTTCTATTGTTACTAAAATCATTTACGACAAAGACACGAAGAAAGCGAAAGGAGTTGAAATCTTAGATGCAGAGACAAATCAAACGTATGAATATTATGCAAAGATTGTTTTTGTATGTGCTTCGGCCATGAATTCTACCTGGGTGTTGATGAATTCGGCTACCGATGTTTGGGAAGGTGGATTAGGTAGTAGTAGTGGTGAGTTGGGGCATAACTTGATGGATCATCATTTCCGTTGTGGTGCAGGAGGTACTGTGGAAGGATATGAAGATAAGTATATCTTTGGAAGGCGCCCTACAGGTCTGTATGTCCCACGTTTTGTGAATGTGGAAGGGGATACGAAGCAGCGTGAGTATGTGCGTGGATTTGGCTATCAAGGGGCAGCCGGTAGAGGACGTTTTTCGGGCTCTGTAGAAGAGGAGGCTGTAGGTGGAGCATGGAAAGATGCTATTTGCGAACCTGGTTCTTGGTATGCAAGTTTCGGTGCTTTTGGTGAGATGCTTCCTTATCACGAAAATCATATCAAATTGGATAAGAATAATAAGGATAAATGGGGGTTGCCTACACTGGCTATCGATGCGGAGATCAAAGATAATGAAATCAAGATGCGTGGAGATATGCAGAATGAGATGAAAGAGATGTTGGAAAGTATTGGTGTGAAGGATGTGAATACTTATGATAATGTTTATGGCTTAGGTCAAGGGATTCATGAGATGGGAACTGCTCGTATGGGGAGAGATCCGAAGACATCGGTATTGAATGGTAATAACCAAGTGTGGGATGCGCCAAATGTATTTGTTACTGATGGGGCAGCGATGACGTCTGCGGGCTGTGTTAATCCATCATTGACCTATATGGCATTGACGGCACGCGCTGTAGATTTTGCAGTTACTGAACTTAAGAAAGGGAACTTATAATATACCGATAGAAACTATATTATGAACAACGAGAGTAGAAGAGATTTTATAAAAAAGGCAGCTGTTGCTGCTGCTGGAATCACCATAGTTCCTCGGCATGTGCTCGGAGGTAAGGGATTTCGTGCGCCTAGCGATATGTTGCAGGTGGCATCAATTGGTGTTGGAGGTATGGGGGGAGCCGATGTAAATAATATCTTTAAAAGTAATAAGGCTAATATTGCTTACTTATGCGACGTAGACACTGCGCGAGCTAAAGGTTCTGTTGAAAAGTTTCCCAAGGCTAAGTTTTATACGGATTTTAGGGAGATGTTAGATAAAGAGCAACAACATATCGATGCGGTGTCGGTATCTACGCCTGATCATAATCATGCTATTCAAGCCTTGGCAGCGATGCAGTTGGGCAAGCATGTGTATGTTCAGAAACCACTGGCTCATGACGTGTGGGAAGCACGGGCTCTGACTCATGCCGCGAAAAAATATAAAGTTGTGACACAGATGGGTAACCAGGGTGCCTCAGGAGATGGAGTACGGCAGATGCGGGAATGGATTGATGCAGGGCTTATTGGTGACTTGGTCGAAATCTATGCTTGGACGGATAGACCTGTATGGCCACAAGGTATAGCTTGGCCTGCTCAGAAGGGCTCTGTACCTTCTACTTTAGATTGGGACAAATGGTTAGGAACCGCCCCACATACGGATTATTTCGACAAATTAGTGCCTTTCAATTGGAGAGGTTGGTGGCCTTATGGTACGGGAGCATTGGGAGATATGGGGTGTCATAACCTAGAGGCTCCATTCAGTATTTACGGTCTTCAGTACGTTAAGGATGTTCAGGCTAGTGTGGGCTCGGTGTATGTAGATGAATTCAAACGCGGTTATTTTCCAGAGTCTTGTCCTCCATCGAGTTCGGTGACGATGACTTTTCCGAAGACAGCCAAAACAAAGGGGGATGTGAAAGTACATTGGATGGACGGTGGTATACAGCCGCCTAGACCTGATGAATTGGGAGCGAATGAAAAATTTGGAGATGGTGGTAATGGTATCCTGATTATTGGAAAGAAAGGGAAAGTATTGGCCGATACATATGCTGCTAATCCACGGTTATTACCAACAACGAAGCAGCATAAAAAAGTTGCGGAGAAATATCAAAGAGTGGCCAACGGTGCTAATGGGCATTGGGCGCAATGGGTGGAAGGTTGCATGGCAGGGTATGCTAATATGGAGATGTCTTCACCTTTTGAGATCGCAGGACCTTTAACGGAAGCACTATTGATGGCTAACCTTGCTATTCGCGGTGCAGATTTAAAAATTGATAATAAATATCCTGGTCGAAGCTTGAAGTTGCTTTGGGACAACGATAATATGCGCGTTACAAATTTTGATGAAGCGAATCAGTTTGTAAAACGCACATATAGACCAGGCTGGGAAGTAAACTATACCTTTTAAATAAAGAGAGATGAATAGAAGAGAAGCAATACAGCGTGTAGCCATGATTTTAGGAGGCTCAGTAATTGGAGCTAATCTGTTTTTAGAAGGCTGTACACGGCCTGCATCAAAAGATGTTGCAGGTCTTTTTGAAAAAGATATTATTGAACGACTTGGTGATTTGGCTGATGCTATTTTGCCACCTACGGCTACTCCAGGGGCAAAAGAAGCTGGGGTAGGTAGTTTTATTCCAGTTATGGTAAGAGATTGCTATACGGAAAAGCAACAAAAGGCATTTATCGAAGGCTTTGCTTCGTTGGATACTAAAGCGAAAGAAGTTAAAGGGAAGCCTTTTGCAGAGCTATCTATTGAAGATCGTACAGCAATAGCGGCGGTACTTGATAAAGAGGCGGGCGAGTTTAATAAAAAGCAATCGGAAGATCAAAAGGAAATCCGTGAGAAAAATAAGGTGAAACAAAATGAGCTTTATCACTCGGAAGAGAATGATCCTTCGCACTGGTTTACGATGTTCAAACAATTGACATTGACAGGCTTTTTTAATTCGGAACTTGGATGTACGAAATCGCTTCGTTATGTCAAGATACCGGGTAAATACGATGGTGAATTCCCGTACAAAAAAGGAGATAAGGCCTTTGCTTAACGTTAAGCGAATCGCTAAAAATAGGGTGCCGCTTAATAAACGGCGCCCTATTTTTTCTGAAAGTGTTTGTACTCAATGGCCATCAAGAACTTTCATGTCTGTTGCTGATCCAAAGGCATCATGAAAGTTTTTTTGTAATAAATTATTATCTTTATTTGGTGACTTCGGAAGGATACTCCAATTTTATATCTAAAATAAGAGATAAGAAATGAACAATCGTAAAGAACTCGATGCTATTATCGAGAGAAATAATGACAATGTGCGTAGACTCCATGAGATAGTTAAACAGACTATGGTGGAGGAGGCTCTGATTGTGGATCGGTTGGTTCATCCACCGAAAGAGATTTTGAGCCGAGGTCAACGTGTATCGGATAAAGTCGCACAATTTGGGGGAAGTTGGCGCTTTATTATCATTTTTATTGTTATTCTCGTAGTTTGGATTGCTTACAATACAATTGCGCTGACAGACGATAAATTTGATCCTTATCCTTTTATTTTGATGAATCTTGTCCTTTCTTGTGTTGCAGCATTGCAAGCCCCGATTATTATGATGAGCCAGAATAGACAGGAGGAGAAAGATCGAATGCGTGGGGAAAATGATTACTTGGTAAATTTAAAGGCAGAATTGGAGATACGAAGTCTCCATCAAAAACTTGACGTTTTACTTGAAGAGCAAATCAAGGGATTATATGAATCCCAGCAGGAACAGTATAAGCTAATTAAAGAGTTGTATCGTAAGGTGGAAAAGTTAGACCGTAAACTGAACCCTTAAGATTTAGCGCCGGAATAGCCTGTCGGGCTAAGGGGCGGGTCGTAAAAAAGTTTGACCACTGTATCAAGCGTGTTGATAAGTGGTCAAATAGATTGTGCCGAACGGAAATGAGTTTAGCGCTCTATCTCCTTTAGACTATTCATTTTTTTGTACTCTAAGAAGCCTTTGATGTCTTCGAAATGTTCTCTGACGCGTTTGTTTCCAAACTCAAATACTTTGGTTGCCAGTCCATCCAGGAAATCCCTGTCGTGAGAAACTAGTATAAGTGTTCCATCAAAATCTTGAAGAGCATCTTTTATTATGTCTTTGGTCTTCATGTCCAAATGGTTGGTTGGCTCATCTAGAATCAAGACATTGACAGGTTCCAATAACAGTTTGATCATTGCAAGTCTTGTTTTTTCTCCACCAGAAAGGACTTTAACTTTTTTGGTGGTGTCGTCGCCGCTGAACATAAATGCACCGAGCATGTCTTTTATTTTTACACGAACATCGCCTATTGCAATCTGGTCGATAGTTTCAAATACGGTTAATTCTTCGTCTAGTAAAGCTGCTTGATTTTGGGCGAAATAACCTATTTTAGCGTTATGACCTACTTTTAAGGACCCTTCAAAGTCAATTTCTCCCATGATAGCTTTAATCATGGTTGACTTTCCTTCTCCGTTTTTGCCTACAAAGGCTACTTTTTCGCCACGTTCGATGACCATCGCTGCCTTTTCAAATACGACATGTTCACCGTATTTTTTAGTTAGTTCTTCTACCATTACGGGGTATTGTCCGGAACGGGGAGAAGGTGGGAATTTTAATCGCAAGGCTGATGTATCGACCTCATCTATCTGGATGATTTCGAGTTTTTCTAACATTTTGACCCGAGATTGTACCTGTAGCGTTTTAGAATAGGTTCCTCTAAAGCGATCGATAAATTCTTGGTTGTCCGCTATAAAGCGCTGTTGTTCTTCGTACGCTTTTAGTTGGTGTAGACGACGATCTTTACGTAGCTCGAGATAATGACTATATTTGGCTTTATAATCGTAGATACGTCCCATCGTAACTTCGATGGTACGGTTGGTAATGTTGTCTACGAAAGCTCTATCGTGAGAGATGACAATAACTGCTTTGGCTGAATTGATCAAGAATTCCTCTAACCATTGAATACTTTCAATATCCATGTGGTTTGTAGGTTCATCGAGAAGAATTAAGTCTGGTTTTTTTAAGAGTATTTTTGCTAATTCGATGCGCATGCGCCATCCTCCAGAGAATTCGGAGGTCTGACGGGTGAAATCTGCACGTTCGAATCCTAATCCTTTGAGCACCTTTTCAACTTCTGCGTCGTAGTTTGTCTCTTCTATAGAGTAGAATTTTTCGCTTAGTTCGGACACCCGTTCGATTAGTTTCATGTAATCGTCGGTTTCATAATCCGTACGTATATTAAGTTGTTCATTCAGTGTCTCTAATTCATCGCGCATCTGATAGACTTCTTCGAACGCTTTTGAGGTTTCTTCGAAGACAGTCATATTATCTTGGGTGAGTAGGTGTTGCGGTAAGTAGGCAATAATGGCATCCTTAGGTCCTGATATATTACCGGATGTAGGTTTGCCGGCACCTGCAATAATTTTTAACAAGGTGGATTTACCAGCTCCATTTTTGCCCATAAGCGCTATTTTGTCATTTTCGTTGATCGAAAATGAAACATCGCTGAAAAGAGTTGTGCCTCCAAATGACACAGAGACATTATTTACGTTGATCACTATAAACCGATATTAAAATAAACCGCAAAGATAGCATTTAGATGTTAGATGTAAATCATCAGATTTGAGATAGTTGATCCTTATCAAAGATGGCGTTTATCCCTTTGCTTACCCAGCTTTCGCTTGATGCTCAGGACAGTCTATCCGAAGGTCTTTGGTATCTAGTTTTTGATTGAGTAATCTACAGAAATGTGTTCCGTCATCTGTTGAATGGTAATAGGAGCAACTGATACACATCCTTTGCACGCTGATTATTCCAGATTTATTGAGATGACCGATAATTTCCAGTAGACTGGATAGCAGGGTTTCTTTGCTCTTATCGTCCAACTTATCGATAGGTGTTCTGATTTCCTTCGTGAATAGGGATGTCCGCTCGGCTATATTTCTCCCGTTGTCGGTGAGATTGATGGTGTAGCTTCTTGTGTCTAATCCGCCATATTCTTTGACAATGAGTTTCTTTTGCTCCAATGTTTTGACTGTGTCACTAATAGTAGCTTTGCTCATGTTGAATTCTTCAGCGAGGTAGCTTACTTTTCTATTTTCAGGACCATGATGAAGTAGAAAAATCAATAATTGTATTTGAGTGGGTGTCAAAGTGAATTCTTTGCTTTGTTGCCACAGCAGTACGCGAAAAGATTGAGATATTCTTTCGAATGAAGCTACAATTTTGCTTTCTATGTTCTTGCTCTGTTGTTCCAGATCGAAATCAGATCTGTTCATGCTATATATTGTTTATTTACAGTTTTCCATTTCATAGATGAAAACTCCTTTATTGTTTATTTCATTTTGCCATTCGATTTTGACTTTTTCTATATGGCAGAATTTGCATTCATGTGACGTCAATGGTTGACCCTCTTGGTTTTTGATTCTCAGGTACTCTCTCCCATAGTCGTAAATTACAGAGGTATCCGTTATTTCTGCAGGAACAATAATGTCAAAGTGCATAATTGTTCCGTCTTTTTTGGTTACGTAGGTATCCCAAACCGCTACTTGCATGTTTTATTGATTTTTGTGATGTTCTGATTTTGTTTTAACTCATAAAAGATGCCCCTCAAAGATAGTTATCCTATCTAAGTGGGGCAAACTTTTAACCTTTTACATCTTCGATAGACGCGCCAAAGTTGATGTGTAATACATTTCCTTGCGGTGTTACTAGAGCTGGTACTGACTTTACTCCAACTTTTTCAGCTTCCTCTATCCGGTCTCTCACTTCTCCGATGTTTACGACTTCTACGTTGTCAATACCTAGAAGATTGATGATGTCATGTTCTGCGCTGACGCATACGGGACATCCTGCGTGGTAAAAAACTGATTTTGACATGTTTGTTGTATTTTAATTTACTTCTGGGTAATATTACCTCTTCAAAGGTAGTTAGGATTCCTAACTAATTCAAATTGATGAATAAAGATAATTGCCTGGACCATTCGTATTTTTAAAATCTGTGCTACCTCAGATGTCATGCATTTTTCAAAAGATGTATTTTACGAAGAAGTCTAATCGTCGAGATGTAGGGCGCAGCACTTTTTTTATGAACGAACCGGTTATAAGGATAAGGATAGGGATTCTCTTTACGACGATGTGATAGCCGAACTTAAGCAGTTTTACGATGCCGTATAACACAGAATTTATTAGAATGGCATTTCGAGTTTTTTGCCCGCGTATTTACCTTTTTCAATCTTGAAAAGGACTACATAACCGCCTGCTCCGTCGCCGTTTGTGGCAACGATGTACAAGCAATCTTTTTCATAGTCGTAGTAGCACCCTACACTTTCATTATTGATATTGAAAAGATTTTCGATATCTCGCTCAGGAATTCTTATCGTCTTGTTTCTGATCTGAATGATAATTGATTTATAGTGTGTCTGTGGTATGGTACCGTCAGTACCCCACATTTCCTGTCCTTTATAACGGTCCAGAATACTGTAAGTTCCATAGTCCGAAATAGAAAAGTCCTTTTTGTGTTTTGCATAGTCAAAATCGTCACTTTCGATATCGATTTGAATATCCTTCATTTGAAACGACGCGGATGCTCTGTTTGATAGGAGCGAAGGGATTTGTTCGTAAGAGGCAATTTCTTTGAGCCTAGATTTATGGATATATCCCGTAATCAGTTCGTTCTTTTCATTTCGATAGTCAGCAATACGCCAATTTCCAAATTCGTCGTCATGGAATGTATAGACGATTTCTTCAGAATTTATTTTTCCTACAATGCGGCTAGTTGCACTTGCCTTCTCCCTAAGATTGGTATAACCATCCTTATCGATAATTTTGGCAAATTGCGCAAAACATGTAGAGGAAAATATAGAAAGAAGAATAAAAGTTAAGAATTTAAGCATTACTGTCTATGCTAATTTTTCATTACGAATTATTTAATTTTCAAAAGAGAATCGGCTGTATGTACCCGGAGCGGCATGATCCCCTTCCTGGAAATCAAAAGTCACATATTTTATTCCGGTTTGTTCTGTCAAAGTGAAGGTAGCTAGGGTTAAATAGGCTCGCGCACCAGTAGAACCCATTTGTTGTGTCAAAACTTGTGGCTGTTCTATTTTAACAAATAATGTGTCTGTGTTCTGTCTAACGAAATCTAATTTGACTTTTCCATCGTAGTTTTTATTGATAATTCTTAACGCGTTATCAATAGAATGAGGCCGATTTTGGTTAGAATCGATACGGATAAGGGTGTCTGCCTGATAGTCATATTCCCACAACGGAGCATCTTTGTTGATACTATCGTCGTGAAGAGATTGTTGTTCGGGAATATTATTTGATTTTGTGTCGGTTCGATTATTACAGGAAGCTAAGAATAGGCACAACAAAACGGTTACCGTTTTGTTGTGAATAATCCGACGTATTTGCATATTCGATTTGATTCGTTAAGTTGTAAGATTAATAGTTCTTAAATATACAGGAAATATAATTGAAAATTATTCTAAACGTTTCAGACGGAACAGTAATTGTTGTATCGTCTCTTGCGCATCATCAATTATCGATTGAGAAAAGGTCTCTGGGAATAATGGGCCTCTTGTACGTTCTATATGTGCGTAATATTCTTCAATATATTTAATGTGATTGTTAGGTCGTTTCGTTTCGGGAATAACGATATCCAACGTACCCTTTAATGAAAATGTAGTTTCTACAAGACGATCAGTAATATCTATAAGCGACGCGATCGCCTGATCTAGCGAGATATGCGTTTCGTAGCTTCCTTTTCCTGTGATGGACCAATGGATTAATTTAAGTGAATTACGAAAAGAAATGAGTTCGGCCAAAAAATTAGCGATGTCTTTGTTGTTTGATTTTGTACTTGCCATTGTGAGATGTCTATAGTTAAATGAACTAAAGTGATTGTCGTAACATGAACAAGTGGAACTGTTTTTTGTTTTTCTAAGTTTTTAGAGGTAGCGGGTCGGTTAGTCGTTAGGAAGGATATAGGTAAATGTTAAATTTAGCTCATTTAATGTTTTTTTTACCTGTTTTTAACATAAAATAGCTCGCTTAACATTGGCTTAACACTTCGTTAAAGTTCTCTTTATATTAAAATAGCACTTTTGTGCTGATGAAAAGAATCAGACATACCTGTTTTGGCTATTTTGGACTCGTGGTATTGACTATTGCCAATAGCTGTACCTCGAAAGACCATTCTATAAAAATGAAAGGGTCGGATACAGAAGTGAATTTAGCAGTTAATCTAGCTGAGAAATTTACGGAGATTGACCCCAGTTTTAGTATTGCGATATCGGGTGGAGGATCCGGATTGGGTATTACCTCTTTGTTAAATGGACAGGCGGACATAGCGAACTCCTCACGGCCATTGTCTGAAGAAGAAATCAAACAATTTAGGGATAAGAATATACCGCTTAAGACGGTGGTCTTTGCGGAAGATGCGACTGCTTTCATTGTTCATAAAGACTTACCATTGGAAGAGTTGGATCTAGAGACTTTAGGGAAGATTCTGGATGGTAGAATAAAAAACTGGAAAGAACTGACACCGGTAGATTTGCCCATTAATATCTATGGTAGGCAAAGTAGTTCGGGTACTTATTCCTTCGTGAAGAAGAAACTTAAGATTGAATTTTCACCCTCCGCAAAGGAAATGACGGGTAATGCACAGATTATCGAAGGCGTAAAGGTGGATAAATCAGGAGTTGGGTATATCGGAGCAGGTTATGTGTCTGACGAACCAGAGCGTAAACAGGGGATACGGCTTGTCAAAATAAAAGAAACCCCTACAGCTGTTGCTTATTCGCCTAATGATCTTGAAGCTATTAATAATAGTAAGTATTTTTTTCAAAGACCTTTGTATCAGTTTGTAATTGAGAGCTCTTGGGAAAAGGTACGGCCTTTTATTGAATTTGAACAAAGTGAAAAGGGCAAACAGATGATCAAGGAACATGGTTATTATATTAAAGACAAGTAGTGTCTGTACATTAAAGAAATAATATATTCTAATGAAGTATAAAACACGATTATCCCTGGATGTAGCATTCAAGTATATTTTCAAAATTACGGGACTGCTTGTACTGGCAGCATTGGGTGGAATATTGGCCATGCTTGTCTACAATTCGTTTTCTTTCTTTCTGGACGTTAAACCTTTGGATTTTATTACTGGAATGGAATGGAATCCGACAGGTAAAACCCCGAAATATGGTATGCTCCCTTTAATACTAAGTACGACCTTAGTGACCTTTGGCGCAATGTTGATTGCGATCCCGTTAGGTATTGGTACTGCAGCTTTTATCGCGGTATACGCCAGCCCTCGATTAAAAAATATTTTAAAGCCTGTTATCGAAATGTTAGCTGCGGTCCCATCTGTAGTAATTGGTTTCTTGGGTATTGTTCTGGTTGGGCCAGGTATCGCTGATCTTGCAAGTTTGCCCAATGGTTTGAATGCATTAAATGGAGCTATTCTTTTGGCGGTTATGGCATTGCCAACGATTATTACGGTGGCAGAAGATGCTATTCATGCTGTTCCGAAGACTTATAAAGAAGCTAGTTACGGTGTAGGTGCTACCAAGTGGCAGACATTGTGCCGAGTGATCATCCCTGCTGCGGCTCCAGGAATTATCGCTGCTGTGATGTTGGGTGTAGGTCGGGCTATAGGCGAGACAATGACAGTACTTATGGCCACAGGAAACGCTTCTTTATTACCTGAAGGTATGTTTGATTCGGTCAAGACAATGACAGCAACTATTGCTATTGAGATGGGAGAAGTACCTTATCGGACAACGCATTATTTTGCCCTTTATGCCATTGCTACCGTTCTGTTTTTTATGACCTTGATTGCCAATTTAGTAGGCGAATTTTTTATTAACCGTTTTAGAAAATATCATGCAGCTTAGAAAATTTAATTTTACATCGATAATTGAATGGGGTACCTTGTTATTGAGTACCGGGCTTGTTTGTTTTTTTCTGATTGTTATTCTTTGGGAAATTGTATCAAAAGGAGCTAGTTCTTTGTCTTGGGAATTTATCGTAGATGTACCCCGAGAAGGGATGACCAAGGGTGGAATTTTGACACCTATTTTAGGAACGGTACTACTTACATTGTTGACAGCCTTGTTCTCTATTCCTTTTGGTGTGTGTTGCGCCATTTATTTAAATGAGTATGCGGAGGATAATTGGCTGACTCGTATAATACGTGCAGCAATACGTAACCTGTCGGGAGTTCCTTCAATAATCTACGGTTTGTTCGGACTGGCATTATTTGTTCAGGCTTTGCAATTTGACACCTCGATGTTATCTGCAGGATTGACCCTAGGTTTATTATCGTTGCCCTATATCATTACCACGACAGAAGAGGCACTGATGCGTATCCCTGCAAGTACGCGTGAGGCTGCCTTGGCGGTGGGTGCCACAAAGTTTGAAACAATCAAGGATGTGGTGTTGCCATCGGCAATGTCGGGTATTCTTACAGGGGTAGTATTGACATTGTCGAGAGCAGCAGGAGAGACGGCTCCCATTTTGTTTACGGGTGCTGCCTTTTATATTAATGGATTAGGCGGAGCTGTGGACAATGAATTTATGGCATTGCCGTATCATTTATATATGTTATCCACCCAACACCAATCTATAGAGGAGGTACGGCCTATCGCTTATGGTACGGCTCTGGTATTAATTATCGTTGTCTTTTTGTTGAATTTGACAGCTTTTTATATACGTTACAAATACAGGAAAAATGAAAACTAAGTTATCAGCAGAAAATCTAGAGATAAGTTTCGGAACGAAGGAAGTGTTGAAAAAAATCAATGTTTCATTCGCTGAAAATGAAATTACTGCCCTGATAGGGCCATCCGGATGTGGCAAGAGTACCTTATTAAGGAGCTTTAATCGTATGCATGATCTTTCTCCTGATGCGAAGATTACAGGAACACTTAAACTGGAAAATCTGGACCTTTATGATCGATCTATTCCCGTCACAGAGATTAGAAAACGTATAGGCATGGTATTTCAAAAAGCGAATCCTTTTCCAAAGAGTATATATGAAAATATTGCCTACGGACTAAAAATCAATAATCTTCCATACGGAAAAGATGTAATCGAGAAGGCGCTTAGGGAAGCATTTTTGTGGGACGAAGTCAAGAATGATTTAAAAATGCCTGCGACACGACTTTCAGGTGGACAGCAGCAGCGATTATGCATCGCACGAGCTGTGGCTTTACGTCCTGAGGTCATTTTGATGGATGAACCCTGTTCGGCATTAGATCCCGTTAGTACTTTAAAGATTGAAGAGTTGATATCGCATTTGAAGGAAAAATATACGATTGTGATTGTTACGCATAACATGCAGCAGGCTCAACGTATTGCTGATAAAACTGTATTTATGTATTTGGGAGAGGTTAAAGAGGAGGGGCCTACGAGTCAGATATTCAACGCGCCGAAGAATGAAATGACACTGAATTACATTAATGGTAATTTTGGATAGGTGGTATGGAGTATGCTAGATTCGGTGGTGTAACCTACGGATATAATATGCTAAAAAGTGTAATCTGATGAAACTAGCGGATTACACTTTTTGTTTATCGCTCTAGCTTTTCGACTTGTAGAAGATCTTGTCTATCTCATAATCCTGCAAATACTTCTTGAACCAGCTCTTTGGAAAGTTCTTTGTTATTTGCAGTAATTATACCCAAATTATAAAAAGTTTCCTGAATACCGTCGATAAATTTCTGTAAAAGCGCGCTCCCCTCTGTCTTTGAAAGACCAATGCAATAATCTATTGGGAAAACTACTGTTTGTGTAGTTGGTAGATTTGATTCAAACAATTGTCCCGTAGAATTGTTGTTGAGTAAATAATAATTTCAACCTATTAGATTATGAGAAGTCTCTTGTATATAATATCAAACGTATTGCTTTTAGCCACAATCGGCTGTAACTCCTCCTCGCAAGAAGGTGATACTATTTATTTCGGCGGACCTATTTTGACAATGGAAGATTCGCGGCCAGAGGTAGAAGCGCTCGTGGTGAAAGATGGCAAGATTGCTTTTGTGGGAAGAAAAGCTGAAGCTCTCAAATGGTCAGGTAAAGGTACGATTGAGGTCGACCTAAAAGGTGAAACTATGTTGCCCGGGCTGATCGATGTGCATAGCCATATCACTTCTCGCGCAGGAATGGCACAGGCGGTAGATTTGTCTCCTAGTCCTTATGGGACAGTCGACGATATCCCTCATCTACAAGAAGTTATTAGGAGTTATATTCTAAAACAAAATTTGCCCGAACAGGCTCCAATACTCGGAAACGGTTACGATGATGCAATTATGAGTGAACATCGACATCCAACACGGGCCGAATTGGATGCGATCAGTCAGACACACCCTATTATTATCGTCCATGCTTCAGGGCACGCCAGCGTAGCGAATACAGCTATGTTTAAGTTGCTGGGCATTAAAGAGGATGTCAAGGATCCTCAAGGAGGACATTACGGCAGGGATTCAAAGACTAAATTGTTGAATGGTAAAATGGAGGAAAATGCCAGTTTTGAGGCATTGATGAAGTTAACAAGTCTTCTGCCTAAGCCGACAAAGACCGATAGTATTTCTGATGAGATAAAGAGCTTTATTGCTGCGCAAGATGAATGGTTGAGTTATGGACAAACAACTATGTGTGATGGACGTACAATGGGAGTAGGGTTAGATTTGTTAAAGGAGATTGCTGCAAAAAAAATATTAAAAGCTGATTTGGTCTACTTTCCAGATTTTGAAGCCAATAAAAAGAATTGGGAGGTATTGGCAAAAGACTATATGCGCTATGAAAACAGGTTGAAGCTGGGCGGATTTAAATTTTCAGACGATGGTTCACCGCAGGGGAAAACCGCATGGCTTACTGAACCCTACTTAGTTCCTCCCGAGGGGCAGACCAAAGACTACAAAGGATTTCCAATTTTCACCGACGAGGTCTTGTATGCCGACTTAAAGGCAATTTTTTCAAAAGGAATAACGGCTCAACTCCATGTTAACGGAGATGCGGCCATAGATCAAGCCATTCGTGTCATCGGAAAACTCAAAGAGGAGGGTATTTATAAGCCCGAAATGCGGGCTACATTAATACATGTACAGAATAGCCGACCGGATCATATCGAGAAAATCAGGAAGTTGGGTGTAATCCCATCTTATTTTTCTGCGCATGTCTATTTATGGGGCGATTGGCACTATCAAAGCGTGTTTGGTCCCAAGCGGGCTGCATTTATAAGCCCGGCTGAAGCTGCAAAAAAGGCGGGTATTACTTTTACTATGCATCATGATGCACCTGTAACGCCACCAGACCTGTGGACAGGTATTTATGCTGCGGTCAATCGAACGACACGTTCAGGAATGGTGCTTGGTGGAGATCAAAAAATAAGTGTATGGGATGCCCTAAAAGCAGTTACGATAAATGCGGCATATCAATATCAAGAAGAGGATCGAAAAGGATCGCTGGAGGTAGGTAAGTTAGCTGATCTTATTATCGTAAATGAGAATCCCTTAACATTAGACCCTGCACGACTGCGATCGATACAAGTCATGGAAACCATAAAGGAAGGCAAAATTGTATTTAAACGTTAAACCTATACGCTATGAAAGCTTTTTTAGTATTCGTTATACTCTTGTTCTTTTTCCGGATCACTTATGGACAAGGACACTATAGTGGATCTTCGTTTAATCCGAACGATTACTTTGCTCCTCATGCCGGTATTATTATTCCGGTTTGGTATGGATTTGCGAATATGGATTACTATAATGCAGCGGGCAAAAAGTCGGATCAACTTATTAATCCAGTGCCTGAAAACCCTACTGCATTAAATATTAAACAAAATGTCAAAACGCACTCGTTTATTCTGATGGCTATTTATGGAGGTAAGGGTAAAATATTGGGGGCCGATTGGGGCATGATGGTCATACCTACACTCAATAGTCCAACTGCTAGTATTGCTTTGGATTATTATTCACAGCAAACTGGAACGGGTAATTATACTTTTACGAATAAGAGTCTTGGTTTCGGAGATATGTATATTCAACCCGTCTGGCTATCGTGGAAGCAGAATAAGATGCAGTATGCTTTAAATTACGGTGTATGGGCTCCTACAGGCAAGTATGAGCCTAATAGTCTAGATAATGGCGGTCATGGATATTGGTCTCAGAATATTCGAGGCGCCGTAAAATATAAGCCCATTGGACAGGTTGGAATCACCGTAGCTACGACTTTGGAGATAAATCATTGGCAAAAAGATACTGATTTTAGAGAAGGAAGTCATCTTACGATAGATGGAGGTGGTACACACCTTCTAAATTCACGTGGTGATGAAATCGGAATATTTGGTCATTATACCAAGCAGGTGTCTGATGATAAGGGCAGTACAGGTAGTTTTTTGTCCGATAGAATAGCTGGGGTAGGTGGTTTTGTGTCGTATTGGATCGTTCCTAAAAAAGTGGGAGCTATGGCTCGTGTGACCCAAAACTTTTCTACGGAGAGTAGGTTTGGGGGCATTGCATTTCAGACAGGTCTCAACATATTGATACCGACATCCCCCCATTAGGAGTTTAGTTTCTAGATTAGATGTGGTACCGTTTTCTTATTTATACAACAATCAGGTTTGAGGCCGAATGACAGGGCGCGGCATGTCCTTTTGAAGGTATTCTGTCTAAAAGTTGAAATAATTAAAACGTTTGACCATTCGGGTTGTTCTATTATCGAAACAACAGATTGGAAACAAATAATAGAAAGGAAAAACTATGAACAAATTGACTTGGAAAGGCCGTTGGAACGAATTGAAAGGTAAAGTGAAACAACAGTATGCAGATATGACAGATGATGATTTACTTTATGCGGAAGGTAAAGAAGAAGAGTTGTTAGGTAAGTTGCAAAAGAAAACAGGTAAAACCAAAGATGAGGTTGAAAGTTGGTTAAATAATTTATAACAATTTCTTATTTAGGAATAATAATGTAAAATGAGAGGTATTTTCAGTAATGGAAATACCTCTCGTTCTATATACAGAATATGGTTCAAACAATTATTTTAGTAGACTGAAAATAATTGGGGAGTGTAACTCAAACTGTGTCATTGGATAATTAACCAAAATCTAAAAGCCTCTATCAAGTTTGAGCCTATCCCCAAATTTAATGTAAAGTT
>NZ_FUZF01000026.1:0-35357 GCF_900168125.1 Sphingobacterium nematocida
CTGGTAAATCTAGACCAGCAACAAAGGTTGGATCTAATGGAAATAATTGAAGATAGGCACGCTAAGGCATCGACCATAATTGCTAGCCAGTTACCTGTTGCCAGTTGGTATGATGTAATCGGAGAAGATACAATTGCAGATGCCATACTCGATAGGCTAATTCATGGCTCATATCGAATTGAGCTAAAAGGCGAAAGTCTAAGAAAAAAGAAGTAATATTGTCAGGTCATCAGTTGGACTGTAGAAATCCTCGACAGAGGGGTCAGTATGTCCAGCGGAGGGGTCAACATCACCATTATATCCAGATAAGAACTACACTACAGAAGGTATAGAACAATATTACAATCAATTTATTAAGTTAGGTGAATCTCTAGAAGGTGACGCAAAAAAACATTACGACAGTATAATGAGTAGTTGCGACGAGAAATGCATCAAACGGGTTCTTTCTTTAGTGATGATAAACTCCGACAGTCTTTATACCGATCATGAAGAATTTAAAGAACATGTCATATCTAATTTAAGAGTAAGTGAAACCATTATAAAAAATGAACTATACAGACACCTTTTAGGATGGTTAGTAGATGAAACTTGTGAAAAATGGAGGCAAAAGTCAGAAGGAATTATATATAGTGCGGAGGTATTAACAATAAAAGATAATTATATTGCTAACTTCAACAACAAGCCTTTTATAGAACAAGCCGCAAATCTACTCCCTCTTAGAGAGGTGACTTCTAGCGATTACAATGAAAATTTTGTTAAACAACTGAATTTGATTGAAGCAAGTGATGAACAGAAATTCAATGCAATTTTGGATTTCCAAAAAGCTAGTCTAGAAAGAGATAGATGGGCTAGATCTGGAACAATTCCTTTCCGGAGCCATATAGATAGTTTCGATGATGATTTAAGGTCTCATTGGGACACAGTTAGTCAAATAGAAAATATCCAAAACCATAGCCTAGAAGAAAAAAACAGAGGCAAACTTGTCTATTTGAAATGTCAATCTAATACTGACTTCAAAATTGCGAACTATAAAGTTGAACAGAAGTACACTGTTCTGGGTGGTTTTCAAATTCTATCTAATCAACTACGAATAGGGTGGCACCCCAATTGGAAGGAGAAATTGAAAGATGAATAATGCGACAATAAGCTCATATGGAATTTATCAAAATGTTGCACTCTCCTCTCTCCTAATTGTTGAATATGTAAAAACATACCAAGAAGAAATAAAAAAGGAAGTTGAGTTTGAAAGACTTTTTGTTGTTCTTCCTTTTTGCTATACAGAAGTGCTAGTAAACCATTCAAACGGCAAATCAAATAAGATCAAAGGGTTAATAAATTTAATAGAGGAAAATAAAATAATTTTTCAATCATTACCATTACAAGTTTCGGAACTATTTACAGACCTTACTAAGACAATTCAAGTAGGTACTAATTTGAATATTTTGGAATTTGACCCCGAAAATCTCTCTGTTAGATATTTAAAAACTAACAAAAAGTTTTCTAGTACCAATAAGGAAGTAATGGAGCTAATAAAAGCTTCTAGAAAGCTTGCAAAATGGGTCTCTAAGCTCACCGATGTTGAGTATGTGTCATTCTTTAATTTAAGATAATGAAATTTTTAATCTCAAAACTAATAATATGGCCAGTCGACAAGAGCCAAACCCCAAGAATACTATCATTCGATACATCTAAAGTAAATGTTTTAACGGGTGGTAGCGGAAGGGGCAAGTCATCAATAATACATGTAATCGAATACTGTCTTGCTAGTTCTAGAAACGGGATATCGGTTGGGCCTATTCGAGACAAATCATCTGCTTTCGGAATTTTGATTGAGTTAGAAAAAACACAACTCCTTTTGATACGAGAAAGCACTGGTAATACAGTTTCTAACTCTTTCCATAAAATAGAAGATACTTCGATAACTATTCCGACAAGTGTCGAAGAGTTTCCTTATCATATGTCACAAATTAAGGAGTATTTGAATAACTTATTCTCTTTTGCTGAGCAAGGACAAGCTGAAAAAAGCGTTATCAACTCTCTTGAAAACCAAAGGCCTAGTTTCAGAACTTCAATATCATTAAACTTTCAACCGCAGAATATTGTAGCAAACCAGAACATACTTTTTTATAAAGCTGATAGCTCAGTAAGCAAAGAAAAACTTAGGCTGTTTTTTCCTTATTATCTGAACATTGAAGATAATGAAATACTGGAGTATAAATCTTATTTGAAGAGGATAAAAAGACAACTAAAAATACAAGAAGTAAGGCATTCTGAAAACGTCGAAAAATACTACTCTGTTAATGCAGAACTATTGAAACTTTATCATAAGGCTATTGATTTCGGCATAATAGACGAAAACAAAATGGCAATCTTAGATGATAATTTTGTAATATCTCAATTAGAAAGCCTAAAGAATGTTGATGTAAGCAATGTATTAATTCCCAAGAATCAAACTATAAAGTCTTCAGAAAGAATCTTCAATTTATTAAAAGATGAGAGAAAACAGGCTGAACATTTAGAGGACTTATCTAGAAAACTAGTGTTACTGAATAGTGTTTCCGCAAATAATATCGACATCGGTAATAATAACATTCAAAAAGAAGCGAGATTATCTCCATTATCTTGGATTTTAAAACACGAAATAAAAGATCATACATGTCCCTTTTGCAACGTAGAGTCTTCCATTGAAGACAAATTTGAGAATCTTAGTTTATTAAGGAGTAGAATAGGTGGACTGATTGACAAAGTGAAAGACTCAAATCTGATACTAAAAAAAGAAATCACGAAAGTAAAAGAAGAAATTACTAATACAGAATCTGCTCTAAACGAAATAAGAACAGTCTTATCGGTAGAGAATAGCAATGAAGATAAGTACAACTATATACAAACAAATGCCTCTATTAATAAATTTATTGGAACAGTAGAAACTTCATTAAGTGAGTTTGAAACTCTTTCTGACAACATCTCAACATACGACACCTCATTTTTAAGAGAGGAAATTGAAAGAGTTGAAAAGATAGTAGGCCGTGATGCTTTGAAGAAAAGGTATGATGACACAATCTCTGCTATTAACACCAATATAAAGAAGTATGCAGAGTTACTTGAATTACAGGGGAGTAATTTAGAAATATCATTAGATATAAAAGATGAATTGACGATTGTATTCAACCCTGAAACAGTTTCCGCCTATACACTTAATCAAATGGGAAGTGGTGAGAATTATATGGGATATCATATTTCTACAATGCTAGGAATTCACGAATACCTAGTAGGCATAACGAATTCCAAAATCGCTCCATTTCTGATCTTCGATCAGCCTTCACAAGCATATTTTCCTGAAGGAGATGACGAAAATGATGAAGACACATCCAAATTGAAGAATCTCTTCTCAACCCTCTCAGAATTTAACAAAATTACTAAAGGAAAGGTTCAAGTAATAGTATTAGAACATGCAGGAGAAAAAAATTGGAATACATTCGATAATATACACATGGTCGAAAGGTGGAGAGACAATAATGATAATAGAAATAATTCTAAACTAATTCCTTTAGATTGGATATAAAACGATGAAAACTCTGTTAAAACATAAGGCTTCGAGAAGAAGTTTTCTAATATTAATGCTTACAATTCTTTTTGGATTATTCCTGATTCGAGTTATAATTCACCTCCAGACTAATAATGAAAGCGGTAATTGGATTCCGCTTATAACGAGCTTAATTGAAAATTCCATCGTATCTCTATTAGTGACTGTTCTAATAGGACTATTTCTATTCTATATAGAACTTCCTGATGAAGAGAAAAAATTCGAAATAATAGAACCTTTCAAAATGAAAGAAATATTCGAAAAAGAAGCAATTTCTACTGAACTATGGTTCTTTTCAGGTGGAATGGGAAGGTATACAAGATACGCTACCATTCCTAAATTATCTGAATCCGCAAAACGCACAAATGAACATAAATCTCTTAAATTACAGTTCATTGATCCTAAAAACAACTCTTTATGTGAGAAATATGCAGAATTCAGAAAGAGCTTAAAATCGGCAGAGAAAGAAACAGATGTTTGGACTTTAGATTACGTCAAATGGGAAACAATAGCTACTATAGTTGTAGCATCTATTTATAAATCCCAAAACCCACTTCTAGACCTTCAAATTTGTTTAAAAAACAATTTCTCAACAATGAGGATAGATATGAGTTCTAGTGCTGCTATTATTACCAAAGAGGATAAAAGTGAAGCTGCTATAATATGTAGAAAAGGTTCATTTCTTTATAGAACTTATAAAGAAGAAATACTTCATGCTTTTAAGCAGTATGAATTGTTAAAAATCTCATTGAATTCAAAATTTGATCTTCACAATTTAAACGAAGCCGACATCAAAATGATATGTGAACAATTAAATATAAACCAGGGATTAAATTCTAACGATTATCAGAATATTCTTAGAACTATTAACGATAAAAAAGAACATTATGGATAACTATAATTTTGATTTTTTAAGACTCAAGTTTAGACGTAAAGAAGCGGCTGCTCTTGTTCAAGAATGTGATAAATTACTTTTCTTTCTATCAAATTCTGAATACTTAAAAAATAACATGTTCTACCATCCCTTAGGCTTTATATATTCAAAACTTCACGAATTTGAGAACAAAGAAACTATAAGAATCCATATCTGGAACAACGAGTACCATTCTCAACAAGCGATGTTTAATATACACAATCACTACTATATAGTCAATAGTTTGATTTACAGAGGTTGTTTAGAAAACAAAATATTTTATTTTGATGAATATGGAACTACCTTAAATGTTTATAAAGGAGCTTACCAGAATCATGATAATCGTATATTAAAAAAAACAGAAGAAACTAGAAATGTATCCTTGAAGTCACAAGAAATTCATTGTACGAATACACTTTACAGCATTCCTTTAGACACTTTACACACTGCCTCTCCAGTTGACAAAGATACATTATGCACAATAGTTTATACGGAAAAACCTCGTTCTCCGGAACCATTAGTCCTTGGGGCACTAGATGGACGTGATCAGTACTTTGAGAGTAAGACCGTTGCTTTTGATATCGCCCAAACACTCATAAAAGAAATAATTCAAGATAGTAAATAAATCAATTTAAAAAAACGACAAAAATGACAGTTAATGAAATAAATAATTTTATAATAAAGTTAGAAGATTTTATAAAAGAATATAACCTTCTTGATGATCCCAAAAAATCCTACGACGCAGCAAACAGTGTCCTAACTAGGGCACAAGAATATGTTCTATCAACAGAAGAATTCACTCAACTTTTCATCAAGTGCAACGGAGAAAACCCAAATCTTTTAATTGATTATAAAGATAGTGTGTTTACCATAAGGCATTTTTTAAAGGACATGCCCGCTGTACTAAAAAAGCTTACAGTAGAGAGGCTGAAACTGCGAATACAACAAGCCATAGATAAAAAACAACCTGTCGATCTCATAATCAGCTACCGTGGTTCAGATGGAAAAATAAATGAATCTCAGACTTATTCTGCTTTTTTGATTTTAAGTATGAGTAATTCTTCAATTCAAGGTCATACAATTGATGAGCGAGAAAAAGGTAAGGAAGCTGTGATAAGTACTGTTCAACTCGACATCATTGATGATGTTATCTAGAATTGTCAATAATATTCCTACAGAGTATATCATTAATAAATTCATGTAACTATGCCATTTAATGAATTAGACGGAAAAATAACTGAGGCTATTAATTGCTTTAAGCAGAAATTAAATTCAATAGATTTTGACAAGGCAAATTTAATAGAATTTACCTTGTCAGATAAACTTAAAGATGAATTTCAAAACATATCTAAGGGAAGAGGTTTGTATTTTTTTGAGATGCAGATACCCACCTCTGGCAATTATATTCGATCTGTTGTAAATAATAACTTTAGAAATTTTAACGAAATATGGAGACATGAAAGCGTATTCCACATGTGGTCTCCTGGAGTTAAAAAAAGGAGATGCGATGTAGCTAACAAGAAAATGGATAGTTATTTAAACGGAGAATGGATCCCTTTCTATTTAGGAAAAAGCGAATGTCTTTTTGATAGAATAAATCAACATGTCTTTCAAGATCAGAATCAACGAACATTTGGTATGAAACTGCATTCTAGAGAAAATATTTATGGTTTAAAATTTAGAGTTTCGACACTGGAAGTTAACGCGCAAAATCACTATAAGATGATTCTCCCCTATTTAGAAACTCATTTCAGGAATAAATTAAATCCTATAATTGGTCAATAGTTCGGACATAACTTAAAATCTATTATTGGGTAATTACTGAATAATATCTCTTTCCGAAGTGGTGTTATAAAAAGCCTTAGCTTATACCCATTAACATTATAAAAAAGATAGAATTTTAATTATATTAGACGTAAAACCGAAACATCTTAAATATGAGAATACCATACATATTCGCTTTTGCAATAGTAATCTGGACAGTTGTTTCGTCGTGTACAACCGGTTCCAATGTAACGAATGACCCTAAGGTTTATAATCTGCCTTGGAGAAGCCCCTCATCCGACGAATTAATTGAAATAGGTCAATTACTAGTCCAAAATGATATAACAGGCTGTGGTGAATACCACGTAAAAGAGATAACTAAAAATGAATATGTTTTAGCTTGTACTGCTGATGGAAAACAATGGAGATACTTTACAGTTTGGCCCAAAGTAGATAAAAATATTTACAGCGTTACAGATGAAATGGAGAAAAAATTGACTCCGCCGTATTAATCGCTAGGTATTGATACATTGTATGAAGCTAGTTACCTGAAATATGCAGTTTGCTTTGGAACTTTGATAAAAATTGACACAGTAAATATGAAACAAATAGTTTTTACACTTTTGACTATACTTCTTTCCTTAATGTCTAATGCCCAGGATAGACTGAATTCAGGAAAGGTCGGATATGATCTCACCGGATCATCAAACGTAGAAGTATTCAGTATAATAGACTACAAAGGTATAGTCATCGGAGATAGTTTAAACAAACTTAAAAACGTACTTAATCTTCAAAAAACGCCCTCTATCAAGCAATTAAAACGTACTGTATTAACAAAAGAACTGGGAAAGGCTAATTACTTGATAGCCTTAGATAGTGACATTATAGTAAACATATTGATTACGAAGAAAGTTGATTTATCTGAGACAGCCGAGCTTTATAACAACTGCCTAAAGAGCTTAAATATTGATAAGCCTATAACAAAAGGTGACGTCTATAATGCCCCAACAGGTAGGTCCAATGAATCAACCGGATTATACAATGATCAAAAGGTAAACATCTGTATTGACAAAAGGTATGGCATGAAATCGCAGTCATGTAATATTCTAATATCATTTACTGAAAACTAAATAGACAGCTTTTGAAACCTTAAATTCTCTTTGCGAAACTTGGCATCTCGAAAGCCGATTTAGTATTTGCTCTGAAGATAAGCAAGGATAACATGAAGGAAATCTATGGAAGGAATTAATCATTGATCAAAATAGATTAAGCGAACTAACACTAATATAAGAAAATCAAAATTCTCAAGTTATATTTAAAATGTTCAGAATTTTCTAGACACAAATTATAGCTTTAAAGCTCATCTAAAAAAGATCACACTACGGTTTCCCTTATTTTTCCACCTGGTTAAAGAACTATATTTACAATAAATAATACAATATAAAATTGTTGATAGTTTGAAAAACGTTGACTTTGATACAAAAATGTAATAAATTAGTTTAAACGATTATTAGTCTATAAAATGTTGGTTGTATCTCTTGAGCCATCGAATGGTCTTAATTGGAACAGATAGATAGAGAAATCATAAATAATTTATTTTTAAGTAAGCAGCAGATATGGAAGCATTCTTTGGAATACTCTTGTTATTTATAATTATATGGGTGACTACAAACAAAAAAAGCAAACAAAAGGGCTTTAGCTCTATACCATCAGCCGGAAGGAATAGTGGACACTATCCTCCCACTTTACCTTTGCAAAACAACTCTGATGCGTACTCCTATTTTGGAGATAACTGGAAGAACTATCTAACAAAGCATCATGGGAAGTATGTATTGTGGCCATCTAATTTTTTTGAGATAGTAGGTCTGGCGCTATTAAAACTTTCTATAACAGAAAAGTACTTGCTTCGACAAGATGTAAAATCTAGCGAAAGAGAACAACTCCTATATCAACTTACGTTAACTCTTTTGAAAAATGACAAGTTTTCTGTCGAAAATATGGTCAAAGGATTTAGAATGATAATAGAGTCTAGAAAGACTGGAAAGCCTGCGCCCCCTCGTCAGGATATATCTCAACCTATAACTAGGTCGAAGAATCAAATATTTGACACCGACGTAGTACACGCAGTCCCGCCACCATTGCCCAATACTGCCCCTCCTATTGCCGAAACAATAGATAAATCCAACTTAATAGATAACGAAATAGACAAAGCGTACGTATCAAAGGACTTTGTATGCGAAAAAACAAAGGGATCGAGTGCAGACAAACATATAGAATTGGTAAATGACATTCGACCTGCCTCATCAAGCAATATGATTATGAACCGTGAATCAATAATAGATGTAGATAACAATTCGGAAAGTCTCATTTACCGAAAGGAAGAAACATCAATCGAACAAGAAACGACCAATGGAACAACTAAACCGATTAGTATTGATGATATATTGAATAACATAAAGGCAAAATATTTAACCTCAAGTTCTGAAAACACTCCCTCTGAGCCAGAGCGTTATGAAAGTTTCCCTTCGACCACACATGATGGGTACGAGTATGACAACTGGAAACTTGGCAAGAGATTTAAAGATAAAATGGGGCTCTCCAGGAACCAAGTCTCCTTAGTCAACAAAGTAACAGGTATACACAACGTTTTCACCTCGGTAGATGGATGTTGCATGCAGACTATTTCTGTTTTCTTAGAGGTAGTAAAACGGCTTGAGAAGAAGCTGAAAAAACAAGAGTCCTCTGTTAAGTCTGAAATTGAAAAACTAACGCAATCTGCAATACAGATAAATAGAAATACCGGCGAGGGCTATTGGTATTTTTATGATGATTATGGTCGTAAAAATTTTCCTATCCGTATTGAAGAAGAGGTATATACTACAATTTTCAAACGCACGGAAAATGTGGTACGGGATAGATGGGGACATAAAAGGAAGGTCTCTGGTGATTATTCTTCATATTTCACAGGACTTGCTGATGAATTTAATAAAAGATTGGGTAACTATGTCGATGAAATATTACCCGTTTTGATATCTCTCATAGTGGAACCTGATTTTGAAACGGAACTAGAACTGAACAAACAGAATACCACAAGATGGAAAGTGAAACTAGATACGTTGAAACAAAACCTAACTGAAGACACAGCGGGGACTTTTGCACAAAGCATACATACACTCTTTGAGGAAAATAGTCGAAACCAATCTGGAGAAAACATTTTCTTTGAAGCATCGAAAATCATTGCTCCTTATGATAAGATAGAAGCTGTACGACTTTATTTATATTATGTAAACGCCGACATTAAGTCGGATAAAATTGATGATAAACAACTAACAAAAACTGTTCAAAAGAGACTCTTTAACAACGATCAGCACCAATCGTCATTTATAGACATCGTAACGCAATTAAAAAAGGACAAGAATATTCTTGCAGCGATAAAGAAAGCTAATAGTATATACGAACCAGTACGTAAAAAGATCAGCCTAAATCTTGAAACTATAAAAACAGTGAAGGAACAGGATCGAAATACCGTTGATTTACTGAACACACTATTGCAGGACGAGATTGATATAGAAAACCATACTCCTGCTGCTCTGAACACTACTGCGCCCACCGATACCGTAGCAGTGGTAGTGAACTCGATGCCAAATGTACCACCTTCAAGTGAGATGATCGTTGACATAGAATTAAACAGAGACCAGATCAAATTGATTCAGCTATTCGCTGCAAATGGCTTTAGCTTAGAACAGCAGGAAATTGCAGAATATGCGCAGAGGTACGGATTGAGGTCTGGTCCATTGGTAAACAATATTAATGAGATATGCTACGAGGTATTGGATGATAATCTTCTCGAAGAACGAGATGAAGATTATTTTGAGATGAATGAGGAATACTATAATATGATAATAAAAACATGAAGCTAAACGTAAAACCTAAAGAAGCCACCGCGATCATTAACTCTCTAATTGGCGGAGTAGTACCAAGAATTGGAGTACAGCACATCACTGTAGGTAGATCGGACGAAGTGGATGCTTTTATTAAAGCACTCGAAGATGTAAAAGAAGGACACAGTATGGTGAAATTCTGGATTGGAGATTTTGGTTCTGGAAAATCGTTTATGTTACATCTACTAAATACTGTAGCGCTGAAACAAAAATTTGTAGTGTCTACAGCAGATTTTACACCAGACAATAGACTTTATTCCAATGATGGTAAAGCATTAATACTGTACACTGCGATAATGGATAATATTGCTATCCAAACAAAGGCTGAAGGTGGGGCATTGGCAACTCTGCTTGAAAAATGGATCGAACAAGTCATAGTGAGTACTGCGACAGAAAACAATATATCTCTTGTAGAGATCAGAGAAGAGAAATATCTGGTGCTGGTACAGAACAAAATAATGCAATCCATCAATGCGTTGACGGATGTCGGTGGGTTTGATTTTGCGACTGTAGTAATGAAGTACTATGAAGGCTATGTGCTGGACGATGAATTATTGAAAAGGAATGCGCTAAAATGGCTAAAGGGGCAATACAAGACAAAAACGGAAGCTAAACAGGAGCTGGGAGTAAGGGAGATAATAAATGACCTTAACTACTATGATATGCTCAAAAACTTCACGTCTCTATTTGTGAGCATGGGATATAGTGGATTTATGATTAATCTTGATGAGGCCATAAACCTATATAAAATCTCAACAGCGGCAATGCGAGAAAAGAACTATGAAAAGATATTAACCATATATAATGATTGTTTTCAGGGTAAGGTAAGTAATCTATTCATCAACTTTGCAGGAACAAGAGAGTTTCTTGAGAATGAAAGAAGAGGCCTTTTCAGCTATCAAGCACTCAAATCTCGATTGGAGACAAATAAGTTTGAGACTTCCTCCATTCGAGATTTTGCACAACCTGTAATTCGATTAATGCCAATAGACCATAATGAGATTTTTGTACTGTTGACAAAGTTAAAAGAAGTCTTTGAGTTTAACTATAAAGTTGAAATCTCCATATCGGACGATGAGATACATACATTTATGGAAGAGATTTATAACAAACCGGGTGCTAGTGAATTTCTTACACCAAGAGAGGTTATTAGAGATTTCTTGAATATATTGAGTGTATTACGCCAAAATCCAGAATTAGATAAGAATTCATTATTCAGTCGCATTGAGATTAAGGACGAGAGACCTGTAGATGCACTTATTGATAGTATAGAAGAGTTATAATATGGCTTTTGAACTTCTATCTGAGCCTATAAGGAGATATATCAAAGAGAAGCGTTGGGAAGGGCTTCGCCCTATCCAGGTGGCTGCGATAGAAAAAATAATGCTGACGGATGCTAATTATATTCTAGCTAGTAGAACTGCTTCTGGTAAAACGGAAGCAGCATTTCTCCCCATCTTATCCAAAATTGAACGTCTAAATGATAGTGTCGAAGTATTGTACATCTCTCCACTAATAGCATTGATAAATGATCAATTCGTACGTGTGGAGGATATGTGTCGCGAACTGGATATAGCAGTTACTAAATGGCACGGTGAAGCAAACCGAACCGCAAAAGAAAATCTTGTAAAGAGCCCCAACGGTGTTGTACTAATTACTCCAGAATCGTTGGAGGCTATGCTGATTAACCGACCTTATTATGTCAGAGCTCTTTTTCATCAATTAAAGTATATCGTTATTGATGAAATACACTCATTTATGGGTTCAGACAGAGGTACGCAATTGAAGTCTCTTTTATACAGAATCTTGCGAAGTTCTAACTCTTCTCCTAGGATCATCGGGCTATCCGCAACGGTGGGGAGCTTTGAAGAGGCAAAGAAAATGACAGGAGATGAAAGTAATACAGTAGTATTAAGAGACAAAGCGTCTAAACCGATAAAAGCGAGTTTTTTATACTTTGAATCTGACGCTACCTCACTATCCCTACATTTACTCAAAGATCTATACAAGAAGACTAGTAATAGCAAAGTGCTGGTGTTTCCAAATAGTAGGGGACGGGCAGAAGAAGTCGCCGTAAAACTCAAAAAGATATCAGAAAAGGTAGCTGGTCATCAATCCTACTTTTCGCACCACTCTTCGGTGGACAAGGAACTCAGAGAGGGTATCGAATATTTTGCAAAAAACAATAAGTATCATCCATTCGTCATCTCTTGTACCTCAACTTTGGAGCTGGGAATCGATATCGGAAGTGTAGAACAAGTGGTTCAAATAGACGCTACGCACTCTATATCTTCTCTCATACAGCGAGTAGGACGAAGCGGACGACGAGATGGACAACCGAGCTCTCTCCTACTGTATGCCACAAATAAGTGGAGCTTGTTACAGTCGCTTGCATGTTGGGAATTGTATAATCAGGATTTCATTGAACCAACCGAAACTCGTATCAAAAGTTTTGATCTTCTTGTACATCAGATCTTATCTTTTGTAAAGCAAAAGCAAGGTGTAAATATCCAGGCATTGACAACAGAGTTTGCAAGTAACTTCGCTTTTAATGATATTTCTACCGAGGAGTTCACCTATATCCTTTCTCACCTTATAGAAACAGACCGTCTCGAACAGTTGGGAAAAGAAGTCATAGTGGGTATAGAGGGCGAACGCGTAGTGAACTCTAGAGAATTCTATACCGTGTTTAGCTCAGAGCCTAACTTTAAGGTTATACATGCAAATAAATCAATTGGTGATATCCCGTATTCGCCACAAGTAATTGTAGGGGAAAATCTTTTACTCGCGGCAAAGATCTGGAAGATTCTTGATGTAGATTTTAAATCCAAAAAGATCCTGGTTAATCCTGCCAATGATGGAAAAGCGCCTATTTTTGGAGGTGATGCAGGTACATTACATCCGAAAATTAGAATAAAAATGCTTGAAATTTTGCTTAAGGACACCTTGTATACAGAATTGGACGAAACCTCAACCGAGCAGCTCCGAGAATTAAGAAAAGAATTCAGTGGATTTCACATAGAAAGCTTGGAGGATGATCGACCTTTTGTCCTAAAGGAGAATTCTATTCATCTACATACTTTTCATGGTTCAAAAGTAAATAAGACGTTGACTTTCCTTTTTGGACAGGCAAATATTACCTCGCGTTTGATAGATTCATCAAGCACCATTATTATTAACGAAAATGAGGGGTTCAACTGGCAGGCAACAGTGTCTAAAATATCGGCTATACTTGAAGATATCGATTTTCATTTGGAGAATATGGTGATCGCAAACCCAGCGCTTCTTAATTTCTCAAAATGGGGTCATTTACTCCCACGTGACCTACAGGTCGAGGTTTTAAAGAGTCGCTATTTCGATTTTGACAGCGCTGCAGAATTTTTGGGCAACGTTAACTGGGTACATCATAAATAAATCTATTGTTTGCCATGAAGATTACTCACATTGTACTGATTATTATTGATACGGAAAGAAACACAATCGAGCTACTGATTAGAGAGTTTGTTAATTTCAAAGCACATGCTCTGTTAAACAAACCTTCTACATCAAAAACAATAGCAGTAACAACGAACAGTGTTAATTTAGCTAAAAATATCAGGTCGGGAATAGAAGCTATTCTATTTAATGAAGTCGTAGGACAAGGTAATTCTTCTGTAGCATATAGTCTGGGAGCACTGCCCAAAGTAGTCGAGATATTGAATGTATTCCAAGCTAATATTAAAGAAGTGGAGGTAATTAAGGACTTAAATAGCTTACTTCTGTTTGAGGATGGTAAATTAGAAAATTTGAAAGCAGCAACCTCCTTCTACAAAAACTTTGAGATAGTCACTAATCAAATTGATACTCTGATAAAAGATGGTGCCTTGTTTGACAAAAGACGTAAATCCGAGATCATATCGATAATATATGATAGGAATCTCAAAATTCTCGACGAACTGTCCTTAGCTTGGATTTACAATAGGGACAATAATATTGTTATAAATTATTCTGAGATTGTTAAATGGAAAGTCAACGGCTCTTATCCTGAATGCAGACAGTTAGTGGAAATGCGATATTTTTTATAGCTATTTTTCTCTTCTAGTTTTGTGGTGCCAATGGGTGTAAACAAATACATCTCAAGCTTTTGAAATCGATCAATCTCAGAAGCTAAAACTTAAGGATCTGCTTATGTAATGGATAGATTAAAGTATTAGAAATACGGTAAGCCGTAAACACAAAGATTTCGATATATCTATTTTTGCAATCAATAAATTACTACTAAATCATTAATATTTATGAAATTTTTTAGCACCTTACTAATGAGCGGAATTTTAAGTATTTCAAGTGTTTTTTCACAAAATCTTACAATGTCCCAAATTTTACAAATTCGTAAAATGGATTTAGGTACAGCTACTGATTTTCTTTCTTCTAAAAACTGGGAATTTATAGAAGCTGATGAAGAAACAGAAGACTCCCTTGGATCAATACAGTTTGCCTTTCAAAAGAATGCATATAATGATAATGCCAACTCATTTTTCTCATATTATTTTTCTGAAGCATATAATATTAGAAGAATCTCTCTTCAAATACATAACAAAGCAAAATATACAGAATATCTTAATGCTATTAAAGGTTATGGATGTAAACTAATTAATTCTTCTGTAGAAGACGGCAATATAGTTCAACTATATCGCGGTGCTACCACTACTTTTAGCATAATTTCATCAAAATCACAAAACGGATATGGAGTAGATTCTCAAATTTGGAGAATTAATATCAGATCTAACGATGATCCTAATTAAATTAACAAGGTAAAACCAAGCCTAAATTGTCAAAAAAATTATACTAGCAAACGGATGCTATGAAAATTAAAACACTAACGTTTCTATTTACCGTTTTTCTGTTTTACAATACAAGCTGCAACAGCAAACAAAATCCTATAGATAATCAGGAAAGCTATTCTGATATTTCAGATAATTCTCAAGGAGATTATTCTCATAATGATGATGAATCTGATGGTTACGAAGATGGAACATACTGTGCTGAAGTGGAGTATTATAATCCTTCAACCGGGACAAGAAATACCTATAGCTTAGATGTTGAGGTAGAGAATGGGGAATTAACAGTAATTCGTTGGCCAAATGGCGGCTGGTTGGATGAATCGCACTTTTCTCCAGAGGATATCAGTAGCGGAGAGTGTGAATTTACTTCGGATAAAGGGTATCATTATACAGTTACATTAGGTGATTCTGGAGGATGTACTTATACAGACGATGATAAAGTTAGACGGGATTTAAACAATGATATTCAAGCCGTGACCTGTCCAAAATGCGGTGATAACAAAGATAGCTATAACGAATACTGCTATTCCTGTAAAAGACAAATAGAAGACGAAGAGGAAAACACTTGTTCTCGCTGTGGTAACTATGAGTACGGTGTTTATGGCGGACTTTGTTCAAGTTGTCGACGAAATGATGATGAAATGTAATATAAAAAAAGGATAAGCCTTTATTATGAGCCATCTTCATTAGAAGATGGCTCTTTTTATATAGCAATAAATCGATCGCTTAACTAACTAGGTACTTATTCAAAAACTGGAATGGCCCAAATTCCTAAATTGGATTCTCGTGCTTTTTTTTGAGCATCTCTTAATTTTTGCTCGTATTTGATATTTGGAGGGTAAGTCATCAATATGGCATAACCATCCCGAACCATTCGCTCATTAATCATGGTTCCATCTGGCAGAAATGCGTACGCTAAGGTACGGCCGTATGCATCAGTTCTATCGACATCGAAAGTCAAATTAATGTATGGGCTATTTTCAACCATTTTCCCTAAATAAGCCTTGGACTCTGCCCCAAAGGGATGTTTCTTTTTCTTAAACGCATTTCTAGCTTCTGGTGCATCAATCCCGATCAGTCTAACTTTAATTCTATGGCTGTCACCATCCTCAACCCAAAAAGTATCTCCATCAACCAACTTGACAATTCTATATCCATCGCCACTGTAGGTGCCAGGACTATATTGAGAATCGTAGACACTGGAAAGTTGTTTTAATTCACAAGATAGACTTAGGGACGAAAAGATTGCAAAAAATGCAAATACCTTTATTTTACACATATATAATTAACTTTATTTATAATCTGGAACGCAACTATCCCTAATCAATATTTACCAAATCTGTGATTTTTTATACTGCAGAGTATTGATAAAACTCAACTAACGATAGTGTCTAGAAACTACAACAGGGTCCTAAAGGTAATAACTGATCCATAAACCGTCCCTCTGCTATTCGTAGCATAAGCCCTAACATAATAGTATGTACCACGGGTTAGTCCTGTCAAGTTAGCTTCAAAACTTCCTGTACCACTCCCAACCTGTAGACGAGATCCATTTGAAATAGTGGGACTACTTGTACTGCTGCTATAGACAAAACCTCTAGAAGTGACCGTTGCCCCTCCATCTGATGCAACACTTCCTTTGCCTAAGGCTGCATTACCAGATTGTGCAGCGACAGATATTGTAACTACACCTTCGGGTGGGGATGGATATTTGGTTGTAAAACTTTGTACCGAACTATATGAAGTCCCAGTTTCATTGGTCGCATAAACTCGATAATAATAGGTTGTTGAGGGAATCAAACCGCTGGCAGTTAAACTAAATGATCCAGTTCCGCTGCCAGATGTAAGAACCGTTCCATTTGTCAATGTTGGCACACTTGCGCTACTACTCATCACTACTCCTCTTTGCAAAATTGTCCCCCCACCTGCGTTACTAATTGAACCACCTAGTAATGCGGTATTCTGAGTGATTGAGCTGGATGAATTTGCTATAACACCTGAAGGAAGACTAGGTGAATTAGTTCTAAATGTGTATACGGTACTGTAGGTAGTACCAGCTTCATTCGTGGCATAACTACGAATGTAATAAGTAGTAGATGGAACTAGCCCAGTGAGAGATAAACTAAAGGTACCGATGCCTGTTCCAGCAGTTAGAACTGTGCCATTGGTAAGACTTGGGCTCGAAGTCGAACTACTAAAACAAACTCCCCTAGACGTAATTATCCCTCCACCAGCGCTGCCAACGGAGCTATTACTTAAAGCAGAATTCATTGAAATACTGGACACGTAGTTTACTATAACGGAAGACGGTAGACTAGGAAGATTCGTTTTAAAACTCACGACGTTGCCATAAGCCGTACCTGCAGTATTGGTTGCATAACTACGAATGTAATAAGTCGTATTTGAGGCCAGATTGGAAAGTGAAGATGAGAACGCACCAACACCGGCACCTGACTGAATAACAGTACCATTGCTTACTGTTGGCTGAGTCGAACTGGTACTATAACAGAACCCACGAGCAGTAATTGGTGAATTATTATCTGTGGTTATTTGCCCACTGATTGTGGCACTGTTAAATGTGATAGCAGTTGCATTTGAAGTTGTCAATCCTGTAGCTAAAATCGCTTGATTTGTAGTAAAAGTCACAACATTGCCGTAGGTAGTACCATAGCTTGTGATAGCATATGCGCGAGTGTAGTATTTAGTACTCGCAAGCAAATTTGTTAAGTTCGATGTAAAATTTGGAGTGTCCTCTGCAACGTCTACACGCGTATTGGCAATAGTCGGACTGGAAGTCGTATTGCTATAACAAATTCCTCTCTGGATAACTTTGTATCCGCCATTATCTGTTATTACTCCTGTTATTGAAGCTGTAGTTCTGGTGATCTCTGTTGCTTCTTTTGTATTAACGATGGCACTACTACCTGCAGATGTAGTAAAAGATAATATTTCACCATAAGCGGTACCATTTGAGTTTTTGGCGTATGCTCTATAATAGTATGTTGTGCGAGGGATCAAATCGGTAATCTCTATAGAAAAAAGTCCCGTGTCACGTTTGTCATTATGAATAACTGACATCGTTAAATCGTTATCTCGATTACTAACACCGTATTCAAAACCAACTTCAGTCAATTTAGATTTATTAATCGTATTTACTTTTCCTTCCAATATGGATGTATTTCTACTTACTTTTGAAGGAGTAAGACTTGTAATAGCTTTGACATTTTGGTGCTGATAATTGAACTCTTCTCCTTTCTGACACGCACAAAGGAAAAGTAATATGAAAAGAAAGTGAATGGGATTTTTCATTAAAAAACTCATGCTATTTAAAGTTAAATGTAATACCAAAAGTATACTCTGGCTTTCCTATTTGTTGTGTGTATTTCTTGCTGAGGTCAATAAAAGAAACCCCACCCAAGAGATTTACCACTGAACCTAATCGTAATGTACCTCCTGTATATCCGGCTAAATAGTTGGATTTTCTAATGCCTTGTTCTCTTTTGTAATCATCCCGATACAAATGAGAGAAATAACCATACCCCAGTCCAACATTCCAGAATAGCCAATTTGCTATTTTTACATTAGGTCCCATGATAATCTCATTTTTGTTGGGTACTCCATCGTATGAGTTTAAGATCTTTTCGTCCTTTATCATTGAGGAACGAATAGTCGTAAAGAAACCTATTGCTCGCCCTCCTACTTCAAAACGAACACCATACGGTGCTACCTCTCCATACTCATACCCGACACTAACAAACATTTTCCGACTTGCTCTTTTATATGCTTTATCTCGATCGTTTAAAACCCTATTTTTTAGCTTATTAAAATCAAAATCATTATTACCAAACTGCTTATTCAAATCTATAAGAGCTTGCTTAACCTCATTTCCATTTGCAGGCTGAGTATCTCCATATCTATTTATATAGAGAGACAAATTATCCCTTACACCACTAATATCTGACGCAGTAATATAATTGTAATATGTATCTTTCCTACTTAAGAGATACTTATAAGCCGACATCGCTTTAAAAAAACTGAAAGAAGCAGCTCTTTCAGAATTGCTACCAAAAGTATCCATTGCCTGTAAAATAACTGAATAATTTCCGCTATAATAATCTTTTTGTATCTGACTTAACTTCTCTCCTTGATCCTTTTCTATAGCTGCTAATCGCTCTGATTCTATTAAATCATTAAACTCTTCTAATGTCTTAGGATAATTTAGGGCTATTTGCTCTATCTTGTCTCGGTCGTTTTGGTCTAGATCACTTTGCTTCAAGTATGATTCGCTCATTCTCAACAAGTCCTGAATACTTTGATAACTCGGAGAATTGCTCGCTTTATAAAGCTCATTTTTAGCAAGAATTTCGTAATAATCAAACTTGGATGAGGTTATTTGTTCTGCTCTTGCTTTCTCAACAAGTTGCAATGTAGCAAGGTATTCGCCTATGTTAAAAGTCTCTTCTACTTTACGTAAGGCTTCTTTCTGTTTGTGCTCAAATGCTAAGCGCTCTTGTTCCAACTGCCAGTGATTGTACGCATCAAGTGTACTTGGATAGTTATAACTAACATCTTGGTGAATATCAGATATCTCCCTTATTATCGAACTATTACCATCTTTAAAATGACTTAAATAACTCTGTGTGAGCACCCTTATCTTAGATATATTTTCGAATGTTATATCTTCTCCTTCTTTCAATAGATTGTATCGGCCTTGAATTGAAAAGTAAAAATATCGTTCATTATTGAGACCTTTTCGTTGCTGATTTTCAAGTTTTGACAACGTTAAAAGAACGCTCTCATATTCTTTATTATTGAATTGTATCGCAGCCTCACGAATCAATTGATCTTGAACAGAACCGACATTCTGCCCCAATACAGTAGTATACCACAGTACTCCACTGAGCATTAAAATCCATATTTTCATATTATATCTTGGTGTTCTATCTAATTGACTTGTCTAATGTTTACATTACCTCCGAATACCATTGTTGGTAATTCGCATAATGTTTATTCAATTTTTGGGTGGATTGGCTAATGCTAGCATTTACTGATTGCCGTTGTTTAATTTCGGATGGAACTGAAGTAAGTTCTTTCTTTAGCGTAGCATATTGATCATCTTGAAAACCTCCAAATCCAGCTGAAATAAAAGCATTCACCTTTTTGGGTAACGTGTCTGAATAATATACAATTGCTTTAAGCTTTGATTTGGTCGCTGCCAATTTATTGTTGCTCCCGAATGTGGTCTCAAGATGTTGCATTATAGTATTTATCTGTCCATAGTCCAATGAAGCCGCAGCCAATAAATTATTTAACTTTTGATAAGCCAAATCTTGATAATTCTTATCCAAACGATCTTTTAGCATCTTTTGAATATCTGCATTGAACAATTTCTGATCGTATCCAGAGTTGATTTCTATCAATAAGGTGTTATACACTCCAGGATTGAAGTTTTTTAAACTCATATTGTGAATTTTACTTTCCAAGTGACCATGACCAGCTGATGCCAACTCCTTCTTTGCTACGGCCTGAGGATTGGGCGAAAAACTGAAAATATACATCCCAAAAACTAAAAGTAAACCTACGCCTAGGGTCCCTAATAAAAAATAAAGTGTCCTATACTTGCTATTCATATTACGTAATTTGTTAAGATGAGTTTAGTGTTCAGAAATAAGTTCTTATTCATTCCTAATAGTTTTACTATTATCCACAGAGGGCGATTTTGAAGTCACAACTTTTTCGGAGTTAGATTTAGTACTGGGAATACTCTTAGTCTCACTACTTAATCTCTCGGATTTTACACTATCGATGACCACCACATCTGCATAGAGTTGTAATTCTTTAATAAATTGAGAAACCTTTAATGTATCATTATTCAAAAGCGTTTTGAGTTCAGTTTTGGTCAAGATTCTATTCTTGGACGAAGCATCATTTTGGATCCTGAATTTCCAAGAAGGCACCATAGGATCGTATACAAAATAGTACTTGTCAAGCGGTTGAGTTTGTGTTTTTAACGAAAAGGCATTACTATTTTCATTGCTTATTTTCAAATCGAAGCTGGGGGCATTCGTTTCAATTCGATTTTCCTGTGAATTGTAAACCATAGGTATTGGTTCAGGCTCCTCCAAAAATGGTCTTCCAAAATATCCCGCAGCAGCACCTAATAGCAATGCCCCTACTCCAATCCAAACAGAAAGAGAACCGTTACTTTCAGCACCTTCTCCTGGACCAGGCTTAAAAGCTGGTCTTCTAAGAATTAATGAATTGTTATTGATAAGCTCCTTTTTATTACTCAATTGAAATGTATAATGAATTTTATCTGTTGTCAAACAAAATAAATCAAACTGATGGCTTGTTAAATTACTTAAATCTAATTTTGTTTCGTTAGCCCATAATCCAGTAAGCAAACTTTCGGGATTATGAATAGTGACCATCCGAATGATGCTATTTTGTATTACTTTAAAGTCGATCATCCCACTTTCTATTAACGAACCTTCACAGCTTTTATCTTTAAGATCAAAGAAATATGTTTTATGTACTAATTCGAACTTGGGGGCGTTGATAGATTTACTCCAATCCTCCTCCTTATCTAAAAACACATATGCATCTTTTTTATGGATAACGGGTCCTATAATTTTGTTCGTCGAAAGTGGTATACTTTCAAATTCATTTAAAATTTCTGTATAGTCGAGGTTACTTAAAGAATTCCTATCCCTATAATGAACGTACTTACTATCAATTTTTTTTAAAATCTCAAATACATTAGATACTACCAAATTGCGCGGTACTAACAGTCGAATTGCATAAAATCCTCTTCGTTTCGAAACGTCAAAATCCCTATTGTAGATATAGGAATATACTTTAAAATCCACTGTATTTGTTACGGAAAAAACTTTATCGCAATCCAGCTGATTAATAAGATTCCTTTCATCATAAAGAATGCCGACTTCCTCTAGCTCGTGCTCTTTAATAGGTGACGACTTGTAATCTACCTCCAACCCTGTTAATGTTCTTTGTATAATAATTTTTATATTTTTCATCTCCTTAAAATTTAAATTTCCAAAAAGCTCCGCCACTCACTATAAAACTGTCATCTAATAAATTCTCTATAATATTTTTTGCATTCTCCGGATTATACTTTAATAAAATCTTTTCGTTGACGATTTCGCCAATAGAAAATGGCAATACCTTAATCTTGAATTTATTTCTGGCCATTGATTTAGCCTCTTGACAGGCTGATAAAAGGGAAGCAAAGTCTTGTTGTAGAAATTCAAGTGCTAACTCTTCATCCGGTCGGTCATCAAAACTGTATCTATCTTTTTTTAATGCATCGAATTTATTGACCACAAAATAAATAGCATCTGTACGATCCAATATTTTATGGTCACGAAACATGGCTAATATATTATTATAAGCTATCCCTTGATCTAAGGCATTAAAAAGATCAGGATTGGTGAATTTGTCTATTTCAGCTTTGGCATCAATTACAAACACTAAAATCTTTTTGTTCTTATTTTTTATGTAATTAACAAAAGCCTTAATGTAATTGGTCTCGCTATTCATCCCTTCAGAGAACATCCTCGCGTAATTCTCACCCGGAACCTCAACAATATTAAAGGGATGCTTAATCCCATTGGAATCTTTAAAGGAAGTAGCTATGTAATTGTAACTTCCTTTGACTGTTCCCATCGGAAGTATCTTATAATCAAGATCTCGTTTGAGTTGCTCCATATAGGCATTACCTTCTTGGTTATAGGTATCCGGAATAAATATTGCATTATCATTTGCATACTTAAATAATCCCGCCATCATAGTAGATTTGCCAGATGCTGCCATACCTATCATGTAAATGTCGGTACGCCCATCTTCCATTGGAGCTAATTCTTCAATTTTATAAAATCTAGATACTCCTTTCTTTGCATTAAAGTATCTTAAAGCTTTAATCTGTTCTTGAGGTGCCCCGCCCTGCTCAAGCTCCTCAATGGTAAGAGTTCCTCCCTTAAGGTGAAAATCAATTTCTTCTAGGCCAACTTCACCGCGAATTATTTTCTGAACAACACTAGCTTCCACTTCTACCTTACTCGGTATAGAAGGAATACTAAGTGCATCTGGAATATTCAACGTCTGCGGCTCATCAATCAAAATACCACTTCTAATATCATCTAAACGTCGTAATTCTTTCAATTTTTCGTCAGATAATCTGTGTGATTCAAACTCAGATATTGCAATCTGCTCCCTAGAAATATACTGATCCAGTGCATCTACTGGTATACTATTACAATTTAATAGTACAATTTGCTTTTCATGTCTATCCATATCTTATAATTCTATTGCTCCAGAACGACTATTCTCGTCACGCTGATTCGAGCTTTTGGGGTATATCCTAATCTTGTGTGTAAAAAATGGGATGAGAATAAATAGATGCATAATCAAAACCACAATCGCTGGAATAAGATAATTGGGTTTGTACTGCTTAGCCAATTGAAATGGGTTGTCCAACGGGATATGTGTTCCAGAATATGCTATTTTAATTGATTCCTTTTGAACAGGCAATTCCTTTATACGCGCATTAATGTATGTTTCTGTAGCAGCTATACCCGCATTCAACTTTAGATAGGATTTCATCACATTAAATCGGTCCCAACGTAAGATCGTACCCGTAATACTTTCTATATTTTGTATCTGAAGGCTATCAATATTCTTTTTGTTTGCTTCGATTTTTACCCGGTAGGACTGTAAAATAGCATTGCTGCTAGCGGAAACATCTATGGTGCTGGAAGGACTTTTCAATATAGATTCCGGTAATTTGTAGGGTTCATTACTCAGCTCATTCCACAATGCATTGCTCCTGGTCTCCTTGTAAGCCTGAAGCTTTGTTTTAAAATTGGCCTCGAATGTTTGCATGGCATCCATGGCTGATGAATGGTAAATTTCTGATGCTGACTTAGCCTTTTCAATGACTTGTTCTGCTTCTGTTTGAAGCTGAACTTTTACATTTTTTTCAATATTAATCAAATGGGTAATAATAAAAAAACTACCTATTCCGAACGCAAAAAAGAAAAAGAAAAATAACATCCCAGCATCCTTATATCCCTTATTGGCCATACGCTCTTTATTGCGTTTTAGCATCTGAAGGATAAAATAATAGCAAACCACGACGAGTAGACTCGCAATAATGGACACCATAAAGTTTGAATCGGTAATATATAATAGGCCCAAAAAATTACCCATAAATAGAACTAGAAGAAAAATGGAGGACACTATGTCGACAAATAAAAAGTTCTTTTGTTTCATTTAAATCAATTGTTAGTTTAGTCTAAATTTTTTGTTGCATGGTCTCGGCAGACTGCTTAGTGCTTTCAGGATGACTTTGAACCTCAACCTGAGGTACAGTATGATTCACTGTCTGCCACAAAAAGGACTTTGTAGTTAATAACCAATACCAAATAAAGACAGCTATTACTAGAGATAATAAAAGGATCAAATAATAATAAAATGGATATTTTCTTGAATGCATGTCTATTTAGTTTGGACAATTAACAATGTACTCCCATATGGTATTATCATGTGGAGCAGTAACTTCTACATAACAGTAATTGGGTTTGTTGGTATCAGCAATATAATTCCAGCTCAATTGGCCAGGACCAGACACCAATCCTCCTGTTGTAGCAACAACTTTATCTTCGTAAATCAACTTTACTTCGTCTGGCACAACTTGCGTATGATATTGAAGAATTACAGTACCAGATGTACTCCCTAACATATGTTTTGTTCGAGTATAACCTGGTCCCCCAGAGTTGACTCTTGCATCGCAATTGACTATTTTTGGAGGTAGAGCTTTCTGTGCTATTGCAGTTGCTTGACGACAATCTTCTAGCTGTTTTGTCAATGCTTTTATTTGGACATTCTGTATCGGTTTCCACAAAAGCGCATATACCAGTGCACCTAAAAGCAGGAAGAAAGCCAAATAATACAACCACCAATTCCTATAGAAAAAATTATTCATCGGGATGGATATTTTATATTGTTAATGATTTATATAAGAGTATAAATGCTAGTAGTGCTAATAGTACTATAAGTAACCACCAGTATTTACTTGCAAAGTATTTTAGAAACTCAAGAAAACTTGGTTTCGCCTCTGCGGGCATCGTTTCTTTATCAGTAGGATCAATAATTACTTGCTCTTGAACTTCGGATTCATCACGCCAGAAAAATTCTTCTTCAACAAGTTTATCTTCCTCTTTGTTGGATACTTTTTCTCCGCTGTTTGCCTCACTTTCTATTTTAGATTGATCACTAAAATTGGTCAATTCATCAACGTCTTGGTTGCTCACCTCCAACTGGTCGTTGGTGCTCATCAACAAATCAGGTCTTACAATTTGATTGTTCTCAAACTTCCACCCCCATACAATGCAGATGTCAGTGCCATTGGTAAATAAGATGTTGTTCTCGGGACTAAAAACCTTGTTTAACAATGACATCCAATCGCGAGCATTTTCATCATTTGCTCTAGATAATTGTTTAATTTTAGATTCTAATTCGTTATAAAACTCCCAATATTTTTCATTAGAATGTTCACTAACACTGGATCGTTCATTTGGCTTTAGATTGTTGTAAGGTGAATACCACTCAATATCGTAATTGTTTTTGATCGGCTTTGCAAGCATGTGCCGGTACTTTCTATTCATATGTAATGAAAGAAAATTGGCTATTTTATCATAGTGAACAAATAGATAGGCTTTGTCATGCGACAAGGGTACGAAGGAATCTGTTGGTATGGTATAGAATAAATGCATAAAATCAGTTTAATTGTATTGATTCATAGTTCGTTATTAAACCTTTAAGTCTTTCATTGGCTTCTACATCATAGGTTACGAATCCTGCATTTACCAATAATGAAGTACGTAGACTTTCTACCCACTTATTATATTTTTCTAGGGTGATGGTCTGTATATCTAAATTATTATTATCAAACAGTCGTGATATTGCGATTTCAGATTCGTCATTCGGTTGCTTATTTGCGAAAAAAGTAGTTGCAGGAAATGTGTGTATAGCCTCTTCAATCTCATTTTCACTAAAAAAATTAAGATCAAAATTGATTGCAAGATCGTTAATGATCAACGCAAAGGTTTCTGCTAAAAAGACTTCGTGTCCATGGTTAATTTGAATCTGAGAGATAACGTCATCTAGAATGCTTATAAGCTTCTCACTAATCTTCCTTTTATCCAATAATTGTTGATAGTGAGTTACAACAAAATCTAGACTACCTTTATTTAATCCGAGTTGAGTAAACGTTTTAAAGTTTTCAAGGCTAGCAATCTTGTTCTTCCAATAGTCCAATACTAACCTGGTGTAGTATTGTGACTTCGACTCGGACTTCGTGACTTCATACAAATCTTCTATTATTATATTGCTGTCTTGGAGAAAACTAATAACAGACGTCTCGTCATTAAGCCAAAACTTATTCTTCAGGACGGCAACTACAGCATCTTTGGACTTCAAATTATTGAGTTCTACATATTGGCTTTTTAAAATAGCTGCAGGTGTATTTGTATCTAGGATCTTATCCGCAACTTCCACAACCATATTTTGATTTAACAAATGATACAGGTCCAAGGGAACAAGTGAAATCGCATCGATAAAAGTGTTGAACAAACCCAAGTCTCTTGCAAGTAATGTATTGAACGACAACTGGAACTGATTCACCTTAGCCATATTGGATGTTCGTAGATTAGCTACGTCATCAGTATAAATAAATCGTATTAGATCTTGCTTAATCTCTTGAATAAGATTGTTTAATCTATTCAAGTAATGATTTGTCTTTGTTATGTTGTTAGATACATGAGCTAAATTGTGGATAATAAGTTGCGCTCCGTCGTGGTTCAAGGAGGCTGCTGCATTCCAAGATTGTTCGGGAGAGGTAAAATGCTTTTGGACAAAACCATAGTTGATAAAGGAAGATTTCAATTCGTTCATAAACCCAACTCTTTCTGGATTGACTTCCAACTCCTTATCATGAGCAGTGTATCCTAAAAAGGTATCTTCAGAGTACTTGAAGTCTCTTAACAAATAGAAGTTACTAAAATGTGGGCACGAGTGTGACCAGTTGGTATGCCAATCTCTACCTTGTGTAACTATCTCTTGCTCAAAAAATCTTTCAAACCGGATCTGCCATTTGTAATCAAGACTGTCCTGACCAAAAGTATAGTTAACGTCATTGGTCGTGTCGAATCTTAACTGATTATTAAAAAACGTAAATATTACAAATAAGGGTGGTGTAGAAGCATTCTGTAATGCTGCACTCCTGTCATTAACATTATTTCCAATATTATTTGATATCCAATCTGCTAAAAGGGTCGGGATTTCGTTGACTTCAAGCTGCTTATCATTTGTACAGAATAGGAGATTATTAATATTAAAGTCGTCCGAGTATTTGTTAAAAAGATACGATACCTTTCCGCGGAGCAACATGGCATCTAAATATTTCTCTGATATTTCATTTTGGTCCAAAGGCATACGACTTCTGGCACCGGGAAAGTCCAACAGATCGGAATGATTAAGAAATTCGCGACTCTCGCTCAGTTCGCTTGGAATAGTAAGAACAAGTTCGGATATCAATGCGGCTAAAAAAGATATTGAAAGATTTACGGTGCTTCCGTCGCCCCTTTTCATTGTTGTAATGTTAGTACAACTTCTAAGTTCCTGAAGTCTTTTAACATCAAGGATCTCCCCGCAACCTCGCAAAACGTTGTCGAATGCTATGTAACCCGAATCTACGAATCCTAAAAGTTCGAGTTTTGATATTAATTCGTTAAAAAGTAAGGTAAATATCTCGCTCTTGTTCCAAAGGACACTGAAAACATCACTCCATTGTTGGGGGGAGTAATATTGAATAAGCTGCCCAACCCTTTCGAAAAAACGAGTCTCATACAATCCCTGAAAAAGAATCGTATGTTTGGATAAGTGCTTTTGAAAGTAGCTTTTAATCTCAAGCACATCGTACTCGGTCATATAGGATTGAGAAAGATTACCATGATTCTGTTCCAGTCCTGAAAGATGTTCCTCTAAATCTTTCTTGGTGATAAATGTTGTAATTTTTTTCAGATCCAAGAAATAAGAATCCAATAGTATGTTAAGCACATCTTTTGCTGAAAGTATATTTATACGTATCGGATAATCTTCGAATAAAACCGTATTGTCTGCTGTAAACCTCGTAACTACACCAGTACTCTCTGCACCAGTACCGGGAGGATTTATATCTTTTAGAAAATCATATCTTGTTACTCCATTATTTATATAAAATGGTTTACTTTGATCACTTAACAAATTCTTGATCAAATAGGATTTGCCAACTTGACTAGCACCAAATACCGCCATAACAGGTTTATTACCTATCCCCTTTTCTATTTTCTGAAGCGTATTAAGGTTGTTTTTAAGTTTCAACAATAATTGATTGCGCTCTTCAAACTTTAAATTTTGATCTACCCAGCTTACCGTATTATTTACTAAAACTATTTTGTCAGATATGACTTCTTTAATCTTTGCAATTTCCTCTTTAGAATAATTTTTCATCTGCTCCAAACTTATAATACAAACTCACATGTGTCCAACCAATACCCTTCGACGTGTTCCAATGTCTGATATGTGAGTGAGAAGTACTTGGTCGATAGACTATTTCCATTTGCATTTTCTACCTGTGTAATCCTTACTATCTCTTTACTTTCGTCTATATCGCGTGAAAAAGAAACTGTTAAGGGCATATTTTGAAGAATATTACCTCGCTCGATATTAACCTGCTCCTTGTAAAAAGAAACATCTCTGTCAGGATATCGATGCCTTATGATATTTTCAATCTCTTGAAGATTTATATGAAGATTGTAAAGCGAAGAGTAGGGATAATTACGTGATATAAATTTGCTATGCCCAAACTGAAAAGGTAACTGCTTTACTAAAAAGCTTCGATCATTGACTTTCAATGACAATATTTCTTCTTTAATATTTCCATTAAGTTTTACCACATAGTCTGCTGTGGAATCTATTGCTTGAGACAAGGATGTAGTATTTAACTTAAAGTCTTGCAGTTTGTTAAGTTTCCCTGACATCAATGCAATAATAGCACCTACACTTACTATCGTTTTAGGATCATTGATAACTCCTGTCGGATCAGCAAAAGGATACCATTTGCCAATCCAATAATTATTTAGATTTATAACATTATTAGGTGAACACGATAGGTATTGCTTAAATAGTGATTCGAAGCTGGACAATGAGGCTGGCTTACCAGAAAGAACCACAAAATCACATTCGTAATAATTGAGGACTACTGCAATCTGTCGTACCATTCTGTCAAATACAGCTCTAACTATGGTATTAACCGTAGCACTTGACAAAGTCAATTTTACATCAAGAAAACTGAACCCGAAATGTTGCTCGAAATAGGCTACAAGTTCTTTATTCTTAAATTTAACTCCTGTAATGTCTTCAAATGTAGACTGTATTTCAGATTCAGTATTGGCTAACTCTAGACATTTATAAATTATGGGAATGGCTACTTGATGAATAAAGGCCTTACGCATCATTTTGGCTGCATACCCCATATTGTTTGTGTTTTCTCCAAAGAATCCACTTAGCTTATTTTGAACATCTTCAATACCCTTTTCTAAGGCATAACGTTCAAGGATACCCATGCCTGACATCTCGGACGAACTTCCTTTTATTAGTATCTTGAGCACTAGTTCTTTTAATAGGTCATCACCAGCCAACTTAAAACTATCCCAAAACAATGGTTTGGGCTCAAATCTCTGAAGGGTCAGCTCTTCATTTAATAGGTATTCATTGATCATTAAATCAGTCGTACCCGCTCCTATATCGATAGAACCTATGCGAAGTTGGCTTTTTCTGTTAAAAAGAAAATGATCTATAACGTAATTATTACCTTTTAGCTTTTTGGCTAACAAGCTATAAACAAAAACCAATTGGCTACAGGTAGCTTCGTCATAACTCCAATCTTGCCTGCTTTCTAACTGACTGATCCGCTTTGAAATATCTTTTATCGAAGGAATAATATCAGGTATGGTAAACCAGTTACTATTTTCGTCTTGATCGAAGTAAAACTTTTGGTAGTTTGCCAATAGAATACATGCTTCTTCAGCAGCTTTCCGAAGTGCAATCTGTTCATATTGGATCATTCCAGTGGGACATGAAATGGTGATTCGACGTATACTTCTTGGAACAGTCATCTCACCATGCTCCTCTCTAAATTTGAATGAATTAATCTGAGTATGTGCGTGTATAAGTAACTCAAGAAAAACAAACTTCATAAGTGATCCCTTGGAGAAAAGAGATTTGCTTCCAAAAAAGCCGCCTTCATCTACTAGGGAACCATCGGTATTTAGCTGTTCTGAAATCCCATTTAAATAAACTTTTTCAACCGACCTGGATCTAGTATAAGGATGATACTCCCATTCCCGCTCTGAAGGACTATTATCCCACAAATAACGCTTTGGACTTGAATTATAAGTCTTTAACTCATAGCCTAAATCGAGATTTAGCATGGAGTTATTGATCAGTTCTTCTGCTTCATAACCAATACGAACCATACTCGGGATGATAAACTTATTGTTGTGATAAATATCTTTACTTACATTCCCGAATTTAGAATCAGCGAAAACGACATTCATAGGAAAAGGTTTCTCATATTCCAAATGTGGCTGAGAATAGTCTTGAATAATAAGTTTTTTAACACTATCAAATTCAAAAGTACTGTCATCCTTACTTTCAAAAAGCAACGCACAAGTAGCAGAGTTGCCAATATCGACTACTAAATCGACTGTTTTCTTACGAACACCATCCGTAAAAAGTTGAACCTCTGGAAAATCTGGGTGAAATGACAGCCATTTAATAAGTAATATATAACTTCCTAAATACTCTTTGAATGGTTGTTCATACCGTCGCTCATCGTTTTTGCCGTAATATAAGTCTGCTAGATATTTATCTATCCATGCATTTGTAGATTTATTGGAATAAATCATTCGCGCTATGTTCATCTCCTTCGATTCCAATCTGAAAATATTTTCATCGGGATTCAAACTCAATGTAGGACTTGTTTTATCTTGGTCATTACGTGCAAGAGTTGTATCAACAGCCACAACAATACTTGCTTTGTTAAAGTTTTCATCACAAGTGATATAGACCCGAACCCAGTCCGTTGGGTACAATACATCCTTATTTATAGAGTTGTCTTTAAAATAAGGTATTGGTATCCAACAATTTTGATAATTTTTTAAAACACGTTTTAGATTAGATTCCTCAAAACAGTCAAAGATCTGTGTACATGAAGATAGATCTACTTCATCTTTCAGTCTATTATTTATGAGAAACTCATTTATTTCAAGCTCCTCTCTACGATAGTATTTTTCTTCACCTTGCTCATTAACTTTAAATAAGGGATCTAGAATAAAACTGAGTACATTTTTATCATATGGCTGATGATAAAAAATACGATTTGTTTTCCCAAAACTCAGATCAATTGATACTTCGTATTTATAATACTGGATATTGGAATTTGCTATTAATGAAATTCTCTTCATTCTTTCTTAAGTGATGATAAATGTGTTGATGAAGTACTATAGATTTCGTCCTTTGGGATTAGTACCATATTCATTGGTACCGACGCTACTATCACCGAATGCCATCCAAAGCGTATAAAATGGAATTATTAAGTACCATCCTGAATTGCCTCTGTCGTGACAACGCTTTACTGCTTGGGCTACACTAAACCAAAGAAGTGGTATTAAAAATAATATAGCTATTGATGAACTACTATTCCCTTCTAAAAAAGCACCTATAATTACTGAAGTAATGTGAGTTACAAAGACCGTAATCCACCACTCTGTTCTCCTAATCCTCCCCTTGCAACTAAAAGGAGCTTTAAAAAAACCAAGATTATCTATAACTGGTGTCTTATCCTCCGCTAAGATCTCTAAAACCTCTCCCTCAAGGAAGGACTTTGATTCTCTTGGGGAGATAGGGTGCTCAATTGAAGACGGGATAGAATCATCGACACCAGATTGATAACCGTATGACGTATTGTCTTCAATTGATGATTTTAATTCATATGGTTCCTTCGGAACTTCTACTGGAGATTCAAAAACCTCTTGTAGTTCATCTAAATCTTTCGCAAACTGCCATGAAGGTAATCCTTCAAACCAAATCAAAGTTTTTTTTGAAATGTTTTCAGTCCTCAGTTTTTGTAAAGAGAAAGGTCCAAATTTTTCGGATTTTTTTGCATAATAATACTCTCTCATAACTCAAGCTATTAGCATGTTAACTCATTAAAAATTAATGCATTCAAATTAAAAACACAACCAGTAGTTTCATAAGAATTCAAACCTGATCCAATAGTTATTATATGCTCACTCATTAAGAAGCTAACTGTCATGAATTTGCTTACTAAATGCCTTGTAAATTTTTAGTGTCCGAAACTACTTTATTAAAAAGATCAAATATTATGGGGATATAAAACTCCATGTCATGCTGTCAATTGTTTGGTATTTGTCCTTATTGGACATCACAAATGTAGAGAAGCGTTAGCATCGTTTTTTACGGTATGCCGTAATTTGAAATTTATTTTTTAAAAAAATAAACAACTGTATTATAGGTATATAAAATAAGGGAGGTAAATACCTCCCTTAGATTTTAGTTATGATTATAGTGCGTGTCACACACGCATAAATATCGTACGACTTAGATAATGCCCTGCTCGCTGCAATACAGGAGCAACTGTTCATTTTTTGTAAAACCGAGTACCGAACGTATATGGTTAAGACGCTTTTCGACACTGCTTAAGCTCGATGGCTTAATACCGCGTTCCTCCAGGTAATCGGGGATCTCCTTCTGAGAAACACCGTCGGCAAGCAGGTTGATGATATGTACGTCAAAAGTGGTGAAGTCGTGACTATTTTTTTCTTGCATGATTTCTTTCACTTCGGGCGATTGATAGGTCTTGTGCTGATATACTGCCTCTAAGGCTTCTTTTATATATTGTGCATCTCGTCTTGCTTTACGCACATAGGCGTGTATGGTTTCGCTTTTAAAGAGATTGTCGATAAAGCGTGAGCGGCCTTCGGAAGATAATACGATGATCTTAAGGTCGGGCTGAGCTGCTATGGCGGCGGCAACCAAATCTTCTCCTCCGGAAAGCTTCTGGGGTGTCATATCGTCTTCGAATACAAGATCGGTGATCAATAGGTCGAATGGATCGCCATCCTTAATAGCTTTATTGATCCGCGCAAGCGCATCGTCGCAATAATAGACGTAATGAACGTCTTTGATGGCCAAGTCATGAAGTGTTTTCTGTATAGAAACATTGGCCATCTCTTGGTCCTCAGCAATAAGTACTTTTTTAAACATGCTTTTGTTTTTTTTAAGTTACGCTATTGGAATATCGATCTTGATTTCTAATCCTTTTTCTTTTATGGAGTCAAAGATAATGTGCCCACCTAAACTATTTATACGGGAAACCATACTTTGCATACCGTTGCCTAAAATAGTTGCGTCGTTGACACCTACACCGTTGTCTCGATAGGTTATCGCAAGATGCCCTGATGAGCGCATAAATTTGACTACGACGTTGTCGGCCCTGCTGTGCTTCTTCATATTGACCATGCATTCTAGCAACACGTGCCGTATTTCCTCTTTCATTCTGGGATTCACATCTTGCCATGTCTCGGCATCGTTTCCAACGGTAATAACCCGACGGGTATCGGTAGCATAGGAACGGATGGATTCGGATAGTTCTTCATAATAAGGCTGGGTCAAGGCCTCGTAATCTTCTTCTGCCTCGTAGGATATATTACGAGATTTGTTATACATGACTTCTAGTCTGTCCAAGATTCCATCTCGATCGACCTCAGTCTTATTTTCAATCTCGGCCATAACTAGATAAATACCATTGGCTACTACATCGTGCACCCGGCGCGATGTCTTGAGTTTGGATGCTTTGATCTGGTCTTGGGCTTCTAATTTTAGCCGTTGCTTGCGCTTCTTATAGTAGAAAACACCGCCAATGATCAACGCTAGGGCGGCAATGATTGCAGAGCGCTGTAGAACGATATTTTTTGCTTGGACGGCATTGTCCTTCTGAAGCATAAGATTCTCTGCCTTGTTCTTATCTACCTCATAGCGGATCACGGCAAACTGATTCTTGGCTGCAGCGCGCGCCTGTTGTACGCTATCTTGCAGAGTCTGATACCTATCGAAATAGGGTTGAACCTGATTAGCTGGGCTGAGCTTTATTAACTTGCGCAGTCCATTGAGCTGGTCGTCTGCACTATGTAATTGTAAGGCGATAGCATATCGTTTCTGCGCATATAGCAGCGCCTTAGTTTTGTCGCGTGGCTCATAGTACTCTGTAAGATGTGCGTAACTCGAATTTTGCCCCCAACGGTCCTCATTTGCTTGTCGAATCTGTAGCGCCTTTTTAAGATCGATGCCTGCATCGTAAGACGAATCGGTACGCCACTTGGTCTTTGCAAGATTGGTGAGTGCGCGTGCATAATCTACAGTCCCCTGTGGGGTCTGAAAGGTGATCTGTTGAAATATATCTAGTGCTGCGTTGTACTTGCGTGAGTCGAAAAGTGTTGCGGCTTTATTGTTTAGACAACGCAACAATGTAACACTGTCGGTTGAAAACTGTATAGCTCGGTCAGAAAAATGGATGGCTTTTTCGAAGTCTTTCAGTAGGGAGGTCGCATTGGCTAGGGTATTATAATTAAATGCCAAATGGGGCCAATGTTCTGTATTATTGGTGTCTAAATAAGAAAATGTTTGCAATGAAGTCTCTTGTGCTCCAAAGTGGTCGCCCTGCTCACTAAGAAGAAGGGAACTTCGAATAAGACATGAGGCTACTCCTAGACTATCACCTGCTTGTATATATTCTTCTTTTGCCTTTTCAAAAGCGAGATAAGCACTGTCGGCTTTGCCGCTTTCTGCGTAGGATATGCCTTTTTTATAATAGGCATCGGCACTTTGAACGGGCTGTTGAACGTGCTCATTCCGGCAGGATAAAAATGTAACGAGCAGTATGATGAGGTAATGTTTTTTCAATTCAGTCGATTAATGTCCTGAAATTACAAAAAAAACACTAAATAGTAAAAGGTAGCGTTTGCTACCTTTTACTATTTGTTCTAATGGACTTAACTCCAATGATAAACAGGTCTTCGCTTAATCGGTGGCGGCGTATTACCGCGATCTCCACCTGTGCCTTGCTCTTGGTCAACGAGTGCTAAACCTAAAGTCTTTTTGAGCGGTTTGACTGGCGGCGGCGTATTACCACGATC
>NZ_FUZF01000026.1:35607-57177 GCF_900168125.1 Sphingobacterium nematocida
GGCGTATTACCGCGATCTCCGCCTGTGCCTTGCTCTTGGTCAACGAGTAAGGAACAATATACAATAGGAGGAATAGGCAAATGTGATGGTCGATTGGTATGTGTATTAACCGTGGAGGCATGCCCTTGATCAACCACTTGTATTGGATATTTCTGTGCTATAAAATCTACATTTGCAGTGTCAGATACGGTTTGACCACACAATAGGGCTAATGCTAAATAAAACATTTCTCAAAAAATTAAAAGTCATAGTCTGAGTAGGCCCTGCACACCATGCACAGGGTTGCTACAAAAATTTTCAGAAGGCCTTCTGATTTTTTTGGGAAGTGTGAGTGTCCATCGCGGGAGGCAAAAGCTGCTTCCCAAACCGGCTATTGACTACCGCGAGTTCTTCTCGTTTTTTGAAATCGGTTGATGTCTTTTTGTTGTTTTTATTATTGACATCTCGTCCGATTTCTTCAGCAAAAGTATATCAGCCAAAAAGCTTAATATCAAGTCTTTCCGCCATTTCTAATAGTTCTGATATAATTCCGATTTTTCTTATGAATTGCCGGTTTTTCCGGTAGAGATTACTTATGGTTTTCCATAATTTCTGATAGATAATTTGTGTAATTTTGTATCATGTCAAACTTCAACCTATTTAGAAATGAGGTTCTTTCGCTCTATCACGAGAAGAGAAAGCGAAATGAATTACCTAGTAAATTATGCGAACCCTCTCCTGCTAATCTGAGAGACTATAGTCTTGTGGTATTGAGAAGTAATTTATCAGACGATGATAAACGAATAATGGAGGAGTTTTATAATGACGCTAAGGCGTATGAATCCCTTGAAATGGCAATCAGGAAGGTAGATATAGGAAAACTAAAATCACTGCAAAACTTCATTACTGAAAGAACTAAAAATCCAGACGAACTGCTTGTAAAGCTCCTAGCTGTATTGGTTGATTATCAACCAAGGCCTTTCGTCTGGGAAGAGTGGAGGCCTAAAGAAGAAAGGGAAAAGCGAGATCATATGGTTGAAAGTGATGATTTAGTTGAAGGTGATGATTTAATTAATGGAAAGGCGCCGGAGGAGGGTGAACCGTCGGCATACGGGGATGGAAGTGAGGAAGATCTTGAGGTTAACAATATTAAGGGAGGATTCACGGGTGAGGCTACCACAGGTACTGGTCTTATACCATTGGGTATAATGTCCCCTGCCCCACCTGATAAAGTAAACTGGCTTTCAAAAAAACGGCTTTATTTGATTAGCACAACAGCAGGCATTGTGTTGCTTTTTATAGGATGGATGTATATGAAACCGAATCAGTGTATGTGCTGGGTAGATGATCACTACGTGGAAGTTGACTGTGCTGCACAAACTAATCCGTTAGGCCCAAAGAAGATTGCGCTGAACTACGAAAAGCTTAACAGTTTCAAAAAAATAATGCGTCCTGATACACTGTCGGTGAAACATGTAAATAGAGTATGGTACTCGAAAATCGATCATGATGTGGAGTTTTTCACATCAAGCGGATTCCACCCCGAGCACCCAACTCGCTCGCTGAAAGCGGCTACGGAACACATATTGACCAAATATGCTGGAGACTCTGTTCGTGTGGAATTTCAAAATAACGGAAACTAGTTGATGCGAAAATGAGGTATACCCATCTCGCAACAAGAGACTACAACACTGTCTTGAATACCCCGATGACCTGGAGATCGGTAGTCTCCTCGTCCCTTAGTACAATAGGACTATAAGTCGTATCGCTAGACTTGGGCAAGAGGATAATCTCTTGATGTTGCCAGCCTTCGTCGGTTATGGTCTTTTTACTCGTATATTCTTTGATGGTATAATTGGCCCCGAAATCGCGGTCTGCAAAGCTGCTGGACTCGACCAGGCAGATGAGCCCATTGCGGGAGCCGCCCTGATAGCGCTCGAATAGGCAAATGGATCCATTGGGTATGATCTTATTCATCGACTCGCCCACTACCCTACACGCGAAATAACGATCAGCATCTTGATACCGCTCCTCTACTTCTACATGTTGTACAGACTCGCTCTGCTGTAAATCGGAGAAGCTGCCTGCTGCTATGGCTAGGTCGTAGTAGGGTACGCTGCTTGTCGTCGGTGTATGACTGATCTGCACCTCATCTTCTGAGATTATGTCTTGTCGCTGTGGCTTGATAAACTGGGCGAGATAAGCTCTGAGATTGTCATTGCAGACGTACACATAAGTACCCTGAATACCCCGGAACAGGATGGTACGATAAATATTGAGGATATAGTTTTTGAGTATGGCGGAATCATTGATCGAGTTCTTGCCGTTCTTGTCTTTATATCTGTCTTTGTATACGACGAAGCTCTTGGTCTGAAAATCGTAATCGAGCTCTGGCCCGATGATAAGCCCGGTATAGTTAAGGTCATATCCTTGTGTTGTATGGATACAACCGACCTCGTTAATGGCATTAGATGAATTGACCCAGTCTACATCTGTGCTGTTCCACTGAAGTTGGATCTGGCCTATGACTATATCTTGGAGTGAACGGTCATTCTTGGAGATCCAATCCCAAGCAAAGCCTGCTACCATACGGCTGAGCCCTACTCGATCGTCTTTGTGTCTGATCTCTCCTACCATCTCTTCCAGATCGTCAAAGAGCCTGAAATCGTAATGGACACTGTCAAATGGCTTGGCCGGAACAGTTGTATTGTCGGAGAATACTCCGTGGATAAGATCCATATAGGGTGCTCCGCCCCTAACACGGAACTGGGACCGTAGACGCTCTATTCGGGTACTATTCTCTAACTGTAGATCGAGGAAGCGCTGGGCATCGACATCGGATGGTTTGATAGATTGAAACTCATCATAGAAAATGATGGCTCTATGGGACTGTAGCTGTATCCAATCTAATTCGGAACAGGTGAGCTCGTCTAGTCCTAGTTGTTGGGACACTTTGCGGAAGGTACCGTAGTAAGCGGCGAGGTTCTTCCACTGGCGCAATCTATGCCCCTCGTCGACGATAACAAGATCGTATTTTTTCTTTGCCACCTCGGCTGGGCCTATGACCATCTTTGGAGATAGTCCCTTTATGTTCTTAAAGACTTTGGATATGGTCTTGCGGAAGGATTGCATGGGTATGACGAGTGCCATCTCGAGCTGTCCGTATTTATGACGTACGGCCTCCACGAGACCGAACAATTCTTCATCGGACTCGTCCAGATCGGCATGATTGAAGTCTTTTAGATCGGTCTTCAATAGCTTGAACAGGAATATGGCCAATATGGACTTGCCTGTGCCTGCTCCTCCATGGATGAGGCTGACTTTGGCCTGATCGTCCAATAGGCAATGGAGTATGGTCTTCAGACCGTTGGTCTGCTCGCGCGATAGGCTCTTGTAGGGTGAATATTTGAACAGATCGGAATTGTCGATATGTTCTAACGAATGCCGGGCTATACCTATGCTGCGCAGCTCGGACCAGATGTCACGGAATAACTCCCAGTATACCTCTTTCTGTTGGTAGAACTTGTGGTCGCTGATGCCTAGATTTCCGTTCTGTAGATTGAACTGCCCATCGGCTGCAATGTACCGGATCAGATTGGACTCGATGTCTAAGGTGGCAGATTTGTTGAAGAGGTCGCTCAAGATGAGGGAAACGGACTTGAGATCTTGTTTCTTTTCGGTCTTGAGGTGCGCCTTCATCCGGGTGACCATATCGGTGGTCTCTCCTACATAGGCTTCTTTTTGATTCTGCAAAAAATAGACTACAGGCCAAGATAGGTAATCGCGCTGTTGGTCTAGTAAGCTGTACTCTAGGCTAGCATCAAAGGTATAGGGGACAATCTGGAACTGTTTCGGCATTATAATTCGTTGTATTTTTTGGCTGTGCCCTTGGCTTTGTCTACGGGGTATTTCTCGTTGTTGCGCTTCATCTTGTCCTCGATGATCTGTTTGATATCAAGTCCGTGCTTGTCGGCCAAAAGGATGGCGTACATGAGGACATCGGCAAGCTCTTCTTTCAGCTTGTCGGGGTTGGCATCTTCATTGCCTTTCCACAGGAACAGCTCGAGCAGCTCGCTGGCCTCAATACTAAGCGCCACGGCAAGGTCCTTGGAATTGTGGAACTGCTGCCAGTCTCGGGCATCTCGAAAGTCGCGGATCTGCTGTATGAGGTCTTGAATGTCTGTCATGATCTGTGTTAAATAGCTTGATGGCTAAATTTACACATTTTAAGGGAGTGTGGAAGAATAATGGAAATTGTTTCGCTATACATAAATAAAAAACAACCAAACATCAATATATCAACATATTAAATTTTTAAAAAGGATAAAAAACGAAATTCGCCTATAGTTATGGATTTTCGAACCGAGACGAATGTCGAGCTCTACATAGTAAAATAGTCTGTATATTAGTTTCGCTAATACAGTTGTTATAGGCAATTTTTAATAACAGTAACCAATCGACTATGAATACCTACTCTAACAAAGCTCAAGAAAATAAAAGCCAATCAATGGTGAACACTGTTTCCCAAAGGCAGAAAAGTGGTGAGGCTACATTTCAGTTTGTTGATAATAGGTATGAGGCTATAGTCCAAAGAAACCTACAAGAGATGGCGAATAATAGTCCTCAAGCAAAACAAGCTGCTAAATTGCAGACAATGGCAAACAATTATCCAACTCAACATCAAAACCCCATCCAAAAGAAGGAAAATAACACAGGCTTACCTGATAATCTAAAATCAGGAATTGAAAATTTATCTGGTTATTCCATGGATGATGTGAAAGTACATTATAATTCAGATAAACCTAGTCAATTACAAGCTCATGCGTATGCGCAGGGGACAGATATTCACATTGCTCCCGGGCAGGAGGAACACTTACCACATGAGGTTTGGCACGTGGTACAACAAAAGCAAGGACGGGTAAAGCCTACTATGCAAATGAAAGGTGGCGTAAATATCAATGACGATACGGGTTTGGAGCAAGAGGCAGATGTGAAGGGATTGATGGCAATGAATGCTACGGAGCAAGCAAACCCGTCCTTAAAGCAACTACAGCCTATCAAAACAAACACTTTCCAACTAGTGAGAAAGTCACTAGTTGAAGATTGGGAAAAGATAAAAACTCGCCAATCCAATGAGAATGGAACCAGTTTTATTGCGCAAATAGAACCGATGATCAAAGCTTTTGACCTAGTTCCCCGATTAAGTGCAAAGGCACAGGTAATTGATGAGATGCAAGAAATTTTGGAAGAAAGGAGTGGAAAATTAAGTGTTTTTAATTTTTTATCAGATTACAATACCTTGATTAGAAAAACAGAAAAACTATTAACTGAAACAAAAAAACTATTAAACAACACTCCTGCCATTTTTGGCTCAGCCTCCAGGCTTGATGAATATACAGCAGACGATGAAGCCCCATACAAGCAAATGACTGATGAAGGAATGCTATGGAACATGCCGGAATTACCATACAATACTCATAAAATTGGAAAAAGTGGGAAGAAATACTTTGAAGATTTATCTGCTCGAAATATCAAGTCTATGAACTCTGAAATTATAAAGAATAAGCACACGGAAAAGATATGGTTCACACCTTTTATAGAACGGGCAAGCCATGTGCTTTCCAATGCTGTCGTAAATCACTATACAACTTCGAATCGTGCAGAACTGATGTTGAGGGAGGAAATGAAATCAAAAATGATACTCGAACGAGACCTCCCCAATTTTAAACACAATACAAGTTCTTTTGATGACATTGGTTTAGCCAATAGCGGCTTTCTCTTTTTCTTCATAGAATCACCAAATGCATCCTTACGTAATACCAGATTTGCTCAGGGTGATTCGGGAGGAGAGCCTGCCAGAATCTCTATTCCAATTAAAGAATCTGGATTGCTTGAAAAAGGTTGGCTGATGTTGAGCGACTTTGCTCAATTAGAATATCCTGAAATTATGACAAAAGAGGATGACAGTAAACATACTTCATGGTTACGTACCCGTAGCGAGAAAGCTGATAAAAAGCGAGAATTTAAGAAGCCTGTAAGACATTTTAGCCAAGGTATCGGGAATTTGAATGAGGCGCAGATGATACAGAATAACAAGTCTATGAATTTGGATGAAAGACAGGCATATTCCGTGGTTGACGCTCTAGTATCAGGTGACTCCAAAAGCAAACAGGTTTATGGAGACCCGAATGGGAAAGGTGATAATAAACCATTGAAGATACATGAGCGCTTATTAAATAATATTTTGGTCGGGAAAGACATTATTCCGGGGTTAGCTCAGCGTGCTGCGCTAGAAGTAGCTAGAATTAGCTACAAGAATCCAAGTCTTGGAGACAAGCTTAGCTCTTTGAAGGGCGAAGCCTTGATGCAATTTATTCTCAAAGATCTATTTAGACCTCAAGCAATGATTCCCAATCAAATGAAAATAAAAGAACAATATGTTGAATTGGTTTCCGACAAAGCCAATCTTGAGAAAATTAGTCTTCTAACTTCTGAAATTATAGATCTTGGCAAGCAAGTTGAGAAATCCCAATCAGGTACATTAAAAGTGATTGAAAAAAAAATGACTGAATTCCAAAATGCCGGTCGATTTAAGCATGATGAACAAATTGTAAAAATGAGCCACCTTCGTAAGCATTTACTAGAACAGAGCAAAAGGATATATCCTAACAAGGAAGTAATTAAAGGGCATGTTTATGTCGGCTCACTTCAAGATTTAGAAAGTGCAATCGTAGAAATAGCTCAAGATAATGGTGCTGATCTTTATCAATTAGAAATATTAGGTGTTTTCCGAAAAGGAGTTCCTTTTGAATCCAAATCTACCTTGATATCGGCATTTGAATCTATATTAGATGGTAAAAAGAAAGTGGCCGTTAAGATTGCTGATTATTTAGTAGAAAATACTGCCTAAATAGTTTACAAAAGGTGTTATAACTGATTAAAAAATGAAAAAGTATTACATCATCTCAAAAGCTCATTCTTTAAATGAACAACTTGACAGACATAAGCAATATGAATTTACCACTTCGAGAAAGTACATTACAAATATTAGTTGGTTCAGCTCAATCAACCGAATGTATCTGTTAATGGACATAAATGAAAGGAATATAAATTTTGATATTTTATATTCCTTTCGGAGAATGTTTTATATACAACTTCCTATTTTATATATTTTTGGTAATACTCATATAGCAGATCTATATTTTCAGTGCAAATTATTGAAATAGCACCTGAGAGTTTTATTTCATCCCACTCCCACCATTTGATTTCTAAAAGCATTTTGATGTGTTCTTCACTGAATCGCTTTTTAATTTCCTTAGCTGGATTGCCGCCGACAATGGTATAAGGGGCAACATCTTTGGTGACTAACGCCCGACTACCAATAACAGCGCCATCACCGATGCGCACACCAGGCATAATCATAGCCTCGCCCCCTATCCAAACATCATTACCAACGATGGTATCTCCCGCACCTTGATATCCGTTTATTGAATCCTTAAAGATTTCAACTTCTGACATATAGAAGAAAGGGAAACTAGATATCCAGTTGTGTCGATGCCCCTGATTGCCTGCCATAATGAAACTGACACCAGTTCCGATAGAACAGAATGAACCTATAAATAACTTGTCAACGTCATCTCGATCCGGCATCAAATAACGTGCACAGTCATCAAAGGAGTGTCCATGATAGTAACCTGAATAATAGGAATATTTACCAGCAATAATATTGGGATTGGTAATGTGGTCTTGTATTATTTTGCCTTTAAAAGGACTTTCGAAGAAATTACTCATTTTAGCTTATTTTAAAAATTTAACAAATAAAGTATCAAGGCATTCATTGATTGCTTTGAAAAAAAATATTATTTGCTATATGCTAATCAGACTTCTTCATGGGGCTAATATAGCGAATTATGCAAAAACTTCAAATCTAGAAAAGTTTTAATATCATTGATATTGAGAAGCCCCGCTCTGGTCATATCGGTATGTGGATGAATCGGTCAAAACAGGAAAATGACGTATCCCCCTTCCGACTGTATAGCGGACTCTCATTCCTTGATATTATTTCTTTTGTTGTAATAGGCCGCTTCGCGTTGAACAAAGGCTTCTTCGCGCATCTTATTTCGGTAGGCAATATCGTTAATCCATTTGGCTAATAAACGATCCATCTTGGTGAGGTGGTAGTTGAGGCACATAGGGCAGCGATAGGCCCAGAACTTGTACCCCTTCTTCTTGACGGAGTCTTCTGCATTGATCTCGTTGGCTCGTTGATTATTGTTGTTTATACTATTAGAAAATAGCTAATAATCACTGAACGTATAGTTACTAGCTTACTACAGCTGTATATTTATTATATCCCTGATATCGGTCCAGTACCGAGGTGACAGCCGTTCCTGCTGCATACGCCACATACGCTTGCCCTGTGCCCCTAGCCTAACGGTATTGTGCCCGTACTGTTTGTTAATATGGATTTGCGAACCGAGATGAATGTCCAGCTCTACATAGTAAAACAATTTGTATCTTGGTCTTGCAAAGACAGGTGTTAAAGAAACTACAGCCAACATGGGCAATAGTAAGAATATGCAGAAATTAATTGACAAATTTTATATTGACTTCAAAAGCTCGCATTTAAAAGTTGGGCATATCTTCATTTTAGTTATTCATGTTTTGATTTGTATATTTTTTTGGAAGGCATACAGCAATCAATTCATCGACAAGGAGACATTAAAAACGGGCACGATGTTTTATTTCTTCATGACCACTTTTTTGCTTATGGTCGGGTATTACCGACAACTTAGAAATTATAAAGTTTACATTCTTTGGCTGATAGTGGGAATTGGACAGTACATTGTTTATGTAGCCACAAAAGACAACCCAGACTTTATGATGTTTAGAGGTAGTAGCTTGACGCCAATGAGAGCGTTATTGTTTATGCTCCTAACATTGCAACTGTTCAGACAACTTTACATGCTTTTGACTCCATGGGATTTAATAATAACATATAGACGCTTTACATGGCACGACACAGAAGATAACAGAAAAATGATTTGGTTAGATGTGGTATTTTCCATAATTATATATGGGGTCACTATTTTAGCATGCGTGTAAGCCGGTAGTTTTGTAACCCTCTTCTCCCCTTATGATTATGCTAACAACAAATACAATAGAGATGAGAATGAAGTGATAATCGAGCTGTAAAAACATGTAACTTGTATTATGCTGTATTATTTCAAATAACAAACCAGATGATGAAGGGCGAAGAAATTAAAGCTGAAGGGAAATATTTTTGTAGATGTTGTGGCTATGAAAGATCAATTCGCTGACAAAAACACTTTAGCATGATAGATATTATCATAAAGGGATATCGGAGTATGTTTAATCGAAGACATATTATGAAAAAAAATCTAAAAGAGGCTGTGGAAAGTAAAAATGAGCATCGGCTTATGCAATGTCTTGACTATAGACGTTCTGATAGCTTTGATAATGATTGCTATGAATATATCGAGAAAGCTCTCGTAGGAACTTGGCATAGTCGGCATGAAGATCTGGTTGATACAATTTATTTAGAAAGATTAACGGATGATCGATTTGTAGATCCGATATTAAATATTGCACTAGATCAAGAGCAGTTCAGATGGTACGACGATGAGCTAGAGGCGACATTAAGAAAATGCGTACATGCTTTAAAAACGATTAATACGGAGAAATCCAACCAAGCGTTAAGAAAATTAGAAAACCTGAACAATGATAATGTGAAGTATGCTCTTGAGATGTGGGAAGTGAAATAATTTAAAATATTTTTAAAAGAGCTAAAGGGACATACAAATAGCTGTAAGGTGAAAATATACCAGCATTATGGAAGACTATAAACTCGAAAAGACTATTTGGACGGAATGCGATTATGAACAGATGGGCTGGCATGATGCGAGTATCTATGGTTTTATATTTCAGAATGACAATATAGATAGTACTACTACGGACCTGCTTTTTGATATTGATTATATCTTCAAATGGGTACAACCTGTACCCCCGAAAGGCAATTTTTCCTTTTGGGTCGCACCCTGCACACTGAAGTTTGACAACACCTATGCTCTTACTATAGATATCGACAGACGTGGAGGTATGACGGATATGTTTGAGGTAGCAGATATACATCTGCTGGCTAAGACCAAGGAGAAAGAAAACAAATGGTTCTATGAGTGGCAAATAGAATTACAGGACGGTAGAATAGCATTTAAGTCTACAGGTTTTAAACAGATGGTGCGACAAGCGCCACTCCTCACAGGATCGCAGGTATTGACTCTTGCAGAGCGAAATGGTATTTCATTCAGTCAAACACCATTTCAATAGATATTAAGAGATGAATCGACTTATTACCACTATCGGTTTAATACTATTTGGCTTGACGGTGTTTTGTTGTCAGTCATGTTCTTCACAACTATTGGAGGAAGATTTTGTCAAAGTTTCGAAATCTGACATACTAAACCTTGAACGCGGTAAGTTGATAGATTGGAGCAATAGCGATAGCAGCGTGATAATGCGTCATATGTTTAAAGATTTAGATTTTCTAGCAGATTATGTCATGTACAGTGCTATAGAAGTAAGACATAATCTAGACACGACATACTATCTGAGACAGGTATCAACGAATGAATGGCCAGTTATCGTAGGTGATTTGTTCTATATTTTGTCAAAATCAAATATGGGTATAACGGGCTGGCACGAGGTTCATAAATATGGGAGCCGTCGAATGGACTATGACAGTGTGCAATGGAAAAAGACATTGTTGGAAAGAAAAGACATCGCGTATCAGCACGCTAAAATAAACAGTCTATCTTATGGCACTTATAAACTCCAAGGTGCCGATTTGGTGAAGGTAAAGCTTACAGACAATCCCTTTGTCAACAGAGATAGGGACATCTATGGGATATTCTATGTTACCGAACCTGGTACTGGGCCGGCCTATCTCCTAAATATGGACTCGGTAAGCAGACTGTTACTATCTACCGCCCCTCCTAAAAAGATTAAGGCGGTTTATATTAAGGATTAACTTATGGCAACTCTGTAAGTAACGGACTTGTCTTATAGCTCTTTAGAGCGTACTTTCGCCACTATCTTTCGTAAAGAAGTTGTACAACAACTTGTAGATAGATAATAGTAACAAAGCCGCAACTACAACATCGAATAGAACAATAAATGTATGTTCGGATGTTCCACTAGGATTTACAGATTCGTAAATCGCAAATGGCAGCATATTAAACATATTCGGCATAGTTATAGCGTAAAGTAAAAATGACGCTGATAGCAGCAACGCTACTATTCACGCTTTGTATTGGGCAGGTTTGTTCATGTCAGACTTTCATAACTTACGTTCTTACATTTAATCATTAGATCTGAATTGGCATTCTCTTCCAACCTTCCCCCTCCAAAAACTAATGGGAAGAAATCAAAAACTATCGTCCCATTTAGTTCGCATATTAAAGCTTGATTTATAAGGAGGCTGGATTGATTTTCTGATTCAATGAAACGAAAGGACAATACATCAATAAATATCAGCTTGACCTGCTCATATTGATAATCTGTATGGGTATTCATGCAATTGATTGCAACCTCTATCCTTCTGGCACCGGAATGAGAGGAATAACTAACCTCAGAGATTAGAGCATCTGAAAATCCTTCGTATTTATCTATGATGTCATTTAGCATAGCTTTGTTTTTAATGTTAAGATGAAAGCTATTTGTCTTGATTAAAGATCTCTAAATTCTCCCAATACGACTTACTGATATCGATACCAAAAGCATTGAATACTTCTAATCTGTCTTTAGCAAAAGCGGGATTACGAAAATCAATATATCTTCGTCCATCCATAATAAGAGGTTCTGCTTCTCTTCTCCAATATGGATCGAGCGAATCTTCTTGTATACATGATATTAAGAGGTCTTTTTCATAACCATTTGGGCTACCAGTATAAGTGCTGAACATAAAAGAGTGTCTATTTTGATTTCTATTGGAGGTTTTATAAATCCATCCCCATTGAAAATATCTCAGTTCGTGTACCATTATCGGGAAATCATACTCGTCAGGTTCCAAAGGAGCATTGCCAATAATTGGATACTGACCAATCCATAAATAATACTCTGAAAGAGAGAAAGAAGGCAAGGATTTCTTGCTTTTCAAAATATTGGTATCGATGTAAGGTGTATCGCTAACATACAAGTAAAACTTAACTATAACCGGAGCCTCAAAGAACTGTTCAAAAAAAAGTGGTAAATCATCTTTACACGTTGCTTTATTCTTTCGAGCATACTGAAAGGCATTAAATATTACTCTTCCAAAACCGTAAGTCCGTCTATCAATTTTAAAGCTAAAAAAATCACCATCCTTAGGGACAAAATGTTTCTTCGTCTGTACTTTAAATTCTGCTATCTCTGCAAGATCTGCAACAGTGGTATCATCGATATAACTATCCAGCCAGGTTCGCAATTGCGAAAAGTCTTCTAATCTGGGGGATGAACAATACTTAATATAACTCGCTTGATTAAAAATCTCAGCTTTACCACGATATAGAAAGCGAACATTCATTGCTTTTAAATCGAAAAGATTGCTTGCAGACAGCTTCTTTTTCGTTCCACGCTTTGGATTGGTCAAAATTACCTCATCATCGAGTTTATAATATGTATCCTTTTCTAAAAAAGCAAGAGCTTCCATATGTTCAGGATCTGGAAATATATAGCATACTTTGCGAATAAAGGATTCGTTGTCTACATAATAGATACAATTTTCGTTGATTTCCTTCCGTTGCCAGGTATCTTCAATTTCATTAAGCCCGAGGTATCTGCGGTCACTTTCTTTTAATTCAAATATCATATGTAATTGGTAAAATTCAAAAGCGGTAATTCTGTTAAAAGATTGAACAAGTGCTAAATTATAAAGATGCTGATTCGCCTAAATACACGGCTTTAAAGTGCGGCAAATCTTTCGGGCCTTTGTCCTGCGTCAATACAGGATCAACTGGGTCTACCTCACGCCACAGCTGTTCCATGCTTCTGATTATTTTCTGAAAGGCTTTACTTTCGTAGGCCGGCCATTTGGCTTGCAGTTCGTTTTCTTTGAATGCTTCAAAAGTTGGGTGCTTAGCCTTCAGCAAAGATACCATCGCCGCAAGCGGAAATACATCCGAATTGAAGTCAAAATTTCGATACCACTTCCAAGAGTTATTGATCACTGCTCTTTCATTTGACAGGAAAACCGTGTAGGGGTCCAATCGTAACACCTCAAAATAAATATTGGTGGGCATAGGTAGAGTCTTCTTTTTGCCAACTATAGTCTTCAATACCCGATTCAGGTCTTTAACCTCTTTGCCACATACCAGATTCCGGATGGAAAGAAGATGGGGAAGTAATGGGCGCTGATTAAAACTATCATGATACCTCCGTTCAAAGTTTCTAGTACACACTAGGGTACTAATACTGGACAACTTGGGTGTATGAAAGTCGTCTAAAAAGTTGTGTTTTCCTAGATGAACTAGGTTAGGATATCTGTATATGGAACTGTTCAAAATCTCACCGATAGCTTCGACGGACAAGAAAGGTTTAGGACACTTTTTTACTTGGAATCTGCCACTAATCTTCTTTAATACGGGGAACGACAAATTTACATCGGCTTCGTGTGTGGGCAGATAGGACAGGTCCTTGCCGATGTACTCTAAATAGGGAAAAAGTACATCGTCGCTCTGCACTGAAACACTGCCATAAATATGGGTATGTGGTATAACTATAGCAGGCGATTCGACAAGAAGATTAAAAAATCCATCTCGAGGCAGTTGATCGACCTCTAGTTGGGTTCGTACCGTGATAATAAGATCTGTAACACGTCTGTCCTTCTTTCGCTTTGCGAAACCTCCAATAATTACCTCACAGTTTTTAGTAAAAATCTGACCACCAATATTGGGCTCATTTTTAAGCTCTAGGTCAACTATGCTTGCAAGATTCCCTCGAATTTCATCAAGCTGGTCTAACTGTACCGGATAGTGTATGTTGACATCCCCCTCGACCTGCTTTAGTTTCTCGAGACCACATTCTCTGGCATCTACTGATAGGCTTCCGGTAATGGTCGTGAGATTGGGAAAACTACATCGTTCGGCACGTATGATAAGATCGCCATTAATCGCTTCCATCCCATATTCTCCTGAACTATAAACTTCATAACGCGTAGTTTGCAGCTCTAAAAATTCGTTTGTCTGACTGACTATCCTTTTAACGGGAAGAGTGACGAGTCTTTCTAAAAAGATATGCTTAGCCTTAGGTCTTGTCTTAGGCTTTTGATTGACCCTGTTTAGCTCTGTACTCCTGTTCGTTTCAAACGAAGGCCTCCGCTCTTTGGCGCGTTCCAAAGATAGCATTTCTTCTTTTTCTCTCCGAAGTCGCATTGTTTGATTGATGATAGTAATTATCAATGCTATAGGTAGACCAAATAATAAAACAAGAATATTTATTTTTTCCATTACCAAGCGTGTATTTTATAATTTTTTAACAACACAGCATAATAGGGACCTCCTTGGATGCCCTCGGAAATAGGATGCAGGATCCGTGCCGCGCCGTCTACGGAGTCTAAAGGTGGGATGTAGCCTACGCCAAATTGTTTTTGCCTTAGGGACTCTATCGCCCCGGTCGAAATCCACCCAACATCTACGGCCGACATATAGATTCCATCCTCGGCAAACTCTTCTCCACTGGTAAGGGTCATCATATTCAATGCCGCCTTGGTCATATTGGTATGCGGATGAAACACGGTCTTGGAGCTATGGCTAAAGATCCCTTCGGAGGAGGTTACATTGATAATATACCTATCATTAAACGTAGAATTTTTCATAAGGGGTTTGAACGCTTTGACCAGTAGATAGGGTGAAATATGATTGATCAGATTGACTTCTAAAAGTTCATAAAGCGAGACTTCATCCAACAATGAATTCCAACTTGTCTTTTCTCTATGGTCTATGGGTTGTCCAAATCGTGTTAGGGCAACCTCTGCCCTCTCCTCTGGACTGTACATTATTTCTTCGACCTGATAACTATGTAGCGTGGTGTTGAGTTGAAGTGGGATAGACTTGTCGATACGCTTGATAGCCTGCTCCTCGGCTTGAAGGATCGGTTGATAATAGCTATCGGGGTATTTAATAGTTTGTGCGGCATTGTTGATCAGAATATCAAGACTATCATGGTGTTGCGTGAAGTAGTCTACAAACCGTTCTACAGCTTTAAGATCGCGCAAATCGAGACCGTACACCGTCAACCTGTCTTTCCAGTCTGCGTAATCCGCTTCATCCTGAAATTGTGCTAATGCTAATGCTGGGAATCGACTGGTAAGTATAAGTTTGGCTCCAGAGCGTAATAGTTTGAGTGCCGTTGAAAAACCTACTTTAACTCTACCGCCGGTAATAATGGCTGTACGTCCTGTAAGATCGACATCGATAAAACGATAGCTATAGTTGAATTCGGCACAGGTCGGACAAAGTCGATTGTAGAATGAGTGTTGCTGACTATAGCTGGTATTGCAAACGTAGCAGTTTTTCGGAATATTCAATTGGGCATACGATTGCTCTTCGAAAGCGCCTTCGGAATAATGTGTTTGCCCTTGTAGGGCATTGCGCGAAATTGTAGATCCTTTAATATTTTCTAAATCCTCAGACTTTTTTGTGATGTGACTGGTTTGACGGTTGAGCTTACGCGCATTCTTAAAGACCTTGGTCACCAAACCAGCAAACAACTGATTATCTGGATTGTCAAATGGATTATCCTTTAAGGCATCCAACACCTTGATACATGCTTTCCATTCCTCGGATGTAAATTTTGGTGAATTGTCTGACATGGTTATAATTAGTTAAAAAATAAGAAGAGTGTAGCGGGTAGGCCTCGAACCTACATTTCCCGTTGGCAACAGACGTTTTCCAATTAACCACCGCTGACACTCTAAATCAAAACGAAATAGGATTCGAACCTATGACCTCTATCGTGCAGGGATAGTGCTCTACCATCTGAGCTACTCATTTTGAAACTCTTATTAATATTCTTAAATACTTTTGACGACAAGATACTATAATCAAATGTGATATAAAGAATTTTTATTTCCTCTTATGATCTAAAGACGACATCCGAAAGAAAGACTTGCCTATCAAACAATCTTTAACCCCCTGCCCGTGTGACATCGTTATAATTAGTTGAAAAATAAGAAGAGTGTAGCGGGTAGGCCTCGAACCTACATTTCCCGTTGGCAACAGACGTTTTCCAATTAACCACCGCTGACACTCTAAATCAAAACAAAATAGGATTTGAACCTATAACCTCTATCTTGGCGAGATAGCGCTCTACCAGTTGAGCTACTCATTTTGAAACTCTTATTAATATTCTTAAATACTTTTGACGACAAGATACTGCAATCGAACGCGATGTAAAGAATTTTTATTTCCTCTTATGATCTGAAAAAGTGAGTCGTCGTTCATATTGTATTTTAAATCAAGGAAAGAAGTAAAAAAACTCCCAATAGTCCAATAGCCAACAGGGATAAAAGAACTTTAAAGTTACTGAGATCTAGTATAGGGCTATCGTATTTATCTTTTCTCTTGAACCTAAGGAACAGATAAATCGAAACAATGCATACCAGTACTAACCCTGCGCCAGATAACATTATAAAGGTAACATCTTTCGTCTATCAATAAATATATCATTTTTTAGTATGTTTAGGTATTGAATGTTCATTTGCGCAACAGAGATAATTGATAGATACCAGTTACTTTTATGAGAATACAGATAATTAGCGATTTGCATCAAGAATTTGGCAGAAGTGAACTGGAATTTGACAAGGCGGATCTATTAATTCTTGCGGGTGATACTAATATAGGAACCAAGGGAATTGAGTGGGTAAAAAACAGTGTTAAAGATATCCCGGTAATCTATATTTTGGGCAATCATGAATATTACAAAGGTTCATACCCAAAGACGTTAAACAAGATTAAAGATGCTTCGAAAGGCACCAATATTGTTGTTTTGGAGAATGATAGATTCGATTTTAACGGTATTAGATTCCATGGAGCGACGTTGTGGACTGACTTTTCTCTATTTGGAGATCCTGTAAAATATGGGATTATGTGTCAAGGAAAGATGAACGATTATAGAATGATACGAAGAGATCCTTCGTATTCAAAAATGAGAAGTATTGACACTTTTAGGCTACATCAATTTTCGAGGTTATGGCTTGAGGATAGTTTAGAAGAGTCCACATCTTTTAGAAATATAGTGGTGACGCACCATGCACCTAGTCTGAAGTCGATCCCTACCGAATTTAAGAACGATTACTTAAGCGCTGCTTATGCTTCGGATATGGAAGAAATGATAACCCGTTTTCAACCGGAGTATTGGATCCATGGTCACATACATACACCTATTAAGTATGAAATCGGTGCAACGAAGATAATCTGCAACCCTCATGGTTATATTGACGAAAAATATAACGGCTATGAAAAGGAGTTGATAATCGAGCTGTAAATGAGAAAGTACCTGTCGCACAAACACCTGGGTTTGCTGTTCACTAAAATGTAGAGAAAATCTGCTTACCATAGCTTTGCTGCTTATTGAGGCTGGGATTGACTTTGTGCTCAATACATTCAAAGAGAGCTAGTCGGTTGACGATGGTGTAAAGAGGAAAATCGGAAATTCCGATTTTTCTTCCAAGGTTACAAATTATTAGAACCTCGATGTCAACGCCTAAAAAATGGAAAGAAAGCACGATTAGGAATATGGACATTTAGTCAGATTCTCGCAAAGAACAATAATCAACCTTTTGTGTATTTTGCTAAAAAATCAGAAAAGATCGGAGAAAGATTGTATATATTAGTTTCACTAAAAGAGATCCAATTTGACAACTTAAGTAGCAACCTGTATGAATAAAATGAACGCAAGTGAATTCAAAAAGCTTTCAACAAAATTTTTAGCTCCCCGACTTAGGGAGAAAGGATGGAAAGGAAGTGGCTTTAATTTTTATAGAACAACCGACAATAGTATTGTACATATTTTGGGTATCCAAGGTGCTTGGTATGGAGGCTCTGTTTGTTGTGAGACCGCAATTCACTTTGACTTTATTCCTGATTTAGCAGGTAAAAATGACCCAAGTAAAGTTTCGTATGCTAGTTGCATGGTTAGACAAAGACTTAGCCCAAAAGGAGGAGGAGATTATCACTGGACTTTCCGGGATAATGAACATGATAATATCAATTCCTTAAATCAAATATTTGAAGCATTAGAAACATTTGGAGAAAAATTCTATCAAGACTTCAATAATTTCCCTAGCCCATTTGACAAAATAAAACCTAATGACTTCTTGACGGGTGAAAGGGTGGTACTTCTAGACAAATACTATGTTTATAATGAGTTTAGTTTTATTTGGCTGTTAAAAGAGATAAACTTAAAAATAAACAGACCAGAAATTGCAAGAGAATTTTCTGAAATAGGAATTGAGAAGGCTTCAAAATATTATAATAAACTAATCGATGAAACGAAAAGTGAAAAACAAAAAGAACTGACGAGAGAAGTTTTAGACAATTTGACTAATCAATTAAAAATAGAATAAAATGCCACCAACAATAAGGACGTGGGGATCTGACGGGCGGACGTAAAAACTTGGAGCTAAGTTGTATCTTCATAGCGAGAGTGTAGCATCCTAGTCCTTCTTGAAGGTTAGAAATGGTTACAAACTATAGTAGTGAAATTGGCGCTTCCAGAGAAGGTTAACTGTGGTACTGGCGTCAGGTTATTACTGAAGATCTGAAGAGTGGTGAACAGAAGAAAAAATATAGCTAAACAGTATAGGCGCTAAAATATGAAACCAACCAAAATAAAACAGACCTCACCTGATAAAGTAAGAGGTAAACTGGTAAAATACAGAAAAGGAGACATTATTGCGATAAAGCAAAACAATGATAAATTTATGGCAGCCTTGATATCTAACAAATTCAACAAATACTATGATATCACGCTAATAGATTTTTATGAAAAGCATAAGCCAACATTAGATGAATTGAGATTAAAAAGATTTTACGGAACGAAAATAGGCTCCTGGGAGGATGTAACGTATGCGGTCAACGTAAGGATGATCACCTGTAAATATATCGATGAACAAATCAATATTGAAAAGGTAGGTGAAATTGAAATGATCGATGACTACACAAAAGACGGTTATGCGTACTTGGACAATTTAGAAGAACTGGAAAAATTCTATTTGGAGGAATTGCCAATCAGAATTCAGAAAACAATTAATGCTGAAAAATTTACTGACCTTGCTTTCGTCAGTAAGCATTTAATTGACATGAAACATATTGAAAAAACAGGAGACTTATAATCGATCTATACATGCATAACGGTGTCAATAAGTTTTGCTAGCTGGTTAAATTTATAAAAACCATTTTCTGCAAGCTCTACCCTCATATGAAGATTAGCATGAACCATGACACCATCTATATCTAAAAAGAAAATCATCATTAAGATATCTTATACTACTTTCATTTATCTATAAATATATCATTTTTTTGTATGTTTAAAGATCGAAGCTCCTTGTACGAAGTTTGCTAACGCCCATCGGTCGACAGCGTGCTTTGCATGTTCGGAAGTAGAAAAAAAATATACGCTTTGAGGAGCTCACTGATCAATATAACAAATCGAAATATACCCATAGTGCCTTTGATTATGTATAGAATGAAGTTAATTGAAATATGATGAAGGATAGGGAAAAGATTGGTAGTACTCAACAGATGAACCAACATCAGTATAAAGACTTAACAATCAAGATTCTTGACGAACCAACATACAAATATGGCTCGACGGACAACGATTTCTGTTATTCCAAGGTTTACTTCGGTGGTGAAGCAGAACTATACCCGACCTCAAAACACGGTATCAAGATCTATCAAAGGGACAAGGTTATTGACAGCTGCATCATCATTGGTTCGGGAGGCGCCACGGGTATCCATCAAAACTCATCTCTTGTAGATAATGACCAACTAGTAATTTGCTGCTGTGATACTGTATTTTGCCTGACACTCCCCGATCTCGCCTTAAAGTGGAAAATCCAAGCCGACCTAGCAACATGTTTTCAGATTTTCAAACTGCAGGACGGCTACATTGTACATGGTGAATTTGAGATAACAAAGCTAGACAGAGACGGGAATAAGAAATGGGAGTTTGGTGGTCTAGACATTTTTGTATCCGCAGATAATAAAGAGGAATTTAAACTGGAAAGTGATGGGATTCTCCTTACTGACTTCAGTGGGAAAACCTATAAAATAGATTTTGATGGTAGGTTATTATCGGATTTTTAAAAAAAGTTTTTATATATTTAGTTATCGTTAAATAAGATGTAATACAGCATTTTAAAGCAGTGCACCCATGGTAGACAACTACAGACGAAAAAAATTGGCTTTGCATCTGCGACATCTTTCGACAGGACAAATAAGTAATGACGATTTTGAAGAAAGAATTACCAAAGACGTGACTTATGGTTGGTTGCCAGAACAGTATTACAGATCAAAAGAAAGTAAAACAGACGACCAGGTTATAAGACCAATTTTAGAGTTATCCTGGGGATTATACAATGACACGCATAACCACAAGCTAAAAGGCAAGTATAATCTTTCTGACGAACAGAGAAAAGAAATTGCACGATTTATACTGTTTCTTCACTCAGACCTGGAATACGACTGGACATATGTTGACGTGACAAACCCTCTAATGCGGCTTTCATTTACAGACATTTTGAAAAGTATATTTACACTTGGACAGCATTATCGTGATTTAAATATAAAACACAAAGAAGAATTTGAGTTAATGAAAAAAACTGGCGATTTTGAATTCTGGCCGTTTAAGACACAACACGAGTACACCCAACAGTTGGCAAAACAACCGTTTCTAAATAGACAAGAAAAAACTACCACATAACTCTGGCGACTTCAGGTGCATTGACTTGCAATATTGAAGCCTTTATAATGAAGATGTATAATCTCGACAAAAAAACATGGACGGAACAGGATTACGAGCAGATGGGCTGGCACGATGCAATTATCTATGGTTTTATATTTAAAAATGATAATATTGATAGTGCCAGTACTTCAATGCGTCATCAATAGAAGAAAACGTAGATGTACAACCGAACGGTTCATCTGGATCTACAGATGAGAATTCGTATATATCTAAAAAGTCTTCGTCCCCCTCATCAATGGAGACTGTAACGTAAACTGTGTCAGCGGAATAATTCAATAAGGTTTTTTATATTTAATTATTCAAACGACATGGTCATGAAAGACAAGACCCCATTTGACTTTGAACGCTTCAAAGAGGAAGCTATGCAAGGTCTTTATAACGGGAAGAGTTTATCTCCGAACGACGGCGTTCTAGCGCCCTTAATGAAGCATTTACTAGAGTCTATGATGGATGGCGAGCTAGAGAGTCATCTTCAGGAAGATAAGGCATTAGGTAATTCCAATCGTCGGAATGGTAAGACTAAGAAAACTGTTCGGGGACTTAATACAGGTACTTTTGAGCTGGAGTCTG
>NZ_FUZF01000044.1 GCF_900168125.1 Sphingobacterium nematocida
TTAAAGAACTTCTATCGCATCCGCTTCGCGCTTCTGCTTTTATGATGCCGGAAATAAATCCCTTATCTTACTTTTCTGTTGCCCTTCGTTTCCGTCGGGACTGCAAAGGTAGGAATCTTTTTTAAACCTCCAAAATAAATGTGAAATTTATTTCTACCGGTCTTCCTTTCATTCCTGCGTTTAAATAACTCTAAACCCTTCTTTTTTCATGGTCTCGTCCTCAGATCCGACCGTTCCTCCCTTGCGGAGTGGTGCAAAGATAGGACAATAATCCTATCAGTTCCTAATATTTCATGACTTATTTATTTACACTGAACTTAACCTGCTGTAACATTGAAGGATAATTTTCAAAATATAGTATGTCCAGCGGAAAAACAATCCAGAAAAGGAGAAAATAAAACCCAAAAATAACGGACTCCACCAGCAGACGGATTATACACTTTTCAACTATTTCCCTTCCGGAAACGACATTACTTTCCTTACAATCGTTCTATCCGGACTGATTTCTTTTACCCCAGGAACCCCCATGCACCGGAAGCTCACGCGAAAATGGTAGTTAAAAGAACAGATACCCCTCACCTCTCCCGCTGATATTCCAGAAGAATAAAGCAGGACCGAGTTTTTAACCGGGCTACCAAAGCCTAAACGGGTGCTGGCACATTCACAGAGGTACATAACAGTCCCGGGATCTATATATCCCATGTATACAGTTCAGCCCGGGATCAATTCGAGCCTGTAAAGACATCACTAATGCCCGGGTGCCCGTCACGTGGAATTAAACTCTGCTACAGCCCGGACAAAGACAGGAAACAGCTTGCTACAGGCTTCCTGTTTGTTCTTGATGACCGATAGCTACTGCAGGAAAGTATGGAAAAGTAAATAAAGAGGAAACATAGGTATGCCCGAATATCAGCGGAGCCGGAGTATAGGTCCCGCAGAGACCAAAAAAGCCCCTCCAGTTACCTGAAGGGGCTTTGTATAAAAAAAAGGCACCGACCTACTCTCCCACCTGTTACGGCAATACCATCGGCTCTGGCG
>NZ_FUZF01000042.1 GCF_900168125.1 Sphingobacterium nematocida
TGTAATCTTCCCTTAAAATAGCTACGATTATTAATGTAGTTTTATAATTTAGGGACAATGAAAAAAAGTAAGTTTAGCGAATCACAAATCATCAAGATTTTATCACAGCAGGAAGCTGGGCAATCGGTTTCGGATATCTGCCGAGAGCATGGTATTAGCCAAGGGACTTTCTATTCTTGGAAGAGCAAATATTCGGGTATGGAGGTTTCGCAGCTTAAGCAGTTGCGGGAAATGGAAAAAGAGTTGGCGCAATACAAAAGGATTGTTGCCGAGCAGACTTTACAGATTACGGTTTTAAAAGACGTTATCGAAAAAAAGCTTTAGGGCCTGGCGAAAAGCGTGAGCTTGTAGGTTATGCCCGCGAAGATTTCGGGATGAGCCTTCGGCAGGCCTGTGCAGTATTCTGCCTAAGTACATCTGTTTTCTATTATCGTGCAAAGCGCAAAGATGACACAGAGGTCATCGAGCAGCTTTCCAAACTAGCTGAACTCCACCGTACATGGGGTTTCTGGATGATGTACCATCGCCTAAGAAAGTTGCAATATATATGGAACCATAAGCGTGTCTATCGTATTTATACCTCTATGCGGCTTAATCTAAGAAACAAGCGCAAGAAACGTCTTCCAGCACGTGTAAAAGCACCTTTACTCTGTCCTATTGGACCGAACATCACCTGGAGCCTTGATTTCATGCACGACACACTGGCTAGTGGAAAAACGATACGTACATTGAACGTCATAGACGATTTCAGTCGGGAGGCACTTTCCATTACAGTGGATACTAGCCTACCCGCCCAACGGGTAATTCGGGAACTGGAGAAACTACTGGAGTGGCGTGGCAAACCCGAAAAGATCCGTTCGGATAACGGCCCAGAGTTTGTCGCTGAAGCCATGCGGGGATGGTGTGAGCAGAACAACATACAATGGCAGTTTATCCAACCAGGAAAACCTACACAAAATAGTTTGATAGAACGGTTTAACAGAACTTTCAGGCAGGATGTGCTTGATAGCTATATGTTCAATAGCTTGCCTGATATTAGGAAATATGCAGCCGCATGGGCATGGATGTACAACAATGAAAGACCTCATTCTGCTTTGGGGCAGTTAACGCCGACTGAATTCCTGTTGAAATATGGAAAACTCTCCGAGTTTCCTACGTTCCAACAAGATAGCAATAGCAATTCCGATTGGAATTCTTTAGTTTTGGATGTAGCTAGCTAGGGTAAGATTACA
>NZ_FUZF01000025.1 GCF_900168125.1 Sphingobacterium nematocida
AGAACAACATACAATGGCAGTTTATCCAACCAGGAAAACCTACACAAAATAGTTTGATAGAACGGTTTAACAGAACTTTCAGGCAGGATGTGCTTGATAGCTATATGTTCAATAGCTTGCCTGATATTAGGAAATATGCAGCCGCATGGGCATGGATGTACAACAATGAAAGACCTCATTCTGCTTTGGGGCAGTTAACGCCGACTGAATTCCTGTTGAAATATGGAAAACTCTCCGAGTTTCCTACGTTCCAACAAGATAGCAATAGCAATTCCGATTGGAATTCTTTAGTTTTGGATGTAGCTAGCTAGGGTAAGATTACAGATTAGCCGTACTTTATTCGGACTTAATACGGACTTCATTCGGATAAAATCGAATAAAACCCGAGTTATATACGAGTTATATCCCTATTAACTATGCTTTAAAAACAAAGTAGTCCCAAATTTGATACGAGAAAGAAGTAAATACCTATCAACTACGCTTAAAGCATATCAAGAAATTGGGAAAGAAATCTCTGATAAAAGAAAAAACAGACTACGCCCTAAGGTAAAACTATATCAACCCTCGAGCCTTGATCTCTAAATACTTATTTATGGCATTTATACTTAGATCCTCCGGGGCTGTATAGATGGTCTGTAAACCGTTGCGTATCAGCTCCTGTATAATTAAGCTCTTTTCATACACAAATTTCTCTGCTATAATTTTATTATAGATGTCGATCGTCTTTTGAGCGTTTTCTTTCGACATCGCTAATAACTCCGTATTCTTAAATACAACCACAACGACAATATGGGTCTTGTTGAGCATCCTCAAATAAGGCAGCTGCCGATTCATGGCATCCAATGTTTCAAAATTGGTATAAACAAAGATTAAGGATCGTTTGTTTATATGCTTGTGGGCAAAAGCATATAGCCCGCCGAACTCAGACTCCTCAAAACCGGTAGAGATACCATACAATTTATCGGCAATCAGCTTCATCTGCTTGTTATTTTTCTCCGCAGAAACGTGATTAGACACTTCTTTTGAAAACGTCAGCATACCTGCCCGATCTTGCTTCAGAATAGCAGCATTGGACAAGACCAGAGTGGCATTAATTGCATAATCCAATAGCGTCATTTCTTGAAATGGCATACGCATGACCCTTCCTAAATCTATGAACGAATAAATTGGCTGTGATTTTTCTTCCTGATATTGATTCACCATCAGTTTATTTTGCTTCGCTGATGCCTTCCAGTTCATATGTCTATACTCATCCCCTTTCACATATTCACGTATATGATCAAACTCCATGGTACTCCCGATACGACGTATACGCTTTATACCCAGCTCGACCAATCGATCGGTCGTGGCCAGCAACTGGTATTTACGCATTTGTATAAAGGAGGGATAACAAGGGATGTCTAGGTTTTCGTCTAGAACAAACTTTCTTTCAAACAGCCCCAAATGACGCACCAACAGATTACATTTTCCAAAAGAATAGATCCCTCTACGCTTAGGATGCAGCTCAAAATCAATTTGACTGACTTGATTTGGAATAAGCTTCAATACAAACTCATTATGTCTCATCTGCAATTGCAGCGGCATCTCCTCCAACACCCGGGCTTTGACCGCAATCACATACCTACTTGACAATTCTAATAAAAAAGGATTAGCATCCCCATTTGATAATTTTTCGGGATATTGCCGTTTTATATCTACTGCTTTACGGGGCAGGAAAAGAAAAATCAAATCCCATACACAAAGCGCAATCGCTCCCCATAAAAGCACCGTGCAAACCACGCGCAAAGGTTCCACGTAAAACGATAGTGCAAATAGACCTGCAAGCGTCAACAGCAAGTAGAAAAATAAATTCCGAACGTAGAGCCCTCTCATCAAATTCATTATCTTGGAATCTCTACACTCTCTACAAGTTGACGGATAATATACCCTGGTGAGAAGCCTTCCATTTCTTTTTCAGGCGTTAACTGCACCCGGTGCCCCAAAATTGGAGAGGCCACGTATTTTACATCTTCTGGTGTCACAAAATCCCTCCCTTGCAATGCAGCAAATGCCTTAGAGGCTTCTAAGAGCGCTATTGAAGCCCGTGGAGAAGCACCTAAACTTAAGTTAGGATTACTACGGGTCTGTACCACAATTTCGGTAATATATTTTAACACATCTTCATGTATATATACCAGCTTCGATAAATGCTGAAAATGAATAAGCTCATCCGTAGATACAACCTGCTGTACCAAATCCTCCTTATCTCCTGCACGCTGTAGATGATGCTCCTTTAAAATATCTAACTCTTGTTCAAGTTCGGGATAATCAACATCTATCTTGAATAAAAAGCGATCTAACTGGGCTTCCGGCAATCGATAAGTACCTTCATGTTCGATCGGATTCTGTGTCGCGAAAACGACAAAAGGACTTGCCATCTTGTAGGTATGCCCATCTACTGTAACCTGTCTTTCGCTCATACACTCAAATAAAGACGCTTGGGTTTTTGCTGGGGCTCTATTAATTTCATCGATAAGAATAATACTCCCGAAAATAGGTCCTTTTCGAAATTCAAACTCATTCGTCTTTAAATCAAGAATAGATGAACCTGTTACGTCGGAGGGCATTAAATCGGGCGTGAATTGTATACGCTTGAAATCACTATTTATCGTTTTAGCGATCAATTTGGCGGTGAGTGTTTTGCCCACACCCGGCAAACCTTCTATCAGGGAATGTCCCCCTGCAAGTATCGAGATCAATAACATATTGATGACACGATCCTGTCCAATAATTACTTTCTTTACCTCTGATCGGGCGGCTCCGAGTCGATCTTGCAATACAGTAAGGTCGATCCGACTTTCAAAATCAGGCAAATATTTATGCATTAAATTATCTTGCTCGCTCATATAATATTAGCTTTACTTTTAAACTCTTCTATTCTTCTATTAACCTTCTTAACCTCTTCAATCGTAAAATCATTCCTACTTTTGCATTCGTGAATAAATGAAAACAGTGCCGTAGTCTCTTCAACACTTACTGCCGTCTTAAGTGATAATACCCGTAGAAACTTTTCATCCAAAAGATTCATTGTCTCCACCTGATAATTGGAACGGATTGTATAAAGGAAATAATCTATTTTTTTGTGAATAATATTACCGGGATGTCCATTTTCATAATATAGCGTACCGATTGTCTTTGCAAACTCTTTAGAAAGATTCTGTTCCGGTTTAACAATTTTTACCGCCCGCTGTTCCCGTTTACTTTTAAAGACAAACAAGACTAAAAGTCCAAATAGCAGTAGGTACCAGGCCTGATAAAAACCTGGGTTGGTCAAAATAACCCGTAAAGGTGTGCGTGACTGCTCCGATTCGAAGTAGTAATCCGACAGCACCACTTTATCACCTTGGATAGCCTGGACCGCCTTAGAAGCATACTCATATCCTCCCTTTTGAAGCAAGTGATAATTGGTAAAAACCTCAGGAAGTAGGTGCAAATAGAGCGTACCTTTTCCTAACGAGACCCGAACAAAGTTTGGAATAGCTCTTCCTCTAGCATGCAACTGTCCCAAGATTGTACAAGTTTTAGCATCTAGCTTTGAAAACACCCTAAACCCCATTGCTTTTGCCAAATGAATTCGGCTCGTATCTCCCTCTAAAGAATAGGAGATATTCTTATCCGTAGGCATAAACAACGTTTCTCGTAAAGTTTCTACCTGTATCCCCAAGGTATCAAGCAGCTGTTCGCCCAAATACTCTCCAGATAAAAAAACTTCTCCACCCTCCCGGATATAACTTAAGACTACTTTTGCATCCACCTGATCGTATCCAATATTCGGATAAATATCCAAAATGGATCTTCTATAATCTTGCATACTGTCCAACTGAGCGATTAACTCATACATAGACTCCCCAAAATCAGAATAACTACGCTCCGATCCTAATATTTGAGGAAGTTCGCTCCTAAACACAAATAAACCGTAGGGAATTTTATCTCTAAAATTGTATGACTTTGACCAATCGATTGGTCTCTTAGCTCCCGCGTCAATAATCGCTATTCCGAGCGCCACGACGAATAGTAATGACAATCCAATTAAAATGCTTTTTTTCAAGACCACCTCCTTTGAAATTGAATAAATCTCGGGGCATACTTCTGGTATGCATCTTCTGTAATCTCGAAATGACCGAACCAAGCATAATCAAACACTACAGCACAAGCTAGGAAGTCTTGCCTCAACTCTTCATCATTTACCCCCTCCATTAACTCTGTATTGGTTTTGGATTGATTCCATTGTACAATTCCCTTAAGTCCTAACAACTGTATGTTTAGCAACTGCAGATAGCGTATAGCTAATGTATAATTCTTTTGTTGTAACGCATCAGACAAATAGGCCTGAACATCAACCTGTAGTAGATTTCTCTCCACAAACGCGATCTGTTCTTCTTCACTTTCAATGTCTGTATCATGGTGCACGTAAAGTTTTTTCCGGGACACAAAGAACTTATAGATCAAAAAAATCAATACTACCGCCCCTATTACTGCTAGCAAATTAAAGACTCCTTCATTAAAATTACCTTTAGGTTGCGGAAAAAGATCCGATAAAAATTCGCTTATACGATCCAGTAACTTATCAAAAAAACTTAGCTTATCAGAAATACTCTCTATATATTCAAACTCTTTCGTTTGATATCGTCCGACTATTACATCAAAAGCTTCTATGCTATCCGTTGTGACAATTTTGGCGCTAGGGATGGAATCATAATAATCTCCTTTCCAATACTGATATATTGGCTCACTCTTTAACGTGTGTACAGTATCTACTAGATTTTCCTGAAAAATGTTGCTAGCCATCGCGCCTCCTTCCTATCTTGTCAATCTTTTCAAAGACATCCTCTCCAAACCGCAGCTCTTTGGCTGTTTCATAAATGATACCATAGCTGATCACCGATAACATATAGTAGATAATGAAAAACAAAGACATAAATGTACTGCCCAATGTGACCAAGATCTTGCCGATATAGGTATCGAAAAAACTATCGTTAAAACCTACATAATTGTACGCTATAAAACCTAGAATAATAAAAGGGATGATACTCATTAACGTCATGAGCGACCTAAATAAAAAGGTAACAATGTAGGAAGCGAGTCCATATTCGCCGATCTTACTTTTGAGCATAGAGAATGCGGAGGTATAGGTATCAAACAAATCGTAGTAATCCTCACGGTACAACATAAACGCGGTGAAAAACCATAATCCTAAGACCGCAAAAACAACTCCTATCGCAAGAGATCCTACCAAAGGAATCAATGCGGAAACAAACAATACAAATGCCAAGGGAATAAACACGATCATCCCTACGACTATAGAGCCTAACAAAAATCGAACGTATTTTCCAATATTATGCTTAAAAGCATTCCAAATATCGTTGGCTCTAAAGGAAAGATCACGTCGATTTCGTAAAAGAATAAAATACTCAATAGTAAAACCAAATGCTAAACCACCAATGATCAACATACAAAGTAAAGCGAGCCCGAATGTCATGACCATAGCAACAATCTCTCCGGAACTGTAATCAGCATTGAGGTTGAGTTGTGTCGAGATGTAGTAACCAATGAGCAGCATGGCACATAAAGGAGCAATCAACAACTTAAGCAGCTCTTTGGAAAGATGCCCAATTATAATTTTCAACAAATTGATAAAGTCCTGTACAAACTCGCCCAACCTGCGCTCGCGTTTAAATTCGAATTGGGTTAACTCCATTTATACTTAATTGCTAGCTGTTTAGGCCTAATGATATAATAAAAGACAATTGCGGCTGCAGATAACAGAATAACACCAAAGCAAAGCCAAATAGAAAGCTGATAATACCGTGTCACGAAACCTTCTAGGGTACCTGCCACAATAAAAAAAGGAACGGTACTAATTAAAACCTTGGCTGCATCTTTTGTCGCTGTTTTAAAAGAGGCCATACGCGTGTAAGACTTCGGAAAGAGAATACTATTTCCCATCGCTAATCCGCAACCTCCAGCAATTACAATTACCGAAAGCTCGATCGTACCGTGTATCCATATGGCAGACATCGCTTCTTGCAAAACGTCGTATTTATAAAACATATAATGAAATGCGCCGACCATAATACCATTGCTAAAGAGTATATAACCGGTACCTAAGCTGAAAAAAGCACCAAAAATAAAAGCATAGAAAGCCACTTTAACATTATTTATAGTGATAGCAAGTGCCCCTCCCCAATTACTTCCATCTTGATAAACCGCAGCTGGATTTCCCGCTTTTATGTTCTCGATGGTCATGTTGACATAGCTATCTCCAAGAATAAGACGTACAAACCCCTCATCATACCGAGCAGAGACGAAGCCGATAAGACCTGCGAAAACAAAAATCAAAAAGGAATACAGCAAGGGGCGACGGATAGCCCATATCGCCTCAAACACTTCGACCTGGAAAAAATGAGCTATTTGATGATTTGATGATTTTTGATCCTTGTAAATCAATTGATGTGCACGAATCGAGAGTTCATTAAGGTATTCCTTGGTCTTACTTTTAGGATAAAAAGTCTGAGCATAGGCTAAATCGTTAGTCAACTCAATATAGTTTGAGGCCAACGTATCAGGGTTGACATCTTCTTTATTGGTCAAATTATTCTCTATTGACACCCATTTCTCTTTATTCCGATCTATAAAGGAGGCTTCTCGCATAAATGAAGTTTACAGCTTGCTATAAACTTAGATAAAATGCTTGGAATTTCGAATACTTATTGGAAATTTTCATATGTATTTCATTCACCAAGATGCGTCAACCCAAGTTTTTCTACTGGTCATTCGTGAATGTTATCCATTTTATGTAGGTTTGATTAATAGGACACGATCTGTAATAGAACAATGAATAAGCTATTAATTAATACGCCACAGAATGTAAATTTTGAATACAGACTCGCTTCTGTCGGGTCGCGTTGTATCGCATTTGGACTAGACTATGGCGTTATGATACTATATGCCATTTTAGCATTTACATTGTTAGCCAAGTCGGACGTATTTAATTCCGGTGATGCTTGGTTAAGTTGGGGCGTCGCGTCATTAGCAACGTTGCCGATATTCCTATATCCGCTTGTTTTAGAAACCTTGATGGAGGGGCAAACAATAGGAAAACGAATCATGAAAATCAAAGTAGTCAAAATAGACGGTACACGCGCCACCTTTTATCAGTATTTCATACGTTGGGTTTGCAATGCAATCGACATATTTATCAGCATGGGAGGACTAGGTCTTACAAGTATTATACTTTCCTCAAAAAGCCAACGTATTGGGGATATGGCGGCAGATACCACTGTAATCAGTATCAAAGAAGACATAAATCTGAAAGAAACTCTATTTGAAGAAATTACAGCTACTCACCAGATCGTCTACCCTGAAGTAATCAAGCTAACAGATGTAGATCTTAACGATATAAAAGACCTCTATCAAATGGGATTTCGCAGGAAGAATTATAGAATTATCCAGGTACTGGCGGCTAAACTGGAAATCCTACTGGGTGTAAAAGCTCAAGTACACCCAGAGGACTTTATAACTCAGGTAATCCAAGATCATTACTACATGTTCAAAGAACAGTAGTAATTATTACCCGATAGTCGCGGATGAAGTTTGCGCTTGTCTATCCACTTTTTTAACCAAACCTTGCAATACATTACCTGGACCAACTTCAACAAATGCTTCTGCACCATCCGCTAACATATTCTGAACGGTCTGTGTCCATCTCACTGCTCCAGTCAACTGCGCGATAAGATTTTCTTTAATCTGAGCAGGATCTGTATACGCTTTTGCATCCACATTTTGATATATAGGACATACAGGAACATTAATCGTTGTTGCTTCGATTGCTGCCTGTAATTCTACCTTCGCAGGCTCCATTAATGGCGAATGAAATGCGCCTCCCACATTTAGTTTAAGGGCTCTTTTTGCTCCTGCTTCTGTCAACAACACACAAGCTTTATCCACCCCTACGATCGATCCTGAAATCACTAACTGTCCCGGACAGTTGTAGTTTGCGGGTACTACGATATCTTCAATCTGCGCACAGATCCGCTCCACAACCTCGTCTTCTAGCCCTAATATAGCTGCCATTGTGGATGGCTCGATCTCACATGCCTTCTGCATAGCATTAGCACGCTGCGACACCAACTTTAAACCGTCTTCAAACGATAATGCATTTGCTGCGACCAAAGCGGAAAACTCGCCTAACGAGTGCCCTGCAACCATAGACGGGTTAAAGGAAGCTCCCAATGCTTTGGCTAGAATTACGGAATGTAAAAATATAGCTGGCTGTGTGACGTTAGTTTGTTTAAGGTCTTCGTCAGTTCCCTGAAACATGATATCGGTAATACGAAAGCCTAGAATATCATTTGCTTGTTCAAAGAGCGCCTTTGTTTCTGCATTCAGGTTGTACAGATCTTGTCCCATTCCTACGAATTGAGCGCCCTGTCCTGGAAAAATATAAGCTGTGTTCATATGTATGTAATTTGTTTCTCATCTGTCATATGGAATATCCATTTTTTATTCATTAGTGTTTGTGTAGTCTCTGCTACATGGATATTTCATATGTATATAATTATTCATTAGTGTTTATCTCCACGTAATTCATGAGCTCATTTACTCATTAAGCTAGTGTTTTAATGTATTCGTGAGCGCACTTCGTTTGGCTCTCTCGATTTGTTTTTCTTAACTGTCATGAACTTATTTAAATTCTATTTCTCGGGAACGAATTTAAGCGATACAAGGCGATCGTCTGCAAAAAAAAGGGTTGAAAGTTCAAATAGATCGTCCGCTTGTACTTTGTCGATGCTACTTACGACATCGTTCAAAGAGATGACTCGGCCATAATCGATGATATTCTTTGCCTCCGCAATAATCATACTCATTCGACTTTCTTCGGCCAACGCTATCTGCCCCTTAAACTTCTGCTTTGCCCTTGTCAATTGATACGCTGAAATAGGAGCGCTCTTTAACTTATTCAATTCCTTAAACACAAGTGATACTGCTCGATCTAGCTTTTCTTCATCTGTCCCGAGGTAGATACTAATGCTTCCCGTATCCTTGTACATCGTAAAATTAGACTCTATCGTATAAGCAATTCCATACTTCTCTCGTATCCCAAGATTGAGTATAGAACTCATACCATAACCTCCCAACATATTATTCAGTAATAAGAGAGCCGTTCTTCGCTCATCATACACACCGAATGCTTGCCCACCCAACATATAATGAGCTTGATTAATAGGCTTCTCGATCACTTCATTAATATTGGCTACAGCAGGAACTACCTGTACTGGCGGGGGCAAAATATTGGCTTTAATCTTTCCAAAGATACGCTCTGCCTGTCGCTTTACCTGTGCCAGGGTGTAATCTCCAGAAATAGCGATAACGATCTCCGAAGTATTATAGGTCTCCTCCATAAACTGGATGATGTCTGATTTGGTGATAGACTTCAGATCATCTTCTACACCTAAGATATTATGACCAAGCCCTGATCCTTGAAATAGGAGATCTTCAAAATCGTCCATTATCGACTCTTCGGGGCTATCCAAATAGGAAGCGATTTCGTCTAAAATCACACCTCTTTCTTTCTCTATCTCTGTTTCTGGAAACGTAGAATGAAATAACACATCTTCAAATAAGTCTAAAGCGCGCTCCAAGTAAGGGTTTAGAAAAGAGGCATGCAAGCACGTGTATTCCTTGGTTGTATACGCATTCAAATCGCCCCCCACCTGCTCCAATCGATTGAGGATCTGATTTGTCGACCGCTTTTCCGTTCTTTTAAAAACTAGATGTTCAATAAAATGAGCCATTCCAAACTTACCCTCTTTCTCGTGCCTTGAGCCTGTATTTACCACAATACAGCTATGGGTTATAACTGACTTTTGAAAATGCAACAAGACGCGTATACCATTATCCAGTTGGATAAGATTGTACTCCTTCATTCAGATGGATTTTAATAATGAATGCAAAGCTACACAATAAAATACAGAAACTGACACCCTCAATCCCTAGAGCTTTCCATTAGAAACAGGCCTTAAAAAGCTGTTAAAAAAAATGGCATCCAATTAAAAAAATGGATGCCATTTTACTAAAAACGGGAAGTTACATTCTTGGCCTACGCATACCACCATGCCCACCACTGTTGTCTTCCAATGGGTTTACCCCAGAAAACTTCTGTAATCTAAACGTGAAAGTCAACATAAAGTAGCGTGCTAATCTATTCGTGCGACTATCCGTCAAGATATCCCCTACAGTACGATTGATATTTGTCTGCTGATTGAGTAAATCGAAACCCTGCAGACGTAATGCCCCTCTTTGATCTTTCATGAATTTTTGTTCAATATAACTATTGATGATAAAGGGGTTTGCATTTGTTCGATAACCTTTATTAAACTCTTTCGAAATATCCACGCCAAAAATTGTTGTTGGCGTAATATTTACAGAACCGATTAAATTCGGAGTTATCTTACTCGTATTTGCCTGGTTAAATTCAGACAAATTCGATTTCGTAATATTGTAATTGTAACGAACTCCAGAGTTGATCTCTAGGTTCTCTGAGGGATTGTATCTAAAGAACAACATCTGAAAAATATTAGTATTGTTCGTAATTCCTTTATCAAAGTCATTCCCTGTTTCAGTTCTACTGATATAAGAAATGTTCTTATTAAAGGTAACACCCCCACCGTACATAATATTATATGTTTTCTCTTTCAATGATCTTCCTAGGTGATAAAAGGAGTTGATTGAATACACCGCATCTCCCTCGTTTTGGTATCCCACTTCTTGATAAAGGGTCTGTACTGTTTCATTAGGTTGACCTGGATTAGGTTCTTCCACCAAAAATCTTCGGTTCATGGTTACAATTTTATCTTGAGTCAACTCCGAACGGATCATCGCAAAGAACGTTTTACCTTTTTGGAAATCGCCAGAACGGAAACGTACATTCATCGAATGTCTGAACTCTGGATCCAGCTCCGGATTACCGATAGTTGTATTTGTTCTATTCGTAGACACCTCAAACGGTAGGATCTGAGACACTCCAGGTTCTGAAGATCTGCCGGAATAATTAACCGTAATGTTTGACTGCCGGGAGAATTTATACTCGAACCGTGCGATCGGAATTATATTAAAGTTTGAACGATCAATGACTGCAGACTCAGTCGCACTAAATGCGTTACCTTTCAATACAGAGGGCTGTACCGCACCTCCTAATGAATATTTAATTTTATCATTCTCATACAAGAAACTTGCACCAACTTTGTGTGTTGTGAATGCATAATCGTAATCATACGAATAATTCAAAACGTTTGACAGCAATGGATTACCTCCTGCATCTTCTGCCTTTTGGCTATTATGGTTATCATAATCATTTGTATTATAATCGTAAGTTACCTCCAACTTGCTTTTTGCTCCCAATGGTTCTAAATAAGATACCGATGTTCCCGCATTCCAGCTTTTGTTTTCTACATCACGGAGTGTTCGCTCATAAATATCCTGAAGCTCCTTATCTTGATTGGAAGGGTCGGAAATGTAGCGCTGAAATACCTGATTAAAATCACTTGTCGTGCGGGCGTTATCGTAGTTAAAATTGAAGAATATATTTCTTCCACTTTCGCTCAAACGACGATTATATAATCCAGACAAATTATACCTAGGGGCAGTCGACCCAGAAACCACCTCCGTGGTCTGTCTGTTATTCAACAAATCATCAATATAAAAAATTGAGCTCCCTTCATTATTGGTCGAATTATCATTAAAACCGAATTGAGGGGAAAGTTTAATAAAGTCCTTGTCCGATAATTTCCATTCTATATTGCTCTCAAAACGGTGATTTGCCCGAATATTATTATTGTTCTCCTCTTTTTCTTCGGTTAAATTTTGGCCTATGTAGTCTGAAAAAGCGCTCGATATCGTGTTATTATCATCTCTACCAAAGGAATAGCTTCCATCCACTTTTAACTTGTCGCTGAATTCATGTTTAATATTAACACCGATCGATCCTGTATTTGTGATACCGTCTGAACCACCAAACATGCCTCCTCCGCGTCCGCCACCACCGCCTTGGCGACCTCGAGAACCACCACCCATCGAATTAAAGTCAAATAATGGCGCATTCATATTATTCAAATTACCTAACACAGACACCTGTGTCTTATCTATAAACTGAAACCAAGAACCTGTAGCCTGGTAACGTTCCTCCGTACCTCCACCGACGCGAAGCATTCCTGCATAACCTTTATTATATTTTGGATCAATCTGAATATCTATAACCTTAGTTGACTCTCCCGATTTATTACCAGTCAAGTTGGCCATGTCACCAAAATCATCAACCACCTTAATCTTTTCAATAATATTGGCTGGCAAGTTTTGTGTTGCGGTCTTTACATCACCTCCGAAAAAGTCCTTGCCATTAATACGGACGCGAGTCACCTGTTCACCCTGTGCCGTCACGGTACCATCTTTATCGACTTCTACACCCTGCAACTTCTTAAGAGCATCTTCAGCAACAGACCCTTCTCTCAATTTAAGGTCCCTGGTAGAGTACTCCACCGTATCCCCTTTCACTTGCACGGTGATAACCCCATTCACCACCACCTCTTCCAACATATTGGGAATACCCTGCAAAATAATATTAGGCACCAACATTCTATTATCTTGCACAGCAGCAAAAGTATATCCTTTCTCAAAAGGCTCAAACCCAAGACTTGAGACTCTAATTTTAAAAGGCTTATCGCTTGCATTGTTGAATGTATAGATCCCTCCTACAGAAGAACTTGTTTTTAATGTGTCTGTACCGACAATATACTGTACCGATGCGCCAGCGATAGGTCTAGATAGGGAGTCTCTTAAAAAACCCTGAACGACCTTCGTGGACTGTGCCTGAGCCGAAAAACAAATAAATAGGGCGGCTACCGCTACCCACCTCTTTAAAAAAATCATATATATTATCTCTCTATTTTATATTTCCAAAGAACCAAACCGCCGTCTCTTCTTTATAGGGGTTCTTGACTGTTGGCTTAGGACTAGCACCATAGATCCTAACATTGTTGGAACTTGGGGTAGCATCGACCACTTTCTTCATTTGAAAAAACTGGGTATTCACGCCTACCTGAATCGCAATGCGATCACTTTCAAATTTTATTAAATCCAACGGCACCTCAGATTCACACAGTAAAATATCACCTTCAAACTGAGCCTTAGCGCGTATTCCGTAAGAATTGTCAAACGATAGAAGGCCATCTACAACTTTACTAAAACCCGAAATTTGGTACCCACGTACACTTTTCAACAGTTCTGCCTTTATATTATTTCTGTCGAGATCTTCATCCTGACTTAAGGCTCTGAGTCGTTCTCGATCTACAGATGGATATAATAGCTTTGCTCCCTCCTTTTTCTTCTCGTTGTGACTTAAATTTACAAAAATACCGTTCCGTAGCGCCTCTCGTTGCAACATCTCGTCTTTAATTCGGACAGCGACATAAATTTTTCCTCCTTGAACCGCAACACCAAAAGACCACAAATCACTGTTAGCATTATACAATTTATCACCCCATTCTGTCAACTGCCCATCAAGAACAATATTATCTACCTGCTGAAATAGATACTCTTGTTTCTTTTTCTTTTGAGCAAATAGAAAAAGAGGACAACAAAAGAGAAAAAGGATATAAAGTTTATTCATCAGCAATTAATGTTTACTTTTACACAACAAAGAGCCTTAAAATTTTTTAAATCGTCAACATCACTACAAAAAAATGAATAACTAGTGTAAATAAGTGTTAACATGACGATATCACAGATAAGTTACACAGACAATCAACCCATGCTTTTATCCCAATATCAAAACGAATTCATAGAAGCCGGCTGCGATGAAGCTGGCAGAGGCTGTCTTGCGGGACCTGTTTTTGCCGCGGCAGTTATCTTTCCAAAGGATTACTATAATCCTATACTGAACGACTCAAAAAAACTATCTGAAAAGAAAAGGAATGAATTGCGTCCAATAATAGAAAAGGAAGCTTTGGCTTTTGCTGTAGGTATCATAACTCCGCAGGAGATTGATAAAATAAACATACATAACGCGTCTTACAAAGCAATGCATCTTGCTATTGACGCACTGCAAGTTGCTCCTGAATTTTTGATTATAGATGGAAATAAATTTATTCCTTACCAAACGCTACCTCACGCCTGCATTGTAAAAGGGGATGGTAAATACCTCGCCATAGCAGCGGCATCGATATTAGCAAAGACATATAGGGATGAATACATGGATAGTATAGCGGGCGAATTTCCGCAGTATGAATGGAAGTCTAATAAAGGTTACCCTACTATTGTACACCGCAAAGCAGTATTAGCACATGGTCATACAATTCACCACAGAAAAACCTTTCGCGTTACCGACCCTCAATTAAAACTTGAGCTTTAAAGAACAACGGTTAGGTATATATAAAACGGGCTACTTAAAAGATTAAGTAGCCCGTTTTATATTAGGTCATTGCTGTTAGGCCTTTTTCCTTCTGTATGAGATAAAAATCGCTCCGCCCAAACCTAGTACCAAAACGATGGAACCGATTAAAGAAACGATACTTGATATTTTCATCGTCTGCGGGTCAAAAACAAACTCTACCTTATGATTACCTCCCGGTAGTTGTAATCCTCTTAAAAGGTAGTCAGTCCGTATAATAGGTACCTCTTCTCCATCAACATAAGCTTTCCAACCCTTGTCGTAATATACTTCTGAGAAAACAGCGAAAACATCGTTTGGAGCCGTATACTCATATTGCAACTTGTCTGGATGATAAGAGGTCAACTTAATATCTGCATTATTTGGACGACCTAAGCGAGCCGCATTTACTTTTCCTTTATACTCGTCATGAACAAATGCTTCTTTTGCTGGATCAAAACTACTGATCGCCTGCATTTCCTGCGCATTGTCTTTGACAAAAGTTACCTTATCTACAAACCATGCATTTCCTGCTGCGGTAGATCTGCGTTGGATTCGTTCTGCTCCGTTATTAGGATCACGGGTGATTACATAGCGGACATTAAACATATCCAAGACATCTTCATTAATAGCTCCATTGAACTGGTGCTCCAACAACTCTTGAAAACGCATCAGCTTAGCCGCATGATACCCTCCTAAACTTTTATGAAAATAAGAAGCTTTTGCATCAGAAAATGGATTTGTGGTCAAATCAAGAACGCGGTAATGTGGATCCTTATCCATACGAATCAACTGATCTACTTCGCGTTCTTGTATAGGATTTTTTGTCAAACTTTTGTCCACAAAAGTTTCGTTATTCAAATAGCGTTTGTCCACAGACCAAAGATCCAATAGCGTGATCAGACCTATTCCAATTACTAAAATATTTGCAGAGACCTTCTTTTTAACAAAAAACCAAACTAAAGCAAATACAACAAGCACAATGCCCAAAGAACGCCAAGCATCTGCCGAAGCTAAATCTGCCCTATCTTTTATAAGCTCTGCTGATAATTGATTTGCAAGATTTGCATCACCAAACTCTCTCGTCAACATACTGATAAACTCTTGATTTGTTGACGGCTTGAAGGCTAGAATATTAGGCATTAAGGCAACCACGACACAGATGCCTGCAATTATTCCGAAACTATAAAGCACTTTCTTGTCCAATTGAACAATATCACTGCCTTTATTTATCAGTTCATGGACAGCCATAACTGCTAGCACAGGTATCAGGATAGATGGAATAATCAGAATAGACTCAGGAGCCCTAAATTTATTATACAATGGGGCATAATCAAAGAAAATATCTGAAACGAGCGGGAAGTTGCTTCCTAAAGCTAACAATACCGTCAGTCCTATAGCAGCAAGAATCCACCATTTTAATCGATCTCTAACAATAAAGATCCCTAGGACAAATAGAAAAATAATCCCAGCTCCGAAATACCAAGGACCGGAAGTAATCGACTTCTCTCCCCAATAAGCAGGAAGGCTCTGCGCCATCTGCAGGGCTTGATTTTGAGGCGCTCCTAAGCCCGTAAAAAACTTAACCACATGCGAATCTTCGCCTAAAACACCTTGGGTTTTTCCTCCGTAAGCATTTGGAATCAAAAATGTTAAATTTTCGCCTACTCCCTGACTCCAAGCATAAGCGTAATCTTTATCCAATCCCCCACTTTTATTCCCTTCATCTACCTTCACTATATTGGCCTTGCCCCGCGTAGTCAACTTGCTATACTCATAGGTTGGAAACAATACGGAAGCGTTGACCGCTACTGCAACCAATACTGCCCCTATCTGCAATGCTGTAGCTTTCGCAAATGCAGGAACGCGTTTTTCTCGAATCGCATAATAAAGCTCAAACCCCACGTAAACCAATAATGCAATGAAAAGATAATAGGTCATCTGCACGTGGTTAGTTCGAATCTCCAATGCAAGAAAGACTGCTAACAAAATCGGCCCCCACAGCTTATTACCCCGATAACAGAGTATAACGGCTCCGATTATGGGAGCCAAATAGGCTATAGCATAAGCTTTATTAACGTGCCCTGCCTCAATGTAAATAAAATTGTAGGATGAAAAAGTAATAGCTATAGCTCCTACCGCAGCCAGCCAAGGCTTAATGCGGAGAACGGAAAGCAAGAAATAACTTCCCAAAAGATAAATCAAAATAACATCTGCCGGCAAAGGGAAGAATGTTGTCAAGATTCGATTAACATAACTTGTTATATTCGTGGTGTGCTCATACCAAATCTGGTAAGTTGGCATCCCGCCAAACATCGAGTTGGTCCATTGAGGCGCATGACCGTCCTTAGCTCTATAGTCGAAAAGCTCCTTCTGGCTACCCATCGCCTGCATCACATCGTGTTGGGACAATGCCTTGCCTTGCCAAACCGGCGAAAAGTAAAAAAACACTAATACAAAGAAGATCGCAACAACAATTAGATGCGAAGAATTCTCTTTAAACCAATTTTTCATCAAACAATTTTTTCTTTTAAAGGTAACGAAGGTATCACGAGCATTTTTATCATCAATCTCACCGTATCTTCACGGATAAGTTAGCGGTTAATGCCTTTTATTAAAGCCCAAATATAAAATTGATTTTAGTAATATCCTATGGACTTTTGGATTAGTTTCCTTTTTCGATCAATTTTTTAATATCAGAAAGTTCTCCAAATAAAACAAGGAGATCATTCTCCCGGAGTACCGTGTCGGACTTGGCTATGCCAGACGCCTCTTTGCTTTGCACGGTTTTTCCCTTGGAAACGGCGCCAGTGAGGGTAACGGTCGTCAATACGATAACCTTATATCTATTTGTAAGGTCAGCATCTTTGAGCGTCATCCCAACATATTTGGACGGAACTTTCGTCTCTATGATGCTATATCTATCAGAAACCTTGAACGAATCAACAATATCGATATTATCCAACCGCATGGCCAGACGCTCTGCAGCTTCTTCTTCAGGCATGATATATTCATCGATCTGCATGGCCTCCATAACCGTTTTTTGAAGATCAGACACAACCCGTCCAATGATGCGTTTTACACCGAGCTGTTTGACCAAAGCCGTGGTTAATAAGGAAGCTCCCTCGTCTTCGCCAATAGCTATAATCACCGCATCACTATCTTTTAAAGGTAAAGACGAAACGGCCTCTCGATCGGTCGTGTCTAGACAAACCGTATGCGTGATCTTATCCTTTAGCTGCTCCACAATCTGTATCTTCAAATCGGCACCAATGACTTCATGGCCTAACTCGGTAAGATGTATGCCCAATGAACGTCCAAAATGTCCTAATCCCAAAACAATATATTTCATATATAATTATTTCATGATCCGCCAGCTGGCGGATCGGTTTATCTTTTATCTGTCATTAACTTGCCCCGACTGGTTAGGGATAGAATATCCAAACCGAGTGTAACGGACGCACGAATTGTTATTTTTTAACTCTAAAACAGGAGCTTTTCTGTTGGATAAATATAACTTTTGTTCTTCGTGTTTTTGATGAAGGCGACCAGTAAAGTTAACATCCCTACACGCCCCACAAACATGGTAAAAATAATAACGATCTTTCCTGTTGCGCTCAGTGAAGGCGTCACTCCCAAACTAAGCCCACAGGTTGTGTAGGCAGAAACCGATTCAAACAGTAATGCTTTCATCGGTTTACCGGGATCTGAAAAATTAAGGAGAACAAACGAAACCGTAATCGTCAATACCGAGAGAACTATGATGGCAAAAGCTTTATTGACGGACTCGGAAGCAATCTTGCGTTTAAAAAGCTCGATTGAATCTTTACCTCTCGCCAATGAAAAAATGTTCATAAAGGCTATGGCTACGGTAGTGACCTTAACACCCCCTCCTGTAGACCCAGGCGATGCACCGATCCACATTAATGTGGTTAGCATAATCAACGTCGGGGTACTTACAAAGTTGACATCCACACTGTTAAACCCCGCCGATCGTGAGGCATTTGCCATAAAAAGCGATGTCACCCACTCACCGAAAATATTTTTATCCGGGACTAAGGTGTTATTCTGTTCCATTAAAAAGTAAGATCCCGTAGCCAAAATGACCACGATGGCATTACATAAGAGTATAAATTTGGTGTTAAAACTAAAAGGCTGCGCCTTATGCTTGTACCGCTTTTTGAGGAATAACAAGCAGATAATAGCATTCGCCTTTCCTTTGAGATAAGTATAAAAATTGTAAACTGTGCCAAACCCTAATCCTCCCAAAACAAAAATCAGCGTCAAGACAATTTGAAAATTATAATTGTAGCGGTATTCAGGATTCGTAATACCATCTGAAAGAATAGAAAACCCGGCATTACAGAAAGAAGAAATAGCATGGAAGGCCGCAAAAAAAACACGCTCTCCGGTACTATCAAATAACATGGGATCCAATGTAAAATAAATAAAAGCACCACCTATAAGCTCGAACAGTAAGGTGATAAATATGATAGTCAATAACGTCGAAACAACGTCATTAAGTTTATTTTCACCCAAAATCTCCCCGAACATCAATTGGTTTTTAAACGAAAACCCTCCTGAGAAAAAGTACCCAAAAAACCCGGTAAAAGTCATAATCCCTAATCCGCCAACCTGAATCAACAGCATAATGATTGTCTGTCCGAACAATGAAAAGTTGGTCGAGATATCTGTTACCGAGAGTCCTGTAATGCATACGGCACTTGTCGCCATGAAAAAAGCATCTACAAAACTAAGTGGCGCCTCTAACGTTGTCCGTGGCAACATCAACAACACGGTACCGATTAGGATCAGGCCTATAAAACTAATCACAAATAGTATGGTCGGATTGAAATAGAAGTTATCAAAGAATAGACTGCTCTTGGAAAGTTCTGACAAGAAGACAATACCAATTCCTAGATACAGCCACTCGTCTTTGGCAAGATAAGCTAACCAAGTACTACCTGTAATGCGTGAAAATAGGATAACCAAAAAATACAGAATGACAACAATGCCTGAATAATGGGATACCGCGATTCCTTTTACCGCAAAAATAGATGAAGATGTACGAAGGATCTCTAGTACAAAAAGACCATAAAACATAGCGGAGATGGCCTTTTTAGTATATTCCGCTATATCCGGATTGGTAATATAGCCTATATGTACCAGTACGGTAAGCGCGCAGACCATACTGACATAAAACATGATAAGGTCTACAACTTTGTAACGGTACCGAAACACGAATTTTAAAAAATCTGCTATAGACTTCATCCTACAAACATAGTAATATATATTCTTGCGGAGAACGATTAGGGCTTGCTTTCTTCGGGTTTCTCTTTTTTCTTAAACAATCCTTTGAAAAATTTCCCCGTCTTTTCAACAACACCCTTAGCTTCAGAACTAACTTCCTTTACTGTTTCGGCAGTGCCAATTAACTTGGCTTCCCGCTCTGGGCTGATACCGGCACACTGCTTTATACCCTCAAGAAGACTCTGCCATACGGTTTTAAAGAAGGTGTGCTCAGGCACCCTCCTGTAATTTATTTTTCCGACATGATATATCTCATTGGCATCTGGATTACTATCATTTATCAAAATCTGATTCACCAAAAATGCGACTATTTTTGACTTCTTTCCATTCTCCTTTTTTGGTAGATCAATTTTCAAGTCATTATAATCAAACTTAAAGCTTCCCCAATTTTTGCGGTCTGTTCCTTCCATATTGTAGGCTATTTTTTTGATGTTTCCAGAAGCAATGCCCACATTGAGCAATGGTTGTAGAATCCGGTTGAATGCCGTAGCATTCATCGCGCCTAAAGTGCCGCTATAGGTATGGTATCCATTTTTGCTAAGCATATCGAAACCAAATTTGGCATGGAGACGCCCGCTATCCATCACCTTTGCAACCAGATCCGCTCGCATAAACTTATTCTTCTTTAGGGCAGTTGTATCATTGGTCACATTGGTAAGGGCACCTCTAGCCCCATCGAAACTGATAGATCCCTCTCGACCAAACTTGGCGCTGAACTCGTGATAAGTAACTCTAATATTGTCCACCAAAACAGTATCCAAACGAAGTAATTTTTTGGCATTCATTAATTGTTGATGCGGGGAGTGCCCTACTTTGACAACGGGGTACTTGGGATACCTCTTATCTGCGGATAAATCTACTGAACCATTCTTTATCTGAACTTTAGAAGCAACGGTCTGCTGATTGTCAATCAATCTCCGGAAATCCAAGTGTTCTATGCGTAACGTATCAAAGGCTAAAACAGCCATTGTTACATTTTGCTTTTTTTGCTTAAAAAAAGCGCTTTTACCCATCTTGGGACCATAAAAAACTTTCGTGAACAGCACATTCTGTTCTCTTGTATTTATTCTTAGACTTTCGAACCTTGCTCGATAATAGCCATCTGGCAAGTCATATTCAAATTTGGGAATCTGAACATCGACCATTTTCGTATAGTAAAGTCTAGAAGTATCGGCCAGTGAAGTCTCATCAACCAATACGTCATGCACATTAATATTCACTTGATCGAGGCTAATAGCGCTTGTATGCCCTTCTTCAATCTTGGAATATTTGAATTTTACGTTGTCAATTTTGATATCCTTTACATTAATAGATTTAAAGATATCTTTTACATTTTCATATAAGGTCTTTTGAGCTTGATCAGATATCGTATCGTTGTACGCGTGATACTCACTGATGAGATGTATGCTGGGCTCTTCAAAAACTATACTCTTAATATTTAAGCGCTTATCAGACAGAACATCCATAAGACTAAAACGCCTTATTTTCAACGTCTTCAGCTTTATATGATAACGATTATTCGGAGCTTTTTTTGACAACACCTGCTGTTGGTATACCGCAGAGTCGGGAATCAATTCGGCATTCCACAAAGTAGCGTTCCCCAATGCTATATTTAGATCTAAATCGTCATATTTCAAGGTATACAATCCTCCTGTAGATTTATGCACGACTTCCTTAAGTTTCGTCTCCACTATAGGTTTCCAGTTTCGCCCATAATACCATACCAGAGCCAATATCCCTAAAACAAGAACCGAAAAAACGATGAGAACCCACTTCCAAAGAGACTTCATAAATATTCTAATTTATTAATTTGGAATAAAACAAGCCAAAATGGCTTTTTGTTTTCAACCGATCAATCAGAATCAATTACGATTGTCTTCATTGTTGTACATACTAAGGTAACTGTCGTAGCGAGACTCTTCGATCGTCCCCTGTTCGACCGCTTCCAACACGACACAACCAGGTTCATTAATATGACGGCAGTTATTAAACTTACATTTGTTGAGATAAAGTCGCATCTCTGGAAAAAAATGAGACAGCTCTCCCTTCTCGATATCCACAATCCCCAATTCGCGAATACCAGGCGTATCAATAAGTTTGCCCCCAAAAGGTAACTCGATCATTTCAGCAAATGTTGTCGTATGCTTCCCTTTATCAGACCAGTCTGAAATCTGTCCGGTACGTAGCTGTGTCCCTGGCACTATTCGATTAATAAGTGTCGATTTGCCCGCTCCAGAATGACCTGACAAGAGCGTCACTTTATCCTTTAAAATATGCTCCAATGTATCCACATGTGTCCCTTCTAATGCTGAAACCTCATAACAGGCATAACCTATATTCTCGTAGATAGCTTTGTATTCTTTTAGTATTTCTTTCCCTTCATCACTGAAAAGGTCTAATTTGTTAAACACCAATACGGCAGGGATACCATAGGCCTCCGCTGTAACTAAAAACCGGTCTATAAACCCGAGAGAGGTTGGCGGAGAAGCCAAGGTAACAAGCAAAACAGCCTGATCAAGATTAGCTCCCAAAATCTGTGTTTGCTTAGATAGATTGACTGATCTTCTGATAATATAGTTTTTCCGAGGCTCTAGGGTAGTAATGATTCCTGTTTGCTCTGATTCTTCAAGATCAAAGTCAACCCAGTCGCCAACAGCAATAGGGTTTGTCGTTTTGATACCCTTTGTTCTGAATTTTCCTTTGATACGACAATCATAAGAAACTCCGTCGTCTCCTAACACTTGATACCAACTTCCTGTTGATTTTGTCACCAAACCTCTCATTTCCTATTTATGCTTGTTTATTTAAGTAATCTCCCGAACTCTCACAAAAGTCGCAAAAAATATCAATATTATTACTTATTATCCACGCTGCTTCATTGATCTTGGTTATATGTAGTTGATGAAGGTTTTATTACCTTTGTGTGTATACATAAATTTACTCTTTGTGAAAAAACTATTTCTTTTGGATGGGATGGCCCTTATTTATAGAGCATATTTTGCACTAAACAAGGTCCCTAGACTAACATCATACGGGCTCAACACTGGTGCTATTATGGGCTTTACAAACACGTTATTGGAGGTTTTGAAAAATCAGAACCCCAGCCATATTGCCGTAGTCTTTGATACCGCAGCTCCAACCAATCGTCACACCGAGTTTGAAGCTTACAAAGCACATCGTCAAGAGATGCCGGAAGACCTCTCCAAATCCATACCTTATATATTTAAACTGGTCGAAGGATTTAATATCCCCTTGATTACAATGGATGGCTATGAAGCGGACGATATCATCGGCACTTTGGCCAAACAAGCCGAAAAAGAAGGATTTACCGTGTACTGTATGACGCCAGACAAGGATTTTGGGCAGTTAGTATCTGACAATATCTTTATTTATAAACCAGCCCGGATGGGTAATGGTGCTGAGGTGCAAGGCGTGCCTGAGATATTGGAAAAATGGGAAATAGATGATGTAACACAGGTAATCGATATCTTGGGGCTTTGGGGAGATGCTGTGGATAACATTCCCGGCATTCCAGGAATTGGCGAAAAAACTGCGAAAAAGCTAGTTAAAGAGTTTGGAAGTGTTGAAGGTTTGATTGCCAACTCGGACAAACTCAAGGGTAAACAGCAGGAAAATGTAATCAACTTTGCGGAACAAGGACTTATCTCAAAAAAACTAGCTACTATACTTTTAGACGTTCCGGTAACACTAAATGAGGAGCAACTTCAGGTGACCGCTCCCAATAAAGAACTTTTAGAACCTCTATTTGCGGAACTGGAGTTCCGTACGTTAGGCAAGCGGGTATTTGGAGACGATTTTTCAACAATTGACAACTCTACAAAGGCAAATTCAGCTCAAATGGATTTATTTGCCGTAGAGCAACCAACCGACTCAAACATAGCGGAGCAGCCCACAGCTATCCTCTCGCCCAACTTAACAATTAAAGATACTGAACATGATTACGTTCTTATCGATAATCCGGAAAAAATAGAAGAGCTAGCGAACACATTGTCTCAACAAACAGCAATTTGCTTTGATACTGAATCAACAGGAATTGACCCACTTCTTGCAGATATTGTTGGCCTTTCTTTTTCATTTGAAAAAGGCAAAGCCTACTATGTTCCAACACCAGCTGACGCAAAGCAAGCTCAGCTCATTGTTGATAGCTTCAAACCAATTTTTGAAAACAAGTCTATACAGAAGATCGGGCAAAATCTAAAATACGACATCTTGCTTCTCTCCAGATACGGTGTACGCATACAAGGACCGCTCTTTGACACCATGCTTGCCCATTATCTGATTGACCCTGATACGCGTCATGGTATGGATATCTTATCAGAAACATACCTAGGCTACACCCCCATATCTATAACAGAGCTAATAGGCAACAAGGGTAAGAACCAAGGAAATATGCGCGATGTAGCTATCGAAATAGCAAAAGATTACGCCGCAGAAGATGCAGATATCACTTGGCAACTGTATGAAAAGTTTGAGCCACTCTTGTCTGAAACAGCCACAAAATCGCTCGCTGAACAAGTGGAGTTCCCCTTGGTATATGTGCTTTCCGAAATGGAAAAAAATGGAGTAAAGATTGATACCGATACTTTAAAAGCTTTTTCCCTGTCTTTGGAAAAAGATATAGCTTCAATCGAGCAGAGGATCTACGATAAAACGGGAACAAAATTCAATATTGCCTCACCAAAACAACTGGGTGAAATCTTATTTGACAAGTTACAATTGGATCCTAAGGCAAAAAAGACAAAAACAGGACAGTATAAGACCGGAGAAGAAGTGCTCGTTGCTCTTGCCCATAAATCAGACATTGCACAGGACATATTAGACTTTAGACAGTATCAAAAACTGAAATCAACATATGTCGATGCGCTTCCTACACTTATCAACCCTGAAACAGGACTGATCCATACATCGTACAATCAAGCTGTAGCCGCCACCGGCCGCCTAAGCTCGACGAATCCCAATCTTCAAAACATACCGATACGTACAGAGAAAGGACGTGAGGTACGTAAAGCTTTTGTACCGCGCTCGGAAAACCACACTATACTGTCGGCCGATTATTCGCAAATTGAGCTTCGTATTATGGCTGAGTTGAGTCAAGACGAAAACATGCTTGAAGCATTTATCAAAGGTTATGATATCCACCGGGCTACTGCGGCCAAGGTTTACAACGTCGATCTGGACGAGGTCACTTCAGATCAACGTCGTAATGCAAAAGCGGTCAACTTCGGTATTATCTATGGACAATCTGCATTCGGCCTCTCGCAGAATCTAGGTATTTCACGTCGTGAAGCAGCAGATATCATTGATCAATACTTTGCACAATATAGTGGTGTTAGAGCGTATATGTCCAAAGCGGTGGAATCGGCTAAAGAAAAGGGTTACGCAGAAACTATTCTGAAACGAAGACGCTACCTGAGAGACATCAATTCAGCGAACATGACTGTAAGAGGCTTTGCTGAGCGCAACGCAATCAATGCTCCAATTCAGGGATCTGCCGCAGATATGATCAAAATCGCCATGATTCAAATCCAAAAGGATATTGAAGACCAAAAACTATCAGGCAAAATGATCATGCAGGTGCATGATGAACTTGTATTTGATGTTCCTAAAAATGAAGTAGAAACCTTCAAACGCATAATTTCGGAACGAATGACTAAAGCCATCACACTGCGGGTGCCTATTGAAGTAGAAATAGGCGAGGGCTCAAACTGGCTAGAGGCACATTAAAACACTGCATGAAATATCCATATAGCAGAAACTACACAAATACGAAGGAACATAATTACTTCGTGAGCTCGTTACACTAGGTTTGGATCCGCCAACTGGCGGATCATCAAGTAATTATATACATATGAAATATCCATGTAGTACAGACTGCACAAACACGAATGAGTATAATTTGGATATTCCATATGACAACTGAAAAATCAAATTATATACATATGAAAAAAGCTATTTATTTGATTACCGTATTATCAACCTTGCTTTTTAGTCTCAAAGCGCAAGACAATAAGCCATTGTACTTCGAAAAAGCTCCTAATGATATGATGCGCTTTTATTTCGACCAGAACTATTATCTGGTTGACAAAAACTGTGAATTCAAGTATATAGAGCGTGTTTCATCTTTTGACATAAAAACAAATAAGTTTGAAGGCTTAGTTAGAGACTTCGATCCTAATGGTCGGGTTATACTTTCGGGGCAATACCAAAATGGCAAAAAACAGGGGGATTTTAAAGCATATCACCCAAATGGAGCCTTAAAATGGGAGTCCACCTTTGTGGATGATGTCGCTACTGGCTCATGGAAATACTATTATCCAGACGGCAAGCCAATGTTATTCATCACGCTGGGGCCATCTGATTTTCATATCAATCAATATTGGGATCGAAAAGGACAGCAGCAAATCAAAGATGGCGAAGGAACCTATGATATCGATCTTCCCATAGTTGGTTTCACTGAACATGGCTATACCCGGTTTAACAGACGCGGCAAGGTCAAAAATGGACTTCCAGAAGGCTTGTGGTATGTTTCTTTTGTAGAAGAGGGAAAAAGGAGAATTCAAACCCACCTATTAACAGAGCAATATGAAAACGGGCAGCTAAACGGGCAACGCTTTGAGGAGGGCTTCAATCATTTATTGATTGCTAAAGAAGATTTTGTATTCACTCCAAATGACTACTTTCCTCGCGCGGAGCACCTGTTAAGCAAGAAATGTTCATTTGATGAGTTTACAGGTTTTAATATCTTTATTGCAAATAAGTTTGTTCAGTACTTGGAGCAATTTTCTTTTCAAAGTAATCAAGATATAGAAACGGCCTTAAGTTACCATGTAAAGGTGTCGAAAAAAGGTATCCCCTCTTCGGCGACACTACTCGATACAGAAAACATACTTTCTAAGGAAGAGAAAAACATCTTCGAACGCATGATTAATCAGATCGGATATTACCTCCCTTCTTATTCGGAAGGCGAACCTATCGCTGACACATTAATTATCACATTTACGCTTCAGACAAAAGGAGAAAAGACTCACATCGCTCCCGTGCAGATACAACGTCAAAAGGGAATCTAGGATTTTTACATGAATTTATCTATGTTTGCAGAATTAAAAGGCATATAAAATATAACGATTGACATATGAAGTTTCACAAAGAAGGATATACAAGTTTAGCATTAGTTGTTCTATTTATATTCATCATTAATGCGGTTGCTGATTATTACGATGCCAATCAAATCATCAAGTGGTTCTTGTACGCTGTATCTGCATTTTTGTTTATCGTTATAGTACAGTTTTTTAGAAGCCCTATTAAGAAAATACAAATCGATGCTGATGCGGTACTGTGTCCAGTGGACGGGAAAGTAGTTGTCATTGAAGAGACAGAAGAAAACGAATATTTTAAGGATAAAAGAATCCAGGTTTCGATTTTTATGTCACCGATCAATGTTCATGTGACTAGAAACCCTATATCTGGTATCGTTACTTTTTTCAAATACCATCCCGGCAAATTTCTGGTAGCCTGGCATCCAAAATCCTCTACGGACAACGAGCGCACAACTATAGTTGTAAAAAAGGATAACGGAGTTGAAGTTCTTTTTCGGCAAATTGCAGGTGCTTTGGCACGCAGAATCGTATGGTATGTCAAAGAAGAACAACCTGTAACACAAGGAGACGAATTCGGATTCATTAAATTTGGATCTAGAGTCGATGTTTTTCTACCTCTAGGCACGAAAATAAATGTCGCAATCGGAGACAAAACAGTAGGAGGAAAAACTGTGATCGCAAGATTTTAATATAAGCTTAACATTAATATTCCTATTTTTAGCGGTGTAATAATCGGGCATCAGTAGAACTGCTCTTGATTATTACACTTTATTTTTCTGAAAGTGTGTATTTTCAGAGGCCATCAAGAACTTTCATCTCTGTTGCTGATTCAATGGAATCATGAAAGTTTTATTCTCGAATATTTAACTACAAAAGTCTTTTATGAACTTTAGGCTCCTTGTTTTCTACATCGCTTTAATTATCTCCACGGCTCTAGCACTTGTGAGCATGTACTATGAAAGCAGCTGGAACCACTTCTTTATTATACTATCTGTATCTTTTGTTATTTCTTTTATCATACTCAGCAATGTCTTAAATCAGTATATAAACAACAGAATAAGTAACATTTATAAACTAATCCGCAGCTTAAAGCTGGGAAAAGATATGAAAGAAGTACTTGCAGAGCATGCCAGTGATGACCCAATAAAAGGAGCGGAACAAGAGGTAAGAGACTGGGCGAAACAGAAGTCTACTGAAATAGATCAGCTGAAAGCGCAAGAAAAATTCAGGAGAGAATTTTTATCGAATATCTCACACGAATTTAAAACACCTCTTTTTGCAATACAAGGATATATTGAGACACTGCAAGACGGAATGATGGCAGACGACCCTGAGATGTCATTGGTCTTTCTTGATAAAGCCTCCAAAAACATCGATAGGTTGACTTATCTGATTAACGACCTTGATGAAATCTCAAAGCTTGAATCTGGAAAAATATCGCTAAATATTCAAAAGTTCGACATTATCGAATTAATAAATGAAACGATTGACCATCTTATTGATAAAGCAAATAGAAATAACATCAAGATTATTTTCAATACAAAGCCAAATCAAACCATACAAGTAAAAGGTGACCGTTTGAAAATCCAACAGGTTCTTGTCAACCTCATAGACAACTCGTTAAAATATGGCAAAAATGGAGGAAAAACCACAATTAGCATATTCCACCTATTAGATCAAGTGTTAGTCGAAGTTACAGATAATGGCTATGGAATCGAGGAGAAAAACTTACCAAGAGTATTTGAACGTTTCTTCAGAACAGACAAAAGCCGATCTCGAGATATTGGAGGCTCAGGCCTAGGACTATCGATAGTTAAACATATTTTAGAAGCGCATCAACAAACGGTCAATGTACGCAGTACAGAAGGAATAGGTACAACTTTTGGCTTTACCCTATCCAAATCCAAAAACATTTAATAAAGCAATGTTTTAAAACTTAACATTAACTTAACATTAGGATTATACTTTTGCATCAAAATAAAAGTATTATGTCTTTAAATAGCATCTTTCAGTACTTTGTCCCTAAGGACAAAAAGTTCTTTCCCCTGTTTGAACAAGCTGGTGCCAATCTAATAGAGATGGCTAGACTCCTCAACATTTCAGTAAATAGCACTAATCTAGAAGAAAGAAAAGAACTTTCTAAAAAACTAGAAGACCTCGAACATGTTGGAGATAATATCACACACCAAATCCACCTTGAACTAGGACGAAACTTCATCACGCCATTTGACCGTGAAGATATCCACGCTTTAGCGAGTTCATTGGATGATGTTGCTGACTTTATACACGGAGCTTCAAATAGAATGCAACTGTACAAAGTAGAGAAGCCAACGGAGCCGATGATTGAAATCACAGCACTGATTTTGGAAGCGACAGAGCATGTTGCTAAAGCCTTATTTGAGCTGAAAGATCTTAAGAACATCCGAAACATAACGGATTCTTGTGTACGCATTAATAGTGTAGAGAATAAAGCGGATTATATTTTCGACAAAGCTGTTGCAGATTTATTTGAATATGAAACGGATGCTATTTCGTTGATCAAACAAAAAGAAGTTTTATCTGCAATGGAAGATGCTACAGACAAATGCGAAGATGTAGCAAATGTGTTGGAAAGTATTCTTGTTAAAAATGCCTAATTAAGGCATGTTAACTATACATAATTAATTTATCATGATCACGACTTTATTAGTTGTTGTTATTGTATTAGCGATAGCCTTTGATTATATCAATGGGTTTCATGATGCTGCCAATTCAATTGCAACTATCGTATCAACCAAAGTATTAACACCATTTATGGCTGTACTTTGGGCCGCTCTTTTCAATTTTGTGGCTTATTTTGTCTTTACAGACCACAAAGTAGCCAATACTATTGCAAAAACAGTAATCGAACAATATATTACACTTGAGGTAATATTTGCCGGATTAGTAGCGGCTATATCTTGGAATTTATTTACTTGGTACTATGGTATCCCATCTTCCTCATCGCACACATTGATCGGTGGCTTTGCAGGATCGGGAATGGCATATGCCCTTTTTCTAGGCGCCAATCCTTTGGACGCAATCAACTTGAGTGCTACGCTAAAGATTCTTTCTTTTATAATCTTAGCACCAGTCATAGGAATGACAATAGCTATTATCATTACGCTTATTATCATTAATATCTGCAAAAAAACCAGACCTAGTGTTGCTGAAAGATGGTTTAAAATCTTACAGCTAATTTCCTCTGCTGGTTTAAGTTTTGCTCACGGAGGTAATGATGCCCAAAAGGTAATGGGTATTATCGCAACCGCGCTAATAGCTCAGGGGGTAATCGGAAGTTTTGAAGAAATGCCCGAATGGGTTCCCTTGTCTTGTTATGTAGCTATTGCTGCCGGAACGATGAGTGGGGGTTGGAAAATTGTGAAAACAATGGGTACCAAAATCACTAAGGTTACTCCTTTGGAAGGCGTTAGTGCTGAGACTGCTGGAGCAATAACGTTAGGTATCACCGAACATTTTGGAATACCGGCATCAACCACACACACGATTACAGGATCCATCATTGGAGTAGGTGTTGTAAAAAGAGTCTCTGCTGTGCGCTGGGGAGTAACAATCAGTTTGCTGTGGGCATGGATACTTACGATACCCGTAAGTGCAATATTGGGTGGATTGACTCTAGCGGTTCTACATTACATCCTATAATGACGCTAATACTGCAATTATTTTGAACATTATACGTTAGACAATGTAGCTTTTGCGCTACATTGTCTTTCTTTTTTATCGAAAGACAAACAAATTTGAGTGAAATATTTGTTATATAACAGACAAATAAGTAATTTTACCTATTATTTAACAACAAAATGTGCGCTACATTATTTTTTCAACGTGATTTAATTTTTTGGCACCGTTATTGTTAAGTTATGTTAAAAATGAGAACAATTAAAAATTTTAATAACCTTAAACAAAAGAGTATGAACTATTCTACAATTAAAAAAACAGCTGTTGCAGCTTCTTTAGTAGCCGCTTTAGGTTTTGCTGAAACTGCTCAAGCTCAAACTCCAACTGTATTTGGTGGTAGATCACAATACAGAACTTGGTCTATCGGCTTACAAGGTGGTATCACTACCCCTAACGCATTAGTTGGTGGATCTAACAACTTTGGTCAAAAAGTTGGTTACTTCCAAAACAAAGTTGGTGAGTACTATGGTTTGACTATCCGTAAACAATTCTCTCACCTATTCGGTTTAGAGTTAGAAGGTAACCGTGGTAGAATCAAAACTTACAACCACGACATGGTGACTGCACCAGAAACAGCTAACGGAGCAAAATCTGCTGAAACTCGCGTTAATTGGGCCGCTAGTGTGAACGGTGTATTCCAATTGGGTACTATCGACTTCTTAAGAAGAGAAAATGCAGTTAACTTCTACGCTAAAGTAGGTTTAGGTGTATTAGCGAACAACCCAGTTCAATTCGCAAACAATGATTTCACAGGTACTGAAGTTTACAACAACGAAGGTAAATGGGGATCTGAAATCTTTGGAGATCGTGAGCCAGTAGGTGATAGAGATAACAAATTAGCTGCTTACGTTCCTGTAGGTGTTGGTGTTAAATTCAAATTATCTGAAGTTGTAGCATTGAACTTAGGTTACACAATGAACTTCACTGATGATAACTTACTTTACGGACCAGGTCGTTCAGACGTAAAAGGTAAATTCTCTAACGTTTACGGTGGTTTAGAATTCACTTTAGGTTCAAGAGACAAACAAAACTTGACTTTTGCTAACCCAGTTGCTACAATGTACGATGAGTTAAAAGATCCTTCATTACGTAACGAAGTTGAAGCATTAAAACAACGCGTTTCTTCATTAGAAGGTACTGTTGATGCTTTAGGTAAAGATTCAGACGGAGACGGTGTATCAGATAAATTTGACAAATGTCCTAACACTCCTGCTGGTACAGTAGTTGATGGTTCTGGATGTCCAATCAAATTCCCTGAGCCAGTTGTTACTCCAGGTGCTACTACAGGTGCATACTACGCTCCAATTCAATTTGAATTCGATAGCTCAGTATTGAAAACTTCTTCTTACGCTACTTTAGATAAATTAGCTAAAGAAATCCGTGATAACAAATCATCTGTTACTTTAGACGGATACGCGTCTGCAGAAGGTTCTGAGTCATACAACATGAACTTATCTAAAGACCGCGCTAATGCAGTAAAACAATACTTAGTAAATGCTGGTGTATCCGCATCTAGCATTAACGCTAACGGTTACGGAGAGGCTAACCCAATTGCATCAAATGCAACTGAAGAAGGTCGTGTTCAAAACCGTCGTGTTGAGATCAAAAAATAATCATACACTAGTATAATTATTACGAATAATAAACCGCCCCGAAATTCGGGGCGGTTTTATTTTTTTTAAACCTTTTCCTCTTTTTACACTCTGTATGTTAATATGTGGAAAAGAAATTTGAATAGGTTTAATTTAAAAAGTGTATTTTTCACTAAATAGATACGATATGGAAGAGGAATTTGAGTTTGGATCGCCGGAGGAGCAAAAGGAATCTGTAAATCGTTACGAAGAAATGATTCGGAATGACGATCAATACTTCTTTGACTCGGCGGCTTTTGATAGCATAATAGACTACTATACGGAAAAAAATGATCCGTCAAAAGCACTGCAAGTGATTGATTTCGCGAGCAATCAGCATCCTTTTGAAACATCATTCCTATTAAAGAGGGCACAACTTCTTGCTTCTATTCAGCAGTATGAAAAAGCACTAGAAGCTCTACTCAAGGCCGAATTACTCGAACCCTCAGATGGCGATATACAGCTTATCAGAGGATCTATATTTGCTTCTACCGGTCGCTATCAAGAAGCCGAAGAAGCACTGTTAGCGGCGCTCTCAAACGCAGAAAACAAAGAAGATGTTTATTATCAACTTGCAGGTCTTTATCAACTACAGGGCAATTATGAACAAGCTGTTACTTTCTTAAGAAAAACACTGGAAATCAATTTAGAAAATCAAGATGCATTATATGAACTTGCTTTTTGTTATGATATCCTGGACAGACAAGAAGAGAGTATCACCTTCTACAATGAATTTATTGATAGAGACCCCTACTCCTTCATCGCTTGGTATAACCTTGGGAATGCATACCACAAAATGTCCCGCTTTGAGGAAGCTATTGATGCATATGATTACTCCATATTAATACAGGAAAACTTCGCATCTGCCTACTTTAATAAGGGCAATGCACTCGTCAATCTGGACAAATACTCCGAAGCAATCCTTGTCTATAAACAAACATTTGAGTATGAACCTCCAAATGCAGACACCTATTGTGCCATTGGAGAGTGCTACGAGAAATTGGAGCAGATGGACACTGCAAGAGACTACTACAAAAAAGCGGTTAAACTAGACAGCGGTCTATCAGACGCTTGGTTTGGTATTGGTGTCACATTGGACTTTGAAGATCGCTACTTTGAATCGCTCCATTTTTATAAAAAAGCACTGGAGCTCGAAGACGATAACCCAGACTATTGGTTTGCAATAGCTGACGCAAGGTATAAATTGGGGCAGGTTGAGGAGTCTGAAGCAGCCTATTCTAAGGTCGTGGAGCTTAATCCTACAGATATCGATGCTTGGCTAGATTTTTCATCGATATATTTTGAGCAAAAAAAGCTAATAGAAGCTATCGAAACGATGTCTGAGGCGATAAAATGCAATCCTGACAGCGCCGAGTTGTATTACAGGCTTGTGGCCTACCTATTTGCTAATGGTCAGTACAACGAAGCGTTGAATTTTCTAGAATTGGCCCTTTCATTCGGACCAGAAAAGCACCACATTCTTTTTGATTACCTACCTCAGTTACAAGGAAATCCGATTGTTTCAGAAATTATAAAAAAATACACGTCCAATTCATGATAAAACTAGGCTTAATCGGATTCCCATTAGGGCATTCTTTCTCAAAGAACTACTACTTATCAAAATTTGAACGAGAAAATATCACAGGGATAGATTATGACCTCTACTCCCTACCAAATATTGAAGAATTTGCAGACCTAATTAAAAAGGACAGCCGTTTTCACGGATTTAATGTCACTATACCATACAAACAATCCGTACTTAAATTTGTAACGGCTCTCTCTGTAGAGGCAGAAGAAATAGGAGCCGTAAACTGCCTCACCATACATCGCCGAGACGACACTACAATCGCGATCAAAGGATACAATACAGATGCTTTTGGTTTTCAAAAATCATTAGAACCTTTGCTAACCGACAAACACAATCGTGCACTTGTATTAGGCAATGGTGGAGCAGCCAGGGCAGTTTGCTATGTCCTTAATAAATTGGATATCCCTTATTTACTCGTTAGCAGAAATCGTGAAAATGGCGACATTACATATAGTGACTTGGATCAAAAAATCATTGAAGATCATCAAATTATCATAAATTGCTCTCCTGTAGGCACATTTCCAAATGCAGACGAGTGTCCTAATATTCCCTATGAATTTATTACAGCCGATCACTTGCTCTACGATTTAATATACAACCCAGAAGAGACCCTTTTTCTCCAGAATGGTAAAGAGCGGCATGCTGTCACAAAAAATGGTTATGAAATGTTAGTTCTACAAGCTGAAAAGAACTGGCAAATATGGAAGGAAACCTTTTAAACAACTATGCCTAAGAAACTCTTCTTTTTGCCGGTACTTTTAACGCTCTTTGCATGTAACAATCAGGATTACAGCCCGAAGCCTCGAGGTTTTCACCGGGTAATCTTTCCAGAGCGCAGCTACCATACCCCCAAAACAGGATGTCCTTTTACCTTTGAGATACCAGTTTACAGCATCCTTGCTCCAGATGAAAGTAGTAACGCTATGCCCTGTTGGAAAAACCTAGACTTTCCACAATTTAATGCTAGACTCCACCTTAGTTATTTCAATATTGGCCCACACTCTACATTTGAACAGCTTACAGAAGATGCTCGAACCTTTGTCTTCAAACACACAAGCATGGCAAGTGCTATCGAACAAAAAGACATCATCATAAAACAGGAGAATATCTATGGTCTCGAGTACGAAATACAAGGCAATACAGCCTCCAACTATCAGTTTTTTATATCCGATAAATCGAAGCATTACTTACGCGGGGCATTGTACTTTAATGAAAAGCCACATTTGGATTCGATACAACCCGTCCTGGACTTCGTAAAAAAAGACATCAGGCATTTGATCAACTCAACGAAATGGCAGTGACCGTTTCTTTTTTAAGACTGGAATTCGTGAATGCAAAGCTTTTTGGCTAAGTTTGAATTATGATTAGCATAGAAACAATAACATTCAATCCTTATCAGGAAAACACCTATATCCTCTACGACGAGAACAAAAACTGTATAATTGTTGACCCGGGGATGCATAATCATAACGAAGAAAAACAATTAAAACATTTCATTGAGCAGAATCAGCTTAAGCCACAAACATTACTCAATACTCATTGTCATATAGATCATGTTCTTGGAAACCGTTTCGTTTATGAAGAATGGGGACTTAAACCGCAATTCCATGAGGGAGAAGTACCTGTATTAGTAGCTGTTCAAAATTATGCTCCTCAGATGGGCATTCGCTACGAGACGTCTCCTATACCGGACACCTTCTTAACAGACAATCAGGAAATCCCCATTGGAAATCACAAACTAAAAGCAATACTTGCTCCTGGTCATTCACCTGCTCACCTTTGTTTTTACTCGGCCGAGTATAACTTCCTTATTGGTGGAGATGTACTATTCCGAAATAGCATAGGCCGCACTGATCTCCCTGGGGGTGATCATGAGACACTACTGCAATCCATCACGCAACGAATATATACGCTTCCATCTGAAACCGTGGTATATCCAGGCCATGGACCGAGTACCAATATCGATTTCGAAAAACGAACAAATCCATTTGTACGCGGATGAAGTCATTAAAAATCCCCTTACTGTTCGCTTCTCGATATCTCTTCTCGAAGAAATCAGTAAATGCAATAAATATAATTTCAATTATAAGTATTGTAGGGGTATTTGTTAGTACGGCTGCACTAGTTATTGTCTTATCCTTCTACAATGGAATGGAGAAATTTATCCTATCCATGTACAGCAGCTTTACTCCACACCTGCGCATTGAACCTAAGGAGGGGAAGACCTTTTCAAAGGAATTAACTTCGTTTAAAACCCTCGCAGCGTCTTCCGATGTAAAGAATTACGTGGAATTATTGGAGGATAAAATCCTGATTCAATACGATCAGCAGCAGTTTGTGGGCAAGCTGAAAGGAATGGACCCCTCGGCGTTAACTGCTCAAAGTGAAAAAGATATTCTGCATGCTGGAAAGTTCTCCATACACGATGACACGACAAATTATGCTTTGATCGGAGCACAGATACAATCAAACTTACAAATACCGCTCACGGGATTCTATAACCATATTGACTTATATTTCCCGAGGCGCTCGGCTTCTATCAATAACCTCAATCCTTTAGAAGATTTTAACATCAGAAACATAGCTGTGAATGGTGTCTTGGCTTATCAGCCGGAGTTTGATAACCTCATCATAGTACCCATGGATTTTGCTCGAGAATTACTAGAGGAATCATCTAAAATCTCTGCGATAGAAGTATACCTAAAGGATCCAAGCAAAACATCTAGAGTACAAAAAGACCTGGAGAAGGAACTCGACAAAGATTTCTACATTAAAAACAGAGAACAGCAAAATCCTACACTTTATAAAACCGTTAAGTCCGAAAAATGGATTGTTTTCTTCATACTCACATTTATCGGCATTATTGCGATTTTCAATATTATAGGTTCGCTAACGATGCTAGTCATCGACAAAAAAGAAGACATGAAAATCCTCCAACACCTCGGAGCTGAAAAATCTGTAATAGAGCGTATATTCTTTATAGAAGGAATGTTCATCTCTCTTATTGGAAGTGCATTCGGTATCGTAATCGGTTTCGCATTCTGTAAACTACAAGAGAGCTATGGTTTCATACGTACCGGAGAGATGGAGGGGTCTTTGATAGATGTATACCCTATTGATATACGTTTGCAAGATTTTGTTATCGTATTTGCTACGGTTTTCATATTATCTGTATGTGTATCGTATTTTTCCTCGAAGCTCAGTGTTCGTGAAATAGGCCGAATTACAGATATCAAAAACGCAGACTAAAATATTAATACTTCAACTTTTGCCTACTATAATCCCCCCGTTGTATCTGATTAATCAACTGTGCCCATGCAAATGGATTTAAAAGAGGATTAGCATATCTTTGATTGATATTTTTATTAGTCATATTAATATGACGCTGTGTAGAGTTGAAATTCTGAATTTCGTCAGCATTTCTTGGCACTATCCGAGCCAGTGCTGCCATCGCCTCTGGACTGATATTATTGCGTGCTGATGCCACAGGATCATACCCTTCTTTCATTCCCATAAAGTCAGCCAGATAGTCTTCATAGCTAGCCCAGGGAAAGGGCGTGACAGCAGGCAACTCAATAACCAAACTCCGCATTTGAATATGCGCGGTAAACTTATCATTTGCAACATGTGGAATCACATAGGTAAGTGGATCATACCCTACACTTGAAAACCGTATGGTGTCCCCACTGTGGGCTACAAAGGAAAAATAGCCGTCATTATTAGAAATAAATGTCTGATTGTTAAAAGAGGTATTTTTTATCGTCACATAGGCTACAGGTAGATCAGATCCTGTGGAGGAAATCAATCCACTAAACTGAACTAAATTTTTGCTTTGTGAATGAACAACTAGCACATTCAAGGCAAACAATAAAATCAATAGATATTTTAGATATTGTAGCATTCTAACAAAAATAGCTAAACACGTAATACCTTGCTGTTAAAATGTGTTAACCGAGAAACAACAATTTTGTTACAATTGATTAGGGGATGTCGCATTAGGATCATCCATATCTGTTATGTTTATAGCTTCTACAGCTATAATCTCAGGAACTGCTTTCATGATAGCTTGTTCCAACCCCGCCTTGAAGGTCATGATACTCATTGAACAACTTGCACAGGCCCCCAACAATCTCAATCTAACGATGTTATCGTCGGTAATCTCTTCGATACTTACATTTCCGCCATCAGTCTCTAAATAAGGTCTTAATGTATCTAATGCTTGTTCGACTCTTTCGCGTAAGGTCATTTTATAATTACTTTCGTTCTGTTTCTGTAAAGATAAACAAATATTTACTCATTTTGAAATCAGCCCTTCATTTCTAGCAATGCGATGACAGAGTCTAACTTAAGGGTTAAAGTATGTTAAACGCTTGATACAACTACACTAAGTGGATTAAAATCAACTAAATTGCAGACTGAAATTTAATTGAATATTATCTTTAATTGACGTATCTTTGTAAAATGTTTTTAAATAGACGCACAGGAGTTATAATAGCCATTTTACTGGCTGCATTTTTTTTCACAGGCTGTAAAAGTAAGTTTGAAAAACTTAAAAACAGCAATAATATAGCCATGAAATATCAAGAGGCTGTAAAATTTTATGAAAAAGGCAAATACTCAAAGGCTTTAATCCTATTTGACGATTTAGCAGAAAAATACCGCGGTCGTGCGGAGGCTGAGGACTTATATTATCTCCGGGCAAACGCGAACTACCGTATCAAAGATTATACATCTGCGCGGCACCATTTTAAAACTTTTGCCAGCATCTACCCAAGCAGCCCTCGTGCTGAGGAGTGTAGGTATATGGCTGCTTACTGTTATTATATAGAGTCTCCTCGTAGCAACCTAGATCAAGAAAATACACGAAAAGCAATCGATGAGTTACAGCTTTTTGTAAACTATTATCCGGAATCAGAAAGGGCAAAAAAAGCAGGGGAACTCATTCAAGATCTACGTGAAAAATTAGAGAAAAAGGCATTTGATAATGCCAAACTCTATTATAATATGGGATTGTCAGACGATTATCGTGCTGCTGTAATCGCACTGGAAAATGTACTCAAAGACTTCCCCGACACGAGATTTGCAGAAGAGATTGAATACTTAATCGTAAAATCACAGTACTTATTCGCAGATAACAGCTTTCCCAATAGACAAGAGCAGCGTTTCAACGATGCTATAGATTATTATGAGACGTTTGTTGATCATTATCCAAGTAGTAAGTACCGCGGTGAATTGGATGGTTTAAAATCTAGTGCCGACAAGAAAATTGTATTCGCAATCCGAAAAATGAATGAAATCAACAAACAGATTGAAGAGCAAAACAAAGAACTAGGTATCACCGAGGTATCTAAAGAAGCTGCAGCAGCAGAAGGAAAAAAATAGAATATTTACATATATATAAATAAATATGAGTCAAGCAAAAAATAACGCCGTTCCAAACTCTACCGTAACTAGAGATTTAAGAGAGTTGGATCAAGCTACGGACAATCTGTACGAATCTATAGTTGTAATTAGCAAAAGAGCGAACCAAATTGGTGTGGAGATAAAGGAGGAGTTGAATTCCAAATTGGCAGAATTTGCTAGCAACAATGACAATTTAGAAGAGGTTTTTGAGAATCGCGAACAAATCGAAATTTCAAAACACTACGAACGTCTACCAAAAGCAACTCTTATTGCTATCGATGAATTTCTGAATGACAAAGTATACTTCAGAAACCCATCTAAAGAGCAAGATTAAGACTAAAACATCATGTCTTCTCTAAAAGACAAAAATATTGCACTTGGCGTATGCGGCAGTATAGCCGCATACAAAATAGCTTCTCTAATACGTTTGTTAATCAAACAAGGGGCTAATGTTCAGGTCATAATGACCAGAGATGCCGCCGAGTTTATCACTCCCCTCACACTTTCCACGCTTTCGAAGAATCCAGTATTAATTGAATATTACGATAAAAAAACTGGCCTATGGAACAATCATGTAGAACTAGGACTCCGTGCAGATCTAATGATCATCGCACCGGCATCGGCCAATACAATATCCAAACTAGCGAACGGACTTTGTGATAACTTGCTAACGGCGACTTACCTATCTGCCAAGTGTCCAGTATACCTTGCTCCAGCAATGGATCTAGATATGTGGAAACACCCTGCGACACAACACAACGTACAGAAACTTCTTTCCTACGGGAATACGGTTATCCCCCCAGGAGACGGAGAACTAGCTAGCGGCTTGGTTGGAGAGGGACGTTTGGCAGAACCAGAAGAAATTATTGATTTCCTGCTTTCTCACTTAAACCCAAATTTACCGCTAAAAGGGAAAAAAGCTTTAGTTACAGCTGGACCTACCTACGAAGCTATTGATCCCGTCCGCTTTATCGGAAACCATTCTTCTGGAAAGATGGGCTATGCACTGGCAGAGCGTTTACAGCAGCTTGGCGCTGAGGTTACCCTAGTATCTGGACCTACGGCATTGCAAACTCCGAAAAACACAGTAAGAATAGATGTCCAGACGGCTCAACAAATGTTGCAGGCCTGTCAGCAGCATTTTGCTGATGCAGATATTATCGTTATGAGCGCAGCTGTAGCTGATTATACACCAATAGACGTAGCGCCTCAGAAGATCAAAAAGAAAGCGGAAGATTTTTCAATTCAGCTCAAAAAAACAACAGATATCCTAGCTTTTTTAGGTTCAAATAAAGCGACACACCAAACCTTGGTTGGCTTTGCGCTAGAAACAGAAAATGAGCTAGAGAACGCCAAAGGAAAACTATCACGCAAAAATATGGACTTCATTGTCTTAAATTCCATGCAAGACAAAGGTGCCGGTTTCGGTATCGACACCAATAAGGTCAGTATCCTCTCCAAAAGTGGAGAGATCAGAGACTTTACCCTAAAAAGTAAAGCAGAAGTTGCTGATGATATATGCCAGGTTATAGTACAGCATCAGCAATTGATTGAACAGCATTCTTAATTTGCCTCCTATCGTTTCTAGAGATTAGCGATACGTACTTCTTTGGGATAGTAATTATTAATACGATTTGGCATCGCCTTAATCCAGCCTATATCCATGCCTTCATATCGCACAATAACCCAACCCTTCAACCCATCAGGATTAACCGTTGAAGGCAAATTCTCCTTTCTCAGGTACGTTAGCATGTCTTCAAGAGAGAGATCCAAATAGGGAATATCTTTATGGATCCTATTACTTAAGGCGAGGTCATGGCTCGGTATCAGATCCTTTCCAACAACCCTACCTATTTCAGTACCCGCATTTTTTAAGTATAGCACCTTTTGGAGCGCCCCAAGATCCAATTCATAGCTTTTAGGAAAAATATGTAATAAATCATGATGCAGAAATGAATAAAGACCATCCATATTTGCCCATCTTTCAGCCAGCCCCTGTGGTGCCGCATTTTTGTCGGTCTTTACCTTCTTTAAAGAAACGGAATCCTGTTCATCACGCTTCTTAAGTACAGCGCAAAAGAAACCTTCCCCAGCTACCTTATGCGGATAAAAACGGTATGAAGTAGCGCTATGCTTTTCTGATTGACTCACCTCTATACCCCAAGCATCCTCAACAGGTATGGATACAGACTCCAATCCGAACGTGTCAATCATCCAATCGACGATATCTTCATTTTCCTCTTTTGAATAAGAGCATGTCGAGTAAAACAAATATCCTCCCGTTTTCAAAGAAGCAATACTATTCGCAATTATGCGCTGCTGCCTCTCGCTACATAGCTTCACATTTGCCATAGACCATTCATCAATTGCGTTGTGGTCTTTATGAAACATTCCTGATCCTGAGCATGGTGCATCAACGACCATAAGATCAAAATATCCGGGCAGGCGGCCAAATGCACTGGGATCATTATTAGAAACAATCACATTGGGGTTTCCCCATTTCATCAAATTCTCCCTTAGTACAGCAGCTCTCCCTTTTATTATCTCATTTGCCACCAATAAGCCATCTCTATGCAGGGTCGCATTCAGAAGCGTAGCCTTACCGCCTGGCGCCGAACATAAATCTAAAGCTCGAATAGGTTCTAGATGCAAATTCAGTTGTCTGACTACAAAATCCAAAAACATCGAACTTGCCTCCTGCGAATAATAACATCCTGCATGAAATAAGGGATCCAATGTAAATACAGGTCGTTTTTTGAGGTAATACCCCTCCTTGCACCAAGGGATAGGTCTATCAATATCCAACAACGACAAGTCAAATACTTTTGCAGGATTAATACGAATGGATGACGTTTTCTGTTCGTTATCGTGTATTGCGACAAAGGCTTTATAATCAAAAGTAGCGTCTCCTTGAAGATGACGTACTAAATCTGGTGGGAGTCTATTACTCATATACAAAAGTATGAAGTCAAAACTAAAAAATAAAAAGTCGAAAGTAAAAAGTCAAAACTAAAAATGAAAAGCCTACGATTAGTCTTATCTTTGATTTTTCCTAAAAAACTTTTCAATGAAGAACTTCAAAAAATACTACATTATCCCAGCAACTCCTGAAGAGATCTACCTTGCATTGACAACAGAAATAACCATCCGTTTGTGGACAGGAGATACCGTCGAAATTGATCCTAGAGAGGGTGGAGAATTCTCCCTTTGGGATGGTGGTATAACTGGTAAGTTCTTGGAGTTGGATCCTTTCAAAAAAATTGTTCAAGAATGGTATTTTGGAGATCAAGAAGACGCTTCAATTGTCACGATCAAGCTTCACGAACATAAAAAAGGAACTTCATTTGAAGTCAATCACACCAATATCCCCGAAGATGCTTACAACGATATTATCGATGGCTGGGACCAAGAGTATGTAGGTAGTCTTATCGATTTTTATACGGAGGAATAAATAAAAAAGCCCCAGTTTTGTACTTAAAACCGGGGTTTTTATCAAAAACAACTAGTATTTAGCCTCGTACACATTTATTTCCGCCAGATGCGTACTTGTTGACGACCCAAATGGAGCCGTTATATATATTCTCACATAGCGGGCATTCGTCGGCTGGAATTTGAATTTCTGCCACGCTGCCGGGTTATCTGCCGAATTGAATGTTTCACCGGTCGCCAATCTCGTCCAAGTCACATTATCAAGGGAATAATCCACGTTAAATGTTTTAAACCCTCCTGTAGTATTATTGTGTCTCCGTATCATATCGAGCTCTGTAAACAATCTCTCTTTCCCCAGATCTACGATAAACCAATGTGGATATTCCGGATTTGAACTCGAACTCCAGGTCGAATGCCAGAAAGTTGTAATACTGCCATCTATCATCGACGAGCCTTTACCATTAGCCGCCCCCTCTTGTGTCTCTACCGACGATACATTTACATTCAGTTCCGATTTGTTGATAGCAAACACCTCAAAGACCTCAAAACTTTTCGTCATTTCGCTCGTTTGTCCACCGTTTACATCCGTCAAATAATAGGTTAACGTATGCGATCCCCTTGCCAAGTTCTCAATTACAATCTCCATATCTGTTGTCGGTGCAGGAAGCGCGACAGAGGTAAATGTCGCCGCACCATCCACTTTATAAAACAATGTCGCATCTGCCCGGGTAATATTTGCTACATCTATCGCACCCGATCTAAAACCACCTAAAACCTTTAAGGTCTGTGCCACTGCTCTAGACGGATAAACCAAAGGCTTCACTTTATAAGTAAATTTTTTGGACTCCAATCCATTCACCCCTTTTGCCCAGACTTCGACATCGCTCACCTGATCAGTAGGTAAATTGGCAATAACATATTGACTGGCAAAATCTGTCAGCTCTGTCACTACCTTCTCACCATTTCCATTGTGCGAAAAAAAGATACTTTGTATTCTTTCTTTATCAATCTCGCCCATGATAAACTTCACCTTTTCGTCATCGTCTATGATTACCGAAAAAGTGTTTTGCTTGACAGGGCCGACCTCCTGGTCAGAATCACCGTCATCCTCGCCCTTTATTTGTGTGGGAAAAACCAAATCATTCTCCTTGCACCCCTGTATCGTCAGCAAAGAAGTACATCCCAATAAAGAAACAAACAGAAATTTATTAAATACTTTCATATGTGTATAATTCTTTTTATAGGGCATACGCATGGATGTCTGTGCTCGATACGAATCATGCGTATACCATAAAGTAGATACTATTTCAAAAATTCCAACTCAAATTTTGATAAGAAAGCCTGTCCCTCTAATACCCAAGTCTCATGAGGTTTCAAACCTAACCAATATAATACATTCGTAGCAATATCTAGATTTTGTACCAAGATAGCTTTCTCATTTACAAAAGGTAGATTATTCGCCGAGACCTTGTATTGATATTTTCCTTGTAGCGGGATATTTGGCATGCCGACCACCTTATTCTTCAAAATACCACCTCCATCATTCATAGGCCAGTACCCAATCACATTATTGATCTTTGGATCAGTCTCACTGACACCTATTCTGTTCGCATTCCTTTTGACTTCATCCTCTGTTAACGCAACATTCCAGATATGTACATCCGCGATATGACAATCAAGGAATCCCCCTAAGAAAACATATGGTTGAAAACCAAATGTCAATGGTGAGGTAGATTTTATCTCATTAATATTTAAGGCTCCTGTAGCTTCCGCTGCTTTAGCACCATTCACAAATAATTTGCTTATGACCACGCCATCTTTGGATTCAACAGTTGCAGAGATATGACACCATTTATCATCGGTAGAAGCAGGTCCACCTGAGATTTCGAGCTTTTGAGCACCATCTGCACAATAAAAAACAACATTATTACCACTTCTAAAAAAAGACCACCCTGGAGTAGTTCCAGTTCTTCCAGTCACTTTACTTAAAAATGGAGGAACTGAATAAGACCAATTTCCCGAAGCATTTCGATTTACTTTAATTTTTGCTTCAATAGTCAGCTGTCCTGTTCTAGCGACATTATATTGCTCTTCACCGGCAACTTCACTAACATTCCTCGCTCTCACCCCTTCAGTCGGGCCACTTTCCTGACCATCGTAACCATAAAATTGAGGTGAACTAATAATCTCAGGAACTAGTTCTTCCTGTCCTAAGTCCATTTGTCCATACAGAGAAAATATATTTCGCTCTTGAAAAGAATCGCCACCATACGATTTACCTACCCCGCCGTGATTTGAAGTCAGGATAATTAACCAATTTTCGTACGCTATATTTTCTCTGGTTTTCAACGCTTCGACAACAGCGCCCAAATAACCATCAACCCGTGACACGGCTTCTTCATATGTTGAAGATTCCATTGAAAACCCATTCTCTTTTCCTGCATTCAATATATCTTTAAACTGCAATAACAAAAAGTCAGGATCAGTTTTTGCCAAAAGCGCTATTGCTTCATCTTTCACTTTTTCATCAGAGTCTACTAACACATTATCATCGGCATCCATTAACAATACGTTTGCCACTCCCGGATCCTGAACTATAATAGATGTTCGTAATTTAGAATTTTGCTCCTCCATTCTATAGATAAAACTCGGCGCAAAATTTGTCTCCCCATGCGGGTCATCTGAGGACGGTGCTGGAAGAAAACTCTCGTCCAGTACCAGATGTTTACTTGAAGAATACCCAGTCATCATCGTTGTCCAAGTTGCCGGGTCGGATGTATTTTCATCCGTAAGTGCTTCAAAAGAATACTTCCCTGTCTTCATGAGGGCTGAAATATTAGCAGGAATTTTTTTGCTCAATTCCTTTCCTACCAGTCCATCTAAAGATATCATCAACACCTTTCGTTGCACGCTCTTCTCGATTTCCTGTTCGTACTCCTCAAACTTCGGCTCCGGATTAAAATATTTAGTACATCCGGAAAGTCCGAGGACAAGAACAAAGGCAAAAGATATAATACTTAAATTTTTCTTCTTCATAACTTATAATTAATTAACATCATAAAACGCACCAGCTTCTGCAACGCCGACAAAATGACTATTATTTTGATTCATACCTTCGAAGATGTACCGGAATGACTTATAAAATTTAGACTGTTTCAACACAAACTCTACACGTTTCACTCGGTTTTCTGCACCCGTTGGTAGCGGTGAAGACAACAATGTTGTTCCCGGTTTCAAGTCAGCATCGGTCAATGTCGTGTACGTGATTCCGTCTGTACTCGCCTGAATCTTTATCCGTGCTGGGATATTCGCACCGGCTTGTCTTGCGATGATATAAAATCCTTTCATTTCCTCTGGACTCGTAAGTGTAAATGTCAATTGATGTGGCGGTTCATTGGCCGTATTACTCATCCAGAAACTCTGCAGGTTGCCATCCAATAAGAATTTAGCAGCTCCACCCAAAGCCCCCTCTCCTGTGGCCTCACTCGATGCCGTTACGGTCCAGTCTTCTCTTTCCAGGTCATATTTTGAAGGCAACACATCATTACCGCCCGTCTTTGTCAATGGATCATATGTCCAGTATGTCTTATCGATAGGCGAATACTTTGCAGACATCTCCCGACGCGCCAATGCACTGATCTGCACACCCCAGGCCTTGCAGAAGCGCTGCCAGTCCTTACCCGTAAAGTCACACAGGTTACGGTAGAAGAAATCCCGCTTAGCTTCGTCCAAAGCGAAAGAGAAATCCGTATTCCTGGCATTTCTATAGAGATAAGGCATGAAATCCCAACCCGATTCGCCATTTTTACCCTTAGCTTGATCAAAAATCTGTAAAAACAAAAGAATCTTAACAAAAGGGTGGTTGCCCGTAGACGTCTCAGAATCTGTTATAATATTTTTTGTACCCGCTTTCTGTGTATACACCAATCCATCATCAAAAGCGCCTCTGATAGCCGGGTGGTTCGCTATAGCCAGTCGCTGTAGACGATGAGCGGCCTTCCATATAAACAGGTTATTGGTCGTTTCGCCAAGCCCATTCCAGCTCCATGTTCCACCTTGTTGATAATTGTGTCCAACTTCATGGAAAGCACCCCAGCTCACTTCTTCCAGATTATTCGGATTCAAGATATAATCCCTGTCCACAAACATAAAAAACCAATGTTTGTTCAACTGCGCCATCCAAGGATACCCACTATGCGCAGCTACACCATCGGGCAGCTGTATCTCCAACACACCTCTTTCCGCCAGATCGGGGTACCTGTTTTTTACGTCTGTCGTATTCGGATCCAGTCCCATCCAATCGTAGAAATCCTTTTCATAAATTTCATTCCACTCGGTCAGCGCTAACTCTACACGCGAGGCCTCTGCTCGGTGATTCAACACCATAGCCCGGGGTATACTAAAAACAACACGTTTCGAGCGGACCTCAATCCAAGGCACAGCCGTTGCTTCTACTTCCGCCAGCCAGTCTGTTACATTGGATTCCCCCAGTATAAAATCCGGAGATTTTACGGCCCCGTCAAACTTAAGACTAACTGGAGTCGGCCTTGAATTATTCGTTATAATCCATATTGTCCCGCCATACAGGTTCTTAACATAGTTTATCCCCGGAAAAAGCTCCTTACGCGTAAATATCAACGGGTCGCGGCGGCGCGGGTCCATCGATGACAGGTTGTTGGTATGTACGCCTACCTGCACAGTTAGTCCGATTATACCGGCAGGCACTATAATTTTGATGTTTTCTCCGGCAGGTGCATACAATCCTGTACTAAATACAGGTCGTGGTACGACACTAACCTTAAGATCATTAGCCGTGACATTCGCATAATTCATATTGATAGTGATCGTCGTATCTTTAATACGACCAACATTATCTCCGACCAAACCCGGAAAAATACGAGCCCGGTGATACAAACTTTTATCGGCAACATACATCGTCGTATCAGTCTCTATTGCTGATGGATCCTTATCCCCATCCTGATAACCGTCCGCAAAATCGTAGCCATATTTACCACAAGACAACAGTGATAACAGCGATGCGAAAACTAGTAAGGATTTAAAATTTCTTTTCATAATTTCAAGTATTATTCAGACGACACTACAAGTTTAGGAGTCCAGCTCTTTCCTTCCAATCCCCAAGACGATTTAGGAACTATACCAAACCACTGATAGATAAAGAAAGGCAAATCTACCCCGTTAGGTACCAACCTATAAAATGAGTCCGTAATCTTTGGTTGGAAATACGTCACGATATCACTGTAGGAAACCCAACTATATGCCCCAGTCAATGTCATATGGTTATTATGCCCAGACAGGTCGGTCAACGTCTTGGTACCTACATCATCATAGCCTGGCCAGTAACCGATAAGGTTTCCTTTCTTAGCATGAGCATCATCTACCAAGCCAGCACCCGACCACTTCGCAACCTCGGCCTCAGTAAATGCCGTGTTGTATATCTGCAGATTAGCAAGTTGAAAATCAGCCCCCTCATTACCATCTGGTACCTTCTTACCGATTACCAAAGGCGCAGTATTGTTTAAGGAATTGGCATTTACGCCATTTTTAGCGTTAAATACGCCATCTGTAAACACCTTTATCGTATCGGTGAGTCCTGATCGCCTTACCGTCACCGTAAAACTGTGCCACAGCCCGTCGTTCACTTGTTTGGTTCCAAACGTCTGATTGCTGATATTCGAATTCCAGCCTATTTTATTATTACCGTCGCGTACTTCCAAGAACAAATTCCATCCGTTTCCACCAAAACCTTGGTCTCGCTTAGATAATATAATAGGGTAGTTGTGGCTGGTCGTTACATTAGACTTAAAAAAGAAGTTAATGGTGAAATCTTGAGTTACAGTACCAAAATTATAAAGTGATGCATCTGTAAGTGTGGCGTTTACCTGATCCGCCCCATACGTGTAGCGAACAGCATTCCCGTCATAAGGGATCTCCGTAGAATTGGGTCTAGCCAACAAACCGCGCGTGAATTTAGGACTATAGAAATACGTTATCGTATTTCGTTCGTCGTCCCCGTAAGAGGTCTTATCGAGCCCGTCATTCACGACCTTGCCACCTATACTCGAGCTGATCACCACCAACCAGTCCTCCTGTGCATAGGAAGATCTACTCTTGATGGTACTTATCAGTTCACCCAGAAAAGAATCGAACTTACCCAGCGCAGCCACATAGTCCGGATCATTGGCCTCAAACGAGTTATCAAGACCGACCTGGTAAGCGTCACTATAATGAGTCACAATCAGACTGGCACTTCCACCCGAAAGCTCTTCCTTAGCCTTTGCATGAACAGCGTCGTCATTATCAGAAAGCACGTTGACGTCCGCATCCTTCAATAAGGTTGTTGACAAGTCCGCATCGGACGTAAATGCCGCCGAACTGAAACTCGAATTTTTCGCGTTTATTCTGGACAACAAACTCGGGTACGCCTCAGTATTGACTACGGAAAGATCATCCCCTGTCACCAGATGTTTGTCATTGGTCACCCCCGTCAATAAGTTTGCCAGCCCCGATTCCTTTGTAAAAGCATTCCCTTTAAAGTCGCCGAGTGCACCAAAGGAATGCAACGAATTTCTAGTTATGATTCTAATGTTAGGCAATTCCAACTGCTGTAATGCCTTACCTCTGATCCCGTCTGCGATAACATACAACACCTTGGTTGATCCCGAATTATAATCCGGTTGTTCTCCAAATTCCTTCAATAGGTTTGGAAAATCCTTATTACACCCGGTAGACAAAAGCAGTACAATGATATACAGCAATGTCGGTAATCCAATAGATTTTAATTTATTTTTTGTTTCCATCTCTACCAAATTATGTTGTTAGTTCTTCAATTCTATTTTAACGATATTATTGGCCTGCTTCCCATCCACAGAAAAAATAAACCCACCAAGCAATATAGCCGGATTACCCAACGAAGAGGTCGTTTCAACCAAAGTCCTCGGGATACCAGAAAAAGTACCTAAATTATTATTCTCCTGTTTTGCAACACCGTTGGGTTCCAAAATCAAAATACCGCGTCTGCTCGCATTATTGTACTTTAGAAATGACCCTGTCACCAATATACGTCCATTATTCAGCTTGTAAGCATAGTTCGGTGTTTCACCATCCAAATCACCGAACGTAAAGGTCTCATCTATCGCTCCTGAGTTATTTAATACCACCACTCCATTCGTAGGCTTGCCTCCGTAACTGGTAAAACTACCCGCCAACACCACTTTTCCATTTGTCGGATTGTGTGTGATAGAGGAAATCTCCTTATTCGATCCGCCTGCTGCTGTAAACGTCGGATCTACCTCCCCGTTTGGCTTTATACAGACGATATTAGCGGCCGGTGTTCCATTGTAGCTGTTAAACAATCCCGATATAACGATACGGCCATCGTTGAGCTGTACCGCTCCGGATACAACACCGTTTACACCAGCGTTGTTGATATTGAAGCTCGAGTCCAGCGATCCGTTTTCCTTCAGCTTAGCAACACTGTTTACTTTCGTATAGATATATCTTCTGACCTCACGAGACGAGTAGTTATAATCGATCTTCCAGTGCGATAGAAAAGAGCCGACTACATATACCCCATTATCCGGTGCAGGGAAAACATAGCTTACGCCGCCCAAAAAGCCTCCATTAAATGCCGAAACCGTGTCTATTCCGTTCAACGGCTTGTTCTCCGGGTCAGGATTGATAACGGGGACCACCATCGTATCCAGCAGCCCCTTATCTGTCAGCCGGGCTAACCCTCCTACATCACGCCTGTTAAACTCGGTTAAAAATCCGCCTACCATAAATTTTCCGTTGGGCAATTTTGTGATAGAACTAATTGTGCCCGTTGCCCGTCGTCCAAAATCCATCACCGTCGAAGATTGCCCCAAACTGTTGATAAAATGGATGCCCGAAATATAATTTGGAGCTGTTGCCTCATTTTCGAAGTTTGTAAATCCCCCCACAGCAATATGTCCGCCTGTGTTTGCCAACAACTGAGACACATAACTGTTAAATCCGTTCACGACTTTGTAGTCCGTATCCACAGACACATTTCCTTCTACCCCTATACGCGGACCTAAAAACATCTGTCCGTCCAAAACAACGGTGACAGTTCCCGAACTTACCTCCTGCGGAATGCGTATGTCTATAGTGGACTCCGTCAAGGCCACAACTTCGGCAGGCACTTCGTTGAGAAACACCTGAAATTTGCCTTCATAGACTTTCAACCCTCTTACGCCGACGGTTATAACCTCACCTGGCAACCCCGACATAGGATCTGGCTTGGTCGATGCAAACTTAACTCCCAACGCCTCTTTTCCTCCCTCATAGGGGTTAACTCCTATTTCTTCCTTTTGCGCACAACCTTGTACCAGCACCAATGCTAGCAGCAATACGCCTATAAATTTCGTGTATATCGATTGTTTCATTGTTCCTTTCTAATATGTAATCCCTTTACTCATGGCCGCACTCGTAAAATCGAAAGCTGAGAAGCCAAAACTGTGTGTCCGATATCTTAGCACATGCACTACGCCATTATTCGGTTGTATATCAGATGTAGCAACTGGCTCTCTAAAATCAATCAAAACCTGTCTGTATCCCGCGTACTTGATGATCTGCTCAACACCTGCGTTGTTTTTCGATGACACATCATTATAAAATGTACCTATCGTCGTCGGCTCCCCGCCGATCGATAAATAGATTTGTCCAGGGTACGTAAACATATCGTTGGTATCGATCTGTGGATAATCCTTTAGCAGATAACGGTTCTTAAAGATATACCTGGAGAGAAATTTCTTCCACACCTCTGGAGAGACCTGTTTGAGATCCAACACCGTATCCTGAGCTCTGGCATACAATTGTAGGTTTAGCAACTCCATACTGTTATTAATACTCTCATTTGCAGGTGCAAAAAACGTAAGATTTTCATTGGGATCGTTCAGCAGTTCGCTATACCCAGCAAGATCGATTACCTTTACCAGCGAATCAAAGAGTTCGGGACGACTCTTCAAAAATTGAAGTATCGTGCCCTCGTATTTCGGGTTATGTACTCCCCCATCTTCGTAATATTCCTTTTTACACGATGCAAACGCCATCAGGGAGATCATCACCGTAAAGAAAATATGTTTGATATTAAACTTTGCCATTCGATTAAAAATTAGTTCCAATAATTATTCAGCGTCATAAACGGATTGTTCACCAATGCCGCTCTATCAATAGGCCATGTCCATCCCCCTCTGTTAAAAGCGTCGACGGACATTGCTGCGCTCGTGTAGTCGGTATTCAGGATTTTCCGTGTACGTACCAGATCATAAAAGAAATGCCCCTCACCGATCAGTTCCCGCACGCGTTCCCACCATATGAAATCCTTCAACTCCTCTCCTACTTCAGAAACAGCCAGTGTAGCCCCAGCTCTTTCCCGCACGATATTTACAATTGTTCTGGCCTCAGCATCTCTGTCAAGTTCAGCTAATGCTTCTGCCCGTAACAGAATCGGATCCACATACCGAAACACGACCTGATTATCATCTGGATTATAATCTTCTCCCTCTTCGTTGAAAACGTTTAAAAATTTCAAACATTGCATCATACCTGCCGTATTGTAAATATACTCGTCATACCAGATCTCCTTACGTCGATCCTGACCGCCCAACGGGTACAGCTCCTCCATAAACTTGCTATTGTAGTACAAGTACGAGCGCTGAATGGCTACATTCTTATTGGGATACCTCAAAAAGTAATCCGCGTATGGCGATGATATGGAGAATGTTTCGTTGTAGTTCAAGCTCTGTACGATCTCAAAAAGACCTTCGCGGGTACGTCCTTTAAAAATTTCTTTGGTACGTTCCAAAGGCAACAGTTCATACGAGTTTTCGTTTTCGTTCATGATTTCCTCGCCCAATGCTATTGTAGCCGTGTAGTAAGGCGATTTATCATTCGGTGTAAATCCCGCTATCCACATATTCATGTGCATCATTAAAGTAATTGCGGCGCCACGCATTGCACGGTTTCCAACGATAGAAGGATCTTCGTATGTCCACGGTAGGTTTTTATAGTGAGCCTTCATATCTTCAAGACCGCTTTCCAGAACAGCCAGCATATTTGTTCTCCCGATGGCTTTACTATGATAAGCCTCCGTATAATAGGGCACATCCCCATAAAGACGAACCATAAAGAAGTAAGCCAGATTACGGAGAAATACCGCTTCTGCTTTATAACGCTCCACACTGCTCGCCGCAATAAGCCCCTCTTCCATATTATCCATCTCGTAGTACACAATATTGGCCGCCTGCACCATTTTGAAAAAATCATTCCATTTCGGAATTGCCGAAAAACCAAAGAAGCTATACGTACTCCCGATTAACGCATTAAGATTATTCGTTTTCAAATCGGTAAGGTAATTCCGTCCTGACCCACTGGATTGAGACGTTCGCTCGATCGGTGCACAACGGAAGTCGCCAGTAGCCGGAAAAAAGATACGGTGATTTCCTTCTCCGCCCACCGGCGTACCCATGGTCGCCAGTCGAAACGTTTTATAGATCCCCACCATAAACTTGTCCACGTCAGATTCTGACTTCCAGTAGTTGTTTCCGGTTAGGTTGTCACTTGGAGAAACATTTAGAAAATCCTTTCCACAGGAAGTGAAAAGCAACGTTCCTAGTATTGATAAATTTATTAGTATTGCTCTCATATCAGATCTCATATTAAAATTGTACATTCACCCCTAGGGTATAGCTTCTTCTGTTTGGATAGCCCGCCGACGAATCCCTTCCCAAAGCGGAAACCAACTCCGGATCCGGACCTGAATATTTACTGATCGTAAAAATATTATTCGCCGAAAAATACACCCTGGCCGATGTAATACCTAAGTTACGCTGCACAAAACCTCGGTCAAAATTGTAAGACAATGTCGCTGTCGTAAATTTGAAATAAGAACCGTCCTCCTGAAAAAGGGTTTGATTATAATTAAAAGGATTTATAAACGTGTACCGCCTGAAATCATATACATTCGGATAAGTACCATCTAAATTATCCAAGCTCCATATATCAAGATCAGATATCGGCACCAATGCTCCACGAGGTCTATCATCTGCAGCAACATACATTGGGTTACTGTAATTCCGCAACTTATCTGCCATCGCGTTGTTTAAGACATCCCGCTTGAACGTCATGAAAAACTGCGTATTCAATGACCAGTTTTTAAACTGCATGAAGGCGTTAAATCCGCCAGTGAATACCGGCTGAGAATTACCCACCACGACAAGATCATTTTCGTCCAGCACATAATCCCCATTCAGATCGGTCCATATCGGGTCTCCCGCTTGGAAGAAACGCTCATCAGCCAGATTACCACCTACACGGTATCGTAGTCCTGTCAGCGGGTTGACCGGAACATCTGCGTCAGAAGCATATACCCCTTTATAATGCAGCAACACATTCGACAAAGAGTTAATTCCTAGCCTGTATAATATGGCCTGATTATAAATCGAATTATCTGTCACCAATAGTTGTCGCACATTATCTGGCAGTGCTGCTGCATAATCCTTATTAAATGCGCCATTAAAATTTAGACTGTAACTCCAGTCGCCTGTCTTACGAGGTCTGTACCCTATGATAAATTCATGTCCCATGTTGACAAGCGATGTTTCATTGGTATTAACACTTCCAAAGGCATTGATATTCGCGATCTCCTTTGTACGAAGGATCTGGTCGGATTGCTTGTAATAGTTCTCGTACAAAAAGGTAAGCCCGTTAGTAAAGCCAAATTCTATTGCCCCGTTCAGCGTTGTCGTGGTTTGCGGCAACAAACTAATATTTGGAATCACGCCCATATCCAAGGTCACCGACGGTTGATTATTATAGGTCTGACTGTCGGCCGTATAGCGTCCATAGACGTCATAGATTGTTCCGGTAGGGATAATATTTTTTCCCCAGCTACCACGGATCAAACCATACTCGAGCGCAGACCAATCTCTAAAAAACGGTTCATCCTTAAAGTTCCAGCGCGCCCCTATAGAAGGCAGATTAGACCATGGGTTGGATGCGCCTGTTGTAGAGGTACCATCCAATCTATAAGAAAACTCGACGATATATTTCGAATCATAGTTGTACGTAAAATTTCCGGCGTAACCAAGGGTACGGCGCTCATATAACCCTTTCAAAGTACCTCCTTTTGAGGCTCGGGTATTGTAGCTCAGTCCGTAGCGAATCTGGTCGTTCGGCGTACCGGTCAACTGCATAACATCCGCTCTAAATTTGCTCACTTCCGCCTCGTTGAAGACATAAGCACTCAGCATATGCTTCTCTTTTAGCGTTTTAGTATACGTTATCATATTCCGATTATACAGTGTATTCGTCTTGTCATTATACGAGAACACCTCTGTCGCGTTGGAGTTAAGTGCTTCCGGTAGGAAGCGATCCTGAGTTGCTATTTTGTAGTTATAGCTCATCGTCGTTAAAAAACGTAGCCCATCTACAGGCGAATACTCCAACTCAACCTGCGAGTTGAGATTACCCGTTTTATTATCATTAACCATACTCAGCGCCGACAAGGCATCTACGCTCCCTGCAAACAAAGACGGCGAGGGCAGCAGAGAACTGGTATTTCCAGAACTGGCTACCCCAGTCTGCTTAAAGGCATTGCCGCTACCTGTACTGTTCTTGGCCATAGACGGACCCAAGTTTACAAATAACCGAAAGCGGTCAGAGGGTCTATACTGCATATTCATCGGCAGGGAATAACGTGTAAACCCTGTATTCTCCACAATTCCTTTCTCCGAGTAGTATCCCGGCGCGATCTTATAGTTAAATGTCTGATCACCCCCTGAAACATTCACCGTATGCGAGGTATTCATCGTCGTTCTGAAAAAATACGACTGCCAGTTGGTCGAATTATTATAAAATGGATTCAATGAATCCGCCAGTATTGGCGTGCTATTGATCAGATCCAATGCTGAAAAATAGGAGGTATCATTTTGCATAATCTGATTCACCCGTGCTCTTCTTTCAAATGCTCCGCCGAGCACATTACGTAAATTCGGAGGCGTATTAACAAATACCTGCCCCACATATGATACCAAAGGGATTTTGGACTTTCCGCGCTTGGTATTCACCAGAATAACCCCATACGCACCTTTAGAGCCATAGAGTGCCGTAGCCTGTGCGTCTTTGAGAACCACTATGTCTTCAATATCCTCGACCGGGATCATTGCGATAGGACTTATTCCAGGTCCCGAAGTTTGAAACCCGTACTCATAATTGGTACCCTCGTCAATCGGTACCCCATCGATTACATACAAGGGTGATGTGGGCGTCAGGAAAGCGTCATCTCCAGAACCTTGCACATTCAATGTGGATATACCCCGGATCGCCACGCTTCCTCTCATTCCAGGTGTACCGTTGTTCAATTGCACATTCATCCCCGGTACCTTACCTTGCAACAAATCCGTAAAATTTGCTACCGGTACATCTTGGATTTCCTTTCCGGATATCACCACAGCAGAACCGGTTAGCGAGGACTTTTTACGGGCTACATAGCCCACCACCACAGCCTCATCTAGCGTATTATCCACTACGTCCATCACCACGGTGTAATTTGTCTTGCCAGCCTCTACAGTTATGTAAGCGGCCTCATGCCCGAGTATCTTAAATGATAATCTTGTATCTACAGGTACCTTCACAGAAAACCTACCCTGTGCATTACTGGCACTTATTGCCTTCTTGGTCTTCATATTGGTTATTGAAACACCACTCAGGTTTTCTCCAGACGAACTTTTAACCGATCCAGTGACGGTCAGCTCCTGAGCTTCAAGCCGAAGAACCAAAAAGTTTAGTAATAAAAATATAAACGTTAATCTTTTCATGCGGTTAAAAATTGTCTAGTCATTATCAAATTTCGGTGTCTCGCCTCTAAATCTAAACTGAATCTCCCAATGCCCTTCTTCGTATATGGAAAAATTAAAACCAAGCATCGCTGGCGACAACAATCCACCAAAGCCAACCCGGTCGCAACGTAAGAGAATTCTTGCCATACTGCCATCTGAGGTCGTATAGTTTGACGGGTATTTTACCAACGGAATCGGATAAGCCACATCGTATGTTACCTTATTGTCCTTAAAAACAGGATTAAAACCGTGGATCATCTTGTTCCATTCCGTATCCTTAAATAGACGAATATCGAGCGGATTATTGAGCGAATCCATTAAGCTGATACTCAGGGTTCCTCCTGGAGTTTTATTTTCTGTATCCTTAATGACAAACACCTGAATATCACTACCGAAAATATAATCCCCTGTCCGCTCGCCGACCAGTCCTACGGCAACCGATATCGGTAGCGCTGCATTGGCTGCCAGCCCCGTCACTTCATTGTACTGTGAAGGTTCATACGCCCGCTCTTTAAACGGTTTCAGCTTCAGATTACGCGCATACTTGCGGCCTCCCGAATTGCTGATTTCCACATCAAACTCATACCCGGGATCCGGCTGTGTCTTTATCCAGTTTGAATTTCCGAAATCCCAAAACATAATATCCCCGGAATTTTTTCCAACTTCCAGAATAGAGCGATACTCGACCACCCGTTTTGCCTCTATCTCTGCTATAGACTTTTCTTCGGCGGTATATTTTGACTTCCATACTTTCATCGGGAATTTATCGGTCAGCTCGGTCGCCGGCTCACCGTCTGATCGTCGCACATTGACGAGTTTAAAATCGAGAGGAAAAGAAGAGGATGTACCCATAGTTGCTGCATTTTCGAATACGGTTTTGCGGCCTAGCGTCGGAGTATACTCCGTTGTCAGGTAGTTTACATCATCGCCCAGAGCGTCCACGCTATCCGGGATCAGGGATTTACACGAAGTAATGACCAATGCCCCTGCTAGGAGTTGTAATAATAAGTTAGTTTTTATCACACTTTTCATAATTATCTATTACTGTGCTGAATATTTACTAGTAAATTTATTAAAGCCAAAATCATGACCTCCCGAAAGGATATGAATCACTCCATTGCTGGTTTTGACATCTACCGCCAGCGTATTTACACGCTGCCAATAACGTTGGAATATCGAGTTATTGGTATCGCTGAAAACCAATTGACGCTGCCCGCCACCTACAAAACCGGAGGCATTCAAAACCTGAAACTGGATGTGCATTTTATAATCCGTTTTCGTACTGGTCACCATCTGACCATCGATAAAGGGGGCCAGCGTCTCGGTATAATAAGGTTGATTAAGCACATAACGATTAACCATAGAATCCAGATCTTCCAGTTTCACATCTTCCAGATAGAGCGGGGCCTTTCCCGTGAGCTTCCTGGTGGTGTTTAATGATCCCACAGCGATTTCAAAACTCCTGTTCGTAGCGGCGAATAAAGTTAACGTTGAATCCGCATTATCAAGCTTGCGACGCAAATCCGGCACCCTATCCAGCACGCGCAAGAGCGAATCGTATACCCCCTTATGGCTTTTCAGGTAAGCATATATCGTCCCTTCGTATACCTTTTCCTCGGCCTGATAATCGTAATAAAAATCATCCCCTTTTTCACACGATCCGAATACCAATGCGATCAGCGGAAATAATAAAAGAAATTGTCTTAGTAGTTTTTTCATAATTTAAGCAGATTATTTCCAGTAATTATTCTGTTCTAGCTCCTTATTCTTACGCAATACATCGTTAGAAATCGGCCAATAAATCCCATCCTTCGCTATCAAATCCACCAATTCTGTACTCACCGCTTTCAATCGATTATGGCGCACCTGATCATACCATCGCCATCCTTCTCCCATCAATTCGCGTCTACGCTCATTAAAAATCTCATCAATCAAAGGCGTGGTCGACACGACAGAATAGCCTTGCACCTTCCTGTTTGCTTTTATCCGGTTCAAAAGGGATATCGCTTCGTCTTTTACCCCCAGAACGGCCAATGCTTCTGCCCGCAGCAATGCTATCTCCTCCAATCGAGTAAAGATCAGGTTAGATCCGTACACTGCATAGGCGCCATTCGATTCCCCGTCGCGGAGAATTTTAATTTTGCTGAACAAAGGAATCTCTCCGCTGTAGTTCGTAAAATAATTGGTTCGTGTCAAGCCTGAAACGGTGTCTATACCGAAACGCGTATCGTTGATATCGTTAAATACCTCAACAATGGTGTCTTTCGGAACATAAATGTCGGGCTTCTGCTTAGCAATAATCGGATAGGCCAGGGTAAGCTCCTCAATATGTCCTGTTGCGGATGCTTCCCCATAGATATAAGGAGAGGGAATAGAAAACAACTGTCCCGCGGCATAATTATTGGAAAAAACACCGGACAAGCCAGAAAGGTTTCCGATGGACGTAATATAAGTCAACAACCCCGATGCATAATTATCGATAATGAACTTGGTGTAGGTATCTACATTAATATATTTTCCTTGCCAAGCCGAAATATGGGCCAAAATACTGTATCCTGTAAGTTTATTGAATAACACAGACCGCCAATAACCGCTATTCTCACCGTAGTAGCTGGTCGGCGCTATACCGTATGAGTACGGTAGATCTTCAATAACACTCAAGATCTCGCTTTCAGCAAAGTTCAAAACAGTCTGTGCTGCCGTCCGGGGTCTGTGTTCAAACACCCCGTCATCAAATGATTTGGACAATAAAGGCACATCTCCCCAAATACGTACCATATAAAAATAAGTAAACGCTCTTATCGCCTTGGCTTGTGCGATATCCAACTTGAGATTGACCTCGGTATACCGGGAGTCTTTGGACATCACCTCAGGGGCACGTTCAATAAAGACAGAAGCTGCATTGATCACGGCGTAAAATCTTCGCCAATTTGTGAGATCTTTGATCAGCGGATGAGCTGCCTTAAGGTTGCCTTCGTTGATGGCCTTCAGGTCCTGTCTATTATACGAAATAAAATCGCCGGAACGTAGCTCGCCATACATCCAATGAGAGTTATTTTCCAACATGGACGCCCTCAGCAACGCGTACATTCCTATAAGCGATGATTTAGTATCCGAAATACTAGTCCACTGCAATGTTTCTGAAGATACTTCTCCAGAGACGATATCCAGCTGTTTAGAACACCCCGAAAAAGTCACTTGTATCAGGAACAAGCCACATATAAACTTCAATATTTTTGCTTTTATCTTCATGATATAATTTCCTTTTTTACAAATCCAATTTAAATCCGATAGTATAGGTAGGAGTCTGCGGCAAACCGTAACCATCGTAATAACCATTTATATTTACAAGCTCCGGATCCCTTCCCGAAAATTTAGTAAAGGTATACAGGTTGTTGACAGTAGCATAGATGTAGGCTTTTCGCAGCGTTTTCACACCATGAAGAAAAGAAGCATTTGTCAAGCTATAGCCCAGTGAAACCCCTCTTACCTTGAGATAAGAAGCATCCTCCAAAAACAGATCCTGGTCGACACGGTAAGGATCTACCCCGCTCCACACATTGTACAGCGGATATTTAGCGATATCCACATCTTGTTGCCAGTGAAATATCTCACGCACCGACGAAATAGAATTATTGGATTCGTTATTGATAAAATTATACTTTGTCGCAGCCCTGTCATTCAATACTTTATGCCCAAGCGCAAAAACCAAATCTACATTAAGGTCAAAATTTTTGTAAGCGAAACGGTTATTAAAACCTCCAAAAACTTTCGGCAGCGCATTGCCTTTTAACACTTTATCATCTTCATTGATCCTAAAATCACCATTTTGATCTTTCCATTTCGGATCTCCGTAGCCGAAGGCGATACCATCGTTACTGAATTTCTCTTCGTCGGATACCGGTACCTCGGCTTCGCTGTCATAGCGTCCTACATTTTCGAGTACCCAGAATGCATCCGCAGATTCGCCGACTCGCAAGAGTCTGTTGCCTACAGCAAGCTCCTTAAGTCCATTTGGCAGAGCGGTAACTTCGCTTTTGTTCAGGTTGAGGTTCAACCCCGTACTCCACTGAAAAGACTCCATATTGTCAAAGATCTTTGCTTTTAGCGTAAGGTCTAGCCCCCTATTACGTATAGCCAATCCGTTTTTGAATTCGCCGACATATCCATATTCTTCTGGAACTGGAACCAAAGCCACCTGGTTCTTATCTTCTTTTTGATATACGGATAAGCCTGCAGTCAATCTATTGTTATAAAAAGACTTCAAAATCGTCAAATCCATTTGATCGACATAGGCCCAGCCCATATCATATCCAACCCACCCTCGGTTATACGGGCGTGACAACCCGGCATTTCCGTAATAAGACATAATACTGGATTCGTTAGACCAGTTCATATTCGGAGAATATTGCGGCCCTACGCCCAAGCGGCTATCCATCTGTATTCTTCCCAAACGGCCCGCAGAAACCTGAAGCGAAAATTCATTATCTTGTTCCAACTGTTTGTTGATATTCCATTTCACGCTGGCAGAGGGTGTAAACAACCATCTATGATCGGGTTGAACAGCTGATGATCCGTCCCAACGCAATACCCCGTTTACTGCCAAAATAGAATTAAAATCATAACCAAAACGTCCGTATACGGAGAAAAGACGATTATACTCCGTATTGTACCAGCGGTATACTTTCAGTCCTCCTTGAGCGACCAAATAATCAGCAGCATCAGTTTTACCGTTCACCACATTTAATTTGATAAAATCATTTGGCCCGTCAAAGGCTTTTGCATACCCAAAGCGATATAGATCGTCCATGTATTCAACACCTCCGTTAAAAGACAAACGATTCTTTTCATTGATGTCATAGGCGTAACTCACGCGATTTGTGAAAGCGTATCGTTGCGAATAACCATAATAATTCGAAATGTAATTGATGGTCTCCATCAATTCTGTTGGGTAGAACACGTCACGAATACCCTCGCTATAATCGACCATAAATGTGCTCGTATACTTCAAATTATTCAAAATATCAAAAGACAACGATAGGTTACCCTGTAGACTATTGGTAATATTATCATCTACCGAACGCTTATAATTGCCCAGATAATTCTGATAGAGCCCTAGATTGGGCGACAGTGGTGTTGATAAATCCGGAAGGTAGCCCATTTCGGAGTACCTGTCCCTCAAGTTACGATTACGATCCCTTTCAGTGCGAGTTCCGTTGATATAAGCGGAAACAGTAAACCACGAAAAAGGTAACATATTGATATTAAGCAACGCATTATAGCGATCAAAATTATTATTATCGGCTGTTGAGCTGTTTTTAGTAGTTCCAGCCAGAAACCCAAAGTTGGCACGGTCTGTTCCACCTCTTAAACTCATATCTATAGAGTATAAAGACGCATTTCTATAGTAAGCATCCTGCCACTTCGAAGGCCCATAATAGTTCAGGTTTGTAGAGTCTGCCAAAAAACCCGGATATACCTGTCTAGCCTCAGCAGTATTGTTATACAAGGCGTAGAATGGTTGTCTGAATAGATTTTCATAATGTGCATTGACAGGTGTTACAGCAGGCTTCCGATTAATTCCAAAATATGAATTTACAGAAATCTCCCTTGCGCCTGAAATACCGCCGAATGTCGTAATCAAAATCGCACCATTAGCTGCCAAGGGTCCCAAGGTAGCCAAACGCGCGGGATCTTTTACAACCTCGATAGACTCAATGGCACTAATGTCTACAAAATTATAAAAATCAGTCTCCGGCCCCAATCTATTGAACTTATAGGGCTGTGAATTGTAGGCAAAACTATGATTAGTCGTCATAGGGATTCCGTTTACAAATACAGTTGGCCGCGCATTATTTAATGCCTGGGTTTCAAAAAGAGGAATGCCCGCTCCCCTAACGATGACATTTTGCAGTGTACCGGACTCAGCCGTTGGCTGTTGCACATAAACCCCCGCCAACTGACCCTTTAAAAAATCGGCTATGTTGGTATAGGGCTTAAGTTTTGCTCTATTGATCTCCACAGTATCAATAGAATGTTTAACTTTTCGGAGTGACTCAAACTTCTTCAAATCCGCCTCAGTAAGCTCTTCTTCTTCGATCGTATCAGCTTGGAGTATTAGCCTCTCATTAATAGAACGAGCGCTAAAGCCATGAGACATACTCTTAATGCTAAACCCGCCGATCAATGCGGTAATTAGTATACAAATTTTCCTTAACATATTAAGAATTTTAGGAGTTCTTTGGTTTATTGTTAATTAATTTAAGTTCGTTAGCTATTAGCAATAATAAAAAATATATCCATAACATGTCTAACATAACCGAACGAAATCGTTTGCGCAATTTCACACAACCGTTTGCGCAATTCAGTCAATTAGCCAGTGTGTTGCAATTCACTCCATCTTCTTTATTAAAAATCTAAGTAAATTCAGTCCAAAAAAATTAATTAATACAACAAACACTATTGTTGTATTAACAACTAAATGACGGAATATTAATGCTGAGCTTAGATACTAAATCAACAAATTTGTAGCCGAAATGATTAATTACGTCGGTTACAAAATGGAATAGTATATCGTGAAAAAACATCTTATTTAGGTGAAAGGATTCATAAATCCAGTACTCAAGGAAGTTTATTCTTTCGATAAGAGAGTTCGCAGCAGTACATAGAAAACGAGAGCGGACGTTCTTCTTACGGTCGGATTAGTCTGGTCTAAATCCTATAATATAAACAACAGGTATATAACAACAAAAAGCCCCTCCAGTTACCTGAAGGGGCTTTGTATAAAAAAAGGCACCGACCTACTCTCCCACCTGTTACGGCAATACCATCGGCTCTGGCGGGCTTGACTTCTCTGTTCGGAATGGGAAGAGGTAGACACCGCCGATATAGGCACCTGAAATA
>NZ_FUZF01000024.1:0-70918 GCF_900168125.1 Sphingobacterium nematocida
CACAGGCATGATGACCTAAGGCTGAAGAGAGAAAGCTCTTTCCGCAGCCCGTAGCGCCGCTGATCAGTATCGGTTCTCCTTTTTTGATGTATTCACCGGTAGCCAATGTAGTTATCATTCCTTTGTCCAGCCCTCTGGTAGCTACCATGTTTATTTCTTCTATCGAAGCCTGGTAACGGAACCCCGCATTCTGTTTAAGTCGGTCAAACCGTTTTTCATCCCGTTCATCAGCTTCTGCCTGTAGCAGTAAGGCCAATCCTTCGGAAAAAGTGAGTTCTGTACTACGACGTGTTTCATTCAGTGCTTTCCAGTTGCGTTCCATTCCATGTAAACGCAACGATCTCATTTGTGTTTCAATGTTCATTTTTTATTATTGTTTTTGTTATTCTGTTCAGGCCGTACCTGTTTATTATATTCGTGTCCCATCGTTTGGCTGATCAAAGAGTTTGGGTTGACTACTTGCGTAATAGGCTCTACCTCTGATATTGGCATGCTCAGGTAAGGAGCGTTTCACAGCGTCCTCTTCCTGATTGTTAGCTGTACCGTTTTCGAGCACATTTCTAAAGTAGTAGTAGGTATATAGCTTGTTTTTTAGAACGTACTTACATGCTTTGTCAAACTCTTCTGTCGGGAAGTCCCTCTTTAACCTGAACAGCCCGTCACAGGTACGGAATAACTGTTCGGGATAGCGCGCCCGCTCAAAAAGAGCTTCGAGAAGTTCAAGGAACTCCGGAGAGTGTGCTCTTGCCCTTGTTAGATAAGTTTCATGAGATCGGTCTTTATGCGCCCGATGTTCGGATTTTAAGTGTTCCGCAACAGTTGTATAAGTGTTTTCCTGATAACTGCGTATATGTGTAGCAATCTGCTTACCCTGGCAATAGATCGATACCATACTACGCGTGTAAACGATTTTGACTTTTGTTCCGATATAGGTAAACGGCACGCTGTAATAATGCTTGTTGCGCTGGAGGTAGATATGTCCATTATTTCCTACTTTGAGCTCTGCGTAGTACTTTAACTCGAAGCGTTTGCCCGGTAGTTCATTCAACGTCGATTTTTCAGCACTTAAGAACCGTTCCTCACGACAGTATGGCTTTTGCTGCATCCGCGTCTGGTTATGCTTTAGCATACAGGATCTGATGGCATCATTGAGCGAATGGATGTCGAAGAACTGCCTGTTTCTCAGCGGAGCAAAAACACGGGTATAGATCATTTTTACCTGGTTCTCTACCAGTGATTTGTCTTTGGGCCTTCCTGCACGGGCCGGTACTACAACTGTACCGTAATGGTTGGCGAAGTCTTCCATGGACTGGTTTAAGATCGGTTCGTATTTATCGGCTTTGATTACTGCTGCTTTCAGATTATCAGGAACAATGGCCTTAGGCACACCTCCCAGAGCTTCTAGACAGCAGCTTAGGGCATACAAGAAGTCTGGAGTCTGCTGAGAAGGTACAGCTATGGCAAATGCATAGTCTGAAAAAGGCAGGCAGGCGACAAATACTTCACAGGCAATCAGCTCCCCTGTGGATCGGTCGATATAATGGAGCTTTTTGCCTGAGAAATCAATATACAGTTTGTCGCCGGCGATGTGTTCCATCACCATGCTGCCTTTTCGGGAGACAAGCTGTTGTCTTAAATGATAATTAAACTGCGGATAGCTATAGCCGGTCGGGTCACTCTCGATATACTCTTGCCAGAGCAACAGTTTAGTGACGCCCGTACGTTTAAGTTCTCTTTCATAATAATCGAGACGACTTTTTAGGTATTCAAACTTATCTGCTTTATAAGCAGGGTTACCGGCATGAAAAGATTTTTCCAGTAAAGGATCTTCCTGTTTAAGAAGTTCTTCTGTGTTGAATCCGCCATCGGCCATCTTTTTGAGATAAGACCTCACCGTATTCTTACTCATCCCAAGAATGCGGGCAATTGTTTTTATTCCACTGCCGCCCTGGTACAATCTAATTAATTGCTTTATCTGACTCATTTGTTTTGGTTTTCCAGCCATCAGTGATCCAAATTGTTTGGTCACTAAGTAACAAAAACTACTCGCAAAGGGGTCAGCTTGCTCCAGCGCAATGAACTAATAAATGTATTTAGGGGGTCAACATCAGCCAGTATGGCAGTTGAATATGGGCTTTAAACGCAATATGCCTCCCTAAAACTAATTCAATTTTGAGGGGTCACCTTGCTCCAGTATATCCACTTATCTACATTCCGTTTAGCCAGTTTGTAGATAAAGCTCTTACTATCATATTTTTTATTGCTTGAGTATAGCAATCTAAATGATGTATGTTGGTTGATCTTTTCTAAATTACACCATATTTCAAATGTTTTCCAAAGATTAACATTCTTATCACTAAAGGGGTTTGAAGCGCTTATAGAGTGTTTGTCCTGTTCAAATATTTTAGATATAGGATTATTTTCTAAAGCAACAACTACATCATCTTCAGTCTCAAGTGATACAAAATCAATATCCTTTATTGATAACCAAAAAAGAGCTCTTTCGAACTGATATAGATAACCCAAGATTGTGCCTGAGGCTGGTTTACCTAGTGCCATAATCAAAAACATGTTTATTGGTTGAGGAATATTTTACAATATATCTTTTTGTGTTCATTAAATTTAGTCCTGTAATTGATGTAAATATTTATCCAATATGCCTTATTTTTTGCTAAAAACCAATAGTCAATTGTACGTTTTGAGAATCTAATCCAATTTAAAGTTGTATCAGCGACAAAACTACTCGATTAATTGAATTGAAAATATGGGAAACCGTAATGATATGTAGTGTGAGTGTATTAAATAGGAGAGGAGTTGATGCTGTTGCCGTTAATAGAGGGAGGAGTCTACAGTGATTTGTATCCCAGATCTATTATAAGTATATAAATATAGCCTCCGCAGCCCAAGTCCGTAGGGACTATATCGTTTATTTGTATGTTTTTTAGCATTGTATAATTGCACCTTTTCAAAAAGAGTCGCTAGCGATGGCGGTGAGTATCTAAGGATGGATATTGTACTTTGTATGTAGTTTGTTAATTTGATTGTTTAATTCTATTAACTGGTCGAAATGTTTCACTGAATCTTCAATTTTCACTTCTTTTAACTCGTGGTTAGCACCACTGTTGATAATTGTTCGTCTTAAGTATGATTCATATGACACTCTTACATTCATCAATGTGGAAGTTCCTATGTAAACGAAATCGAATTGTCCTTTCAAGGCTATCATATCTTTGTCTACATTGTTTATAAAAGTTGACACCAATAGATCTTTTTCTTCTTTTTTTAAATTCGTTTTACTAAGAAAATTGTCGATTAGTTCCAAGTCTTTGTAATAAATTCGAAACAACCAATGGAATGTGGGAATTTTAGTGAATACGTCTTCAATTTTAGGTGTTGGATTAATTTTTGGGGCATTCGGATGTTTGGTTACATCGTTATATTTTTGATTACTTACTTCAACTTGTCTATACATTAAATCCAATATCCTGCTGAATTCCGTATTGCTATTATTGTCCTCTATTTCTTTCCTCTGTATCTCGATTTGTTCGCGTTGACTTTTGAAAGTTTTAATAAGGTAAATAGCTGTGATTATTGTTATAATAACCATAGTCCAATCCGCGACATTTCCCCATGCATCAGGAGTGAAAGGAACTTTTAAATACTCAGATTCAGGAAATTCTTTATTCAACACTAGCCAATTATTGACGAGAGCTATGCCTCCAAAAAATCCCATTATCCCTGTTACAATTGGAATTATTTTATTGTCAGACTTGTTACCCATTTTCCTCCTCTTTTTTCGTTCCTCTTTTCATTTTAATAATTACCACCTCCTTATTGGCCTTTCTAAATTTCCTGTCTTCCTCACTCTCTGTAAAAGAGCAGTTCGTAAGAAAATCTAAGAAAGGGGAGTTGACGTTGACTTCTACCGTCAATGGTGCCTTTTTATCTAGAGCCATGACATAATCAAGTAATCTAGCTGCCATACGCATTTCTCTAAAGTTGGGATGGACTGCTATGTTCACCAGCTCTCGGTTGTTCAGTTCGATAAAGCCTAACATACCGCGCACTTGATGCTTAATTTTGTATCGGGCAGTAACAGTGGAGCTACTAGCCATTTCAAGTAGTACTTCTGGAAGCTCTGATACTTCATCTAGAGCCGAGATATCATATAGTTCAGAGTAGGAGTACCTTGAGTCATCTATATTCCGTTGAAGCAATGTCTCGATTCCCGCCTGTCGTCTACACAGTTTTCTAATAGAGACACCTAGATCTTCAGCCGTGAATGGTTTATCAAAGTACTTGCGCAGGTGAATAAGAACGAATAGGGAAGTCTTGGGGGTAAAAAAGAACCCCTCACTGATCAAAAACTTTAAATAATGAGTCAGCGGTTTGTTTTCAACTTTCCGTTCGCCAGTGACTACTTTCTTTTTCCATTCCAGGTATTCAGGTTCTACGGCTATCTTGTGTTCAACACCATTTTTATCCTCCGTACGATCTTCATAGTTGACCGTAAAACGGTAAATAGTTGATTTCTTATTATAGTTGGCGGTACTCGTAAGCTTAACTTCTTCCTCGGCTCCTACATGAGCAGAAGGAAGTACATTAACAAAAGGAGTTTGGAATATCGGAACAAAAAGCGTCCACAGGTCTTGTTTAAATTTCTTCTTGTTCGTTGGGTCTAATATTTCGAAAAAATAACCATCAGATTTTCCTAATAGAAATGAGGCGTCCTCATCTGACAGAATTGAATCTTGTAGAAGATGGTACACGTTGCGAAGCACCTCGAAATCACTTCGAAGCATGATAACAAGTGGACTTTTTAATCTGGTATATTTTTTGACGTTCCCCAATTTAGATTAATAAAAACCTAAAATAAGGTTTTTATTCGATTGGAGCCAATAAAGCTCGATATTAGGAAAAGTATTTGCCGTTTTGAAGGTTTAATTTGTTAGCTTTTTCTGCTGCTTTTAATGCTTGTTCTATAATCAAAGAATTAGGTTTTCCATATTCATGGAGGTATTTGCTTGTATCGTCAGCGCTCATGCCGTTAATAAAGCAGTCTGCATTGATCATTTCGTTTATTACTAAAGTACAATCATCAATATTAGACAAACTAATAATCTCCTTGACAAATCTACTGCCGTCATCTTCCAACAAGTCTTCATCAGGAGGGTAATATAGTCTTATATCATCATTTAATTCATTTGCGATAGCTGATAGAACATGATGCGGATATTGAGATTTTATCACCATACTTTCAAATCCTGAAATTAAATTAGGATCACTACTGACAGCTGCTGATAGACCTCTTGCTGAACGACCTTTAACCAGCCTTCGTAGCTTAACCATGTTGATTGTAAATATTGCTGAACGTGATAATTTAACCATAATTGCAATTAAGAATATTCGATGCAAATCATGGCGATTGGAAAAAGTTGGAATTTTGTATTTTATGTATTATGTTTGTATTGTAATTAGCGGATTAACTAGTTGTTTTTCTGTTATTAAGTTGGCGAATGACGCTGCATCTTGTTTAGAAAACGTAGGAAATTTTCAGGAGAAACAAGGTTCAGGAGTCTAAGCCCCATTCTCTTATCTTTGTGAGGAGAGATGGGCGCTTGCTCTTGTTCTTTTCTCCGGGCTTCCTACGGCCTTCTGAAGGAATGAGGTAAGTCCCATCTCTTTTCAGATAGCCTCTTCTTATATAGATACTGTTGTTCATTGATGCCGTAACCAAGATGAACAATGAGAAAAAAACAAACAAAAAGAAAGATTAGAATTCCTCCTTAATCCTAAAGGAGTAGAAGTCATTTTTAATGACTTAGATCGTTGTATTTGCCAATTATTATACCGACAAAACTCAATTGTAAAACGAACAGGCGTTTCTTCGATTTCATTCAGTTAATTTTTTATTCGAACCAGTGACTAGTGATGAGTGACCAGTAACGATACTGGCGTGTCATTTAGGTTGCTAAAATTTACTTGAAAAATGAGACAATTTTTTAGGGGTGGGAGAGAACTGCCCTTTGAGCAGAGTGACAAAGTAACGCAGTTACAGAGTAACAAAGACCTTTCAAGTCGCCCAAAAGAAATAAATAAGTGCATACTAGCATGTGTGAGATTCCTCCGCTACGGTCGGAATGACGGGAGGAAAATAGGGAATATTATATTAAGGATTTTCTGTGTGTTGTTTAGTTGGTCATTGGTTTCTCCTGCTTTCGGGCAGGAGGCCAAAGGCCTAAACCAGACGGTACTGAGAGGTGTGGTTTCATCTATTCAAGACGGGAATCCTATCGAGGGGGCTTCGGTATCTGTGGATAAGAAGCACACGCGCACGGATAAGCAGGGGAGGTTTACGATTAGTGTAGATAAGCCTACAGGAGTATTATTAATAAAACACATCGGATACAAGGAGCAACGGGTTGCCTATGAGAATACGTCTACTACATTAAATATCGCCCTACAGACTGGTGAAAAACAGATTGAAGAAGTGGAAGTGGTATCTACCGGATACCAGAAGATACCAAAAGAAAGAGCTACGGGGAGCTTTGAGTTTATAGACTCGGCCTTATTTAACAGGAAGGTGTCTACGGACTTTCTGAGTAGGCTAGAGGATGTGGTGCCGGGATTGTCATTCGACAAGAGCTATGCCGCAAATCGTGGAAATGTTTTAAATATGAATGTTAGAGGTGTAAGTACTTTAGGATCCAATCTTTGGCCTCTAGTGGTTATAGATGGCGTGCCTTACGAAAATAGAATGGCGGATTACGGATTGGCCGCCTTTAATAATATCAATCCTAATGATGTAGAGAATATTACTGTATTAAAAGACGCGGCGGCGGCTTCGATATGGGGCGCACAGTCTGGCAATGGTGTTATCGTAATTACGACCAAACGAGGTAAATTTAATCAGAAGGCGCAGATTGCTTTTAATAGTAACCTAACCGTCGTTCAGAAACCTGACCTCCATAAATATAAAGTACTGCCAACTGCGGATTACATTGATATCATACGTGTTTTTTATGATAAAGGGAGATACAATTCAAGCCTGAATCAGTGGAATAGGAATGTAGATCCTCTCATATGGCTACTGAAAAACGCTACGGATAAAAAGATAACTGAAGAAGAATTGGAGGCAGAGCTCGACCGCTTGAGCCAGATTGATCAGCGCGATGACTTTATGAAATACATCTATCGCCCACAGATCAAACAGCAACATAGTCTCCGGTTGTCACAGGGTTCGGACAAGCTTAATTTTTCTCTGGGATTAGGTTACGATCATAATCTGGGGCAACTCGTCACCGAAGACTACCAACGTATTAATGTGAAGGGTGCTGTGCAGGCGCGCCCGATTAAAAATCTTTTGCTGGACATCTCGACGACCTATACGGAGTCCAAGAAAAAAGAGAGTTGGGATTACGTTCATTATAATGGATTGGCCAAAGGTGTGTCAAATCCCCCGTATATGCAATTGGCTGACGCAAACGGTAATCATCTACCTGTAGATATTTCCGGGCTTAGCCCAGCTTATCGGGATACTGTAGGTGGAGGAAGATTACAACCCTATACATACATACCCTTGGACGAACTTTTTCTAACGGAGCAGATACAGAAGACCCGAGAGGTCCTTTTACAGTTGGATGCGAGTTACAAGTTTGATTTTGGACTTGTTTTGAGTGGGTTGTACGCTTATCAGCGTAATCATAACCCGATCAGTAATTGGCGTAGTGGACAGACTTTTACCATAAGAGACTATGCCAATGCCTTCGCTCAGTGGGATGCAAATAAAATAGTTTGGAATCATCCACTTGGAGATAATTTGGTTGGTCTGGACTGGAATCATTACGCGCATCAAGCAAGGTTTAACCTCTCATTTGACCGTTCATTTAGTGACTTACACAGTGTGAGTTTGTTGGGAGGAGTTGATGTAAGGGAGGTACAGAAAGAGTTGAAAGTGCACCAGTATTATGGTTACGATCCTAATACGGGGACTTTCAAGCAGGTAGAGTTCGGACGGGAAATTAGACGCTTTAATGGCAAAGGAGGAGTGAGCAGGATAATGGATTACAATCGTATGGAATCTCTCACTAACCGCTTTATGGCTTTCTATATGAATGGTTCCTATACGTTTAAGCAGCGTTATATCTGGTCGGGGAGCTTTCGTAGAGATGCTTCCAATCTTTTTGGTGTCAAAGCCAATGATCGTGGACAGCCTTTCTGGTCCACAGGTTTAGCTTGGGTACTGTCTAAAGAAGATTTTATGACGGATAGCTATTTCAATTACCTGAAGCTACGCACTACCTACGGCTACAATGGTAATGTCAATAATAGCACATCGCCACTACCGATAATGACCCTTGAAAGTCAACAGCACTATATTACCGGACAGCCGTATGGTTTTATCAATAGACCTCCCAATCCGAATCTGCGTTGGGAGCGTGTCGCAAATCTCAATTTTGGTCTAGACTTCGGCACTAGGAATGGCTTGTTTTCGGGATCGATTGAATACTATCACAAGCGTGCAAAAGATCTGATAGCACAGGCCGAGGTAGATCCATCAGTGGGTTTTACGCACCTGACAGTCAATACAGCTGATCTATTGACCAAGGGCTGGGATATCTCTATCAATGCAAAGCCTATAGGTAATAAGACTTGGGAATGGAATTCTAATCTGGTATTTTCTAATGCCCGCACAAAAGTATTAAAGGCTTATACAGCGAATGATATGGCCATGTACAATGTGAGCAGAGCTTCATCGGTATTAATGACACCTTTCGAGGGGAGGGATCTCTACAGCCTGCTCGCATTCGATTGGGCCGGACTCGATCCAGTCGATGGTATGCCACGTGCCTATTTGAATGGTGAGATTACCAAGGATTATAACGAATTGTTGTATGGAAAAACATCCTCTTTAAAAGAGTTTGGCACACAGAAGCCACGCTATTTCGGCTCTTGGCGTAACAGCTTGCGATACAAGAACATTGACCTGTCCTGGAATATTTCTTACCAGCTGGGACATAAATTTATTAGAGAAACGTTCCGAGCGGATTTTTTCTATGAACAAGGAGTGGGCCATCCTGACTATGCTTTACGCTGGCAGCAACCGGGAGACGAGGCTTGGACGGATGTTCCGGTATTTGCCTACCCGATAAAAGCAACCGCCAATCAGGTCTACGGGAGCTCATCTGCGCTGATCGAACGAGGTGATCAGATCAAGCTACGGGATATACAGGCAAGTCTTGTTATCCCCACGTTATCGCGATACGGGATTAAGAATCTTAGGGTATATGCTTACGTGCAGAATATAGGTACCCTATGGCAAGCCAATAAGAAGGGGATAGATAACGAATATGGTGCCAGTATTCCAGATCCGTTATCGACTTCTTTAGGGATTAATTTTAACTTTTAACGTATAAAAGAATGAAACAGTTACAATATGTAGTTGCACTTATTTGTCTACTTGGCCTTTCAGCCTGTAATCAATTTCTTGACAAAAAACAGGACATCAAGATGGTAGTGCCCCAATCCATAGAAGATGCTACGCACTTACTGAATGATTATGGAACCATGAATATGGGCTACCCGATTTGGGGCGAGTTAGGTGTGGATGACTATTACAATTCTAAAGTAGTGTGGGAGTCGGCTACAGAAGATCAGCGTAATACATATCTGTGGAGGGATAGGCCCTATACGGATGTAACACAATGGCAGCGCCCCTATAAGGCAGTGTACTATGCTAATCAGACAATGGATATATTGAGTAAGGTGGATGCCGATCAGGATCGTGCCAATTTTAATAGGAACCTAGGTTCAGCATATTTCTTTAGGGCGTTTGTCTTTCAATTATTGACAGAGGTGCATTGTCCCGCGTATCAGGCGAGTGCGGCATCCAGCGAATTAGGCATTCCACTGCGATTGAGTCCCGGAGTAGATGATGGATCCACTCGGGCTACTTTGGAGCAGACCTATGATCAGATATTAAAGGATTTTAAAGAAGCAGTGCGGTATCTTCCTGTTAATGAATCTGTACGAGGCAGACCATCGAAAGCAGCAGCCTACGGCGGATTAGCCCGTACTTATCTGAATATGGGGGATTTTACCAATGCTTATCGCTATGCAGATTCCTGTTTGCGACTTGCCCCTGAATTGATGGATTATAATACACTGAAAGCAACTGATGAATATCCTGTAAAACGATTCAATGTAGAAGTTCTCCTACCCATATCGAGTGTGTCTGCTGGATTGATGTCGGGCACGAATGCAATGGTCGATCGGGATCTTTATAGCTCATATGCAGCTGATGATATGCGCAAGGTTGTTTTCTTCAGGCCCAGTCTAAATCAAGTTGGAGATTTCTTTTTCAAAGGTGGATACGGAGAGAATGCTTTCGAACTGTTTATGGGGATCACTAATAGCGAAATATATCTCGTGAAGGCTGAGACAGCTACTCGTATCGGTAAGATCCCTGAAGCATTACTAGCCCTGAACACCTTACGAAAGTCTAGATGGAAGAAAGAAGTTGTCTACCCTATAATAACTGAAACAGATCCAGAACGATTATTGAAAACAGTTTTGGAGGAGAGACGTAAAGAGTTAGTTTTTAGGGGGCGGCGATGGGCTGATCTCAAGCGACTCAATCTAGATGATCGGTTTAAGAAGACTTTAAACCGTCAATTGGATGGAGAGCAGTACGTGCTGCCTGCAGGTGATCTACGGTATGCGTTTCGCCTGTCGGAGACATTGGTCAGCATAGGCGGTATACCACAAAATAAAAGATAACAGATGCAATATTTAATATTACTTATAAGCTTGGTTCTAGGAACTGGGATTTTACAGGCTCAGCCCAAGTGGAGGCCTGATTTGACTAAACGGCTGTATGTAGGGGATACATTTACAGCACCATCTACCGTACAGTTAATGCGGGGTGGGCTGAAAAGAGTAGATTGGAGGACACTGGAAAACAAAGTCGTGTTATTGGACTTTTTTGATACGTCCTGTGGTACTTGCATTGAGTCTATGCCCAAGCTTCAGCAATTGCAGAGTCAATATCCTAATATATTTGAGGTCATTATGGTCGGTTGGCAGGATAGGGCTACTTTAGAAAAATTGTTTTCATCGAATGCCTATCTTAAGGAGAACAAAGTAAATCTTCCTGTAATCTATGCAGACAGCTACCTCAAAAGTTTGTTTCCGCACCGCTCGGTACCACATGCTGTTCTCCTTTATCAAGGCAAGGTACAAGCGATAACGACAAGCAACTTTATTACGGCAGAGAGTATTCAAAAGCTTTACTATGAGAAAAGCATTCAGTTACCGTTGAAAGATGATTATGGTAAGCGGGAGCTATCAGATAGCGATAAGAAAATCGGAGTTACGATTACGGGGTATAAGGATGGTGTGCCTTATCAAGGCTGGAAATTCGAAACGGATAGCGCAAATGGTTTGATCAAAAGTTCATTGTATAATGCTTCGATTTTTGCAGCATTGAGAGCGCTTGCGTCAAGAGGGAAATTACAGCAGTCGAATTACATGCCTCGCATGGACCGACTGGTCTGGAATGTAAGGGATTCGACGCGATATTATAATTTTGAAAATGATCCTTATTGGGATATTTCGAATAAGGTCTGCTACGAACGCTATGACAGTATAGCTCGGCCAGACTCGTTGCAAGCGCGGATTGTGTTAAAGGATCTTGAGACATTCTTGGGGGTAAAAGTCTCTAGGGGGATGAAACTCATGAGGGTATTGGAGTTGAACACTACTACACTAAAAGCTTATCAAGCTCCAAAAGATCAGGAGTCTATGACTTATATTGGCACAGCCGTATTTGCAGGCTTTACAGATTTAAAGGAGATGTTTCCACCTGTTGTCGATAATGTCAAATCCGATGTGAAGATGGAGATTCACCCTTACAGAACACTAGAAGAGCTTAATAGACAATTGGCTACCTATGGCATAAAAGCAGAATATGGAAGTCGTGATATAGAAGTACTCGTAATCGAGGAGTTTTCGAAAGAGGATAACTAGCTGTTAAATTATAAGGGCATGGAGATCATCCATGCCCTTTCTAAAGTCTAGCAATGCTTATTTTAGTTGATCAGCCCTAGGAATCAACTTTTTGAACGTAATCCATTAAGGATTAACGCGCCTTTAACTGTACATTAGGTTCGTTCGCCTGAAACTCTAGAGCTCGTACCATTTCGGATAAAAGAGATGCATCCAAAATAGGCTTGTCGCTTCCGTTGTTCGTTGCATTAATAGCACAGATTCTTTGTTCTGTGGTACCACAACTAGGAGGTGTCGTCGCTAATGTATAGTGATTCGGATTTGATGGATCCGAACCTGTATAATTAAACCATGCCATAACTGTATGATTTTAATTAACTAACTATCATAATTTGTTTTAACTGATCCTTATCCACTGCTTATTAACTTAAGATCTTACAGTCATCACCGATCTCATTGCGTCCAATTTTTTTGATCAGTCATAGGCCCTTTCCTTGCCTCTCCCGAGGACTTTTCTAAAGACGACGTCAGGACTCCTTATTGGTCATCTCGTTAATGTCTTACCGCCTCACGGGTATACCGCAAATCTACGCCGTATCCGCTTGAATAACGGGCGGTAGCAGTAGCTCCGATTTCTACCACCCAGATAGCGCATAGGGTAGGTCTGCCCCCATAAGGGATGGCCTATAGCTGCGGAGGCTATCCGCAAGGCGCTGTGTGTACCTGCTTGTGCTGTACCTGATGGATGATATGTCGCTACTGCTGTCATTGTTTTTGTTGTTATCTAGTTATCCCCGACTATGTCGGGACTTCGTTTCACTACGCAAGTGAACGAGTGATCTTGTTTATAGTGTTATTATATAGTTATGTTATTGTCTTTAGCAAAGATAGAGAGGGGGTGCTGCGATCTGGTTGTAATAATTTCCCCCGTCAGTTGTAAAAATCGGACGGCACGTGTTTATTACTGATATTGACTGGGAGCTACGTCGTACTTATCCTTAAAGGCGTTGCTGAAGGCAGGGATATCGTGGTAGTGCAAGATGAAGGTGACTTCTTTTACGCTGGAACCGCTTTTTAGCAGTAGGACAGACTCTTCTAGTCGTCTATCGCTGATGTGCTGCGATAGGTTCTTGTCGTATAGCTTCTTATGGGCTTTATGCAGGCGCTTTTGACTGATCTTAAATTTGGTACTTAGTTCTCGGATGCTGGGTATCACCTTGTTGTTTGCTAAGCAGTGCTCGATATGTTGGTGTATAGTCTCTATTTTTTGTGCTAGGGGATGGATCGGTACGGGTTCGGGATTTTCCTGTTGGGCATGTAGGCTTTGTAAACGCCCCACAGCAGCATAGATGTTGGTATCCTGTTGGATGCCCGTTATGTTGGGGTGCTCTAGTATGTAGTAAAGCTCCGTTAGCATATCGGCCGTGATGGGTGCTGGCGTACTACGGTATAGGCGATCTGGTAGCAGGATCTGGGGCATATCCGTTGCCGGGGGTACCTGAGTATCCCGATGTTTGTCTAGCCAGTCGGTCACGATGTTGTACCCAACGATAAGGTGGCGGCCTGGAGGTACATAGCTCAAGAAGTCGCCGCATGCAGCATAGATCTGGTGCTGGTAGCCTTCGGGCAGGAGGAGTCCATGATCTGTTAGCTCATCAATGCCGTAACCGCCCTGTAGCATATACTGCCAGTGTATATCGGGATGCCTGATCGATACCGGTAGGTAGAGCGACTCCTTGGCCTCGACCTCGATGCAGTAGGGCAGGATGTACTTGCTCTTGTACCATTGTATACTGCACCAGCTGTCATCGATATACCAGCTCTTGGCCTCGCCGTAGGCCATACGGTAGCTGCTACCTCGCGGTAGTTCCCGGCTCTCGCGGGCATGGGGGTAGTAGCGCTGGGGCTGGACAATAAGGCTTCGTATCATTTGTGTGATTGTTCTGCTATTAGTCGGATAGCCGTGCTGGTTTTCGGCTCAGCACGGCTATCTTCCTAATAGGGTACGCTCGTTACCTGTACTGGATACGGATCGATACCTGCTGGCTCTCGCTTATAGCCTGCGATTGAACATTCTGGGAGGTGATTCCCATTTTCTCCAGTACCACATCCTTGGGCGTCTGCTCTTCGCTGCTGCGGCCTTTGTAGGGTTGCACCTGCTTGTCGAATAGGACGAGCTGCCCGGCATCCCAGCTGTCTGCCACGGCATCGGCTATCTGTTGTTTGAATGCGGGGGATAGATCTTGGAGCTGCACTTGTTGGCTGCTGCTCATTTCGAAGGTGTCTAATAGCCATCCGTCTATATCGGTGCGGATGCGATTGGTTACGACCAGCCTGACGGCAGGTGGTAGGTTCAGTACATTGGCCTGCGTGTTGGCAAAGCCTGCGTTGTCAAAATTCTGTTTCATACATAAATAATTTGTTCTCTCAAAATTAAAAACTGTGTCTTTTGGTTACAATGGGTCAGAAGGGGCAAAAGTGCCGAAGTACACGAAAATGTACCTCAGTTTTGGCCTTTTGGAGCGAAATGATGATATGGGGGTTGCAAAAATGTAGTAATGGTCTGCGAAATAGGGGCGTTTATTTTGTTGGTGTTGATATGTGTTCTACTTTTTTTGTATATTTAGGGTTCTGATTTATTGACCGATACAGATTTTTTTTGGAATATTATGGACTTATCTAAACAGGAAAGACGAACCTATTTTGGGATTAATTGGTATAATGTTATTTTTCATATTGGCCGTGGGCTTCTCATCGTTATGGTAGCTGCTATCATCGCTGTCGTCACGAATCTGAGACACCGGATCATCGAGGGCGAGCTAAAGGTGGGCGCGGGAATACTGTTGCTGCTGCTGGGTACTACCGTGTTGAATATTATTTACGCCGTTTGGGTGTCGGCGGTCTATCGCTGGGTATTCGGTAGGCTGGCAGATCAATCAAGAATACTTAAAAATACCATATATATGGTTGGAGCTATGCTGCCTGTTGTGGGGCTGAATATGATCTTGCTCCAGATACTGGTATTCTCGCATCTGGGGATGATATTTAAATCAGCGTACTGGCTCACGGACTTTCCGTTTTTCTTTGTCCCGCTACTGCTATATGTGCTGGCAGTACTATACTGGGCGCCAGCCCGCCTCTTGGGGCAGGTGGGGGTCGAAGATCGCAAGAAGCGGGCTGCGAATTATCTGGATTCATGGTTGAAGAGTCGGAAGATGTTGTTTTTGATGAGTTACCTGGACCTGGTCTACGGATCGGCTGTGATCTATGTGGATAATAAGGTGCGGATAAAGGATATTTTAATGATCTCCCTTGAGGATGGGGTGTATTTCTTCATACTGCGCGACGGTACGAAAATAGCTACTTCACTCAACTCGGTGGATATCGAGAAATGGTTACTCGCCAATTGGTTCCTGACAACGAAGCGGGGTACTTATGTAAATATGCTGTACGTTGAGCAACCTAAGGTAGGGGACAAGGTTTTGAAACTGACTCATTCGGTGAATGAGAGTATTAGAGATAATAGCAGTTATGCGAAGATCAATTCGGGATTGAATGTGAATCGTAGGCAGCAGCCTAAACTGGATGCATTTCTGCTTGACAGGGAATCGCTATCGCACGAAGGCTGGGACGAGATGATCGCGCTATAAAGAGATTATATGTTTATTATTTATTGTTAACCGGCTGTATAGGAAAGGGGCCAGCGATGGCGTCTTTCGGGTTTTTCGGTTTATAGCCCCAATTTACGGAATAACCATGGAACATCTTCCTAAAGATATCGCTATACACCTAGTCGAAATACATAGCTATGCACGCGAAATGCGTGATTACATGCTGCAGATACGGGATTGCTTATTGGCGCAGCATGCGGTGCAGCAACCCTCAATGCGCGAACGGAAGTTGCTGGATATCGAGCAGGTTCTGGATATACTGCGTATCGGCCGTTCGACCTATTACCGCTTTGTAAATGCAGGCAAACTGGTACCCCGCAAAGTCGGGGAGCGTCACTGTTATTACGTCGAAGATCTGGAAGAGATGATACAGGAAAGCAAACGCAGGGGGCGGATCTAATTAAACTTTATAGACTTTTTCTTTGACAGCTCTTCGGCTACTGTTCGGTTACTGTTCGACTCTTGTTCGGCTGTTGTTCGACACTGCTTCGGGATTGCTTCGAGACTGGTTCGGGACTGATTCGGCTGCTGTTCGGTCGGTGTTTTACTGCGCTTCGGCTGGGCTTCGCCCTGCTGTCGAACGGCAGCCATAGCCGAGTCGAAGCATAGCCAACTTAGGCTCCTGTAGGGGGCGATATGATTGGGGAGCAATGCCGATCCGCAGTTGATAATAAGGAAGGCCTGCACTCCTGCAGGCCTGTACTGTTATTTACTGCCAGTCTAGTGTATCTTCTATGGCTGGACCTTTTTTTATCTTTTCTTTTATAGCCTCGATGGTTTTATTGTATTGATCGACTGTTTTTTGGTCGGCTCCGATCTGTAGATCTTTGCACCATTGGATCGCCTGCGGCAGGGCTTTGGGATCGCTGCAGTACATCTGGTATTGGGTGATCATCATGTCCTTGAAGGAAGCTCCTGCTCTGCCCTTTAAGATATTATAACGGTAGATGGCGTTTATTTCATCGCCCATCTTGCTCCATTCTTTAAATTTGTATTGTGCAGGTACAAGATAGCATAACCATTCTGATGCCTTGGGGTGGTCAGATTTGGTGAGATAGGCTAAGATGGTCGTGTATGTGCTGTCTTCCAATGGATTGCTGTGCCCATATAAATACTTGATGCTGCTCATGCCGTATAGTTTGTTAATCTTGCCCTCGATTTTACCTTCGCCGAAAAGTTTAGCAAATTCTGCTCGATGATCCATGATGTATAGCATCTCTCTGCTAGCGGGATCTTCTACGTATTTGAAGAAAATAGGAAATACTTCTGGTTTTTTAAGATTCTCTAGTGGGCCGGCCAAGAAGTCCTTGGAAATATGATTCATTTTTTGCACCTCGCCAGCGTTGTGTAGCACCTCCATATAATCCAGAATGAAATCGGTAGAGCGGTCTCCGCTTTCATAACGGGCATCCATGGCTATACTGTTTTTCTTGGGATCGATCCCGCGACGGAATCTAGCCATCAGTTCGTCGCCCTCCATTTTTCCATACATACGGTGCATCAGCTTGCCTTCTTGGTCTAGGATCAAGAGTACAGGTTCGCCCACGACATGGTATACATTCTGAAGCCGCTTTTTCTCTTCGCCGGTATTGTAATCTACCGAAACAAAACGTGCGTTGATAAAATCTGCAACACTGTCCAGCGTGAGCACTTTCTGTTTGATGTAGAGGCAGGGCTTACAGGTGATAGAACCGAAGTCCAGGAATATCAGCTTGTTTTCGGTCTTGGCCATTTGAAGCACCTCGCTAAAAGGGAGATTCTCCTTGAGATTGACCTTTCGGTTTTGAGCACTGATGCTGCTAGTGAATAGGGTTAGAAAAATGCTAAATGCTATTATTAATTTATTGCGAGTTCTCATGTCTTTGATATTATAACTGTTCTGAAAATCTGAATCCATCTAAACAAAAATAGGGCGGGGTATTCATCTTGCCGGCGGTCTTGTCGGAGGAATCGAGTTGAAATAAAATTTTGTCTACTTTTCCTAGACTGCTTAGCTCCATGGGCATCCAGTCGACGATGGTGAAGTTGCGTAGGAGGGCATCGGAGCGCCGATCGGCCAGTAGAAATTCTACTTTTGCGGTTTCTACATCGTTTTGATAGCCTGTAGCGATAACCTTGACATAGTCCTTGGCGGTGATGTTAAGCGCTCTTGTGCCCGGGGAAAACGTAAAGCCAAGTGTAGCATTGCCCTGACCGTAGTTGATAGTCTGCCATACCTGGGTGGTGTTGGCTACCAATACGCGGTCTACCTGTATAGGGCGGTCAAAACGGACGAAAGCGTTGTCGTCGTTGGTCTTGGCGACTAGGAAGTTGCCTCCGGCGTGCACAATATTGGTGTATACACTGAATCGGGTACTATCTACAGCACCGGCATTGGTGACGTATAGACGATGATTGCGATTGGATACCGCAAATCCGCTCCAATCATTGCCATTTTTCTGGACATTAAAGGTCGCTAACTTGACCTTAAACGGTTCGCTGGGTATCAGATGTTGAAAGCGGCCGACGTTAATGTTCTCAAATAAGATATCGGTCGCAAGCTCTTGATAAGCATCCGGGCTTTTTTCTTCCTTTTTGCAACCTGTCCAAACAAAAAGTATCAAGAGACAGGTATATATAAATTGATTGTTCTTCATAACTAATAGACTAGACTTTCGTAACTTGGATTTTGCTTTATTAGCTTGTTGAATTTTATTTCTGAAGTAGGAATAGGCCAAACGAATCTGTCCTCTTCTAATGCTACTGTCCCGCCTCTGAATTCGTAGATCATGGCCTGCCCATTGGCTCCTTTGAGACGTAGGGAAGCCATCCAGTCGGCATCATTCTCCAGGTTCAATTCTTTAAAATATTCATCAAATAGAAGCTTCTCGAATGCGGTAGGAGTAGCCGGAGCCAAGGGGCCTAGATTGGATCTGAAGCGTATGGTGTTGATAGGGCCTACAGCTGCAGTCAACGGCTCGCCGGTGCGGTATTTTAACTCGGCCTGCATTAAATACAATTCGGTAAGACGTAAGAAATAGGTGGTATACTTGTCATTGTCGCCACCGATAAAGCGTCCTTTGCGGCAGAGTTTTTTTGGACGAAAATTGGTCGTATTGGGCGTGAGCGATGGGTATCTTACCATTCCCCAGCCTTCGCCAAAACGCGAATCGCTTTCAAGAATAGCTTTTGCGAGGGTGACGGTCGGCAAGCCTGTGATGGCGTAATTGTAACCGTAGGTAAAATTATAGGCAGACACTACATCGTCGGTCTGCTCGCGATAGCGGCAGAAAAGGAGTTCTTTTGAATCCCAGCTGTTCTCGTAGAGCTTGGTCAATGATGGTTCAAGTATTATCCCGACTGCTGTCGCCTCTTGGATCACGTCGTTGACCAATACCAGGGCTTCCTTATAATCGTTGTCCCAGCCGCGGTTAAGGAGCAACTTGGCTTTTAGACCTTTTGCGAGCTGTTTGGAAACACGTTTGCCGGTGCTGTAGTTGGGACAATTGGCAATGGCTTCATCCAGATCGGCAATGATCCTATCATACGAGTCTTTTATGTTTAGACGGGGTTGATAGACATTGGTCAGTTCGGCCATCTGATCTCTGAATATAAGTCCGTATTCGGAGCTTGGTTCGTCACGCCAGCGCCCGAAGTACCAAAATGTATAGAGGTGGGCAAATGCGCGTAGGCCTTTGGCTTCGGCTAGTATTTCTTTTTTCCGGGCAGGGTTTTTAAAACTGTCATCAGGCAGTTTGGATACATTTTCCAGTACGGCATTGGCTCTATTAATGGTGGTGTAGAATATTTTCCACAGGGCATCATTATCGCCGGTAGCTTGCATATTCATGTTGTAGGCAGAGCTGTTGTACTGGTACGAACCGAGCATGGAGCTAAAGCCTCCTGAAAATCGTGCCGTATAATCATTGGAGCCAACAGCCGCGTAGGCACCATTGAGCAGATTCTGTGCAGAATTCTCGTCGGTGATAGCTGCTTCTGGTGTGAGCAGGTATTTGGGATCCTGGGTGATGAAATCTTCGCAGCCGATGAAGGTCAGACCGAGGAATATACTGAGTGTGATACGTAAAATTAGAGTCTTCATAATCTTATTTATTTTAACGAGTATCTAATAGAGAAGTTGTACGAACGCATGGATGGATATACCCCCCAATCGGTCCCCATTCCTGTGGCTCCTCCGGTGAGCCTAAAGTTGCCCTCGGGATCTATTCCGTTGTAGTTTGTAATGGTAAATAGATTTGTCCCGGAGACGGAAAGATCGATGTAACCGCCGAATACTCTTTTGGATAATTCATTCGGAACGCGATAGTTAAGCCGTATCAGGGAGACTTTCAGGTAGTCTGCTTTCGAAATCCAGAAATCTGAAAAGGTATTTGACGAGCCTTGACCAAAGGACATCCTTGGCCATTGTGCAGCCCGATTTTCGGTAGTCCAGGAATCGAGTACATAATCTGGGTAGTTTTTAAGAAACAAGCCTGTGGTGTACCAGTTTGCAGAATTGGTATACCAGTATCTCGTCGCTCCATAGCTGTACACAAAATTGACATTGAGGGAAAGGTTTCCTTTGCGGAATGAGGTTCCGAACCCACCAAAAAATTTGGGTTGCGAATTGCCTAGAAAAGTCTTGTCATCGTTATTGACCAGTCCGTCGTTATTGATGTCTTCAAATCGTAGATCTCCTGGCCGAACGGTATTTGTGTTGTTCTGGTAGAATATTTTGGCTCCAGTAGTCGGATTTTGTTTGGAGAGGAGGTTGTATTCTTCCATGGATTGGTAGTATTGGCCGCTCCATTTGAATCCGTACCAGCTTCCCAATGGCATGCCTTCTTCCATCCGGATAGCCAGCGCATTGGCCGCATATAGATCCATGAATTTGTCTACGCCGTTGATTTTCTTGACGATCGCTTTATTGCCCGCGATATTAAAATTAAGGGACCATACCATATCCCGCTTGCGTATCACATCACCCTGTATGCCGAATTCGAGACCGCTGTTCTGGATATTGGCGATGTTTTCCTTTACGGATATAAATGAACTGCTGGAAGGGATGTTCTTGTTGTAGATGACATCGCTCGTCTGCTTATCATAGTAACCAATAGAACCGTTTATCCGGTTGTGGAGCAGGGCGAAGTCAAGACCGATTTCCCAGGTTTTTGTTTTCTCCCAGCGTAGGTTATTATTGCCCAATTGGAAGGGGGCGTACCCGGGCGACTCATCAAACTGTGCGGCCTGGTATAATGAACGCCAATCGTTATTGCCTAGAACCTGGGAGCCTGAAACGCCCAGTGAGCTGCGTATTTTTAGCTGGTTGAATAGTTCGGGATCTAAGAAACGCATGAATTTTTCCTTGTTGAGCATCCAGGCGATACCTCCGGAAGGGAAGTAGGCCCAGCGCTTGTCGGGACCGAAACGGGATGATCCATCGGTACGGAAGGTACCGGTTAGGATGTACTTGTCGTCAAATTTGTAATTTAATCTGGAGAAGCCCGAAACCATGGCCGTAGACGTATGTGAGGAAGTGGGTTTCATCGCGGTGGCCCCACTGGTCAGGTTGGTCATGATGTACTGGTCGGGAAAGTTTTGGGCGCCGGCAGCGAAGTTTTTGGTAGCCCCATTTTCCATGGAGAAACCGATCATGGCAGAAAGGTCGTGCAGTGTGCCGAACTTTTTGTTATAGCTTGCTATGTTCTCAAATATCCAATTGGCCATTTCCATCTGGGATATATTGGCCTGCCCTTTATGGGTCGAGTTTACAGTGCCTTCGGTCTGGAATCGGTCTGAAAAGCTTTGGCTATAGGAGATCGCAATGGAAGATTTGACAAACAGGTTGGGACTGAAGTTATACTGTAAGTAGGTGTTGCCATTTAATCCCTTACGCTCGTTATAATTGCGGTTCGCTAATGTAGTGAGTGGATTTTCTTCGTAGTAGCCCGGGATAAATATTTTTCCGTTTTCATCGTACATCGGGAAATCAGGCCGGAAGTTCCAGATTTTTTCAAGCATCCCGTCTTGGTTATTCTGTTTGTTTAGGGATCCGTTGAAATTGAGCCCTACGGTAAGTTTGTCCATTATCTTGGCGTCAAAGTTGATCCGTCCCGTAAAGCCATTTCGGTCAGAGCCTTTGATAATACCCTGTTGCATAGGCATGCCGAATGCAATAAAATAATTGTTGGTAGGGGTGCTGCCACGGAGTGATACATCGAGCTTCTTCTCATTGGAGGTGCGGGTCATTTCGTCCCACCAATTGGTATTGCCATCGAGGAAAGCATTGGATAAGAAGGGAGCAGATAGGTAATCGACTTCGGTACCGGTTTTTGCTTGGGAGGCATCGAGTATGGTGCTGATGCTGCCTGTCGTCGGAATGGTCCCGGTGGTGTAATAATAGTTACGTGCGGCATCGGTAATGACGCGTTTGAATTCTTCGGTTTTGAGGGTTCGGAAGCTATCTCTTTGTTTTTGAAAACCGTAGTTGAAGCTGGCATCCAGTTGGGGTGTCTGTATTCTATTCCCTTTTTTAGTGGTTACGATGATGACACCATTGGCCGCCCGCGAACCATAGATAGCCGTCGCCGAAGCATCCTTCAGGATGTCTATGGTCTCTACATCGCCCACATTGAGATCGTAGAGGATATCGCCGATATCATTGCCGTTGACATTGTACTGCGGGATACCGTCTATTACCCATAGGGGCTGGCTGTTGCCGGTCAAGGAAGTGGTACCGCGGATATTGACGGATACGCCCGCACCGGGAGCGCCACTGCTGATCTGTACGTTGACCCCCGCGGCTTTTCCCTGTATCATGGAGGCAATATCCTGATGTGGAGCGAAGCCTTCGAGTTCTTTGGCATTAAGCTGTACTACGGATCCGGTGAGGTCTGACTGTTTGGTCTGGCCGTAACCTACATTCAGGATTACCTCTTCCAGCTCGTTTTCTCGATCCTGAAGGATGACATTGGCCAGCTTTTTGGAAATCGGTAGCTCTATGGAAGCGTAGTTGATATGCGTGATGATGACGGTTTTGTAATCGTCACGGATGGGAACGCTGAATTTTCCATTTGCGTCCGAATGGGTATTAAACGGTGTGTTTTTGACGCGGATATTGGCCCCGGATATGGGGTTGCCTTTGCTGTCAAATACATAGCCGCTAATATGGGTCTGGACGAGACTGCCTGTCACGGTAGGAGAAGTGACCTTGATGGCTTCATTCTCTAAGGTAAATTGAAGGTCGGTCTGTTTGGAAATATTTTCTAGGACAAGCTTCAGCGGGGTGTTTTCACACCTTATGCTATACTTTTTACTGTCGTCAATGATCTTGTCCGAGAAGAAGAAGTCGATGTTGGTCTGCTTTCTTATTTCCTTGAATATTTCTCTTAAGGAACTGTTCTGTTTTTCCAACGTTACTTTTTGTGCAAAGGTGGACGCGTTGAGCTGAAAAACAAAAGCCACTAGAAATGTGATGATATTCAATTTCATGATAAGTATTTTATACTTTTTTAGGCTTGGTATTATTATCATATATTTGTGAATAAGGTTAGTAAGATTCGTACTTGATGCTTTCTCAGGGCAGTACGAGTTAAATTAACATTTTATTAAATACATACTGGAGCGCCTGGCGTTCCAGTTTTTTTTGCGCTTATGATTTCTGTATCGTAATTCTCCTTTCTTTCATATCGATTTGGTAATTATATTGGTTGTTGCTGTTTATTGTTTCTAATAACTGAAGCAGGCTCTTTTGGCGGGATAGGATACCGGTGAAGGATTCTTTGGGATCGACCGAAGCGTCCAGTACAATGTCGATACCGTACCAGCGGGCGAGCAATGCAGTGACTTCTTTTATCGATTCACTTTCGAATATAAAGACATCCGTGGTCCAGGCACGGTCACTATCCAATGCGACTTGTCTATGTACGGAGGTCTCCCCACTGGATTTATTGTATTCGTAACTGTCGCCAGGCAGTAAGAAGGTAGACTCCTTGCCCTTGATAAGTTTTACTTTTCCTGTAAATAAGGAGACTCGGAGTTCGGGGACTTCTGGAGAAGCGTTGATATTGAAACTGGTACCCAGGACCTCGACTTGATGTGCTAAGAAGGAAACGCGAAAAGATGACTTTGGATCTGTGCGTTTGGAAATATCGAAAAAGGCTTCTCCTGTTAGACTTACCGATCGATGGGTGTCGGAGAAATCTTTGGGGATGCTTAGTTCTGATCCGCTATTCAGCATGACAGTCGAACCATCGGTAAGCTGTACCGTTAGATTATGCGAAAGGGGAGACTTTATTTTTATTTCGCGGCTGTCAGGGGAATGGAGTGCTAAAGTCACATCTGTACCTTCTAGCCGAATGTTTTGAAGATCGATCTTAATGTGTTTTTGTGTGGTATCTATGGCATAGTTGTGGCCACCAAATTGGATATACCCTTGGCCTACCTTTGGGTATACCTCGGCTAGTGCTGCATGTTCTGTATCTGATGGAGTGGATAGGAGATAGGTATAGAGGAGTCCGCTGATGGTACAGAATAGGAGAAGGCTCGCGGCGATGCGCAGGCCCATAGAAAAGGTGTGCTGCTTACTCGTGCGTGCAAACAAAGGTTTTCTGCTGCTTAACACATGTTCAAACCGGGCAGTGTCGATCTCTTTGCTCGTCGTCTCTTTTAAATAATGGGCATACCAGCTTTCAACTACTTCCTGTTCTTCGGGAGTACAATTGCCGGATAGGTAACGCTCAAATAGATCTTGTTTGTTAGTCATAATTCAGTCTGTATGCTATATATAAGACAAACCAAAATCGACTCGGTATACAAACTAATTCAAAAAAAATAATTTGATGTAGGGGATTTTCTTTTTTAATGTTTTGGTGATGCGAAAGACGGTGGTCTTGATCGTCTGTAAGGATAAGCCTAGATCGGCCGCAATGTCTTTGTAGCTTTCTTCATTGATACGGGCTCTGATAAAGATTTCTCGCGCTTTGGGAGGTAGGTTTTCGATTTCTCGATGTAGGATCTCGAGTATCTCTCCGTATTGTACGCGCTCTGCGAGACCACTGGAATGTTTTTCCTGAAAATCATATAGATGTTCCAGAAATTGGGACTTTCTATTGCTGCTGTTGATGTAGTTAATAGAGGCAAAACGTCCCATCTGGTATAAGTAGGCTTTGAAACTTTTGATTTCTTTGGGAAAGTCTTTCCATAGCCGCTCAAAGATATTATGGACGATATCTAGGGCCTCATCATCCTGCTGTACGATCTTATTGATCTGAAGGAAAAGGAACATCCAATGTCTATTGTACAACGCCGTGAAGGCCATTTGATTGCCTTGTTGGGTTTTTTTGACCAACTGATCATCATCATATGTATCATACACCTTCATTTTGGAAATGATCTTTCGAATAGATTAGTATAGACGTATTATTCGTCCAAGGGTTAGTTAATCAGAAGCAGCTCTGATATCTTTAGTATTAATATATTCAAACCTACATAAAATTGCCGTTAAACGCAATATAATTACGTCTTAATATAAATGAGAATTTTGTTCTGCTCTTCATTCATACGGATTTTTCATTTGGGGAATTGGTTTTATAAACCTGAATAATGGGACGTACTGTCCCGTATCGTATCATCTTGTTCCATCTAGTGCCATTACTTCCTATCGGTGCCATCATCTGCCTAGTTTAGCGCTTGATATCAGGAATAAATGCAGCATGCATGCACAATGGTTAAACTTTAAAAAACAATTAAATGGCTAGATTTTTAAAAGGAATTGTCGGAGCTTATTCCGGCAAAGTAGGTAGTGTGGTCGGCTCTAACTGGCGTAGCGTAGACTATGTCCGATCGGTGGCCCGACGTAGTAATAAAGCGGCTTCGGAGGATCAGCTGGCACAGCGCGCCCGGTTTGCATTGGGGGTGGGTTTTCTCTCGCCGATAAAGGATCTCCTTAACCTGGGGTACTCGGATCCGTTGCAGGGACGCTCTACGGGGTACAACAAGGCGCTGCAGCACCTGCTGTCGTACGGGGTGATCGGTACCTATCCGAGCCTAGAGCTGGACTATGGGTCAATTGTGGTGGCCAAGGGGGCGCTGTCCAATTTATTGGGAGTGGCCTGGACGGAGTCTGCTCCGCAGGAGATCAGCGTGAGCTGGAGTACGGAGGTAAACCGGTTCAACGCTTTTGCGGATGACTCGGTGATCCTCCTGATGTACAATAAGGAGAAGCGGTTTTTCAGTATCCTGGAATCGGCAACCCGCAACGATGGTACCATGAGCTTTAACTTTCCACCGGTCTATGCAGGCGATCATGTGGTAGGCTGGGTATTCACAGGGCACCGCGACGGGGTGAAGACCTCAGGAAGCTATTATCTGGGAGAGATCGTGGTTTCATAGTAGTTAGAGGGTGAGGAAAGTGAGGGAGGTGAGGAAAGCGGAGCCTGTACGTCACTGCGAGAGGTAAGTTTTTTAGCAAACACAAAGGAGGTCTAATGACAGTGCGTAACTTTAATCCGTCTTTGCGAGGATCCAGCCAGTAGGCGGAGACGAAGCAATCTTAAAAACGGCTTTACGATATATCGCTTATAGATCGCTTCGTGGCCTCGCGATGACGAGATGGATTTACGAACCGAGCTTGCGAGCTCACCATAGGTAATCTGTCATTGGTAGCCTGTGTCGCAGTGTCCCGAATTTACTTCGGGAAAGCAGTCTGTTTTTTTTTGGTACGGAAGTAACCATCATAACCATCATCATTTTCCTCACCTTCCTCACATAACAAAAAAAACATGCACAAAATTCTAAAGAAAATAAGCGCAGTGGTACAGTTGGTGCTGCTGGCGCCGGTCAAGCTGCCTGGAAAGGCGCTGAATATTATCAAGTATGTCGCTCTCGGATTGGGGGTGTTGGAGGCAATGACAGATGAAGGAGAGCCTGTCCCGAATTCACTTCGGGATGACAAGGGTGAGGGAGCGCCATGAGGCTAACGGTAAAACGTGTCAGGCAGGGAAAGAATAGTACCCTGTCTGAGATCTATCTAGATGACGAGTTTTTCTGCTATGGTCTGGAGGATCTGGTTCGGGAGGAGAAGATTAAGGGATCTACGGCTATTCCGGCAGGGACCTATACGCTTCGGCTGAATACCTATGGTGGGATGAACGCCCGCTACAAACGCAAATTCCCTACTATGCACCGCGGTATGATCGAGCTGATGGACGTGCCCCACTTCAAGTATATCTACATCCATATCGGCAACAACTTTGGCGATACCGCAGGCTGCCTGTTGGTCGGTGAGAGCTATACGAAAGACGAGGACGGAGATTATGTCCTGCACAGATCGGCTAAGGCGTATAGACGGTTGTATAGCCAGCTGGTTGATGCTGTAGGGAAGGGAGAAGCAGAGATAATTATTAATTATTAATGGTTAATGGTTAATGGGTGGGGAGTTATCAAGTGAAGGAAGTTAAGTCTTTACGTCACCTCGACCTTGTGGAGAGGTCTACAAACTGTATAGGATTAATATATAGCTTGTGGATCTCTCTATTCCGCTACGCTTCAATCGAGATGACGATTAGATAAATGGCATTACTTCATCATTTTTCTTACATGTATAACAAAAAAGATATGAAAATCAACGAAATCCGTGCAGGTACCCTAGGTGGTACGCTGTGCAGTATCTGGGCGTCTATTACGCTCGGAGACCTATTCCAGACCGTGATCATGGCGGCTCTGGGTACACTGGTGAGCTACGCGATGTCGCGCTTGTTGCAGCGAAAGAAGGAGTAGTATTTAGTACTTAGTTAGATTGGAGACTAGAGACTGAGTTAAATGAAGTCCCGAACTTGCTTAGGGATACTAGACTCTAAAAAGCAGGCCTCGAGTGTATCGGGGCTTGTTTTAGTTCGAAAAGCTCTATGAAGAAAGCTTATGATAGATAGTGTTTTTTTTATCACCGACTTTTTCTATTAAGCCCTGGTCTACACCATTTTTCAAGTCTCTACTTGCTGTAGCTGAGGAGAGATCTGTGAATTTTTTGAGATAGTCTTTGCGTGTAAAAGATGTATTAGTATGCGCCAAGAAAAATGCTAATCTGTCTGTACTATCGGGCTTTTTAACAGCGGTCTCGATAAGTTGATCGAGAGATTGGTTTATGATAGAGAGCATAAATTCAATGAATTTTGTTGACTTACCTTCATTGTCGGATGTGGATAGTGCCTCATAGTATTGTTCCTGATTCTTTGCTATGAGTGTTTCGAATGATAGAAATTCAAATATGGGAAAATCTTTCATTAAAATGAGCGTCTGCCAAAGCCTGCCCATGCGGCCATTGCCATCGATAAAGGGGTGGATAAACTCCATCTCATAATGAAAAACACAGCTCTTGATAAGTGTTAGTTCTGTTTTATCCTTAAGATAAAGAAATAGGTCTTTCATAAGGAATGCAACATTCTGAGCTGGGGGGGCTACGTGTTGTACTTGACTACCCTTTATTATGCCAACACCCTGGATCCGATATTTTCCAGGAGACTCAATTAAACCTTGCATAAGATATTTATGAGACTTTAGAAAATCTCTTTCTGAATGAAATTTGAATTCACTCAATTTCTTATAAACTTCAAGTGCATTTAAAACTTCTTTAATATCTTTCTCGGGGCCCAATACACGCTTCTTATCAATGATAGCAGTGATCTGAGCCTCGGTTAGTGTATTCCCTTCAATGCTTAGCGAAGAGTGTATAGTTTTGATTTGATTTTGCTTCCGAAGAGTAGGACTTTGCTTGATGAGATGCTTAGCATTTACCTCACCTATTTTTATAGAAATAGTAGATATTAAGTTTAGTATAAGTGCTGTGACGTCGTAAGGTGGTTTCATTATTACTAAAGTGATACTATCATTTGATACTATCAAAGGTATGTTTTTTTTATTAGAATTAAAGAGGTTAGCTAGTATTGAGTAATGGGTATCAGGATGCCAGCTTGAACTCGTCTAGATCCGCTTGAGTAAGATGTAAGTCAAAATCTTCGATATTGATAAAGCCCTTAGAGGCAATCCGACTTTTCACTTGATGGACTTCTTTTAGCTCTTGGGTTGATCCATTGGCTTCCTTAAGAATTATCTTTTTTCCCTGTACAACTTGTATAGGCAATTCTAATGCTGTAGAAATTCTATATGCAGTAGATGAAGCCTTTTTCGCAGCTTTTGAAATTAGCTTTCTTTCTTCTTCTTTGTTCAATCTCTTTGAAATTGTACTCATGATGCCTCCTTTAAAAAACTTGCTTAAATATACCAATTATGTTGATAGTATGCAGTTTTTAAGTGTCTAGGTGGGGATAGGGAGACGCTGGGATTGAATGGTAAGGTTACTTGATTTTTCCAGAATTTTAAGTCGTCAACTGCTAAAGTTCACAAGAAAATTTTAAAAAAATAATTTACGCTTGCATTTTATCTATTAATAATTATATTTGTAGTACATAACAACATTAAATCGTTTTGCGACGATTGGTTATGAATCAATTATAAGAATATTAAGCAGGAATTGTAAACCTAAAACGGCAGTTATGCAAGCTAATTATTTACGTTACCTTACAGTTATTTTGTTTTTCAGCATGTGCTTTATGCAGTCATGCAACAAACACTTTAATGAATATTACCATCCAAAGAGTACTTTGGGAAATAGCATAATAGGTATTTTGGAAGAAAAAGGAGAGTATGGTGTGTTCCTCTCGCTGATAGACAAAGCAGATTTACGGAAATCTTTGAGCGAATCCGCTATTTATACCTGTCTAGCACCTAAGGATGATTTTGTTAAAGAGTATTTCCTCGATAAACTGAAGTACAATTCGTTGGATCAGGTACCTTTGGCCGAAGTACGTGCATATATAAATTACCATTTTATTAATGGTATGTACTATACCTATGATTTAGAGAAGCGTTATGCATCGACGCAGAGTGCGATTAGTAAGAGTAGGATCACTAACTATAAAACCAGGAGTGAGGGTAAGAACGTCGGTAAAAACCTCCGTATCCTAACGCCATCCTTCTTTGCAGGACAAGCGAGTGACTTTGAATATATGTATGGCGAGGGTGACGGAGCGGCATATTATGTGGAGGGCGTAAAAATATCGGCAACTGAATACGACATTGATGCCCGTAATGGGGTGGTACATGTTTTGGATGCTCCTTTGTTTCCGACGCTGCGTACGGATCTGGCCTTGGCAAATGACCCTGATCTTTCTATTTTTAGCCGATGGGTGGAGCGTCACGCTCAATATGTGCTAGGCGATGTAGACGAAAATGGCAATGTGGATACTACCTTGTATAAAAACTTTTCCTTTGGCCGAAATCTAGCCGATGAGAACACCTTGTCAACCTTATTTGCCCCCACCAATGAAGCTATAGCAGCATACTTTGAACCTTATATGGATATTCTGGATAATACCTTGGATTCGGTACCTCCGCATGTGATGTATTCTATTATCCGATCCAGTGTGCACGCTAATCTCTGGTATCACTCTGATCTGGTAAGAAATGACCCGCAGTGGAATGCATTGACTGGTTTTATACGTTTTGGCAACCCGGTGTTGGAATCGATAGAAGGAATGACGCCGGCCAGCAACTCCTTTATATATAAAACCAATCGGTTAATGGAATCGCCAGAAATGAGTAGCGTCCGATCTGGCATCATGATGAAATACAAGGAATACAGCCAATGGTTTTGGATGATGACAAATAAGGGATTGGGTTCGGGCTTGGTCGACGTATTGTTCTACCAGCACAGTCCGAAGACGCTCTTGGTACAGTCGGATGAAAGTTGGGGATCTCCTTTTGCCCAGGATATGGATGCTGTAGCGCTCGAAGCAAGATTAAAGGAATGTAAAACAGGAATATTTCATTTTGATGCGCATGCAGACGGGGGCTTTAAAAAGCGGTTTTATCCGACGGATGAAGGATACATCCTCTATGACAACAACAAATTTTACGATTATACGGGCCACGCGGTGAATTTGCTAACGTCGTCTCCGGTATGGGCCAAACCTACAGGAGCTATCTATGAGATCGATGGTTTTCTGAAACCGCTGGATCGCTTGGACACGGAAAATACAGTATGGAAAGAAATTCAATCCAATACCAATCTTTCCAGTTTTAAGTCGCTGGTGGATAAAGCGCTGATGGCTGGAGAGTTGCAGCTGACAGGTTTTTTTACCTACTCGGTCTTTGCGCCTTCCAATGCAGCAATCAGCGCAGCAGGGATAAACGTGGCTACAATCAGTGCAGATGCTGCTAAAGCTATTGTGAACAGGCATATCGTCACTAACAGACATTTATTTACGGATGGAGTGTTCAATGGCCAGTTGGCAAATAAAAAGGGGGAGTACCTCACCTTCTCGGGAGCATGGGATACCTTCCGGATACAGTATCAGGCAAATGTAGCTGCCACTTTGCCAACCGCTAGCAATATGCAGGGAAGCAACGGTGTAGTGCATATAGTCAACAAAGTATTATAACCTAAATAGCCTATAAATATGTACAAGCATATTAATTTGAAAAGTATTATCTGCCTATTGGTACAGTTGTTTATTCTCTCGGCTTTTGCACAACAGAAGCAGCTGACAGGAAAAGTGTACGAACAAGCGCTCTCTAATCCATTTGCACAAGTGTCAATTCTTTTCGTAAGTAGTTCTGATCTAATTCTAACGGCTTACAAAAGCGAAAAAGATGGCAGTTTTCAGGTCAATATTCCGGTCAATGCTACCAAAGTAGTGTTTTCTACGGTGGGTTATCTAAAGCAGGAATTTCATCTCGCTACGGTGTCGGGACGGCTAAATGTTGTCATGAAAATAGATGATAAACAGATTGAAGAGGTCGAGATCGTGGCAAACGCAAAACCGGATGCCGATCTGGGGTTTGTCAATATCAATAAAAGAGAGCTTTCGAGTTCGATAGCATCTATCGACATGAAGGGTATCGAAAACCTTCCTGTGGTATCGGTCGATCAGTTTCTACAGGGAATGGCTCCAGGTCTGCAAGTGGTATCTAATAGCGGCGACCCGGGCGCTGCCGCTTCCATCCGGATACGGGGGATATCGAGTATTTCCGGTATCAACGATCCATTATGGATCATTGATGGTGCAGAGGTGATCGGAAATAATTATTCGGTGCAGAGTATTTCGGATTTTGGATTTAGTCCAATAGGTGATCTTGATCCGTCGGATATCGCCTCTATAGATATCTTGAAAGATGCTTCGGCGACGGCATTGTATGGATCCAAAGGTGCCAACGGGGTAATCGTAATACGCACAAAACGCGGCAAACGTGGTAAACCGGTATTTAATTTTAATGGACGATTTACCTTGTCTGAAGTGCCGCGCAGTATCCCAATGTTGAATGGAGACGAGCATAGGATATACTCGATCGAACGTTGGACTGGTGGAAGTGATGACGGTTCGGCATTGCCCGAGCTGCGTGGAGATATGACACGTGCGGATGCCTGGAAATTTAATAATAACACCGATTGGCTGAAAGCGATAAGCCGTACCGGAATCTATCAGCAATACAATACCTCGCTGAGTGGTGGTGGTGATCGTATAAACTATTACTGGGGGCTGGGCTATACCAACCAATATGGTACCACCAAAGGAACTGGATATGATCGTTTCAACACCCGATTTAACATGAATTATCGCGTGTCCGATAAATTGTCGATCACAGCAGATTTAACTTACACAAATTCGCTGACGGACAAACGCGGTACAAGACATCCGTACGATATCAATGCGAATAATGAAATGAATCCGCTGCGGCTAGCCAGACAGATTCCAGCTTATTTTCCGATGTACTCTAAGAATGGACTGGATTATTTCGTGGACCGCAATGCAGGCGTTTCCTTTTATTCCCGATTTAATCCGCTAGCACTGATTGATTATTCCCAATTTCTATCTAAAGCAAACCGGCTGATGGCCTCGACAAGTATCAACTATAAGATTTTATCAAACCTGGAATTTACGACACAGGTATCTACCGATTTTAGGGAGGCCTCAGACGATTATTTCTTGCCTAGTTATGCGACGGATGCGATCCCTGGAGAAAGTACCTACAATGCGGGGATGCAATCGGAAGGGTATCAACTCTTGGTGAATAATGTCAATAAGCTCATGTGGAAGCCTATTGATAAGGAAAAGCACCGGCTTACGGTCACCGGGGTAGCCAATCTGAGCATCGATAAGAGCAACAATATGGAAATACGCTACTTTAACGGAGCATCTCCGCAGTTGCGCTCGGCTGATGCCTCTGCGCGAATAAGTGCCATTAATGGAGGATATACGGACCAACGGTATCTCGGAATGTTTGTACAGGGACACTACGCCTTATTGGATCGCTACTTTCTGACTGTAACTGGAAAGACGGAGGGGGATTCGCGTTATGGCAATGAAAATGCCTATACGATATTTCCGGCAATAGGAGCTGCATGGGATATGACACGCGAGCGGGCAATCCGAAATGCCGAATGGATATCGACCTTAAAACCTCGTTTTGCTTTTGGTATCACGGGTAATCTGCCTAAAATAGCTAACATCTATGACATTGCGTATGCCACGAAAATCGGATACATGGGACAGACCTATATATACCCGGATAAATTTGCCTACGAAAATATTAAAGAGGAAAGGACAACAGAGTATAATCTGGGACTCGACTTTGGATTTCTAAAAGATCGGATCACGGGCCAATTTGATATCTACAAGCGCACGACAAACGACCTCTTATTAAAAGAGTCGCTGTCCAGTACCTTGGGATACGCCAACCAGTACGTCAACTTCGGTACGGTAGAAAATTCGGGAATAGAGCTTGGCGTTACGGTGGATGTACTAAGAGGAGGTAAGGATAGGCCACGATTGAAATCGTTCTTTAATATTGCGCTTAATAGGAATAAACTGATCAAGCTTCCCGAGAATTTTGATGCGGCATCTTTTGCTGCTACTCGTAATGGCTTTGCTTCCAAACTGCAAGAAGGTGATGTGATTGGAGGATTTTATGGCTATCGGGCGCTTGGGGTATATGCTCGTGATGAAGATGCATACCTCAAGGATGCACAGGGAAACCTAATCTATGAAGCAGACGGCAGTACGCCAAAGATAATGCGTTATGGGTCGGTAACTGGTCATCAGTTTAAGGGGGGAGATATGATCTATGCAGATATCAACGGTGATGGGGTGATTAATCAGTTGGACCGAGTGCAGATCGGAAATGCAAACCCGACCTTCTTCGGTGGGTGGAACAATACATTGAGCTACAATAAGTATACACTGGCTGTCAATCTACAGTATCAATTTGGTAATGACATCATCAATGGTACCCGGATGATCATGGAGGAAATGTCGGATTCGAAAAATCAGGCGCAATCGATTCTGTCGCGTTGGAGAAGACAAGGGGATGTGACCGATATGCCTAAAGCACAGCCTAGCAGCGTGTGGAATAGTGTAGCGTCGACCAGATGGGTGGAAGATGGATCCTATGTACGTCTCAAGTCGGTATCTTTTACCTATGAGGCTGGCGACCTGTTGAAACGATGGGGATTGAAACAGTTGAGTTTTTTTGTAACAGGTTATAATCTGTTAACGTGGACCAACTATCTGGGTGTAGATCCAGAGGTGCCCATCAAAGGGTCGGTGTATCTATTCGGAATAGACGATAGCTACACTGCGCCACCGAAGCAGTACACTTTTGGATTTAGATTTAATTTATAGCGTTTTAGAGGATAAGAAAATGAATCGTATTACAGGATATTTAATGGTATTGTCAACCCTCTTTTTGGGGGGCTGTGACAAGTTTCTAAATGTAGAGGTGCCAGACAATTTGGTACACGATGAGTATTGGCAGAATAGAGAGCAGGTATTGGCTTCTAGAAATGGTATGTACGCTGCGTTGCATAATAATATCAATATTTTTCAAGTCTGGGGCGATATCCGATCGAGTCTGTACACGCCTGGCCCTGGCGAATCTTTTACATCCGACTATAGGCAGTTTATGGTTCATGATATCTATCCGACTAATGGATTGGTGAGATGGGGGACTGTCTATACAGGGATCACCTGGATCAATTCGTTTATAAAGAATGCGCCAGCAGCATTACAACGAGACCAGACTTTTAAGGAAAGTGAACTGCAGATGATGATGGGAGAGGCCTATGCACTGCGTGCACTTAGTTATTTCTATTTGGTACGCGCATTCAAAGAGGTGCCTATTATTGAAGAACCTTATGAATCGGATGCGCAAAAGTTCAATACGGCGGCAAGTAGCGAAGAAGAGGTGCTGAATTTTATCGAACAGGATCTGGAACGTGCACTCGCTACGACTGCTACTGATTTTGAGAATGTAAACGATCGATACGGCCGCATAACCAAGAACGCAGTGCGCGCCATATGGGCTGATGTGAAATTGTGGCGAAACCAATATCAGGCTTGTCTGGATCTGTGTGCTCAACTAGAAGGGTATCGTAATCGGATGGTCGAACCGAAAGACTGGTTTACGCTATTCAACCCTGGAAACTCTAGCGAAAGTATTTTCGAGTACCAATATATGCAGACGGGTTTTTCTTCTCCGGTATACGGCTGGTTTGGACACTTTCAGGCAGCGAGCACGGGAGCCAAATACATGGCTAATCCAACGAATATCGGGATCAATGGCTTAGAGTTGTATCCGCCTACAGATCTCCTGAATTGGAGTGCAGATACGGTACGGCTCAAGGATTTTTCCACATTTCGTCAGTCTCCGGTGAGCTATTCTGGCGGCTCTGGATTTGAAGTTTATAAAATGGTAGGACAGACACCATACGTAACGAGTTATAGACCTATTACCGGACGCAATATGAATTATATATTCTATCGTTATCGTGAGGTGTTATTTATGGAGGCGGAGGCGCTAGCGATGCTCAATAGGTATCAGGAAGCTGAAGAACGAATCAACCTGATCAGGACAAAGTGTGATATTCCAGAGCTAAGCCCTGGCGCAATGGGGGGCGGCGAAGAGTTTATGCGCTATCTCTTGATGGAGCGCGAGTTTGAATTGGGATTTGAGGGTAAAGAATGGTTTGTGGCCACGCGTGTGGCTAGGAGGCAGGGAATGGAGGGGGTACTGCTTGAAAAATCGTCGGAGAATAATCCGCTGGGTATCCAATATCAAGTCGTACGCGCACGGTTGCTGAATCCAGAAAGCTGGTTCTTGCCTTACCATGAAACGGAACTGGAAAATAACAAGTCCTTGGTACAGAAGGATTATTACAAAAACAAATAGACTGGGACTAAAACGAAAGGATATGGTTAAGTATAGTACACTTTTTATTGGAGGATTTATAGCATGCTGTATGCTTCTATGCATTCAGGCATGTAAAGATAAATTTTCGGATGCGCGTTATGATTCTACAGATGAAATACAGATCATGGACTATCTGGATACCAGAGAGGATCTAAGCATATTTAGAGAGATGATCGATCATGTAGGGCAGCGTAACTTATTGAAAACCGCCGGCTCGTATACCGTGTTCGCTCCGACAAATGCTGCTTTTGAAAAGCTCTTTGAAACATTAACACTGGAAGGTAAGCCTATTAAGAAGGTGACCGATGCTCCTGCGGACTATTGGTTGCGATTTTTTAGGTATCATATATTAGACAAAAAAGTCAATACGAATGTATTTATCCATGGTCCGCTGCCTTCACCAACAGCGTATCAAGGTAAGTACCTTATAGCGGATATAAGTGGTTCTTACGAATCGATACGATTGAATAATGTCGCTACTATTAAAGAAAGCAACATTAACTTTAATAATGGGTTTGTCAATGTATTAGACGCTGTACTACCACCTCCCACAGCATCGGTATATGAGATGATGGTCCAATCGGGTAAATATAATACGATGCTTTCCATCTTTGAGGAGACGGACTTGATTGACTATCTGAAAGATAGTATTGTGACCGTCCTGGTGGAGAGTGATGACGCATTGAATAGAAGCAAATTCAATAAAGATGATATCAAAAACCTGAAGGATTGGGCATCTTATCATATCATCCCGGATTCTGGATATTACCTCAATCTGCTCACCGCACAACGTTTCTATCCATTGTACAAAAAGGAGGCTTTGTCGTTCTCGGTGGATACTTATGGGCAGTATAAGGTGAATGGTAAATACAAATTTAACCAAACTGCCCAGTATGGTATAGACAAAATAGGTAAGAATGGGATATACCATAGTCTGGATACCGTGTTGGAGATCGTAGCGGCGGTACCGTCTAGGATAAGACTCAACTTATACCCGCCAGGAAGCAGCTATGGTGCACAAAATGTCTTTACCCAGGCCCCGGCATCTATAAGGCTTAATAATGGTACACAAAGTTATCATCAGGACAAAAAGCCGATGATCGTGCAGTTTGATGCGACACAGGCTGGAGACTATTTCTGGATGACCGTACCGGATGTACCCGCCGGAAAGTATAGAATAAGACTGACACAGCGCCTCAATGCGCAGAGAGGTAAATTCATGACTATTTATAATGATAAGATCGTGAAGGACATTATCGATTTTTCTAAAAAAGACGGCGATTTTGAAGAGTATAATTATTTCGCGTTTAATTATTGTGGCGATATCGAAGTGGAAGAGCGGTCGGATGTCAAATTAAATTTTGTATTTATGGATTTTGGGTCAAACAAATCACCAAGCTATTGTTGCGACCTGTTGTTAGATATTCTTGAACTGATCCCTATTAACTAAAAGTCTGAGTTCTGATTTATGAATAAGAGAAAAAAAATAGTATCGTCTTGTGTTGTAGCTTTGCTGGTCAGTAATATGCTGTGCGCCCAACAAACAGACAACCTCGATAGCGTAAGGATATCGAATCTCCATCTTTCGACCGTATCTATAGTTGGCAAACTCTACAGTCTGCCCAAGGTAGCTGTGATGGATAATGGTAATGTAGGAGCGAGTCCGGTACTGATGTTGCGTGGCGTAAATAGTATAAACCTGTCGAGTAGTCCATTGGTGTATATTGATGGAATTCCGCTGCGCTATACAGGGTCTAATCCCACTTTTTTGTCCACCTATGAACCGGATAGGCTTAGTTTCTTAAACCCTTATGAGGTAGCCGGAATCGGTATATTGCCTTCGGGAGTCTATCTGCCTAAAATCGGAGGTCGTGGTGCCAACGGTGCATTGGATATCCGAACGGAGAGGGGAGAATTCGGTGGTACCAAAGTAGATTTTAGTGCTAATTATGGAATTAATAGGGCCGATTATAATGTGCCTCGATTGGATGCCAGTAGTATGAAGTCTTATCTGTGGTCGAGAATGGGTGAGGAAGGAATGACAAACCAGCAGCTAGACCAACATCCTATATTCTCGCCGACAAATCTTTTGTACAACAACCAGACGGACTGGTTGGATCTGATACGGAAGCAGGGTGTATTTCAAGACTATCACCTCAAGCTCAAGGGCGGGGATGGCGATGCCAACTACTTGTTTGCAGTGGGATATACCAATAAAGAGGGCACCATTAAGAATACGGATTTTGAACGTATAGGTATCCGCTTTAACCTGGATTATCAATTATCTACCAAGGTAAGTATCTACAATAATCTATCGTACACGAATACCAGTGGGCATTATAAAGAATTTGGGTCGGACTATACTACGCATCCAATATATGTGGCCAGCGCCAAAGCTCCGTTTATGGGGACCCATTACCGCAATGAGAATGGCGAACAAAGTAGGATACTCGCAGCAGTAGATACGCTGGGATTTAGTAATCCGCTGGCATTGGTAGATAATCTGACCAATAAGAATCAATTTAACCGGATTGATGGGGTGATGGGCGTAAATTGGAATCTCGCAGAATCCTGGAACTTGAATTCTGATCTTTCGGTTTCTTACTTTAACTTGTCCGAAAAGCAATATAGACCTGCCCTAGGCATTGTTCCTGATTTGTACCGTGTGCGTCAAAATTCGCAAAGAAGCTCTAGCGAATTTTACTTAAACTGGAACTCCAGACTGTCCAAAAAGGGGAAGGTAGCGGAGGCTATCGCATACGAAGCAGCGATACAAGCTGCAGTGGAAACCTATGAAGAGAAAGCAATCTATGGTAGGAAAGTAAATGCTGGTACAGACGATTTTGAAACCTTGGCACAAGGGATAGTCGATAGTGCCTCCAATACACGTTATCGCTCAAATCTGATGACATACATGGCGCAGGGAGCTATCTTGTGGAATGACCGCATTGGCGTAAATGCATCTGTCAATGTGCAAGGGTCGTCCAATTTTGGAGCTAATGCGCGATGGAATATCTATCCGACAGTACAGGCTACGGCTTACATCTGGGGAAAGAAAACGCAAAATAAATTGGATCTTGGGTTGGGATATGATCGTACGGGCAATCATGAAGTAAGGGGTTTTTATCACTACAATCAATATTATCCGGTCAATTACTTCGGCTTTGGTGGAGTTTACCTTGGAAATATTGGAAACCCGGATTTACGCCCTGAAATAACAGATACTTATGAGATCAAAGCAAATATTCATCCTTTTGGGAACCGTGTACATCTAGGTTTCGGTTATTATTACAAACTGACAAAAGATCTAATCACCCATAGGGCTACACGGAAGGAACTCGGAATAGAAGGTCTATTCGAAAATGCGGGCAAGGTGGAAAATAAAGGATTGGAGATAGCAATGTCAGCCCAACTTGTACAGAATAGTGACGTGAAATGGAATATGTCGGCCGCACTGTCTACCTTAACGAACAGAGTCACGGCACTGCCTAACGGTGATATCGAACAGTATCTAGGCAACAACATAGGTTTGGCCCGTGAAGGAGAAGCTTTGGGATCTTTTTATGGTTACAAGGTAACAGGTGTGTTTCAACGTGAAGAGCAGGTAGATCTCAATAAATCCGATGGTACACCTTATCATGCAGGAGACTACATCATAGAGGACATCAATAATGATGGTAAAATCAATACGCTGGATAGGCAGGTGCTGGGCTCGCCGTTACCGCGCTTCTTTGGACATGTGTCTACTGATTTTAGTTATAAGCAATGGGGTATCTCTGCATTGGTCAATTTTGTGCAGGGATCCGATATCTATAATAGTTTTAAGCAACAGATGCATCTTATGAGCGACTATGCAAATCAGGATCCTGCAGTGATGAACAGATGGCGGTCTGAAAATGAAACCGGAGACGGTTTAAGCAGAGCGGTAGTGGGTGATCCTTCTTCTAATGGGGCAACTTCGTCGTTGTGGGTAGAAGATGGAAGTTATCTTAAGTTAAAGAATGTGACGTTGCATTATGAGATCGTAGCAGGTACCAAGCAGTTATTTTTTAAAAGGATAAGAGTCTATTTGAGCGGAGACAATTTATGGACATTAACCAATTACACAGGTTTTGACCCAGAGGTCAATGGCCTTAATAGTCCAATGCTACGTAATATTGATTTTGGTGCCCCACCATTAGGGCGTACGTACAAGCTTGGAATAAAGGCCTCATTTTAATATAGATTTATAAGGATAATGATAATTATATACATATGGAATATAGAAAAATAGTCGGATGTATAGTGCTCTTTTTGTTACTATCGGGCTTTCTTAGCTCTTGCTCTGACTTCTTTGAGGTCGAACCTTATGAAGCCGTCGTCGAAGAGGATTTTTATAAGAGTCAAAAGGATTTAAATGCTTCGGCATTGGGGATGTATGCGCCTTTGAGTAAAGATGTGCACAAGTTTCTCCTCTGGGGGGATGCCAGGGCTGATATGGTCACGACGGGACAGAGTGAACCTGCCCCTTATGTGAATGAGTTTGTGATAAATAATGTGAGTGTACAAAACCCTTATGCCGATTACGGTAGTATTTATGAGACGATAGCGCGATGCAATCGACAATTGGAACGTGTGTATGACGTGGTAGGTAAGGACGATAAGTTATTGCCTAAAAGTGCGAACGCTTATTATGCCGAAGCACTGCTGTTGCGTGCAATCTGTTATTATTACCTTTTACGGACTTTTGAAAGTTTTCCCATAATCCGTTCGGATTACGCAGAGGAAATTTCTTACGTGGACCAACAGGGAAAAACCGTGAATCGTAAGACATCCGAGCTATCTGCTGGTGAAATTGAGGACCTGCTTCAATTTCCGGAAGATAAACAGGAGGTGTGGCGAATGATTTACAACGATGCAATTGCAGTATTGGGAATGCTGCCGCTGAACTTTCAATGGAATAATGAAACGTTGCCTGCCGAGGAACGATATGGGCGTGTGTCACAGCCTACAGCAGCTACATTTGCCGCAGAGTTGGCAATTTGGCTTGGTGAATTTCAGACGGCTTCGGCCTTTTGTAATTCGCCTATAGTCAATAACCAGCATTCATTAGGTACTGCTGGCGCTTGGCCCAATCAGTTTACCGGAAGTTATGCCGCGCAGCACAGTATGTTTTTACTGGGATATCGATTTGATAATAGTTTTGAAACGAATAGGTTGCAAGAGTTTACCTCAAATATCGCCGCAGAAGGCGGGAAGTATTATCTAAAGCCTGCGTCGCAGACGATAAACACTATTTTCTCTTACGAAAGCAGCGATGTAAGAACCAATTTTAGCTTTAAGGTGTTTGGACAGGATACGGTAATATGGAAGTATATCGGACTGGATAATGTTTCTTCTAGACGTCCGGCTTATCGAAGTATCGCGAGTTGGCAGATTTACAGGTCGGCAGATGCCTGGCTTCTAAAGGCATTGGCCGATTTACATCTGAACGATTTCGCCTCAGCTTTTAATTTTGTCAATATGGTCAGAGAAGCCCGTGGATTGGTAAAGTACCTCCCAACCGATATTGATTACACCGATAAGAATCTTATGCTACAGGTGATATTTACCGAACGTGCCAGGGAATTTGCTTTTGAAGGTAAACGATGGTATGACCTCATGTTATGGTCTAAATTGTCGGGACGTAATATGCTCGCGGAAAAGGTGGCCGCAAAATATGAAGGAACGCTGAAAAATGAAGTTTTCCAAAAATTACAGGATGAAAAGAATTGGTATTTACCTGTCAATTGATACTATTATGATCAGAACAACGCTAAAGCGATTAAATATGAAGACAATATTACAGCATTTGATGTATTGTTGCGTAGGTGTGCTATTACTTAGTGCTTGCTATAAAGAACAGCATTGGGATTTTCCCGGGCCATTTGAAGAGGAAGTCATAGTGCCGGATAGTCTACCTTTTCCGTTTGATGCTAACAGAGAAGCGGGCATTTGGTTGATGAAAGAAGGGCAGCCTTTTCACGAAAAGGTGCTCTTTAAAGGGTTTACAGATTACTACGCAGGCGGCGATACCCTATCTTGGCTGTCGCAACCGGATGGTATGCGCCTAATCCAACATCGCAATCCCTATCCAGTGACTAATGCCGATCATGTAGGGGGACGCGAAAATAGCTATCGCAATAATTATGTAGTTTCTAAATACTTTGTGCCTGTGGGCAAAGGGAAAAGTTTCTATATGTATTTTAAGGCTACCATAGGAACATTCAACGGTACGGCTGCGGGAATCGTATTGGGGAGCAGTTGGGAAAATGGTAAAGAGTTCATCTTTGGATTTGATGGTTTTTCAAATGTCGCACCCCAGTTCTTTCTGGATCTTTATGAAAAAACCTTTAGTGTAAATCCAGCGGCGGGTTGGCCTACGGTAAATGAGGTAATAACACCCGGGATGCCCGCAGAGTTTGAAACTGTTATTGTCGATAACCTATTTTATATCAAAGTGAACGGGGTACTTTGTTTTAAGATGCAACTTCCTGAACAACAGCTTTTCTATTACACGCCGAGTATACGTCCGTGGCGAAATTTTATGACGGTACACGATTTCTATATGGAAGCCCCTGAATCTTATACGGTAGACTACGCTTTTCATCATAAGGAGTTTGACTACAATTTTATCCAACGTCCAGCGCTTTCCACTACAGCTAATGGAGATATTCTTTTATTTGCCGAAGGAAGGGGCGACTATATCGACGCCTATCAACGTATTGCACAAAATACGAGAGCGATAGGTAATACCGATATCATCTTAAGGAAGTCTGTAGATGGAGGCAATACATGGAGTAAAGATATTGCGGTATTGGCAGGCGAAAATTCTACGGACACCTATGCAAATCCTCAGGTGGTAAAAACAAGTAATGGCACGTTAATCTTGCAATACAGTAAATTATTCTATACAAGATCTGCTAATAATTATATCATAGATCCAAATCGACAGATCATTTATCAACGTAGTTCGACAGACAATGGCGTAACTTGGTCGCCAGAAATTAATATAACGGAACAGTTAAGAAGTACTGTTGTAGATCTGCAGCATGTGGCAGGACATGGTATAGCGCTCCGACAAGCTGCACGTAAGGATCGACTGGTTATGCCCCTTAACGCGGGGACTAATCAAGTACGTGTGGTATATTCTGATGATATGGGGGCTACCTGGAAGGTAGCAGGTGCAATCTCTGGAACAAATCTGCGTAATCCCTCTGTTGTGGAGCTGAATGATGGTCGATTAATGATGCTATTGTCCCACACAAGTGTGACTCCTAGGAATAAAATGGTAAGTTACAGCACTGATGGCGGTGCGACATGGACTGCTGCAACGTCTTATGCAAATGGATTGGCTACGGGAGATTTTGGGCATACATTTCCTGCAGTTTTACTTGGAGATGATAGTGGTAAGTTGTACTGTGCAACGCCTTTAAGCAGAGGGACGGACCCTCGGTCTTATGGCATGAGCCCTGTGTATGCCAACTCGCCTACACTTTATGCCAGTGATAATCAGGGGCAGTCGTTTAACAGTTTAGGAGCTCTATTTAACAAGATGACGTACAACACTTATCTCGTGCCTGTGGGTAATATGGATGCGGTGGTTTTACCATCTGGTAAAGTGCTTATCGCAACAGAAGGAGGAATAAATACACCATTTGAAGGAATAGTAACCTATAAAAAGTAAGATTTACAAGTTATGAAGGATACGTGTTATTTGATGAGCAGAATTGCTCCAATCATCATAGGACTGCTTGTCGCGGTGACGTTGTCTTGTACAGATAAGGATACAGGAATGGCTGCTGTGATGAATTTTGAAAAGCCAGAATATCAACCCGGTGAAAATGTCGATAATACAATTGTCAAAGAAACGGTTCGGGTATTCGAACAAGGAAAAGAAGGGTATCATTCGTATCGGATACCGAGCATAACAACAGCGCCAAACGGATCATTGATTGCAATGGCCGAGGGACGAAAGCTCACGAGTCTGGATTATGGTGATATCGATATTGTGGCGAAGACATCTACCGATAAGGGGAAGACGTGGAGCGCATTAAGGGTGCTGGTTCATGAAGGCGAAGGTACTTGGGGAAACCCAACGGTGGTGACAGATTACATTAAGGGCCGGATTTGGGTTTTTATGTCCTGGAATTCGGAATTGCATAGTCAAAGTGGGGGAAGCTTCAACGGTAAGAATTACGCTGCGGTTACGAAATGGGGAGATCGTAGGGTGTTTAGTATTTTCAGTGATGATAGTGGCGCGACTTGGTCAACTGCGGCCGATCGTACAGAAGAATTGGTTCCAAAGGATTTTGTATGGGATGCTGTGGGACCGGGAAGTGGTATCCAAATTGAAAATGGCCCCAATCAGGGACGCCTGATCATACCCGCGGGTGAACGAAATATCTACAGTGATGATCATGGCACGACATGGAAATATCAACGTATTCCGAAAAATACATTTGAAGGATCTATCGTAGAATTAAGTAGTGGATTATTATTGCGCAACGATAGAGCGGTAGCAGGCACCTGGAGCAAAGGAAGGTTTAGATATGTTTCTAAAGGTTCGATAGAAGGTGGGTTTGCTAACTTTAGTGCTGACGCTAACCTGATTGATCCCAGGTGTCAGGGGTCGATATTGCGGCTGTCGTACACGCCAAACCTTATTGCTTTTATAAATCCAGCTCGTAATGAAGGGGAGACTATGCCGTATCGATGTAATATGACTTTACGATTGAGCGCCGATGATGGAAAGTCCTGGTTTGTCTCCAAAGCGCTGACCTATCCAGGAATAGCACAGGGGCAGCTGTGCGCATTAGGATACGGTGGATATACGAGTATGTCGCGTATCAGTAACGATGAAATAGCACTGTTGGTGGAACAGGTCACTGATCCATCTGCAGGAGCAGCCATAAACAGAAAGCACGCTATCGATTTCCATCATATTAATCTGAATTGGATTCAGTCCGTAGATTAACAACGGCTGTTAACTGTTTTAATTCGTTAACGATTTGTTTATATTAGCTATTCGAATATCAATACTTTTATGTTATTTTGTAGAACATAAAGGAAATATAAAGCAAGGACCATGTCAACAAAGGATTTGATGAACGACCTAAAGCCTATCGCTGTGAATACAAGGGCAGATTTGGTAGAGGTACAATTGAGAGAATATCTCGATAAAAAGGGGTTAAAAGCGGGAGATGTATTGCCGACAGAGATGGATTTGTCGGAGGCCTTAGGAGTAAGTCGAAATGTGCTGCGCGAAGGACTGAGCAGATTGCGTATGCTGGGGCTTATAGAATCCAAGAAGAAGAGGGGAATGGTGTTGACAAGTCCTGACATACTCGGTTCTTTTGAACGGGTGTTGAATCCGCAGTTAATGGATACATCGACGTTAAAGAATCTTTTTGAATTACGGCTGGTGCTGGAGTCGGGATTAGCTGATCTATTGTTTCTTCGGAAGACGGACGCTGATATTAAAGAATTGGAAGCGATTATAAAGAAGGAGAAATCAGGAGATAATGATGTCTTCAGAGTGAATAGCGAGATTGCTTTTCATGGCAAATTGTACGAGATAACCGGAAATGATACCTTGAAAAGGTTTCAGATTATGTTAATGCCGGTATTTGACTATGTACTCAAGAACGAGAACAGAAGCATTAAATCGAATGTATCGCATACGGACCTTGTAAGAATACTTAAAGAGGGTACGAAAGAAGATTTTGTACTGGCCATGCGGGAGCATTTGAGACCGCACTATGAAAATTTAAGTAAATAGGTAAAAAAATATAAGATATTCCTTGGTATCTTATATTTTTTTATTAATTTTATTTGTAGTACATAAGTACTATATAGTATAACACCTAAATGCTTTTTTTATGATGAATCGCTTGATTATTTGGAGTTTGTTGTTGTTTTTTAATGTTCATGTCGTTGCCGCAAAGCCCATTGATATTACTTCTAGATTATACGTACTCCCGGTTTTAGCAGATCAATCTATTAATGTGGTAAAGCGTTATAAGATGAATAGTGAGATGGAAAGAGTGGGACAAATGATCGTACTAGAACTGGGATTGAACGAACGGTCTTCGGATATTGTAGAAGCAATCGAAGTGTGGTACTCGGCTGGAGATACGTCATTACTGAAGGAAAGTAATAAAACGAAATATAAGCTATTACAGCACCTGAAGGCAAAAAAAGGATCAAATAGGCTGTCATTTAACGCAGACCTGAAGCAAGGCGACAATTATTTCTGGATCAGTGTGACGGTAAGACCTGTGAAAGATATGCAGACACCGTTTACATTGTCATATAAAAAACTATCAGTGAACAAAAAAAAGCATTTGATAGAAGATACTTCTGAAAGCAGGCATAGACTGGCCGTAGCTGTAAGAAGACACAAACAAGAGGGGGTGCATACGAGTAGGATACCCGGAATCGTAACGGCTAAGGACGGTACCCTCGTAGCGGTATATGATGCCCGGTACGAATCCGGAAGGGATCTGCAGGGACATATGGATATCGGCGTGTCAAGAAGCTTGGATGGAGGTGTCTCCTGGCTGCCTATGGAAGTAGCTATAGATATGGGCGAGTATGGTGGACTCGGACAAAAATGGAATGGGGTATCTGATCCTAACATCTTATTGGACGACAACACAGGGGATATTTATGTAGCTGGTCTTTGGATGTATGGTGTTATAGACGAGACAGGGACATGGTATCCTGGATTAAAAGATGGCAAGGAAATATGGAATCATCAATGGAAGACTAAGGGATCCCAACCTGGATTTGGTATAAAAGAAACCTCTCAATTTTTGATGGTGAAGAGCACGGACAATGGAAAATCGTGGTCAAGCCCAGTAAATCTTACACAGATGTGTAAAAAGGAAGATTGGTGGTTATGGGCACCTGCTCCTGGACATGGGTTGACCTTAAAGGATGGAACGTTACTGATGCCTACGCAAGGTAGGGACAAGACGGGTAAGGCTTTTTCTAATATTACCTATAGTAAGGATGGGGGTAAGAACTGGACGACCTCAAATCCAGCACTACCTAGATCGACAACGGAATGCATGGCGGTTGAATTGGAAGATGGTAGTATCATGCTGAACATGCGTTCAAATCTGAATGCTTCCCGAAAAGGGGATGATAATGGACGAGCTATTGCTACAACTACAGATCTGGGAAAGACTTGGATAGAGCACCCTACCTCACATAAGGCTTTAATAGAGCCAACTTGCATGGCAAGTATACATAAGCATCGTTATAAGGAAAATGGAGAAGATAAGACTATTCTTATTTTTTGTAATCCAGATTCAAAGTATGAACGTGTGAATATAACCCTCAAAGTCAGTAAGGATAATGGGGAAACCTGGGAAACGAGAACGTTATTGGATGAAGGTAAGGGAAGGGGATATTCCTGTATTACCTCTATTGATGACGACACGGTAGGTGTTCTGTATGAGAGTAGCCAAGCTGATTTGGTATTTCAACAGGTAGCACTTATAGATTTAATGTAGATAAACTAATTGTAAAATGAGTAAAATTAATGGATTGGTTGCGGCAACGTTTGCTGCTTTTAAAGCAGATGGACAAGTAAATTTGGACGTTATACCGCAGTATGTGGAATTATTACTGGAACAAAATGTAGCGGGGATCTTTGTGTGTGGGACAAATGGGGAGGGGCCTAGTTTGAGCACCGAGGAGCGTATGGCTGTTACGGAACGATACTTAGAGTGCGTGGCGGGTCGGATGTTGGTATTTGTACATGTTGGGCATAGTGCTATTGAGGAAGCCCGGAGATTGGCGGCACATGCAGAAATGCATGGCGCGGATTATATTTCTGCGGTATCTGCGTTTTATTTTAAGCCTGTTTCAGTGCATAATTTGATCGATTGTATGGCTCATATTGCTTCTGCAGCTCCAAAGACCCCATTTTTCTATTATCATATACCGGCAGTGACAGGAATACAGATTGACCTGGTGGAGTTTTTGACATTGGCTGAAGATAGGATACCTAATCTTGCGGGTATAAAGTATACCGCGGCAACGATACATGAATATCAAGCCTGTCTACACTATAAAAATGGTAAGTATGACATCTTATTCGGTTACGATGAACTCTTACTGCCCGCACTCGCTGTAGGGGCTAAAGGTGCTATAGGAAGTACTTATAATTATGGAGCAAAGCTATACAATAAGGTGGTCGAACTTTTTGAAGAAGGAAAACTTGAAGAGGCTGAAAAACTTCATTTTAAGGCGGTAGAGATGATCAGATTATTGGTCAAATATGGTCCTATTCCTACCCAACGGGCTATCATGGCACAAATAGGTTTGGATCTCGGCAGTTCGAGACTTCCTCTGACAGGTCTGTCACAGGAAAGCCGGAATAATTTGTATCAGGATCTGTCAGACGCTGGCTTTTTGGAGGTCGTAGCATCCTGTTGACATGATCATTAATCTACTTAAACTTTTTATTTATATGTTTATTCCTAGCGTTGTGACAGCACAACATTTGACAGCTAAGTGGGAGTGGGAATTTCTCGCTTCTATTCCGGATACTATGGGGTATGCGGGGGCATATGTGGGGACTGTTAATAATTACCTTTTGGTAGCCGGTGGTGCCAATTTTCCGGATGGGACTGCTCCATGGGATGGAGGCAAGAAGGTATGGACCGACCGAACATTTGTGCTGAAAGAAAAAGAAGGGAAATGGATAGAATGTAGTCAACTCCCTCAACGTATGGGGTATGGAGCAACAGTCTCTTATGAGGATAAGATGTATGTCGCTGGAGGAAGTGATGAGCAACAGCATTTGGATGTGTTGTACGAAATATGTTGGGATGACAATGCTCAGGACTTGAAATACAGATTACTGGGTAAGCTTCCTACTCCTCTGGCCAATTGTGCTTCGATACGAGTAGGTCATTATTGGTATATTTTGGGAGGTATCCGAACAGCAGATGCGAAGATGGCTGAAAGTAGTTGTTGGAAACTGGATTTGAGGATGCCCGAGGGGAATTGGATACCTGTTGCTGATGTACCAGGTAAAGGAAGGATGTTGGCAGTGACCGCTGATATGGATCATCAGCTACTCGTATTTTCGGGTGTAGCACTGGAAAATGGACAACGGGAATATTTACAGGACGCGTACATTTTGGGATCGGATGGAAGATGGACTTCGTTACCTCAGGTTCCCATAGCAGTGGCTGCTGCAACTGGACCGGCATACTATGATCCTAGATTAAAATCGGTATTTGTTTTCGGTGGTGATGATGGTAGACTGGCCCAGTCGAACCTGAAACATGAGCATCCGGGATTTTCCAGTCGTATCTTGCAGTTTGACTGCATAGAAAGGGAATGGTCTTTCTATTCGGATATTGCTATGTCCAAGAACGATAAAATATGGGTGCCTGTGACAACTGGGAGTGTGTATTGGAAAGGTGGGGTCGTGTTGCCTACCGGAGAAGTACGCCCAGGAATTCGAAGTCCACAGGTATTGATGGGAAATCTAATACTTGATAAATGATTATGAGGGCTGAATCTAAAGGATATGCTTGGCTACTGGTAGGTTTACTTTGGGTAGTAGCATTTTTGAATTATTTTGATCGCATACTTATTACCTCAATGCGTGACCCGATAGTTGCCGACTTTAACCTTAATGATGCACAATTCGGGTTATTGACATCGGTATTTTTATGGTCTTATGGATTTGTCAGTCCCTTTGGAGGTTTTTTGGCAGATCGATACTCACGTAAACTAGTTATTGTCGTATCTGTATTTATCTGGTCTGCTGTCACGCTTTGGACGGGATACGTAAAGTCATTTGAGGAAATGCTTGTGACACGAGTGCTAATGGGAATCAGTGAGGCCTGTTATATACCCGCGGCATTGGCGCTAATAACAGATTATCATACTGGCAAAACGCGATCTCTTGCCACTGGACTACATATGTGCGGTTTGTACACGGGATTGGCACTTGGTGGATTGGGCGGATTTATTGCAGAATACTGGGGATGGCGATATGGATTTCATGTTTTTGGACTTTTTGGGGTGTTGTATGCCTTGATACTTGTATACTTTATAAAAGATAAAAAGGTACCGGAAGGAGATAAGGAAGAAGAGAAAGTCTTGAAACAGGAGCGTTTTTCTGTACAGGAAATATTAAAGTCTCTATTTAGATTGCCTTCGTTCTATATTATTTTGGTGTATTTCGCGGTATTGGGTATGGCAAACTGGTTTGTAAACGGTTGGTTGCCGACTTTTCTTAAAGAGCAGTTTCGCTTGGATCTGGGAACTGCCGGAATATCGGCTACAGGGTATATGCAGGTGGGATCTTTTCTAGGTGTTATCCTTGGAGGGATTATTGCGGACCGATGGGTACAACATAACCCCAAAGGGCGCGTAAATGTTATGATTATCGGGTTTTGTGTTGGAGCCCCTTTTTTATTCATAATGGCTTCGACCGAAGTGTTTGGCTTGGCAATTGTAGCCATGTTGGTCTTTGGCTTGGCCCGAGGTTTTAATGATGCTAACTTGATGCCCTTACTGAGACAGGTAGTCGACCAACGCTACATCGCAACGGCCTATGGTTTTTTGAATTTTCTAAGCACTATTGTTGGAGGCTTGATGGTATATATGGGGGGAGCTTTAAAAGATGCCGAGGTTAGTCTTTCAATTATCTATCAGATTATAGCTGTCGTACTGCTGGTTGCGTCACTTTCTTTAATTGGAATCCGTCTTAAACAAAAAAGTTAATTTATGAAAAGCTTATTTTTTCTTCTGATAATAGTTATCTGTAGTGCAAGCGTTGTAAATGCCCAAAAGCTGAGGGTGCCTTCTTTCTTCTCCGATAACATGGTGCTCCAACAGAACGCCAAGGTAAAAATCTGGGGATGGGCAAAAGCTGGCCAAAAAGTGTGGATCATTCCTTCTTGGAGTAAAGATACTATTACTGCTATAACCACAGGGGATGCCGAATGGAAAACATCCATCGTTACGCCTGGTGCGGGTGGGCCCTATAAAATAGCGATTGAATCACAAGATCAGCAATTGCTATTGGAAAATGTATTGTTAGGAGAGGTATGGCTTTGTTCGGGACAGTCCAATATGCAATGGTCTGCATTGAATAATGTTAAGGAGATGCAGGCAGCTTTGCCGACGATTGCTAATGCCCATATTCGTTTTCTACAGATAAGTAATATTGCGGCACAAAACCCTCAAAATGATGTGTATGATCAATGGACAGAGTGTAATCCAAAGACGGCAGCGAGTTTTTCGGCAATAGGTTATTTTTTTGCAGAAAAACTGCATAAAGAATTGGGTGTTCCGATCGGTATCATAAATACGAGCTGGGGAGGAACGTCGGCTGAATATTGGACTCCAAAGGAAACTATTGAAGCGGATAAAGAACTTCTCGACAATGCAGGGTTGCAGAAGGTCGCGCCGCGTAAGCCTTATCAGCCTGGAGTACTCTGGAATAGTATGATATATCCTTTTGTAGGGTATGAGATAGCTGGTGCACTATGGTATCAAGGAGAAGATAACACCGTGTCTTATTGGGGATATGACAAATTAATGAAAGCTTTGGTGAATTCTTGGCGAAAAGCTTGGGAAAAAGAGTTTCCTTTTTATTTTGTACAGATAGCTCCCTTTTCGTACAAATACGAGACTCCAAATGCTGCCCTGTTGAGAGAGCAGCAATCGATTACGGCATTAACACTCCCTAAATCGGGAATGGTGGTTACGACTGATCTTGTAGATAACATCAAGGATATACATCCCCAACAGAAAAAAGCAGTGGCTTCTAGGTTGGCTGATATTGCACTGGTCAGGGATTATGGCAAGATAAAGTCTGATTTTTTATCTCCGATCTATAAGGAGCATAGTGTAGAGGGAAATAAAATAAGGGTCAAATTTGCTCATTTGGAAGGAGGCCTTCGTATTGATGGAAAATCTATAATTGATTTACTGATTGCTGGAGAAGATAAGGTTTTTGTACCTGCCGTGGGTAAAGTAGAGGGAAGTGAACTGTTGGTATTTGCCCCAGGTATAAGTAAGCCAGTTGCAGTTAGATTTGGCTTTTCCAATACGGCTATGCCTAATCTATTTACCGAAAGTGGATTGCCGGTGTCGCCATTTCGGACTGATCGTTGGGATACTTTTTAGTGCTATCGGGAGGTCTTGCCGGATGAGAAAAATCATTTTAGGTTGTAAACAGCTCCCTATCATCCCGGAGGTTGTATCAGGAACTTGTAAGCCCGTGCTGGCACAATATTGATCGCGTATTAAAACTATTATACAGAGAGAGATTTGATTTGGATGTTATGGAGACGCAAAGACTCCTGGATATCTACTCGGGACTTTTATTGAAAGGAAAGTACTAAGTGTAACAAATAAAACGCCTGAGATTGAATGTCTCAGGCGGTATTAAATTGGATTTACTTCCAGTTTTTTATGATTTCGCTCATTTTCTGAAAGGAGGTCTCGCCGCCACCTGTACTTCTATAAGCTATCTTTCCATTTGGATCGACGAGTATTTTTGTAGGAAAGCCAGTGACATTCAGCCTGGAGATAAAATTGCCATTGCCTTTGTCGTTCAATATCTGTACCCAGTTGAGCTCGTGCTGCTCGATGGCTTTGCGCCAGCTCTCGTCTTTGTCTGAAGCAATGCCGAGCACACGGAGCTGATCGGGATGCGTGTCTCTTAATTTCTTTAGATCGGGTACATCGGCCATACATGGGCCACACCAAGATCCCCAGAAGTCGATGAGGTAAAATTTGCCTTTCCAGCTGTTTGAATCGAATGCCTTACCGTCATACGTATTGCTACTATTGATCTGGAACATGGCCTTGCCTACATCGTATTTACTACCCTCTACGCGATTCTGTAGCGATTTGTAAAAAGGAGACGTCCTATAGGCTTTATCGATAGTGGGCAAGATCGCTTCTACGGTCTCCATAGTTACGATGTCCCTGACCAACATGTCTTCTAGGTAATATAGACCTGCTATGGATGAGGCATTCTTCTTGAGAAAGTCGTTCATGTATTTGGCGGCTTCGGCATCAATCTTTTCTTGATCGGCCTCAAGACGTTGGTTTAGTGCCGCATCTGAAGTGTCTTTTGAAAGCTGTAGAGATATATTGGCCGATTTGTTTATCAGCGGGTGGTAACCTTTATTTAATGCACTGATCGTATTATTCTCTTTGTCTCCGCTAGGATATACTTCGGCAAAGTCGGACAGCTTTCCTTCGAGTAGGATTTTGCCTCCAGGCATAGCCACAAACCATATAGATTGGCTTTTTACGGGGATGTAGCCCCGATCTACTCGCTTGAATAACGCATCTGTAGGCAGGGTAAGCCTGATGACCAATGGAAGGGACGTGGTATCCTGATAGTAGATCTGACCGTTCTTTACAGTGCCTTTTTTGTAGTAGGTATCGGTCACACCATTCCAGATGGTCATGTTGTAGGTGCTGTCCTTAAAGTCAGTGATCTTGGAGGTTACTGTAAACGTTTTGCTCTGCCCGAAGCTGTATAAGCTAGAAGCGATGAGTACGCTGGTGAGTGCTAGTGTCTTTGTAAAGTTCATGTTTTTTTCTGTTTATGTTGTTAGGTCAAGTTCAATCACTTCGGTAGCTGGTGGAAAGCAGATCTGCGAATCACAACACTGGTAACCGAATTCTACTTTGATCTTTCCAGAGCTGCTGCCATTAATAGCTTGTTTGAATACGATTTCGTCTTTGTAGATGGTGGTACCTTTGTCATTGAAATAGTGAAAGGAAGGGGATACCAAATCCCCCTTTTTATTGATACCGGTAGGTAAGGTCATCGATAGCTCGGTCTTGATGTACGGGTCTTTGCCAGACACTGCGGCATATATATGATAGCCTGGATGAATTTTTACCTTGACGACTACTTCTTTCTGCTGATCTGCCATATCGATTACAGCGGCTGCTATCCGTACGGGCTGATCGTGACTGGTAGCGTCGACATGGATCTTATCGTAAGATACAGCTTGTTTCGGCGTTTCTGGCAGACGACGTTTGTACTGGTTTGTTGGCTCGCTTTTGTCTTTAGTGTCAAGCATAAAATAGAAACCTCCCGATTGGGTGAAGAACAGCTTTTCTTTATTCTTTTCAAACCAATTGCGCCACTCTTTGGTATTATCCAATTGCAATAGCGTATATCGACTCAGTATACGTTTTGCCTTGTCGATATCTTGGTTCTTTTCCAACATTTGGATACATTTGTCCAATAAGCGGATGTCGGTATTGGGGATACCCAGACTCTTAACGTCTTCATCGACCTTAATCACATATGATGCATCTTCTGAATAGAAGTAATCCCAATTCTGATCGTAATAATCGCCATAAGCTTTGGAATCGGTTCCAAATTTATCGAACAAATCGCCTTGGTATTTCTTTAGAAACTCTTCGAAGCTCGGCGTAGCTGCAGGTGTAAAATTCAGGTACATCTTGTCGTCTTCGCTTAATGCCTCATTTTTACTTTTTTTTGCTTCTGCTTTCGCTTTTTGCTCCAGCATCTGCTTTTCAAATTCGGCATTCATCTTTACCGACTCGTCGTAGGCCTCACGGGTAGAATAATACTTTTTTTCTTTGAGATACAACTTGGTAGCCCGCCTATCCGTATATTTTCGGGCTATAACAGGACTGGATTTAAACGTAGAGATGTAGACAACGGCATTGGCCAGTACGGTATTGGCTTCATCGGTCATATATTCGGGGGAGGCGGCAAAACCCCAGTGAAAGAAGTTACCATGTCTCGCTATTGCTACAGCATCTAGTGTCTTTTGGCATACGCCGCTGGAAATAGATTCGGCGTCCGGGGAGTCTTCAAAGCCCCAGGGACGGGCTACCATACCGACACGGAATCCCTGATCTGTCACGTAGCCTTTGGTCTGTACCCTCCACATATTGATTTCTTTGGGGAGCGCTGTATCCGAGAAGTACGCATAGTGAAGTGCATCAGTCGGTGTAGGCATCATCTGTTCCGTGAGCCTTACCTTAAAGGGACCCTTAAAAATAGGGTGCTCTTTTTTGTAATGATGGGCATGGGCATCCAGACATAAACAGTACCAATCCATTTTAAGGCCGATAGAGCGTCCCATCCGCTCGCCAAGCTCTCCTATAAAGAGCATGGGGCGAGCGAAATCTTCGGTAAGATAGCTGGCAGGTAAATAGTTGGTTACCTTGCCCTCGGCATCACGTATGATCTGCCGATCGGATAGGGCGGGAGGGGTGCCATCCATCACGGTGACATCGTAACTATCGGACAGGGACTGTTTGTAATCCTTGGCATCTATAACAGTGACGTCGCTGAAATGTTTTTTCAGCATAACCTCGAAGCTGGCTTTTCTTCGGGCGATATCCTTTGCTTTGTCTTCTTCGGACTTAAATACTTCTTTTTCCCAGTTGGCCGAACCGCCAACATACAACACTTTGAGCTGTCTCGGTTTTTGGGCGACAGCGGACACAGTGAGTAGTAAGAAGCAGAACAGGTAAATATAAGTTGTCGCTTTCATTATTGTACTTTCTTTAGTAAGGATTTTGTTGGATCTGTCCCTTGCTGGCGTCCATCTCGACACCATTGATAGGAACTAGATATTGCTTGCTATCTAGTGTGTATACCTTTGGGGTATTCAGATCTACACCAGTGCTGTTGACCTGATAAAAATCGCGTTGTATAGTGATGTCGTCTGCGGCATAGTCATTGACAGAGAAGCGACGCATATCATACCAGCGCATGACGAATGGTAGCTCGCGGCGACGCTCGGCGAGTACTTGCTTGATGGCCTCATCTTTGTTATTGGCAGTCAGCGCTATATAGGTAGACATGCGTTTTTGCCGTAATGTATTTACAGTTAATAATGCATTCTGGATATCGCCTTGACGCGCCAATACCTCGGCCTTGTTAAGGAGTATCTCGGCAATAGACGGACCGGATAGTAAATAGCGACCATCACTAAATATGGTATAACGATAGGCGGCAGGTGTTACTACCGAAAAGCGCCTGCCGGCATTGGGGATCATGAAATGCTTGTAACGCAGGTCGTTGGTCTGATCGTATAGGTTGAGAAGCGCATTGCTAGGCATAAACCATTGGCTAGGCGAACTTTGAAATCTACAGTAGTACAGTTCCTTCCAGTAAAGGAATTTTGCCGCATTCCAATCGTTCAACTCGCTGTATTTTACTACGGCCTGCGGATTGCTGTAGCTAGCGGATTTGCCAGGGAGTATGGTGTTATAGTCTATCAAACCGACGACAGAAGAGTCTAATGCTGCATTTGACTCGGATAAACTCCTAGGATAGTCGCCGGTGAATAGGTAGTATCTGCTCATAAAAGCTGAAATGGCTTTTTGGCTTACTCTCCATGTTTTCCTTGGATCTACGTCAGCTTCTACAACTTTTTTTGCTTCCTCGATATCGGCTAGAATAAAATCGTATGTTTCTTTCAGCGTAGCCCGATTTAAAGACTCTTCGTAATCTACGGTGCGCTTAAGCGGTAGACCTAGCGTATTCAGGTTGGCTGGGCTGTATGGAGCGCAGTAGTTGTTGACCAAGATCCAATAAGACATAGCTCGGATAAAGTGAGCATCGGCCTTTACGCGCTTACGGCTGGCCTCATCGCCAGTTACCAGATCTATATTTTTCAGAATGACATTGGCCGTGAATATCTTTTTGTATTCGGCTGTCCACAAGGCATCGGTAGCTAGATTTTCTATCCCCTGTGTAGACGATACATAATGCTGCATGTTGGTAATGGCAAATGCGGTGACATTGTTTTTGTATAGCTCTTTGCTGATCTCTGTATCGTCGGTTGAATAGGTCGCTGTCAAGTTGGTCTCATAGGCAAAAGCTGGGGCATTGTCCACCAGGGCTTCCAATTGATCTACAGTCTTGATACTCGCTTGCTTTTTGGGTTCTTCTGCTAGATATTTCTTGCAACTCGCTCCCAGTAAGATGGAAGTGGCAAACCCTATATATATTAACACTCTCATGTTCGTCGATTTTTAAAATTGAAAATTGATACCCAGGGTATAACTCTGTGCAGGACGGTTGGTGCCAGGTAACCAATCTGGATTGTAGTTTTTAGAATTGGCACGCCAGATCAAACCTAAGTCGCGTGCCTGTACGAATACATTGATATTATTCATACGGATGGCCTCTGTCCATCGGTTGGCCAGCCTGTATCCCAGACTAAGCTCTTTGAACTCAATATAGGATGATTTCTCTACCTGGCTGCTCAAAGCCTCGCTGTAACGATCCCAAAGGTATAGATTCTGCTCGTCGGGAAGTGCAAAACCTGGTATGTCTGGATTGCCAGCCAATACATCGTTTACGTATTTATTGACAAAGGTCTTACCTGAGCCGACAAGTGAGGCGTAATTGAACGTAGGATTGCGGTATACGCCGCCCATCTTGCCAAGAATAATAAACATGATATTAAAATTGCCTACTTGTACATTGTTGGTCCATCCTAAGGTATGTGGAGGTACGTCGGTGCCCATGTAGTGCAGAAAAGGCAGCCCTAGACCTCTATTGTAAATAGAGATGTCATTGAATGTCTGTTGGGTATTGTTAGGACCAGCAACATGGGGTACCCCATCGATCATACCGATGTAATCGAAGGCGTATAAGGAACCAACGGGACGATTTTCGACAAAGGCGCGACTGATCAATTGGTAGGTATATAGTGATGGATTGTACAGTTTATCAATGTTGTTGGCATTGTAGGCGTAGTTGAAATTTGTAGTGTACTGTATATTTTTGGATATATCTACATTGGTACCTATAGCGAGTTCAAATCCCTTGTTGGTAATTTCGGCATTGTTGAATTTCTGAGCCTGTGTTCCTGTTGCCGAAGGCAGGGCAATGAGCCCTATAATACCTGAACCTTTTTTGTGGTATAGGTCCAGTGAACCGAAAAATTTGCTATTGAAAAACGAAAAGTCGATACCGAAGTTGGTCGAAGTGGTTTTTTCCCAACGCAGGCTCGGATTTCCATTGTCGGCAATGGTCGCTGTTATAGTTCCTGTGGATGTATTTAAACTGCCGCCCACATTGAGTAGGGTTGCTGTAGAGGTCGAATTTTCCATGTTACCATTCTTACCATAAGTCAAGCGCATTTCTAATCGGTCGATATAGTCTTTGCTGCTCATGAAATTTTCTTTGGATAGATTCCACTTAGCACCCACAGACCATAGTGGTGACCAGCGTAGCTTAGGGTCGTCGGTAATAAAGTTGGATGCGTCACTCCGTAAACTACCCGATAGGGTATATCTGCCTAGATAGGTGTAAGCAGCATTTCCATATAAAGAGATAAACTTGTTTTTCTGCCAGCTAAATTGTGTATTGCCACCAATGAGGGTCGTTGGATAACCTTCAAAGTCGGTAAACTGATCGACCGAACTGCCATAACCATAAGGTGGGGTAGTAGCTTGTAGCTTGTCTCCAAAATAGCCATATACGGCTGGATTGATGGTTCCTGTGGTCAAGTACTGAGATACTTCCATACCCGCGATAGCGGAGATTTGGTGATCAGATCCAAATACTTTGTCAAAATTCAATTGATTTCTGAAGACAAAGCTTTGAATGTCTTCGGCTCCTAATTCACCCAGGGTAATACCATCTTCGTAATTTTGAATGCCTCGTCTCATAATTCCGCCCTTGGGAAGGAATGCTCGGCCAACGGTCTTGGTATTATCATCGTACTCGGTCTTGCTGTTGACCATACTGCGTACATAGAGGGTGTTTTCATCGTATTGCCTTTCGCGATCGATTTTGTTGCGCTCGTACTGGAATTTGGTATCGAAAGTAAGGCCTGGAATGATTTTTAAATTAAGCCCGGTCTGGATACGTGCATTGATGCGCTCGTCCGTAAAATCACGTCCACGTACTTCGCGTAAGAGATTGTATGACCAATCGGAATAGGTGAACTTTTCTGTTGGGATAAGTCCCAATTGCTCGCGGTTATAGGTGTTTAGATTGATACCGTAGCTCCCGTCTTGGTTTAGTAAAAGCTCGTAAGGGGATAGTCCCTCTATTTCGGAAATGGTAGCTCCTCCATATTGTTGCTTTTTATACTGTAGATTAGCTCCTAGGGTGAACTGAAGAAAAGAGGTGATCTTGAAGTCGTTATTGAAATTCAGATTGAAACGATCGTAACCGTTCTTTTGGAAAGCGCCTTTGTTATTTTCATACAGGACTGACGTATAGTTGCGTACACGCTCGTTGCTGGCTTGCAGATTGACATTGTACTGATTGAGTACAGCTCTTTGGGTCAGTAAATCGCGGATCTGACCGCGGTTATTGATCTTGCTTAACCTGTCCAGTTCGGCATTCATATCGGCAAGGGTCATCGTCCCGTTCTGGTTGGCGTAAAGCGCTTCCTGTGCCAGAGTCAAGGAGTTGGCAATGTCCCCGAATGAGCCTGCATAAGGGTAGAAGACCCAGTTATTTTCGAATGCTTTGCGCTCGTAGGCTATATGATCGGCTGAATTGGCCTGGGTAAGGAGATAATCTAAGTCGAGTCTATTTGATATTCTGGAGAAAGCACTTCCTTGGATGCTGAGTCTGTTGTCGGCTTTAGCTTTTTTTGTGACGATAACGATAACGCCGTTGGCGGCACGTGCCCCCCAAATCGAGGCCGCTGCTGCATCTTTGAGTACGGTGACGGATTCGACATCATTGGGATTGATATCCGAAAAATTACTGCTGGATACCGGGAATCCATCGACAACGACCAGCGGTTTGCTATCTGCATATAGCGTACTGTTACCACGGATTAAAAAGTCTACACTGCCGTCTTCATTTTCCTTGGCCTGCATGCCGGCTACCATTCCCTGTAGTGCACTGGAGAGATTGGAAGTAGGACGCTTGCCTAACACGGACTGTCCAACCTGGCTAAAGGATCCCGTAGCGCGCTCTTTGGAAAGGGTCTGGTATCCCGTGCTGACCGTGATATCTACACCGTCCAAAGTAGAAAGACTTGGGGTCAGTGCAATCACACCCATATCTTCCTTGGCTTTGACTGTGAGGGTCTGATAACCGACATAGGATACCGAGATGATTGCTTCTCTATTGGGTATCTGTAGCGTAAAAAAACCTTCTTTGTTTGTTTTGGTCGCGATCTCGCTTTGGCTCAGGCTTATGGACGCATCGGATAGGCCTTCTCCTTTTTCATTAATGACTCGGCCTTTGATGATCAGTTGCTGCGTAGCGACCGTAACTTTAGCCTTCGGTTTTAATACTATGATATCGGTATCTATACGGTAGGTAATATTCGTGTTTTTAAAAATCTGATTCAGGACATCCTTCAAAGGAGCGTCTTTGACGACTACGGAAAGACCGGTTACCTGTTTGATGAGTTGGGCATCACCGATGAAATCGTAGCCACTCTGCTTGCGGATTTTATTGATAACACTTTCTAATGAAGCATTTTTTTCATTTAGTGTTATTTTTTGGGCAAAACCACTGGCATATACCTGACAAAGGCCGAATGTCAATAGCACAATGATAAGTTTCATAACGACTAGCGTTTTGTGGAGTATATACACAGGAGTGTCACTCCATTTTTCAAAGTAAAAATTCATACATTTGAGTAATTTGGGTTTTTGTTATATTGTTAGTTTCGGGAATTAATGATTGGGACCCAAAAATGTACCGGATGTGTTGGTAGCACATTCGGTTTTTTTGTGACCCAATTTTAGCTTTTACTAGGGTGGGTGTTTCATGATATTCGTTTTTTTTGGTTAGTTTTTATATGTTGCCATTCTAGGATGTGACTATTATTTTTCGTCCTGAACGTTTGAATTTGACATTGGCAGTCTCCTCTAGTGCACGCAGTACGGCTGATAAATTGCGGAATCTGGAGACCGCACCAATATAGGTCTTCTCAGAGGGCGCTTTTTCGAACTCGACTTCGACATCATACCAACGTTCAATCTTGCTCATGATGCTTGCTAAAGTTTCGTTGTCGAAATTAAAATAGCCATTCTTCCAGGCTAGTGCATGTTCGGGATTGATATTGGCGAGTTGTATCTGTTCTGACTGTCGGTTGGTCGTACTTTGCTGTCCTGGTTTTAATAACTTAGAATCGCTGTTGGCAGCACTATATATCTTGACACTACCTTCGAGTAGGGTAGTTTTGGTGGATTCGCTTTGGTAAGCGGAGACATTGAAATGGGTACCTAGAACTTCGATAGTTTGATCCTGACTACGTACTTTAAATGGTTTGCTCTTGTTTGGAGAGACTTCAAAATAGGCTTCGCCAGTGAGCTCTACCAGACGTTCTTTTGCATCGAATCTCGATGGGAACTTGAGCGAAGAGTAGGCATTCAACCATACTTTGGTGCCGTCTGACAGTACAATATTGTATTCGCCGGCTTTTGGCGTCTGTAGGGTATGAAAGGTTACCGCTTCGACTTTTAGCTTGTTACCAGAACCTTGTTGTATATCAGGACCCTCGGCATAACTGATGTTGTCTCCAACTAAAATGGTATTGTTATCTTCACTTAACTCAACAGCACTTCCATCGCTGCTTAATAAAAGGGCTTTATTACCTCCTGGTTGAATATCAAGCTGTGCAGAAGTGTTATCTTCTTCGGATGGCGTATAAGATTGCTTGCTCGAGAAGTAACCCACGCCTATCAATAGGAGCAAGGATGCAGCGACTGTACTTATTTTAATAATTATAGTTTTACGCCTTATTTCCTTTTTATTATCACGTATATGCAGGTCTACTTTGTTTTTTACTTCCTCATGTATAGCGGATAACTGCTCCATATCTGGTGTATAGCTACTATCCTTGAGCTGTTGTAGATGCCAGTTTTCTACCCAAGACTTCTCTTCTTCGGAACAGGTTCCTAAGCGGTAGCGTTCAAGAATTTCTTTAGCGTGTTTGCTATCCATATAACAAAGGTTTAATATACTTCTTTGTTATATGTAGGTTAATGAGGTAGAAAGTAGTAGATAAAAGTTGAAAAAATTAGAAAAAACTTTCACGATTCCATTGAATTACCAACAGAGATGAAAGTTCTTGATGTCCATTAAAGACGGACACTTTCAGAAAAATAGAAATGCAAATTTTGATCGCATGATTTTCAGTGCGTTACTGATTTGTTTGCGTACCGTATTAGGCGATATACTGCTTTGTCGTGCTATCTCTTCGTAGGTTTTGTTTTCTTGCCGGCTCAATATAAATATCTCGCGCATCTTTGGTGGCAGATTCATTACTTCTTTTTCGATCTGCTGTTGCAGTTCTTTCTCCATCAGATAATTGTCTGTCGAACATTCCCCTTGATTTAAAAATTGTTGTAGGGAGTCCGCATAACCCTTTCGCACTTTTTGCTTGTCGATGTAATCGAATAGCTGATAACGCACGGCGGTATACATATAAGAAGAAAAGTTTGTCTTGATCTCCTTGGGAGTTTTAGACCACAGCGATACAAATACATCCTGAAGAATGTCTTTGGCTATTTCTTGATCAGGAATTATTTTGCAAGAATAGATAAATAGTAATGGGAAATATCGCTCATATAGGATGCTAAACGCCTGTTCATCTTTATTATAAACAAGCGCTATTAGTTCTATATCCGATAGATCTGGGTAGCGATACATTAGTTAGTACTTGAAATCAAACTTACATTAAAATTGACAAAATACAAATTCTTACTCCGCTAAACTTAAAAAGAAGTCAGATTTTTGTGGCGGCACTGGGTACACTGGTGAGCTACGCAATGTCGCGCTTGTTGCAGCGAAGGAAGGAGTAGTTAATGAGTATTTGTTACTTAGTATTTAGGTTGGAGACTGAGTTAAATGAAGTCCCGAACTTGCTTCGGGATATTATACCCCGGAAAGCAGGCCTCGAGTGTATCGGGGCTTGTTTGTTTATCGTTGGTAATGTCCTTTAAGTGATTGTATTTCGATGATTGTATCATCTCCGTTTTCATAAACTTGGTAAACAAGCCGATGTTCTTGGTCAATTCTTTGGGACCACGACCCGGTAAGTTCATGTTTGAGTGCTTCTGGTTTTGCTATGCCTTCAAATGGAGTTTCTATAATCGAAAGCAATAGCTTTTCTATTTTTTCTGGATGGTACGGTTGCCTGATTTTTTCCAGAATTTTAAGTCGTCAACTGCCTGGGGAGTATAAACTAACTCCATAAGTCTTCAATGGCAATTTTAGTGCCTTTCCCGTCTTTAACAGCTTCACGACCTGATTGTATTTTTTTTACAAATTCAGGGTCGTACGGACTTGTTTCCGTATTAGCGGTTTCAAACTTCATTTTAAGAGCTTTCGCAAAAGCCTTTAACGCTTCTAATTGCTCTTTGTTATTTGGATGAATTAATAATGCTTCCATAATTTCAAGTTTACGAATTATTCTATTAATAACTAAAATATTGACTGTTTGATTGTTTCATAGGTTTAAAACTTTCTTTCTTCTTTTTTGTTCAATCTCTTTGCAATTGTACTCATGATGCCTCCTCTAAAAAACTTGCTTCTTGTCGAAGCGTAAGCCAACTTTAATTTCTCTTACTGTTTTCATTATTTCCTCCGTCCTCGTTTGCGATAAGCTGTATTGTCTTCCTTCAAAACGTCGTCAATGGATGTAAAGGTAGGCTTGTCAGGTTCTAGTGCCGCTATAACATCTTCTAGGCCACCAACGACTATGAGTATTTTTAGTAACGATTCGAGTGATATTACTCCTTTCTGTTCAAATTTGCGTAATGTAGCCAATGGTACACCCGATCGCTGTGACAATCCCTCTTGAGTAAGCTCCATAACAAGCCGCCTATCACGTACATGATCAGCTATTTTTTTTTGCGCCTTTGATGTGGATATAAGTGATAGCATGATGTTAGTTGTTCTTCAGTTTTGTATGTAATTACTACTATAGTAGTATTAATTTAATGTTATTTATTCGTATTTGCAATAATATAGTGCTTATAGTGCAGAGTTAGTAGCTATGCTTGGAAATCTATTGCAGACTGTGATTATAGTAGCACTGGGTACACTTTTGAGCTACGCGATGTTGCAAAAAGAAGAGATTGTACTGAGAGACTCATAGATTGATACTATCATTTGATACTATTAGAAAGCAGCCCTCGAGATAATCGGGGGCTGTTTTAATAACTTGTAAGCCCCTGCTGGCACAATATTGATCGCGTATTAAAACTCTTCTTGGACGATCTGATGGTTTACCATTGCTCCAGCTATATTGCCCGTCGAAACTGCATAGGCTACGGATCGCATCATACCGGAACAATCCCCTGCAGCGAAAACACCTTCTACAGAGGTCTGTTGTAAGGAGTCGGTTTTGAGATGCCCCGCTTCTGTTAGTGCGCAACCGAGCTGTTCGGGAATAGCAGAATGCTGTACGAAAGGGATAGCAGCATATAGGACTTCAAAATTTTCCATTGTACCATCACTGAATATCAACGCACTGATCTGCCCGTCTTGATGGACGATCTCCTGCACTTTTTTGGAAAGGATACGTATATTGTTCCGCTCTAATTTAGAATTTTGCTCCTCCGTAAACGTAGCATTTTGGGATGGGATAAGGGTGACGCTATCCGTCAGATTGTGGATAAGCCCTGCCAGATGTAGCGCCTTTTCGGAATCGGAGATAATCGCTGTCTTTTTACTTTTGAATTCGTAACCGTGACAGTACGGGCAGTGGATTACCGATTTTCCCCAGCCGGCAGCAAATCCTTTGATATCAGGAAAGAGGTCTTTGATCCCGGTAGCCAGTATAATTTTTTTGCTATAGAAGGTGTTGCCAGAGGCAGTGCGTATTTCAAAACCTTGTTCGGTCTTTTGGCCGCTTTCGGCGGTATCCTCTAAGAAATCTACTGTATCGTATTTTAGTACCTGTGTCTTTGCCACAGCAGCGATCTCGCTGGGTGGGCTACCATCATGTGTGATGAAGTTATGGGAGTGTGGGGTGTAACGATTACAGGGCAAGCCACTGTCGATGATTAGCACCCGACGGAGCGACCGTCCTAAGGCCATGGCAGCAGATAGGCCCGCATAGCTCCCTCCAATGATTATGGCGTCAAAATATCTATTCTTTTGCATAGTATGTCTTTTAGTGAATACGTTACCTATTCAGACAAAATTAGAAATAAAAACAATTAAAAGCAATTCTGTTGCATTTAATAAAGAAAGAGTGATTTGGATGATGTTGGATTGCCTAGACATAGCAGGTAGCTCTGCTTATGATTGTTCTTATAGGCCATCGTTAATCATTATATGTCTTGGATATGTGTTGAAATACAGTGGTATACGATAAAAGTGCGTCGATTCGGGATATATGTCGATTTTACAATTGTCCCTCATTTGTCCACCCCCTAGCTACCGGATTTTCAAAAGTTTATTGGTACTTTCGGGCTACTTTTACCCGAACGTCCTATTGTTTTGAATAATGGGAGGAACAAACTGAACTATTTATTAAAAATATGGCATCGCCTTGCGGTAGTTGCTCGAAAGATAAAATTATGAAAGGAACTATTCAACGCACTATTGCTGTATGTACCATCTTGGTATCCGCACTAACAGCTGGATACGCGCAAAATGTGAACATCCCGGATGCCAACTTTAAAAATGCCCTGCTCAACCATTTCCCCGTCATTAATACCGACGGTGATGGTGAAATAAGCCTTGCCGAAGCCGCTGCCTTTATCGGTAATATAGATGTTGCTAATAAACAAATTGCAGACCTTACGGGAATTAATGCTTTCGTGAATGTCACATCATTATCTTGTTATCTTAATCAACTCACTGCCTTAGATATTCGTCTAAATACGAAATTGACCTTTTTGGCTTGTGATCGGAATAAATTGACAGCGCTGGATGTAAGCCAAAATCGCGACTTAGGAACACTTTGGTGCCATACGAATCCCTTGGGTGTTTTAGACGTAACTCAAAACACTAAATTGACACAACTGGCTTGTACCAGCAACCAATTGACGCACTTGGATCTAACTAAAAATGTCGATTTAGGGATTCTACATTGCAATACGAATGAATTGACCGTATTAGATCTGAGTAAAAACACGAAATTAACTTATTTAAGCACCTATTTGAACCAGTTGACAACGCTGGATGTAAGTAAGAATACAGCATTAACACAATTGTATTGTGATAGAAACCAGTTGACTGCGCTGGATGTAAGTCTAAACACAAAGTTAGTTTACTTATGGTGCCATACCAATAGGTTGACTAGTTTGGATCTAAGCAAAAATACAGCATTAACAGATCTGCTGTGCCATACTAATAGGTTGGCTATCCTAAATCTCAAGAATGGGAATAATATGAGTATACCAAATGCTAATTTTGATATACGATACAACCCCAACCTGACCTGTGTGGCAGTAGATAATGCCGTTTGGAGTACGGCTAACTGGATAGGGAAAGATGCACAAACCTCTTATAGTGTGCAATGTGCTAATAACGCGCCTGTTATCAATGGCCTAAACGGAGATTCTGCTGCTTGGCCGGGGGCTGGAAATAGCGTAACCCTTGATGTCGGCGGAAATGCTACCGTGAGCGACGCTGAAATGGATGCATTGAATGGGGGCTTAGGTAATTATAACGGTGCTTCTTTGGTTGTAGAACGGGCAGGGGGAACACCGCTTTCGATGGATATAATTGATTTTAATACCAGCGGAGCTTTATTCAGTGTGCAGGGCAGTAGCTTGCAATCCAATGGGCTTACCTTTGCTACCTACATGCAGGTAGGAGGAGTATTGACGATAAACTTTAACAGTTCGGGTACCATAGCTACAAATGCATTGGTCAATGAGGTGCTACGACGGATTACTTATAGAAACGATACACCAGCGGGTGATGCTGTCTTTAAATTCACGTTTAGTGATGGTGTAGCCTCTACAACGGCGAATGTGACGGTGACTTCGGATTTTATTTATATTACGAAGCCAAAAGATACTCCGACCATCAATCTGGCGGATGGTGTCAGTTTTTCGGAGGCAGTAGCCATGGCTGCAGCTGATGCAACAGGGGCACAGACACTGGTATTTACGAGTATAATGAGTGGTACTATGACTTTGGCGGGAAGCTTATCCATCAATGAAAGCCTCACGATCAACGCCGATGCGGCACCTAACCTCGTTATCACGGGGAGTACTATTACGTTGGGTGCAGGAACTACGCTTTCATTGACAAATACCTCGGGTACTGTCGAGATTGCGAGTACAATAGCTGGGGCTGGCTCTTTGGGCAAAACCGGTAATGGTACACTGTCGCTTACCTCGAACAATAATAATACAAATTGGACCGGTAGCTTGTCGGTAACAGGTGGGATTCTTGTAGTACGTTATGGTATTCAGTTATCGAGAGGAAACCTAATGCTAGATAATGGGACGATTTTATTGACGGTGCCTGAATCTAATACCGTACCGGTTTCTAATACGGTACTGCTGGGCTCAAATGGAGGTACCATTCAGGTGAACGGTGCCGGTACGGCTTCGTTTACGGAAGTTGTTTCGGGAGGTAAACTCCGCAAAACAGGTGGCGGTACCCTTCTGCTTTTTAGTGATGGCAATACCTACGGTAGTACAGATGTTTTAAATGGCACATTACACGTTAACACGGATGCCGATTTAGGGAGCGGTGCGATCACAATGGCTAATGGTACCACATTGTTGATTAATAGCGCGACGACCATCGATAACAATATTGCACTAGATGGTTCGGCGACGATCGGTAGTAGGGCTAATTCCACACTGAGCGGTCTGTTAAGTGGCACTGGTACGTTGACAAAAACCGGGTCAGGTATATTGACACTGTCCGGTACGAATAGTCACTCAGGGGCGGTTAGCCTAACTGCAGGAGGGTTGACCCTCAGTGGTGGCAGCAGTGTTCATGATACGGCACCGGTCAACTTGTCTGCTGCTACAACACTGACCATTTCAACGGCCGAAACAATTGGTTCCTTGGCCGGGAGTGGCAATGTGCTATTGAATGCAAGTCTGAGCACAGGTGGAAATAATACCAGCACGACTTTTTCTGGCGTTATATCTGGCGTCTCCAATCTGGTGAAGGCGGGGTCGGGTACTTTTTCGCTAACAGGAACCAATACCTATGCTGGTAGTACCACGATCAGTGCCGGTACTTTGCAACTTCGTGGCGGTAGCGCTATTCCTGATGATAGTCCGGTTAGTGTAGCAGCAGGTGCTCTTTTGGAGCTGTTCGATTCTCCGGAAACAATCGGGTCGCTGGCAGGCGCAGGAAATGTTTCTTTAAATGGTAATAAATTAAGTGCAGGCAAAGATAATAGCAGTACGGTATTTTCAGGTATTATAAGCGGGGCGGGGGCGTTATCAAAAAACGGTACAGGAACGTGGACCTTATCTGGAGCAAATAGATATATAGGAGGGACTACTCTGGCTGGGGGTGAGCTGATCGCTAATAATAATAGCGCCCTTGGAACTGGAATGGTAAGTGTATCGTCGCCTGCAACATTGGGCACAACGGTGGAAGGAACAACACTAGCGAACTTGTTCAGTTTGGGTGCTAACGCTACCATAAGGAATGATGTTTCGATGACATTAAGTAATGCAATTCAGGGAGTGGGGGCGTTATCGAAAACCGGTACGGGAACGTTGACCTTGTCCGGTTCAAATGGATATATGGGAGGAACTACCCTGGCCGGCGGCACGCTGATAGCCAATGATCATAATGCTCTTGGAACTGGAACGGTAAATATGGGGGTTGGTGCAATACTAGGCACAACGGTGGAAGGAACAACACTAGCAAACTTGTTCAGTTTGGGTGCTAACGCTACCATAAGGAATGATGTTTCGATGACATTAAGTAATGCAATTCAGGGAGTGGGTGGCTTGACTAAAATGGGGACTGGTACGCTTACTCTTTCGGACGATAATGGGTATCTGGGGGCGACTATTGTATCTGCTGGTCGATTAGTTGTAGATGGTAAACTCAATGAAACTATTTTAGTATATGTAGCACCAGGGGCGACGCTAGCCGGTAACGGAGAGATTTTTAAGAATGGCTCGAACTATAAACTTTTCGTGGAGACTGGAGGGGTACTGTCGCCGGGAAATAGCCCGGGCATACTGACGGTGAATGGCAATCTGCAGATGAAAAGCGGCAGTACGCTGGCGATAGAAATCAACGGGGTTACGCCTGGAACCGGTTACGATCAGGTCGTAGTGAATGGCGGAGTAGACATCAGTGATGCCTCGCTCGCGGTTACGCATGGCTATGCCGCATTAAATGGACAGCAGTATACCATCATCACTAATGATGCGAGCGATGCCGTAACGGGAACGTTTTCTGGTTTAGCAGAAGGTAGTACGTTGACTGCGGGAGGGAATGGTACGGTATTGACGTCGAGCTATACCGGTGGTACGGGCAATGATTTTACACTGACAGCGCCGGTAAATACAGCTCCAACGAATATTATACTCAGCGGCACCACAGTGAACGAAAATGTAGCCCCTAATACTACTGTAGGAACGTTAAGTACGACAGATGCAGATCAAGGTGATACATTTACCTACTCATTTGTTGCTGGAACGGGAAGTACAGATAATGCTTCATTTAGTATCCTAGGAAATAGCCTTAATATAAATGCCTCGCCAGATTACGAGACAAAAACTAGTTATTCGGTAAGAATAAGATCAACGGATAGTTATGGAGCTACTTTTGAGAAGGTATTCTTGATTACTGTTCTAGATTTGAATTCTCCACCGGTGTTGGCACCTATATACAACCATATTGTCTATGAAGGTTCGATGCTTACCTTTACCGCAAAAGCAACGGATGATGGTGAGCCTAATGGTACATTAACGTTTTCGTTGGTCGATGCGCCAGAAGGAGCGCGGATCGATGCAGTGAGCGGGGTGTTTATATGGACCCCCACAGAGGCACAGGGGCCTAATTCTTATACATTTGATGTTGTCGTTTCGGATGGGAAGTTGACGGATGAGCAAACGATTACGGTAACGGTCATGGAAGTGAATACGGCACCAGTGCTAGTCACAATCGGTCATAAGATCGTGGACGAGGAGAGCTTGCTCACTTTTGAGGTCGTAGGTACGGATTCGGATTTACCTGCAAACACATTGAGGTATTCCTTAGTTGGCGAACCTACCGGTGCTTCTATCGACCCTGTTACAGGGGTGTTTACATGGATACCGACGGAAGCCCAAGGTCCAAGGACGTATACTTTTAAAGTTCGGCTTTCGGATGGTTTACTTTATGACGAAAAAGAAATAAAGGTGACGGTCAATGAAGTTAATGTGGCACCGGTAGCCAAGAATGACTCCTATTTTACGGATGAAGATACACCTTTGATTATTGCTGCTCCTGGACTCTTGGCGAACGATACGGATAGTGACTCACCAGCTCAGACACTGATTGCAGAAACAGTATTGCCCCCGGCTAAGGGTACATTGACTTTAAATGCTAATGGTTCATTTACGTATATACCGAACGCCAATTTCTACGGTGCGGACAGTTTTAGATATTGGATCTCTGACGGTTCTTTGTGGAGTAATATCGCGACTGTAACTATTACCGTGAATCCGGTAAACGATGCGCCTACAATCAATGGCACACCGGCTACTACAGTCGATCAGGATGTGGTTTATAGTTTTATCCCGACAGCCAGCGATGTTGATGGCGATGCATTGACATTCAGTATCAACAACAAACCTACATGGGCAACATTCAATACGGCTACTGGAGAATTGACGGGGACGCCTAGCAATGCGGATGTGGGGACGACCATGGGGATCGTGATTTCGGTATCCGATGGTTCGCTTTCAGCGAGTCTGCCTGTATTTACGATTACGATAGTAAACGTAAATGATGGGCCTATTATCTCGGGTATACCTGCTACTTCGGTCAATCAGGACGCGGTATACAG
>NZ_FUZF01000024.1:73243-84072 GCF_900168125.1 Sphingobacterium nematocida
CGTCCTTCATTCTTGGTGAGCCATATGGATGATATGACACCCCGTTATGACGTTAGTGCGGTGGTATTTATGGGATCCAAATTAGGACTGGGTATGGGGGTGCAGAATCAAGGTGATCTATCCGGATTACTGCAGCTCAACTTTGGTTCGTTCGGGATCGGGTATAGCTACCAATTCAGCCCCAACGGACATAGCCTGAACCAGCGTATCTCCAACAATACACACGAAGTCGGGTTCCGGTATCGGATAGGCGGAGTGACTATGTTGTAATATAGGATATTGAGAACGAGAAGCAAAAAAGGGCATTGGAATATATTTCAATGCCCTTTTTTGAAATTGTCCCCTTTTTGTCCCTAGTGATAATAGCAATTTTTATAGGCGAATTTGTAATATTGTCTATCCAAAGACACCAAACAAATACCCTTATATGAACAGAGAAGATTATAAGACTGTGGCACAATACCAGTTGCCGCATTCGATTATGAGATCATCCATTTTTGAAAAAACGAGAGCTATAGGCGTCTCCCGTGCAAAACTAGAAGAGGAAAAACTTTTATCGGATATCGCTTAGCCATGCCTACAACCATGAAACCTCATACTACTGGATGTAAAGAAATCGTTCATTTTTTCAATAGGATACATCCGGTATCGCCAGATGCTGCTTTGTTTTTACTAAATAATACGAAGTATGTATCTGTTAAAAAGGGAAAGTTCGTTCGAAGTCCTATAGACCAGCCCGATATTGTGCATTTTATTGTCAAAGGATTGATTCGTGGGTTTATCAAAGATGAGGGGACGGAGATCACAACCTGGATCAACGGGGAGAGTAATATTGTAGGAAGCATCCGTAATCTGGGTTTGGATTACGAGACTGATGAGTACTTACAGGCCTTGGAAGATACGCTGTTGATTGAGATCAGCCGTAAATCACTCGAAGCACTCTATGAAAAATTTTATGAAGCAAATATCATCGGTCGCAGGATTCTTGAAATGTATTACAGAGATGCCGAGGAAAGGGCTTATCTATGCCGATTGCCTTCTGCAGAAAAACGCTATAGGAGATTTGAGATGACTCGTCCAGGGATGATCGGTAGAGTTTCTTTGAAACATTTGGCCTCTTACTTGGGGATGAAAAAGGAAACTTTATGTCGGGTTCGTGCAAAGTATAAGCCGACTGTCAAGCACTAAATAGATATTGATAGGATGTCAAATCGGGGTCAAAAAAGTGATGTATATCACTTTTTTGACCCCGATGACATTTTTAGGGTGATATATATCAACAAATGAACGAGAATGAATAAAGCATAGCTGAAAAAAAATATTTTTACATCGTGTTTAGTGAACGCAATGGATTTCAAGATCCCTTTTGAAATCCTTGCGGCATCTAAAGACCCAAACTACTTGTGAAAATATTAACTTGACTATGATTACACAAATGTCGTACCCTCGAAGGCAGAGGGACAGTTTATTGGCCAGATGCAAGGAGGCCTCTACCAGTCTATTTCGTTATTTCATTTTTTTATTCTTTCTGCTGCTCTATATGGGCACAGCCAAAGCGCAGACACTGGCAGCGGGAGATATAGCCTTTATTGGGGTTAATGAAGAACCCGGACCGGATGGGGGAAAGGATCATAGCTTCACATGGATAGCGCTGAAAGCAATACCAGCGGGAGAAGAGATCTTTTTTACTGAGCAGGGCTGGAATAAAAATGCTAGTGGAACACCTCAAGGTTACTGGATGTCTAATTCAGAATCTCACTTTAAGTGGACATCGCCAGCAGGAGGTATACCTGTTGGAACTATTATTCATATTTATTCAACTCCACCAACCAATACGACGTTGAATGTTGAAGGAGGTGGGGTTGCATCGGCATTATTGTCTGGTTCTATTTGGAATTTAAATGCTGGTGATCAGGTTGTTGCGTATCAAAGTAGCGGTGGTGCCAAACCAGATGGTGTCGTTCCAACTTTCCTTAGTGCAATCCATATGGACGATAATCAGGGCGTATCTACGGGATATGATCCAATTACTGGATGGACCAAGTCGGATATCGGAGCATCAGAAGGATCGGCAAGTGCCAGTCATGTGCCTCCTGGTTTGACAAATGGTGTAAATTGTATAGCGTTGTTTAATCCGTCTAATCCGGAGGCGAAAAATGCAAGGTATATAGGGTCACTTGTTGGGACAGTGGCGGAAGTACGCTCTAGAATTAATAGTCCTTCTTTTCAAATACCGAGTTATTGGGGCGTGAGTGGTGTCTCGGCTGCTTTTAATATTACACCCGGAACATATACTGTTAATATAGCGATAGGTTCTCCCGCGACACTGACAACTACTGCGGCAACCAATGTTGGAGCTGTAAAAGCTACATTAGGAGGAAATGTGACCGCTGATGGTGGCGCTTCTGTCACCGAGCATGGTATCGTATGGGGTATAGCAGCAAACCCGAGCACGGCTAATAATAAAGTGATTATGGGGGCTGGTACCGGATCTTTTAGTTCCCTAGTGTCGGGACTTCCGGCTGGTACTACGATACATTTTCGTGCCTATGCCATCAATGGCGCTGGAACAAGTTACGGTGTTGATGAATCATTTACAACGACTGCCGCATTGAACACTTCTAGTACTTCTAAAACGGATCTCTTATGTAATGGAGGAACTACAGGATCTGCTTCTGTCACTGTGATTGGAGGAAAGACGCCATATAGTTATTCGTGGTCTCCATCAGGGGGCACTGGAGCTACTGCTTCTGGACTTTCGGCAGGTAACTATACTTGTTCTATTACGGATGCAGAAGGAACGCAAATTACTAGGAGTTTTACAATTATACAACCTTCGGCCTTTACGGTAGGGACTTCGCAGACCAATGTGTCCTGCAATGGCGGGAGCAATGGTACAGCGACGGTAAGCGTGACGGGGGGTACACCTGGATACAGTTATTCTTGGGCTCCATCTGGAGGTACTGGACCAATGGCTTCAGGTCTTGCAGTAGGAGTATACACGGTAACCATTACAGATGCGAATCTCTGTCAGACAACACGTCAGTTTACCATTACCCAACCTCCAGCCTTTACGGTAGGTACTTCGCAGACCAATGTGTCCTGTAATGGAGGTTCAAATGGTACAGCTACCGTAAGTGTATCTGGGGCTACGAGCCCATATACCTATTCTTGGGCTCCTAGTGGGGGTACTGGAGCAACAGCTTCAGGGCTTGCTGCAGGTGTTTATACAGTGACCATTACGGACAATAATTCCTGTCAGACAACACGTGAGTTTACCATTGCACAACCGACAACTGCGCTTGGAGGTACAATAACGAAAACAGATGTAAGCTGTAATGGAGGTTCAAATGGTACGGCTACGGTAAGCATTACCGGAGGAACGACACCGTATACCTACAGCTGGTCGCCCTCGGGTGGTACTGCAGCAACAGCCACTGGACTGGCCGCTAATACGTATACGTGTACGATAACCGATTTTAACGGTTGCCAGATAACACGTTCGATCACGATTAATCAACCGGCTACAGCTTTGTCTGTGGCTACGGGCGGCGGTAAAACCGATGTGAGCTGTAATGGCGGCAATAATGGTACGGCTACGGTAGCGCCTACAGGTGGAACGATGCCATATTCCTACAGCTGGTCACCTTCAGGAGGTACCAACGCTACGGCTACAGGTCTGGCTGCAGGAACCTATACGGTGACGGTAACTGATTTTAACGGTTGTCAGTCTACTCGTAACTTTACGATCAATCAACCGGCTACAGCATTGTCTGCATCTACCGGTGGTGGTAAGACTGATGTGAGTTGTAATGGAGGCAGCAATGGTACGGCTACAGTAGCACCTACAGGTGGAACGATGCCATATTCTTACAGCTGGTCACCTTCAGGAGGGACCAACGCTACGGCTACAGGTTTGGCGGCAGGAACCTATACGGTGACTGTCACGGACTTTAACGGTTGTCAGACTACACGCAGCTTTACAGTGAACCAACCGGCAACAGCGCTAACAGCGATTCCATCCTCAACAGATGTTTCGTGTAACGGTGGCAGCAATGGTACGGCTACCGTAACGCCTTCGGGTGGTACACCGAGTTATACGTATAGCTGGGCACCTTCAGGAGGTACAGCTGCTACGGCGACGGGACTAGCTGCAGGTACATATACCTGTACGATTACAGATGCGAATGCATGTCAGATAACCAGAACGGTTACTATATCGCAGCCTGCAACGGCCATAACAGTAACGCCTGTAGCACAGACGAATATAGCTTGCAACGGCGGCGCTACAGGTGCAGCTACGGTGGAGGTGACCGGCGGTACACCTAACTATACCTATTCTTGGTCTCCCTCTGGTGGTACGGCAGCGACAGCGATAGGGCTGACTGCGGGTACGTATACGGTAACTGTGACGGATGCTAACGGCTGTATAGGGCAACAATCATTTACTATAACGCAGCCTACGGCTATGGTACTGACACCTAGCCAGACTAATGTAAGCTGTAATGGTGGCGCTAATGGCTCAGCAAGTGTGGCGGTAACTGGGGGCACACCTAGCTATACCTATTCTTGGGCACCTAGTGGCGGGACGAATGCTACAGCTATGGGTTTGGTCGCAGGAACTTACGTGGTGACCGTAACCGATGCTAATGGGTGTGAGAAAACCCAATCATTTACTATTGGACAGCCTACGGCTATGGTACTGACACCTAGTCAAACCAATGTAAGCTGTAATGGTGGAACTAACGGTTCAGCAAGTGTAGCAGTAACTGGAGGTACACCGGGTTATACCTACAGTTGGGCACCGATGGGGGGCACAGCAGCTACGGCAACAGGTCTTCCTGCTGGTAATTATACCGTGACCGTAACTGATGCCAATAATTGTAGCACAACGCAGGATTTTTCGATTACACAGCCTACAGCTTTAGTGGCTACAGCTGATGGTCAGACCAATGTATCCTGCAGTGGAGGAACGAATGGCTCGGCAACAGTGGCAGTAACGGGTGGTACGGGGACGTATACCTATAGCTGGGCGCCTACTGGTGGTACGGCAGCGACAGCTTCGGGTCTTACAGCAGGAACTTATACGGTGACGGTAACGGATGCTAACTCTTGTCAGACCACGCAGAGCTTTACGATTACTGAGCCTACGGCTTTGGTGGCGACAGCTGCTGCACAAACGAATATAGCCTGCAATGGCGCTGCTACAGGCTCGGCAACTGTAGCGGTGACAGGAGGAACTGGAGCATATACGTATGCTTGGGCACCTAGTGGCGGTACTGCAGCGACGGCTTCTGGTCTCGCAGCAGGTACCTATACGGTGACCGTGACCGACGCTAACGGATGTACGGCAACAGAATCATTCACGCTTACGCAACCTACCGCTTTAGTAGCGACGGCTTCGGCACAGACGAATCTGTCTTGTAATGGAGGTGCCAACGGATCGGCAACGGTAGCTGTTACGGGGGGTACACCAGGGTATACCTATAGCTGGGCGCCTAGTGGTGGTACGTCGGCTAATGCAACAGGACTGACGGCGGGTACCTATACCGTGACGGTGACGGATGCTAATGGATGTACAGCAACTCAATCATTCACGCTGACGCAGCCAGCACCTTTTGTCGTAACACCATCGCAGACCAACGTGTCCTGCAACGGTGGTGCCAACGGTTCGGCGGAAGTATCGGTAACGGGCGGAACCGGAACATATACCTATTCTTGGGCGCCTAGTGGGGGTACGTCAGCTGCTGCATATGGCTTGGCTGCCGGGACGTATACTGTGACAATCAAGGATGCGAACCTTTGCCAGACCACACAGAGTTTTACGATTACTCAGCCTGCAGCATTAATCGCTACGTCTGCTGGACAGACGGATGTATCTTGCAACGGAGGAAATGATGGAACGGCTACGGTGGCTGTAACGGGCGGAACTGGACTGTACACCTATTCTTGGGCTCCTATGGGAGGTACGGCAGCTACGGCAACAGGATTGACGGCGGGGACGTATACCGTAACCGTAACCGATGCAAACGGCTGTACAGGGACGCAAAGTTTTACCATTTCAGAAGCGTCTGCTAGCATAACAGTTGCGACTGCCGATGTGGAAGATGTCACGGTAGAAACGGCTAAAGTAGGTGGAAATGTAGGAAATACAACTTGTGTTACGGAGAAAGGTGTTGTATTTGGGACTTCGCTAACGCCAACATTGTTGGATAATAAAGTGATATCGGCTTCGGTAGGAGCTGAATTCCAGATTCAATTGACTAATCTGGCCGCAAATACAACCTATTACTTTAGGGCATACGCTATCATTAATGGCGTGGTAAGTTATGGCGATACAAAAACGTTCATGACAGTCAAAAATGAGCAACAGATCAATTTTCAGCCTATAGCGGCTAAAACATATGGGGAAGGATCATTTATTTTAGGTGATCTGAATACGGATAGAGGCTTGCCGATAACGTATACCGCTTCAATACCGGGTATTGTACAGATCGTAGGTAATCAGGCAACCATTGTGGGGGCCGGGACAACGATGATAGTAGCGACTCAAGCGGGAGACCAGACAAATAATGAGGCTACACCTGTACAACAATCGCTGACAGTTGCTAAAGCTTCACTGACTGTTACCGCAGATGCGAAAACGAAAATGTACGGTACAACGGACCCGCTATTAACCTATGTAGTTAAACTTACTGATCTTAAAAATGGGGATGCTGCTACTGTTGTGGCAGGTAGTCTCGAACGCACTGCCGGCCAGGACGTGGGCGCGTATGTAATCCAGAATAAGAATTTAACAGCAACCAATTACACTATCAATTTTATTGGAGCTGATCTTATCATTACTAAAGCACCTCTGACGGTTACTGCTGATGCCAAAGTGAAGGTATATGGTGAAGTAGATCCAGCGCTTACTTATGTGGTTAAACCTACTGACTTAAGAAACGGCGATGCCGCAACGGTAGTAACGGGTGGTTTGGAACGTGTATCCGGTCAAAACATCGGAAATTATGCGATCAATAATAAGAACTTAACCGCTACAAACTACACGATCAATTATGTAGGTGCCGAGTTGACGATCACGAAAGCATCACTTACGGTTACAGCAGAAGCTAAAACTAAGGTTTACGGAGCTGCTGATCCTGCACTGACGTATGTAGTGAAGAATACTGATCTTAAAAATGGAGACGTTGCGACGGTAGTAACGGGTGACCTAGAGCGTGTTGTAGGTCAGGATGTTGGAAATTACGCAATAAATAATAAGAACTTAACTGCTGCAAATTACGCGATCAGTTATGTAGGGGCAGATTTGACGATTACGAAAGCGACACTCACGGTTACAGCTGATGCTAAAACCAAGGTGTACGGTGCTGTTGATCCAGCGCTAACCTATGTAGTGAAAGCCTCCGATCTGAAAAATGGAGACGTTGCGACTGTAGTAACAGGTGACCTAGAGCGTGTCGTAGGTCAAAATGTTGGAACGTATGCAGTGAAAAACAAGAATCTTACAGCTTCGAATTACGCGATCAATTATGTTGGAGCGGATCTTACCGTTACGAAGGCAGCACTTACTGTCACTGCTGATCCGAAGACTAAGGTGTACGGAACAAATGATCCGGCATTAACTTATGTGGTTAAAGCTTCTGATCTGAAGTACACGGACGATGCTACGGTAGTAACAGGTAGCTTGGAGCGCGTAGCCGGTACAAACGTAGGTACTTACGCCATTAATAATAAAAATCTGGCGGCAACAAACTACGCTATCAGTTACGTAGGGGATAATCTCTCGATAACACGGGCTACGTTAACAGGTTTGACCTTTGTAAACAAAGATTTTGTATACGATGGTGCTACAAAGAGCCTGCAATTGGGTGGCACACTGCCAGCAGGTGTGGCTGTTGTTTATCAAAACAACGATAAGATCAATGCAGGTAGTTATGAAGTGACAGCTAATATCGTGGAGACACAAAACTATTTTGGTACAAGTCTTAAAGCCAATCTGTTGATCCGCAAAGCGACACAGACGATTACATTTACAGCGCCAGAGGTATTGCGCCGCGATGTAGGTAAGGTAGCCTTGGATGTGAAGAGTAATAGCGGGCTTGCGGTCACGCTTAGTGTGGATGATCCAATGGTCGCTACAGTATCTGGAACCGATCTTGAGGTATTACGTCTAGGTACGGTACGTATCACAGCCAGTCAAGCTGGAAATGAAAACTACGAACCGGCTACAGCAGTAACAGAGGTGATCCGCGTGGCTAATGAGGAACTGGTTGAACTACCGATTATCGTTCATCAGGCGGTATCTCCAAATGGTGATGGTGAAAACGAGTTTTTGATCATTGAAGCGATTAGAGACTATCCGGATAATAGGGTAACCATCTTTGATAAGAACGGGGTGGTGCTGTCTGAAATTGTGGGATATGATAATAATACCAAAGTATTCTGGGGATTAGGACATCACGATGGTACCTACTTCTATTATATCGACCTGAAGGATGGAAATACCTGGAGACGTGTAAAAGGATTTTTTCTGATTAAGAGATAAGTATCACGACCCTCACCTTCATAACATTATAGCAATGAAAACAATAAACATAATTATGAGCCTGTTGATCCTACTGCCTTTGTGCAGTAGGGCACAGCATGGGGTAAGTTACAACCAGTTTGGGCAATTGCGCAATTCGTTCAACTCTTCGCTGAGTACCATGGACGAGCGCGGTAGCTTTGCGATGCTGGGTCGCACACAATGGGCGGGTGTGGATGGAGCTCCCCGTTCGCTATGGGCTTCGGGACACGGGATGGTCTCCAAGTTGGGATTGGCGGTAGGAGGCGATATCAAACATGCTTCGCTAGGGGTGGTCAAAGAAAATGAAGTGACGGCCTTTGCCTCTAAGGCAGTTCGGCTGGACGAGGATGAATACCTGAGTCTTTCTATGGGTGGCGGACTCTTATTTTTTCAAGGAGACTACAACCGGTTGGATCCAAATGATCTTTCATTTAAGGAGGATATCAGAGAAACGGCAGGGGTGCTGAGCGTGAGCACCTCATACTATAGAAAGGATAAGTATTATTTTGGTATTTCGATGCCACGTTTTTCTTTGAATCGGAATAAAGAGCAGGAATATGAGTTTCGCAATGTCTATTACCTGACGGCAGGAGCTTTGTTCAGGCTGGACGATGCATTTTATCTACGTCCTTCATTCTTGGTGAGCCATATGGATGATATGACACCCCGTTATGACGTTAGTGCGGTGGTATTTATGGGATCCAAATTGGGACTGGGTATGGGGGTGCAGAATCAAGGTGATCTATCCGGATTACTGCAGCTCAACTTTGGTTCGTTCGGGATCGGGTATAGCTACCAATTTAGCCCCAACGGACATACCCTGAATCAGCGTATCTCCAACAATACACACGAAGTTGGGTTCCGGTATCGGATAGGCGGAGTGACCATGTTGTAATAGCAAAGCGGCCTGAGGAATATACCTCAGGCCGCTTTGATTTGATACCTATGGTATACCTAATTTTTACGGTCGATTAATCTACTGCTGCCATTCCTGCCATAGCTCCAATAGGCAATCCAGCCAAAGAAATTAGCTAAGAGTATGATTAGGATCCAGAGCAATCGTTGTGTGCTATAGAGTTTGGGATTGTTTATGGCGTGATAGACCGTGTAGATAAAAAAGCACAATACAGAAATCAGTAGGGTGAAAAGAGCTATAGAGTCAATGAATAGTAAATCCATTTTTTATTTATTGTTTAAATCTAATGTACTTAACTGACAAAGGTAATGTTTAGATGTTGGTGGGAATACGGGAACCCGGAATTGAAGAGTGGATTTGTGTTTAATGGGTTGGGTATGCTTTATGTTGCTTTGTATGTTGTTGTTTAGTAGGTTGTTGTGTTTTATTTTTAAGTTTAACGATTTAAAAGACTACTAATTTGGTGGATTATATATATATATTTGTGCTTTTAATCGTAAAAACATGACACAGCAACATTTTACCCGAATGTGTTGAGGGGATAATAAGTAGGAGAAGAGGATTATCCCCTTAGACATACCCGTTAATTTTTGTTATTTTTAGTATGAACAGAGCTTTACATACAAGTCTCGTCTGGGTGGCTATTGCCTTGGGGACAGGACAGATTTATGCCCAATCGACCTTAAATGGTAGGGTGGTCGATAAGGAAGGCCAGGCCGTAGCTGGTGCTACCGTTACGGATCTAGCTACACGTATAAAAACACAAACCAATGCAGAAGGACGCTTTACGCTGAGTATTAAAGCGGATAAGCCTGCAATAAGTATAAGTTATATTGGATATGAAGAACAGACACTGAGCAGTTTTTCCCTTTCGGAGAACTTGCTGATCACGTTGCAGCCTTCACCCGAGCAGCTGAATGAAGTGGTCGTTACTGCTTTGGGGATATCTAGAGAGAAGAAGGCGTTGGGATATGCGGTGCAAGAGGTGAAAGGTGTCGAATTGCAGACTTGGAACTGCAACTAAAAATGAGAGACTTTTTTTATGCTGCTAATCTTTCTTTACCCAACAGCATTTCTTCCATTTGCCTAGGTGTTTTGTAACCTAAAGCCGAATGTGTTCTTTTAGTGTTATAAAAACCTTCTATATATCCGAACACCTCTAATTTAGCCGAGTGCTGATCCATAAACCTTCTATGGTAGACCATCTCTGCCTTTAAAGATTTGAAGAAACTCTCCGCTACGGCATTATCCCAACAGTTCGCTTTCCTACTCATACTCTGGATTATGTTATTATCGCTGAGTATCGATTTAAATTCGCCACAAGCGTACTGGATCCCTCGGTCT
>NZ_FUZF01000033.1 GCF_900168125.1 Sphingobacterium nematocida
CTGGAAAGTGCGGGGGCATGGTGGTGTAGCATCCCTGAAAAACAACGTTATGACTACCCCTCCTACGCAGAAATGAGAGACGACTTACGAAAAAGATGGCATCTAGAATGGGGAGACCGCAAAAATGAAATCGTCTTTATAGGTCAGGAATTGGACAAGGATAGATACGTCGCTGACCTAGAGCAGTGCTTACTGACGGAAAAAGAGATTGATGGCTGGAAGGATACCAACTGGCTGGATGAGTTTCCTAAAAACATGTAATTTGCAGAGTTCAGTACGAAATGCAACAATATTCACTAGCTTAATAGGACAAGTCTAAGGTAATATAGAGAAGCTAAACCCGACCTGACCAAAAAATATATTGTCATATAACTAAAAAAATAAAAAAAATATTGAAAACCAGACTCCGTATTGTACTTGCTCTACAAAATATGGAAGTTTGCTTAATCTGTTAATTAAGAACGATATAAAAAAAAGTCTATTTAATCACCGTCTTTTTTGCTTTATCGCACGAAAAAAACATTCATTGTATCCATAAAATAAATCACATTAGTTTACACCATAAATTTTAGTCACATAACATGATAAAACAAACGAATATCCTGCGGATGCTCACGCTTTTCATCGGGCTTAGTGTAGTATCTTCGGTCCAGGCACAAGAGAAGCATAGCTGGAAAGAAGGCCAATCAGGTGGTTATAGCTATCGTTACGTAAGCAATGACCCGATGAATAGCCGTTTTTACACCCTTAAGAATGGAATGACGGTTATCCTGACGGAAAACAAAAACGAGCCCCGCATTACTGCACAAATTGCGGTACGTGCTGGAAGCAATAATGATCCGTCAACACATACTGGCTTAGCGCACTATCTGGAGCACCTTCTTTTTAAGGGAACGAGCAAATTTGGTACTTCAGACTGGAATAAAGAGAAGGTACTACTTGATCAAATAGAAGATCTTTACGAAACGTATACGAAGGAAACGGATGTTACTAAGCGGAAGTCTATTTATAAAGAGATAGACCGTCTGTCGGGAGAAGCTTCTACCTATTCCATCGCCAACGAGTACGACAAATTGATGTCAAATATTGGCTCGCAAAATACCAATGCACATACCTGGTTTAATGAGACCATCTATAAGGAAGACATTCCCTCGAGCTCAATCGATAAGTTCTTATTGATCCAGGCAGAGCGTTTTCGTTACCCTGTATTCAGACTGTTCCATACCGAGCTCGAGACTGTATACGAAGAAAAAAACATGAGTCTGGACAACGATGGTAACCGTGCCTCTGAAGCTTTGCTGCAGGCCCTATTTCCAAAGACAAATTACGGACAGCAAACGACGTTAGGTACTGTGGAGCATCTAAAGAATCCATCGCTAAAAGTGATCCGTTCTTTCTATAACCAGTACTATGTAGCCAATAATATGGCTATTGTATTAGCAGGTGATTTTAACTCTGATGAGATTATTAAGAAAGTAGATGCTAATTTTGGAAGCTTTGTGTCGGGAACTGCCGTTGCGGAGAGCGATATCAAGGAGCAGCCTTTACAAAAATCCCAAACTTTAGAAGTATCTGGTCCTAGTGCGCAGTATATGATGATGGGCTACCGTGTCGGTAAAAGCGACAGCCGCGAAGCTTTACTAGCTGATGTGGTCGGTGCAATTCTGTCTAACGGTAAAGCGGGCTTAATCGACTTGAATCTAACGCAGAAACAACGGGTGTTGGCGGCAGGGACGAATATAAACCAGCAAAAGGATTATGGTTTCTTTATGCTCTATGGCTATCCAAAACAAGGACAGACGCTAGAGGAAGTACGCGCATTGCTACTGGAGCAACTGGCGTTATTAAAAAGAGGTGAGTTTGACGAGGATTTGATCAATGCTATCCGCGCTAATGCAACATTTGCTTATCTCCAAGGCTTGGATAGTAATAAAGAGCGTACCGAAAATCTGGTTACCGATTTTATACGTACCAAGAGTGCAGGATGGGACCAGCAGGTAACATACCTAGATATCCTATCTAAAGTTACGAAAGCGGAGATTGTTAAGTTTGCGAATGATTTCTTTCAGGACAATTACATTGTCGTGAATAAGAAACAAGGCCAGCCGGACGCTATTGCAAAAGTGGAAAAACCACCGATCACACCTGTAAAGACGAATGCTGATAAACAATCTACGTACCTTGCGGAGATCGCGAGCATGTCTTCTCTCCCTGTCGCCCCGGAGTGGTTGGATTACAAACGTGATATTGAACACAGCAAATCAGGACAAACGGAAGTACTATACATACAGAACAAAGACAATCAGTTATTCCGCCAGACCTTTCTTTTTGATATGGGAAGCTGGAATCAAAAGTTATTGCCTTTAGCAGGTAATTATCTTTCTTACCTGGGTACGGATAAGATGACAGCAGCACAGGTTCAGGAAGCTTTTTATAAGTTAGCTTGTGATTATAGTATCAATATCGGAACCGAAGAGACACGGATAACGTTAACGGGATTACAGGAAAACTACGGAGAGGCAATGCTTTTATTGTCTGATCTACTGAAAAACTGTAAAGTGGATGAGGCTGCTTTGGCAAACCTTAAAAATGACGTCATGCAGCAGCGACAAAATAATAAGACCAATAAGCGCAACATTATGCAGGGTCTAATGAGTTACGCCACCTACGGGTCGAAAAATCCTTTTAATGATCAGTTGTCAAGTGATGCCTTAATGGCGATAAATGGTGAAGAATTAGTATCTATCTTGCATGGTCTGATGAATTATAAACATAAGATTGTAGCGTACAGCCCTCTTGAGTTAAAGAACTATAATACTACCTTAACGAAATATTATAAATCACCAAAAACATTCGCTGCTGTGCCTCCAAAAAGCAGCTATACGCGTTTAGAACAATCGGAAAACACGGTATTGTTTGCGAATTACGAAATGGTGCAGGCGGATATCAGCTGGTACCGTAAGGGTGAAGATTACCAAGCCGATAAGGAAGCAGGTGTTGCTTTGTTTAATAGTTATTTTGGTGGCGGTATGGGTTCTGTGGTTTTTCAAAACCTTCGTGAGGCTAAAGGATTAGCCTATACTACGTACGCTAGGTACAGCACTCCTTCAAAAAAAGAAGATCCTTTTCAAGCTTCGGCTTTTATCGGTACACAATCGGATAAAATATTTGATGCAGTAAACGGCATGAACGATCTGTTGAATACTATGCCGCGTTCAGAAAAAGCATTCGAAACCGCAAAAAGAAGTTTTTTAAGCGACATTGAGACACAGCGTATCCGTAAAGATGGTATTGTATTCAGCTATTTACAGAACCTAAAGAAAGGTATGGAGCACGACCGTCGTAAAAGCTGGTATGAAAATGTAAAAACCATGCAGTTTGCGGATATCGAAGCCATACATGCAGCTGGTTTAGCAAATAAGCCATACACGTACTGTATCGTAGCTTCTGAAAAAAACGTAAGCGATGAGCAGCTTAGCCGCATCGGAAAACTCACAACATTAAGTCTTACCGATATTTTTGGTTATTAGTATATGATAATGAACAGACAAGCGTTAAATATCATTTTATCCTCACTCAACGTCGTTGTGGTCGCTGTCTGTGTCGTCATTTTAATTAAAATGGGAGGAGCAATTATTATTTAATATTTTTTAAACAATATACTACACAAGCCTCCCATTAAAACCGGGGGGCTTTTTTTATTTAAAAAAAGTAATATGACAAGCAAATTATTCAGTATCAGTTGCAACTCGAGCGACGAAACAACAGCACAACTGCTTAAACACATCTCACAGAAAGGATACAAGGTGTGCACGATCTCCAAGTCCTTAACCGATGTCAAGGATGTGAATCTGATCACTATTGAAATCGAAATCGAAGGTCTTTATGTTGATATCTTCATCAATGAAATACAAGCTATCGACGGTATTCTAGATGTAAGTGTATCGTTTGGGGCTGTACTCCAAGTGGCTACCTATCAAATGAAATTTGATTCAGAAAGTTTTAAAACATTAGATATTTTAAGATCTCATAATACGCAGATTATTAATATAGAAGCGGATAAATTACTTGTCTTGCATGTGGCATCAGAAAAAGATATCAAACTCTTATATAATAAGCTTGACAATAGCTCATTGCTTGGATTCTCCCAGATTCCGCTTGCTATTGTACAACAACTACCCTGGGGGAAATTGATCTAAATATTACGCTCTATGCATTAAAAAGCCATTCCGATGAGAAATGGCTTTTTAATTTACAGCTTACCGACTAATAGTAATTTTCATGCTTACAAGTCTATAGATAAAAAGCGAAGTGTGACAATTTCGTTAAACATAAAGCTTGGTACAGAATTTGGATTTTATTCAATAATACAATAGTTTTACGCGATCTGATTCCACTCCACACATAAATTGAAAGGCACTAAGTACATATATACACCTGATAAAAAGCTTGTTGAAATAATCAACGAGGGAGATCATCGTGCATTTGAAGAGCTTTTCAATCGTTATAAAGAAAAACTGTATCACCACGCGTATCGAATGATCCCGGATACGGAAATATGTAACGATATTATCCAAGACACATTTTTGGCGGTGTGGGCTAAACATGAAACATGGACTGTAGAAGACTCGGCCCTCCCCTATCTTTATCAATCTGTCCGAAACAAAATACTAAACCATCTCAGCCGGCAGGAAGTATCCAATCGGTATATCGATTCTTTTCAACACCTGGTACAAAGCGGTCAATGTTATACCGAAGAGAAAGTTTTGGAAAAGGAGCTTTTAAAGTTAATTGAAGCTGGTAAATCGGGCTTAGCTCCGCGTACGCGAGAGATATTTGAGTTAAATAGGGAGCAGCATCTGAGCTATAAAGAAATCGGAAAAAAGCTTGATATTTCGGAAAAGACCGCTAAAAAACAAGTCCATAATGCACTGAAATATTTACGTTCCAAATTAACTTCCTTCCTATTTTCTCTATTATTTTATTTTTTTTTAGTTTTCTAGTACTCCCTTTGATTAAGTTTCCTGTTAATACTATTAACTAGCCGCCAGTAATGTCGGTTACAAGAACCTAATTAAGATGGAACAAAGAAATATCAAAGAAATACTCCGGAAATATCGCTTGGGCGAGCCGCTTAATGAAGATGAAAAGATTGTCCTTGACAATTACTATCTACATATTGCCAATCAGCCTCACAGTAAGCTTTCTGATGATGCACTGTATTATAATCTAACGAAGGTAGAGTCGAATATATTTAACGAAATAAGCCAATCTCGCGTTAAAAAGTATCGTTTATGGTGGTATAGCACTGCTGCGGCTGTATTGTTGGTCGCATCGGTGTCAACACTGGTCTATAAGTTTCAGTCTAATGCTAGCTATCAAAATGAGCAACGTGCTCAATTTGAAGCAATAAATGCCGGTAGTGATAAGGTGATGTTGGTGTTGGCTAATGGCGAGGAATTTGAAATTGATTCTGACCACAGTGTTATGAATAGCTTAGATGACATCACTATCGATGGGGAGAAGATTGATTTAGGGAAAAGAGGCTTATCATCGGCTTCACTTAATACGTTGAAAATTCCAAAAGGGGGACAATTTAAAATTACATTAAGCGACGGCTCACAAGTGTGGATGAATGCCGAATCGCAACTTCGGTACCCGACCAATTTCTCCGGTGCCAGCCGCGAAGTGGAGTTAATCGGTGAAGCTTATTTCGAGATTAAGCACAATGCAAAAATGCCGTTTAAGGTGCATACTAAAGATCAGCACGTACAAGTACTCGGTACGGGTTTTAATATCAGTTCCTATCCGAATGCTGCAACGAACACTACATTATCTCACGGTAAAGTCAGGGTAGATACCGAAACGCAGCAGCGCACAGCTTCGATGATACTTAGTCCGGGTGAACAGGCTATTACGAAGGCTGGAACCTTGCTGAAACAAAATGCAGACGTAGCGCAAGTTCTGGCTTGGAAAAATGGATTGTTCAGATTTAAGAAAAGTAGTGTAGAGGATATTACCAGAGAATTGGAACGTTGGTATGATGTTAAATTTGTCTTCCAAAATAAGACTATTCCGATGCGTCAGATCACAGGAGAAATCCAGAGAAAAGTAAATCTGTATGAAATCGTCGAAATCCTCTCCTACTTCGATATCAACTGTAAGATAGATGGGCAAACTGTCTACTTAGATATAAAAAAATAATACTAACCTAACATTTATAAAGAAGTACAACCGTATGAAGAAAATCAATTTTAACCAATGGATCCTTCCGTTGGCGACATCTGTAGTACTGTTTTCATCCAGTGCATTTTCGCAGATAACGCTTAAGTTTAAGCAAAAAAATGCTAAAGAAGTCATGTCATCTATTGAGCGTCAAAGTGGGTACCGGTTTGTTTACGATGAGAGTAGCATCCGTTTTCCTCAGATCAACATTGACATTAACAATGGCACTATTGAGCAGGTACTGGCACAGGCATTTGCTAAGTCGAATATTGAATACAAGATTGTTCAAAAGAATATTCTATTAAAAAACACATCGTCAACAACGTCGCAAAACAATACTGTACGCTCGACCGAGACCGAAGCTCTTCAAAACTACTCGTTTTCGGGGAGGGTGGTAAACGAAAATGGGACTGGATTAGCTGGTGCCAGTATACGATTGAAAAATACAGATGTCGTAGTGACGAGCAATGATAATGGTGACTTTTCTATGGAAAGCAAAACCCGAACGGGGACGCTACAAATTTCATTTTTAGGGCATGAGACGATAGAAGTTACAGCCCGCGCACAGATGGGCAATCTTGTATTATCTCCCTTGGTTTCAGAAATCGATGAAATCGCGGTGAGTGTGAGTACAGGTTATCAAACCATACCAAAAGAAAGAGCTACCGGCGCTTTTGGCTCTCTACCTAAAAGGAGTCTGGAACAACAGCGTCTCAACAGTTTAAGTTCGCTCTTAGAAGGCCGTATAGCGGGGTATCATAATAATACGCTCCGGGGAACAACTTCAATGAATGGGGTAACCAATCCTCTGTATGTAGTGGATGGATTCCCTGTAGAAAATGTGAGAAGCTCTACTTTTGGAGAAATCACTGAAGCCCTACCGAATTTAAATCTGGAAGATATTGAATCTATTACCGTATTGCGAGATGCGGCAGCAGCGTCTATTTACGGTGCAAGGGCCGCCAATGGTGTGGTCGTAATTGTCACCAAGAAAGGTAAAAAATCGGGCATAGAAATTAATGCATCGGCTGTCATGACTCATACGCCGTATTATTTCAATACAGATAGGTTAACTTCCTCTGCGGATATAATCGACATTGAAAGGGAATGGGCAGATCGGAATTCCAATTTCATGAATATGGATCCAGACTATCCAACCAACGCATTGGACAATATGCTATACTATTCCAGAGGTATTCAAAGCATTCTTCGAGAAAAGGCTGGATTAATCACTTCAGAAGAAAAAGAACGTACACTGAACAATTTGGCCAATGCCGGATATCGTTATTATGATGATGTAGCGAGATACGGTAAACGTGACCCTTTTTCTCAACAATATAATATCAATCTCTCCTCAGGGACAGAGAAAAACAGCTTTTACTCTTCTGCTACCTATCAGAAAAATCTTTTGGAAGATCCGAATAGTAAAAACGACAATCTAGGATTAAATCTGCGAAACACGACGCAAGTAAACAAATGGCTGTCCGTAGAGCTAAATACCTACCTTCGATATGGTAAAGACAATCAGCAGACCTATAATCTGATGTCTCCAGGTTTTGCTTATCTACCTTATGATGGACTGAAAAATGCAGATGGAACGGATTTCATTAGTACCGCAGCTTCGCGTTTAGATATTATCCGCCTTGGTCAGATACAGGATTTTGGTCTCTACAACATGGATATCAATCCATTTGAAGAAATGAATAGGAATATTAGTCGTACCAACAGCTTTTCGAACCGAAGTTTTATTCGCCTTAATGCGAAGATTGCAGAATGGCTAAACTATAGTGCAGCATTTCAATATGAGTATGCCAATGACAACACCGAATTGCTTTACGACAAAAACTCTTATTATGTACGTAATAGGGTTAACTCGTTTGCTAAAGAAGAAAATGGCGCAGCTCGGTTTCTAATGCCTTACGGGAATATCCTGAACCGCCTTAACCAAACACAGCATGCCTATAATTTCCGTCAACAGGTAGACTTTGAGCAAACATTTAACCAAAAACATCATGTCAATGCCATAGCTGGCTTGGAAATACGGGAGAATAAAGCCTATGGTGCTGATCAAACACTATATAACTATGATGTGGTGTCTCTACAATATGAAATACTTGATAAAGATATCCTGTCTTCCGGATCTATGTGGGGAGGTAACTTCAATCAGAATTCTGATCTGGGAAGAATAGCGCAAGATGTACCTCGCTTTGTGTCTATGTATACCAATGCCGGATACAGCTATGACAATCGTTTTATGCTGACCGGTAGCTTACGTTGGGATCGTTCTAACCTTTGGGGCACCAGTTCGAAGTACCAAAATAAACCTATTTGGTCTCTAGGAGCGGGCTGGAATATGCATAACGAAGATTTTATGCAAGTTAGCTGGATCAATCAGTTAAAACTACGGGGGTCTTATGGAATTGGTGGTAATATAGATAGAGCCACATCACCATTTATGACCGCTTACTACAGTAACAACCCGAATGTGGGCGGACTGGTGGGTAATTTGGCTTCCAGACCCAACCCGCTATTATCTTGGGAAAGTACTACTACATTAAATATAGGCACCGACTTTACCATCTTAAATAACCGTGTGTATGGTAGTCTAGATTATTATCAAAAACGTGGTAAAGATCTTTTGGCAAATACCATGGGCGTACCGACAGAAGGTTTTGGTTATACAACCTATAAGATCAATAACGGAGAAATGACTAATGATGGTTTTGAAGCTACGATTGGAATGGATGTGTTAAAAGATGATGCTTTCAGATGGAACAGCAACATTTTATATGCTTACAATAAAAATAAAGTGACGTATGTGAACGTGAAAGCTCCTTTTTATGTATTGCAACTCGACTATCCTGAAGCCTACCCGCGTATAGGTAATCCTTATCAATCTATATATGCTTATTCATGGGCAGGTCTGAATGACAAAGGTATCCCTCAGGTCTATGATGAAAATGGCGAGATAATGACAAGAAATCCAGCGACATTGGAATCCATTGTATATGCCGGAAGTAAAGTACCTTATCACACGGCTTCATGGACGAATAGCCTATCTTATAAAAACTTTGACTTTTCTATCATGTTAACTTATGAGGGAGGACATCGCATCCGTAACACAGATCTTCCATACATCAGCACCAGAGATATCAATTGGACAGCACATACCAATGTGACAACTATGAATAATGAAATAGTGAACCGATGGAGACAGCCTGGCGATGAGAACAATACAAATATCCCTAGGTTGATTTTCCCTGAAGATCTCGAACTATATAACTATGATAGCGGTACGCTATATCAAAATGCAGATATAAACGTGATCGATGCGAGCAATTTTCAGATTCGCAATATCAGCTTTGCCTATCGTGTGCCTACCTCTTTTCTATCGAATGCTAAAATCAAACAAGCACGTTTACAATTTAACGCAGAAAATGTGGCCATGTTTGCAAAATCAAAAAATGCGCGTTATATGTTGGGTGGCTACCGAGCACCAAACTATGTCATGGGTGTCTATTTAACTTTTTAATTTGAAAGTGATGAAAAAGAATACATTAATATATGCAGTGATAGGTGCTATTTGTCTTATGATGACTTCCTGCAACGACTATCTAAATATCTTGCCTACCGGCAAAAAGATACCGACTACTTACGGCGATTTCGAGGCCTTACTTCGGGATGAGTATGGTGTACATAGTGTACCCGTGAGACAAGCCAGTATGTTATTGAACGATTTTTTTGTTTCTGCTTCGACCTTGAATTTTGAACGGCTGTCTGAAGTAAATTACAACTGGAAGGAATCCGAAAACCGTATTGCTTTTAATAACTCTGACGAATCTACCTATTACCAAGGATACGCTAGTATAGCCACCTGTAACCTCCTTATTGAATATGCGCCTTCGATGACAGAGGGTACCGCTATACAAAAGAATCAATTAATAGCTACAGCTAAAGTGATCCGTGCTCTAAATTATTATACGCTTGCTAATTACTATGCGGCTACCTATGATGCCGCTACGGCAAATACGTTGAAATCCGTTCCTCTTATTGAAAGTGCGAACATAGAAGCTGCACATCGGCAAGTAAGCATTCAAGAATTGTATGACTTTATGATTGGGGATATTGAACAGGCTCTACCTGTACTTGATAATGAGGGCCTAACGGCATTACACCCGGGTAAAGGAGCTGCGTATACGCTGCTTGCTCGGATCTATTTGCAGATGGAAAACTATCCTAAGGCATTGGAAAATGCACAAAAAGCGCTAGCTATTAAAAATGATCTATACGATTGGAATGCTTATTATGAAAACAATAAAGCAGCAATCGAAAACCCAACAAATTATACCCGCAGGCAGTCTCCAATGAACCATAGTTATGTAGAAACATACTATTTCCGACATGGTACTAATGCAAATTTCGAATCTTCTGAAACTTTGGTCCGTACGGATCGCGCACAACGATTCGAAACTGGAGATGTCAAATTTGCCAGCCGCTGGAAACTTCGTACAGTAGGTACGGACACTTATTACTACGGAACATTGATCGGATATTTTAACACACACGGATTAACCACAGCGGAGGCTTATCTTATCGAAGCTGAATGCTTGGCACGCGCAAATCGGGTTTCTGATGCTATGACCGTCCTAAACAAGCTTAGGAAAACACGAATTCGTACTGACTTGTACCAAAATCTATCTGCAACGGATCCTGTGGAAGCTGTTAAACTAATTCAAAGAACAAAACAAAATGAATTTATACAGTCGATTGTTCCTTTTGCTGATCGCCGACGGTTAAATAAAGATCCTCAATACGCAACCACGCTTACAAAAACGGAAAACGGCCAAGCACTTTCATTGTCCCCCACCTCCCACCTTTGGATTATGCCATTCCCTCAGGGGGCATTGGATAATCCAGGAAATGGAACTATAGAACAAAACGTAGATAGATAACAAACACGAGAATACAACTAACAGTAAATTTTAAATAGATGAAAAAAATAATCAGCAGCTTGATCGCCATTTTATGTGCGACAACAACATTCGCTCAAACATTCAGTATTAGTGGTAAGCTTGATGGACTGCCAGAGGGTACGACGCTGCAACTTATTCCTGCAGCAACTCATCAGGATGAAAAGCCTATCGCGACGGCAACTGTCAAAGAAGGATCGTTTCAGTTGACCTCAACTACAGATTTTCCACGACAGTACTATATTTCTGTTAAGGATTCTTATGGCGTAATACCAATCGTAATTAACAAAGGTGATAAGGTCAGTATTACAGCCACTGCGAAGCTAAACGATAGCCAAGATAATAAATTCTACAGCTTCACCGATGAGAAAATAACAGGTGCTCCACTTACCGAAGAATACAATAAAAAGATGTCTCCTCGATTTGACCTAGACAAGCTTCACGGAGACATTCAGCAAAAATACGCGCCGATATCTGCGAAAATGAGCGCAGCTCGTGCATCTAAAGATTCAGTATTAGCTTCGGAAATAGCACAGTCGGAAGAATGGATAGCTTACGAAAAAGCAGAAGGCGACTTCTTTAAAAAGGCGGATGAAGTGATAGGCAAAATAATATCCGATAATAATGATTCGTGGTGGGGGCCACTTTTGACACTCAATCTGTATAATTATTTCACTCCGCAAAACGAGCATTTATACGATAACCTGTCAGAAAACGTTAAAAGCAGCTATTACGGTCAAATTCTTAAAGAACAGGTTAGACCGGAAGGCTTTTTAAACAAAATGGCTCCTACTATCGCTGCAAAAACTGTTGCCGGAGAGACGCTTAATCTGCAACAGTCTCTATCAGGCAAAAAGGTAGTACTAATTGACTTTTGGGCATCCTGGTGTGCACCGTGCCGCAAGAAAATTCCAGAACTAAAAGCGCTTTACGAAAAGTACAAAGACCAAGGGTTAGAAATCGTGGGTATCTCGATTGATAAAAAAGCCGATGATTGGAAAAAAGCACTTGGCGAGGAGCAACTTCCTTATCCTAATTACCTAGATCAAGGAGAAACTGCTAATAACTGGAAAGTAAGAGCTATACCTGCACTATTTCTAGTGGATAGCACAGGAAAAGTTATTGCGGAAAATGTGGCGTTGGAAGAAATTGCTAAGTATTTAAAGTAAACAAGATTCTACTTTAAGGGCAAAACGGAAGAATAAATAGAATATTTTTCTAAAATCACTTCGGTTATCAGCGAAATATTCGAAAATGTACACAAGCTAAAATCGTTAAAAAAGCCATTCCTAAGGGAATGGCTTTGTAGCTTGACTCTTATTTGAAGAAAGACATCAAGAAGCGTCCCAAGCTAAAGCTTCGGGCTTAATACATGCGACGACATACTTGACCTTGGAAGAAAAACTTCGGCAAGCATACATCTAGCGCTCCCTCCTCCGTTTGTCTCAATAGTCCCTAGATCGGAGTAAATAATTTCATCAAATTTTTCGATGGTTTCGATCTGTTGAAGAGATAAGGAGAGATAAGCTGTTTGGCTCATAATCAAAAACTTCTTTCCTTCCGTATTATGAACTTCTAACATATTTCCTGCAAACTGCTTCATTTGTTCTTCAGAAATCTCGATAATTTCCTTTCCTGAATGTTGTATCTCTTTGATAACGGTCTCTCGTTCGGTTTCACTATCGATGCAGGCTAAACAAATCACCACAAACTTATCGGCTACACACATCATCACATTGGTGTGATAAACAGGAAGACGTTGTACTCCAACAGTGTGAAAAGAATGAAAAACAACAGGTCTAAATCCATAATCTTTACAAAAAGACCTAAACAATTCTTCATCTAACCTTATGGACACTGACCCGTATGCAATTTTATTGGTATGATCAAAAATTATACTACCTGTGCCTTCGAGAAAAAGACCTTCTTCCTCAGTTCCAGTCCTATCATCAATTTCGCCAACATTAAATCCTTGACATTTAATGTGCTCAATAATATCCATTCTCCTCTCTTCCCGCCTATTCTTAGCAAACATTGGATACAGAACCACTTTACCATCCTGATGGAAACTTACCCAATTGTTTGGAAAAATAGAGTCTGGTGTATTAGGAAACAACGAATCCCTAATCACAATGACATTTATTCCTTGATTTCTTAACTTTTCAGTAAATTTATGAAACTCGGCAAGTGCATTGATTTGCACATCGGCGTTCTTTTCGTTTACCTGAAAATAATTATTCATCGCTGTCTGCGTATTGAAACCGAATGCTACTGGTTCAATCATCAATACGGTATCTGTTGTCTGCATATATGTTTAGTTTTAATAAATGGAGCGTTAGATCAACGCTCCATTAAACTCAAATTATTAAGCCTCAATTGATATTGATTAATTTTTAATACGACTGCTGATGCACATTTGCTACCGCTCGGCCTGAAGGATCGTTCTGATCCTGAAAGGAAGCATCCCAAGCTAAAGCTTCGGGCGTACTACATGCGACAGACTTGACCGAAGGTACTGTAAGCGCTGCCTCCGAAGATGGATAATAGCTTTCGAAAATACTTCGGTAATAATATTCTTCTTTAGTCTTAGGGGTCTGAATTGGAAAGGTAATTGCGGCATGACTGAAATTGACATCAGACACTTCTCTTTCTGCAATTTCTTTTAATGTATCAATCCAACTGTAACCCACCCCATCTGAAAACTGTTCTTTCTGTCTCCATAATATGCTGTGCGGGAGATAGCTTTCAAAAGCTTGGCGAAGTACCCACTTCTCAATCCTGCCGTCCTTTATTATCTTCTCTTCTGGATCAAGCCCCATCGCTACATCCATAAATTCTTTATCAAGAAACGGTACACGCCCCTCTACCCCCCAAGCGCAAAGTGCTTTGTTGGCACGCAGGCAGTCATACTGGTATAGTTTACTCAGCTTACGAACCGTCTCTTCGTGAAATGCCTGTGCATTGGGTGCTTTATGAAAATATAGGTAGCCTCCGAAGAGTTCATCAGCACCTTCGCCTGAAAGCACCATTTTTATACCTCGGGACTTGATCGCTCTGGCCAAAAGATACATCGGTGTAGAGGCTCTTACTGTCGTGACATCGTATGTCTCTAAATGATAGATAACATCGCGCAGTGCATCTAGGCCCTCTTGCACTGTAAAGTGTACTTCATGATGATAGGTACCTATAAACTCTGCTGCTTTACGTGCTGCCTGTAAGTCTGGCGAACCTTTCAGCCCCACAGCGAAAGAATGTAGCACCGTCTTGCTGCGGTTATACGATATTTGATCACGCTGCTCGAGCATCTTTTTTGCAATAGAGGCAATGACTGAAGAATCCAGACCTCCCGACAATAAAACACCAAAAGGCACATCGGACATTAGCTGCCGGTTAACAGCTGCTTCAAGTGCACGCTGGATATCGGCTACCGCAGTTGTGCAAACAGGATGTTCTTGCCACGGTCTATGGTACCAGCAGATGGGTCTTACTCCGACAGTACTGTCTAAATAATGCCCTGGAGGAAATTGTTCGATCTGTGTGCAAAACCCTTCAAGGGCCTTTAGTTCGGATGCGACAAACAGCTGCCCTATAGAATCTGTCCCGTAATACAATGGGATAATCCCGACATGATCTCTTGCAATCAGGAAAGTATCTTTTGTGTGGTCATAGAGGGCAAAAGAAAAAATTCCGTTTAACTTTTCAATAAAAGAAATACCGTAGGTTAGGTAAAGAGCCAAAATAACCTCCGAATCAGAAGCTGTCTGATACTCATAATCTGGGGTAAGATTTTTTAATTCATTGTAATTATAGATCTCGCCGTTCACCACCACAGTCACCGTTCCGTCTGAGCTGTGGAGAGGCTGATTGCCTGTTTCTGGATCAATGATGCTCAATCTTTCATGTGCTAAAAACGCTCTTGGAGAGCTAAACACACCTGACCAATCGGGACCTCTATGACGTATTCTTCTGGCCATTTCTAAAACTTTAGGTCTTAGTAACGATTCGGTTTCCTTGAGCATGAATGCTCCGATTATTCCACACATTGGATAAAATTTTTAAGTTTATTGATGGTAATTTTTCTTGCTACTCCTACGAGTATAAATCATAATTTATTTCTAAAAATGCCTTGCGCTATTTCTGTTGACAAAATTGAAAAACATTCAACAAAAGCCCAATAACACAATATAAAATCAATAAAATTCAGTGAATAATTAAAATTTTCAAAACAAAAGACCAATTTTATTAACACAAAACATCCTAAATAGAAAAAATTTCGAACATGTATCAGACATAACTATTATTGAAGACCGCATCTTTATCATCAGAGATCAGTGTCTTGAATAGCGGGCAAGCTATTCAAGTAAACATACAGACCATGCGGATATTCGCTAAGATAAGCCAATTTATTGTTGATAGTATGGAGATGCGACTCGCCATAGAAAAGCTTTCAAAAAAAGCCACGACCAGAATATTGAATTGCTGTTTGAATATATTGATCGACTGCGGGAGAAGGGAGAAAGAACAGTGACAAAGCCGAGCACGAAAGGCGAAATAGGATTTAAGGTCGGAGGAAAATAAAACACGAACAATAAAGCTAATTTTTTTAGTATATCGTTTTTTACATGTATCTTAGCATAACCAAAGTATTATATTAAACTTAAGTGAGTTATGAGTAATGTATCGGAAATAACTATTATCGAAGACCGTATCTTCATCATCAGAGATCAGCAGGTAATGATAGACAGAGATCTGGCCGAGCTTTATAATGTAGAAACTAAAGCACTGAACCAAGCTGTGAAACGGAACATTGACAAGTTTCCTGAGGACTTTCGTTTCCAACTTACAACTGAAGAAAAAAATGAACTGGTCACAAATTGTGACCGGTTCGATATACTGAAACATTCAAGTGTCAACCCACAGGTTTTTAATGAACATGGAGTGCTTATGCTCGCTAACGTATTAAAAAGTGTTATCGCAACACAAATGAGTATAAGGCTTGTCAGAGCCTTTGTACAATTGCGTAAAGCCATAGCTACTAATACACAAGTGCAACTTGAAATATCTCAAATAAAATACAACGTGGAGCAAATCGCTAAGAAACAGAAAGGTCACGATCAGAATATCGAATTGCTCTTTGAATACATCGACCGCTTGCAGGAGAAGGAAGAAAGCCCCCCTACAAAGCCGAGCACGAAAGGCGAACTAGGATTTAAGGTCGGAGGAAAAAAGAACTAAATTATACAATTACAACTATAGCAACACCAATGTATCATAATCTAAAAAAAGTAAACGCCCTATTTATTGCGCAACAAGCAAGGAAACCTTAGTCAGTTCTGGTAGTGCGACATATAATATGAATAAGTTGAGACTGTAACGTAAACTGTGTCAGCGGAATAATTCAATAAGGTTTTTTATATTTAATTATTCAAACGACATGGTCATGAAAGACAAGACCCCA
>NZ_FUZF01000023.1 GCF_900168125.1 Sphingobacterium nematocida
CCATTATCTTAAATGAATCATCAAATTTTCTATGCATCTCTACAAATTTATAATTACTTATTAAATCTGTCTCGCATTAAAGGTAGCAACTCCATATCGCGCTTTGCAAGACCATAGTAGCGCAACCAAAAGGCGACTCCCGTAGCCTTGTTGTAACGCTGATTATTGATATCAGCAAAATCATCATGCCACCTGGTCGCCACACAGTTGACCATAATATTATCTATAAGCGTCTTTTCCTGCTTTGGACCGATATAGGCAGTCAGCTGAAATACCTTGGAGCGCAACAACTCCAACAGCGGGCGCTTTTCGGGAAGAGGAATATGAATAAGTGCATAGTGATGCTCCAATAATTCATTGATATCATTGGCAAAAACACCTTCTTCAGTCATATAGGAGAAACAAAATCCGGAACTTGTAGACTCTAGGTATTGCACTAGATTAAATAGGTCTATATAAGGTATAGATGATTTATAAAGAACTTTTCCCTCCGCATCGATGCCTACCGCCCCATTCGAAGCAACAAATCCATCAAAAGGAAAGTCCGTGACACGCTTAATCTGCTCATAGGAACGCCCAGACGCGACAAACACCTTTATTCCACTGTTTTTTAAACAGCGTAGACTATCAAGAATCGAATCAGGAATAGTCTCTTCATTAAATCGTAATAAAGTACCGTCTACATCAAAAAAAATAGCTTTAACCATAGTTGTACGGGGTTTAATAAACACAGTACAAACATAGGTCTAAACTGGAACAGACAAATGATACAGAAACAACAATACAACATAGTCCAGATGTATCTCATTTGCTGGATTACCAAGGGTAATTATAATAAGAACTTGCGTTCTCATCGGTCAACAGAAGACGTAATGAGGGATTCATTAGCGCATCATCAAACGCAATTTTCTTCTTACCGACGAAGAGATAAGGATATACAAACCGAATCCCATGGCTATAGTCCACATAATATTCGGCATGGCCTGTAAAGACAGGCTGTATAGGTTTACCATCCAATTTATGCCAACCATACAACGCCATTTTCCCCTTGGTACCACGAAGTTTTTCGGTTGATACGACATCTTTCTTAATCCCGGCAATAAGACCTTTTCGTCCTTGTCTTTGCCGCTCGATACGAGCATTATGCGCTATAAAAGAGCTGAACTGCTCCCTATCTTCTGTTAATGGTAAAGGCTCGATCTTTACCTTAGCCTGCTGATAAACAGCATCACAGATCTTACTATTGCTCAACACGAATCCTAGCGAATCGGCTATATATTGAGCCGTGCTAGGTCGTATCGGCAATCGCACGAAATCGGCATCCGTGCCCAACATCAAATAATCGGGCATGACATAATAATAGGCATCAATCTTGTTTCCTTTTTCATCCATCCCGGTTACATCAATGCGCTTTAGTTTTCGCATAAACTTCGGAAAGTTACCTTCAAGAAAGAGCTCAGCTATCACTTTCTCCCGCTGTTCCTTGTCGAAACTAGAAAGTCGCGGCACAATATCCTTCGCAGCTAAGGCATTCTTAGGTGACTTGGGTAAATTCAGTTTTTCTCCTGTAAGGGAGTTGTCTATACGTTTTACAGTTCCATTGAACCCGGTTACTTCTCTGGGCAGCGCGCTAAGTGGTAACTTACGATCATCTGGAGCGACAAAACCAAGTATACTCGCCTTGCTCATCCCTCCTTCTTTTGGAATATCAATAATTGCGTAAGATTTGTAAGCCGGCGCATCATGACCAATCAATGGTCTAGGTCCTCCTCCTAGGCAACCACTGTGTAGGAGCGTGACTTGCTGTTTGGATCCAGGGAAATAAGCATGTTGATGACCGGAGATATACATATCCACACTATAGTCCTTAAAGAAAGCTAAGGTCGCATCGGCGTCATCTATTACTTCGCCCGGTTTGTTCTTCGCCTCTACCAGAGCATATAGGGGTAAATGCCCCAAAACTATCCGTCCCCTTGCTTTTCGTGCATAATCGGAGGATAATTGTGTTACCATCCAGCTCTTTACCGCATCGGGGATAACGGATGACGAAGCATCCCAACTCAAAAATAAGATGTTATTCTTTAGATAAGAGAAATAATACGGAAAGTGTGTATCATCGACAAAGGTAAGTTTTGCCTGATCTTTGTAAGCTGTCCAAAAAGCAGAAGCTGCTTCCCGATCATTTTTATAATTAGGCGAAGCGTCGTGGTTGCCCATGGTAAAACCAAAAGGAATATTCATTTGGTGAATGGGCTCCAAGACCGCAGCCTGAAATCCGCTCCACATACTATCCAACTGAGACCTACGTAAAGAGGCTTTTTGTCCAGCAACCATATCGCCTCCACATAAGATAATATCTGGATTAATGTCTTTTATCCGCCCTACCAAACGGTGTACTTCTGTACTATAAGTGACCGAACCATAGGCATCATTCAAATCCGAAATCAGCAATATCTTTAAGTCTCGATTTTTCTGTTGGTGCTCCAGACCTTGGCCAAAACAGGCCATAGAAAAGATAGAAAGAATAAGAACAGAAAAAATACGCGGGTCGAAACACATTATAGAATAATAAAAAGTACGGCTAAAATTACCTAAATTGCATTAGCAAACCTAAGAAAAATCACCATGAAGCTTTTGTTCTTACTTCTTTTATTTCCCTTAATGTCATTCAACCCTATCGATTATTCTATAGAGGTAGCCATACAGCCGCGTAGCAGTTGGAATGCGCAAACGGCACGTCCCTATAAAAAGCATACCCCTGTACGAATAACCATACATCACGAAGGGGGAAAAGTATTATTGGAAAATGGAGATGCCAAACAAAGGCTAAAGAATATACAGACCTGGTGCATGGGACCTGAGCGCAACTGGACAGATATCCCGTATCACTACTTGATAGCTCCGGACGGTACAGTCTACCAAGGTAGAGATGTATTTACGGTGGGCGACACTAATACGGACTATGATCCTACAGGGCATCTATTGATATCTTTTCTGGGAAATTATAATGAACAACAACTCAACGAGCATCTACTAGATGTATTGGTCAAACTTACCGCATCTTTCTGCCAGAAATATGACATATCTCCTGAAACAATAGCTACCCATCGCGACTATTGTGGGCATACCAATTGTCCCGGTCAAAACATCTACACTTATTTTGAGAATGGATACCTCAAAAACAGCGTAAAGAAACTCCTGTTAGAAGTACCATCAAAGTAATTGACGACCCAAAGATTTTATTTTATCCAACCACTTCGTACGTTGAGCATCCGTTGAATTACGTATAACACCAACATAGGTAACTTTTACCGGTTTGATTCCACAGAATTCTAAAATCGACTTTTTCAATTGATTGACACTAGGCCGTCCAAAAAACAGACGGTAATACCATCCTGGTTGATCCAGTGTGATTATAATATGTGCAGTCTTTCCTGATAATAGCTTGTCCCACCATACAGAATTTGGACGATACTTGTACGCCATACCGGGAAGAAAGAGTCGATCTACAAATCCCTTGGTTACTGCGGGGAGCCCTCCCCACCAAACGGGATGAACCCAAACGAGATGGTCGGCCCATAGAATGCTATCCCACGCCTGTATCAAATCAGGCTCTAATTCCATCCGCTGTTGATATCCGTACTGTAGATTAGGGTCAAATTGCAATTCACCGATAGGAATAACTCTTATTTCGGCCTGTTGTGCAAGTGCTCCTTCCTCGTAAGCATGTACCAGTGCACTGTTAAAAGATTCCTTATTGGGGTGCCCATTGATAATTACGATTTTCTTCATGTATACTGAAATATGTTACGCAAAGCTAACAGCGATACAGACCGATTATAGAGGACAAATGTCTAAAAAGAAAGCGATTTGCGGATACGACTTAAATGACGTTGGGTGATCCCCAGATAAGAAGATAGATATTTTAGTGGGATCAATTGTATATAATTAGGTTGATTTTTGAGCAAACTGCCATAACGGGACGAAGCGCTTTCTTTTTGCAATTGAAACACCCGCTCTTCAAGCTCCATATATTGCTGTTCGGCTATAATTTTTAAAACTTTCGTCCATTTTGGATCGGAAGCCTCCAAGTCTTCTAGCTTCTTCTTGGTTAAGACCAGGATCTTAGCTTCAGTGAGGGTCTGTAAGTTTTCGACACTCGGTCCTCCCGAGATAAAAGAGGAATAAGCCCCTAGCATACCATTAGGAAAACGGAAACAATAGGTAACATCGTCCCCTTTCTCCGTATGATAATAGGAACGGAATATTCCCGATTCTATAAAAGCGACTTCCCGACAGACTTGGCCTTCCTGAGCAAAATAGCTGGATTTAGGAAGCTGCCTCTTCTCGAATAAAGGCAAAAAACCAGCTATCTCTTCTTTACTGAAAATGCCAAAGCTTAAAAAAAATCGTTCGATCATACCTCACAAAAGTACGTTACATGGCGCGTTGTAATATACTACAACGATTTTGAAAATACATCTTCAGCTTCCTTATCCTCAAAGCTTTTGATTTCCTTTTTCAGCATTGCTTTCATTTTAACCACCACGCTCTTATAGGTGGGATCATTGTAAATATTATTCAACTCCTGTGGATCTTTTTCCAGATCAAATAATTCCCAGGCATCTACACGCTTATAGAAACGAATTAATTTATAACGATTGTCCTTCACACCGAAATGTGGGGACACCGCATGCTCGCCATTTTCAAAATAATGATAGTACAGTGCTTTACGATGGTTTTTGGAAGGTGATCTCAACACTTTAGCAAAAGATTTCCCCTGCATATCTTTAGGAATATCAACTCCAGCCAATTCTAATAATGTAGGAGCAATATCTGCATTGACAATATTGGCATCGATATGTGAATCTGTAGGAATCGTCCCCGGATACCGTATCAACATCGGTGTACGAAACGATTCTTCATACATAAAACGCTTATCAAACCACCCATGCTCACCCATATAAAATCCTTGATCAGAAAGATAAATTACCACGGTATTATCTTCAAGATTATGCGCTTTTAGATAATCCAGCACTTTACCAATATTCCTATCCATCGAACGTGCCGTATTGAGGTAGTCTATCATGTAACGGCGATATTTCCATTTCGCAAGTTCTTCTCTAGACAGATTGGCTGCTTGAAGTTTTTCATAAATCGGTTTATAGTAAGCAGCATATTGCTTTTTCTGTTCCTCATTCATCCTTTTAAAATTCCCATCGACCATCATTTTCTCCCAGGATTCAAACATTTTTAAATCGTACCCCATCTTCATGTCTTTATCAATAGACATTTCCTGTACCGCCGCCGCAGACCTCCCTGCATAGTCATCGAAAAAAGTTTGGGGAAGAGGGATACTATCCTGATCAAATTCTCCAAAATCCCTGGGATCAGGCATCCAGGTTCTATGCGTAGCTTTATGACCGATGACCAGACAAAATGGATCGCTATTTGCAGTTGAATCCAACCAAGCCAATGCCTTTTGGGTGACGATATCCGACACGTAACCCTCGCTTCTCTTTTTTCCATTCTGTGATATAAAATCCGGATTGAAATAATGTCCCTGTCCTACTAATATATCATAATAATCAAATCCTTGAAGCTTATCACCTAAATGAATTTTACCCACCCATGCTGTCTTATATCCTACCTGTTGCAACTCTTTCACAAAAGTATTCTGCGAAAAATCAAAAGTGGAGGTTTCATTATCTTTGAACCCGTTCTTATGACTGTATTTTCCTGTTAAAAGTGTTGCTCTAGCTGGCCCACATATCGAATTATTTACATAGGCCCGATTAAAAGTAGCTCCTTCTTCTGCGATTCTATCGATATTAGTAGTCCGTCCCAGTTTCGAACCATAAGCACTGATCGTTTGATACGAGTGATCATCCGAAATAATAATTACCACATTGGGTTTCTTCTGTTGACCACGCAATGTCGAGACACACAAAGAGGTAAGAAAAAACAGTGAAAATCGAAAAAAAAACATTGTCTATTGGCTTTATGGTGTTCAGGTATGATATATAATGGCAAGGTAGCAAAATTATATATTTCAGACAAATCAAAGTATATAGTAAGACATAAGAAAGCCGGATAAAAAGGAGAATCATCCGGCTTAAATTAAATATTAAAAAATGAAAAAAGTTACAGCATGTATAGTTGCGCCATCGGTAAAAATGCCGAAGGTGTTACGGCTACAACATCGCCATTAATACTAATGTCGTAGGTATTGTGGTTCATAACTATCGTAGGCATACTGTTATTATGAATTAGATCTGTTTTCTTTACATTTCGGGTATTTTTCACCGCAATCAGCATTTTCTTAACTCCTAGCTCCTCGAGCCTGCCCTGATCTATCGCAGATTGGGCAACAAACAATGCAGAAATCTGCCCTACAACCTGTCCATGTGTGCCCCACATTGGACGATACATATAAGGTTGCGGAGTGGATATCGAAGCATTCGGATCTCCCATTCCTGCATAAGCAATAATCCCCCCTTTCATAACCATCTCGGGTTTTACACCAAAACACTGGGGTTTATAGAATACCAAATCCGCCAATTTACCCACCTCAATGGACCCAACATGAGATGCAATACCATGTGTGATCGCCGGATTGATCGTGTATTTTGCGACATAGCGCTTAGCCCTCAGATTATCATTGAGTTTATTCGTTCCCAGCACTCCCCTATCCTTTTTCATCTTATCAGCAATCTGCCAGGTACGTACCACTACTTCGCCTATCCTTCCCATCGCCTGAGAGTCCGAACTCATCATAGAAATAGCACCCATATCGTGTAAAAGCCCCTCCGCAGCAATAGTCTGCGCACGAATACGCGACTTAGCAAAGGCAACGTCTTCAGGAATATTTTTGTCCAGATGATGACAAATCATCATCATATCCAAATGCTCATCTATCGTGTTTATAGTAAACGGATTGGTAGGCGTTGTTGAGGAAGGCAGAATATTTTCGTATTCAACCACTTTCAACAAATCTGGGGCATGCCCCCCTCCAGCTCCTTCGGTATGATAAGTATGAATAGAACGCCCCGCAAAAGAAGCCAACGAGTCTTCTACAAATCCAGCTTCATTAAGCGTGTCGGTGTGTATACAGACTTGTATATCTGATTGATCAGCAACTTCAAGACAGGTATTCAATACAAATGGCGTACTTCCCCAGTCTTCATGAATCTTAAGTCCACCTGCACCAGCACTAACCAACTCCTGCAAAGCCGACTTACTGGAACTATTTCCTTTTGCAAGAAAAACGAAATTTACAGGAATTGTATCGGTAGCTAGAGCCATTTTCTGCAAATTCCAAACTCCTGATGTACAATTGGTAGCTAATGTACCGGCCACCGGACCTGTTCCCCCTCCGACAACGGTAGTTGTTCCTGCCTGTAAAGCAACATCAAATTGTTGTGGGCAAATATAATGTACATGGGTATCAATTGTACCTGCTGTCACAATCAAATTCTCACCAGCGACAACTTCGGTTCCTACACCTACGACCATCCCCTTTGTCACTCCATCCATAATCAAAGGATTGCCCGCCTTACCAACTCCAGCAATCTTGCCGTTCTTGATACCGATATCAGCTTTTACAATCCCCCAATGATCCAATATTACGGCATTAGTGATTACCGTATCCAAAACATCATCTTGTAGGGCCGTAGGATGCTGCCCCATTCCATCGCGCACCACTTTTCCTCCACCAAAAATCAGCTCATCTCCATAGTTTGTAAAATCCTTCTCAATCTGAATCCATAAATCCGTGTCGGCTAATCTTATCTTATCCCCTGTGGTAGGGCCAAAATAACTGGCATATTCTCTACGTGATATTTTTTTCATCTTAATTTTCCTCCTTTTGCGCTACACTTCCATTAACTTTACCTGCAAACCCGTAGACCTGCCTCTCTCCACCATACGCGACCAAATCAATCTCCATTTCCACCTTGGGCATAAACCTTATAGACAACCCCGATGCAATATCCAAATGATACCCCATCGTTATCTCGCGGTCAAAGTGAAGCGCCGGGTTAACTTCATAGAAATGGTAATGTGAACCTATCTGCACTGGGCGGTCACGGGTATTAATGACCTTTATCCGTTTACGTTCGCGATTCAAGGATAATACAATATCCCCTTCACCAAAATCATACTGCCCGGGTTCATTTTTCTTATCATCTGTACCAGCAATAGGATGATGTATAGAGACCAACTTAGTGCCATCAGGAAAAGTAGCTTCAACCTGTAAATCCTGTAACAACTCTGGAACACCATTCATAACATCATGCGCACTTAAAAGTTGAGTACATCGTTCTATCAGCTCCTTAACAGTCTTTCCTTCCCTTGCACCTTCAATTATATATCCCGACAAATAGGCTACTGCTTCTGGATAATTTAGCTTAAGCCCTTTCTGCCTTCTCCGCTCGGCCACAGATGCCGCGGTAAGTAAAAGCAACTTTTCCCGTTCTTGATGTGTTAAATACATATGAATCTATTAACTTTAATTTTGCAGCAAAACTAAAGAACCGAGCTTCGGAAAAATTAGCTAAACTAGGTTATTAATTGTCCTTTTTAGGCATTTTTAACACAGATATTCTTTTCGTAATTTTGAATTGCATTCTTTTGTCATATGATAATGAAAAATACGTTCAAAATTTTGTCGAGTCAGGAATATAAACGAACCTATTTCCCTTATCTTGAAGAGGAAATATTAAGTAATTCAAATGCACTACAGATCTATGAAATAGAACGATATCTAAAGGGCATACTTATTCCAGCTTTATCGTATAGAACCTCTTTTAGTTTTTTAATTATCGTGACCCACGGATCCGTAAGACAATCCATTAATAAAGAAATACACACTATTTCGGAAGGAGAATGTGCACATATCAGTGAGGGTGTGTGGACAGATACCCAATTTGTTTCAGAAGATGTAAGAGGCTATGTCCTTGCCTACGAATCAAACATCTATACACAGTATAGTTTGTTTCAAGGCAAACAAGTAGAATTCAATTATACCCCATTTTACAAACTAAGCCCCTACGATTTCGAAGCAACCATTAATAGCTTAAAACTTCTGAAAAATGAACTAAACCTAGCTCAAAATAGAACTAGTGTGTATTTGCCCATTTTCTATTCAATTTTATCCAGACTAAACACTTATGCCCAAGAAAATAAGGCTTCTGGACGCGAAGTAGAAATTGTACATTACTTTAAAAAATTGGTCAATCAGTTTCACATAGAAAATAGAGCAGTCTCTTTTTATGCTGAAAAATTACACATATCCGAAAATTACCTCAATCGATGTGTCAAACATATCACCTTAAAATCCGCCAAACAGTGGATAAATGAAGTCAGTATAGAACATAGTCAATTACTTTTGCGGGATTTAACGCTAGATATCGCAGAGATTGCATATGCTATGCACTATCCATCTCCAAGCTATTTTTCGAAAATATTTAAAAAAACTAGAGGGATATCGCCAATCTCTTACCGCCAAAGCCTCGTTTCATAAAGCACCGGCAGATTACTGAGGTTATGTGTCCTAAAATGTCACAATACTATTACTAAATCATTCTTAACAACTCCTTAACATTTAATATAGGTATTCAGAGCTACTTTTGGGTATTCATAATTTAGGTTAATAATTGGTTAGTTAAGAAACGCCTGAAGCTCCCCGCTTCAGGCGTTTTTTTACAATTCTTCGTCATGTTGAGTTCTGTCCAACCCCAGCTCTTCGTCTTTCTCATGAACACGAAGCGGAGCAATCCAATCTGTAAGCTTTATGAGTAGTAGCGATCCAAAAAAAGCAAAAATAGAAACAGCGACAAGCGCGACCACATGTGCAATAAACAAACTAGTTTCTCCAAAAAATAACCCGTTTACTTTCACAACTGGGTTTATCGAACTATGAGCAAATACAGCGGTCAACACCATACCTACCATCCCCCCTACACCGTGGCAAGGAAATACGTCCAGTGTATCATCGATACGTGTTTTACTACGTAGGAAAACCAACAAATTACTGATTAAAGCAGCGACCAATCCAATTACAATAGAATGCGAAATGCTTACAAATCCTGCAGCTGGCGTGATAGCGACCAAGCCAACTACCGCTCCAATACAGGCCCCCATTGCGGATGGTTTCTTACCCCGGATGATATCTACAAAAATCCATGCCATAGCAGCAACTGCAGAAGCGATTGTTGTCGTTGCAAATGCATGAGCAGCCAAGCTATTTGCTCCTCCTGCTGAACCGGCGTTGAAACCAAACCAGCCAAACCATAACAACGCCGTACCTAAGATAACATAACTGATCCGAGCAGGCGAATGAGTAGGAGCCTTTCGTCCTTTTAAATAAATAGCAGAAGCTAACGCAGCCCAACCAGCAGACATGTGAACAACCGTGCCACCTGCAAAATCTAATACGCCATACCTTGCCAAAATACCTTCTGGATGCCAGGTGGCATGCGCCAACGGCATATAAATAAAAATACTGAAGAGCAGAATAAATACCATGTAGGAATTGAAACGGACACGCTCTGCAAAGGCTCCTGTGATAAGAGCGGGAGCTATAATAGCAAATTTCAACTGAAACATAGCGAAAAGAACCAATGGTACCGTAGGTAGTCCTTCCCAAACGACATTTCCCAGCATTCCCTTCATCATATAGAAAGTTCGAGGGTCACCTATGATCCCTCCAATATCTTCACCGAATGCCAAACTAAAACCAAAGACAACCCATACGATCGATATTAGGCACATACAAATAAAACTCTGTAACATAGTCGAGATTACATTCTTTTTGCTGACCATACCCCCATAGAAAAATGCCAAACCTGGAGTCATAATCAGCACAAGTGCTGAGGAAGTCAGCAACCAAGCTGTATCTCCAGAATCTAGCTTGACGTCGGACAGGTTTGCCATTTCTGTAGATGGCCCGAGCATACCTATAATAGCCAAAGCAATTAAAACAATAAAGGGAATCGTTTTCTTCATTTGAATAGATTATTAAGATTAGTATTTTAATTCAAAAATACATATTCAATTAAAATATTTTCAATAAAAATTAATTTTTATTGAAAATATTTTACACAAAAAGTCAAGCAAATAAAATAAAGAAAATAAAAAAAGTGCAAAACATTTTTAATGTCTTACACTTTTATCGCGATCAAGGTTTACTTCTACTCGCCCTGATCTTTAAAATGTTTTTCCAATATATCAAAAGTTACTTCTGCCATTTTATTGCCTTGACTATCCAATAAAGGATTTACTTCTACGATCTCCAAACAATGTACTTTACCTGAATCCGATAAACCTCTTAATAAAGTCGAAATCTCATGTGGGAAGAAACCTCTAGGGACAGGTGTACCTGTTCCGTCCGAGATCAATTCACTATCCATACTATCCACATCAAAGGAAAGATATAATATATCGCATTCTGAAAGTCGTTGAAGTGCTTCCTGAATACAAACCTCTATACCACGTTCTCTAACCTCTGCCACCATAAAGTTTCGTATTCCCAGCCCCGCGATCAATGAATCTTCAGGGTATTCTGTATCCCTCACACCAAAATAAACAAGCTGTTCTGGTTGAATCTTTGGTCCTGGAAATTTTAGATTCTTTAGTTTGTTCCAATATGTCTTGGTTTCCTCGTCCGGTTCATTAATTGCACACTTAAGGTTATCTTCGGCTAGCATAGCGCCTAATGGCATCCCGTGCATATTGCCAGATGGTGTCGTGTAGGGAGAGTGTATATCTGCATGCGCATCAATCCAAATAACACCAAGTGTCTTTTCTGGAAATTGGGATTTGATACCGCTAATTGTACCCATAGCAGACGAATGATCTCCTGAGAAAACTAGAGGAAACCTATTCCTTGAAAGACAATTACCGACCATAGTGGCAACTTCCTCGCACTGCTCGTAAACATAAGGTATATATTTCGCATAAGGATGTTGATCATTTTCGTACACAGATTCATTGCGTGTTCTTACATCCACAAAAGGATAACGATGAAAAAAATCACTACCTTTATTAATCGCTGCTATCTCCATAGCATCTATCCCTAAATCCGCTCCTCTAGTACCAGCTCCAATATCTGATCTATTCTTTATTATTTCTATCGATGTCTGCATAATTTTAGTTTTGTATGACTACTTATTAAGTATAGTCCAAAAAGAGATTATTTGACAAATATCCAAAACTGCCACTAGAAACTCAAAACATACTGAACTTTTCGATAAAAAAAGCTGCATTCTATAAGCAGACAAGAATTTTCATCAAAATAAAGGGCATTATCCCACAAATTATTCGGCGTTATTGCTGGCATCATAATAAATCCTATTTTTACATGTTCCAAATCCCTAAGAGCAATGATTAAACAACCCGATCGATCAAATTATCTATACTGCGCTTTTTTAAGAGGTGTTAATGTTAAAGGGACATCAATGAAGATGAAAGAGGTGTGTACATTATTTGAAAATAATGGGATGACTAACGTCAATTCTATATTGGCCTCAGGCAATATCTTATTCTCCTCCGGTAAACCAAGGACGGAATTAAAAGAAATTCTGGAAAAAGCCCTCTCTTCACACTTCGATTATGACGCATTTCTCTTCTTAAAAAACAAGAAGGAACTTGAAAATATCATAAATAGTAATCCTTTTGAACCCAATACAAATTTCCACATTTATGTATTCCTTGGAATAGATGGTATTGAAAATTTGCTAAAAAAAGAATTCGAACAGTCAAAAAAAGCAACAGGTGAAGAAGGCGCTATGGTCGACTCCACCTTTTATTGGAAAGTTCCTAAAGGAAGCACCTTAGATTCTGAATTCAGTAAAATCTTAGGGCAGAAAAAACTCAAAAACACGCTTACCTCCCGCAACATCAATACTATTGTAAAGGTCTTGCAGAAAATTAAATAGGCATTATATTTTCGTGTCAATAATATTGAAAGAAACTGTAACCCGACAGCACCTCCAACCATAACACTATCAAAGCCTAAATCGTTCTGAACGAACTCCGGGAGTACATCAAGAACGATCCCTATGGTCAAATAGACAAAAAATACCGATATAATGAAAGGTGTGATAATTTGCTTAATGATTTAATTTTCCGTATATTGGATTTTTTGAAGGAAAAAACATCCGTATAGCTACGGCTCTGTATAATAATATTCAACATGTTTACCTTTTCGGTAAAACCTAATTTTTCCTTTCTTTTTGGCTATGCCATCTAATTAGAGATTTAAAAAGTCTCTTCCATTGCATTCCGAATTTATTCGGAATGGTCTTGAATCTAATGATTCACTTTCTAAGTAAATTAATCACAGTTATCCCTTTAGGATAGCTTAACATTTTATTAATAGTATATATGACAAATTTTAAAGTTGGTATTATTGGTGCTGGTCCTAGCGGATTGGCTATGCTACGAGCATTTGAATCGGAACAGAAAAAAGGTAATCCCATCCCAGAAATTAAATGTTATGAAAAACAAGATAATTGGGGAGGTATGTGGAATTATACTTGGCGAACCGGTGTAGGGAAATATGGTGAACCTCTCCATGGAAGTATGTACAAATACTTATGGTCAAATGGCCCAAAGGAATGTCTTGAATTCGCTGACTATACCTTCTCTGAACATTTTGGTCAAGCTATTTCCTCTTATCCACCTCGCGAAGTATTATTTGACTACATCCAGGGGAGGACCAATCAAAGTAATGCCCGCGATTATATCCAATTCAATACCGTCGCCCGCTGGGTAGACTATATGGAAGATCAAAAACAATTTAGGGTCGTTTTTGATAGTTTAAAAGACAACAAAACTTTTGAAGAGTATTTTGACTATTTGATTGTCGGTACCGGACATTTCTCAACACCGAATTTTCCCTACTTCGAAGGGATTGAAAATTTCCCCGGCGCTGTTATGCATGCGCACGATTTTAGAGGAGCAGATCAATTCAAAGATCAGCGTTTACTTCTTATTGGCAGTAGTTATTCTGCTGAAGATATCGGCGTACAGTGTTATAAACATGGTAGTGCATCCGTAACGATAGCTTACCGCAGCAACCCAATAGGCTGTAACTGGCCCAAGGAAATCAAAGAAAAATCCGGTGTAACTCATTTTGATGGAGCTACAGCTTATTTCAAAGATGGCACTTCTGAGGAGTTTGATGCTGTAATACTCTGTACTGGTTATCAGCATAAATTCCCATTTTTACCAGATAATCTTAGACTGAAGACCAAAAACCGCTTATATCCAGACGATCTTTATAAAGGTGTAATTTTTAATCATAATGAACAATTACTCTATCTAGGTATGCAGGATCAATATTATACATTCAATATGTTTGATACACAAGCGTGGTTTGCAAGAGACTACCTGCTTGGAAGAATTACTATCCCATCAAAAGAAGAGCGTATCGTAGATATAAAAAAATGGATGGACTACGAAGAAAGCACAAAAACAGGTATTGAACATGTCGACTTTCAAACAGATTACATCAAAGAACTGATTGCTCTTACAGACTATCCAGACTTCAATGTAGACAAGGTATCAGCAATGTTCAAAAGCTGGCTACAAGATAAAGAAATCAACATTCTAAACTACCGTGATCAGGTGTATAAATCAGTCATGGATGGCACACAAGCTACCCCTCATCACACAGCTTGGATGGATGAAATGGACGATAGTCTGGAAAAGTATCTGGAAGAAAATCTAGAAAATGAAATTGTTATTTAACCGTAACATTAGAAAACACATCAGTTATGATAGGTTGTCCAATAAAAGACAACCTATTTTTATATACAGAGGTTCTATCGATCTACAGAAATCCACAAGTATCATCCACATAATTCCCTACTGTTGTAGCGAATTATCTCAAACCAACGTTAACACTATACAATTAATATAACTTAGACACTGTTTTGCGTAAAAAAGGTGATATCTATGTAGCACAGGCCACACCAACACGAATGATATGAAAACTCTAATTTCTGGTATACTCTATTTTATAGCTGTTTTTTCGTCATTGTATTTACTTCATCCCGAAGTAGACATATACGCCATTCTGTCGACAAGCTCTCTGGCTACCGCAGTCACCGTCTTGCTTTTTCTTGGCACCTCGGCATATACAAAGCGACGCCAACAAATAAACAATGGTTTTAACAAATAATCAAACTACTTAAAGGTCTATCCGATTTGGCTTTCGTTCCAGTAATAACTGTCGGCGTAAATACGCTGACCAAAGATAGCAGTCCCCACACGAACTATCGTAGCTCCCTCCTCAATTGCAGTCTCTAAATCTCCGCTCATCCCCATAGAAAGCTCATGCATATTCACATTAGGAATACCTTCGGCAATAATTTCTTGTTGGATCTGTTTGAGTAACCGAAAACAGGGCCTCACCTTCTCTGCCTCTGCACTAAACAATCCTATGGTCATCAGCCCCTGAATCTGTATATTACTAAACTCAGAAACGCTTCTTACGAGCTCAATCGCCTTATCTGGATGTACCCCAAACTTACTTTGTTCGCCGGAAGTGTTTATCTGGATCAAAACATCAATCTTCTTCTTCTCGTACTCCAATCGCTGCTGGAGCTTTTTAGCAACATCTAGTCGATCAAGAGATTGTATACAGCTGATATCATATTTTAAGATATCTTTAATTTTATTGGACTGCAAATGACCTATAAAATGACTCGTATGCCTTATATCCCGCAAAGACTCGTATTTTTCCTTTATTTCCTGAACTTTGTTTTCAGCAATCAAGGTTTGTCCCACCTGAAGCGCTTCTTTAATGTATTCGGCGGAGACGGTTTTAGTCGCTAACAGCAACTTTACTTCCGCCGGATCACGCTTATTATCTATACAGGCCTTTTCGATCCTTTGAAGAATAATACTTAAATTACTGACAATATTGCTCATTTCTTTTAGTTAAACCCATAAATAAACAACGAATTATATTTTAGGCATCATTGCTTTACAAAAGTAAACCTAATCCAAATAACAAGACTCCTACAGATTCACAAAAAAATCGTAGTCCAGCTCCACTAATATTATTATAAAATCTCCACGAGGACCGTATAATGTAGCTTTGCTGTCACCGTTTCTTCACCGGTCTCTGCTATTTCAATATTATCCCCAATACGAGGCTCTACTAGTTCAAAACCATCAAACCAAGCTTCTACCCCGTTTTCTACTTCATTTTTCACAACATCGTCTTCTTTTTCAAATCCTATTTTATAAAAATATGGTTCATCCGTATTATCTATTACCGTCTTAGGAACTGTCACCTTAACCGATACCTTGAGCTCTCTTGTTTTCATATGTGCTTTTATTTATACTGTTCATGTAAATAGTTCTCAAAGTTACACAACTTACACCTCCTATTTCATAGTCAATCTTCTAGATTATATACAACAAAAAGAAGGCACACACAGGAAAAAGATCCTGCATATGCCTTCTCAACGGGATTGCAATGTATTAAAGTCTATTTCGATTCGCGAACAAAAACCTGAGTAGTTCCACCAATCACTACATTTGGAAACCGCTTATCATAATCAATCACGATATCACCGACACCGGCAACGCCATCATTATTGGAATCCCAATCTATACTAACATAATACTTAATCGCTTCTCCTTCTCTTAAAGCTGGCTTAATCATCTGCTTATGATCCTTAGGCAGTTCAAACGTTACTGTAAATGGTAGCTGGGATTGTGATATTTTTTGTTCTAAAATCAATGTTGCAGGCACGTCAGCAATATTTTCTGACACAGCATAAAGACTTACCCTCCCTTCGGCTTTCTTAATAGAACCTTCGCCAACGAATTCGATTGATAAAGTTTGCTTTTGTGTGTCCTTTAACTTAGATGCACTTGAACAACTCGAGAAGATTGCCACAGCCAAAATTAATACTGAAAATAATTTGTTCATATTCTTGTTTCTTTTTTATCTTAATGCACACTACTGTTAAATACCGATCGCAATTCCTGCATTGGCAACGCCGAGATACCCCACACCAAACTCTGCATAAACCGCTATTTTATCACCATATTTCACTCCAACTGGCGACACCTGATAGGCTACATTACCGAAATTATTTGCGATATTACCCTCTTTATTACTGTACTGGGCATACCCCACACCTCCTTTACCATACAATTGAAACTTATTTTTGTTTAAATAGGTATATTTCGCATTTAAAAGTCCGCCGTACACATTCCATTTTGAATCACCCAGTTCATCTTTATAAGTAACCTTTGTGGAACTCCAAAACAAATCTGCTCCCACAGACAATCTCGGTGTAAGATTATAAGAGTATCCTGCAGAGACCGCCCCACTTCCTTTTGATTCATCTACTTTACGCCCCACTACGCCCATAAAAATACCATCCCCCAATAAGGTTCCTATTTCCTGAACAGGTAAAATCCCATAGCTTAATCTGATTTCACCGTTACCAATAGGTGACGTTTGAGCCATGGCCTGTAGAGACAACACCGCTAAAAAACAAATTGTAAAAATTTTCTTCATACTTATATAATTAAATAAAAACATCCCGAAATATTTCGGACTTTACAACAAAACGTAAAAAGAATTAAATTCTATACAATTAAATAAAAATAAATTTAAAGACAACAAAATAAACAAAACATAGAATATAATTCTGAAAATAACACTAAAACAAAATCCAATAAACAAAACTCTTACATACAGAAAGTTCTCAATAAAAAAGCAAAAAGCCCCATTAGAAAATTCTAATGAGGCTTTCCCACAATAATTTATTAAACTATTATTCTGAATACAAATAACGTATCTCGTTCCTTAAATTGTAATTAGAGGCCATCACCTCTCCGTAAGCTCCGGCCGTTCTGATCGCAATCAAATCCCCACGCTTACTCACAGGAAGTAAAACCTCTTTTCCAAAACTATCTGAACTTTCACAAATCGGCCCGACCACATCATAATTCAACTCTTTCTCACTACCGTCTCCCCCAATTTTTTCTATTTTATGGTAGGCTTGATATAAAGCCGGTCTCATTAATTCGGTCATTCCTGCATCCAGAATCAAGAAGTTCTTTTTAGAACCGCTTTTAGTATAAAGGACTCGGCTCACCAAAGTACCACATTGTGCTACGAGCGCCCTTCCCAATTCAAAATGAACCTCCTGCTGCGCGTTACGTTCCAAAAACTTATCAAACACATCAAAATACGCTTCAAAATCGGCTACAGGATTGCCATCTGGATCTCTATAATCGACACCGAGCCCTCCGCCAACATTGATCACTTTAATATAAGTTCCTCTATCTTCAAACCAGCTCTTCCATTCATTAACTTTCACACATAGACTCTTAAAAACACTCATATCAGTTATCTGAGATCCAACATGAAAATGTAGACCAATAAGATCAATGTGTTCGCATCCTTTGATTACTGCTGCAGCCTTTTCCAACTCTGAATTTGGTACACCAAACTTGTTCTCATCAAGTCCAGTTGTTATATAGTGGTGCGTATTAGCATCTACATTAGGGTTGATACGCAGAGAAATATTAGCACGCTCGCCATGCTGTCCGGCCAATTCATTGATCACCTCTAACTCCTGAATAGACTCCACATTAAAAGCAAAAATACGATGCTTTAAAGCTGTCACAATTTCTTTATCCGATTTCCCTACTCCTGCAAACGTTATCTGATCCGCTGAAAATCCCGTATCAATCGACTTTTGCACTTCATTACCACTCACGCAATCTGCTCCAAATCCCATCGCTTGGATAACCGAAAGCAATCTATCATTAAAATTAGCTTTCAAAGCATAATGCACATGAAACCCCCGTTTATCTGCGGCTTTTTTCGCGGATTGGAGGGTCTGCTTTAACAGCTTTAAATCATAGTAATAAAACGGCGTCTCCTGACTAGAGAACAGATTCAACAATTCATCATTTTTAAACATATCCTTATCCTGAATATTAAAACAACCTGTTATGCAAAGAACGTAACGCCTCTACTTTATGTTTAGTATCTAAAAGTATAGACACATTATAGTCCGACCCTCCATACGATATCATCCGGATAGGTAAATGCTTCACTGCATCTAATACACGCGCTGCATAACCATGTGTATTTGCTCCGAAATCACCCACTACACATACAATAGTCTGGCCTTCATCCACACCTACTTTACCAAACACCTCTACCTCTTTAATGATCTCCAAAAGATTGCTTGTATCATCGATGGACAGTGATACAGCTACTTCCGAAGTCGTAATCATATCTATTGGTGTTTTATAACGTTCAAATATTTCGAACACTTTACGTAAAAAACCATACGCAAGGAGCATTCTAGAGGAGTGAATATGAATAGCGGTAATTCCATCCTTTGCAGCAATTGCTCGAATGATACCCTTTTCAGATCCAGCCTTTGAAATCAATGTTCCATGTGCACCAGGATCCATCGTATTCAGCAAACGGACAGGCACATTATAGCGCTGAGCCGGGAATACACTCTGTGGATGCAAAATCTTAGCCCCAAAATAGGCTAACTCAGCAGCTTCATCGAAACTTAAATGAGCTATTGGAGAGGTATTGGTTACAATGCGAGGATCGTTATTGTGCATACCATCAATATCTGTCCAAATCTGAACCTCATCCGCCCCTAATGCAGCACCGATTAAAGAAGCCGTATAGTCAGAGCCACCTCTTCGTAAATTATCAATTTCACCAAAAGAATTTCTACAGATAAATCCTTGTGTAATAAATAGTTTATTATCTGTATTATCATTTAAAAATGGGGACAGTCTTTGCTTAATATGGTCTATAATAGGCTCATTGTCCTCGTCAATCTTCATAAACTCCAAGGCCGGAAGCAACACAGAAGCTACACCTATTTCCTCCAAATGAAAATGCCAAAGTGCAGTAGACATCAATTCGCCTTGAGCTAAAATTATTTTCTCTTCTGTAGGGGTGAATATATCGTTGTTTGCTAAAGATTCAATTACATGAAAATGGTGATCTATAAGTTCCTTCCCCTTTTTAAGTCCTTCTTCGGTGGCAAAAAGTTCCTTAATAAGTTCTTCGTACTTATCCTTATGTGTTATGATCAATTGCTTGGCAAGTTGTTTATCTCCGTTCAAAAAAGCTTGACCGATTTCTACTAAAGCATTTGTTGTACCTGACACCGCGGACAATACCACAATTTGACGCTCGTTAGGGTCTACGATATCGAGTAACCCTTTGATACGAGCTGCACTTCCTACGGAAGTACCACCGAATTTTAGAATTTTCATGAAGTAATTATATTTTTAACTTTATATTATATTTCAAAAGGCCATACCAACCGAACCTTACATAATCACAAAAACAGCAATAAACTGTTTTAGAGCGTGAATATAGCCAATTAGCGCGAATATTATGCGAATTTTTCATTTTTACCATTTAAAAAATAAAAAAATCATAATTATGACAAAAGTATACTGCTAACCTATCCCATTACAAATTGGGAAAAAGGGAAAATAAAAATGCGGCACAAACACCTATCGAGGTCCGTGCCGCATGTTATTATTATGCGGAAGTATTACTTCTTCAGACTCGCAATCAACAACTGCGCGAGCTCTTCTCCGATACGCTCCTGAGCCTCATTTGTCGCTGCTCCAATATGCGGAGTCAAAGACAGTTTCGGGTGAATTAGAAGTGCAGTGCGCGGCGTCGGTTCGTCTTCAAAAACATCAAGACCGGCAAAAGCAACTTTACCAGAATCCAAAGCTTTCAACAATTCCAATTCATCAATTACGCCACCACGTGACGCATTCACTAAGCCTACACCGTCTTTAAGCAACGCGAATTCTTCTTTCCCGATCACTGGCTTATCCAAAAACGGAACGTGTAAAGAGATAAAGTCCGATTCGCGAAATAACTCAGGAAGTTCTACCTGACGCACAGGAACATCAACCTTCAGACCGCCAGATAAATCAAGCTGCAATGAGGTAGGTCCTTCAAACAGATCGTAATACAACACATCCATACCTATCCCTAGTGCCATCTTAGCTGTCTCTCGACCAATACGACCAAAGCCTACAACGCCCAATTTTTTCCCCATTAATTCGGTACCTGCCGCATACGCCTTCTTAAGACCGCCAAAATTGACAGCCCCTTCGACCGGCATCTTACGGTTGGCATCATACAAAAAGCGAACACCGTTAAGTAAATGTGCAAATACTAATTCCGCGACCGAATGAGATGAAGCAGCAGGTGTATTGACGACTATGACCCCCTTAGATCTTGCATAATCCACATCAATATTATCCATACCGACGCCCCCTCTTCCGATAACTTTGATATTCGGACAAGCATCAATAAGAGGCTGTCTTAACTTTGTAGCACTACGTACTGTAACAGCATCATATGCATTCAACTTATTCACTAGTTCATCTTGAGGAATATGAACAGTATCTACTGTAAAACCTGCATCCTCTAATATTTTTTTACCGATAGGATCTATCCCATCATTTGCTAAAATTTTCATTATTTATTCTTTTTGTTATCCTGTGATCTTGTTAATTTCATAACTCGATAACTTCATAACCACCCACTATTTATGTTTATCCTCAAATTCGCGCATGGCATCGACAAGCGCATTGATTGATCGTATACTCAGTGCATTATAGATTGACGCTCTAAAACCTCCGACAGAACGATGACCTTTGATTCCAATCAAGTCCCGTTCTTTGGCTAAAGTCAAAAACTCAGCTTCCAGCTCAGGAGTATCCATAACGAAAGTAACATTCATCCGTGAACGATCCTCTACGGCAGCTGTTCCTTTAAAAAACGGATTACGGTCTATTTCGTCGTACAACGTACGGGCTTTAATAATATTCTCCTGTTCAATTACAGAAATACCACCTTTCGCTTTCAACCAACGAAGATTAAGCATAGAAACATAAATAGAGAATACAGCTGGTGTATTATACATCGACCCAGCTTTAATATGCGCCTGATAATCAAAAATAGTGGGTATTGTACGACCTGTCTTCCCTAAAATTTCGTCTTTGACAATAACTAGTGTTAAACCAGCAGGTCCCATATTCTTTTGCGCACCCGCATAAATAATGTCAAAATCCCGCACATCAATACCAAGACTAAAAATATCCGAAGACATATCTACCACCGTAGGAATCTGCGTATCGGGCTTCTTAAAAACCTCTGTACCATAAATTGTATTATTAGAGGTATAATGAAAATACGAAGCATCCGAAGGAATAGCGAAACCTTTGGGTATGTAATTATAATTCTTATCACTGGATGAAGCAACAACTTCTACCGCTCCAATATTCCTTGCTTCCTTAGCAGCCTTCGAAGCCCATACACCGGTATCTAAATACGCAGCTTTACCGCCTTCGGGCAATAAATTCATGGGCACCATCGCAAATTGCTGACTTGCACCACCTTGAAGAAATAAAATAGAATAATTCAGCGGCACATTCAGTAGCTCACGAACTAAGCGTTCGGCCTCCACAATTACCGCCTCAAATTCTTTTGATCGATGGGAAATTTCCAAAATAGATAACCCCGTATTATTAAAATCTAATACAGCCTGAGAAGCTTCCTTAAAAACTTCTTGGGGCAAAATACAAGGACCAGCACCAAAATTATGTTTCATCTCGTTGTTTGTGTGTTATAAGTGAAATTTTGAACAAATGTAACAACATTTTTTGTATTAATATTAACGCAAACAATTATTTATTACCAAAAACACAACCAATCAAGAGTTTTAATACAAAATCTTTACAAAAAACAAACAATAACACATAAACACTTCATTTTAAAATACTACGGGATTATTTTTAAAAGAATTCTCGGAAACAGAACGATACATTCTCCTCTATTAACATTCAACTACACACCGTACCCGTTCTATTTTTGAACAGTATCATCGGTCATAGATTCGACAATAACGGCAGTCTGAAAAGTTCCGAATAGACGCCAAAAACCTACACTTTCAGAAAAAAAAATCGTATCTTCGCATGCGTAGTGCCGCCTTTCACATGCACTTAATTAGTTTTACAGTAACCAGGTAAATATGGCTGAAGAAACAGAAAATGAAAACAATCTAGTACCTGCTAATGACAGGGTAGTAAAAATCAACATTGAAGACCAGATGAAGTCGGCATATATCGACTATTCGATGTCTGTAATCGTGTCAAGAGCGCTCCCAGATGCAAGAGATGGTTTAAAGCCCGTACACAGACGTGTATTATATGGTATGCACGAATTGGGGGTTACTTCTGGAAAACCTTATAAAAAATCAGCCCGTATTGTTGGGGATGTACTAGGTAAGTACCACCCGCACGGAGATACAGCCGTATATGACACCATGGTGCGTATGGCCCAAGATTGGTCTCTTCGGTACCCTTTGATCGATGGACAGGGAAACTACGGATCATTAGATGGAGATCCTCCAGCAGCAATGCGTTATACCGAGTCTCGTCTACGCAAAATCGCAGAGGAGATGTTGGCAGATATCAGGAAAGATACGGTTGACTTTCAATTGAACTTTGACGACTCAGAGACAGAGCCTACGGTACTACCTACCCGTATCCCTAATCTCTTGGTTAACGGTGCTTCCGGTATTGCAGTTGGTATGGCGACAAATATGGCTCCGCATAATTTGACCGAAGTTATTGACGGAACGGTTGCCTACATTGACAACAGAGATATAGAAATTTCGGAGTTAATGCAGTATGTTAAAGCCCCAGATTTTCCTACAGGCGGATTTATATATGGACACCATGGTGTTCGTGAAGCTTTTGAGACAGGACGTGGAAGAATCGTAATGCGTGCAAAAGCGGAAATCGAAACCACTAAATCTGGCCGCGAAATCATCATCGTAACCGAAATACCTTATTTGATTAACAAAGCGGATATGATCAAGCGTACCGTAGATCTAATCAATGAAAAGAAAATCGAGGGTATTTCCGAAATTCGCGATGAGTCAACAAAAGATGTTCGTATTATTTACGAAATCAAACGTGACGCAAACGCAAATGTTGTCTTGAACAACCTTTATAAATACACTTCCCTACAGTCATCCTTTTCTGTCAATAATATAGCCCTAGTTAAGGGACGTCCAATGCTAATGAATCTAAAAGATATGATTCATGAGTTTGTAGAGCATAGACATGAGGTCGTCGTACGCCGTACTAAATTTGAATTGGCCGAGGCTGAAAAGCGCGCACATATATTAGAAGGCTATCTTATTGCACTAGATCATCTAGACGAGGTTATCAAGTTAATCCGTAGTTCGGAGACACCTGAAGACGCTCGAGTTGGTTTGATGGAAAAATTCGGACTATCCGATCTACAGGCTCGTGCTATCTTGGATATGACGTTACGTCGTCTCACAGGACTAGAACGTGACAAGATCAAGGAAGAATATGCAGAATTAATGAAGACCATCGATTACTTAAAACAAGTACTAATGGATGAAGGTCTCCGAATGAGAATCATTAAAGACGAACTCTTAGAAATAAAAGAGAAATTCGGTGACGAGCGTAGGTCAATCATTGTACATTCTGCAGAAGACATGACAATGGAAGATTTCGTAGATGACGAGGAAGTCGTAATTACGATCTCACATAATAGTTACGTGAAACGTACCCCATTGACGGAGTACAAACGTCAGGGACGTGGTGGTAAAGGTGCTATCGGCTCTAACACCCGAGACGAAGATTTCACAGAGCATATCATTACAGCTACTGCTCACAATTACATGTTGTTATTTACAGAGACAGGTCGCTGTTTCTGGTTGAGAGCCTTTGAGATCCCAGAAGGAAGTCGGACTTCAAGAGGTAGAGCTTTACAAAACATCATCAACATTCCGAAAGATGAAAAAATAAAAGCCTATATCTTAGTAAAGAATCTTAAGGATCAAGAATACTTAGAGAACAACTTTATTATCATGTGTACTAAACAAGGAACGATCAAAAAGACATCCTTGGAGGCTTATTCTCGTCCACGTGCTAATGGTATCAACGCTATAAATATTAATGAAGGCGATCAACTAATTGAAGCATGTTTGACAAGTGGTAGTAGTGAAATTGTGATGGCCTTGCGTTCTGGTAGAGCGATTCGATTCAACGAATCCACGGTCCGCCCAATGGGACGTACCGCAACCGGTGTACGAGGAATTACATTGACAGGCGAAACGGATGAAGTAGTTGGCATGATTAGTGTGAACAGTTCTGAAGTGAGTGTATTAGTCGTTTCCGAGAAAGGTTACGGTAAGCGGACAGATATTGAAGATTACCGCATTACGAATCGTGGTGGTAAAGGTGTCAAAACCATCAATGTCACGGAGAAAACAGGCGAACTTGTCGCTATCAAAGATGTGACAGACAATGATGACCTCATGATTATCAACAAATCGGGAATCGTAATCCGTATCGGTGTAGATTCACTCCGTGTGATGGGTCGTGCCACTCAAGGGGTTCGTCTTATTACACTAAAAGAAACAGATGAGATAGCCTCAATTACTAAAGTTGCTCGCGAAGAAGAGGAAGAAGAAATCGATGCAGATTCTGAAAATCCAACGGAGAATTCGGACTTAGATGAACAAGCAACTGACGAAACAGAAGAATAAAATATGAAAGCAATATCAGCTTCCTTATTATTGATAAGTTTAAGTACAACTGTTGTAGCCCAATCCAATTACAAGGAGGGCTCCAACAGTTTTGCCCGCTATATACAGACGGGGGATATTAAGCAGCTGGAAAGTGCCAAGAAATTCAGCGACGCATCCTATGCGACCAAGAGAGACTCTTCCCTCTCTAAAAATAACATGTTGCGTGCTCTTGTTTATAGCTCACTTGCTTATGCCGATTCGACACGTAAGATAAAGACAGATAAAGATCCTATTGATATTACGTTGGCGGCTGTTGCAAAATTAAAGCAAAAAGATAAAGACAATTTCGAGAGTGAGATTAAGTATGTTAATCAAAACCTTACTGCAGCTTATATTTATAAAGCAAACAAAGCTATAGAAAACAAGGAGTATGAAAAAGCTTATAATAGTTTTCTGCAGGTAGACAAATTGGGTTCCAAATCAGAAGATGTCCTTAACAATCTTGCATTATTAGCTGCTCAGGCAGGCAAGACTGATGAAGCTATAGACTACTATAGTCAAATCATAAAAGAAACGGATGCTGATGCAGGCAAATATTTGGCATTAGCCGAGCTGTATAACTCCAAGAATGAAAAGCAACTCTATTTAAATACACTTCAGGCCGCTCGAAATAAGTTTATGAACAACAAAAAAATTCTTTTTCTGTTGATTCAAAACTATGCAGCGTCCAAATCCTACGCAGCGATAGTTCCCATCATAGATGAAGCTATCAAGTACGAACCAGAAAACATAGAATTACATTACTTGGCGGGGTTTGCCAACGAGAATGGAGGCCATGTAGAACTCGCTAAAAAATATTACAATAAAGTAATAGAATTAGATGAGAACAATTACGATGCGAACTTGGCATTAGGACTTATCTTCTTAAACCAGTTTTTAAAAGATAAGAGCAATTTGGAGGCACAATACAGTGCGCAAGATTTTCTTCTAAAAGCAAATGGTATACAGCCTTATGCGATTAATGCGTTAAAAGGATTAGCATTGTATTACGAGGCAGCAGAAGATCCCGACCAACTGGACCGGGTCAATGTACTTCTCAATCAGCTTTCAAATAATTAGAAATAGTAATAAGAATTAGATATGGATTTAAAAAAAGCAATAATTTTATCAGCGATGGTTACAGCAGGTACTACGGTATTTGCCCAATCTAGTAATCTGAAGAAAGCTGCTTCCAACATTCAAAAATACGAAGAGTTAAGAAGCACAGGATCAGCTCAACTAGGTGCATCATTCCTACAGACAGCAAAAGAAGCAATCGATGCAGCTTCTGTTCATGAGAAAACTAAAGATCTAGCGGAAACTTGGACGTACTATTCTTTGGTATACGCAAGTATGGCTGTAGATGAGAAAAGTGAAGAAAAGGCTACTAAAGCTGCCGAAGGTATCGCCAAAGCAAAAGAGCTAGATAAAGATCAAAAGAACAAAGCGAATATTAGTGTTGCAGAGCAAAACCTATATTCTTTTAACTTCAATCACGGAGTAGGGTTTTGGGATAAAAAAGAGTATAAGGCAGCTTATGACGCATTCAACCAAGCGCTTACTTACATGCCAGGAGATACGACGTTGACCTATTACGCGGGTCTAGCAGCAATACAAAACAACGACTATCAAAATGGTATTGATAAGTACAAACAATTAATCAGCAAAAAAGATTATTCGCAGCATAAAGCAGTATTGGTCGATTTACCTAAACTATACCTTTCGCTAAAAGATACAACAAGCGCTCTAGAGTATGCCGCATTAGCAGCGAAGGAGTACCCAAATGAAAACGATGCTGTTGTACAGAATATCGAATTGAATCTTATCGTCGGGAATGAGTCAAAAATCATCAGCGAAATTGAAAATCAAATTTCAAAAGATAGCAATAACAAAAACCTTTATTATTATTTAGGTATAGCTCAAAGTGCAAACAACAACGCTGACAAAGCTTATGAAGCATATAGCAAAGCTATTGCAATCGACCCCAACTATAATGATGCAAACTTAAATGCAGGTGTAGTATTGATGAACTCTATCCGCGAGCAATTGCAAAAAGTTAATGAAGACAAGACGTTGTCCAACAACCAATACACGACAAAAGTAGGTGAGTTGAAAGAAAAGATAAAACCTGCTGAAGCGCATTTCTTAAAGGTTCTTGAAAATGACCCTAAAAACGAGAGTGCTTTAAAAGGATTGAAAGGTCTTTACGATTTCCTACAATTGGAAGAGAAGGGTAAAGCTATTCAAGAAAAAATTGATGCTTTGTAACAATACAAATATTCAAAATAAAAAGAGGCTGTCTCAAAAGTGAGACAGCCTCTTTTTATTTTGTGATTAGCTTTCTATAGGAAAACAACCAATCATAGATTTCATCTTCGTGAAATAATCGTTCGACACTACCGTGTGTTCCTCCCGGCACTACCGTTAGCGTGACGTCAGCGTCATCATCACACTTCTTTATCGCATTAAACATCTTTTTTGATTCGGACAGCGGTACGGCTCGATCCCGGTTACCGTGTTGTATCCATAAAGGGACCTGAGTTAGATTACAGGCATATCCCGCTGTACCACCACCACAAATAGCTACCGCAGCAGCAATTCTATCCGGGTACTTTCCGGCAACATCCATAGTTCCGTAAGCCCCCATACTCATCCCGCAAACGTATACTCGCGAAGCATCAGCATTATAATTAGATAGTATATAGTCTATAACTTCCATCACTTGATCCGGATTCCATCCATTACTCGTTTGGGGCGCAACTATTATACCTGGTATTTCCTGGCCTCTCTCCATTGCATACAGCACTCCATAACGCTTCACCCGTTCCAGATTAGAACCTGACAAGCTCTTACCGTGTAGAAATACTAAAATAGGCTGTTTCTCTCCTTCTTCCGAATAATCATTAGGTAATCTTAATAGAAAATCATAAGATGTTTTATTTTTGACGGGTTTAACATCGTCCGCACAAACACGGAAAAAGGCCCCCAGTGCCAATAGCGTTATAATTATTCTTGTCCACATAAATTTATATCCTAGTTTAGTCGATCGCAAATCTATAAAACCACATTGAGCTTTCAAAGTAAAATAGCATAATCAAAAATTTAATCACAAATTCACATGACTTTATTATGACAATCAAAATCATATAAGTATATTGCGCTAAGTAAAAAATTATAACCATGATAAATCGCACAAAATTCCTTATGCTATCGGGCATTGCCGCCGTTGTTTTTACAATCAGTGCATTTACCCAAGCACCCACCACCGTACAGACAGAAGGTCCAAAAAACCTAAAGGTCCTCCCTAAAAATGTATCGCATGAAGAGCTGGAGAAGGTCATGAAAGGATTTAATGCTGCGCTAGGTGTTAAGTGTAACTTTTGTCATGCACCAAAATCTAATGGTGAAAAAGGATTGGACTTTGCCAGCGACGAAAACCCACATAAAAACATTGCTCGGGAGATGATGAAAATGACAAACAAAATAAATAAAAAATACTTCAAACACGAACATGCTGGTGTAATTCAAAACATTACATGTGAAACATGTCATAACGGAAACAAAGAACCGAAAACCGTATCCTTACAACCTTAAACTTTTATACTTTATTAACTATTCTTTTGGGCAAAAATCTGTATTTTTCCTCTGTCAAATAAGCTGTCGACATGACAGAGGAAAATTTACTACAGATTTGTATCCATGAAAATACTCCATACCGCTGATTGGCATTTAGGGAAGCGTCTTGACTTCGTATCGAGACTGGAAGAACAGAAGGAGGTTTTAGATGAAATATGTCAAATATCTGAACAACAAGAGGTCGATCTAATCCTAGTAGCAGGAGATCTTTTTGACGCATTCAACCCTCCTGTAGAAGCTACAGAACTATTATATCAGACATTAAAACGTCTGACGGCAAATGGAAAACGTCCTGTCTTAGCTATAGCCGGAAATCACGATTCGCCGGATCGTGTAGATTCCGTCGATCCCTTAGCTAAGGCCTGCGGGATTATTTTTATAGGATATCCAAATGTCAAGATACAGCCGTTTGCTGTCGAGGATCATTTTGAAATCACGAAAAGTGACCAAGGCTTTTTAGAAATTCAATTAGCACATATTCCGTACCCCGTACGTCTCCTAACTACACCTTACGCCAATGAAATAAGACTCAAACATTTTATGGGAATTGAAGATAAATCCAACGAACTTAATCAATGGATCAATACCCACTGGTCAAAACTAGCAGACAACTACTGCGACGACAAAGGTGTAAATATATTAACAGCTCACCTTTATATGATGGAACGTGGGGGTGAGATATTGGATGAACCTGAGGGTGAAAAGCCGATCAAAATAGGCAATGCCGACATCACCTATACAGATAGCATTCCTGCTGCTATACAGTATACAGCACTAGGCCACCTTCATCGTTATCAACACATTGCAGGTCATTGCTCTCCAGTAGTATATTCCAGCGCACCCCTAGCCTACTCTTTTGCAGAAGCGGGACAAAGCAAAAAAGTTGTCCTGATAGAAATCGAACCTGGAGAGACTCCTCAGATTACTCCCATAAGTCTAACAAAAGGTCGTAGACTACACCGTAAGAAATTCCAATCCATTGATGACGCCGTAAGTTGGCTTCATGAACACCCCAATACATTGGTCGAACTTACCATGCAAACCGATACATACCTATCGTCGTTAGAGTTAAAAAGATTGCATGAAGCACATGATGGAATTATCCATGTGATACCTGTTCTGACTAGTGTACATGGAGATGCAGAGTCCAAAGCTACGGTCAAATTGGATCAAGATATACATTCTCTTTTTGCTGATTATTTCAGAAGCAAATATGGACAAGATCCAAACGAAGAGATTAATGCCTTATTTAAGGAAGTAATGACACAAAACAAAGATATAGAAGGATAATATGCTACCGATATATTTAAGTCTAGAAGGATTATATTCTTATCAAAAAAAACAGGAAGTCGACTTTACACAACTCACCGAAGGAGGATTGTTCGGCATATTTGGGGCAGTAGGCTCTGGAAAATCCTCCATCCTAGAGGCTATTAGCTTTGCCTTATATGGTGAAACAGAAAGGCTAAACAAGCAAGAAAAGCGTGCTTACAACATGCTTAACCTCAAATCGGACACCGCTATAATCGATTTTCAATTTCTAAACTTCGAAGGCAAGAAATTTAGATTTGTGGCGCAGTGGAGACGTAAAAAGAAATTTGAAGAGACAACTAGCATCGAACGCTACGCCTATGTATGGAAAGATGACAATTGGCTCCCTCTAGAGTCAGCAGATGGAGCCAAAGTTACCAACCTCTCCTATCCAAATTTCAGACGTACAATTATCATCCCTCAGGGACAGTTCATGGAGTTTTTGGAACTAAAGGGAAAAGATCGTTCAGATATGATGAAAGAGATTTTCTTTTTAAACCAATATGACCTTGGTCCCAAAGTGGGCATGTTACAAAGTGATAACAATAAAAAGCTTGAACATATAAAAGGTGCGCTTACGGGATTTGAAGAAGTCTCAAACGAAATAATTATAGATAATAAGCAAGCGTTAGAAGACGCGAAGCTCTTTTTAGAGAAGGTCAAGCTAGAATTTGAAAAAGTTGAAAAACAACTATATAAACTACGTATAGAGAAGGAAAACAAGACTGATCTTGACAACAAACAACTTGAACTAGAAACCTTAGAACAACAACGTCCTAAAGTAAAGCTGTATGAAAAGGAGATTCAGGAATTTGAGTCTGTCTCCCTACATTTTAGAGAACCAATCAATAGTCTCCATCACATTACCTACAATAAAGAGCAACTATTAATCAAAATTGAAAAGCTTAAAGACAACAAGCAATTACTCAATAGAAGGATAACAGAGACCGAGCAGCAATTGGAAAGCTTAAAGGAAGATTACGAACAGCTTCCCACCTACAAAAAGAAGACGGACGATTATCAATTATTGATTGCCAATGCCGAATTAGAGCAAAGTAAGATCGAGTTAGAAAATCGGGTAAATAGAGGTTCCCCTATTGTACTTCAAACCCAGCAGAAAGAACAAAACCTGATTATTCGTCTTCAAGAAGAAGAGCATCGACTGGAGCTTGCTAAAAGCTCGCGTACGCCGACACAGGAATTAATGGCTATCGAAAACTGGTACCAACGATATGATCAGCTACAGGGACAACTCTCCGATATTCAAGGCAAATTGCAGCAACAAGAAATAGAAATAACAGAATATCGTTCTGAACTCGAAGAACAGAATCTTTCTGAAACAAATTGGCGAGAGATACTTCAGGAAAAAATAACCGGTATTTCTACACAAAGCAGCTTATTAAAAGAAAAGGAAAATTCAGTCTTAGTTAAACAAGAGCTATCTCAATATGTTTTAAAACTGCATCAGGGCGAGCCATGTCCGTTATGTGGTTCTTTAGATCATCCGAATCCAATGCATGAGGAAAACTGGAAACTGGAAATAGAGCAGCTAAATGGCGAAAGGGCACAATTAACAAATAGCGAACAGGAGTTGAGAGATCGCTATACAAAAGTATCGGCCATTACCGTATTGATTACGGATAAGCTCAAAGGATCGGATACTCTAAAACAAAATATACAGGAAATATCCGAATTAATTTCGATCCATGAGAATAGTTTTATCTGGAAAAATTTTGAAAAAGGGAACCGTAAAGATTTTGAAGCGACAAAAAGTGAAGTTCAGCAATTAGAAGCCAAAATTCTTCAACAAGAAAATGGCATCAAAGATACTCGTAAGGAGCTGCAAGAAACTCAGGAAAATCGGACTAAGTATGAAAAATCCTTAGATGATTTAAAAATTCAGATTAAGATTTTAGAGGCAAAAATAGCGCAACATACGCAACAGTTAAAAGTAATCGAAGTATCTACCTATAAAGGAATAGAAAAATCAGTACTGATCGATCAACTCCGTGAACTGGAACAGAAAATAAATCGTGTCGAGCAACAGGTTACAGATTGGAATGATATACTCATACGGACCAAGACTCAATTTGCAGAGACTGCTGGTCAATATGCAGAAGCTCATGAACAATACGTTGCTCTCAATGGACAGCTCCAAGCTTTACAAGGAACAATTAACAATCTCTTGAAGGAATTTCAATTTGGGGATATCACCGTAGTTAAAGCTATTCTAGACAAAAATTTAGATGTCGTAAGCCTACGCGAAAAGATACAGCAATTCTATTTGCAACACAACACACTTACCACACGAATCATTGAATTAAGAGAACTGACGAAAGATAGTTCATTCTCTCAGAAGCTATTTGAAGACACCCAGGAAATCCACCAGTTAAAAAAAGAAGAACTCGAATTGCAGTTCGCATTGGCCGGTGCACTAGAAAAAGAATTAGCCCGTCTAACCATTGAATTGAACAAGAAAAACAACTTATTAATAGACTACGAACAGCTCAACAATCGTAAAGAAAATCTGAGAATATTAGACAATATGTTCAAAGGCAATGGTTTCATCAATTATGTATCTAGTATCCACCTAGCACGACTCTGCGAAATTGCAAACCAGCGTTTCCATAGACTCAGCAAGAATCAGCTCAGCTTATGTCTTAATGAAAACAATGAGTTTGAAGTGATCGATTACCTTCATGATGGCTATCAACGATCGGTGAAGACACTTTCAGGAGGTCAGAGCTTTCAAGCTTCGCTATGTCTTGCTCTAGCATTAGCCGAAAATATCCAATCATTAAATAAAGCAGATAGAAATTTCTTCTTTATCGATGAAGGGTTCGGGACTCAAGATGCTGAAAGTATAAACACTGTTTTCGACACTCTCCAATATCTTCAGCACGAGAATAGGGTAGTCGGTATTATTTCTCATGTCGATGAATTAAAAGAACGAATGCCACGATCCATATCCGTAACTAAAGACTTAGAGAAGGGCAGCCAAATAAATTACAATTAAAAAATAGCTCCTAAGTTATAGGAGCTATTTCTATTTCTTCTAGCGTTTTATACAACTCGAGGTATTTTGCTATGGCTTGCCTCTTTCCGACATTCAATTTAAAATCTAGGCTTTCTGTTAAATAGATTTCATAATCAAAATTGGGATAAATAGGCAATCCAGGAATAACATCTTTGGGATGAGATACACCATCAGCCAACGCTTGATTAAATAAGTTGATAAAATCGACTGGAAGTTCCTTATTGGCCACCCAAACTGCATACGCAAAAGGCAAACCTGTCAACTCCTTCCAGAAATACCCAAGATCATAAACATAAGCGACGCCTTCTTTTTTACCAAACGTCCTATCACCAATAAGTACGTATGCATCCGCATTCCCTTCCCAAACGATATCTACATCATTTTTCCAGTAATACTTTAACAGAATACGAGCTAGTCCGTTTGAAGTCCTGGATTGTGGATCCAGACGAAGTGTTTTAACTTCAGAAATAGGTTTATCTGAAAAGATAAAAACAGAATCAACCGCACCATCCGAGCCTATACAGTAATCTGTAATAATAAGAGGATTAGCAATCTTTAATAATGCAGCGACAGGTATAATTCCCAGGTCTGCTTCATTTGTAATTACTTTGCGAGCACATTCTGCCGGGTAGTCTACACTTAAATCAATCCTGTCCATTACAGGCGAAGACTTAAGCCCTTGCAAAAATGGCAATGTATTGGTGTAGCTCACCGCTGAAACCCTTACTTTACTCATTATAATAACTCTTTCAAATGTTCTGTATTGTAATAATCTGATATCGAAAATGCACCCCGATCGTAGTCTAAGATGTATAAAGCTGTATTGGTGTGTGGAAAATCGTCCATTTGGCTGACAGGAACATCCGTAAGATGGCACAGCATAATCCGTAGGGCACGTCCATGCATACAGACCAAAACATGCTCTTCCTTTTCTTTCGACAACATATATGCTATAGCCTTCTTTTGACGTTCGACCAACTCATTAGGCGATTCTCCATTTTCAACACGCGCATCCAGTTCATTATTTCGCCAAGAATCGACGAGTTCCTGAAATCCCTTCATAATCGTTTCGTCTTGCTCCTGCCCTTCATAAATACCCCAGCTAATCTCGTCCAATCCTTCCAATTGTTCGACCGAAATATTCTTTGTCAAAAAAGGCTCAACAGTCTGATGGGTACGTAAAAGGGTGGATGTATAGATCTTATCGAAAGGTACATCTTTATAAGCTTTATAAAATGCAGCAGCTTGTTTGAGTCCATTCTCATTCAAAGGAGAATCTACTCCCCGTCCCTGCACAATACCTTTAAGGTTCAGGTCCGTTTGTCCGTGTCTTATAAAATAGAAACTTTTCTTCAATTTTTTGTGTTAATTTACAACAGGCAAAGCATAGTAACGCTTTGATTTATCCTCATCAAAAACAACATCCTTATAGTCTGTCACCACGTTATACAAGGTATCCCGTTCGATTGGGTGTCGCCCTACATTCTTTATCAACTCAACCAACTGCTGTGTACTCATAGCCGGAGTTTGTTCCTCTGCACCGGCCATGCTATAGATTTTGGTGGTATCATCCAGCGTACCATCAATATCGTTAACACCGTAAGCAAGCGACAACTGAGCTGTATCTCTGGATATCATTGCCCAATAGGCTTTGATATGATCAAAATTATCTAAATAAATCCGTGCTATAGCATAATTCCGGAGATCTTCAATCACAGACACCTCAGGAATATTTGACATTTGATTGTCCTTGTTTCTAAATTTCAAGGGGATAAAAGTTTGAAAACCTCCAGTTTTGTCCTGTAATTGACGTAAACGCTCCATATGATCAACCCGATGCCAATACGCTTCAATATGACCATACAGCATTGTCGCATTGGTATTCATTCCCAATTTATGTGCCTGCTCATGGATATCCAACCACTGTTCGGCGGTACATTTATCATGCGCTATTTTTTCCCGAACCTCCGGATGGAATATTTCGGCCCCTCCACCAGGCATCGAATCCAAGCCACACTCTTTGAGATATTTCATCCCATCGAAATGACTTAATTTTGCTTTCTTGAAAATATAATAATATTCTACCGGCGTTAATGCCTTTATATGTAAGTCAGGTCTATGAGCTTTACATTTTTTGAAAAAATCGGCATAGAACTCTAGGTTTTGTTTTGGTACAACACCTCCTGTAATATGTACTTCAGTGACGGCATCATCATCGTAACGACGAACAACATCCATCATACCTTCAACATCCATCTCCCATCCTTCTTCGCGCTGCTTGATCATCCGCGAGTACGAACAGAATTTACAATCATATACGCACACATTGGTCGGTTCGATATGAAAATTTCTATTGAAATAGGTACGATCACCGTGCTTACGTTCTCTGATGTAATTTGCTAAAACACCTAAATAATTCAGCTCGCCTTTTTGATAAAGAATTATCCCTTCCTCGACTGTAATTCGTTCTTCAGCAACGACTTTTTCTGCTATTTTTTTTAAATCTGGGTCTGTCTCACTTTTGATTAAAAAATCAAGCGCCTTATTAGCATTCATGTGTCTCTCCTTCTAATACAAACTTAGCTAAAATGCTTCGTATTCGCCAATACCTAAAGCAAAATATGCGTTTTACTGCACCTTTTTACTTCTAATCCACAGAATAAAACTTTCGTAATTCCTTGGGATCAACAACAAACAAGAGCCAGACGAAATAGGCTCATTGATGTTATAAAAAGTTAAAATGAATCAATAATATGTGCTATTTCAAAAGTATTACGTTTCAGCAAATTGTTGCATATCTATTAATCTTCGATACAATCCATTCTTTGTCAGCAACTCCGTATGTGAGCCCTCTTCCACAATCCTTCCCCCTTCTAATACCACAATTTTATCTGCATTCTGTATCGTACTCAATCGATGGGCAATAACTACGGTAGTTCTGTTTTCCATCAACTTATACAAAGAATCCTGTACCAGTCTTTCGGACTCCGTATCTAATGCCGATGTTGCTTCATCTAATAGCATAATTGGAGGATTCTTGAGTACAGCACGCGCTATACATATCCTTTGTCTCTGCCCACCGGAAAGTTTCGTACCTCGATCACCTATATTGGTGTCATAACCATCACTCGTATGAAGAATGAAGTCGTGCGCATTCGCTATCCGTGCAGCATTCTCTACTTCCTCCATTGTCACAGAAGGACTTCCAAACGCAATATTATTAAAGATAGAATCGTTAAACAATATAGAATCCTGATTCACTGTACCTATTAAAGCACGTAGTGAATCCTGATTCAGGTCACGTAGATCCTTACCATCAAATCTAACGGCTCCAGAAGTAACATCCATAAATCTAGGTATCAAATCGACTAACGTGGATTTCCCTCCTCCTGAGGGACCTACTAAAGCCACCGTCTGCCCTTTCTCAATATTAAGATTAATACCGTTAAGCACATTACGATCACCATATCTGAAATCAACCCCATCAAACTGTATCGTGTTTTCAAATGTATGGACGACAATAGCGTCTTCTTTATCCTTTACTAGATTTTTTTCATCAATTAGTTCCAATACACGTTCTCCAGCAGCTAACCCGTTGTGAATACCACTAAAAGAGTCCGTCAATGCTTTTGCCGGACGCATTACCTGAGAAAATATACCGATATAGGTAATGAATGCTTCGGCGTCTAAGCTCCCTTCTCCAGATAATACCAGACTACCACCATACAACAAAATAATAGCCACCATTACTACACCTAATAACTCGGATACAGGTGAACTCATCTGTTGACGTGCGGCCATTCTACGCATGATCGAGGCAAAATGTTCGTTCTCGTTATGAAAACGATCTTTCACAAATCGTGTCGCATTAAAGGATTTTATAATTTTTACACCAGACAATGCTTCATCCAAATAAGTAATCATATTTGCAAAAGACTCTTGTCCAGCACGTGCCTCCTTTTTCAGACCTTTTACAATCCGTGCTATCAAAAATGCAGAAACAGGAATTACCGTCATTGAAAACAAAGTCAACTGAGGGGATATAAGGAATAAAGTGACCAAATAAGCAATCAATTGGAGCGGTTCCTTAAAGACTACCTGAAGCGTGCCTGTCACAGAATATTGTACGGTACCTACATCCGAAGCAATCTTGGAAATAACATCTCCCTTTCTCTGATTTGTAAAAAAACCGAGATGCAGGTTCATAACATTATCAAAAACGGCTTTACGCAACCTCAATAAAGTATGTATCCTAAAATTTTCCATAATCCTTTGACAGAAATAACGGAATAAATTAGAAATAAAAACCGACGAGACAATAATAACACAGATGTACTTTAGCGCACCGTAAGGTCCCAACTCATAGTACAAGCTATTGGATAAATAACTAAACCATTCCTTTATATGGTAAAAATGTTCGGGCTTCTGCAACACAGGCGTCACAGCTTCGGCCACTTCTGCACTCCCTTTAAATAACACCGATAGCAATGGCATCAATAATGCTAGATTTAATGTCCCAAATACAACAGTAACTATTGTACAGATAACATAAGGTATGGCAAATTTGCTTATTGGTTTAGCAAAAGATAATAGTCTAAAGTATGTATTCATCCAAAAAATTAAGAACCACAAAAATAGAAAAAAACCTTCATCAATCCTATTATTGAACCAGATACAACATTCCCTATTTATCAGAGGTCTATCCATCGAAAATCTCTGCCTAGTTAGCTCAAGTGCACCTATATTACATATTTTACAGCCTTTAGCTATTTTATACCTAAATAATTCAACAAAGCGATTTTGTTTTTATAAATTTAGCACCAAATTTAAAATAATGAAATATCCATGTAGTATTTTGGATATTCCATGCCGACGAGTCGGCACAAGATAATGACCTTTAAAGTCAAACCGATCCGCCAGCTGGCGGATCATGAAATAATTAATTACATATGAATATTGAAGTTGCGAAAAGGCTACAACAGACCGAGGAGTATTACTTCTCGAAGAAGTTGAGAGAAATTGACGAGATGAACAAAGCCGGAGCGCAGGTAATCAATCTAGGTATAGGAAGCCCTGACCTACCGCCCCATCCTGAAGTCATCCGAGTGCTGACCGAGCAAGCTGCTCAAGACAACACGCATGGTTATCAAAACTATAAGGGATCTCCTGTGTTACGTCAAGCGATGGCAGATTGGTATTCGCGATATTATCATGTTACTTTAAATCCAAACACAGAAATTCTTCCTCTAATAGGGTCCAAAGAAGGTATAGTACATATATGTATGACCTACCTTCAAGAAGGAGATGAAGTATTAATACCTAATCCGGGATACCCAGCCTATACATCGGCGGTAAAGATCTCCGGTGCAACTGTAGTTCCTTACGATCTATCTCAGGACAACCAATGGTTAGTCGACTTTGATGCCCTGGAAAAAACAGATTTAAGCAAAGTAAAAATGATGTGGGTCAATTACCCACATATGCCTACCGGAGCATTGGCCAACAAACGTTTCTTTGAAAATCTAATTGCTTTTGGCAAAAAACACAACATTTTAATCTGTCATGATAATCCCTACAGTTTCATTCTGAATGATCATCCGGAGAGTATTATGGCCGTTGATGGCGCAGCAGACGTTGCGATTGAACTAAACTCTTTAAGTAAATCTTCCAATATGGCGGGTTGGCGTATTGGAATGCTCGTTGCCAGCGAGGTCCGAATTAATGAGATTTTACGATTCAAGAGCAATATGGATTCAGGCATGTTCCTTCCCCTACAGCTGGCTGCGGCCAAGGCTTTAAGCTTAGACAAATCCTGGTACACAGAACTCAACAAAGAATACAATGAACGCAGGAAAAAAGTCTTTGAAATCATGGACCTATTAAACTGTCGGTATGACATCAATCAAGTTGGACTATTCGTATGGGCTAAAGTTCCTACAGATTATTCAAGCGGTTATGCGCTCAGCGATCAAGCCTTATATAAGGCCCAAGTTTTCATAACACCTGGCGGTATTTTTGGAAATGCCGGAGATAATTATATCCGTATCAGTTTATGCGCAAAAACGGAAATGTTGGATGCCGCATTGAATCGGATAAAATCAATGGTTAATGGTTAATTTCTAAACACTAAATAATTAGTACTAAATACTAAAAAATGAATATAGCTATTGTCGGTGTTGGATTAATTGGCGGATCGGCTGCCATCCGACTGAAAGAAACCAAATCTTTCGACAAAATAATAGGTGTAGACAAAAATGAATCTAACCAAAAGAAAGCGATACAACTCGGTTTGGTAGATGAAATCATGTCTTTAGAAGATGCTATTCAACAGGCAAAAGTAATTGTGCTCACCACCCCTGTCGATGTCATCATGCAGTTAGCCCCCACAATACTTGATAAAGTGGACAAACAAGTGGTCATTGATATGGGCTCGACCAAAATAAATATTTTACAACGTATAGCGGATCACCCTAAAAGAGGTCGCTATATCGCAGCCCACCCTATGGCTGGGACAGAGTATTCTGGTCCTGAGGCCGCGATACCAAATTTGTTTAAAGACAAAAACATGGTTTATGTCGATGCCTTTCGGACCGATGAAGACGCGTTTGATATAGCGGATGCAATTACGGAACAATTGGAGATGAAATCCCTATTCATGAATGCAGAGGAGCACGATATGCATACCGCTTATGTATCTCACATCTCACATCTTACTTCTTTTGCTTTGGCACTCACAGTGTTGGAAAAAGAAAAATCACAAGGTCGGATTTTTGAACTTGCAGGATCGGGTTTTGAGTCAACTGTACGACTTGCTAAGTCGTCTCCCGACATGTGGACACCAATTTTTAAACAAAACAGGAACAATGTCTTAGAGGTTCTAGAAGAACATATCAAACAGTTACAAAAGCTGCATCGTAAACTAGAAGATGAAGATTACGAAGGGCTACACAAACTGATAAAGAAGTCCAACAAAATAAAGCGGATTATTAAATAAATAGAAAGAAGCAATGGTTAACCATTGCTTCTTTCTATTAATACCATCAACATCAGACTCAGCACGAAACGTTCTTCGTCCACATTATCTGATGTCAGTTTATGTACCGTAAACTTCCGGCCGAAAAAAGAAGGTTCTTTCTTAATTTCAAATAATACCTGTCCATCGCTATTGGACAACAAATAAGCCGGATTAAAGAAGTATCCAGATAAAATACCTATCAAAGGAATCTCTCCAAACAGGCCATCCATAAACTTGGTCCAAGGATTTTTCTCTTGTATAGTGTGATCGTGGTTATCCTCACTGTTCATCAATCGGAAAGTCGACCGCCATAGCGATCGAAGCGTCTTTCTACGCACTTTACCGACTATCCGTCCCGAATGATCTTTAATCGTAAATGTCTGCTGAAAATCAATCAGCTTATCAGATACCAATTCATATAGAAGATTAGTTTTGGATTCATCACTATAGATTTTAATCTGATCGCGCCAAGCAAAGATTTTCTCACGGACATAGCAGATTGTCTGACCGGACGCGTCCTTTGCTATAAAGTCATTCGCTATAGTTCCAATCTTAAATTGAAAATACAGAGGATAGTTAAAAGTACTCATATTAATATTTCCATTTAAATTTATCGAAAACCTTAGACCATAACCATATTGGTCCCAATCCCATGAAGCTAAAGAAATGCTTTAGTCCTAATCCGCCCTCTTTCCTAATCAATAAGAATAGAACTAATAACGAAACAAGGGCAATGCTTGAACAAACCAAAACTACCGATGGTCCACCATCTCGCTCGACATATTCGAGCTGTACAATAAAGAAACTCATGATAGCAATACAAAATAAGACTGCATACGACAATGTGGGTGCTAATTTCAAATAGCTATAGATGACCACGGCAATAAATAAGGACCCCCAATTCAAAAATGTATGTGCATTCATACGAATAAGAAAGTCAAATTGCGGAAATGGAATCATCCATATCAACCCCATAAATCCAAAAAAAGCTAGTGCTAAAAAAAGCGCATAAAGTCCTTTATTTCCCTGGGAAAACGTATTATCCAATTTCTTAAAGTACTTATCTACCGACCTAATAGGTGTCTCTTTCCGCTCTTGCTTTTGATTCTTCTTGTTCATTCAGCAAAAGTAAACAATTATCTAGATTCTTATCCTCATTTAAAAGCTTTTTACCCTTTCTCACTTTTTCGATACGCCCAATAAAACACTACAGGAATTACGGTAAAAGATAATATCAAACAGATCAGTAATCCTCCTACTATCATAATGGCCAATGGCTTTTGAATCTCGGATCCCATACCTGTAGACATAGCCGCAGGAAGCAGCCCCATCGATCCCATCAATGCAATCATGACCACAGGTCTGATACGACTACGTACCCCATTATCTATTGCCTCGCGCAACCGCATCTTATGGCGCATATTATCTCTAATAATCCCAATTAATACTATGCCATCTATCGTCGCTACACCAAAGAGGATAATAAAACCTATACCTGCTGATATACCAAATACAGTACCGGTCGCCCATAACGAGACAAAGCCGCCTATGAATGCAAACGCAAGCGTTAATGAGGAGATTGCAGTGTCTTTAAAATTCCCAAAATTCGAATACAAAAGCAACAAAATAAGGACAAGTGATACAGGAACTACCATAGCCAACTGCTTCGCCGCCCGTTCTTTGCTCTCAAACTCTCCAGCCCATTCCATATGATGACCTTTAGGTAGTTTGACCTCCTTTGAGACCACTTCCCTAGCCTCCTGAATAGTACTTCCAAGATCTCTCCCGTAGATACTGAAACCAACACCAATATAACGACTATTACCTTCGCTATAGATAAAAGCAGGACCTGTCTGGTACCCAATAGTAGCAATTTCCTGAAGTGGGATATTCTGTCCATTACTGGTTGGAATCAAAATATTACCTATTTTCTCTTTCGTGTCGCGGTAAGATTCGTCAAACCGCACCATAACATCAAATTGCCTATCCTCTTCATAAAATTTGGTAGCGGCCTGCCCTCCTATAGTCATCGCGATCACCGCTTGCACATCAGACGTAAATACGCCATATTTTGCCATTTTGGCATCGTGGAGTTGTATCCGTAATTCGGGTAAGCCAATATTTTTGTACACATTGATATCCGTAATACCATTTACCTTTGCAATAGAGACGGCAACTTGGTTGGCATAATTTTCCAAATCATACAGATCTGTCCCAAATATCTTAATAACGAGAGAACTCTTCACACCTGCGACATACTCCTCCACATTATCCTGAATCGGCTGACTAAAACCAAAGCCTATACCTGGATAATTGGCCAGCTTGCCCCTTAATTCCTGAATAATATCGTCTTTAGAAACCTTCCTTTTCCATTCTTTGGCATCTTTAAGCTGAATATTAAATTCGATATTAAAAAAACCGGTTGGATCGGTACCATCATTAGGTCTTCCTGTCTGCGTCAGAATAAATTCGATCTCTTCAGCATCCTTCATCATCAATTCCTTCATTTCTTTTGTCAACTTAGTAGACTCCTTAAGATTCACACTGTTCGGTAACGTAGCACGAATATAGATAGCTCCCTCATTCAACTTGGGCAAGAACTCTGAACCGTAGTGGGAAAACTGGAAAACACAAACTCCAAGGATCACCACAAATAGCGCAATAGTGCCTTTCTTATAGCGAAATGCAACATCATACAAACCGTATATACTTCGTTGAAAAAAACGTGTCACAAAGTTTTCCTTCTCCTCAATCCCTTTTGTAAATAAGAGTTTACACATTGCCGGCACATAGGTCAGACTTAGTATTAGCGATCCCAAAAGGGCATACCCCAGAGTAAAAGCGAGAGGCGAAAACATTTTTCCTTCGACCTTTTGAAAGGAAAATATCGGCAACAATGCGACTATTAGTATACTTAACGCAAAGAAAATATACGTCGCCACGCTTCCGGTACTTTTTTTAATCACACCAAGTTTACTCATCTTCGCGAATCGTTCCGGTCCAACCCGGTGCGACAAGGTAGCCAAAGAGACAAATACAGTTTCGACAATCACGAGGGTACCTTCCAACAATAGTCCAAAATCAAGAGATCCCATAGAAATCAGATTAGCAGGCAGCCCTTGGATCTTTAGTGCTATAATGGCAAACAGGAAAGATAATGGTATAACAGACGCAACAATAAATGTTGATTTCCAATTGTAAAGGAAGACAAATACGATCAAAGAGACCAACAAGATACCTTCGATAAGATTTCCTGATACCGTTCGTACCGTATTATCAACCAGCTTTGTCCGATCGATCACCGTTTCAATCTGCACTCCCGAAGGCAATACCCTTTCATTCAATTCATCAATTTTATCTTTCAAACTCTCGATCACCTCCGAAGGATTCTCTCCTCTTAACATCACCACAACCCCTTGTACCACATCATCATCGCCATTGAAACTAACCTGCCCCAAACGAGGTTTGCTGGAGACAACAACTTCAGCTACATTTTTGATGAGAACCGGTACAGCACCATTAAGTTTGATGGTGATATTTCCAATATCCTCGATTTTATCCAGAAGCCCCACGCCCCGCACGACATAAGCTTGATCTCCTTGCTCAATCACATCCCCACCAACGTTGATATTAGATCGAGATACAGCGTCGTAGACATCCAGTGGTGTAAGGTCAAAATTTTTCAGTTCGGTAGGATTTATTTTGATTTCATAAATCTTCTCCTCGCCCCCAAAACTCACTACATCGGCAACACCTGGAACGCCAAGTAACTCTCTTTCAATAACCCAATCCTGAATAGCCGTAATATCGCGTATAGGTTTATCCGAGCGGATAATGTACCTGAATATCTCACCGGTAGCGCCAGAAGGAGGTTCTATAGCAGCATCAGCACCTTCGGGGAGCTCTACTCCCCCCAATTTGTTAGACACATATTGCTGTGCATAAAAATCATCCACGCCATCCTCAAATTGTACTGTCACAACCGATAATCCAAAGAGAGAGATAGAACGTATATTAGACTTATGGGGAATACTGTTCATTTCTTTCGAAATGGGCAACGTAACGAGCTTTTCCATTTCCTCGGCACTGCGTCCTGGCCATTGTGTAATGATGCGGGCACGTGTATTGGTTACATCAGGAAATGCTTCAATCGCTGTATGTTTAAGCGCATAGATACCTGCAAAAAGCAATGCCATAGTAGCAAACAATACAAATGTTGTATTATGCAGGGAAAATGTTACCAAGCGCTGTACTAATCTCTTCATTTTTTCTATTTGCTTAGTTGTTTATAGATTAACAATGCATTTGAAATCACCACTTTTTCGTCTGATTTAAGCTTTTCAGCAATAAAAGTATATTCCTCATTACTTCCAACTTTGGTAATAAGTTGTGTTTTTAGGCGACAATCATCCTGATACAGCACGATATATTCCTGATTATTATGAAAGACTACCGCCTTATTGGGAATAGCCAAAGCATTTCCTTGGCTGTTACTTTTATCGATAATAATATCGGCACTTAAGCCAGGCATTAACCTTAGATTAGCATTTTCCAATACAACACGTGCCTTCAGCACATGCTCGTCATCATCAAACACATTGTATATCTTATCTATTTTTCCTAAATAAACTTGATCAGGGTATGCAATCGTGCGCACCTTAACCTGATCACCGACATGAATGTAACGCAGATTGCTAGCATATATATTAACCATTACCCATACTTCTTTTAGGTTTGAAATCGCAAATAATGGTTCGCTATCCGACATGATGTTCTGTCCTACACTTATCGATTTTTGAATAATATATCCGCCCTTGGGTGCCAATACTTGAAAAGCATTCGAGCCCACTGCACGATATAACGCTAATGATTGCATGATGCGCTCCAGCTCGATCTTAGCATGCTCCAGTTCGTGCTCCATCTGCAAGAGTTCAGGTGCAGAAAACAACCCATCTTCCAACATTCCCCTTTTCGTTTTGATTTGGTTATTTAACAATTGGATTTGATTCTCCTGGTTTCGCCTTTCTTGGTATAATCCCTGAATCTCCGCCGAACGTATCGTAGCCAATACCTGCCCTTTACGGACATAGTCCCCAAGTTCAAACTGTACCTGTTCTACACTTCCTTCCAACAAACTACGAAACGCAACAAGATCATTTTCGTTGTATTCAATTTTACCAGACAAGGTTAATTGTTCGGTTATAGGCTTTTCCTCGACTTCAACAATTGTTGTTTTCTCTTTTAACATTTCGTTGAGACAGAATTTTTCCTGTTCTGGGTCTACCTGTTGTTCTGATACAGCAGGCTCATTACATCCACTAAATGTAAAAACTAGAAACGCGTACGCCAATATTAAGTAACTATGGTTCATCTGTAATAATTTAAAAGTCTATTCCGACAATGTATTGTAACTCTTCGTAAGTATTTTTGTATTCTTCCAGGAGTTGTGTCTGGGACTTTTGAGCCTCTTTAAACGCCTGTGTAAAATCGACAAACTCTAGTAACGTGATCTGACGGCCCTGCAAATACTTATTGTAGTTGATCCACATCTTTTCCTGTTCCATGATCCGTTCTCCATCCCAATGTTGTAGCAAACGTTCGTAAGTGAGTAATTGGCTTTGTAAGCGTATCAAAGTGCTTTCTACTTCACCCCGTAAAGCAGCCGCTGTCGCCCGTTCCTGTTCGATTTCAAACTGAGCTGCTTTAATATTTCCTTTATTTCTATTAAAGATAGGCAGATCTACCTGAGCACCGACTCCTATAAAATCACGCATTATATTTCCCCCTCGATCGTACCCTAACTGCACCGTAATATCAGGCCTACGCATAGCCCGTTCCAGCGCAAGCTTCTTCTCAGCAGACAGTTCGACATTACCTTGCCGTTTTAAGCCTATATTTTGCTGTATAGTAATTCCCAGTAAATCTGCTGGCAATGCCGAAAGCTTAAACTCGGAAAGATTCTTAAAGACCAAATCCTTAGAGCTGAGGGATGGCAAGTGCGTAAGTATACGTAGCGTACTCAATACTTCTAGCTTCTCGGTCTGCAGTTCCAATAGCTCGCGTTGCAAGGTTACCAATTCGGATTGAACACGGTAAAAATCCGCTTGGGAAAGATTCTGCTTTTGCACCTGAGAAGCGTACTGCCTTTGAAGCTCTTCAAAAAGTTCAACTACTGTCTGAAGCTGTCTTTCTTCTGTATCCAAACGTTCCACTTTATAAAATGCCTGTCTCAGTTCTTTCTTTAGCTGCCGCAGTAAATCTTCATATTCCAACAGCCTATCGTCTCGCTCCAACATCTTAATAGCAATACGCTTTTTACGCTTGCCAGCTGTTTCAATCAATTGTTCCAATTCAACAGATATCTGCTGTGCTTTGCCATAATTACCAAAAAGAGGAGGTAATTCTTCATATGATGAGTTTTTCCAAAGGTTAAGCTCACTGATACTTAGTGTAGGATTACTCCACACCTTTTCCTGAAGCAGTTCCGCATCTGCCCGCTTAATGTTATAACGCTGAGCCAAGAGCTGGTAGTTATTTTTAAGAAATAATTCTTCGAGATCGGTCAATGCGTAAGATTGTGCTTGGATTATTCCTTTAAAAAAAAGCAAAAGGATTAATAAAGAGACTTTTTTCACCATTTTATATTTTATGTAGCAAAAGTAGTTACCACATATTAAGGTGAAATCCGATTTAGATTAGAAGCAGATTAGAATAATAAGATTACGGTAGTTCCCGAAGCGTCGCTTTCGATCTGTAGGGCAATATGGTGCAATTGAAATATAACATTAGCCATGGACAGTCCTATACCTTTCCCTTGATAGCCTTTAACATTTTGTCCGCGAAAGAAGTTTTTCTTAATATCCTTAAGATCGTCATTCAATATACCTATTCCTTTATCCTGTACACATACAGACAACCTTCCGTCATTTTCTTTGATCACTATTTTGACCGTATCATTGTTGGAATATTTAAGGGCGTTTTCAACTATATTCCCAATAGCCAATTCAAGCAGCTTATCATTCCCCTGAAAACTAAGCAACTGATTGTTTTCCACCTGCATATCGACATCAATTTTTGCCTGATGATACAACACAGCATTTTCGATAACGGACCAAACTATTTCATCAACCCGCAATGTACTAAATTCGAAAGATGTCTTTGCCCCTGACAATAAGGTCATGTTTTCCAAGGTATCCTGCAAGTCGGTCGTATACTGTTTTAATTGAAGGATGACAGCTTCATACTCTTCGATGGTACGTTTTTTACTATTGGTAACCTCCAAGGTACCCAGCAACGCAGTTATAGGTGTCCGTAGTTCATGAGATACATAATCAATAAAGTTTTTTTGCACCGTAAAGGTTTTCGCGATACGATCGACAAAATGATTATAAGTCAATATTAAGTCATTAATCTCATAGTAACTCGCGGTCAGGACAATTGGCTCGTTAAAATTTTTCGCATCCCTCCGCTTAATTTCACCAATTACATGGACAATCGGTTCGTAAGCTATCTTTCCCAAATATTGAGATACAACGTAAATAAACCCCATTCCCAACAAGGAGACAACCAGTAAAACATGAAATAGAGACTTCATCTGCGCATTGAATTCATTCTTTGGTTCGCGTGTTATTACTACAAAATTCCCCTGATTGTCTTCATAAAAGATACCGTTATAAAAGAATTCGCCCGTTTCAAAATGAGCGATTCGCTCCATCCTCACCCGGTTGATAAACACAGAGTCCAGAACTTCTTCCCAAGGCATATCCCCTTTAAAATGCTTATTCTCTTTATCCAAAAGAATAATATTACGTCTAGAAATCGTCTTTAGCAACTGACTCTTAATACTCTCGTGTTCTATTAACGAGAGTTCATCCTGTTCGAGGTAGTAAATAGCAGCCAGTAGTGACTTGCTTTCCAAGGATTCCCGTTCCTTTCCTTCCATCACTGCATAAAAGGATATATAGATCACCGAGGATATCACCAACGTAATGATGCTGAAAATAACAACAGAATAAAGCGATAATCTGTGTTTTAATTTCATCCTAGTTTGTTTTAAACATATACCCTATTCCTTTGACTGTATAGATATATTTTTCATCGCTTTGTTCGATCTTGCTTCGTAGATACGATATATATACATCCACCACATTCGTCTGGTTGTCAAAAGTAATCCCCCAAACCGCATTAAGGATCTGTATCCGCGTTACTGTCCGATCTCTATTCTCTATTAGATATAATAATAATTTTAATTCTCTAGGCGAGAGATCTATAGTCCTCCCACCTCTGGAAACAACATATTGATTCATATCGATCGAAAGATTACCGTATTGCAATACTTGCGTAGGTACCTCCTGTTGTTGATAATGTACACGTCGGGTCAAAGCTTTGATACGAGATAGTAATTCATCAAAATGAAATGGTTTGGTGATATAGTCATCTGCACCATAATCTAAAGCGGCAACTTTATCTTGTACCGTATTCAACGCACTAAGCATTAGAATAGGTGCAAATATTTTTTTATAACGTAAAGTCTGGGCTAATTGGATACCATCCATCCGAGGAAGCATGACATCCAAAATAATCAGATCCCATGAAATCCCGAGATAAGCGTCCAAGACTTCTTCAGCAGATCTGCACAACACCACCAAATAACCGTTTTCTTCTAATCCTTTGATTAAGAAATCACTGATTCGTTTGTCATCTTCTACAACTAATATCTGCATAAGCTTTTGTGAATAAGCACAAATTTATCAATAATTAAACCATAAACCGTGCGTGTTTAATTTTCTAATGATTTTCTAATATCATTCACTATCTTTATACTATAAACGTAGTTATTCCGCTCATCTAAGAACACTATAGCCATTTATTGCAGCACTCCGTTTAGAACTTCCACACGATTTCAGAGTTGTTAATCAATCTATTCATTTAAACAACATTAGTATGCTTAGATTTTTTTTTCTTTCGTTAGTGGCTATCTTTTTCGCTAGCTGCAATGAAAAACATAAGTCCAAGACAACTTCCCTTCCTGTATCTACTTGCGCTAGGTCCCAAACATCGGACAGAGAATGGTATACCCTAGGTAAAAAAGCGCCATTATTTGACGGTTTAGATGGAATAGATTTTAAGATCACGACGTTGAACCAGGAGGCACAAAGATACTTCAATCAAGGAATGATGCTGGCTTATGGATTTAATCACGCCGAAGCAGCAAGGTCTTTTTTTCAAGCCAGCCAGTTAGATTCAACCTGTGCTATGGCCTATTGGGGGTTCGCTTACGTATTAGGTCCTAATTACAATGGTGGCATGGAACAGGATAATTTTCAACGGGCGTACGATTCGACCATTAAAGCTAAGTCGCTTACAAAAAATTGCACTCCTTTAGAAATAGCACTTATCGAAGCCCTATCTTTGCGATACCAAACCAATCCTCCAACCGACCGATCTTTGCTGGATATTGCATATGCTAACGCTATGGAAAAAGTACATAAGCAATTTCCTACACATCCTGATATTGGAGCTTTATACGCCGACGCACTGATGAACTTACATCCGTGGGATCTTTACGACAAAAAAACAAAAAAGCCAAAGAATTGGACCCCTGAACTGGTAAGTGTTCTAGAGCAACTCATCAAAATAAATCCAAAGCATCCCGGTGCCCATCATTTTTATGTCCACGCCTTAGAAGGGTCATCAAATCCAGAAAAAGCATTATCCAGCGCCAATCTTTTAAACGATTTAGTACCAGGGTCTGGTCACCTATTGCATATGCCTTCTCATATATACATCAATACTGGCGATTACCATTTAGGCACCTTAGCTAACTTAAGGGCTATAGAAGTAGATAGTGCGTACACAACGGCCTGCTATGCTCAAGGCATATACCCACTAGCTTATTATCCTCACAACTATCATTTCTTAGCCGCAACTGCGGCCTTAGAAGGCAATTCATCGCTATCATGGGCTGCAGCCCAAAAACTGCAACAGCATGTCGCTGTTGATTTAATGGATCAGCCTGAGTGGAGCACACTACAACATTATTATACCATCCCCTACTATATCGCTGTCAAATTTGGAATGTGGGATAAAATTCTATCTTTAACTACACCTAAAGAAGATTTACCGTATCCAAATGCCATATTACATTATGCCCGAGGATTGGCATACCTATCCAAAAATGATATGATACGTGCACAAAAAGAATCCGATACGCTGAGAATATTAGCATCTGACAGTCATCTTCAAGAACTTACGGTTTGGAATATCAACACTATGGCTGACCTGGCTAAAATAGCCGATGGCGTACTAGCTGCTGCCATAGCTTCTAGGCAAAGTAATTTAGAAAAATCGATATCGCTACTCAAAGACGCTATTCTATTAGAAGACAACCTCAATTATAATGAACCTCCAGATTGGTTCTTTTCAGTACGACACCACCTTGGGGCATTATTGCTCGGAGAAGGTCTATACAATCAAGCCGAAACTGTCTATAGACAAGATCTGCAAAAATGGAAACTAAACGGTTGGGCATTATTTGGACTTTACAAATCGCTCTTAGCACAAGGAAAAAAAGCTGAAGCCTTAAACGTCAAATCAACCTTTAATAAAGCATGGCAATACGCAGACATCAAAATCACCTCGTCATCAAATATCTTTTGACAGTACAGTTACCATCTCTAACACTTTTAGAGTCACGATCTATAGAAATTTGGAGCTAGCCTAACGGTGAATGATTTTTGACTTTTAGTGTTCTCATGCGGAAGATCAACAAACGTTCAAATAAAAAAGCCTCAAAAATTTCATTTTGAGGCTTTCTATAAAAACATCTTATTCCTATTTCGCGTAAGACACAGAACGTGTCTCCCGTATTACCGTAACTTTAATCTGACCTGGATAAGTCATCTCAGTCTGGATACGGTTAGAAATATCTGCTGCCAAAATCTCTGACTGCGCATCGGATATTTTTTCGCTCTCTACAACGACGCGAAGCTCACGTCCCGCTTGGATAGCGAATGTCTTTTCCACTCCTGGGTAAGATAACGCCAATGCTTCCAATTCTTTCAGACGCTTAATATAACTTTCCACAACTTCACGACGAGCACCTGGGCGAGCACCTGATATCGCGTCACAAGCCTGAACAATCGGTGAAATCATTGCAGTCATCTCGATTTCGTCGTGGTGAGCACCAATGGCGTTACAAACATCCGGGTGTTCTTTGTATTTCTCAGCCAACTGCATTCCTAAAATAGCGTGCGGCAATTCAGGGTTATCATCAGGCACTTTACCAATATCGTGTAATAATCCAGCGCGCTTAGCATGTTTCACGTTCAACCCTAATTCAGAAGCCATCGTTGCTGCAAAATTGGCCACCTCTCGGGAGTGCTGTAATAGATTTTGTCCGTAAGACGAACGGTAACGCATACGACCTACCATTCGGATCAATTCTGGGTGAAGACCATGTATACCCAAATCAATAGCGGTACGTTCACCGATCTCTACAATCTCATCTTCAATCTGCGTCCGTGTCTTTGCCACTACCTCTTCGATACGAGCTGGGTGAATACGGCCATCTGTAACCAAACGGTGTAGTGCTAAGCGAGCAATCTCGCGACGCACTGGATCGAAACCAGATAAGATAATAGCTTCAGGCGTATCATCAACAATAATTTCCACTCCTGTTGCTGCTTCCAGAGCACGAATATTACGTCCCTCCCGTCCTATAATACGTCCTTTAACCTCATCGTTTTCGATATTGAAAATAGAGACCGTATTCTCTATAGCAGATTCGGTAGCTGTACGTTGGATGGTTTGGATTACCACTTTCTTAGCTTCTTTTGAAGCAGTCAATTTAGCCTCATCAACGATATCCTTGATTTGAATCATAGCTTGCGAACGGGCTTCCTCTTTCAAAGAGGATACCAATTGCTCGCGTGCTTCCTCTGCAGTAAGTCCAGCTATAGTCTCTAATTGTTGGATATGTTGGTTTTTTAACGCTTCAACCTCTTCGCGCTTCTTTTCGTTCACTTCGGTCAACTGATCTAGCTTCTTGCTTTTGCTGTCAAGCTCTTGTTTATCACGGTTAATACTCTCTAACTTTTGATTTAGAGATTGTTCCTTTTGACGGATAGAATTTTCCTTTTGGCTTATCGTATTATTACGCTGATTGACCTCTTTTTCATGCTCTGCTTTCAGTTGAAGAAACTTCTCTTTAGCCTCCAATTGACGTTGTTTTTTGGTATGCTCTGCTTGCTTTTCCGCTTCCTTCAAAATACTTTCCGCTTTTTCACTAGCATCCTTCTCTTGCTTCTTAAACAGTAATTGCAATAAAAATCTCCCTATTGCAACACCAATTAAGAGAGATATTATAATTGAAATTGTTATAGATAACTCCATTTTATTTAGTATATATTATTTAGTTTTTTTTCAAAAAAAAACCGCAATTAAATTAACAGGTATCATGTATTATTAAACTTCGATTACACATGATTTGAGCGTATGATCATGACCTAGATGGCAAATATGCAAAATGGCCTACATCTTTTAGTGCTCGTGATATTGAAGCGTTAAGTTTAAAATAGTGACAACCCGAATTTAATTGCGGCAAACTCGTTGTTAAAGCTCTATATATAAAGAACGAAAACTTATTTTTTAAAGAAATCAGTCAAGATCGTATCCAATTCATGAACAGACTGTTCCAGCCCCAAATCTTGATTCTGTGCGCTACGCTCGGCTTTGATCATTCCAGTAGCATATTGTAAAACACACATCGACAACAAGTCTTGTTTATCACGAACGGAATAGTTTTCCTGCAATTCCTTCATTTTTTCATTTATCAATTTCGCTGCGTGACGTATAACCTCTTCCTCTTCTATCCCAACACGTAAAGGATACACACGATCACCGATATTTATTTTTATGGAAATCTCTCCCATTTTTATGAGCTTTATAATGTATTAAACCAAATTGACTTCACCCTTATTTAGTTATTTCAACAGGTTTATACATCTGTCTATTTCTCGCACAAAATCGTTAATTTTTTGTTTTGTGTCAAGTATTTTTTCATTTATAGCACTTTTATCTATATCCGCCTCTTCCAAGGATTTAGCAACAGCCATTGCCTTGATCTTTTCTTCAAGTTGATTTACCTTCCCCGAACTGGTCTCAAATGCAACCTGCACAGACTGCAACTCTAATTTCAAAAGATCATTTTCTTCTTGTAAAGCTTCACACAATTGAACTAAATTCTTCGTTTTCTCAACGATAAGATTCATTTGTGTCGATAATGATGCCATATAATAATTCGCAATTAAATTAAATAAACTACCGCACTACAGCGCCCGTCTCTTTCTCAAAGTTAATAATTAATTTTTGAATAATGCTATCAATTTGTTTATCATTTAGCGTTTTTTCTTCGTCCTGAATCGTAAAACTCAAAGCATAAGACTTTTTACCTTCTGGCAATTTATCTCCTTTATAGACGTCGAAAATGTTAACACCTTTTAAAAGCTTACGTTCTGACTTTACTGCGATGTTTTTTAACTGCTCAAATGTGATCGAATCATCCAATAATAACGCTAGATCACGACGTACAGCAGGGTATTTAGAAACCTCTTTGAACTTGATTTCATTTTTACGAATCGATCGAATGACTAAGTCCCAATCAAAATCCGCATAATATACTTGCCCATCGACATCCGCTTTATTCAACGCTTCAGCATTAACAGCCCCAAAAGAAACCAACACTTTTTGCCCCTTCATATAATCTAGACCATAAGCTAGATTAGCATTTGTTGTCTCGATAACCTGAAGTCCTTCGATTTTCAAACGTTTCACAATAACATCTACTGCTGCTTTAAGGTTATAGAAGCTTACATTGCCACTCGATACATTCCATTGTTCTTTGGATTTACTACCGACCACACCAAGTACAAGACGCTGACGTTCACTATAGCCATCTTCCAACAAGTGGTACGTCTTACCGTACTCAAAAAACTTAAGATCACTAGACTTACGCTTCTGATTATAAGCCATTGCGGTTAACATGGAATAAACCAGGTTTTGACGCATCGTATCTAAATCCGAACTCAACGGATTTAACAAACGAACTGCCGTAGACTCATCGTCAGCATATGATAATTTAGTCAACGAATTGGAAAGTATTTCTCTATAGCCATTTCCAATTAAAAGATCTGCAACTTGGTTTAACACAACTTCCTTATCTGGCTTATCCTGTGTATTAAGTGAAGCTAGAATCTGGCTCTTCAACTCGATATTATTATAACCGTAGATACGTAATACCTCCTCGGTAACGTCTACTTCACGCGTTACATCCACTTTATATGCAGGGACTTCAACCGAAAAGACAGCATCTTTTTCGGAAGTAATCACTATCCCCAAAGCAAGGATAATTTCTTTAATCTCCTGAACCGGGATTTCTTTACCAATTAAACGCTGCACACTTTTACAGTCTACATCGAATACAAATGGAGAAACAGGGTTCGGGTAGAGGTCTGTGACCGCAGACGAAATAACACCACCTGCGATTTCTTGGATCAACAGCGCCGCCCTTTTTAAAGCAAAAACAGTAATATTAGGATCTGTACCGCGTTCAAAACGGAAGGAAGAATCTGTTTTTAAACCATGACGCTTCGCCGTCTTACGTACGTAAACCGAATTAAAATAAGCGGACTCTAAAAAGATGTCCGTGGTACTTTCAGAAACTCCAGAGTATGCTCCGCCAAATACCCCTGCTATACACATAGGCTTTGTATCATCCGCTATAACTAAATCTTCTGAAGACAATTTACGTTCAACACCATCCAGAGTTGTAAAAAACTCACCTTCATGAGCCAAACGCACAACAACTTTATTACCAGCTATTTTAGCCGCATCAAAGGCATGCAAAGGTTGCCCTAAGTCGTGTAACACGTAATTTGTGATATCGACAATATTATTGATCGAACGGATACCTATTGTATTTAACTTCTCCTTCAACCAATCCGGAGACTCCCCTACTTTGACTCCAGAAATATGCACTCCGGAATATCTTGGACAAGCCTCGGTATTTTTCACCTCTACCGCGGCAGCGCTTGAACCAGTAGGTTCTACAAAAGACGCTATACTCGGCAATGTGTAAGTGCTGCGGAAATAAGCCGCTAAATCCCGGGCTACCCCCAAATGAGATGCTGCATCTGCACGATTCGGTGTCAATCCGATCTCAAAACAGAAATCATCCTCCATTTCGTAAAACTCTTTGACCAACGAGCCTACTTTAACATCTGCAGGTAACTCAACGATTCCAGCATGTGAGCTACCTAGGCCAATTTCATCCTCACCGCACAACATGCCTTCGGAAACTTCACCACGGATTTTGGATTTTGTAATCTTAAACGGTTCTCCAACGGTCGGGTGGCAAGTCGTCCCCACAGTAGCGACGATCACTTTAAGACCTGCGCGACAATTTGGTGCTCCACACACAATATCCAATGGTGTACCTGTACCAACATCCACTTTCGTAACACGTAATTTATCTGCATTGGGATGTTGCTCGGCCGAAATCACCTCTCCTACCACTAATCCTTCCAACCCACCAGGAATAGATTGTACTTTTTCTACAGCCTCAACTTCTAGACCTATGTCGGTCAGAATCAGAGACAATTCATTTGGAGTCTTTTCTATATCGAGGTAATTCTTAAGCCAATTGTAAGAAATATTCATATGTATTTGATTTGTCTTATTATATAGTCATATGGAATACTCATAAGTGTTTGTGCTTTGCTGAACATGAGTATTTCATTTTTTAATAGTTTTTTTAGCGATACAAAGATAGGCTTTTGAGTAGAAAATAAAGCACTTTTTGCTAGTTGCTTATTTAAAATATTCCGTAACTTTGTGCTTTAAGTTGAAGAACGTTCAAAACCCAACATTATATAATGATTCATTTCTTTGAGAACCCATCGAATACTATCTACAGTGTTCAAAGCGTAAACTCTTTATCACAAGAAGACATTACTAAACTAAACTGGCTGTTCGGCGATGCTAAAAAGCTAGAAGAGCAAACCTTAATCCGCTATTTTGTAGGTCCGCGAGCTGCCATGGTCACTCCATGGAGTACCAATGCGGTAGAGATCACACAAAACATGGGTATCGAGGGTATTATCCGTATCGAGGAATTTCAGCCTGTACCTGCTGACTTTAATGACTTCGATCCGATGATCTCTCAAAAGTTTGAAGCCCTCACACAGGATATGTACACCATACATATCACTCCAGAGCCTATTATCGATATCGACGATATTGATGCTTATAATAAAACTGAAGGTCTTGCATTAAATCAAGAAGAGGTAGAATATTTAAACAAGCTATCCGACAAGTTAGGACGTAAACTGACAGACTCTGAAGTTTTTGCTTTTTCGCAAGCGAACTCGGAGCATTGTCGTCACAAAATTTTCAACGGTACATTCATTATTGATGGGGAGGAACAGCCTACCTCGTTGTTCAAATTAATCAAGAAAACTTCTGAAACAAATCCTAATCAGATTGTATCGGCATACAAAGACAACGTAGCTTTTGTCAAAGGACCAAAGGTAACACAATTTGCACCTAAGTCTGCTGACAAACCTGACTTTTATGAAGAGAAGGAATTTGATTCGGTACTATCGGTAAAAGCAGAAACACACAACTTCCCAACAACTGTTGAACCATTTTCTGGTGCAGCTACGGGTTCTGGCGGTGAGATCCGTGACAGATTAGCTGGTGGACAAGGTGCAATCCCACTTGCGGGTACAGCCATATATATGACGGCCTACTCTCGCTTATTGCAAGATCGCCCGTGGGAAAAAGGAATGCAAGAACGTCCATGGTTATATCAAACACCAATGGACATCCTGATCAAAGCGTCCAACGGTGCTTCAGACTTCGGGAATAAATTCGGACAACCGCTAATCACAGGATCGGTATTAACCTTCGAACATGAAGAAGACGACCGCAAACTGGGCTATGATAAAGTGATCATGCAAGCTGGTGGTGTTGGTTACGGAAAATTAGACCAAGCAAAGAAACATACACCTCAAGTGGGGGATAAAATTGTCATCCTGGGTGGCGAAAACTACCGTATCGGAATGGGTGGAGCTGCTGTATCTTCAGCAGATACAGGCGCTTTTGGTTCGGGAATCGAATTGAACGCGATACAACGCTCAAATCCCGAAATGCAAAAAAGAGCGGCCAATGCGGTACGTGGTATGGTCGAATCCGACAACAATCCAATTGTTTCTATCCATGACCACGGTGCTGGTGGTCACTTAAACTGTCTATCAGAGCTTGTTGAAGAAACCGGAGGGCTGATTGATTTGGATAAACTACCTGTAGGAGACCCAACTCTTTCCGCTAAAGAAATAATCGGTAATGAATCGCAAGAACGTATGGGCTTGGTCATTGCTGAAAAAGATATAGATACCTTAAAACGAGTTGCTGACCGTGAACGATCGCCAATGTACGCTGTTGGAGATGTAACAGGTGATAACCGTTTTACATTTGAATCAAAGACTACAGGTGCTAAACCTATGGATTATGCTTTAGAAGATTTCTTTGGATCATCTCCTAAAACGATCATGCGGGATAATACCATTACGCGCACATATACCGGTCTTTCCTATACAGCGCAAGATGTACCTAACTACGTCAACCAAGTATTACAATTGGAATCTGTCGCTTCAAAAGACTGGTTGACCAACAAAGTAGACCGTTGTGTGGGTGGTCGTGTCGCTAAACAACAATGCACAGGCCCTCTACAATTGCCATTAAACAACGTGGGGGTAATGGCATTGGATTATAAAGGTAAAGAAGGTATTGCGACCACTGTAGGACACTCTCCAGTAGCAGCGCTTATTGACCCAGCTGCTGCCAGTAAAACGGCTATCGGCGAGGCTCTTTCAAATATCGTATTCGCTCCTATCATCAATGGTATTGAAGGTATTTCATTATCGGCAAACTGGATGTGGGCCTGTAATAATGAAGGAGAAGACGCTAGACTTTACAAAGCTGTCAAGGCATGTTCTGATTTTGCAATTGAATTAGGTATCAACATCCCTACAGGTAAGGATTCGCTATCGATGAAGCAAAAGTATCCTAACGGTGAAAATGTAATCGCACCTGGAACTGTGATTATCTCCGCTGCTGGAAACTGTACAGATATCAACAAGGTAGTTGAACCTGTTTTGAAAAAGAACAGCGGTTCTATCTACTATATTAATTTATCAAAAGATACATTCAAACTCGGCGGTTCTTCTTTTGCACAGATTTTGAATAAAGTAGGAACAGAAGCCCCTACGATACAAGATGCTGCTTATTTCAAAACAGCATTCAATACGATACAACAATTGATCACTGCAGGTCAGATTGAGGCTGGTCATGATATTGGTTCTGGAGGTTTAGTGACTACATTGCTTGAAATGACATTCGCCGATGTAAATCTAGCAGCTAACTATGATCTATCCGACTTAGGCGAAGCTGATACCGTGAAAACATTGTTCAGCGAAAATATTGCAGTGGTTTTGCAAGCAAAAGATAATACTACGCTAGAAACAGCTTTCAGTACGGCAGGCATTCAAGCTGTGAAAATCGGTGAGGTCATCGAAGGCAATACTGTCAGTTTAAAAAACAACACGGATGTATTTACATTCGATGTAGCCGAAACACGCGACACTTGGTACAAGACATCTTTCCTGTTGGATCAAAAACAGTCGAAAAACGGCATGGCGCAAGAGCGTTACAATAACTACAAAAAACAACCGTTAAATTTTGTCTTCCCGACACATTTCAATGGTAAAAAACCAGCTTTCACTACTTCTGGATCACGTCCTAAGGCTGCTATCCTTCGTGAAAAAGGCTCTAACTCAGAAAGAGAAATGGCTAACGCTATGTATCTTGCTGGATTTGATGTGAAAGACGTGCACATGACAGATTTAATAACTGGGCGTGAGACATTGGAAGACATTCAGTTCATAGGAGCTGTTGGTGGATTCTCTAACTCAGATGTATTAGGGTCGGCCAAAGGTTGGGCTGGAGCTTTCTTGTACAATGAGAAAGCAAAGAAAGCATTGGATAACTTCTTCGCTCGTCCTGACACCATGTCTGTCGGAATATGTAACGGGTGTCAATTGTTTATGGAGCTGGAGTTAATCAACCCTGAACATGAAGTACATGGCAAAATGCTCCACAATACATCTGGAAAACACGAATCAAACTTCGTCTCGGTAAAGGTGCAAGAGAACAACTCCATCATGCTAAAAACCCTTGCTGGATCAACACTAGGTGTTTGGATCTCGCACGGAGAAGGTAAATTCAACCTACCTAAAGAGGAGTCTGCTTATCAAATCGTTGCTAAATATGCGTACGAGCAGTACCCACACAATCCAAATGGATCAGACTATAATACAGCGATGTTATGTGACACCACAGGTCGTCATCTAGTGACCATGCCACATATCGAACGTTCGACGTTCCAATGGAACTGGGCTAATTATCCAAACGGACGTCAAGACGAAGTCACGCCTTGGTTGGAGGCTTTCGTAAACGCTAAAAATTGGTGCGAAACCAATAAAAAATAATTTTAAATGGAAAAAGCTCTCCTTTTGGGAGAGCTTTTTCCATTTTATATAGACCGACGATAACCCGGTTTATCCATCATATGATCGAGCGAAAACTTCCCTGATCCAGCCACCAAAAAAACAGCCAATAGAATCATTACAAGGATAGACAACCATAACTCCGAATTCAGAAAACTAAAACCACTGGTGATATTGACAAAAAATACCGCCCCTACCACTACCGGAAATATCAACAAAGCTGCTAGTCGGGTTTGAAACCCAAAAATAAGGAATAACCCGCCCACCAAATGTGTGAACACAACGTAATGAACAGCTCCCCAAATAGACAGTTGAAAATTAGTTTGTTCGATCAACCGTCTTACAGCTTCCTGATCGTTTACAAAGCTTATTCCTTTGGCAAGAATAATAATCCCTAATGCGATTCTCAAATAGTCTAACCATTGTGGATGATGACGATCTCCCCAATGTTCTATTCTATGAATTAGGTTCATAATGACCTCCTTTCTAAAATTGGTATACTATATATAACGTAATTTTAGCAAAAAAGTTTCATTACCGGATTTATTTCAAGAAATATCTTAATTAGTACTTAATAGGGTAATCTTCTATAAATTCAAACTTATAGTTCTCCTTTTTAAGGCTATCGATCAATTCAGCTAACAAATGTTGTCCCTTCTTGGTCTGAAACATATCGTCGTGCATTAATAATACCACGTTATTGGGTGTCATCGAACTTTTATTGTTCATAAAGTTCCGTATCCTCCCATAAACTGTTTCCAATGCTTGTACCGGTACGCCACTCAAACTATTAATACGCCACTCAACATCCCAACCGTAAATCTTATACCCATTGGCAAACAACATATCCGCAGTACTAGAACCACTCTGCAAATCGATCTTACGCACATCATCGTATATCCAAATATTACGTCCAGGTAGACGAACTACTTTATGTTTTAGATTCAGATCATTCTCATTTTTGACGAAATCTTCAAAAGCGGTCTTAGGTGTACTATAAAAATGACTAAATCTATTGTAGGCATGGGTATAACTATGATTATAACACGAAACCAAGGGGTTATTTTCGTATTTCGCTAAATCACGTTTACGACCTTTGCTCATATTAGCATGTCTACCAACGAGGAAAGCGTTGACCTTAATATTCTTAGCTGTAGCAAGCGAATCGATAGCCGCACTACCAACCAGCGGTCCATCATCAAAAGTCAAATAAACATGCTTAGGCATCTTATCAAACTCACGTCGTAGAGAATCTTTGAGCATTCTCTTTTGCGTTTTGATATCGATAGGTTTTAGCGTATCCACAACAAACCGAATCTGGTTTTTCTGCAACGAATCCCATTTATCTAAAAGTAAAGGCTTTTTAACCGGATTAAGTTTCTCTTGCTCGATAGTTTCTATCGAGTCTCGATTTACAGATCCTAAAGCAGCTGATGATAAATTTTGACAAGAACTCATCCAAACACTAAGGAGAGCAGCCCCAACTAGAAAAGCAAACCCTCTACCTATCTTCCTCATGAATATAGCAATTAACGATTACCCTAAATATTCCACAAAATTAGAACAAATATCTTAATACAAAGTATAATTTTTTGTTTTTAATGGATGTTTTAAAAAAAAGAAAAAAAAGCCTCTAAATACTATGATTTAGAGGCTTTAAACAAACTTAATTACAATTAAACTACTTAACAAACAAAGATGTTAATCATCGTGATGTTTTCGCCCATGTTTTCTATAATCCTTATCATGTTTCTTGTGTGACTTTTTGTTGTACTTATCATCTCTACGTCCATCACGACCATCATATCGATTATGATAATGATCCCGATGCGAATCTCTCAATATCACTTGCGAATGGTTATGCGAATACCGTCCATAGCTACTACGATGACGACTATGGTAACGCCAAGGCGAAGGTTCGTTTAATACGACTTTGTAAGTGCGGTACACATCGTAATGCTTGTACCTACTTGGTAGTTTCGAGTTCGTAACCCACCGATTACCATGATAATAAGTATATCTTCGACTACTTACATCATAATAAACATCCATTTCCGGCAAATAATAATAACGTACATAGTCGTATCCCACCGGTCCCCATAATGGCTGACTGCCAATATTAATGCTTACACTGACTTGCGCACTACTGGGCTGAAAAAAACCTAATCCAACAAATAGTAGCGATAGGTAAAAGTATCTTTTCATAACATCCTCCTTGTTCTTTTTTTCCTTAGTTGTAAGTAGGACGTACAAGTACTACAAAAGGATTAATGGTCGAACTGTTAAAAGATGTAAAATTAGTGTTATTAAAAAGCAAACCCTACTTGCAATCCAATATGGTAAAGGTCCCGCTTTGTTTCCGAACGAGACGACCCGCTATTTACAACGTTGGTCCGAACGATTGTAGTCGGCTGAAATTCAAAATAAGGTCCCGCAGAAATACTCATACCATTACGAAAACGAATATTAGCACCGACTTGTCCGTTGGCTATAAAACCAGATTTCATTTTGGAAGTATAATTATCCCGTTGACCAGAATTACTATCATACAATTCAATATCACTGCTATTGACCGCAAAGGAATATCCTGTAGAGACAGATACAAAAGGACTAACTTTCTTATCGATAAAGCGAGCATTGAAGTTAACAAATAGAGGGATCGCAAAATAATTCGAAATCGTATTGGAAGAGTAGCCCATTACATTAGTAGTCACGTCACGATCGCTTGAAGTCTCATCTAAAGCGACCAGATGACGTATGCCCACACCCGGCCCTACAGCGATAAATTGGTTAATCTTGAAACTGGCTACATAATCAAATTTCAGACTTAAGTAGTCATCTTCAAACGCATCGAACCAATCATTGTAATCTCTATGTTCTGAATCACCTATAACATAATTCATTCCAAAACTGAATTTGTGATCTAGTCTCTTTTGTGCCGAGACAACAAGGTTAAATGAAAGCCCAAGTAGAATTAAAAAAAATCTCATATGAAGTAATAATTTGTGTCCCAAAAATAAGCAAAGAAAGCAAATTGCAATACATATTTTGTTACACTAATTTTTCTATCTTTGTGCAAATTTTAATTATTTCAGCAAGACTCATGGCTTTACAATGTGGTATAGTAGGCCTACCGAACGTAGGTAAATCAACATTATTCAATTGTTTGTCCAATGCGAAAGCACAAGCGGCAAACTTCCCTTTTTGTACAATCGAACCCAATGTAGGCGTTATTACGGTTCCTGACGAGCGTCTCACTAAATTGGCAGAACTTGTAAACCCACAAAAGATTGTACCAAATACGATTGAAATTGTTGATATCGCAGGTTTAGTAAAAGGCGCCTCTAAAGGAGAAGGCTTAGGTAACCAGTTCTTAGGAAACATTCGCACGACAAATGCAATCATACATGTATTGCGTTGTTTTGATGATGGCAATGTAATCCACGTGGACGGTTCTGTAGACCCTATCCGTGATAAAGAAATCATCGACACCGAACTTCAGCTAAAAGATCTTGATACTGTCGTAAAACGTATTCAGAAAGTCGAGAAAATGGCTAAAACGGGTGGCGATAAAGATGCAAAGAAGACTTTTGAGATCCTATCTATTGTAAAAGAGCACTTAGAGTCTGGAAAATCAGCACGTACAGCCGCAATAAGTGAAGAAGATTTCGAATACATCGCAGATCTTACCTTGCTTACAGTAAAACCGGTTCTGTATGTTTGTAATGTAGACGAGGCATCTGTAAATACAGGTAATGCTTATGTAGAGCGTGTTAGAGATGCTGTGAAAGAAGAAAAAGCAGAAGTACTAGTAATCTCTGCACAGATCGAATCCGAGATCGCACAACTGGAGAGTTATGAAGAAAGACAATTGTTCTTAGATGATCTAGGTCTTGAGGAATCCGGTGTCAACAAATTGATCCGTGCAGCATATTCGCTACTGAATCTAGCGACCTATTTTACTGCAGGAGTTCAAGAAGTAAGAGCTTGGACCATAGAAAAGGGATACACAGCCCCTCAGGCTGCGGGTGTAATCCATACGGATTTTGAAAAAGGGTTTATTCGTGCTGAGGTAACGAAATACGAAGACTTTATTCATTACGGATCAGAAGCGGCTGTAAAAGAAGCCGGCAAACTAGCTGTAGAAGGAAAGACTTATATCGTAGCAGATGGCGATATCATGCACTTCCGTTTTAATGTATAATACGAACAACAGAAAAATCATAAAAAAGAGAGCACTACAACAGTAGCTCTCTTTTTTTATGATCATGTTCATCTTTCGAGTCCCTTTCTATAAAATTATTCTTAAATTGTAGTCATTAAACCTACATAGAGTTATTTATGTAGATAAATTAGTTTTAACACTATACAGAGTCGAATAGCTATAATTTAGTTATTCCATCCCGACCAGTCAGGACAAGTTAACGACAGATAAAAAACAAAATGCGAAGCATTCATGAATACAAATGAAAGCAAACACAAATGAATAGTTATACACATATGAAAATCAAACCGAGCTTGCGAGCTCACGAAGTAATTAAATACATATGAAAATATTAGTTTTTGGAGGTAGTAATAGTTCAGATTCTATCAATAAGAAATTCGCCACATCGGTCAGCAAGTATTACAAAGAAAAAGAAGACATTATTGAAATAATTGATTTAAATGATTTTGAAATGCCGCTTTTCTCAAAAGACAGAGAAAAGGAGATCGGTCTTCCTGAGGCAGCTACACGGTTCGCAAATAAGATAGATCAAGCAGACTTGTTAATTATTTCACTGGCTGAAAATAATGGCAACTATAATGTAGGTTACAAAAACCTGATAGATTGGACATCCCGAATTAAAGGACGGAAGATTTACAATGGTAAACCTGTTTTTCTATTAGCCACCAGCCAAGGAGCACGTGGAGGACAGTCTGTCCTTGGTATTGCGACAGCAAGAATGCCTTTTGACGGCGCAGAAGTCTTAGAAACATTTTCCTTACCCGAATTCAACTTGAATTTTGAAGAAGGCAAAGGTGTTGTCACAGCACTATTGCGCAGTCAGCTGGAAGCTAAAGTAAGGAAAACCAAACGAATGATGCTAGAAAAGTTATCTCAAGAAGGATAAAAACCTTACCTCAACTCAATTGTTTAGACAATAATAAAACACAATAAAAATTCTAGATGCTATGGCAAAAAAAGTATTATTATTAGTAGGAGATTACGTTGAAGATTATGAAGCTATGGTACCTTATCAAGCTATGGGCGCTATTGGTATTGAAGTTGATGCAATCGCTCCAGATCGCAAAAAAGGAGATATTGTACCTACTGCTGTACACGACTTCACTGGAGACCAGACGTATAAAGAACTCAGAGGGCACAATTTTGCTATCAACAAAAGTTTTGATCAGGTCAATCCCGACGAATATGACGGTCTATATATTGCGGGGGGACGTTCTGCAGAATATATCCGACTAAACAAACGTGTCATTGAGATTGTACAGCACTTTTTTGAGAAAAACAAACCTGTGGCAGCGATATGTCACGGTATACAGGTTTTGACGACAGCCAAAGTTTTAAAGGACCGTACATTGACTGCCTATGTTGCCGTAGGTCCTGACATTGAGTTAGCAGGTGGTATTTGGAAAAATATTCCGGCAGACCAGTCTGTAGTAGATGGTAATCTGGTTACCTCACCGGCATGGCCAGGTCATCAGGCAATTTTGCGCGATTTCTACAAGTTATTAGATATCACGATTAATTTATAATCATAACAAAGTTCCATCTGATGATAGATGGAAAAAAATAGCCGTGAAACTAGCGGATCATGAAATAAATACGAAGCATTCATGAGTTCCATCGAGAAAACAATTAAATGCCCGAATAATTATTTACATATGAAAAAAAACAAAAGGGTATGGTTTATTGCCATACCCATTATTCTTATTTTAGGTTACTTAATTTGGGATTCTTTCAGTCAAAAGTCAATAAAAGATATCCCTGGTAATTTTGAGGAGGTGGCTTTTGTTCGCAACGAACAGAACAAAGGTGGCATAGTGCGCATTTATGCGGTGACGGTCGGAGATCGGGCGAATGCGAATTACGATGCTTGCGCAGACTTATTTCCGACCAATGATTATAATAGCGTGACTCGTATTTTTTTCTTTGACAAAAATGCCCCCTACCCTGTTCAATTACAAGTAGAAGCACCTTACTATGATACGACCCAATTTAATGCGATCAACATTGTAAAACGATCCGGTTCAAAATAACATCTTAAACTATTTAATATTTAGTTAACATTAAAATAACACTTAAAACATAGTTTTGATCCTAAATCGATAATTAATATATGGCACGCAAATTTATTCCAAGGGATATAAGCTGGTTGAGTTTTAATGGGCGGGTTTTGCAAGAAGCAGCAGACAAAACAGTCCCTCTTATCTCAAGGATTAAATTTTTAGGTATCTTTTCTAATAACTTAGATGAGTTTTTTCGTGTCCGGGTAGCTGGCCTAAAACGAGCTCTAGCGGTGGATGAGAAAGAAGCAAAGAACATATTTTTCGAAAAGCCTCAGCTCATTCTTAATGAATTGAATGCCCTTGTTATCAAACAACAGAAGAAATTTAATAATACCTGGCAAGAAGTTCAAAAAGAAATGGCTAAACAGCGTGTCTTCATCAAGACAAGTTCAAACCTTTCTGAGGAACAACAGCTTTTTGTAAAGCGATACTATATTGATGAAGTAGAGTCCAGTGTCATCCCTCTTCTACTGGATGATCATAGACCTATGCCCTACTTGCGCGACAAGTCGCTATATCTAGGGGTCGCGATGAAGAAAACGGATTGGCAGTATGAAACAAAATTTGCGATTATTGAGATCCCTACAGCACAAAACGGCCGTTTTGTGCTACTTCCATGTCCTGATAAAGAGGTACATGTTATTCTATTGGAAGATGTTATTAAGTTCAACCTACCGCATATATTTTCCTTCTTTGGTTTCGATGGATTTACTGCCAACGCCTTTAAAATAACTAGAGATGCCGAATTTGATTTGGACAATGATATTAATACCAGTTTTGCCGATAAAATAGCTAAAGCTGTAAAAAGTAGAAGAAAAGGAAAACCTACCCGATTTGTATTTGACGAAGAAATGGATACTAATTTGGTGGAATTTTTGATCAAAAAATTAAACATATCGAAAAAGGACAGTATTATTCCCGGTCAAAAAATACACAACTTTAAAGACTTCATGAACTTCCCTGCTATATTTCGGAAGTACAACAAACCAAAAGAACGTTATTCTTTTTTGCATCCTGACCTAGTAGATCAAACAAGAATCACCGATGTCATCACAAAAAAAGATATATTGCTATCTTTTCCCTATCATACTTTTGAACATATCATCGACTTATTACGGGAAGCGGCAATGGATCCCGATGTATTATCGATACAGATTACAGCATATCGACTTGCGTCAAACTCCAAAGTAGCCAACGCACTTGTCAATGCAGTACGTAACGGGAAAGAAGTCACTGTAATGCTCGAATTACGAGCACGCTTTGATGAAGAGCATAATCTAGAGTGGAAAGAGCGTTTTGAAATGGAAGGCGTAAAAGTTCTATTGGGTATTCCAAATAAGAAGATCCATGCAAAACTCGGTATTATTAAAAAGAGGATTCATGGAAGAACCGTTCAATATGGGTTTGTGAGCACAGGGAATATCAATGAAAAGACAGCCAAGTTATATGGAGATTATTGCCTGTTGACAAGCAATCGCTCAGTTATGGCAGACATTAATAAAATCTTCAATGCTTTGCGCCGTCCAAAACAGGACCTAAGTCAAACATTAAAAATGGGCAAAGGTCTATTGGTCTGTCCCAACGATATGCGAAACACGATACTGCAGTATTTTGATACAGAAATACATGAAGCAAAAGCGGGACGAAAAGCGCACATCATTGTAAAAATAAATTCGCTAAGTGACAAAGCGCTCATCAAAAAACTATACGAAGCTGCAGAAGCAGGTGTCAAAGTAGAAATGATAGTTCGTAGTATTTATTGTGCGGTCAATCAGAGTTCTTTTAAGTACCCAATCCATACTATCAGTATTGTGGACGAATACCTGGAACACGCTCGTGTTTTTTACTTTTATCATGCTGGTAAAGAATTAACCTATATTTCTTCAGCAGATTGGATGACACGAAATCTAGATCATCGTATTGAAGCAGCCGTACGGATTAACGATAAAAAAATTAAGTCCGAAATTCTCGATATGCTAAAGATTCAGCTCAAAGATAATGTTAAGGCGAGATTGTTAACCAATAATTTGGACAACAAATATGTCTCAGATAGTAAAGTAGAGTTTCGGTCTCAGATAGAATTGTACAAGTACCTAAAAAATAAAAAGCCTCACTAATTACTATTATTTTTAGTATTTTTACTTTTCGATGGAAAGTAAAAAACTAATTAAGGGAAGAGGTGCTCAAATCAATCCGCACAACAAGTATAAGGCACAACAATATGACCAATACTTTATAGAAGGGATCGATACGTACGAAGAGGAAAGTAATCGCACCTCGTTTATCCCATCTCAAGCAAAGACACTCGTGCACAAAGTCGACAGTCCCGATGTGGGTATGAGCTATTCTGCAAATCCCTACCAAGGTTGTGAGCATGGTTGTATTTATTGCTATGCACGTAATTCGCATCAATATTGGGATATGAGTGCAGGGCTTGACTTTGAAAAAAAGATCATAATAAAAGAAAATGCGCCTATCCTTTTTAAAGAGTTTATACGCAAAAAGGGATGGGACTTTCAACCGATACATCTCTCCGGAAACACAGATTGTTACCAACCTATAGAACGCACTAAAAAGCTCACCAGGCAAATATTAACCATTGCCCTTGATCACCGACAACCGATAAGCATTATCACTAAAAATAGCTTAATATTGCGCGATCTCGACATTTTGCAAGACTTGGCTAAAGAAAATTTATTGAAAGTGTATGTATCCATCACATCATTATCTGAAGAAACACGAAAAAAATTAGAACCTAGAACTGTGACTGCCATCCAACGGCTAAAAATAGTCGAGGAATTAAGTAAAGTTGGAATCCCAACCGGCGTAAATGTAGCACCAATAATTCCCGGGCTGACAGATCACGAGATACCTTCTATTTTGAGGCATTCGGCTCAAAGTGGTGCCCTTTGGGCCAACTACATTATCGTAAGGCTAAACGGACAAATAGGTGAAATATTTCACGATTGGTTGCTCGTTAATTATCCAGAAAGATGTAATAAAATCTGGCATGCTATCCAAAGCTGTCATCAGGGCAACGTCAACAATAGCGTCTTCGGGCAGCGCATGAAAGGAACTGGTGAAGTCGCTGAAGTAATAAAAGCAGCTTTCCATTTGCACTGCAAAAAGAACCAACTAAACACCACGAAATTTTCATTTGCTCAAAGAACAGAAAGCTTAAATTACGGACAGCAACTACAACTCTTTAATCAATAAAAGTTAAACCGGTTTATCCGCTATTTTACGGACAAAAAGGTTATAATTCTCATGTTTTTCAACATAGACCTGTTCGCCAGCATCGATAAATCCATCGAGTGCAACAGCATCATACCATACGCCATCAACTTCTATTTTCCCTGCAGGACGCAGCACAGTTCTTGCTACTCCTTCTTTATTTAGCAAGTTTATCTTTGGTACAGAAGATGTATAACCACTATCCGCGCGCTGCTCATCCGCCAAAACTAAACGCTTAAATGCGGAAGAATTGAAAATATTTTTCCCAAATATCACCATTAAAATTATGGAGAAAACCATTGCTCCAATAACAATCAAAAAAGAATTCATCAATAAACCGGGTTGAGAAACTTTAAAATCAAAATAATCATTAGCTAACATCGAAAAAGCAAGCCCACATAGTACAAATATAATCCCTAAAACACCCGCTACACCAAATCCAGGAATGACAAAAACCTCCAATGCTAGCAGCAAAACCCCCAATACAAAAAGAGCTATCTCCCAATGGTCCGCCAGCCCCTGCAAATACAAAGGTGCAAAAAATAATGTTGCAGAAATCAATGCGATCACTAAAGCAAAACCAATACCTGGAGTCTGTAGTTCGAAATAAATTCCTCCAATAATACCCATTATTAACAGACCACTAACCATAGGATTGACTAAACAAGCAATAATAATGTCAACCCATGTTCTCTCATAAGCTTTAACACTAGGCGTTGAAATATTTAAATTGCTATAAATCTCTTCAACGCGCTTTACTTCGGCATTCGCCAACTTGGCTTTTACGGCTTCCGAAGCTGTAAACGTCAATATCTTTCCGTCTTCTTTGAGAGCTGGAATAGAAATCGTCGGATCAACAAATGCTTCAGCCATTTTGGGGTCCCGACCTTTAGCTTCTGCTGTAGCACGCATCAATCCTCTCATGTAGGATTGGTATTTTTCGGGCATAATCTCTCCGCTCTGATTAACTACGCTTGCTGCACCCAATGACGCTCCCGAATGCATAAAAATATGGTCCGAGGCAAGCGCAATCAGCGTACCTGCTGATGCCGCATTATTATTTACATAAACGATTGTCTTTATGTCAGAATTAAGCAATAAACTACGGATAGAGTCCGCGTAATTTACAGCGCCCCCAAATGTATTCATCTCAATTAAAAAGTAATCAGCTTGCTCTGCTAATGCCTGTTCATACGATTTCTTTATTATGCGCCAAGCATTCGCTCCGACATCCTCTTTAAGATCGGTCTTGAATACATCTTGTCCATTTGTCACTGTACTACTTGCAAACACAAAAAATAGTAACAACAAAATGGATTTCGTAAATTTGTATAGCATAATTCTATCTTTTTAAAGTATGACTAAATATACAATAATTAAAGCATTTCAAAAACACTTCCCTTTTCCAATCTGGAAAATAGAAGTGGACTGCTCAAATAATTGTTTAGCGCTTGAATATAGAAATCCAACTGATACACTCCCTACATTTGCCGTAATCAGCTTTGATGGACAAACATTACTAGAAAATTATACAGCCACGGAGAAAGAATGGACACTAGAAGCTATACAAGGTGAGTTTTTAATTTTTAAGCGTTTTGGCTCTTCTTCTCCGCTGCAAGCGGGAATACAGGTGTTACATATCCCTAGCCAATCTATTATTTTTGTACACCATGAATACGTATTAAAAGATGTATATAAGGATAGACTTAGGGTTGTGCATCGATCTATTCCCTCCGGTCTAGAGTTTTTCATAGAAATAGCTACGGGGATTGTCACAAATAACGCAGAAGACAATTTTACATTTCCCGATACCGGCATTACATATCCAGTCCCCTATCAGGGTAACCTCCCTTATTTCATTAAAGATCTTTCTTTTGAGGATCAAATATGGCTACAGCCATATAAAGATTTTTTTATATGGTCTTATCACAAAAAGATGGGGCAATCCTTCGACTTATACCTTTGCCTATCGACTAAAAATGAAATACTAGATCATAAAATAGTGTTAAGTGGTCTAGACAAATTAATCCCTCAGCCCTATTTTCAAGTCCAAGGATATATTTTCTTTTTATCAAATACTAAACAAGAAATTGCAGCGTATTTAGTATAATTGCAAACTATGAAGCATAATAAAACTATTAAATCGTATCATAAAATATCGTTTTTATTAGCTCTAGGACTAGGATTAAGCACATTGGCACCCATTCAAGCCAAAAATAGGTTAACGGTACCGTTGACTGTCGCTCCTGATTCTATTGGAAACGAAATCGTAAATGGACAACGCTATGTCGTCCATAAATTAACTCCTCAAGAGACATATTATCAACTAAGTAGGACTTATGGAGTACCTGTAAAGGACATCATGAATGCCAACAACAAGAAAAATCTTCGTAATGGAGATACTGTAAAAATACCAAGAGGAAAAGCGGTAATTGAAACGCCTGCGACAAAAAGTGAAAACACTCCACAGGAAAAAGACAATGTTTTGATCGATCCTCGAGATGTGACGGAATATAAAGTCAGTAAAAGTGAAACACTTTACGCTATTTCAAGACGTTTTGGTATTTCGGTTGATGATATAAAAAAGGCAAACGGTTTGAAATCGGAAAGTCTCCGTGAAGGTCAGATATTAAAAGTACCTAACCAAAGCTTGCCAAAACCCGAACCTAAGGTCGAAGTTCCAGTTGTACAAGAACTTCCTCAGGACATACAGGAACATCAGCCTATCGATGAGTCTCAGTTTAAACCCAATAAATACGGTATCCGAGAGAAAAAAGAGCGCGGTGTAGCGGTCTGGATGGATAGCCTGCAAGGAGATGGACAGACCAGTTTGGCTTTACATAAAAGTGCTCCGATAGGAACTATATTAAAAATTACAAATCCTATGAATCGAAGTGTTACCTTTGCAAAAGTTGTGGGCAAATTTGGTGACAACGAAGATACACAAGATGCGATCGTAGTTTTATCCAAATCTGTTGCCACTTCAATCGGAGTGCTCGACCGTAAATTTCAAGTTGAAATCACATACGGCATTCCTCTGGAACAAGAGTAATATTTTAAAATACAGATGGACAAACCTCACGTGATAGGTATTGCTGGAAGTAGCGGTTCGGGTAAAACTTTCTTTTTAAAAAGTTTTTTGGATCATTTTAAGCAAGACCAGATTACATTGATTTCGCAGGATGATTATTACATTCCTGCGAATACCAAAACACAAGAAGAAAATAGGCTTTACAATTTTGATGTACCCACATCAATTGATAGAGAAGCCTTTTTTAAAGACATTAAAGACCTCTTCGAGGGCAAAGTAATACACAAGGAAGAATATACATTCAATAATCCGAACATAGCTCCAAAAATGCTGGAAATAAAACCTGCTCCCATTTTGATAGTGGAGGGCTTGTTTATTTTTCATTACGAAGAGGTCAATGATTTATTGAACTATCGTATATTTTTAGATGCCGATGAGGATGTAGCATTAAAGCGTCGTTTGAAACGGGATCTTCTCGAACGTGGATATGATCATGATGACGTAATGTATAAATGGATTAATCACGTTGTCCCTTCATACAATACATACTTGCTTCCCTATAGGGAGATCTGTGATAGAGTAATTGTAAATAACTCGGACGATCCCGAATTGATCAATCAAGCTACAAACAATATTTCTGAAGATCTTAAAGAAAAATTACAATTAGCTTAATTTAAAATAAGTCTAAATAACTATCTTTGCATCATGGATAAGCAAAGTGTGGTATTTCAAGAGCAACTAGAATTTGAAATTCAACAATCGCCAAAAGGCTTAAATCCCTTTGGCGATTTTTCATGTTGCATACTGAAAAAATGTTGTAAAAAGTATAAAAAAGGAAAGCGTTGTAAAAAATGTCCGGATCGTTAGTCTACTCTTCGTAGTAATTTAAATCTTTATCAAAACTTTCCTCAAGTCGTGTTAAGGCATAAATGGCTATTCCTGTCAGCAGGACCAAAGTAACCATTGCCGCCACGACTATCCCCCATACACCAACTAGATAGCCATACAATAAAGTAGAAGGTATGAGAGCTCCTCTGACGAAATTCGGAGCAGTAGTAGCAACCGTTGCTCTCAGGTTGGTACCGAACTGTTCTGCGGCGATAGTTACAAACGTAGCCCAATAGCCCACACCAATTCCCATAAAAAATGCAAGGAATATAAATTGTTGTTCTCCAATCCCTTCACTATTCAAATACCAAAGGCACGATATTAAAATTAGTATTTGACATAAAAAAACAACTTTTTTTCTAGATTTAAGCCACTGAGCCAACAGCCCCGCTATAAAGTCTCCAAATGAGATACCTAAATAGGTAAACATTACACCTTTTCCAGCACTCAATGTATTTGGAGCACCCAATGCAGCTCCAATCTCAGGAGCTTGTGTAACTAGAACCCCAACTACAAACCAAATAGGCAGACCGATACACAGGCAATATATGTAGCGCTTAATCCGATCTAAACTAGAAAACAACAACCGAATACTTCCTTTTCTCACATGGTTGCTTTCAGCAGATTGTGCAAAGAGTCCTGACTCAAATGTCCCTACGCGCATTAACAATAACAGTAGCCCCATCCCTCCTCCTACAAAGTAGGCCGTACGCCAATCAAACCATTCCGAAACGAAATAGGCAAGAATAGCTCCTAACACCCCGACACCAGCGACCAGCATAGTGCCATACCCCCTTTTACTGCGATGCATCGACTCACTTACTAGCGTAATACCTGCACCTAACTCTCCTGCCAATCCTACCCCTGCAATAAATCTAACAATACCATAAGTGGTCACATCATGGACAAACCCATTGTATATATTAGCCAACGAATACAATAGAATAGAGCCAAATAACACTTTAATACGACCATACTTATCTGCCAATACGCCCCATATCAAACCTCCCAATAATAAACCTCCCATTTGCATATTCAACACGAACTCCCCCTCCACTCGCATCAATTCTTCGGGAATACCAATATCCTGAAAGGAGCGTACCCGAACAATAGAAAAAATAATCAAGTCATAGATATCTACGAAATAACCTAATGAGGCTACCATAATCAACAACCACGTATTCTTTTTACGACTAGAGTCCATAAGGTTTTTTATCTAAAATAAAGGCAACTATTCTTTAAGTCACAAAACGGTTAAATTTCATGTAATTTACTACAGAAAATCATTTTATACAACATATTGCTTCTATTTGGTTTTTTAAAGCCTTATAAATTGTACTTTTGTTAATATGAAGTTAAAACCTTCTTCACTTAAGTGGTTACTACGATTTTATCCACCTTTCTTTTTTCAAAGGATATGGATAAAACAAGTCCATAAGGGCTTTAAGGGGATTGATGTCAAAATATACAAAAGCTCTTTGAATATAAATTCAAACAAGACCGTATTCGGTGGAACAATTTTCTCCGCACTGGATCCGGTACACTCCATCCTTTTGGATCAAATATTCCAAGCAAATGGGTTAAAAAGAACCGTAGCTTGGTTAAAATCTGCCCGTATCGAATACCTCAAGCCAGGAAGGACCGACCTCAGCTACTCCCTATATCTAGAAGATGAAGAGATCGCTGAAGCCTTTGATGAAATAAAAAGACGGGGTAAAGTTATAAAAACCTTTTCTACAGCTGTCTTTGACAAAAATGGTGTCAAATGCGCCGTATGCCACAATGAAATCTATATTAGGAATCTGGACTTTACTTTTGAAAGAAAGTCTATAAATGTACCTCTTGAAAAAAACTTATAAAAAACGAATCGTATGAAAAAAATTTTTTATCTACTATCAGCAAGTGTAATTTTACTAGGATCTTGCCAACAACAGGCGACGAAGGAAGCGGTCAAACATCAACAGCTTTCCGAAGAAGCAATAACAATTCATGATGAGATCATGCCGCAAATTGCTCACTTTGATAAGACTACCGTTAAAATAGATTCTATTTTAGGAAATTTAGGCCAAATTTTAAAAAAGGATGCAAAGGCAGATACAGCACTTATTAAGACAGACCTCATTACGTTGAAAAGCAATTTAGAAGCGGCTACAGACAATATGATGACTTGGATGAAAGAATATACTCCAGACAGTACGGATGTAGCTTACCAACAAGCAGAAATCGAAAAAATAAGAGCTATGAAAAAACAATTTGAAGATGTGTCTTTAGAGAGCAACAAAAAATTGGGCAAACTTTAATTTCAAATATGATTAGATCGTTATTTTGTGCAGCAGCCTGTATGTTAACTCTTGGGGCGTGCCAATCCACATCAAAAAGGCTCCCTATTATCGGGGAGCGTGAAGTAGTTCAAGGAGACACCATTTATCCTACGATTCCAAGCTTCCAATTTTTGAATCAGGATAGCGTAATGTTGTCTGATAAATTCTTTGACAACAAAATCTACGTTGCTAATTTCTTTTTCACACATTGTCCCAGCATTTGCCCGACAATGCAAAGAAATCTTTTAAAGGCTTATCAAAAGTATAAAAAAGATGATAGAGTAGCCTTCCTTTCTCATAGCATCGATTTTAAATATGATCAACCTTATGTACTGAAATCTTATGCCACAAAACTGGGTGTAGACAATGATCAATGGCAATTTGTTACAGGATCGAAAGCAGATATTTATGGCCTTTCGGATAAGTATCTGGTATATACCAAAGAAGATGCATCTGTGCCCGGAGGATACGATCATTCAGGCTATTTAGTGCTTATCGATCACGACAAAAGAATTCGTGGTGCTTATGATGGTACGAACGAGGAAGAAGTTCAAAAGTTACTAACCGACATGGACATACTCCTTCAAGAGTACAAATAATATGCGCTTGTTCAAAATACTCATTGTTATTGGTATGACGGTAGTAAGCTTAGCTTATCTAGCGTCATGCCATTCCAACCTTAATATAAAGACCGCTCAATATGCGGTCAATGGGCAAAAGTTGTATGTAGCAAACTGTCAAAATTGCCATGGCGCAAGTGGTGAAGGCCTTGGCAAACTTTATCCTCCGCTGACCGATGCCTCTTTTTTTGAAAGAAACCGAGAGCAGTTAAGTTGTATTGTGCGTAATGGTATGCAGGGAGAAATTACAATAAACGGCGAAAAATTTAATGAAAAGATGCCTCCTAACCCGCACCTTACAGAATTGGACATAGCTTATATTCTAACCTATATCACCACCAATTTTGCCAAAGAAGATTCCATTTATTCACACGAAGAAGTGCAGCGCGCCTTAAAAAACTGTAAATAAAGATTTTTCGCTAGTATCAGTTCGATCTATTTCATTTTATTTGCGCAGGGGGCTCATCACACAGCTTAAACTCCATCAAACTTTCATAATCCGCCAGTTGGCGGATCACCAACAGGTATGGACCGAACCAGATTGTATCGGGTGAGCTCATGAATACCAACAATAAAGAAAAATGTTATGAAAAAGCTCTTGATGGCCTTAAAGAAAAAAAACTTTCAAAAAAAAAGGTTTTCAAACGGGGAGAATGAAAACCTTTACTAACCAATTATAAACCTAAATTATGATACCACAAAGATAAGTGTATATCTAACACTTGTCAATACCTTTCTTAAGAATTAACAATTTCTTAACACAGAACTCCTCAATCAACATTTCTTAGAAGAGGTTACACTCTTAGGAAACCTTATTTTATAACAAGATTTTGACATTTTTATTGGCTTTCAATCATTAAATTTGCAACCGAATGAACGTTCAATTTACAGATAAGATAGCGTGTATTTTTAGACATACACTAGCACTCATTAAAGAAAACGGGTTCCACGGAACACCTATGAGTATGATTGCAAAGCACTCAGACGTAGCAATCGGTACTATTTACCACTACTTTCCTTCTAAAGAAAATCTGATTGTCGAGCTCTTTTTCTATTGCAAAACGAAAATCAATGCATTTATATTTAGAGATATAAATCAAGAAAGTTCTTACAAAGAACAATTTGCCTTTGTATTGCAACGATTCTGTGCTTTTCAGATTGAAAACACTGATATTTTCAGTTTTCTAGAACAGTTCTACAACTCCCCTTTTAATGAACTGGCACATAATCAGCAAGCAGCAGATCATTACGAAGAAAACAATCTTATCGATTTTCTGTTGAAAGGAATGGAGATCAATCAAATAAGAAAAATAGATGTACATATCATAGCAGCAGCTTATATAGGGGCGGCTGTCACATTCTCAAAGTCAGTGATTTATGGAAAACTTCAATTTAATCAACAGCATTTAGATGAATTAATAGAAATTATTTGGAACGGTGTAAAACAAGAAAATGAATATGAATTATAATTTTAGGAAGATAGTATCCCTTGCTTTTCTTACTATTTTTGGCTGCAGTGCCTCTTTTGCTCAACAGTCAACACTTAGTAGTAATGCAACATTAGACGATTTAATTAATTATGCGTTGCGTAATAAAATTGAAATTAAACAAGCACAAATTGATAAGGAAATCGGTGAACGAGAAATTGCTTCAGCTTTATCAGGTTGGTTTCCGCAAATAAGTGCGAATGGAAGTATAAGCCATGCTATGCAATTGCCCACAACGAACTTTAATGGCTCAAACATCACACTGGGACAGCGAAACAATAGTGCATTGACTTTTCAGGCAGACCAAGCATTGATCAGTCCTCAATTGTTTCAGGCATCGAAAGCATCCAAGTATGTGCGCCAACAGAACAACCTTAATGAAGAATCTACAAAGATAAATACTGTCGTAGATGTTAGTAAAGCGTACTATGACATACTAACTAGCGAAGAACAGATCAAGATAATTAACGAGAATATCTTACGATTAGAACGTCAATTTACAGAAGCTAATGCACGTTATGAGGTAGGACTTGTTGACAAAACAGATTTCAAAAGGGCTCAGATCTCCTTAAACAATGCTAAGGCAGATTTAAAGACTGCTTCGGAAAATAGAAAATACAAGTACGATTATATGAAATTATTACTTGCAATTCCTACAGCACAACCTATCTCATTGTCCTTTGCAAATCAGAGCTTGGAAAGCAATATTTTGTTAGATACGACGGAATTATTACAAATAGCAAACCGGGTTGAGTATAAGCAAATCGAAAACATAAAAGCAATACAGCAGTTAAATACCCAATATCAAAAATGGAATTTCTTGCCCAAGGTGAGTGCTTATGCCAACTACGCAATGAATTATAGAAATGATAGCTTTTCAAATCTATACAAAGATAACTTTCCAGGATCCAATGTGGGTTTAACCCTATCTGTCCCTATTTTTACAGGAACAAAGAGAATCCAAGAGATAAAAAAATCGGAACTACAGGAAGAACGGATTGCATTAGATCTCCAAAATCTAGAGAACCAGATCAGTACAGAGTACTCTGCTGCTATGGCAAACTATAGAGCCAATATGAATGAATGGCGCAACGGGAAAGATAATATGGAGCTTTCAGAAGAAGTATATAACACCATTAAACTACAGTACGATGCTGGTGTAAAAACTTACTTGGAATTAATGACTGCCGAGACTGATTTGAAAACCTCGCAATTGAACTATCTGAACTCGCTTTATGCTGTCTTGTCGAGCAAACTAGACATACAAAAAGCCTTAGGCACAGTAGAAATTAACAAATAATACAACCTCACTAACAAAGAAAATATAACGTCATGAATAAAAATCAATTACTTTCGGCCTTACTTATCGGTTCTGGATTGTTATGGCAATCTTGCGGTTCTAAAGATAACAAATCCAAAGGAGCTCCGGGACAACAAGCAGAGATGGCAACACCGGTTTCTTCCGCTGTCGTAGGTAAAGAAATTGTATCAGGATTGAAGAGCTACCCGGCAAATGTGGTTCCATTACAGGAAACAGAAATTAGAGCTGAGGTAACAGGATATATAACCAATATTTTTGTTGCGGATGGTGCTTTTGTAAGTAAAGGACAACGTCTTTATGAAATCGATAGGATACGCTACCAGGCGGCGGTCGACCAAGCAAAAGCCAACCTAGAAATTGCGAAAGCTAACCTAGATCGCGTACAGAAAGATTTACAACGCTATCAAACATTGGCAGAGAAAGACGCTATCGCCAAACAGACACTAGACTACGCGTTGACAGATGTAAACAATCAAAAAGCGCAAGTGCAAGCCGCAGAGGCAGCACTAACTACTGCCCGCACCAATTTACAACGCTCTGTAATCGTAGCGCCGTTTTCAGGTAATATCGGTATATCGCAAGTTCGTAATGGTGCATTGGTTAATGCTGGTACTACACTGTTAAATACAGTATCCTCTACCAACCCAATTGCTATCGAGTTTCAAATTAATGAAAAAGATATCCCGGAATTTACAAAACTTCAGGGAGGAAACTCGTCAACACAAATCTATGTATCTATGCCAGACGGCAGCCGCTATGAAGATGCAGGAAGAATAGTAACAATAGATAGAGCCGTAGACAGTCAAACAGGAACCTTGAAAGTCAGGGCATCTTTCTCCAACGGAACAAATGCACTTAGGGCAGGAATGAACACCACATTAAATGTAGAGAGTACATCGACACAAGAAGAACTAGTAATTCCTTACAAAGCGGTATTTGAGCAATTAGGAACATTTAATGTGTATACTATCAACGACAGTAGCAAAGTTGAATTGAAACAGATTGTACTTGGTCACAAAATAAACGACAAAATTGTTGTAAGCTCAGGGCTTGAAGCAGGTCAAAAAATTGTGGTTGATGGAGCAGCATCCTTAAAGCCAGGAGCTAAAGTTGCCGAGAACAATGTAGAAAATAAACAAAAATAATTGCTAGACGCTAAATAAATAATAATGATATCAGAAGTATTTATTAAAAGGCCAATAACGGCGATGGTTATATCCATCCTGATCACCATCGTTGGTGTGATTGCCGTTTCGACATTGCCTATCAGTCAATACCCCTCCATCGCTCCACCTACAGTTACCGTAACGGCCAACTATACTGGAGCAGATGCGCAGACCGTAGAACAAACAGTAACTACACCAATAGAGAGTCAAATCAATGGTACTCCTGGAATGATCTATATGTCTTCCAACAGTACATCAAATGGTCAATCACAAATTACAGTAACATTTGAAGTTGGCACAGACATCGATATTGCTACTTTGGACGTCCAAAACAGGGTAGGTATTGCCGAGCCAGCTTTACCAGAGGCTGTCCGTCGTTTGGGTGTTACTACACGTAAGGCCAACACGGATATCTTGATGTTGGTATCCCTCGTTTCGCCGAAAGGAACCCGAGATGATAAATTCTTGTCCAACTACGCCAACCTTTATATTAAAGATGCGATAATGCGTGTCAAAGGAGTAGGTGATGTTACTGCATTTGGTCAACCGTTTTCTATGCGTGTGTGGTTAGATGCAAACAAACTTGCCAACTTAAAAATGACTCCTTCGGATGTTTCTTCAGCCATAGCCGAACAAAACATACGTATCCCAGGAGGAAGTGTTGGTGGTAAACCACAAGAGTCGTCAACAGTATTTGAATACCCTGTAATCACAGATTCAGACCTTTCAGAAGTGGAAGATTTTGAAAACATCGTTGTGAAAACAAATCAAGATGGTTCTATTGTATTGTTAAAAGATGTAGCTCGCGTTGAACTAGGGCAATTTAATTATGGTACGTCGACCAAAGTAAATGGTATGGTATCAACCGGTATGATGATCAGTCAGACTCCGGGAGGTAATGCCGTAGAAACTGCTGAAGGTATCTTTTCATCACTCGAAAAACTAAAAAAATCCTTCCCCGAAGATGTTGATTATGTCATCGGTTACGAAACGGTTTCTGTAGTAAATGCATCCATCGAGTCGGTGATCCATACCTTGATAGAAGCCCTATTGTTGGTAACGTTGGTCGTTTTCTTCTTCCTACAGAGCTGGAGAGCTACGCTAATTCCAGTACTTGCTATTCCTGTATCTATTGTAGGTACCTTTATCTTCTTCCTCGCATTTGGATTCTCGATCAACAACCTGACGATGCTCGCCTTTGTATTGGCCATCGGTATAGTTGTGGATGATGCTATCGTTGTTGTGGAGGCCGTACAGCACTATATAGATAACTATAAGATGAGCGCAAAAGAAGCGACTATGCGAGCTATGAAAGACATTACAGCTCCAGTAATCGCTATTGCGTTAATTCTATCAGCAGTATTCGTGCCCGTAGGTTTTATACCGGGAATGGTAGGTAAATTGTACCAACAATTTGCGATTACGATTGCCGTTTCGGTAATGCTTTCTGCCTTTATAGCCTTGACATTGACACCAGCTCTCTGTTCTATAATGCTTAAGCCGACTTCAGTCACAAAAGACTCCAGAGGCCTAAACAAATTCTTCTACAAATTTAACTTGTGGTTTGAAAAAGTAACTTATTCCTATTCTAAAGGTGTTAAAAAAGCGATTAAAGCGACTCCATTAGTACTGATCGTATTACTATGTATATTTATTGGTACGGGATGGATGTTCCAGGTCAAGCCTACAGGTTTTATACCTTCAGAGGATGGGGGAATGTTTTTTGCCGGTGTTACCTTGCCAGAAGGTTCTTCTTCAGCACGAACAGACGCTGTATTGGAAGAACTGGAAAAAGAATTCTTAAAAGAATTCCCGGAAATAAAATATGTAACATCCATCTCTGGTATCAATATCTTAAATAGAGCATTTAAACCCAACGGTGCTACACTATTCGTATCGCTAAAACCATGGAAAGATCGGAAACGTACTGTGAATGAAATCACAGGTACCATCATGAAGAAATACGCACAATATAGTAAAGCAAGGGTATTAGCAGTTACACCTCCTGCTATTCCTGGTCTAGGTGCTTCTGGTGGTTTCTCGCTACAAATTCAAGATCTACAGACCGTAGATATTAAACAGTTTGAGGCGACCGTTGGTAAATTCTTAATGGCAGCCAATCAGCGTCCTGAAATAGGAATGGCCTATACCCTATTTAACTCCAACTCGCCAAACTATAAGCTGGAAGTAAACCGCGAACAAGCAAAACGAATGGGGGTACCAATTTCAAGTATATATGCTACTATTTCATCATATCTAGGTAGCAGCTATGTGAACGATTTCACCAAATATGGCCGTAACTTCCGTGTTGTAACACAAGCAGATGTTGGTTATAGAATGGGGATCGACGATATCAACAAACTATATGTAAATAATGTTCAAGGTAATCCCGTTCCTTTAGGAACTTTGGTCAGCTATGAACTGATCACTATGCCGTCTTTGATCAATCACTATAACATATTCCGTGCTATAGATATTTCTGGTGGCGCTGCTCCTGGCTACAGCTCGGGGGATGTGATCAAGGCACTAGAGGAAGTCGCAGCACAGACTCTTCCTGCTGGATACGATTATCAGTTCTCCGGACTGACATTACAGGAGAAACAATCGGGCTCTAAGACATTACAGATTTTTGCGCTGTGTATCCTATTTGTATTCTTGTTGCTAGCATCACTTTATGAGAGTTGGTCGGTACCATTTTCAATCTTGCTATCCGTTCCTTTGGGTATATTCGGAGCGATATTAACGTTAATGTTTATTCCGCAGCTCGACAATAACATCTTTGCACAGATTGGTCTCGTTACTATCATTGGTTTGGCAGCCAAAAATGCTATTTTGATCGTAGAATTTGCAAAAGAACGGGTAGACATCGGTATGAATCTTATTGAAGCGACACTAGATGCTGTTAAACTTCGTCTCCGTCCAATTATCATGACGTCGCTCGCATTTATCTTAGGTATTATTCCTTTGATGCTTTCTACTGGAGCAGGAGCTGTATCTCGTCAGACAATTGGTTGGACTGTATTCGGAGGTATGACGGCAGCTACATTCTTAGCTATCTTTATCGTACCCGTCCTATTCGTTGTTATTACAAGAATGGCTTATGGCAAGAAAAAATTGGCTGAACTAGAAGCTGGTTTTGATGAAGAAAAGAAAAAGCAACTGAGTGCACACTAGTTAATGTCCACTTAATTTTATACCTCGCAAAGGCCAGTACATAAAACTGGCCTTTGTTGTTTTAGAATGATCACAGCCCATCTCTCTATAGCTTTTCTATGAGCTTCAACCTTATCAAAAAAACTTTCTATTTCATAATCAGACACTTTGAGAAAATACATTTTTTTTCTTTGCTTTTTTAAGGATTAGACCTATATTTGCATCGTCAACAATGAAACAACAGCATGCCCAGCTGGCGGAATTGGTAGACGCGTTGGTCTCAAACACCAATATCTTCGGATGTGCCGGTTCGACTCCGGCGCTGGGTACAAAAGCGATTCGTAATACGAATCGCTTTTTTTATTATTACCGATCAGAATGAGATTTAGGGGTCTTCTTATATAGATAGAGATTCCAAAAAGAAAAAGTATCTTTATCATTATATTAACCGAAATAGTTCGTAAACCCTAGAGGCTATTTAGGTAGTAACTTCCGATAAATAATGATGAAAGTAAATAAATTATTCACCTATCTATTTTCCCTTACACTGGGATTTGCACAAACACAGGCACAAGAAGTCAGCAGTCCCCAATCTCATTTTGGATTTAACATCGGCGACGATTTTAAAATCGCAAATTACAAAGCGATGGAAAGCTATTTTCTAAAAGTAGCCTCATCATCCAACCGCGTACAGTTACAAAAAGCAGGCCTGACGGAGGAAGGTCGGCAACAATATCTTTTAATTATCTCATCTCCTGAAAACCTTGCTAATATAGAAGAGTATCGAAAAATATCACAGTCCTTGGGCCGTGCCGAAGGTCTAAGTGAGCAGGATGCGATACAACTAGCCAAGACGGGTAAACCTATTGTATGGATTGATGGGGGAATGCACTCTAATGAAACGGTAGGATCCCACCAATTGGTCGAGACACTTTATCAACTTACCTCGCGCAACGATCAGGAGATACTAACCTATCTCGATAAGGTCATCGTATTGATGTGGCATGTCAATCCCGATGGACAGGATTTACTTGCGGATTGGTATATGCAATATGAAAATCCTAAGGATCGAAACATGTCTATTCCTACATTATACCAAAAGTATGTCGGACATGATAATAACCGGGACTTCTTTATGTACAACATGAAAGAGGCGAGTAATCTGGCAAAAGTCATGTATATAGACTGGTTGCCACAAATTGTGTACAACCATCATCAAACCTCACCCGAAGGGACAGTTGTGGCAGGTCCTCCTTACCGAGACCCTTTTAATCAGGTTTACGACCCCTTAGTCGTAAGCGGAATCGATGGTGTGGGATTTGCCATGATAAACAGACTAAATGAAGAGGGCAAGTCCGGCTATGTGCGTATGGATCAGTCCACATTTTCTACTTGGTGGAATGGAGGGTTACGTACAGCACCTTACTTTCATAATATGATCGGTATACTGACGGAGACAACAGGTAGTCCCACCCCGTCAGAGATCCCTTTCATAGCTGAGCGACAGATGCCAAGAAATGGTCTACCTAATCCCGTATCTCCCCAAAAGTGGCATTTTCAACAATCCATAGATTACTCTGTATCAATGAACATGGCCATATTAGACTATGCCTCCCGAAATGGAGATAAACTGCTGTACAACTTCTACAAAATGGGCAAGAACTCCATTGAAAGAGGTAATACCGACTATTGGACGGCGTATCCACGATATATTAACGCGCTAAAAACAGCCTACGAAAATGATGTTAAATCAAAAAAAATATCCAGCGACGGTACTTCCGCTTCTCGATCAAAAGGTATCCCAACTTCTTATGTAGACAGTCTATATCGTAACTCGGCAAACAGAGATCCTCGTAGCTATATTATTCCAGCAGACCAAGCTGACTTTGGCACAGCCTTAAAATTTGCCAATGCGCTAATCAAATCGGGGGTATATGTATACCAAGCCAACGCTAACTTTTCTGTCTCAGGCAAAAGCTATCCAAAAAATTCCATCATTATAAAAACAAACCAAGCCTTTCGTCCACAAATCATTGATATGTTCGAGCCACAGGATCATCCCCATGATACCGAATACGAAGGTGGCCCACCCATCCGACCTTATGATGCTGCAGGTTGGACATTAGGCATCCAAATGGGGGTACAATATGACCGTCTTTACGATGACATTGCAGGTCCTTTTGACCGGAAACCGTATGGAATAGCTCTTACTCCGCCTACCGACAAACTGCTGACCAGCCGAGGGGGATACCTTATCAACGCAAAAGCAAATGATGCGTTTTTGGTCGTTAACAAATTAATTGCAGCCGATTTAAAACCCCAACGGGATCTTGATTCAAAAGACTTTTACATAGATGCGAAACAGCAGCAACTACTCCAGAACACCATTCAAAACCTCGGACTTCGCATCCAATCCATAAGTAAAAAGCCCAAGCGCCTAGCCCCTATAAAGCCCCTAAAAATCGGGTTGTTCGATCACTATGGTGGCTCTATGCCTTCTGGTTGGGTACGTTGGATACTGGAACAGTACGGCTTCCACTACGAATTGTTTTATCCCAAAAACATCGACAATAATGACATAAAAAAGTATGACATCTTACTGTTTGTAGGTCAGGGTATTCCTGGCAGAATGGAGGAAGCGACCAAATTCAGACTACCTGAAAGGGATCTGGTCCCTACGCAATTCTCTCATTTACTTGGTCAGGTTACCAAAAGTAAATCTATTCCAATATTAAAGCAATACGTCCAGCAAGGTGGAAAAATATTGACCATCGGTAGTTCATCAGATCTAATATATCATTTCGATCTCCCTGTTATTGACCCTTTGTTAACAACTGATAAACAAAACAAGCCGATTCGAATAAATAGTTCTGACTATTATATACCGACTAGCATCTTGCAAGCCGATCTAGATCTTTCGCGTACAGAAAATTTTGGCATGGATAGTAAGGTAAATATTGTCTTTAACAATAGTCCGGTCTTTAAAATCGAAAATACAGATACCTTGTATTCCTTAGGCGGTATCAACAGTAAAAAATCACTTTTGAGTGGATGGGCACATGGTCAACATTACCTGGAAGGCGTAAGCATAGGTCTAACTGCCAAAATAGGCGACGGAAAGCTTATTGCCTTTGGTCCTGAAATTACGAACCGTGCACAAAGTCATGCGACATTCAAGCTTCTGTTCAACCAGTTGTATAATTAGTCCGAACGGTTACAAAAACGGGGCAATAGTTTCAAAACTATTGCCCCGCTGCACTTCAAGCATGGATCTATTGAATCTGCATGAAGATATCTACCTACAGATAAAAGCTACACTTCCAAGGCTTCAGCCTCTAATAGCACTTCGCTATTTTCAAGTTGTTGAATCAAATTGTACTTAGCCTGCGTAAATGCGTAGTCCTTAGCTTCCGCAAAAGATATACTGTACTTACGTTCGACACCATCCACAACCTGTTCAGGAAGTTTTCGCAATAGTGTATCATAATATTCATCCAGTACATTTGATGCGGGCAGTGTGTATTCGACCTGTATCTGAAAACGTCGAAGGATGGCCTTATCGATAACTTCAATATGATTGGTCGCACAGATCAATAATGCCTTTTCTGGATAGTAATCGATCAACTGTATTAATGTATTGACAAGACGACGTATCTCACCGACATCTTTATCTTCACTCATACGGGATTTTCCAATCTGATCAAATTCGTCTAGAAAAAGAACCGCTTGATCACGACCCGCTTTATCAAAAACCTGTTTTAGATGCTGGGAGGTCTCTCCGATCTTGGCACTGATTACATTACTGAGATTAAGAATATAGATCGGTTTATTCAATGCATTTGCCAAAGCTTTGGCTGTTGAGGTTTTACCACAGCCAGAAGCACCATACAATAAGATTTTATTATTTACAGGTAGTTCATAGCCCTGCAATACATCCAGATACTTATGCTCTTTCAATAAATGATCTAATTGCGTTCTACTCTCATGCGTTAGGATGATGTCATCTAAAGAAACTGCTTCCTTTTTTGTTATCAATAAATCAGCTATATTCATTCTACTATATGGGCTTTTTTACGACAAAGGTACAAACTTTAAAAATTTGTATACTCTCTTACAAAGATGAGTAACATTGATAATACGTTCATCCTCCAGTTTCTCATTTTTTTTTGTAGTCCAATCTTTAAAAAGTTGTAACCTTTTACCCTCTCATCTACTCTATGATAATAGACAGGTAAACAATTTATAAGGAGAACTATGTTACAGATCTACGAAAATATTTATCCAGACCTCACCAATGGTAAGACAGAGAATACAGTTATGATTTCTCTAGAAGCCAGTAGCTCCTGTGAGATTAGTAAAAATGATATTGTACATTCTCTTCAAGGAATAGGTATAATTGTTAATAGTATAGACTTTACACCTACCAAAACCTTAAGATCTTCCACATTACATGATTCGCTAAATGCAGCAGTTACCCTCCGTACAAGACTGTCTCAAGGTGAATTATCGAAGGAATTAAAGCAAATTGGAAAGTACCTGAAAAACATAAAACTTTCTGTTATTACCTTTAATAAGGTAATAATTAACAAGAGAAAAGTGATCGAGACACTATCATTATTAGATTATATCAAACAGTTACAACCCGATATCTTTTCTTGGGATTAACAAGACCTAGTCATTAGCTCATTGCTGTTAAGAAACACGACTAATATTTAGCCCTTTAGATGGGATTCCTGTCAAAATCTGCTTATTTTTGAGTTGAAAAACTTAACATCAATTTACACTATGGAGCAATTTAATGACCTTCTCGAAGGTGACCTTATCGACCGTATTTTAGCTGGTGACAACCGCCTGTACGAGTTGATCGTAAGACGATTTAACCCTTACCTTTACAAAATAGGGCGTTCTTACAACTACAATCATGAAGACACGCAAGACCTTATGCAGGACAGTTTTATTGACGCCTTTAAAGGCTTAGCGACATTTGAAGGGCGTGCTCAATTCAAATCTTGGATTATACGGATTATGTTGAATAATTGCCACCGTAAACGCGAAAAATCGAGCTTTAAGAACGAGATCAGTATGGAAATCGATGATAACTCGAAACCCATGTTCAACCATTCGATCAATGACACGAACACCATTCTACAACAGCACGAACTCCGCCACGTTATTGAAGAATCGTTGTCCCGGATTCCATTAGAGTATCGTATCGTGTTCTCCTTACGCGAAATAAACGGGCTAGATATAGCTGAAACCGCCAGTCTACTTGATATCAGCGAGGCTAATGTTAAGGTGAGGCTCAATCGCGCCAAAGACAAGCTCCGTAAAGAAATAGAAAAAAGCTACACGCCCTCAGAACTATTCGAATTCAACTTGATTTACTGCAATAACGTAGTGGAACAGGTCTTCCGTGCTATTAATGACCATGCTCTACACAAAGTGATTTAAACTAAAAAACTTCCATGATTCCATTGAATTACAAACAGAGATAAACTGAACCCGATCGTGTCTGGTGAGCTCTTGAATGCCAATAATAAAGAACAATGTTATGAAAAAAGTTTTTGATGTCCATTAAACCGTACGAAGTCAGATCATTGATGCGACAAAGAGTTAAAACGAATCAATAATACGGACACTTTCAGAAAAAACTTTCATGATCCCTCTGGATCACCAACAGGCATGAAAGTTCTTGATGGCCTTTGAAAACAGACACTTTCAAAAAAAGGAAGCGGTAAAATCGGGGAGAAAATACCGCATTCCGCATCTACCATTATAAAATCATACTGAATCGTATGATAAAAAACTGAGCTAATTAATAAGCAAGCACTTCGACTTCTGTCCGTCTGTTTGCCTGGTGTTCTTCTGGCGTACATTTCACACCATTTGCACATTTATTTACCAATCGCGTCTCGCCGTATCCTTTGGCAACCATCCGATCCCCGTCTATACCTTTGCTGACTATATAATCAACGGCAGACTGAGCCCTCTTTTGTGACAACTTCATATTATAACTATCAGAGCCCCGACTATCCGTATGACTTGAAAGTTCGATTTTCAATGTTGGATTATTTCGCATCGTAGCGACCAATTTGTCTAGGATTAAAGCGGCGTCAGGTCTAATATTATGCTTATCGAAATCGTAATAAATATTTTCTAAGACAAATTTTTCACCCACTTTATTTACAGGTTGAAGATTCAAAGTAACTCTAATCGTTGTATCTTGTTTTGGAAAAACAGCGTTAACCAATGCACTATCGGCCATATATCCTTCCTTTTCACCATACACTTTATAAGCTAATCCCTTGTCCAGATCAAAATTTATGGTACCATTTCCATCGGTACTTCCTCTAGCAACAACATTCTTTTGATCGTACAGCATAACTACAGACTGTTCCAAAATATCGCCTGTTTTTTTATCTTTCACAATCGTAATCAACTCAATATTTAACCGAGGTTTTGTCAGCGTAAAGGAATATATATCATCAGACCCCACTCCTCCTAAACGATTGGATGATAGATACCCCATCGTATGATTGTCATCATCCATACTGTTTACAAAAGCAAAGTCATCAGAAGCTGAGTTTACCGGATATCCCATGTTGATAGGTTTTGAAAAACTAGATTTAGCACCTTTCGCTTTAAAAATATCCAATCCGCCCATACCTATATGGCCTGTACTGGAGAAATAGAGATTATCTCCCTCTATCGCAGGGAACATTTCATCGCCTGTAGTATTAATCTGACTACCTGCATTTTGAGGAGCTCCCCAGGTGCCGTCGCTCTGCAATTCGGAATACCAAATATCGACACCTCCCTGTCCACCCGGCATATCTGAAGCATAATAAAGAACCGTTTCATCTTTATTTAATGCAGCATGTCCCAGTGAATACTCTTTTACATTATTGAAAGGAAAGTTCCCCTCTACCCAAGCGTCTCCATTTTTCTTGTAAATGCTTAGTTCCAAGTTCTGCTTTTTCCAACGTTGCGAGTTAGCCTTGTACTTTTGCGCATCTTTACCTGCATAGGTACGTGTTAAAAACAACCTATCATTTGCTAAGTTTACGGCGACAGGTCCTACATGATAAGTAGAATTATTAAATGCTTCTGTCATCAGGTTAGGATAATTCAGACTCCCGTCCATACGCCGCTCGGCCGAATATACTTTCAGATAGGCCTGCCCAGTCATCCCACCCTTCTCCTTTAACAAACTATTGGGTTCGGCGGCATATAAAGCTCCGTTTGCCGTTGGGGTAAGCCCAAATTCGGCCAGTGCGGTATTTACTGCCTGCTCATTCTTTATCTGATGTTTAGTAGGGTGTTGCATCCAGTAAGCCGCAGAATCAGCACCGATAATAGCGCGATCTATTTCTTGACTAGCTCCATACTTGCTGATATACTTTCCATATTGTTCTTTCGCCTCTGGGTATTTTCCCTGTTGCTTTAATACTTCTGCATATTTCAAATGAGCATCCTTACTAGCATCACTTAACATGACCACTCTAGAAAACCAATTCTCTGCCAGGTCGTAACGCTTTATATAATAATAGCTCTCGGCCAGCCGCTCCATATCCAACGTCTTCGGATTCTTTTTATCCAACACTAATTCTTCGTAGGACTGTGCTGCATTAGCATATTCCATTCTCAAAAACTCCTGCTCGGCCCGAGCCTTCCGTCCTGGTTGCTCTTGCGCCAAAATAGGCTTTATATTTAGAGCTAGTAATAAAACTAAAGCTCCTATTCCCTTGTAATATCTTCTGTTCATATGTTTCACAATTTGTAGTTATCTAACTAGGTTTTGTTATCCTTAATGATCTTAGAAATACCTAGGGCTTAACACCTGTCTTCCAGTCCTTCCAAAAGTAACCCCCAAGGTAACCTCATGTGTTCCATTCTGCATACCGCTCATCCGGTTGAGCATGTGATCGTACGAGTATCCTATACGGAATTTTGGAGAAACATAAAACTGGGCAACACCACTAATCGAATTCAATGAGCTCAGTTTACTAGCAGAATTTGACACATATTCACGATTAAAGATCTTTGCTCTCGTTCTGTATCCTGCTCCTATCCAAAACTTGTCATTGAAAATAAACATGGCATTAAGATCCATGGAGGTCGGCCCCTTGAAATCATCCTTTATAAGAATACTTGGCCTCAACATTAAACCTCGATCCAATTCGACAAGCATCCCCGCAATAAAGTAGCCATGCACTTTACGATACAAACTTTCAAGGGAATTTTGATTGAACTGAAAATCCTCACCGCTATTACTATTGCTAAACAAATCCTGAACAGAAACACCTGCGTACCACTTCGGATTGCTATAATACACACCCAAACGAACATCTGGTCTCCAAGTAGAAATCTTTCCTTCCGGAACTACCACATCCCCCTGATCGTGATATTTTAGTTTATTACCATCAAGACTATACTGTGTCACTCCTGCCGCAATACCTAACGCCAACCGATTCTCGTCTCTACGATCCAATTGTAAACGCAAAGCATAGTTGGCATAAACACTGGTCGCTGCCTGAGCACCCAACTGATCTGCTGTCACCTGAAGTCCTACCCCATGTCGCTTGTCTTGATCGATCACTCCGTCTACCGAGATAGTTCCTGTTTTTGGAGCACCATCCCATCCTGCCCACTGGCTGCGAAGTCCCATCTGTCCAAACCATTCCTCCTTATAGCCCGTGTAGCCTGGATTAATACTTATCGAGTTAAATATGTACTGCGTAAACTGAATGTTTTGTTGGCCGTAGCCCTTCCATACCAGAAGAGCCATGGTCAACGTTAGTGCGCATTTTATTCCGTATCGTTTCATAACGCGTATTACTTAATTACTTCAATTAATTTGATTTGATTGTCACCCATCCTTTTTGTACCTCTACTTTTCCACCTTTTAACAACTCCAACACATAGAAGTAAGTACCTTCACTCAGTCCTAATCCACCCCAATCGTTATTGTATGTATTACTCTTATACACTTCGTTACCCCAACGGTTGACAATTGTGAGTGATACTTTATCATACAGCTCAATACCTTTGATACGGAATACATCATTTTTACCGTCTCCGTTCGGTGTGATGATATTCGGAATATCCAGGTCGTTGCTAGCTACTGCTACGCGTACTGTTGCTGTATTACTCCATCTGCCTTTTACATCCTTCACACGATAAGTAAAGGTATCTTCACCGATCATATCACGGGATGAAGTGTACGTCACCTTACCATCCATTTCGACATTAAGCTGCGCTCCTGCAGACGATGCAACCACCTCTATACTGGCTGGAACAATATCCCATTTGGTAACAATATCATTTGCCAACACATCCACCGTCACTGGTATTGCTGTCTTCGTCTCCGCGATATCATCTACCGCTTGGATCAAAGGATAGATTACCGGTATTTCTGGTGTATCATCCTTATCATCAGGATCCTCTGTATCCGGTTTTCCTGGCCTCCAAACGGAGATACCATTCGTAATATTCTCCGGAGCCTCATCATCTATCTTAGCTGTAATCTTCACTGTAATTGTACCACTTAAAGCTAATTTAGCAGTAGTTGTTACAGTAGTTTTATTACCTGAACCTGATATCGTCGCATTATTACCTATTATTTCATATTTCTCTATAGTCACACCAGCACTTGGACGCTCAGTTAGCTTGATATCTTTGCCTATCTCCATCACAGAAGGACCATTATTGGTGATCGTCACTGTAAATGTTGTAGTCTCACCCGCTTTAACACGCGCTTCATCCGCTATTTTTTCTATTGTCAAGTTATAATCGCGATCTACAGGAATTGGAGGAGTATCGTCCTTATCGTCCTCTGGATCTGTTCCAGGATCTTTATCAGGCCCCCATACTGTAATACCGTTGGTAATAGTCGTTGGTGCATCCGCATCGACTTTAGCTATAACTTTTACTACAATCGTTTGTCCTTGAGCTATCTTGGCTGTTGTAGTTACCGTTGCATTATTAGCCGTTCCATTGACCGTTGCATTCGTACTTATTATTTCATATTTATCGATAGTTACGCCAGCACCAGGACGTTCTGTCAACTGGATTTTTTCGCCAATATCGATAGTAGATGGACCATCGTTTGTAATAGTCAATGTAAAGGTAGTATTTTCTCCCGCTTTTACACGAGTCTGATCTGACTTTTTAACAATACTCAGATTCGATTCACGATCTACCGGGATCGGAGGCGTATCATCCTTATCATCCTCTGGATCAGTCCCTGGATCCTTATCTGGCCCCCAAACTTTAATACCGTTGGTGATAGTAGATGGAGCATCCGCTCCTACTGTAGCGGTTACTTTCACTGTTATAGTACCCCCTACTGCAATTACACTGTTTGTAGTTACTGTAGCAGAGTTACCTGTTCCTGTTGCCGTACCATTAGCAGAAGTCACTTCGTATCCCGTGATTGTCAGACCTGTACCTGGTAGCTCTCCAAGAGTGATGACCTTACCTGCTGCAATGTCGGCTGGTCCGTTGTTCTTAATCGTAACAGTGAACGTTGTATTTGTACCTGCTTTAACACGAGGCTGATCAGCTACTTTAGTTACTTCTAAGTTATTAGCGATAACAAATCTTGCCGTTGCTGGGCTACCGTTAATAGACTTAGCATCTACCTGGGCATCAACAGTAATTATACCTGCTTTCGTAGAAGTAGGCTGTACAACTGCAACACCAGCT
>NZ_FUZF01000002.1:0-56318 GCF_900168125.1 Sphingobacterium nematocida
GGCAGCTTAACCGGCAGCACATTGAACTGGTCTGTTAATGTACCGTTCGGTGGTGAGGTTTCTGTAAGCTTCAAGGTTACTGTAAATGCCGATTTAACAGAAGGAGCTGTGATCCGTAATATCGCTACTGTTGGAAACGAAAATCCAGAAGTTGAGATCCCTACAGATCGTGTGGCTGGAATTAGTATCGAAAAACGACACAATCTTGCTGCAAATAACGATTGTTACGGTTTGAAAGTGGGAGATAAGATTGTTTATACCTTCACTGTGAAGAACACAGGAAACGTAAGCTTAAGTAATGTAGCTGTGATAGACAATCTTCCGAGATTAGGAACCATTAGCTCTGTTGAGAACGGAAACTTAGCACCAGGAGCTACACGAGTGTTTACTGCGGAGTATGCTGTTGATCAGACTGACCTCAATAGAGGTTCGATCCGCAACACAGCAACCGTAAAAGGAACAGCGCCTAGCGGAGCGGTAATAGGTACTACAGAAGGAGTAACAGATGGTTTATCAAATGAAGTCGTAATCAATATCTGTCAGACTGGAAAAGTTTCTATCGAGAAAACAGTAAATAAAGAAAATGTTTCTAAAGTTGGTGAGGAGTTGATCTATACACTTAAAGTGACGAATATAGGTAATATTGATCTTGAAGAGGTGACTGTAGGTGATGTAATGTTGAATTTCAATGATATAATAAACCTTAAAGTTGGTGAGGTAAAGACTTACACATTAACTTATGTTACTAAATACGAAGATCTATTGAAGGCTTCCATAGATAATATAGCCTCAGCTACTTTGAAATCGAGGGAACGAGTAACTGACGATGCTTCGACTAAAATTACATTCACTCCTGACATCGATATTGTGAAAAGTGCAGACAAGAGTGTCGTTACGTTCTTAGGAGAAGAGGTAGAGTATACCATTGAAGTGAAGAATACAGGCTCAACAGACTTAACGAATGTAGTCGTTACAGATCCTATGTTCCCGAACTTCACAGGTAATGCTGGAAACTTGGCTGTCGGACAAACTAAAAAATTCGAACTAACCTATGTTTCGGAGTTAGCAGATATAATTCGCGGATACATTAGAAATACAGCCCAAGTGAAAGGAACAGTAGCAGGAGTAGTGGCATTTAGATCGTTTAACCCAACAACTGGAGTGGTAGAAAAACTTTCGAATACCGTTGAGATTCCAGTTCTCTTCAGCAGTATCCTTGAGGTAACTAAAGTTGCTGATAAGACAGAAGTGCAAAAAGTGGGGGAAGTCATTAATTACAGTATCACAGTTGCAAACAAAGGGCAATACGATCTGAAGGATGTACGGATCAGTGATCCTTTGACAGGACTCAATGAGACTATAGCGACACTGGCAGCTGGTGAAACAGTATCTTTCAATAAGGAGAAAAATAGCAAAACAAGTTACACGGTCGTACGTAGCGACTTTGACAAAGGCGAGATTGTCAACGTAGTGACCGTTACTGCTAAAGATCTGAAAGACGTAACAGTGACCGGAACTGCGGAAAGAATAGTGACTGTTTTACCAATGCCGCTTTTCATTCCTAACGTGTATACACCTAACGGTGATAATGTAAACGACACCTTTGAAATCGTAGGTATCGAAGCGTTTGACCGTACTGAGGTGACTATTTTGAACCGTTGGGGTAATGAAGTATATCGAAACGATAACTACAGAAATGAATGGAACGGACAAGGTCTGAACGAAGGAACTTATTTCTATATCATCAAGACGATTAAGGGAACCAAAGAAGATGTATATAAAGGTCATGTACTAATCAAAACACGCTAAAGCATAAAGTCATGAACAAGAATAATATGAAGAAGAGATTTGTGCTGTTACTGATGGGCCTAACCTGTTTTTTAACAACACAAGCACAGCAGAACATACAGTTTACACAGTATATATTCAATTCGCTGAGCGTTAATCCAGCATATGCCGGATATAAAGAAGAGTGGTTTGCACAGGTGGGGTTAAGAAGCCAGTGGACAGGCTGGAGCGGAGCTCCAAAGACAGGAAGTATTTCTATTGATGGGGTCTTAGATCCTATCAATAGAAGGCACGGGGTAGGTCTGCAGGTAACCGTGGATGGACTGGGAGCACAATCTGCGACTTCGATATATGCGAATTATGCTTTGCGCTTGCAACTTGATCCAGAAGATACCAAACGGCTTAGCTTAGGGGTCGCCGCTGGGGTAACACAATATGGTCTAGATGGTACTAAGTTGGATCCAGTGACTGGAGGGGATCGTGTGCTCCCAGATGGTAAAGTTTCCACTTGGGTGCCTGATGTTAGATTAGGTGTATACTATGCGACACCGAAGATATATGCCGGAGCAGCAGTACATGATCTATTTTCAAATTCGGTAGATAATGAAGACTTTGTCTTTAATGCAAACTCGTTGGAAAGTCTCTATAAAAATGTAAGTCTTTATGTAATAGCAGGGGGGATGATCTCTTTAGAGGAGGGCTTGCATCTACGGCCAAGTATCTTAATAAAAGATGATTTCAAGGGACCTACTTCGCTTGATGCCAATGCAATGTTGATCTTTAATAATAAGTTTTGGATTGGAGGAGGCTATCGTACGCGATCTAGGATATTTAAGCGGGATTACTATGACAATTCAGCGATGAAGCTAAGCTCGCTGAATTCGGTACAAGGGATCGTCCAATTTTATGCTACACCGCGTTTTCGGATCGGATATTCCTATGATGCAATGCTCAATAAGATGAGCGGTCTACAGAGTGGTACGCACGAAGTTACGTTAGGTATAGCTTTCGATCGTGCGCTGAAACAGATATTAAGTCCAAGGTTCTTTTAAAACGTACTGAAATGAAATTTAATCATATATTTTTAGGTCATTATTTCGTTTGGGGATTGTTACTCCTTACGACTACCGTTTGTGCACAAGAACAGCTTAGTTTGCAGGCAAAGGCAGATTTGCTTTTTGAAAAATACGAGTATTACAATGCAGCACAACTGTATGGGAAATTGAGCGAGTCGAAAAAAGTGAAAACGAGGAATCTAGAGCGTTTGGCGGAGAGTTATTCGCAGATTAATAACTATGATCTTGCTGAAAACTGGTATACGCGTGTCGTACAAAGACCCGATTATAAAAAGCAGTCTTTGATAGGTTACGCCAATGTACTTAAACAGAATGGGAAGTATGTAGAAGCCAAGGCGATGTACAAACGGTATTTGGAGGAACAAGGGGACGATGATTTTGTGAAGTTAGCGGTACAAGGAGCCGATTCGGCTACGCGCTGGATAGCCAATCCTGGTAAGGTAGATATCTTAGCGTTTAACGATGTAAATACGTCACTTTCCGAATTCTCTATGATCGCAACACCTACATCATTACTATATGCTGGAGAGTCATCCGATGCCTCTGTAGCAAAGTCAGGGATGACTGGAGAATCTTTTCTGCGACTTTTTTCAAGGGATATCAATGCGTCCGGTAAAGGTTCTATGTTGAAGGATGCGAATATCAACCAAGCGAAATATCATGTAGGTCCTGTTGCCAGTAATAAAGCAGGTGATAAGTTGTATGTAACACGGACTTATCCAGGTAAAGAGGTACAGAAATACCGTAATGATGGAAAAAAATGGGCACGTTCTGTTTTAGAGTTAATGCTCTACGAGAAAGAAGGAAATAGTTGGAAAGAAACAGCATTTCCTTTTAATAATGTGGCAGCGTATTCTGTCGGACATGCAGCTTGGAGTGATGATGAAAAGAGACTCTACTTTGCTTCGGATATGCCAGGAGGAGTAGGGGGTGTGGATATTTGGTATTGTAATCAAACAACTGACGGGACTTGGAGTACACCTGTGAATGCAGGAGCAGAGGTTAATACGAAATATGATGAAATGTTTCCCATGGTATTTGCGAATAAACTCTATTATTCCAGTAATGGTAAACCAGGTATGGGAGGGCTAGATATATTCGAGGCCGCTGTATCGGGTAATAAAATATCCCAAGTGAAAAACATGGGTTTCCCGGTCAATAGCCCATCTGATGATTTTGCATATTTTGTGAAAGAAGATAATGGAGAGGAACGGAAGGGATTCCTTTCTTCCAATAGGAGCGGATCTGTAGGCGGTGATGATATTTATCACTATGCGGCAAAAAAGCCTGTATTTAAAATTCTTATTCAAGGGAAAACGTTTAACAAAAAATCGCGTGAGCTTTTAGCAGAGACTAATGTTACGTTATATTCCGACAAAAGACAAATGATCGCTAAGACGAACAGCGGTCAGAAAGCTGAATTTATGTTTGATGCGGACAAGAATACCAAGTATAAGATTTTAGGAGAGCGTTCAGGTTTTCATGCAGATTCTGTTAGCCTAGTGACAGCTGTACCTACGAGAGATACTATATACCAGGTTTCTTTATTTTTAGAGCCAATAATGGAGGTTGGTCATAAGTTCGTGTTAGAGGACATATATTATGATTTCGATAAACATAATATACGTAAAGATGCAGCGATAGTACTAGATCAATTGGTGAGGACGATGAGAGATAACCCAACATTAAGGATTGAGTTATCCAGTCATACGGACAGTAGAGGTAGTCACCGTTATAACGACCTACTTTCTCAAAGACGTGCCGAGAGTGCTGTTAATTATATTATATCCAGAGGTATAGAACGAGATCGTCTTGTCGCAAAAGGTTATGGCGAACGCCGTTTAGTAAATCGTTGTGCAGATGGTGTGAAATGTTCTGCAGCAGAGCATCAGGCAAACAGGCGAACAGAAGTAGAAGTGCTGTCTTACTAGCCCCTTTTTCGGGATACAGCATGCCCCTTTTTGGGTATATTTGACAAAAGTAGCTTCTTTTGTAGCGATAGTTCTACAAAAAAGAAGCTACTTTTGCTCATGTCATTTTCCTTTGATTTATTTGTCTTGTAAATCAATTACCAGACTAAAAGTGAAAAGGTTATACCCTCTTTGGATTAGTGCATTATTGCTTACTATCTTTTGTAAAGACGCAAAAGGAGAACGTAACCCTTATGAAGAACTACGCGGTGTAAAAAGCGAGTTTGTAGCTTGTAAAGCATTTACGATTTTACGTCTTGATTTTGATATTCATGAAGCAGACTCCGCATTAAAAAATATCGAATTTATACACAAACTAGCAAAGGAAAAGAACGATAAAAATCTGAGTTGTATATATTACGAGACATTAGGTAATTATTTTTCCCTTCGTTACGATAGAGTGAATAGTCTAGCTACAATGAATCACGAAAGAGCGATTCAATATGCGAAGGACAACTCATTAGACCAACAGCTGTTTCGGCAGAATTTTAGCTTCGGAAATTATTATTATACTTACGCCAAGTATGCAGATGCGTACCGCTATTTTAGGCAAAGCCTTTTTACACTTGATAAAATTGGCGAAAGTAATGTAGCCCAGGTGTGGCAATATTATCTCACGCTAGCTCGCTATTTCTATGACATTAAAGATTATGAAATGGCAACACAGCTGCTCCAAAAAGTACTCACATATAATAATAAACTGACACCTCGGGAGCTTTTCGATACCATCAATACATTGGGGTTGATTGCGCTCTATACGGACAAGACTGATGAGGCGATAGCCTATTTTAGAAAAGTTTTAGAAAAATCAAATGCTGTATTGGACTCTGCTTGGATGGGGATAGCTTATGGCAATATCGGAAATACCTTTGTTAAGAAGAAGGACATTGGAAGAGCAATCCAATATTTTGATCTTGATTATAAGTACAATTCACAACCTTCAGGAGACTTGATATCGGCTTTAGGTTCATTGAAAAAAATGGCTGAATTGCAGTTTCAACAACGTGATTTTGAAAAGGCGTTGAAGAATATTGACATATTTATCGCCAGGATGGAGAAAAAGCCTATTCGTTATCAGACTTTGGTAGAGGCATATGATCTTAAAGCGAGACTATTGGATACACTTGCCATCGAAGAAGGTCAGTTAAATACATTAAAAGAAGCGACAAAATATAATCGACTACTCTCGACATTGAATAATAGTGCGTCTATTGAAATGGCAAAATTAGAAGAAGAGAAATCGAATTATGATCAATTCTATTACGAATCCAGACAATATAAAAAATTAAATCTGTTATTGATCGTAACATTGATTGGTGCTTTGTCTATTCTTTTTGTTGTTACGTATAAAAAAGCTAAGCGTGGAAGCAAAAAGGCAGAAGTTGTCGAAAGCGGTAAAGAAGAAGAAGAATATTGCCCGATGGTCATATTGAGTGATAAGCGATTTCACGTTGAAGACTCCCATAAGACTATTCAGATTAGCTTGGAACTACGGCAGCTGATGGATGGAAATTTGATGAATAATCGTAATTGGGAAAAATTCAAATTTGCGTATAGTAATAGTTTTCCTTGTTTCTTTAGCGATCTGATACATAAGTACCCTGAGCTTACTGATTCAGATTTACGCTTGTTAGCTCTTACTAACCTAGGACTCTCCAATAAGGAATTGGCGGATAGATTATCTGTTTCCTTGGATGGTATTAAAAAAGCTAAGCAGCGGTTAAAAAAGAAACTTAACGATCATATTGTTTACAACTAAGTTTGTCTCTCCATGATATTTGACTAATTTCGTCTATTGGCTATTACGTTTATTAGATATGACAGAAATTAGTTTGCAGGGCACTTTGACGGGACACCAAAATCCGATCTATACATTAGAAGTAGATACATCGCGACACCTATTATATTCCGCCGGAAATGATAAAGGAATTGTAGAATGGGACCTCGTCTCCCAACAATTCAAGCGGCTGTTATGTGCTGTTCCCTCTTCAGTGTACTGTTTGAAACTTATTCCTGACACAGATTGGATTGCAGCCGGTATGCGTAATGGAGAGCTTTTCATTATTCAACGTACCGAACCTCAGTTGATCGCTAAACTAAAAGTAGATAAAGGAGCTATTTTTAGTATTCAGATATTGTCGTCAAAGAATGAAATAATTGCTATAGGAGAGGAGGGGAAGGCTTATGTTTGGAGTTTAGACGGTTTTCAGCTACTTTATACCTTTCTGGTATCAAAAGACCGTGTTCGTACAATAGCTGTTTCGGAAGATCAAAAAAATATCGCTTTTGGCGATAAGCAAGGTGTTGTATATATTCATGTCGCAGACGATTTTCATTTAATCACGCAATCTGCTAAACACGAAATGGGCATATCGAGTATGCTTTTTCATAAGGAGTATTTATATACGGCGGGACGTGATGCCCGTCTTTATAAATTCAGCCTGCCTTTTCTAGAGAAGCAAGCGGAAGTAACACCCCATTTTTTTACAATATATGGAATATGCGCCGTCTCGGATCACTTGGTGACCGTGAGTAGAGATAAGACCATTAAACTATGGGATCAAAATTTCCGATTGCTAAAGAATATTTCAAAAGATAAAGGTATTGATTCGCATCAGCTTTCCATCAATAGTGTAGCTTATGATAAGGATATCAAGGTACTCTGTACAGCAGGTGATGATAAGCAGATCAAGCTATGGTCAGTGGAGTTATGAGGTTATGAAGTTTTCAAGTTAGAAGTAACTAGTTCACTGGTTAACATGTTCACAAGATAACTCGATCACAGGATAACAAGATCAACTATCTCTTTTAAGTACTTGGCGTCTATTTCATTGAAGGTATTCAACTCTTCACTGTCTACATCCAATATTGCAATTACCTCATTGTTCCGAATTATAGGCAACACAATTTCTGACTTGGAAAGGGAGCTACAAGCTATATGGCCAGGAAATTCGTCTACATTTGGAACAATTAAAGTGTCTTTTTGTGCCCATGCCGTTCCGCATACCCCTTTGTTATAAGCTATACGAGTGCAGGCTACAGGTCCTTGAAAAGGACCTAATACCAACTGTTCGCCTTTTACAATATAAAAACCTACCCAAAAGAAATTAAACTGTTCTTTAAGCGCAGCAGCTACATTAGCGAGGTTGGCAATTTCATCAGACTCTCCTTTTAAAAGAGCCTCGATTTGAGGAAGCAAGCTCTTATACTGCTCTTCTTTGTTTCCTTTATTTATTTTTAGATCTTCAGCCATTTTGTTTCAAGTTATGATGGTGAAGGAGGTGATGATAGTGATGTTGTTCTCACGATGATCACCTTATTCACTTCCTATTGAAATTGAATACGAACATTTATTCCGAAATACGTATACGATGTAGCGTAGTTTTGAGATGTATATGGACGTACTGCATTTGAATTATAGAATAGACGGATGTTGTAGAACTGATTGATTGTATAGTCCAGCGAAGGGTTTACCGTTAAACTTTTGTTTCCTCCTGATACTTCTGCTTGATTAATATCTGAACGGTATACCGTCGTCTTTCTATCATTCAAGGCAAAATCAACCCTGAAGTTCATGTCATTTACCCATTTACGATCCTCAAAAATCCCGAAAGGAAGACGTACATTGTTCTTTCTGTATCCCATACCCACGATAAAAGATTGATCCGTCATCATAGCCAGTTGACTATTCTGTAAACTCATATTCATATCCCGTGATTTGCGGTACTCTGAGTTTACGGATAGGCTATTTGCAAAACGCATATCTACACCAATTAATGGAACAAACCTATCAATAATAGATATTTGACCATATTGACTTTGAGGCAAAAAGTTTTGGTTTGCATCCCGTGAATAAGGCATACCGTCGGCCTCTTCATACCTTGCAGTTGATGTATAACCACCAATGATATATTGGGATTGATAAGCGTGATTAATGTTTATAGAACTGATAAAGTCTTGTATACCTAAAATACCAACTAAACCGTTGAAGGATATCCGCCAGTTAGGGAGCGGGAATTTAGGTTTAATACCTTGTTCAGCGGATTTAGCGTCTTTGCCCAGATAGGTAGCTAAGAAAGCATTTACAACAACATCCTGTTGGGTCTTACCATACCCATCTGCATAAAAATCTGCAGATTGTCCTACGGAATTAATATTCTTTTCTCCTAAACGTTGCGATATGGCGAGTCGGTGTTCCTCAAACTTTTTAAACAAATCATCGCTATTTTTGAAAGAAGTACGTATAGAAATCTGTGATACGGTGTAGTTTCCTGTCACATATGGCGAGACACTCTCTAATTGACCCGTTGTCGCATTAAACTGCATGGCAGCAGTATAATTATAATTATCTATACGAGACATCGTCAAATCGACACGTAAGCCCTTAATCGGTTCTAAATTAGCGACTACAGAGATGTTCTCCGCAAAAGTCTTCGTATACATGTTGGTCTGTAGGGTATCAGACGATAGCCAACCGTTGCGCGCTGCTTTGCTCAGAATATCGCCCTGGCCACCAAATAAAAATCCCCAGCCCGGTGCATTTGCATCAAAATCAAAACCTAAAAGGTTTGTCGTAGGGGTATATCCTGGCAGATAAGTACCTTCCGTTTTTGTATAAGCTCCATTTACGTTCCGGATAGACGTTAACAACTGCACGAAGAATGGTACAGCTCCTTTGCTATCTCGTCCTGTATTTTGACGGATAAACCTAAATTTGCTGTAAAGAGCGCTTAGGTTTAACGTTGGATTGATCTGTATAGTCCTGTTATTTTGGATACTATTACCCAGATTAATGTTTTCATTTTGGAGACTCAAAAGAGGTTCACTTTGCCAGTTGAATTGTGTACCATATCGAGCTGTAGCATTCACCCATTCTAAGTAAGGAATCTTATTAATAGGCAACGAGTAGGTCACATTCATCATGTGATTATAATCTGTAGTTCGGCCCATTTTCCAGAAATTAGACCATAATGTATCTCGTTTTGCTCCGTCGATTCTGCCGTTTGGCTCGTCGATAATGGAATAATTAGTAGCGTTGAAATCCAAACGTAGAGACTTCGTTAGATCCCAGCTGATTCCATATATCCGACTCATGTTAAAGTTCTTGTTGTAGTAGGTCGGCAACACGTTGTTTGAGGAGTTGTCACGAAGCGTATTTTCGTTATAAATACGGTTGACCTCCATTCTGAAATTCAACAACGATGGCATCAGATTGAAATTCATATCCCGGATCAATCCTAAATTCTTAGATTTAAGATTCTTAAAAGGTTCGTAGAAATGAGTCGTCGGGTTACTAAACGTGTAATCTAAAGCACCGCGATAATTGCGTTGTAAGTTAGATGCCGTATTGAAGTCTCTATGGTAATACTCGCTAAATGCATATGAAAGTCCAAAGTTCTCGATATCCCAAGGACGAATAGGGCTTTCGTTATCCGTTCTGATCTTGCGAACGTTTGTAAAACTGAAACCTTTGCGGGTCGTGTAATCTTGTACTAAACGAAGCAAGGAATCTCTTCTGTTGTTTGATAATGTGGCTAAGGCGCTATTTAACTCAATATCTGGACTAAGTGGATTAAACTCCGGTGTTGCCGTTTGATTGGAGTAGTTAAAATAGAACGGGATAATGACACCATGTCTTGGATGGAAGAATTTTCCAAATTCAGCATTTGTGGTAATATCAAAAAAGAAGTTGTCCGAACGGTTTCGTTCGCCGACTCTTTGGGAAATAGATCCAAAACCTATGGTCGATTTTGTGCCGGTAACAGACACATTTGCGAAATCTGCGAGTTTTAAATTAAGTCGTGCTGTGGCCGCCCATCCACCTTTGTCATCAAAATCAGTTAGGCGCAGTTCATTAAACCAGAATTCTCCGGCCAAATCTCTTCCATCATCCATAGGGGTACTCGTAGACGTACCACGCAAAGGGTTACGTACTCCGACCATATAGAAACGTACTTTAGAGATATCTGGGGTTCCTATAATGAGAATTCTATTTTTACCATCCGAATGTTCATAAGGGACATCTAGTGGCCAAGGCTGTCCATTCAGTTTGGCATTATCCCGAGCAATCTTGGCATCTTGAAATAATTTGATCTGAATATTCATCCTGTTCTCCTCTGGCCAGATTAGATCCGGAGAGCTTGTGCCTGGAGTTGTGATGCTCAAAGGCATATCATATTCATAGTAGTTATACTTGTCGTCTGTACCTACACGTATGAATGCTCTAAAATCACCCTTATTTAAGTTCTCTCCCTCGGCATGTATAAACATTTCGAGTCGTCCGTAAGGTCTGAAATCGTGAGAAGCTGTTTTGAACGTTGCCCTACCATAGCCGTCCCGCAACTGTTTTACATCAAGACTCATGGACTGTTCATTCAGCTGTATGTCCAGATTGTTATTTGATATATCGACCTGTCGGTTGATGCCTGGAGGGACTACATAAGGGATAGGTTCACGTTTGCCGTTTTCTTCAATACTGATGTTGGCGACATTGAACGTAGAATTGTCTGAAGCAACTACTCCCATACTATGGTCTGCAATAACTTTGGACGCTATATTTTCTGCGTTGTATTTTCTCCAATCGCCACGTACAAACTGCATTCTTCCAAATCGAACGACAGAAGTATCGGCAAAATTGGTCATGAATAAACGGATAAAGCGGATCGATTTGAAGTCCTGAATATTACCTTCACGACTCTCAAACTCATTTAGAGGAATACGTAATTTATACCATTTAACATCAAGATTTTTATCGAGGACACGGACTTTGGAAGTTTGTTCGTCTACAATGAAATTTTTGCCCACAACCATATCCTGAGGTCGTATGGAAAGCTTGTACTGATAGTACTCGTCAATTTCATTCATGGTGTTGTCGCGGTTGACATCTTCACCATCAGGAAGCAATGTACTAGCAGAGGTTTCTACACCGTAGTCGGCTAGCGACTGGTTGTTAGTCCGTGTATTTCCTTGTGTACCATTGTACTGTTGGTAGCGTTCCAAAATACCCACATTTTGGTCAAAATGATTTCCTCTAAAATACGTGTAATCATCCGAGGAAGGGTCACCTTGTAGCTTAGCAAAGGCCTGAGGGTCCAGTATTCCTTGCATCTGGTTTAGAAAATTAGCATGGAAAGAACGCTCTTCGTCATTGGTCAGACCATCAAGACCTACATCTTGTAAAAGTCTACTGGCATCCGAGTTTTCAAAAGCTTGGACGACAGGTTGATTACGTACGACATGTCCCCAAACAGTTTGGTCAACTAAAGTCTTGTCACCGGTGGGAGAAAGTCCATTTTCTAAAGACTTTCTACCGTCTTTAAGGATGTCTTCTGAAACATTTCCCAGGTTGATATAGATATCTCCACCATTTTTATTCGGGTTTGTCAAAGTTGGATCCATCATCCACATTTCCAAAAACTCGATGTTTTGCGCTTCGAAATCCGTTTGGTCAATTTTACGGAACATGCCGCCCCATCGGTTTTGGGGATTTAATAACTTGCCATCGGCTGCTATCCCTGTCGTCGTATAGTTAAACTGACCGCGTAACATCGGGTAGTAAGCCAGATCCAGCGTTGGTAAAAAGGCATCACCTCCAGTTTTAATCTCCTTGTATGGGAAAACTTCCTTTTCCGTGACTTTTCGTGTCCGGTGATCCAGCAGGAAGCGCTCGTTTACGCGAGGATTGAGACTTGACGATTGATAGAAAATCGGATCAATATTGTAGAATGCCAATTGCGCCCTGTTATAACCGTAGGCAAGATCATTGGTTAAATTGGATTCAGCGAACATTCGAGGGGTTCCAGAAATCTGCCAACCCAATTGTCCTTTGATATCTATATAAGAAAAGTTGTTTTCAAAATTGTCAATGTAGGTCGTTCCTGTGTTTCCATTAGCTGTATTTAGACCTTTAGGGTGTCCAGGTTTGAGATGTGCAAATTCTCCATAAAAGCTAATGTGAGACTCTTCTTTTGTGCTCAGGAAAGGCAATTTGTCTACCATACGGGTCAACCAACGTGAAGGCGCATTGTAGGTAATATCGGCCCCTAACATGGTGTTAGATATAGGTTCTTCCCCTATAAATACTTTCTCCGATATAGGTTTTTCCGTCAGATTCATAATGGTAGCTCCGACCATCAGGTTTTTATTGACGGTATAGTCTAGACGGCCTCCCATTAGTGTTTTTTGCTGTAAGCCAAATAAGGTCTCATCTTCCACCGATACTGTGATGGGTTGACCGGATAGGACAAGTGCTTGGTTCAGTATACGTAAGGTTCCGATCTGGTAGTCTACCATGTAGTCGGTTCCTTCAGTAAGGATAGCACCACCCGACATGACGCGGAGTTGGCCTGGCCTTAGATTCATCACATTCAATTGGTATTCTGTGCCTGAGCCTGATTGATATTTTCCTTTTAATCTATACCTGTTTTTGTTTGGGAATTTTTGTTCAGCATCCACCTTAGTATGTGTATACAACTCGGGATAGGTATATTTTTCGATAAGATCATTTTCTCCGGTAGCAAATTGCTCGGCTAGATCTTTACCAAAAGGCTCGACAACAGGAAAGATCAGCTTTCCTCGTATGGGCTCAATCGTGATATCTGGTAAAAAATCAAATAACCCGTCAGAACCGGCAGCCTGATTCTGTGTAATGCGATCTAATGCCGTCAATTGTAACCAGGTTTTATCTGCTGTTTTGCTTCCTTCATACATAGACGGGCGTTCAGCACCAGTCTCAGTTTCCGTGCGGTAGATCTGTAAGAATAAATTTTGTTCGGATATATTAGTCGCATTGAGCGAATAGATATTTTTCATCATCAACGCCCAAATAGGAAGGTTTGTTTTTAGAACTTCATTCTTCAATAGTTTGGTGTACAACATCTTCGGAGCAGACGGGGATACCGGTATATCCGTACTGAACTCACCTACTTGGTATTCCTTTCCGTTGGCCATATACCGATAAGCTACAGCAAGTACCTGATCTTGTCCTAAGGGGTATACCAAGGAGACATAGCCCAAGCGCCTGTTGATGGTGTAGTCTCTCCCTTCAACTAGTTTGCGCGCATAAGTTAGTTTTGCATAGTTATCATTAGCGCCACTTCCTGCGAAAAAACTCTGTACAACATTACTTGTGGATTCGCGCCCAGGCTCTCCAAGTTGTGTTAGTAAATCGTTGGATATATCCGAAGACAAAGCGCCAGGTATACCTGTTGAAGGTAATTTTGAAGGAGATACCCTATTGATAATATTGTTATACGGCGTATGCTCTCCTAAATCCATCAGTGCCATAATATCTCTGGATTCTTCGTAAGAGTTAGAGCGGTTATTCACCCACACCTCCACTTGCGTAATGTTAACCGGTGTATTGATGATGGGGGCTAGTGCTAGTGACTGATTGTAGGTCTCTCTAAAGTATTGGCCTAAGAAATAGTGCTGGTTGGCCTCATAGTTGCTCATTTCCAGTACCATTTCACTTTCTCGACTACCATTAGACAGCGTAATTTCTTTTTTATTGGAACGTTGCTGCGATAGAAGTCCCGTAACAGCCAATTTGCCAAATTGCAACTGTGTTTTGATACCGAAAAGTGACTCTGCTCCTTGAATTAAGGTAGAATTAAGTGCCATATTAACATTACCTATCTCCAGTCGACGGATAATATCATCATCCCCTGCAACGTAGTCAAATCTGATCTGGTTTTCAAAGCCAAATTGAGCTCTAGAATTGAAATTCGCATTGACTTTGACACGCTCTCCAATATTACCAACAAGGTTTAGGTTCATGTTTTGGTCAAAATCCATTCCCCACTGTTTGCGTTGGCGCTCATTAAACATCGGGTTATCGTTGGTATTGTACTGCGCCATGATACCAACTTCAACGCTACCTCGAGGATTGATGTCTATGGTATTACCGCCAAAAATCTTTTCGAATGTAGGACTGTTGATTTCAATTACAGGGAAAAGGCGGCGACGGCGTTCTTCCGCCATTTCTTTACCTGCTAGTTCTTCCCAATAATTCTTTTTCAGACGCTTGAATTCATAGTCTTTAAATTCATCGATCGTCAGATAAAGTGGTGGTCTATACATCTTCGAACCTAACTTTTCGCGGATGATGTATTGTTTGGTCTCCGGGTCAAAGGTAATTTCGCGTTCGATGTTTTCGGGAATATCTAAAGCAATAGGTCTGTAAGATTTGGGTAGTTTGATAAAGGGATTGTCCTTTAACTGGTATTTTAATTTCGTAGAATCATTTGCGGATAAGCTAGTGACCGGTGTTACGACTTGTGCATAGCCTAGATTTATCAGTACACAAACAAGTATCAGTAATGTAAATAATGACCTAAGCTTTTTCAAGAGTATTTGGCTAAATAAAATTAATAATTGCTATAATTCAAGCAAATATCAATGTTTTAATTAATAATAACAAAAAACTCTCAAAGATATTCTTATGGACGAAATGTTAAAATTTATTAATGTAGACTCTGTTGCCGAGTCTACATTTTTTTTAGTGCAGCTTTAATGAGTTCTTCAACGGTGTATCCACTTTCTATCTGGACGATAGCAGCCAGTGTTTTTTCGACTTGAGATTTTGGAAAACCTAGCATAACAAGAGCGGAAAGGGCTTCTTCTGGAATAGATTGGATGGTGACGGGGAGAGGAAGCAAAGCATGATCACCTTGTTTCTTGAGCTTATCTTGTAATTCAAGAATAACACGTTGAGCAGTCTTAGGACCTATGCCTTTTATTTTTTGAATCACCGCTACTTGTCCGTTGATTATAGCAGATTGTATCTCTTCGGGGGTAATAGAGGATAACATCATTCTTCCTGTGTTGGGACCTATCCCGGAAACCGATATCAAATGGTTAAATAGGTGACGTTCTCCCTCTGTAGCGAATCCGAAAAGTGTATGGGCATCTTCACGAACCTGAAAAGAAATAAACAGTTTACAGCTTTCCTGATCTTTAATCAAAGAATATGTGGTCAGCGAGATATGAACATGGTATCCAATGCCCCCCACCTCAAGTATGACATGGGTAGGGGCTTTGAATACGAGTTTACCATTGAAATAATCGTACATGGTTTTGTTTTTTATTTATATTAGGTGAACCATCTTCACCCTCATTACCTTTGTAACTATCGTCACCTTATTTTAAACTTTCATGGGCTTGTGCGTCCACAACTGCAATAGTCACCATATTTACTATCTCACGAACAGAGCTATCCAGCTGTAGTACATGTATAGGTTTGTTCATTCCCAATAATATAGGACCTACGGCTTCAGCATCACCCACTTCTTGTAAAAGCTTATAAGCGATGTTTCCAGATGCTAGGGTTGGAAATATCAGTGTATTAGCATTTTCGCCTTTCAGTGTGCTAAAAGGGAAATTGCTTTCCAACATTTCTTTGTTCAACGCAAAATTAGCTTGTAATTCGCCGTCCACAACGATGTTAGGATGATTCTTATGTAATATATTTACCGCTTCACGCACCTTGGTTGGAGTAGGTCCATCGGAGGAACCGAAGTTGGAGTAAGAAAGCATTGCTATTCTTGGTTTAACATTAAATCGCCGAACTGCTTTCTCCATCAATACGGTGATGTCTGCTAGTTCTTCTGCTGTTGGGTCCGTGTTGACCGTTGTATCTCCCAAAAATAAGGGGCCTTTGGAAGTCAGCATCATGTACATCCCGACAATACGACTGCCTTCTTTGGCTCCGATCACATGCAGTGCCGGTTTGATTGTAGACGCATAGTTTCTCGTTAAACCTGAAATTAAGGTGTCTGCATCTCCAAATTCGACCATACTAGCAGCGAAGTAATTGCGATTGGACATTAATTTGATCGCATCCATCTTTGATACACCTCTGCGTTGTCTCTTTTTATAAAGGTGTTCTGCATATTTTTCAAAACGTGCTGTGTTTTCCTCTTCTTTAGGATCAATAATAGTAACGTTGTCTAAATCAAAAGCATAGTCCTCGATCATCTTAACGATACGTTCTCTATTTCCTAATAAGATAGGGATAGCGATACCTTCTTCTTTCACAATCTGGGCAGCACGAAGTGTTTTTGCATTATCCGCTTCAGCGAATACCACTCTTTTAGGGTTGTTTTTGGCGATCGAAGTTACTTTTCGCATAATTCCATCGTCCTTACCCAAGCGTTTGCGAAGCTCCTCCTTATAATTTTCCCAGTTATCTATGGTCTTGCGGGCAACACCAGAAGCGATAGCGGCTTTAGCAACAGCTACCGATACCTCTGTAATCAGGCGAGGATCCGTTGGTTTAGGAATGACATAGTCTGTGCCGAATCGAAGGTTACTTGTATTATAAGCTTGATTCACTTCTTCTGGAACCGCTGCTTTCGCAAGTTCGGCGATAGCACGGACGGCAGCGATCTTCATATCCTCATTAATAGCTGTCGCTCTAACATCCAGGGCTCCTCTAAAAATGTAAGGAAATCCTAGTACGTTGTTCACTTGGTTCGGGAAATCCGAACGGCCTGTTCCCATTATAATATCTGTCCTTGTCGCTACTGCTAGGTCATAGGCGATTTCTGGGTTTGGATTAGCCATAGCCAATACAATCGGCTTTGCCGCCATTGATTGCAACATTTCCGGTGTAAGTACGTCTGCCGCTGATAGGCCGATAAATACATCAGAATCTTTTACAGCGTCGGCAAGTGTGTGTATGTCACGCTCAGTCGCCCATTCCGCTTTTGACGGATCCAGCTGCTCACGGTCGCTACGGATGACACCTTTACTGTCTAACATCACGATATTTTCTTTACGCGCACCTACGGCAATATACATCGCTGTACAGGAAATAGCTGCAGCGCCAGCGCCGTTTACTACGATCTTAACGGAAGCAATATCCTTGCCTTGAAGTTCACAGGCATTGATAAGCGCGGCCCCAGAGATAATAGCAGTACCATGTTGGTCATCATGCATCACCGGAATATTCATTTCTGCCTTTAAGCGTCTTTCTATTTCAAAACATTCAGGCGCTTTAATATCCTCCAGGTTAATACCTCCGAAAGTTGGCTCTAGTGCCTTAACAATACGCACAAATTCGTCAACATTTTTGGTGTCCAATTCGATATCGAATACATCTATATCGGCAAATATCTTGAAAAGAAGTCCTTTGCCCTCCATGACGGGTTTACCGGCTTGTGCACCGATATCACCCAAACCAAGAACAGCGGTACCATTACTGATTACAGCGACTAAATTTCCTTTAGCGGTATATTTGTAAGCATCTTCCGGGTTTTCAGCAATCGCTAAACAAGGTTCTGCTACCCCAGGTGAATAGGCTAATGATAAGTCTCTCTGTGAATTGTATGGTTTTGTCGGAACAACTGCAATTTTACCCGGACGACCCATAGCATGATAGTCTAGGGCCTCCTTCTTTCTGTTGATATTACTCATTTTTAGATCTGTGTGTCAAATTTAAGGCTACAAACCTACATAAATTCACCTTTATGCACAATATAATTGCGTCTTAAATATATAATGAATTTAGAGATTGTCCGCAATCTTATGTGTTTATTAATTGTGGAAATGTATTATTCTGTTTCTTCAATATATGCAATATTAATGCTATTATTTCAGGATGTCTAAAAGATTAAACATACTTTGACGCATTTTTGATGCGCTCCCGTCATAGTTGTACACCAATAGTGTAAATGTATATTCTTTGCCATCTTTGGCTTTATGGTAACCGGTATAACCAAGGGTTCCGCTGATCGTTCCGCTTTTCATTGTCATCCCATTATATACTGGGAGGCTTTTTACAAAAGAATCGGACCAAGGCCTACTCGCTGCGTATTGCATGATTTTGTTCATAGCAAATGTCGTAACGTTGTTCTGTGGTGACAACCCAGATCCATCTATAATGTCTAACTCGCTGCTGTTAAGTTGTAGCTTCTGTTTCCAGAATTTTTGCAGATAATTAGCCCCATCCAATGTGGTCACTTTACCTCCGCTGATATAAGCTATACTTCTCAGTATTGCCTCTCCGTATAAATTAATACTCTTTTGGTTAAACCAGTAGACAATATCAATTAGTTTGGGTGATACATGCGTGGATAACTCTGCAGTCTTCTGTGGGAATATGGAGTCTTGTTCAACTAGTCTTTGACCAGTGGTAGGTTCCATAAGCACAGGAATGCCTGCCGTATTCGCTGTTTTGGTAAGTTGAAATGCTAAATCAAATGCAGGGTCCGGCACAGAAATTTCAATGGTCTTTTTAAGGTCTTGACCATAAGTGCCTTTTAAGTATATTTTTTCAGAATAGGGTGCCGAGTAGGCATATACATTGTCACCAGATCCAGGTCTTCCCACTTTTACGGTGTTGACCAATTGCAGATAAGAAAGGTCTGATGTCGTTTGGACGATTGGGGCAGGGGCATTGGGTGTACCACTTTGAAAGTTAACTCCAGCTTTGTTTTCCCGCCAATTGAGTGCAGATATACCAGCACCGTAGTAATTACCTATATCAGTCCATATCCAGCCACCTGGGACATCATTCCCGTTATACATCCTGTCGTCGCCGATGATGCGCCCATCAATAGCTGTGATACCTGCACTTTTAATAGCATTTATCCACTTATCTAATAGCAATTGCTCTTTTGTCTGCTCGTAACGATCGCTACCCAATGTTGGATCTCCCGATCCTTGAACTACGATGTCGCCGTGGAGGATACCAACGCTGTCTATCGTACCTGTATAATATAGTTTTGTTTTGTAGGTATATTCTGATCCCAACAGGTCTAGTCCTGTTATAGAAGTGATGACTTTTAATGTTGAGGCTGTAGGAAGACCAATTTGACTATTTTTCTCAAATAATGTAGATCCTGTACTTTTATCAATAATATGTAAACTGGCTATACCGTTCTTTAAGCTGGGCATGGCTAAGAACGTATCGAAGCCTTTCTGAAGATTTTGCTGCGTAGACTGGGCTAGCGTAGCAGTAATAAACAGGAATGAGGAACAGAGTAATGTGATATAGTGTTTAGTGTTCATAAAGATTGTTCGAGTTTTGACAAACCTAAAGAAAATGCGCTGTATATACAATACAACGAATGTGCTTAACACAAACCGCACCGTCATGTTGAGCGGAACGTAGTGCAGTCGAAACATCTATCAACTATTCTTTAAATATCGAGATGTTATGACCGTAGATATAGAGCGGAAAACTATTGATGTCACATAAACATAAAAAGAAATACCGGTCTAAAGTTCTGTAAAGGAACAGAATTCGCTAACTTGCGCAAGATATTTAGTTGAAATAATATGTCACATTTAGAAAGATTAACCAAAATTCGTGGATTGATGAAGGAACAAGGTATTGATGCCTATATTATTCCTTCTTCGGATCCTCATATTAGTGAGTACTTGCCAGAGCGTTACAAATGTATTGAGTGGACTTCAGGCTTTAGTGGTTCTGCAGGGACCTTAATGATCACACAAGACTTTGCAGGACTATGGACCGATGCTCGTTATTTCGTTCAGGCTACTGAACAACTTGCAGGAACTGGCTTTGAATTAGTAAAACTGAAAGTACAACACGCGGCAGAATACGTAGAATGGTTGGATCAAAGATTCGGAGCAGGGACTAAAGTCGCGTTTGATGGCAACTTAGCGTCCTTGTTGGTGGCGCAAACTGTGAAAAATGTATTAGAACCTCGAGGAATGGTCGTCGATGGTCATGTGGATTTATTAAGTTCTATATGGGACGGAAGACCATCGTTGCCTCAGGTGAAAGCCTATTTGTTAGATGCTTCTACTACGGGGCAGGACACCGTGTCAAAATTGACCGCCGTTCGCAGCGCTCTGGAAAAGTATCGGGTAGAGGGGCATTTTGTGTCATCTCTGGATGATTTAGCGTGGTTACTAAACGTGAGAGGACAGGATGTGCCGTGCAATCCTGTGGTTCTAGGCTTTGTATATGTTTCAAAAAAGGATGCAATTTTGTTTGTTGAAACATCGAAGTTGAATGCAGAAGCAGTGGCAGAATTAGCGGGATACGGCGTAGAGGTACAGGATTACTCCAAAGCTTTCGATTTTGTCAAAGGTCTTTCGATCGAAAGTATACTCATCGATCCTAAACGTACCTGTTTTGCCATTTATGATAGTATTCCTAGTGGAGTGAAAATTGTAGAGCGTCTTAACCCTTCTACAAGTTTGAAAGCCTTGAAAAATAAGGTAGAGATATCGCATATGCGTACTACCATGGTGAATGATGGCGTAGCAATGACGAGGTTTTTCAAATGGCTGGAAGAAAGCTTAGGCAAGGAAGAGCTTTCAGAAATTTCGATTGCAGAAAAATTGCAGGGATTCAGAGCTGAGCAGCCGGGTTTTGTAGATATCAGCTTTAATACGATTGCCGGTTATTTAGATCATGGAGCTCTACCGCATTATCATGCTATACCATCGAGCAATTATACATTAAAACCTTCTGGATTATTACTCGTAGACTCGGGTGGTCAATACCGTACGGGCACGACAGATATCACTCGGGTTATCTCCTTGGGCAATATAACACAAGAGGAAAAAGAGGATTATACGATTGTACTAAAAGGGACTATCGAAGGTAGTCAGGCTATTTATCCTCAAGGTACCCGTGGGTATCAGATTGATGCAATAACAAGACGCCCGATCTGGGAGACTTTGCGTAATTACGGACATGGTACAGGGCATGGTATCGGATTCTTTTTGAATGTGCATGAGGGACCTCAAACCCTTAACCCAACTGCCGTAGATGTTGCTTTGGAGGAAGGTATGATTACCTCTATCGAGCCGGGTCTATACCGTGAAGGAAAACATGGGATACGTATTGAAAACCTGGTGTTGACGTCAAACTACGAAAGTTCACAGTTTGGTGATTTTATGCACTTTGAGACATTGACTATCTGCTATATAGCCACTGATCTGGTGGAGAAAAGCTTACTTCATCAGAGCCACATTGATTGGCTTAATAATTACAACCAATGGGTATATGAGAAATTATCTCCATTATTAAGCGAAGAGGAGTCGGCATGGTTGAAACAAAAGACAGCCGCGATATAGTTGTGCTATTTTGGGTAGACTGTTGCGCTTAAAACAGGATAAAAGAGCTGTCATTCTGGAGTGACAGCTCTTTTTGTATCAATATGCTATAACGTTTTACTACTATTTTAAACTCCGATTTAGAAATAGTAGTTTTGTTAAAATGAAATTACCATGATACGATATAAACTATTACTGTTAGCGTTCCTATTTTCTTTTATATTTCCATCCGAAGGACAAGAACAACTTATTCCTCAACCACAATATTTACATGTTGCTGAAAATGGTCGTTTGGCTTTTGATAAAGAGTGGCGTGTTAATAATTCGGTGTTTGCCAATGAAGCAGTTTATCTTGTGGAGCAGCTGCGAACCACTGGGCCTGAGTCGCCGGCTATCGTTGCAAAGAAAGGAAACGTACATTTTGTGAAAATAGCGCAACCGCCAGCAGATCAATACGATTATTATGAGCTTAAAATTGATAAAAAAGGCATCACTATAAGTGCAGCTACTGGTAGAGGAGCGTTTTATGGCGTTCAAACTCTGTTGCAACTTGTAGTAGAAAATAAAGACAAGGGAAGTCTCCCTTATTTGGAAATAAAGGATTACGCCAAGTTTTCTTATCGGGGTATGCATTTGGACGTTTGTCGGCACTTTTTCACCGTAAAAGAGGTCAAGAACTATCTGGATTATCTTTCCTGGTATAAAATTAATACGTTTCATTGGCATCTTACAGATGATCAAGGTTGGCGGATAGAGATCAAGAGTCATCCCAAGTTGACAGAAATTGGTGCTTATCGTAAAAAGAATCCTGGCGTTGAGTATGAGGTGGATAGAGTTAAAGATGGACGCTATGGAGGTTTTTATACCCAAGATCAAATTAAAGACGTGGTGGCCTATGCGACCAAGCTACATATTGATGTGATCCCAGAGATTGAAATGCCGGGTCATGCGCAGGCTGCTTTGGCAGCTTATCCTGAATTGTCCTGTACAGGTGGACCATTCGAGGTGGGTACGACCTGGGGCGTGATGGACGATATCTTTTGTCCGAAAGAGGAGACTTTCGCTCTTTTAGAAGACGTGATAGATGAAGTAATTGCCTTATTTCCCAATAAATACATTCATATTGGGGGGGATGAAGCTCCTAAGACCAGATGGAAATCCTGTCCACACTGTCAGGCTTTGATAAAGAAGGAAGGCTTGAAAAATGAAGCAGAATTACAATCCTACTTTATTAAGCGTATGGAAAAGTATATCAATAAAAAGGGCAAACGTATTATTGGTTGGGATGAAATTCTAGAGGGAGGGCTGGCTCCCGATGCGACGGTAATGAGTTGGACAGGTATTGAGGGGGCTATTCACGCAGCGAAGACTGGGCATGATGCAATAATGACTCCGGTTAGTCATATGTATTTTGATTATTACCAAGGAAATCCACAATCTGAACCTCTAGCTTTTAGTGCCGAGATACGATTAGATCAGGCATATAGCTTTAATCCTATCCCTACGGCTCTTAATCAAGAGGAAGCGAAACATATCTTGGGTCCACAAGCAAATATGTGGACAGAGTACATTCCAAACTTTAGACATGTGCAATACATGCTATTTCCACGTTTGTTCGCGCTTTCTGAGGTAGCTTGGGGTACTTCGCAGTATAAATCCTATCCCGCATTTGAAAAACGCGTAATCGAGCATATGGGTTTCTTAGAAAAGAAGAACATAAATTATAGTAAAGCTATCTTTGAAATTAGTGGCAATAATGTTCCTCGAGGCGGGAAGATGTACTTTGAGTTAAGCACTGTTAACGAAGGGGATGTTATTCGATATACGGTAGATGGTTCCATTCCGACGGGTCAGAGCCTCTTGTACAAGAGCCCTATCCCAGTAGACAAAACAATGCGGATCAATGCGGCAAGTTTTTCGAATGGAAAGATGAAGAGCCCACTTTTGAGTCAAGAGTTTTTAGTTAGTAAATCCACTGGTAAATCTATTGAATTGCTCCATAAAGCTAGTTCTAGTTATTCGGCAAATGGAAACAGTAGTCTGGTGGATGGAGTCTATGGTAATAAAAATTATTTTAAAAGAGACTGGCTTGGTTTTAATGGACAGGATTTGGTCGCTACAATCGATTTGGGAGAATCTCTTAAATTTACTACGGTGGCTTTGAACACCGTGGATCAGAAGGGTAGTTGGATCCATTATCCCAAAGCAGTGAAGGTGTCTGTTTCTAACGATGGAAAGGTGTTTGATTTAATAGCTACTGTTGGACAAGAGGATATCGATGCATCTAGAGGTACGATAAAGCTTAATTTCAAAGCACAGGAAGCACGCTTTGTGCGTGTTGAAGTAGAGCACGTAGGTAAAATCCCCGCCGGTTTCCCGGGGGCCGGGAATGACAGCTGGTTGTTTGTAGATGAGCTTTCTGTTTACTAAATTTAAAGATAACGAATTTGAAAAGTCATGAATTCTAGAAGAAAATTTTTACATAAGATCGGGTTAGGATCTATTGCTTTGGGGCTTGCTCCGCAGTTGTCCCAAGGGATGCCCAACAAAAAAATAAATAAACCGGTCGTTTTATCAACTTGGGATTTTGGTTTGAAAGCCAACGAAGAGGCTTGGAAAGTATTGATTGCAGGGGGTAGGGCCTTGGATGCGGTAGAGCAAGGAGTACGATTTACAGAAGCCGATCCGACAGAACGTAGTGTCGGTTATGGTGGACGTCCAGATAGAGACGGTAAGGTGACCCTAGATGCCTGTATTATGGATGAGTTTGCGGGTATAGGGTCAGTAGCCGCATTAGAAGGGATCAAGCACCCGATCACTGTTGCACGGGCAATAATGGAAAAGACTCCTCATGTGATGTTGGTGGGTGATGGAGCATTACAGTTTGCTAAAGAGCAGGGGTTTCCTGAAGAAAATCTTTTGACCCCAGAGTCCGAAAGGGAGTGGAAAGAATGGTTGAAGACTGCTAAATATGAACCCGTAGTCAATATTGAAAATCACGATACGATAGGAATGATTGCACTAGATGCTGCGGGCAATCTTTCAGGCGCCTGTACGACAAGCGGGATGGCTTTCAAGATGCATGGACGCGTAGGGGATTCGCCTATCATTGGTGCGGGACTCTATGTCGATAATGAGATTGGAGCTGCTACGGCGACCGGGCACGGTGAAGAGGTAATACGTACGGTGGGGAGTCATTTGGTCGTTGAATTGATGCGACAGGGCTACGCACCTCAAAAGGCCTGCGAGGAGGCGGTAAAACGTATTGTAAAGTTTACACATAATAGGAAAAAGACATTGGACAATATACAGGTTGGATTTATTGCGCTTAATAAGCGCGGTGAATACGGTGCGTTTTGTATCCATGGTGGATTCAATTATGCCAAGTATGATGGAAAGGGCAATGAACTAATTAAATCAAATTCTTATTTGAAAACGAATGGCTAAAATAGAGATTGCAAGTTTTAATACTAAAGCGGCAATGATTGCGCAAGAAAGTAACGCAGACCGGATTGAGCTTTGTGCAGGTATGGAAGTCGGAGGAACGACGCCAAGTATTGCGGATATCACTGCGGTAAGGGCTGCTGTCCGTATCGCAATGAACGTAATGATACGGCCGCGGGGAGGTGATTTTGTCTACAGTGATGACGAGTTTGCCCAGATGAAAAGTGATTTACTTCGGATCAAGGATTTGGGGGTAGACGGTTTTGTATTTGGAATACTAAACGCCGATAATACGGTGAATCTTGCGCAGAATAGCGAATTGGTTGCGTTAGCGGCGCCATTGCCCTGTACGTTCCATAGGGCATTCGATGATGTGACCGATATGGATGTTGCCTTGGAGGAGGTAATCCATTGTGGTTTTAAAACTATACTGACATCCGGATGTGAGCCCAACGTGATGGCAGGTTTAGCTAACCTCAAGTACTTGGTACAGGCTGCACAAGGACGTATTGTAATTATGCCGGGTGGAGGTCTCCGCTCAACGAATGTGGAGGAGGTGTTACGTGAAACAGGTGCAGTCTATTTTCATTCGTCTGCCATTACCGATGGTAGTGATACTGCGGTAGCTTTGGAGGTGAAAGCGCTCAAAGAAAGGGTATCGTAAGAAATTATAAAGTATCAACAGCAATGTGCTTCTTGATAATATCAAAGAGCACTTGTTTGTTGACAGGCTTTAAGATATAACCTTTTATAAAAGGATAATTCTTGACTTGTTCGGAATCACTTTTACTAGAGGAAGAACTAATAATATATATAGCAGACGATTGTGTAAAATCGCTCATATCCGTCTCTAGTTTATCCATTAATTCCCAGCCTGTCATAAAAGGCATATTGATATCTACAAAAAGAATGTTGGTTGTCGAAGGCTCTGAATTACACAAAGGGAAGTCTTCTAAAAACGCTAACGCATTATCGAACGTGAGTATCTCCAATGTGTTGTCGGGATATCCGGATAGCATGTTACTGAAAATCAGACGAAAGATCGCGTTATCATCCACTAACATGACCCGTGTCTTTTTTTGTTTTTTCTCTTCCATGTGGTCTAAAATTGGATAGTGAATGAAGAACCCTTATCTGGGAGACTCTCTACGTCGATTTTGCCGCCTATATTTTCCAATAGATATCTTATGGTAAATAATCCCATGCCTTTACTCTCGAAACCACGATGAAAAACTTTCTTAAACATAAACAGCTGGGATTTGTATTTTGGTAAATCTATTCCGATGCCATTGTCAGTGATCTGAAGGAACGTTTTATCGTCTTTTCGGTAACTGTTAATATGGATTATAGGCTGTCGATCTATGGTTGTGTATCTGAGTGCATTGCTCAGTAAATTGTCCAAAATACGTTCTAGATACAAAGTTGGGTAGTGGATATGTGTTATTTTAAAGTCGGTTGTTAATATAGCATTTTTCTCTTTTATCTCAGGGAGATACCGTTGGTATAGCTTATTAAGTTGATCTTGAAAGTTACATTTTTTATAGGACTGGCTAATATCCCCTCTTAGTTCTAAGATATTTGTTAGTTCTTCTAAGGCTTGATGCAGGTTATCACCACTACATTTTAACAAAGAAAGGTAAGATTTTCTTCTAGATTCATCCGTTTCAGTGTCGATCTCTTCCATCAACATCTGTATGTTACAGACAGGTCCTTTGAGGTTGTGAGCCACAATTTGATTGAATTCTTCCAATTGACGTACCTTTGTCTCCAGATCCATCTTTATGGATTCTAGTTCGGCTTTTTGACTTTCTAGCGTTTCTATATTGAGTTTCGCCTGTGAGATATTCTGTATTTGCGCAATATAGAATTGTGGGTAGTGCTTGTGGTTGCGTACTAAAGAGACGGTGGTATCGCACCATACATAGTGGCCTGTCTTGTGTTGATAACGTTTTTGAAAAGTAAAACTGTCGATCTCGCTGTTTAGAAGTTTCCCCCTTAACTCTAGATCCTGTTGGGCATCATCAGGATGTGTCACGTCAATAAAAGTTACTGCTTGCAACTCCTTCTTTGTATAGCCCAGCATATTGCAGAGTACTTTGTTGGCATCCAAACAATAACCATCTAATCCTGTTATGGACATCCCTAATCCTGAGAAGTGAAAGGCCTGATTAAATTTGTTCTCGTTTAATTTTATTCGTTCTGTATTCTCGATTTCTTTCGTGATATCGGAAATAATAATAGCTACGCGATCCGTGTTCTTAGAAATAGTTCTGACCTGTAGATGATACCAGCAATTTTTATGAGATTCAAACGGAGAAAGAAAATCCATTTCTTGTTCGATGCCCGATGCTAAGGTCTCTTGTACAAGATGTAGAGCGGGAGTCGTCATCGAATCGGGCAGGATTTCTTTGATGTTCTTTCCCAGAAAATGACTTGGTGGATAAAACAGAAGGCTATCATTATTTGTCCAATAGTTGATAATGTCTCCTTCCTTGGTCATTTCGAATACAATATCGTTCAGGGAAGAAACCAAAAGATTTATTTGTTGTTCTTTTGCTGCGAGGATAATGTTTTGTTGGACAATTTTTGAGATATCAAAGAAAGAAACTAAAACATAAGGTATTTCTGTGTTATACATCCATTTGGAGGAAAGGGATAACCATTTACGTGCCCTGTTTTTAGGGTCAATCCCTAATGTGATGTCTTCTTTCTCAACCTTTTTTACGATAGTTTCTTCCCATGGCGACTCATTGATTTTGAGGGGTAGGGACGTATCTATCGTGTAAAAGACGAAAACCTCCGAAAGTTTCCTGTTTTCCAGATTCTGAGCAGAAATGTCGAGCAGTTTTAGCGCCTGTTCATTATGGGCGATGATAACACCCGAATCGTCTAGCGCTAACAAACCTTCTCTACTACTGAAGAACGTACTGCCTAATGTCACCTGGACTGATTGCATAGCTTTGATGATGACCTATGATGGTTGTGAAAAAAAAATACACGAATGAGCACAAAATTGATGTTTTTTGATCTTTTTTTATGTTTTTTTTTGAAAAAAAGCTATTTGCTGATCCACAGTCTGTTAAACCAGTAAGCGCTATCCCCATCGTTAGCTAACGTAAGCGTGTATATACCTTTGTTAGGAAATATGATACTTCCTATTCGCCTATCCGTAAATTCGGGCGTGTAATTATTTTCATTCGGTTCTGCCACCATCTGCACATCGGGTGTGAGCTGACCGACAATCGTCTCTTTATCCACTGTAATCCGGATTGATTTATCTTCTTTTAACGGATTGTGAGCAGATACATCAAAGTAATATTTACCCGGAGAGGGGATATAAATAGTCCAGCTTAGTACTTTTTTTGCATCTAGACTAACACGAGCTGGGCGTTTGCCGTCATATTTTTCTATTTTTAAATCTTTGTTATTGTTATTTGGAGGGATTAAGGCAAAGCCTCCGAATGTCGACTCTGCGACGATTTCTTTGTTGAGTCGTAGGGTATTGTCGTATCGAAGTACAATGTTGGAGACGTATTGATTAGGTTGTTCTCGGCCTAAGTCAATGTGAAGTAATGGCCCATTTTGTGTGAAAAGTAGTTTTTTTTGCTCGTTCCCTTGCTGTAGATAGACTTCCTTTGGTGTGTTTTCAATTCCTGACACTCTTAGGACCTTGTCCAAGGGCCAGTTGAAAACCTGTGCATACACAAACGTTGAATTATTTTCTACTTTGGAGGTAAGGTACCCCCAATCGTGTTGTCCTACCCGCAAAGGAATACCTGTGGCTCCGTAGATACTTGTCCCGTAAGATTTCAACCAATTTCCGACGTCATGTAAGCGTTGAATACTTTCGTAAGGTACTACACCATTGGCTCGAGGACCTATGTTTAATGTTAATCCGCCATTTAAGCTGACATTGGAAATGAGCGATTGGAAAATTTGTGAAGTGGATTTCCATTCGTTTTCCTGCCCGTTATATCCCCAAGAGTGAGCGATAGTTCCCGGAGTTTCCCAAGGATGATTGACATAAGATGTACCAAACTGATTGTCACCCAATGTTTCAAAATCCACGGTGTTCTCATCCGTTGGTAGACCTAGTCGCGAGTTGATTAGGCAATTGGGTTGTAGTTTTCGTATAAGCTGCGCTACTTGTAATAACTGTTCTTTTTTTATGATGGATTTTTGATAAGGAATCCACATGTCAAACCACATGAGGGCGATATCCCCATAATCGGTTAATAGTTCTGTCAATTGAGGAATCACTTTCTCTTGCCAGTACTGGTCAAACTGCGCATCTGTAACCCGACCTTTTAGTTCTTGATTGTGATCCCAAGCATAGGGATGCTCCCAATCTATCCAATGGGAATAGTAAAAACCAAGTTTCATGCCGTGTTTACGACAGGCCTCAGCTAACTCTTTCAAGATATCCCGCTCCGAACCAGCTAGTTTTGGTAACGAATAATTACCCACTTTTGTATCCCATATAGCCACTCCATCGTGGTGCTTACTGGTCATGATGATGTATTTCATACCAGCCTCCTTGGCGAGTATCACCCACTGTTCTGGATCTATTGTGTCCCAATCAAAGCGTTTGGCTAAGGTTCCGTATTCGTCTTTGGAAATTCGGTTGCGGTACCTGATCCATTCCGCATAATTATTAAGATAGCGAAGTTTTTCGCCTTTCCATAATCCTTCGGCGGCACTGTATAATCCCCAATGTATAAACATACCATACCTAGCCTCCTGAAACCATTGACTTTTTGGAGGAGATTGTGCAAAGGAGTAGGCTAGGGGTGCAAATAGTAAACTGAATATTAAAGTGACTTTTACCCAGACGGTGTTTATCATAACAGTTGTCGATTTATCTTTCCAAGGTAATGAAAAACTAGATGATTTGGAAAAAAATTGCTTAAAGAATGTCGGTTTTAAGTGGATATTTAAAATAGAATAATGAAGATATTGTCATCAGCGGGCAAGGTTTTAAAACTAAATATTTAACTTTTAGTGTTACGTAGTGAAAGCATTTATACGGATGCTGCTATTAAGGGAGTTGTATAAGGGTAATAACGCTATTTGTACTAGATTCGTTATTACCAAGTTTGGTATTAAGTTACTCTTTAGGTAGCATTAACATAGCCTTTACTTAGCCTTAGCATAGTCATATACTAAGTAAAGGTTATATAAAGGATATTTAAAAAACATTTTAAGAGATAATTTGTTACGAAGATGATATCAACTTGATTCAAATCACAATCCTAAAAATTGAAGTTATGGCAATTCTAAATGATGGCCCAAATGGTCCTATCCGAGGTAAGTTTGGTAGTGTATTCGCTTATATGTTGAATGGGCAGAATATTGTGCGTGGACGTCGTAAGGTTCGTACCACACCTCCAAGTAAGGCAGAATTATTGAACCGTCAGGTTACAAAAGTGACGAATAGTTTTCTAAATTATCTATTCCCGATTGTGAAGTATGGATACAAGAATCTATTGAAAGATCACCCAACAAAAAATGCAGCTAATTTGGCGCAGTCTCATGTGAGGAAAGAATGTATTCGTATTGATGCAAACAATGAGCCGTCTGTAAGACCAGAATTGTTCAAACCGCTTCGAGGTACTTTGTTTCTTCCAGAGAATGCCCAGATGCAGCTGCTAGACGATGAGCTTTATATCACCTGGACTCCCTTTGAAAATGATCCACAAGATTGGGTCAAACTGAATGTGGTGCTGCTGAATGTGGAGGAAGGAGCCGATATGCGCGCAGCAATCGTACCGGCACGTATGGGGGCGTATCGGCTGAAGTCAGGGTTGCTTACTCGACGGGGTAAAGGTTTACACGTCTATATCGGCTTCGAAGATAGTTATAGCGAGGAATTATCTGATTCGGTATATCTAGGAAGGCTGGATTAGAGGGAAATATTAAACTGTTTAATATCATGCTACTTGTGGTTTTACTAGCAAAAAAAATCCCCGTTGCCATCAGCAACGGGGATCATTATTTTACTCCGAAAGAATATTTAGTTTTTCTTAGCCCACCAAAGCGGGGTAGAAACAACATCTTGTCCACCTAATAGGGTAACAGCATTTTGGTAATCATTAGCATCAGCTTCTCTAAAACTTGATGGGTAAGGAAGTCTTTGAGGAAAATTTTTGATGCTATTCGTCATATAATTACTGCTTGTTAAATTTGGTAGATTTGGAAGAGGATTCTCTACCGATGGGTTTTCAAAGAAAGGTAATCCTAACCTTCTATGATCATTCCATGATTCTAATGGTAACCAAGGCATATTCGCAATGTATTTTTGCGTAATAATTTTTGTTAAAGCGTCGTTTTTCACCATACCATTTTTGTAAATAGTATTACTAGGGTAGGCCATGTTCGTAGTTCCGACAGTTCCTGTATAACCATCAACAAATGTAACGCTATGTGAACTTCCTGGTTCTGTAGTGTGCGTAAACTTTACAGATGTACCGACTCTGTTGTAGTTTTCTGATGCGAGGTAGCTAGTGGCCACAGAAGATAACCCCCAATAATCAAAATTTGCTTTAACACCGTTTTCATACGCTGTTTGTGCTGTAGTTCCAGTATTCCAACCTTTCAATGCAGCTTCTGCTAACAAAAAGTATGTTTCCCAGTTGCCAAAGAATACACGTTTATTAGTACTGTTTCTGAAATTTTGTGCCAAACCAGGTACTTTACCAATTTGTACAGATCTAATTCCATTAGCTGTACCTTTTGCTCCATTATCTCCTATGTTTAAAGTGCTCCAAGTGTTTTTTGTGTCAGCAGAAATGGCTGTAGTGTTGTATCCTGCTGATGCGGCAAATGTTACTGTCGTTGTTTGAGCGTCAGTAGTCCATGAAGGATAGTTCGACCAAATTGGGTTTGTAACATCTCCAGGAATATAGAAGGTTTTGTAAGCTCGGGGATCGATAGCATATGGTAATCCGTCAAAGAAATAGCCCGCAGAAGGATCATTTGTTAAGGTTGAATAATGGCCTAGCATTCTTTTACCAGCATAATTCTCAGCCTTAATACTACTATGAAATGATGATGGTAGTTGACTTTGCGAAGTTATCCCTCCGAGCCCTGAATAAAGATTGTTGAGCGTTGCAGACAAAATCTGTCCATTCCACTCACGGGACATTACCCCAGTTAGGGCATCCCATCCACCTTTTTCAGCAACTTGGAAAATTTGATTCGAACTTGTTAATAATTTGTTAGTTGAGGCTGCGGATTCGAACTCAGATTTAGCTTTATCAGGATCTACCTCAGAGATGCGCATAGCTAAACGAAGACGCATGGAGTTCGAATAAGCTATCCACTTATCGTAATCGAAACCATACGCTGCGTCATATTTTTTCAAATCATTAGGTATGACAACAGAAGTATTAATTTTAGAAGATGCATCCTTTAATTCTTCTAGCATATAGTAATAAACGTCCTTAACCGAACTTGTTGTAGGATTGATTCCCGTAAAAGCTTCAACAGGAATGGGACCAAAATTATCGGATAATTCGCTCATTAAATACACACGCCAGATTCTGGAAATCTGAATCAAGTTGTCTGTATATTCCTTAGATTTTCCTTTGGCTATTTGGTCTTTCGCAATTTGTATTCCCGTGTTTACACTGTTTAACCATCCAGATGCATAGCTCCAATAGTCACTTGACCAACCATCATTAGATGTACCTCCTGCTATACCTGTTGTGAAATGCTGCCTAGCGGCAGTCTTCCAGTACAGGACAAACGCGCGTTCAGCGATATGAGGATCTTGCTGGGCTCCAATAATGGAGTTATTTAAGAAATATTCTATTTGTACCTGATCCGCACTAGCGGCAGTAGGAGAGGTATTAATCTCGTCAAATTTAGAACACGCTACTAAGCTCGAGCTCAATAGTAATGCTAGTCCTACTTTCGAAAATATATTTTTCATAATTTTAATCTTATTTGTTAAAAGCCTAATGTTAAATTGAAAAAGTACGAACGCGATGTTGGGGTAGAGAAGTTTTCGAAACCAGTAGCATTTGTGCTGATTGCAAATACTGACTCTGGATCAATTCCCTTTGCATGGCTTTTTATCATCCAAACATTGTTGACGGTAAATCCAAATTTAGCATTTTGAATAAACGTATTTTTTAAAATAGAACTTGGTAATCTGTAGTTTAAAGAAATATTTCTTAAGCGAATGTTAGTCGCATCGTAAATGTTTGCTTCACCTATACCTAGGTTTCCAGAAGTAGCAACTTGCGTCCAATACTGTTGCGGAGTTACTGATTTGTCATTCACAACATAAGATGAACCTGAGGCAATAACACCATCAACTACTAAATTGTCACGGTTACCATTCATGACAGTTTCTGCAGCGGTACCATTTGCTTGTAAATTAACGTTTGTTCCAGAGAAAAATTCACCACCGAATCTTCCATCAATTTGAAAGCTTAGTCCTATATTTTTGTATGAGAAACTGTTTGTCCATCCTGCTAGAGCTTTAGGCGATTGATTGCCTAATATTTCTTGACCTGTTGCTTGTGGTAGTCCGCTTCCATTTAATAATAATTTGCCATAGTGTTCGCTATTTTCATCAGTTACTCTAAGGAATTTAGATCCATAAATATTACCGTATAAATAGCCTTCTTCTGCACGAACAGCAATATTGTCAAACCCTCCTAAAGGATATATTTTTACATTTTCAGTCAACTCAACAATTTTATTTTCGTTTTTAGAGAAGTTTACGCGTGTGTCCCAATTAAAGCCATTTTCAGATTTTAAGATATTAGCATCTAATACAATCTCAAACCCTTTATTTTGAATGTTACCAGCATTTACGATTTCAGAACTATAGCCACTTAACGGGTTCAATGGTAGGCTGATTAGTTGATTGGTCGCGTTAGTTTTATACCATGAGAAATCTACCCCAAGACGGTTGAATAATTTGGCATCAAATCCTACTTCAAATGTTTTAATGAGCTCACTCACTACATTAGGGTTGAATTTAACATTTCCTCTACTGGCTGTAGTGTTTCCGTTAGGATCTTTTCCAATGTTATATACATTATAAAGTTTGTAAGAACCTAAGTCGTTACCAACAGCAGCATATGATCCTCTTACTTTTAAGAATGATAACCAAGAAGGAGTTGACCCGCCAGTTTTATTAATCATTTCTGTTACTACCAATGAAGTACTAACAGATGGATAGAAATATGATCTATTATCTTTATTCAGAGCCGAAGACCAGTCATTTCTTCCGGTTAAATTAACATACCAAAAGCCGTCATAATTCAACTCGGCTGTAGCGTACAATGAGTTAATTTGTTTTTCATAAAAACCTTCAGAAACGCTTGGGTTACCTTTGCTATTTCCTAAAGTAAACAAATTTGGAACTTCTAATTCACCTGCTGAACCATTAATGCTAGATTCTTTTTGACGCATTAATTGGCCAAATAGTGACGCGTTCAATCCCCATTTACTTCCGCCTAACTCTTCTTTGTGTGCGTGTAATGCTGCTATGTAGTTGGTCTCATTGAACGTGTTTTTACCTATACCATATTGCCCTGTAGACGACAATGGGCTGCCGCTGTAGGTACGATTAGTGAAATTAGTTGTGTACATGTCTGTGCCGAAGCGCGCTTCAGCATCTAACCAATCAGTCAATTTGTACTTTAGATTAGCGTTCATCAAGAAACGATCTCTTGAATCTTCATTTAATTTGTATTCAGCTAACCAATACGGGTTCATTGAATTACTCGTACCATACCACAACATGTTGCCAAATTCATTAACAGCATCTTTGTAATCTAAAATGTTTAGTGTTCTTGGCATTCTAAATAAAGTAGCATACGCGTTAGAATTGTTTTGTCCGGACAAAGGCCTGTTTTTTGCATTGGTGTTCATATACTGAACTTTTACATCAGTTGACCACCTATTATTAGCTCCAAATGTTGTTCCTACTTTAGATAATAAGTTTATACGTCTGAATGTTGCTCCAGGAATTTTACTTTGGTCATCTAAGTATGTTGCAGAAGTATAGATATTTGTTTCTCCTAATTGTTTTTGGAAAGATATATTTTGCGTGTTATTTATCCCTGTCTTAAAAAAGTTGCCAATGTTGTCATAAACTTGTTGGTTGGAGCTAGCTACAGCAGGTCCCCAATTGCTGGTTCCAATAGGGTCAGCAACACCGTTATTTCCTTGGCCAAAATCGTTTTGAATATCTGGAATCATAAATAGTGTTTCTAATCCCAGAGTAGAAGAAAGGGTAATTCCTGATCCTTTTTGAGATTTACCCGATTTTGTGGTAATAATTATAGCACCGTTACCTGCTCTAGAACCATAGAGAGCTGACGCGGCTCCAGATTTTAAAACAGACATGCTTTCGATATCTTCGGGATTGATGTCACCTAGTCCTCCTCCCATATCGGTGCCTGGATTCCAATAGTCATTGTTCGTGGCTCCCAAGAAGTTATTTACTGGTACACCGTCGACAATGATTAGTGGCTGATTATCTCCTGTCAACGAATTGTTTCCACGAAGTGTAATTTTCGTTGATGAAGCAGGACCATTTGAACCCTTGATTACGTTCAACCCTGCAACTTTACCGACTAAAGCATTTGAAATGTTTGCTTCTTTAGATTCTAGTAATTGTTCAGATTTAACTTCTTGAAAAGAATAACCCAAAGCCTTTTTTTCCCTCTTGATACCCATGGCTGTTACTACGACTTCATCCAACGCACCATCTTGATTAATTAGAGTTACATTAATCGTTTTAGCGGAGGCGACCATAACTTCTTGCGCAGCATATCCAATCATGGAGAACCGTATGGTTTGGCCATTGTCGGCTTGGATTGAATATGCTCCATTGGCGTCCGACTGTGTCGCTTTATTAGTTCCTTTAACGGATATACTCACGCCCTTCATAGGGCCCGATGCATCTGATACTATCCCCGTAACAGATTGCTGTGCAAATACTACCGATATGCATAAGAGCATAAGAATGGATAGACTGCAGCATTTAAGATAAAACTTGCTCATAAAATTTAGTTTTAGTTTGTTTGCTTTTCTTTTTTGTGTAAAATTTTCCAGTTTGATGAGGAAACAGCTATCGCAGCTGTTCCAATTATTTGTGCGTTGTGTAATGTAGATATTTCTATAATGGTATCTTTTGAAAGACGTTGAATACTGAACTCCAGCATAGAAGCTTGTATCTGCGGCAAAAGGATTTGTCCTATTTCAGCACCTTTGCCGCTTATAATGACTTTTTCAGGGTTTATAATATGTATTAATGTCGCAATGCCTTTGCCTAGCATGTAGCCTATTCTGGCAAAAGATTCAATGGCGACTTGATCTCCGTTAAGAGCGGCTGCTATCAATTGATCTATGGTAATGGTGCCTAATTGACCGTAGCGACCCGTCAGTTGGGAGATTTGTCCATTTTCTATTTCCTCACTGGCATATTCTAGTGCGGCAATTAGAGATGCTTCTACCTCTAAGCACCCTCGCTTTCCACAGGAACATAACTTATTGAGGTTTGACAAAGGTATATGACTAAATTCTCCTGCGTACCCGCTATGCCCCTTAAATAATTTTCCTTCTAAAATCATACCTAAACCTACTCCCCAATTGAGATTGATAACCAACGCGTTGCTTACGCCTTTAGCCTTGCCAAAGATATGTTCCGAAATCGCAATAGCTGTAGAATCATTTTCGATAAACGTAGGGATTTGAATGTGTTTTTGGATAATATCTCTAAGATGGTACAACGGGGAATTATTTGGATAGGAAGTGTTAATACCCTTCTCCGAATCTACGAATCCTGGCATACTGACGCCAACTGCAAGAATGTGTTCTTTGTTTTGATCGCGTAGGAAATCCGCTATTAATGTGAGGATCTTTTGTGCTGGGTTTTCGATCTGGTTGAGTTTTATATTTTCTTGTTTCGTTTCTTTGATCGTCTGATTAGCCAAATTCATCAAAGACATACTAATGCTGTACTGGTCAATAGCGATGACAAGGATATTAGGTAAGAACGATGTATTTAAGGAGTAGTGTATCGCTCTGCGGCCGCCGGTAGAGGGAGCAAGACCTTCTGAATTGATTAAATTCTCGTTAAGCAATTCTTGTACACTCTTCGTTATATTCGGGATACTTTTGCCAATAGCGCTACTGAGCTCTGCAATCGATTGCGGAGTCTGGTTGTATAACGCTGTTAAAATCATTTGATGGAGAGTTTTCACTGCTAAGATTCTGTCAAGTATCAACTATTAGGTTTAATATGTTGGCAAAGATAAGTTAAAACTATGTTAACATCAAAATACTTTATATTTTTTTTTAATAAGTTTTGCAGAAATTGGTGTTGTTTGATAAAACTTTATGTTAGATAATTTATTTAAAACGGCTTTTTAGCATTTGAAATTATATTTGTCGCCTCAAGACTTTATTTAACCGTTTGTAACAAGGTTTAACGGCGCATTGGTGGAATTATAAAACGAGGTTGCTTTTGTCTCAAGTAGATTGTAAGAAGTTACGATTAAATAATTAGCTTTATATCAAACTTAAATAATACAATAAGCCCGATGTTATATGATCTAATTATTATCGGAGGTGGGCCTGCAGGGGCTTCTTTGGCTGCAAGGATCGCACCTTCTGGAATGAAGATATTATTGTTAGAAAAGGATTCCTTCCCTAGTCGTACGGTTATTTCCTGCTCACTTCTTTTGTCGCACGGTATGCAGTTATTAGATGAAATCGGCATAGCGGAAGAATTGTACGCCAATGGTAATAATAAATTAAAGGGAGCAGTCTTGGAAATGGATCATTATTTCAGAACATTTATTGCGATGCCCGAAGATAAAGGTAGGAACTATTTGTACGGAATAGATCGTCAGAAATTAGATAGTGCGATCTGGAATAATACGAAACGATTTCCAAATATTACGACTGTGGATAGTTTTGTTGTTTCGGATATCCAGCAGAATGATGATGGGGTAACTGTAGAAGGGATTAAAAAAGGGGAAGGGGAAATGCGGTATGACACAAAGGCGGTTGTAGGGGCGGATGGGAGGTATAGTTTGGTCGCGCGTAAATGTGGATCTATTACGACAGAAGAGGTTTCTACGTATAATACAGCGGTATTTTATGCCTATTGGGAAGGAGTAGAGCCTTATAGAGTCAAGGAGGAGGAGTGGGTGCAGATACATACCAATGGAAAGGGGAGGAGTGCGGTTTTAATGCCTTCAACGGACGGTAGGACGGGGGTTTTACTCCAATGTCGTCAAGGTGATTTTGATGGAGAAGGTAATTTAGAGGAATGGTATATGAATTTTTTGAATGCACTTCCATTGGTTTCTAAGAGGTTTGACGCAGCAAAGCGGGTAACTCCAATCAAAGGAATTAAAAATGTTAATAATTTATTTCGACAGGCATTCGGTAGTAGATGGGTGCTGGTAGGGGATGCTTATCATCAAAAGGATTCGTATGATGCCCAGGGGATATACGATGGATTGTTAGGTGTGAAAATTTTATCCAAATATTTGATTGCATGGTTTGAGAAACGGCAAACTTGGGAGAAAGCTATGCGCGATTACGAATCTGAAATAGAAGCTCATATGAAACCGATGTTTGAAAGTACAATGGGGAGATTGAAAAGAGAGATGTTTACGGATGCTCCCCCATTCATTGCTAATACGGTGATGCGATGGCTATTGACCAATAAAGAATATTTGGATCAGTTCGGTAAAGCAATGATCAGGAAGATAAGTTCAGCTAACGGGAATATATCGGGAACGTTGCTCAAAGCATTATTTATTGGTGTTTTTAGGGATATGCGAGCAATCGCTCTGCGGGTTCCTAAAGATGGTAAATTGTAAAATCAAATTACGATAACACTGATTTATCAAAAAGAAGTCTGTTTTTGCGCATTTGTGTCAAAAAGTGGTAACTTCGTGCAATACGCTATATTATGAAACAACGTTATTATTCTTTAGACGTGTTCAGAGGGGCTACTGTCGCGCTTATGATCATGGTAAATAACCCAGGAACATGGTCCTCTATGTTTGCACCATTGAAACATGCGCCATGGCATGGATGCACACCCACAGATTTAGTTTTCCCTTTTTTCTTATTTGCAGTAGGTAATGCCATGTCTTTTGTTATTCCGCGGATGCAAGAGGCGGGAGCCGATGTCTTTTGGAAAAAAGTAATCAAAAGAACCATTCTGATTTTTTTGATCGGGTTGGGATTAAACTGGTTTCCTTTTGTTCAATGGAGCGAGGGCGCGTTGCAATTTAGAGACTGGGTAAGTGCTGTGGATGCAAATAAAGGTGTGCGTATATTGGGTGTTTTGCAACGCATAGCGATAGCTTATTTCTTCGCTTCCGTGTTGGCCTATTATTTTAAGCCTCGCACCTTGATATATATAAGTGCGTTTATTTTATTTAGCTATTGGGGACTTTGTGCTTTCTTGGGGGGAGCTGATCCGTATTCTTTGGAGGGTTGGTTTGGGACCGCTTATGATAAGCAAATTTTGGGAATAGCACATCTGTATAAGGGGGAAGGAGTGCCGTTTGATCCGGAAGGTCTGTTGAGTACAGGGCCTGCAATAGTTCAAGTTGTGTTTGGATACCTGGCTGGTACTTTCATTAAAAAGCAGGGGCAAGTGGATTGGTTGTGGACTAGGGTGCCACAAAGCAACGAGCCGCATTTTAAATTATTATCAGGTCTGCTGGTGACAGGATTTATTTTGGTTGTCTTGGGTTGGATATGGTCTCTTGGATTTCCGATTAATAAAAAGATCTGGACGAGTTCTTATGTCTTGTATACAACAGGTCTAGGTGTAATGACTATAGGAGGCATGATCTGGTATATCGAAGTACAGGGAGTAAAGAATAAACTAACTCAATTTTTTGATGTATTCGGTAAGAATCCTTTATTTATTTTTGTTTTGAGTGGCTTATTGCCGAAGGCGACTGCGTTAATTCGTATACCAAATGGAGTAGGTGCTGATGGCGAAAAATTATTTACAACACCATTTGCATGGTTTTATAAAAACGTATGCGCACAGATTCCCGGACCAACAGAGTTAGGATCATTTGTTTATTCCTTATGTTTTCTAGCAATAATGTGGGCAATCTGTTATTGGTTGGATCAGAAAAAAATCTACGTTAAGGTGTAGCTGTTTGAATAAGCGGCAAAAAGCTATGAATAATGAGCGAAGGACAGTCTTCGCTATTTTTAAATTTTATTTTTTACTTTTTAATTCTATCTTTGCACTCAATTAATAGATTTTTTAACGCTTTAATATTATTCAAGAGATGTATTTAAGTAAAGAGTACAAAGCTGAGATCTTCGCAGAATTTGCTGGAGCAGCAGCAAACACAGGTTCTGCAGAAGGACAAGTAGCTTTATTCACAAAGAGAATTGCTCACCTAACAGAGCACTTGAAAAAAAACAGGAAAGATTTTAACACACAACGTTCACTACAAATGTTAGTAGGTAAGCGTCGTGCTTTATTAGCTTATTTGTTCAAAAAAGATATCAACCGTTACCGTGCGATCATTAAAGGTCTAGGTTTACGTGATATCATCAAGTAAGCTTATACGTGAAAAGCTAAACGGCTATCCAAAATTTGGGTGGCCGTTTTTTTTGGGGTCTCTGCGAACGGTTAGTTTTTTTTAACAAGCACAGAGGAGGTTTGATGACAGTAAAAGCAAACGTCACCCTGCTGTGTCCCGAGAATCGGGGAGTGTAGCGGAGCGGAATCGAACGGGGCTATCAACTGTATAGGGTTAATTATGTAGCTTCTAGATATCTCCACTTCGGTCGATGACGATATAGTTTACAAACCGAGCTTGCGAGCTCACCCTAGGTAATCTGTCATTGCTAGTCTTCGTAGATGTGGTATGAAAGTTTTGTTTCGTCCGTTTTTTACGCTATATTTTATTTACCTTTGTGGTGATTTTTTAAGGTCAAAAAACAAGGTGCATCATATTAGTAAAGAGGAAAATGCACCAATAAAGAAAACAAAATGAGTTATAACGAAAAGAAAGTAACGATTGAAATGGGCGGTAGCCTACCTCCAATCGAATTGTCTACAGGAAAGTTAGCGAAACAAGCTGACGGATCTATTGTTTTAAAGCAAGGTAATACTATGTTGTTGGCTACTGTTGTTTCAAATAGAGAAGCTAAAGCAGGGGTAGACTTTTTGCCTTTATCCGTAGATTACCAAGAGAAATATGCTGCTACCGGCCGTATTCCAGGAGGTTTCTTGCGCCGTGAAGCGAGATTGTCGGATTACGAAGTTTTAATCTCTCGTTTGGTCGATAGAGCTTTACGCCCATTGTTCCCAGAAACATATCATGCAGATACCCAAGTGATGATTTCATTAATCTCTGCAGATAAAGATATTATGCCAGATGCATTGGCAGGGTTGGCAGCTTCAGCGGCTATTGCTGTTTCTGATATTCCTTTCAATGGTCCGATCTCCGAGGTTCGCGTAGCCAAAATTGATGGACAGTTGGTGATTAACCCTCGTCTTTCGGAATTGGAGAAAGCTACCTTAGAATTTATCGTAGCTGGTTCTGCGCAGGATATCGGCATGGTAGAAGGTGAAGCTAGTGAGATTTCAGAGGCGGAGATGGTAGAGGCGATTGCTTTTGCTCACGAAGCTATCAAAAAACAAGTAGCGGCTCAATTAGAGCTGGCTAACTTGGTCGGATCTACTGTAAAACGTGAATTCAACCACGAGCCTTCTAATTTGGAGTTGCGTGCAGCAATTTTTGCAGCAACCTACGATAAAGTGTACGAAGTTGCTAAATCAGGATCTACAAAACACGAACGTTCTGAAAAATTCGCAGTTATCGGCGAAGAGTTTTTTGTGACTTTAGGTGAAGATCTTGATGAAGAAACTAAATTCTTGGCAAAGAAATATTACCATGACGTGCAGTATGATGCGGTACGTAACTTGGTGTTGGATGAGGGTATCCGTTTAGATGGTCGTGATGTGCGTACCGTGCGTCCGATATGGTCTGAGGTCGATTATTTACCGGCCGCTCACGGTTCAGCCGTATTTACGCGTGGAGAGACCCAAGCATTAACTTCTGTTACTTTAGGTGCTAAAGACGACGAGCAGATGATTGATGGTGCTTTCATTAACGGGTACAATAAGTTTATCTTGCACTATAATTTCCCTGGGTTTTCGACAGGAGAGGTAAGACCGAATAGAGGTGCTGGTCGTCGTGAGATTGGTCACGGTAACTTGGCTATGCGTTCATTAAAGCAGGTTCTTCCAAGTGATTCTGAAAACCCATATACGATTCGTGTCGTTTCTGATATCTTAGAGTCAAACGGTTCTTCTTCAATGGCTACTGTATGTGCCGGAACGCTAGCATTATTAGATGCAGGTGTTAAATTGAAAGCGCCTGTTTCGGGTATCGCTATGGGATTGATTACTGACGAAAAATCAGGTAAATATGCGATTCTATCTGATATTTTGGGAGATGAAGATCACTTAGGTGATATGGACTTTAAAGTGACGGGTACTGAAAATGGTATCGTTGCTTGTCAGATGGATTTAAAAATAAACGGTCTTAAATGGGAAGTGTTGACGCAAGCATTGGATCAGGCCAAAGAAGCCCGTCTTCATATCTTAGGTGAGATGAAGAAAACAATCGATGCCCCACGTGAGGATTACAAACCACATGCGCCGCGTATCATTTCGTTGACGATCGATAAAGAGTTTATCGGAGCTGTGATCGGACCAGGTGGTAAAATTATCCAGGAAATGCAACGCGAGACAGGATCTACTATTTCAATCGAAGAAGTGGATAACAAAGGTGTCGTTCAGATTTTTGCAGATAATAAAGAGTCAATCGATGCTGCTGTTGCACGTATCAAAGCTATTGCAGCAAAACCAGAGATCGGCGAGATCTATGAAGGTAAAGTAAAATCAATTATGCCTTTTGGAGCGTTTGTGGAAATCATGCCTGGTAAAGATGGCTTGTTGCATATCTCAGAGATCGATTGGACACGCTTAGAGACAATGGACGGTGTTCTAAAAGAAGGGGATATCGTTACGGTAAAACTTTTGGATGTAGACAAACAAGGTAAAATGAAACTTTCGCGTAAAGTATTGTTGCCTCGTCCACCAAGAGAGGAAAAACCAAAACAAGATTCGAAACCAGCAGGAGATGCCCCTAAAGCATAATCTAGCTGATGAAAATACGAAGCCCGACCGCATAGGTTGGGCTTTTTTGTGATACTGAAGAATCGGAAAAGAGTATGGCATGCTTATAAATAATTTAGCCTCGAAGTTTTTGCTTCGAGGCTAAATAGTATAAAAGACTCTTGTTGTTATCTTCCTGGTCCGAATACATTTCCTACCATGGTCATCGCGCAACGGAAGCCCGTCATTGCATTGGATTCATTTTGCTGCATATAGCGACGGGTGGCTGGGTTTAACCAGTATGCCCTATCATTCCAAGAGCCACCTTTGAATACACGGGATTTATCATTGACAAGTGTAGTTTTACCGTATAGCGCTTTTTGTTCCTCGTCTTTAAAGCCACGTACATCATAGTCATATGAGGTTGAGTTTGGATCACCGGCTTTAGAAGCCTGAAGTTCTTCCCAAGTTTGTTTTCTTGCCGCTTTAGCAGGTACTTTAATCGGTCTGCCATATTTATCTTTGGCTAACGTCCTTGTCTCTGCATTTTCGTATTGGTTGTCCATAAAGACGTGACCACGGAAAGGATTGAAATCTTCAAAGTCTTCGTAAGAAAGTTGACGATATACATCACTCACCCATTCATTGACATTTCCGGCCATATTATACAGTCCAAAATCATTAGGCTTATAGCTCTTTACAGGAACAGTGATATCGCCTCCATCATTTAAATCACCAGCAACTCCCATATTATTTCCACTTGTGATTTTGAAATTGGCCATCATTTTACCTTGATTTTTTCTGCTAGCATCACGCACGCCTAACCCATTCCATGGGTAAGCCTTGCTCGTCTCAATATTACCATCATAAGTATTGCCTATCAGACCAAGAGCAGCATATTCCCATTCCGCTTCTGTAGGTAGTCTATAGGGTTGTTTTAAGATGCCGTCTTCCATTCGCACCGTTCTTTTCGCATCTTTTTGGGCACCTATTTTGTTGTCTGCAGGCATGTTTTTTCCATCAATACCTGCACCTTGGTATTGCCCGTTTAGGTACATGTCCGTATTGTAGGCCTGTCCGACTTGCTGTTGTTGTTCACTTAAGGTCTTGTAGTCGACCAAAATTCCTCGCTCACGTAATATGTTTTCATTCACGCGGTCGGTACGCCATTGGCAGTATGCATTTGCCTGTTCCCAAGAGACACCTACCACAGGGTAGTCTTGGAAAGAAGGATGACGTAAATAGAAATTGACATAAGGTTCATTGTAGGATAGTGGATTCCGCCATACCAAAGAGTCCGGAAGCGCATCGTAATAAAGTTTACCATCTTGAGGATAACTTTGAGCAATCCAGTGTAGGTACTCTAACCAATCCGCATTGGATACTTCGGTCTCATCGATGTAGAAAGAAGCAACAGTTACTTTTCTTCTCAGGTTGTCATGTGAAAATCCTAAATCTTCATTCAGACTTCCGCCCATCACGAAACTACCGCCTTCGATTCCAATGAGTCCAGGACCAGGGCTCTCTTTGATCTTTCGGTTAATTTGCAGTCCTCCATTATAGGGGTCGTTATACCTTACCCCTGTCTTATCGGATACATCTCCACGGCGGCTTTTACTTTTGCAGGAAGTCATCAGCACGGATGATGCTACGACTATAACGGCAGAAGTAATGACAAATCTCAAATAGTTCATATGAATAATCAGTTGTCCATTAAATTAACTCCCAAAAATATAAATAATTTAAGAGATATGGTATGCTTTAGTTTATAAAATCACCAAGTAACCTATGGGTATTTGTCTTAAAAAATGTTAAAAGACAAATTTCTGCCTTTTTATGTTCAGATGTTGCATTAGGCATTGTGCAAAATATGCCTTAATTTAGGCGTTTTGAAATAATAATACACATATGAAGATAAAGGTAGGTTTTGGGTTTGACGTACATCAAATAAAGGAGGGGCATCCCTTTGTAATCGGTGGAGTGTTGTTGGATCATCACGCAGGCGCATTTGGACATTCAGATGCAGATGTGCTGGTACATGCTATTTGTGATGCAATTCTGGGAGCGGCAAATCTGGAGGATATCGGCTATCATTTTCCAAATACAGATGAGCGATGGAGAGGAATAAGCAGTTTGCTATTGCTTAAAGAGTGTGTGCGTCTGATTAAGGAAAAGGGCTGGGTGTTGGGTAATATCGATGGAATGCTTTGTTTAGAGGCACCGAAGATTAAGCCTTACATTGGAGCGATGAAAGAGAAGATCGCAGAAGCTACGGGTCTAGAAATCGATGATATATCCATCAAAGCCACGACTAACGAGACAATGGGGTTTATAGGCCGTGGAGAAGGAGTTGTGGCTTATGCGGTCTGTTTGATACAGAAAGGATAGCTCCGATTTTTTGTTTTTTTTTCTAAAAACCTAGAATTAACTGAAATTAGTGTTTTTTAACAGCAGATAATGCTGTAATAATTAATACTTTTGTATTGTTGGGGGGAAGTGTGTAAATCCAATTACCTTAATACATAGGTTTATAGAATGTTAGTTTTAATTTCGAGATCTGCCTTACGTTGTATATTGCCAGGATTTGGTTTGATTCTTTTTTGTTCGGTATTGCTGTTTTCCTGCAAGAGTGCCAAAAATAAAAACAGAGCCTTTGATAAAACCAACGGCATAGCGGAAGAAAAAGAATATAATTTTAGACAGAATTTTACAACAAAGTATAATATTCTTTATAACTCCAACATGATGTTGGACAATGAAAGAGAAAGTATCTTTCATGGAGCTAAAAAGAATTATCAAGTTCGTCAATCCGTTTTTGATGAGCCCCATGGCGATGGTGAGCCCCATAAATTGATGGACTCGCTGATCCAGAAGGCCTATAAGATTGTTAATAACAAGCAGGAGAGCAAGTACGTTAATGAGGCCTATCTTTTGATTGGAAAAGCTAATTATTATAAAGGAGCTTACCACACGTCAATCGAGTTTTTTAATCAGTTACTTCGTACGGCCTCTGAGGAGCAAAAGCAATATTTGCCTCTAGCCTATGCTTGGAAATCAAGGGCTCTTTTGCAGATAGGAAAACAGGAGGCTGCGAAAATGGCGTTGGACTCCTCGTTTATCACGTTAGACGAAGAGAAGAAGAGTCGAACATTTGTGAACGCCGCAGCGGCTAATTATCACGTTCGGGTTGGAGCAGAACAGACCGCTATTCCTTATTTGGAATATGCTTTAGAGTCTAATTCAAGTACACTGGATAATAGACGGTGGGCTTTTTTATTAGCCCAGTTGTATAAAGATAACGGACAGAAGGAAAAGGCATTTGCTTATTTTGATAAGATCGCCAAAAGTAACGTGCCGTTTGATATGGCTTTTGAAGCTAGCTTGCAAGCTGCATTTTTGGAGGGAGATAGAGGGTTGACTACTGTAGAGCGAGTGAAACCACTCAAGCGTATGCTGAAGGAAGGGAAAAATGATGGTTATCAAGATCAGATTCTCTATCAGATAGGCGATATCTACTATGGGGCAGGAGAAGATGAAGAAGCGTTAACCTATTTTAAAAAATCGCTGTTACAACCAAAACGTAACGAATATCAATCTACAGAGACCTATTTGCGTCTTGCTGAACATTATTTTGATCAACAACACTATTTTGATGCCCAACGTTATTTCGATTCCGTTGCAATGGTTTTGCCCGCAGACTATACTGACGTAAATAAGGTGCGACGCAAGTTGGGATATATGGACGAGATAACGACGTTATATCAGGAAGTCGCTTGGCAAGATACCTTGCTTCAACTGGCTGCCTTGGATGATAGCGATCGGGAGGCTACATTAGATACTTATGCACAGGTACAGTTGTCCTTAAAGAAAAGAGAGATCGAAAGACAAAAAGAGTTAGCAAAGAAGGGTAAAAAGAGAGCTAAGGGAGAGTCGATAACAAATCCTGCCTTTGCAGCATACAATCAAAATCAAACGCTAGACGTTGCACAGGCCTCAGATCGTACTTTTTACTTTAGTAATCCAGACGAATTGTTGGTTGGGCAGAATGCATTTAAGCGTAGATGGGGCAGCAGACCATTAAAAGACAATTGGCGCTACGATGCTGATAATGCGGGAGAACTACAAAACACAACTAAAATAGCGGCTATTACTACTGATTCTGTAGGGAAAGAAGAACAACTGGACGAAGTGCAGTTTATTGCAACAGCAAAGGAACGCTATAGTAAAGCTATTCCAAAAGAAAAAGAAGCGTATGAAGCCAGTCATAAAATTGTACATGACAAGCTTATAGTCATCGGTAATATTTACAGGGATTATACACAAGATAATAGAGATGCTATAAAAGTCTATGAGGAGTTCTTGAGACGCTACCCAAATACAGAAGCAGGAGCTGAGATCTATTACTCTTTGTATCGAATGTATGATGGAATCGATAAGGCCAAATCCCAAGATAATTTCAATAAACTGGTAGCTCTATTTCCTAATTCACTCCATGCTAAGGTTGCTCAGGATCCATCCTACATGGATAAAATAAAACGAGATAAGAATATTCTTGATCGTGTTTTTGAAAAACTGTTTGATCTGTACGCAAAAGGGGATCATGCTGCTGTAATTCGTGAAGCAGATATTGACCTAAAAGAAAGATTCGAAAATACAGCATTGGTTGCTCAGGTAGAATATCTGCGAGCGCTAGCTATCGGACGGGTAGGTAGGATCGAAGATTTTACGACTACATTAACGGGGATCATTGAACGCTATCCACAAGACAGTCTGGTAGTTCCGTTAGCAAAAGAAAATTTAGCTTTTATGGCTCAAAACCCTCAGTACTTTGTACATCGGGTGAATGCACTTCAAGATATCGACAAGTCACGTATTGCTTTTGTCGACGAACCGGATATGACAGCTTGGCCTAGTCTTGATATCGACGGTGACTACAGAAGTGGTACGGCAATTGTTAAGGAGTTACCTAAGCCGAAAGAAGAGCCTAAAAAAGAGGTTGTGGTGGCTAAGATTAAAGAGGCTGTCAAAGAAGAGCCGAAAAAAGAAGTTATAGCGACTAAGGTGGAAGCAAAGGTGAAAGAAGAAGAACCTAAGAAGGAAGTTGTAGTGGCTAAGGTGGAAGAAAAGGTAAAAGAAGAACCTAAGAAAGAAGTGGTCGCAGCTAAGGTGGAAGAGCAGGTAAAAGAGGAAGAGCTCAAACGAGCTGCACTTGTGGATGTGAAAGGTACTGATAAAGTTGGTGTAAATAATAAATTGAACAATGATGTCTCTGTTGGAGTTGCTGATATCAAGATTGCAAACTCAAAGATTGATTTCGGTCCAAATGATTACAGGGACAAAAAGTTGTTCCCGGATACGGCAGAGTATTATTTTACGGTGAATGTCATGGATCCCAAAGTAAATATGGCTCCTAGTCGTTATGGAATAGGGCAGTTTAATAGAACACGGTATCATAATGCCCCTATTAATCATCAATTAAAGGTCGTGAATGGAGAAAACCAATTAATCTTTATTGGTCCGTTTAAGTCTTTTGAAGAAGTAAAACTTTATGAGTCAAGGTTATCGCCGTTTATGCTAGAAATAATGAAAGTACCAGCGGAAATTTATAATACCTTTGTCATCACAAAACAGTCTATTCCATCGCTAACAGATGGGATAGAGATCAAGAAGTATCATCAAAATTATATAGAACAATAGCGGATATTTTTAACGGATGAAGAGAGAATCGAAAAACACTAAACTGACCCCCGAAGAAATAAGTAAATATACACGTAGATTCTGGCAGATTTTAATTGGCATTGTAGCCTTTGTGTGCTTGTTTTTAGTTGGCGTACGTGTTGGATTATTTGGACCACTTCCGTCGTTCGAAGACCTAGAGAATCCAAGAAGTAATCTGGCATCAGAAATTTTGACGGACGATAATAAAGTACTAGGTACATATTACCTGCAAAATAGATCAAACGTAAAGTATAGCGAATTATCACCTCATCTGGTGCATGCCTTAATCTCTACCGAAGATAAGAGGTTTTATGGACATTCCGGAATCGATTATTTCAGAACCCTCACGACTATTTTTCATACTGTCGTCTTGCGGGACAAGCAAGGTGGGAGTACGATTACACAGCAGCTGGCATTAAACTTGTTTTCAGAACGCCGTGAACGTGGTACTATAAAACGTATCATGCAGAAATTTCAAGAATGGATCACTGCGGTACGTCTAGAGCGGAATTATACGAAGGAGGAAATTATCATGATGTACTTCAATACGGTGGATTTTGGCTATAAAAATACCTTTGGTATAAAATCAGGAGCTCGTACTTTTTTCAATACAACACCGGATAAACTTACCGCGGAGCAAGCTGCAATTTTGGTCGGTATGTTGAAGGGGCCGAGTATGTATTCGCCTATCAGAAATAAAGAAAGGGCATTGACTCGTCGTAATCAGGTGTTGATTAATATGCATGCAGAAAGTTTCTTGACAGATGCGGAGTTGGAGGAGGCGAAAAATAAACCTTTAGAATTGGATATTAATATTTCCAGTTACGGTGAAGGACTCGCTCCATATTTTAGAGCGACATTAAAAGATGAGATTAAAAAAGAATTTCAACGTCTTTCGATTACTAAGGCCGACGGTACTCCTTATGATTTAGATAGAGATGGCTTGCGTATTTATACACCGCTGAACTACAAGATGCAGGAATATGCCGAAGCAGCACAAAAGGAGTGGATGCAGAAGTTACAGCGTGAGTTTGATAAGCAGTGGCGAAATAGGAATGCCTTTTCCGGAGATAAAGCTAAACTATTGGAGACGGGAATGAGACGGTCTGACCGTTACCGCGAAATGAAAGAAAATGGTGCTTCAGCGGAAGAGATAAAAAAAGCGTTTAACACAAAAGTGTCAATGAGTATTTTTACATGGAAGGGATCGGTAGATACTGTAATGACGCCAATGGACTCTATAAAATACAACAAGTTGATGTTGAGAAACTCCATGATGGCTATGGATCCGATGACGGGGCATATCAAAGCCTGGGTAGGTGGGATAAATTTTGAACATTATAAGTTTGATCAGGTTAAGACTGGGACTAGGCAGGTAGGTTCAACAGCAAAACCTTTTACCTACGCAGTGGCGATAGATAATGGGTATTCTCCATGTTATACTGTTCCTAATCATCAACAGACATATGGAAATTGGACACCTCGCGGTACAGTACAAGGAGGGGATCCCATTACGCTGAAGAATGCTATTAAGTATTCTCAGAACTTTGCTACAGCCTTTGTTATTAACGAAGTGGGGGCGGCTAGTGTTGCCGATCTAACACGTAAGATGGGAATTACTTCCGATGTGCCTAATTATCCTTCCATATCCTTAGGAGCTTATGATGCTTCGGTATACGATATGGTAGGGGCTTACTCCGCTTTTGTAAATCACGGTACATGGATCGAACCGACAATGATATTACGCATAGAGGATAAGAACGGAACTCCTATTTATGAACGTACACCGAAGGTGGTAAAGGCGTTGAATAGTGAGTCTGCGTATATTATGGTTGACATGTTGAGAGGTGTAGTCGACGGCGGAACGGGTTCGCGTGTACGTCGTGCTGATTATGGCGGATTGACTATTCCTATGGGGGGAAAGACAGGTACCACGAATGATAATTCAGATGCTTGGTTTATTGGATTTACTCCACAATTGGTCGCAGGTGTGTGGACAGGTGCAGAGGATAGAGGGATCAGTTTTAGTAGTATGCAGTATGGGCAGGGGGCTGCTGCAGCGCTTCCGGTGTTCGGCCTGTTTATGAAGAAAGTATATAGCGATAAATCGTTGAATTATACAAAGATGGATTTTCCTAAACCTCCGGGGGGTATGACACGTGTTATGGATTGTTCGGAATATTCTAAGTACGATGGGTATTCTTCGGAGCCGCAGTTGGAAGACGACCGTTTAGGTTTTTAAGCATCAAATAACCGTAAACGATTTTGCCGAAAATAGTGTGCTGGGGATGTCTCATAATTGAAACTCTCACGTCACCCCGATAAATCGGGACAGGTAATCGAGCGAAATGACGATAAAGTCTACTTTTGGCACAGCCTATTTTTTAGATTAGGGTCAGTAAAATGAGTTCATTTGACTATAAAATTGAATTAAAGCGAATTCCACATAAACCTGGGGTTTATCAATATTTTGATAAGGATGATGTATTAATTTATGTCGGAAAGGCTAAGGATTTAAAAAATCGTGTAGGCTCGTATTTTGTGAACGATCGGCAGCTGAACTCAAAAACCAAAGTTCTCGTACGGAAGATACAACGCATTGCCTTTACCATCGTAGATACGGAGATTGATGCCTGGCTTCTCGAGAATAATCTGATCAAAAAGCATAAGCCGAGATATAATGTCATGCTCAAGGACGATAAGACCTATCCTTGGATTGTGATAAAGAATGAGGCTTTTCCTAGAGTATTCTGGACACGAAAATATATTAAGGACGGGTCGAAGTATTACGGTCCTTATGCTTCAATTGGTATGATGCATATTGTACTCGATACTATCCGGGAGTTGTTTCCCTTGAGGACCTGCTCTCTGAATTTAGCCCCGGAAAACATTGCTAAAGGGAAATATAAGGTTTGTTTGGAGTATCAGATAGGTAATTGCAAGGGACCTTGTGAAGGGTTGCAAGATCCGGAAGAGTATAATATGAACCTGGAAAGTATTAAAGATATTCTGAATGGTAAGATAGGGGTGGTGACTTCGAGACTTAAAGAACAATTAAACGATGCTATCGCTGCACTAAATTTTGAAGAAGCACATGTTTTAAAGACAAAACTAGACAAACTGGACAATTATCAAAGTAAGTCAACAGTCGTCAGTTCGTCGATAACCAATATTGATGTTTTCAGTATTGCCTCTGATGAGAGTTACGCTTTCGTTAATTTCTTGAAGGTAATGAACGGCGTAGTTATTCAGACGCAAACATTGGAAATGAAAAAGCGATTGGAAGAGACTGATGAAGAGCTTCTGGCAATTGCCATCCCTGAAATCAGGAATCGATACAAGAGCGTTTCCCGTGAGATAATAGTGCCTTTTGAGATGCAGATTGAAGGTTTTTCAACAGATGTCACTTTTTTTGTGCCTAAGTTGGGCGATAAGCGAAAACTATTAGATCTTTCCTTGAAGAATGTTGCTTATTTTAAGAAGGAACGTTTGCTACAATATGAAAAACTGAATCCTGAAGTAAAAACAGAGCGTCTGTTAAACCAGATGCAAAAAGACCTGCGGATGAACGTGCTGCCTCGACATATCGAGTGTTTTGATAACTCGAATATTCAAGGTAATTTCCCCGTATCAGCTATTGTTGTTTTTAAGGATGGAAAGCCGTCTAAAAAAGATTATAGGCATTTTAATGTGAAGACAGTAGAAGGGCCAAATGATTTTGCGACGATGGAGGAGGCTGTTTTTAGGCGGTATAAGCGATTGTTGGATGAAAACCAGGAACTACCTCAGTTGATCATAATTGATGGCGGAAAGGGGCAGCTTGGAGCAGCACTGAAAAGTTTAAGGTTACTAGGGATCGAAAAAAAACTTACTGTAATTGGGATCGCGAAACGTTTGGAAGAGCTTTACTATCCAGGAGATCAATACCCATTATACCTGGACAAAAAATCCGAGACCTTACGTGTCATACAGCATCTTAGAGATGAAGCGCATCGTTTTGGTATTACTTTTCACCGCAATCAACGTAGCCGTAAGACCTTTGTGTCGGAACTGGAGAATATTCCAGGTATAGGCAAGACAACCGTTGAAAAACTTCTTAAGGTGTTTAAGTCGGTAAAACGGATTAAAGAGCAATCTGATACAAGTTTATCAGAAATATTAAATACAAAGCAGCTAAAGGCACTTCGTGCATATTTTGAAGCGCCTTCAGATAAGTAGTTTAAAGCCGTTAAGTGTGTTGAAAACCAGTTATTTTTACTTCGTCATAATCGAGCTGGTTTTCAATATTTCGTAATACGGTGTCGTCAAAGGTTTTCTCTTTCCGTATAAGCCGTAATTCATTCCGCTCTTCCTGGATAAGCGCCCGAATAATCTCTCGGCTTTCGGCCTTGTCAATAGTAAAGTTACTTGGGCCTGCAGTACATATATTTTTATCTTCCAGCATAGCGATTTCATTTTCCAAACGATGTTTATAGTGTAAAACCAGCCCATTGTCTTCTATTTCTTGGGAAAAATCATTTTTTAATTTATCCAATGACGCTTGCTTGATTCTCTTTAGCACCATGATTTCCTGCTTGTCCTCCGAAATCCCAGTGCCTTGATCTTCAACTTTTAATAAGCGCAATAGCCATGGGAGAAGTAAGCCCTGACCCACAAGGGTAATCAGAATGGTTACGAATGTTACGAATAATATAATATTACGATGTGGAAAGACTTCTCCATTAGGTAATAAAGCCGGGATGGATAATGCAGCAGCTAGAGAAACAACGCCTCGCATCGCTGCCAGGCTAATGATTAATGGTTCTTTCCAATCCGGTATGGGGAGATCCTTGTTCTTGAGTTTGGAACGGTACCAAGGTATATAGGTAACCATAAAGCTGTAGGCCATGCGAACTAAAATGATGACTAGGCTGAGTATGACCGCGTAGTAAATCCCCTGTTTAATCGTGTGGTGCTGCATATTAGCGATTACGACAGGAAGTTCTAATCCGATAAGGATGAACACGGCTGCATTCATCAGGAATATAACGACCGCCCAGACAGAGGTTGCTTGGAGTCGAGAGGTATGGCTGAGATAACAGTCTGCGTGATAGGACATAAATAAACCTGCGGATACTACGGCCAGTACACCTGAGAAACCATAGTGTTCTGCTACGATATAGACAATGTAAGGAACCAATAAAGTGAATACGGTATCAATGTTTGAGTTTGATGGCATCTTGCGCAAGACGAAACCAGCGAAGGCACCAATAAGCAAGCCTATGGCAGTCCCGCCTACAGCCATAATAAAGAAGTCGGATACGGCTTCACGCATTACAAATTGGCCCGTCATCACTGCGGCTAGAGCAAATTTGAAGACGATCAAACTAGATGCATCATTAATCAGACTTTCTCCCTCTAATACGCTGGTTATCTTTTTTGGGATTTTTAAATGTTTCAGAATGGAAGTTGCAGCAACGGCGTCGGGAGGGGAGTTTATGCCCCCTAAAAGGAAGCCCATAGCAAGTGTAAGTCCCGGGATCAGCGAAGAAGATACGTAAGCAACAACCAAGGAAGTGATGAATACGAGGCCGAAAGCCATGGAAAATATTTGTTTTCGCCAGTTATGAAAATCTTTCCAAGAGGTAAACCATGCTGCTTCAAATAAAATTGGCGGTAAAAATAATAGAAAAATAAGATCTGAATGAATTCGAATATGGGGCATACCGGGTGCAAGACTGATCAGTAGGCCCGCGATAACGAGAAATATAGGATAGGCTATTTTTAGTTTTTGGCCCAATAGTACTAGCATCATCACGCTGAATAGTACGCTGATAGTGGTTAATAGATAATCGTGTATCATGTAATAAAACCATTTATTAACTAAAAATAGTAATTAGTTTCGTTGTTTGTTGCCTCGGATAAAAAAAAGGGGCTGTCTCTTTTTGAGACAGCCCCATTCCTATATTTTAGTCTTCGTATCCGAATCGCTTTAGATGATTTTTCTTGGACCTCCAATCTGGAATTACCTTGACAAATAATTCTAGAAATACCTTTCCATCAATAAACTCTTCAATATCTTGACGAGCATAGGTACCTACTTTTTTGATCATTGCCCCCGCTTTTCCTATCAAGATGTTTTTCTGTGAATCCCGTTCTACAATGATTTCAGCAGCTATACGTGTTATTTTAGCTTCTTCTTTGTAGGAGGTCACGACTACTTCTGTGCTATAAGGGATTTCTTTGTCGTACAATTTGAAGATTTTTTCCCGAATCATCTCTGAAGCAAAAAAACGCATTGATTTATCGGTAAGCTCATCCTTCTCGTAATAGGGAGGGTGTATCGGGAGTTTTTCTTTAATATAATTTAATATGGGTGGTACATTGTAGCCCAGTAGTGCGGACATCGCAAATATAGCTTCTGGGTTGAGTTTCTCTTTCCAAAACTCGATCTTTTCTCGTACTTCTTCTTCCGAAGATTTATCAATTTTGTTAATTAATACAGCTACTGGGGAAGAACTATTGCGTAATTTGTCTATGACGTCATTCTCGTCATATTTTTCGTGAATGTCCGTGACAAATAAAATAATATCTGCATCTATTAAGGATCCTTGTACAAAATTCATCATAGATTCTTGTAATGTATATTTGGGAACGATCACGCCCGGAGTATCCGAAAAGATAATCTGATGATCTTCATCGTTGACTATACCCATAATACGGTGGCGGGTGGTTTGTGCTTTAGGTGTGATGATAGACATTTTTTCACCTACTAAAGCATTCATTAGCGTAGACTTACCTGCGTTTGGTTTACCAATGATACTTACGAATCCAGCTTTGTGCGACATTATTTTGCTTTTTATTTGTTTTACAAAGAAACAAATAATATCTTTGTACTCCAATTAAGGGAGTAAATAATCTTTGATTTTGATAACAAGAACAAAGATTTGAAATAAGAAAAGTAGAGATATAGGGTTAGTTTAACTCATTAGGCTTATATTCGCCAGCTGGTGAACATTGGGTCGAGTCTCAAAAGCAATAAAGATATATTGCGGGGTGGAGCAGTGGTAGCTCGTCGGGCTCATAACCCGAAGGTCATCAGTTCGAGTCTGGTCCCCGCTACTAAAAAACATTAAAGCGCGAGGCTTTAGA
>NZ_FUZF01000002.1:56463-526330 GCF_900168125.1 Sphingobacterium nematocida
TGGAGCAGTGGTAGCTCGTCGGGCTCATAACCCGAAGGTCATCAGTTCGAGTCTGGTCCCCGCTACTAAAAGAAGCCCAATCGAGAGATTGGGCTTTCTTAATTTAATAGCGTTATGTTTACAGTTTACGTGCTTTATTCTCCTGCTTATGATAAGATCTATATCGGATTCACTAGTGATTTAGAATCTAGGTTAAAAAGCCATAATGAGTTAGCAAAAAAAGGTTGGACTATTCGTTTTAGGCCTTGGGAACTCTAATGAAGTTTATTGTGATAAACCAAGTGCTATGCAACGTGAAAAGGAATTGAAAAGTTCTCGAGGACGAGTGTATATAAGGAGTCTTATTGATTCGGGCTCTAATCCGCCAGCTGGCGGACATCAGTTCGAGTCTGGTCCCCGCTACTAAAAGAAGCCCAATCGAGAGATTGGGCTTTCTTGTTTTAAGGTTATTGAGCAGGGGTTTACGTAAGGAAGATGGTGTTGTAATTCCGACTCTAATCCTTTATCTGATGGGCATCAGTTCGAATCTGGTCGCCATTACCAAAAAAAAAGCTTAATCGGAAGACTAGGCTTTTTTTGGCGGTCACATCTAAAGTTCGTTTTGGAACTAGTTTTATCATTTATCAATAAATAATTGTCTTAAATGGATTTATCCGCAGTTTTGTTGCTGTAACTTTTTGGTTGTTAATGCAAACGATTGTCTAATTTACGCAAACGTTTGATGTTAATGTAGAGTTCTTAATCCTGTAACATTAAGTTAATTTGGAGCCATAAAACTAGATTGTGGTATCTGACTAGTTTACCGAGTACCTTAAATTAAAATTTATGAAAAAATGTTTTTCAAAGCCTTTTTTTGTAGCTGGATTCTATCCAATTACATCGGCTTTAATGTTGGCTCTCATAACACCTGGTTCGACCCGAGCAAATGCCTTTGCCGCAGAGCTAAGTATTCGTGTTGAGGAAGGACAGCAAAAGATTACTGGTAAGATAACTTCCAGTGCAGGTCCTGTAAGTGGTGCAACAATTACAGTGAAAGAGAATTCAACGTTGACAACTTCTTCCGATCAGGATGGTAATTTTTCTATCTCGGCGGTAACGGGACAGACTTTGATTGTCACGGCGGTCGGCCACGAGAAGGTAGAACAGAAAATTGTGGGTGGAACGATTCTGATTACATTGTTAGAATCTAGTGAAGCATTAGAAGAAGTTGTGATTGTAGGCTACGGTGTGCAGAAAAAAGAAAGTCTGACTGGAGCGTTGCAGGTTGTTTCTGGAGAGAAACTTCGTGATGTCACTACGCCCAACGTAGAGAATATGTTGAACGGTAAAGTCTCCGGAGCTTTTGTGGCTCCAGGTTCTGGACGTCCGGGATCAGGTGGTGCTGTTGTGATTCGTGGGCAAGCAACCCTAGGAGGGAATAAGAATCCAATATGGGTCATTGATGGTGTTATTGTGGGATTTGGTGCTGGGGATTTGAATCCCGATGATATTGAGACAATGACAGTATTGAAAGATGCCGCTTCTACTGCGATCTACGGTTCACAAGGTGCGAATGGGGTGGTCGTTGTGACGACGAAACGTGCGAAATCAGGAACATCAGATATTACGCTCTCCACAAGAATGGGTTTTAATCAGTTGACAAATGGTAATCTACAAGTGATGAATGGTCAAGAGCTTTACGATTACTATGCTTCCTTTTCAAATGCAAATACAATAAAGTTCCCCCGTTGGAATGAAGAATTACGAAATAGTAATTTTGATTGGTGGGATTTAGCAACTCAAAATGGGTTTGTACAAAATCATAATATTTCTGTTTCCAGTGGAACGGAAAAGTTACGTTCTTATTTATCCGTAGGGATGTATGATGAAAAAGGGGCGGTAAAAGGGTATGATTATAAAAGATATAATGTTCGCCTTAATCAGGAATATAAGCCATTTGATTGGTTGACAATTAAACCTTCAATTGTTGGCTCACGCCGTGGTGTGGAAAATCGTGAGTATTCTGTAGGAGCTATGTATTCTAATCTGCCTTGGGATAGCCCTTATGATGCAAATGGTAACTTGGAGCCGCATCGTTCGAGCAACTGGGTGAATAGTGCAAGTACTAATTATTTGTACGATTTGCAATGGGATCATTCCTCTGGTGTCAAGTATGAATTAATGGGTAATTTGGACTTTGTCGTGAAATTGACGGATTGGTTGACCTTTAATTCCGTGAATAATTATCGCTATATAAATGATGCCAGTGCCGGTTATACCGATCCTAGATCCAATGGTGGGTTGAGTGTTCAAGGTCGGATTACAGATTATAGAGGTGAAGTGGCTAGACGTTATACGAATCAGATGTTGACAGTGAATAAGTCTTGGGGAAAGCACACCGTGTTTGCTGTCGGAGGATACGAGTTTAACGACTATTGGTCTAAGAGTTTAGATGTTTATGGTACCGGTTTTATTCCAGGGTTTGAAATTTTAGACGTGGTCAGCAAACCTGAAAGAACAAAAGGTAAAATTGAGGAATGGGCAATGCAGTCTGTTTTGTCAAAAGCGAACTACACGTACGATAATCGCTATTTGGTAGAAGCGTCGTTGCGTCGTGATGGAGCTTCTAATTTCGGAGATAATGCAAAATATGGTAATTTCTTCTCTTTTAGTGGGGGCTGGAATATGCATAATGAAAGTTGGTTTAATGCACCTTGGGTAAATACCTTAAAGCTGAGAGCTTCTTACGGTTCTAGTGGAAATAGACCTAGTCGACTTTATCCACAATATAATCTATATTCTGTTTCTGCGGGTTATGATGAAAATCCTGGTGCATTGATTTTCAGAATTGGGAATAAAGACCTGACTTGGGAAAAAACAATGACAACTGGTCTGGGGTTCGATGCGACATTTTTGAATAACCGCATCCGTACGACTTTTGATTATTATAATAAAAAGTCGGATGATATTTTGTACGATCGTACCATCAGTCTAATGACTGGAGTAGGCGCTATCTATCAGAATATTGGAGCGATGAATAATAAAGGGATTGAATTGTCTATTGGGGGAGATATAATCCGTACAAATGATTGGTTGTGGAGTTTAGACGTTAATCTAGGACATAATGTTAATAAGTTAGTTGACTTAATTCCGACAAGAAATGCGGATGGTTCTTATTCTACAAAACCTCTCTTTATTGGAGATGGGGCTAACATCGCGGGGTCTGCCCAATATGTGTTAGAGCCAGGTCGATCTGTGGATACGTATTATATGAAGGAATGGGCGGGGGTCAATCCAGAGAATGGGAAGCCAATGTGGTATATTGTGAAGAGAGATGCTGATGGTACAGAAACATCCAGAGAAACTACTTCGGACTACTCTAAAGCAACGAACGAAAAGCTTGGGAAATCCTCACCGAAGTTGTTTGGCGGTTTTTCTACTGCAGTGCAATATAAGCAATTTGACTTAGGCGCGACGTTTGGTTATTCTATAGGCGGACATTTCTACAATTATTCCCGTCAAGAATATGATTCAGATGGAACTTATACCGATCGTAACCAGATGAGATTAATGGATGGTTGGAAGCGTTGGGAGAAACCAGGAGATATAGCGACACATCCTGTAGCGAGTTATAATAATCAGGATAAGGGAAATCAGGTGTCTTCACGTTATATTGAGAAAAACGATTTTTTACGCTTACGTTCGTTGACTTTAGGCTATAATTTGAAGTTGAATCAGTATGGAATGAAAAATGTGCGTTTGTTCTTCTCGGGTGAGAATTTATTTGTTTTGACAAATTATTCGGGAGTTGATCCAGAACTTCCTGCAAATGATGGATCCGTGTTGTCGTCGACAGGACCAGCAGTATATCCTGCTACACGCAAATATATGTTTGGACTTAATGTTTCATTTTAAAAAGAAGAAAAAAATATGAAAAAGATATTTATAGCATTATTGGTCTCAGCCAGCTTTGCGTCTTGTGATATAGAGCGTTTACCATATGGCGAAATGGATTCAGAAACTATTGTAAAAGATCCTGAGGGTGTTTTAGAAGGGCTTATGAATGGAACCTATGCCCAGTTGAAGTCTTGGTCGGATCCTATGCATAGAGCTGGCGAGTATGCGGGGGATAATATGATGATTCGGGGATCTTCTACAGATGCTTTCTATGAATTTATATCCTATGCCCGTACGCCTAACAATGGACGTTTGTCTCAGTTTTGGGATGCGAGTTATAAAGCGATTGCACAGTCTTCAAACATCATAAAGATGATTAAAGAAGGACAAAGCCCTGAAATTGATAGTAAGCTGGGCGAATGTTACTATATTCGTGGGATGCTGTACTTTTATTTAGTACGCGCTTATGGAAGACCTTATTATCAAAGTCCAGAAACGAATTTAGGGGTGCCGATTGTAAATGGTACACCAGATAATGTATTGGATATGACGCTCCCAGACCGTTCTACGGTAAAGGTTACTTACGAACAGATTATAGCGGACTTGAAGCGGGCAGAAGAGTTGATTGCCGACGGAGAAAATCATATTAAGGCTAGCAAGGAAGCTGCCCAAGCGATGTTGTCCCGAGTGTATCTGTATATGAGTGGTACATATGATAATCCTAACAAAGAGTATGCGCAGTTGGCAGTTGATTATGCAGATAAAGTAATTGGTTCTGGAAAATACAGCCTATTGTCACGTGCTGACTTTATGAAGTATAATACATTTACGCCGGAAAACAATAACGAAACGATATTTGCCATCAAGCGGGTAGCTTCTGAGTTTTCAGGTTATGATCACTACTACGGTGTAGGTGGGATGTATGCGAATATAGGTGGTATGGGCTGGGGAGAGATGTATGCTAGCGCGAAATATATTGATTTATTGAACGAGACAGGGCGTAATGATTGGCGACCTGCGAAATATAAAATGGTAGATGCACGTGCAAGTTTTATCGAACCTACTTATGCAAAGGATGCAACTACTAATAATTATAGGGAAGTTTTTCGTTTTATTAAGGAGGATGGTGTAAATATATTAAACTATGTTCAGGCTAATATTACACGTAGCGGGAATACCATTACGTGTAAAGATGGAGACGATACTTATACCCTAACAGTGGTGGACGCGTCACAAGAGATTTACTCTATAAAATATAAAGATGGGAAGACCTACACAGGTGTAATTGATAATTTTATTTCTTTAAACCGTGTTTACCCTCAATTCTATATAACGAAATGCTCGCGTGAAGGAGAAGATACGCACCTGCACTCTCCGGTTATCAGCCGTTTGGGTGAGGTTTATTTAAATCGTGCCGAGGCTTATGCAAAATTAAATAATTATGGGGCAGCATTGACGGATCTGAATATTATCCGTACGAGATCCATTGTAGGTGGTGGCTACGCATCCCTTGATGCAAGTAACGCGAGTGCGCGAATAGATAAAGAGCGTCAGTTGGAATTGGCTTATCAAGCTGAACGTAGTTATGATGTGTTTAGAAATGGCAAGGAGTTGACTCGCCAATATCCAGGGCCTCATAAGCAGTTTGAAATAGTGAATCCGACAGATTTTAGGGTTATATATTTTATTCCACAATCTGCAATTAACACGTACCCAGGGCCGTTGACGCAAAACCCAACAAGTTAATTAGTCTTTAAAGATCAAATTACTTCAATTAGAGCTCCGCTGGTTTCCTGCGGAGCTCTATGTTTTAATGCGGTATAGAAAAGAATAATACCAGTGATTTTACGTAACTTTGTCGCTTCTATTTATTGTTTAATAAAAGATTAGTTGCCGAGAGGGTAACGCGCGAGAAAAAAATATATAAGATATGGCAAACATTGTTGCAATTGTAGGTCGCCCCAACGTAGGGAAGTCGACCTTGTTTAACCGCTTGACGGAGAGTCGCAAAGCGATAGTAGATGATTTTAGCGGCGTGACACGCGACCGTCATTATGAAGTGGCAGATTGGATCGGTAAAAAATTTACTGTAATCGATACTGGTGGTTTTGTCCACGGGTCCGACGATGTTTTTGAAGAAGCTATACGCGACCAGGTCCATATTGCTATCGAAGAAGCTTCGGTTATTATATTTATGGTAGATGTGACGACAGGAATTACGGATTTAGATGATGAGATAGCGGACCTATTACGCCGTACCTCCAAACCAGTATATGTTGTCGCTAATAAGGTGGATCATGCCAAATTACATCATGATTCAGCAGAGTTTTACGCTTTTGGTCTGGGTGAAATCTATAATGTGTCTTCGGCTACGGGTTCTGGTACTGGAGAACTGTTGGATGCAGTCGTTTCTAATTTTCCGGAGGAAGAAGAAGAAGAAGATACACCACTACCTAAAGTTGCAATTGTAGGTCGCCCTAATGTAGGGAAGTCATCTATGACCAACGCATTGCTGGGAGTAGATAGAAATATTGTTACAGATGTTGCGGGTACTACAAGGGATTCTATCCGAATTCACTACAATCAGTTTGGACATGAGTTTTTATTGATAGACACAGCTGGACTTCGACGTAAAAGTAAGGTAAGCGAAGATATTGAATTTTATTCGGTCATGCGGACGATCAAAGCTTTGGAGGATTCCGATGTTGTCGTTTTGATGTTGGATGCTAACGATGGGATAGAAGGACAGGATATTAATATCTTTCATTTAGCAGAGAAGAATAAAAAAGGAATTCTTATTGTGGTAAATAAATGGGATACCATCGAAAAAGACCACAAGACGATGAAAGAATTCGAGGCTAGAATTAAAGAGAAGATCGCTCCGTTTACAGATGTGCCTATCTTGTTTACTTCTGTTACAGAGAAGCAACGTATTTTTAGAGTTGTGGAAAAAGCAATGGAGGTCTTCCAGAATAAAACAAAGAAAATCCCTACGTCTAAATTGAATGATGTGATGTTGGAAATTATAGAGAACTATCCTCCTCCAGCGATCAAAGGGAAATATATTAAGATCAAGTATGCAACACAGTTGCCAGGTCGTAGTCCGATGTTTGCTTTTTTCTGTAACTTGCCTCAATATATCAAAGAACCTTACAAACGTTTTGTAGAAAACAAATTACGGGAACACTTTGATTTTAGTGGTGTTCCTATTCAAGTGTATTTCAGACAAAAATAATTAGATCACTCCATATATTATCTGTTCTATATGCAACACAATCTAGCGGTATACAATACCCTTACGCGCAAAAAGGAAAAGTTTGAACCTATTCATCCTAATCTTGTCGGTATGTATGTATGTGGACCTACTGTCTACTCGGATGTACATTTGGGAAATTGTAGAACTTTCGTGTCCTTTGACCTGATCTTTCGGTACCTTTTGCATTTAGGTTATAAAGTACGTTACGTACGTAATATCACTGATGCAGGGCACTTGGAGGGTGATAATGATGAGGGTGATGATAAATTCGCGAAGAAGGCCAAGCTTGAGCAATTGGAACCGATGGAGATTGTGCAGAAATATACGCTCGGATTCCACGATGTATTGCGGATGTTCAATACCTTGCCACCAAGTATAGAGCCAACTGCAACGGGGCATATATCCGAACAGATTGAGATGGTGAAGCAGATCATCGATAATGGATATGCTTATGAAGTAAATGGAACGGTGTATTTTGATGTGGATAAGTATGTCAAAGCGCATAACTATACGGTTCTGACCAACCGTAATTTGGAGGATATGTTAAATAATACCCGTGAACTGGGGGGGCAGGACGAGAAGCGTGGCCGATTGGATTTTGCGTTATGGATCAAGGCCAAACCCGAGCACATTATGAGATGGCCTGCACCATGGAGTGTGGGGTTTCCGGGTTGGCATATTGAATGTTCGGCGATGAGTCGCAAATACCTAGGAGATCAATTTGATATACATGGTGGGGGGATGGACCTAGCAGCGACACATCATACCAATGAAATCGCGCAATCCGAAGCTTGTAATCATGTTCAGCCGGCTAAATATTGGATGCATACGAATATGTTGACGGTAAATGGAGCACGTATGTCCAAATCAGCAGGAAATGGATTTCTACCCGGCGAATTATTTACAGGCAATCATCCCCTTCTTGAAAAGGGATATTCTCCAATGGCTGTTCGTTTCTTTATGTTACAAGCACATTATAGAAGCACATTGGACTTTTCAAATGAGGCGCTAGATGCTGCGGAAAAGGGATACAAAAGACTAATGTCCGCTATAGCGCTATTGGATAAAATTACGCCAGTCGGTAAGACGAAGATAGACGTGGATCTGGACGAGCTGCGGAAGCGTTGTCATGCTGCAATGGATGATGATTTTAACAGTCCGATATTAATAGCTGAGCTTTTTGATGCTGTTCGCCTTATTAATTCTATTTATGATGGCAAACAACAGGTTAACGCACAGACGTTGGATTCCATTAAGCAACTGATGCAAGAGTTTGTATTTGATATCATGGGGTTGAAAGATGATCAGATTGCTGGCGATAGTGAGAGCATGGATGACTTGATGGAGTTGGTGATTAATCTTCGAAATGAAGCTAAGCAAAATAAAGATTTTACCACCTCTGATCGTATTCGGCAGGAACTGTCTGCAATTGGAATTCAGTTGAAAGATAGTAAAGAAGGAACACTTTGGAATAAGATTTGATATTGTAGGTTCAAATTGTTTTAAATGAAGTATAATAGGTTTTTAACCAGCATATCCCTTAGTTGTTTGATGTTGCCGGCGCAGGTATTGTTTGCCCAATTGCCGGACAAGGTGGGAGGCTTGATAGCAGCCGATAGAAATGCGGCCACTATTTCTAGAACACAATCTCCCCATGCGGCATTTTCTTCAATTATAGATAAGGAGTCCGTCTTTTATGTGCCTTCGGCTGTAAACGCATTTAACTACCTAAATAATCGACCAAATATTCCGGACGTATTGTCTTGGGATCCTAATTTTGCTGTTGTTTCGAAGAGCTTGGAATGGGGTGTCACTTCTGGTAAGATGGAATTCCAAAAGGTCGGAGCAGTAAAGCGCAATGGTCAATACTTGACCATTTGGAAGCGTGGTAAAAAAGGAGACTGGAAAGTTGAGTTACGGGCCGAAGTGGAGAATTATGGTAAGAACGCGGCTAAAGAAATGTGGTACCACGAACCAGATGATTCTTGGTATCTCAAACACCGCTCGAAGGTGCGTCTTCAACAGCGAGAAGATGTCGTTATGTCTACGGATAAACTGTTCTCTACGGTGCTGAAAGCAAATAATGAGACCGCTTACTCCGAGTTTCTAGCTGATGACGTTCGTTTTTATTACCCTTGGCAAGAAGAAATTTCAGGCAAGAAGAATGTATTGTCTTTTCTCAAGAAACAACGGATAGACATCGTCACAGAACCTACTGATGTGGGGAGGGCTTATAGCGGAGAGTTTGCATATTCTTTGGGTACTGCAATGGTTCATTCCAAAGAAAAGGATGTTAAGTTTAACTACATACGGGTATGGCAGCTAAAAGATGATTATCAATGGCGGGTTATTCTAGAGATGTTGTTTGAGCGATAAGATCTAATAAATTATTAAAAAAAGAAGGGGAAAGTTTAACTTTCCCCTTCTTTTTTTAATTGCCTTTAGCAATTTTGTCTTTATCGTTGATCCAGACTTTTAGTTCATCACATGACATGAACTCTGGATTTATATCAATGTAAGTTGTTTCTCTTCGGGATTCAAACCATTCACTCAGGGTACGGTTTACTTTGTCCTGACGTGCAGCTTCTTTGATCTTGGCAAAGTCCTGATCCAAGTTCGCTTTATGGGGAGCTATTCTTGATTTAAGATAATATATGCGGTAAGATGTTTCGCCAGTTCTTTTATCTGTATACAAAGTAGCTTTAGAAATATCGCCCTCTTTTAGTGGGTCTATTGCATTAAATACCGCGACATCATCTAATTGATCGACTGGTATTAAAGTAGAACGATCTTCCATATTGGTTACTACACCGCCATTATATTTGGTTTCTTTATCATCCGAATATATCGATGCTGCGGTATTGAAGTTCATTTTCTTTAAGTCAACAATAAGATTGTAAATACTATCTATTTTGCCTTTAGCACGGTTGAGTGCAGCCTGAGTAGGTTTACTCTTAACAAGAATATGACGCACATTTACCTCTTCCCCACGTCTTTCTAGAACCTGAAGAAAATGGAATCCAAATTGTGTTTCGAATACAGGGGATATTTCTCCCGCTTTTAGTCTAAATGCTTGTGCTGAAAATTCCTTTACCCAAGCATCCCGCGTGTTGAAGCCTAATTCCCCACCATATGGAGCAGAGCCATCTTCAGAGTGAAAACGCGCAATGGTTCCGAAATCTGAACCATCTAGTATCTGCTTGCGATATCCTTCAGCTTTTGTGCGGAACTGTTCTTTTTCTTCTTTCGTCAAAACAGGGTTGATAACCAATTGCGCATATTCAATCTCTGTATTGAAATAAGGCAAGCTGTCTGCATTTAGACCTTGGAAATATTTTTTTACCTCTTGAGGTGTTACATCTACTTTAGAAACCAATTGTCCCTGCATTTTGTTTCCTTTTAATTGCTCGGCTACAGCTGGGCGCATTTCTTCTTTGTGTTGTAGGATAGACCGGTTTAAAAATTCTTCCAATCGCTCCTTGCCACCAGCTTTTTGAATCATCGAGCGGATACGGAAATTCAACTGATCGTCGATTTCACTTTCTGAGACTTCGACCGAGTCAATTACGGCTTGTTGCGCCAGTAGCTTTTGTGTTAACAATTGCTGAAGTATATAACATTTTATTTTGTCGTTAGGAGGGTTTCCTTGTGCTAGAAACTGCGTGTACTCCAATTCCAGATCCGACTGTAATATATGACTTGACCCTACGGTCGATATTACGCGGTCTACTAGTTTATCTTGTCCAATGACAGGTGAGAAGTATGTCGATAGAATAAGGAGTATCCCTAAGATTTTTTTCATGTTTGATTGTAGCTCAATATTTGTTTACAAAAATATCAGAATAATTTGTAAAAGTTGTATTTTTCACCTGAATAATCATTCTAAGGTTTTATATTCCAGCTTTGTCTGATGTTTTTTTACGAATATAGCTTTTTGGTGAGCGTAAACATGGTTTTTAACGAATTTTAACTTGACTGAAATATGTTTGATTTGAAGAAGATAGTATCATTTATGACTAGTTTATTAACTGTTGGTTTGTTTTCCACGGCTGTAGCACAGAAGACAACTCTTTACGTAGGCACGTATACTGGAAAAGGAGGAAGTGATGGCGTGCAGTGCTATGAGTTTGACGAGTCTAACGGACGTACAAGCTTTAAGTCAACCTTGAAAATGAGCAACCCATCTTTTTTGGTAAAAAATGGACAGGTATTATATGCTGTGAATGAGGATAATGAAGGAACGATTTCAGCGGTGGATTTGCAAACGGGAACTCTTTTAAATCAACTACCTACAAAAGGCGCACATCCTTGTCATGTTGCTATTAGCCCAAATTTGCCTGTTCTTGCAGTATCCAATTACTCTGGAGGCTCTCTTATATTATTCTCTATTAAGGAAGATGGAAGACTGAATCAACAGGAGGATTTTATTCAGTTTGAAGGGAGTAGTGTCAATACAGAAAGACAGTCAAAATCGCATATTCATTCCGCTTTTTTTTCAAAGGATGGGAAAAGACTTTTTGTATCTGATTTAGGTGCAGATTTGATTTATGTGTATGAAGTAAAAGAGAAGGCCGGGCGATTTACGTTGCATCGCATGGATGTGATTTCGGTGAAAAAAGGAGGGGGACCCAGACATGTTGTGGTTGCTGCTGATGCAAAGACTATTTATTCTGTATTAGAATTGACTGGAGAGTTGGCTGTATTCCAACAGAAAGATGGAGAATGGAAAAACACACAGACACTGCCTATCTATAAAACAGGTTTTGTGGGTGAGCATGGTGCCGCTGATATTAAAATCTCAGGAGATGGAAGGTACGTGTACGCTACAAACCGAGGCGATGCCAATGTGATAGTCTGTTATGACGTGCTAAAAGATAAATCTTTACGCGTCAAAGATGTTAGTTCTACGGCGGGGATCTCTCCTCGAAATTTAAATATTTCGAAAAGTGGCAAGTGGGTGTTTGTAACGAATCAGGTAAGCAATGCGATAACCGTTTTCAAACGCAATCCTAAAAAGGGTACGCTTCATGCGGTGGATTCTTCAATGATATCTGTGCAAAAGCCTGTTTGTGTCATTTATTAAATCTATTAACCAGAGGTTGATTCATTCACTAGCTGTGCATCTTAGTTGAATACCTTTATTCGGGTATGTCGTAATGCCCCAAGTAACGTACAATACTGTTTGCCCTTGAGTTGACGTAGTTCGACGGACGTCGCGCATCCCATTGTCTAGGATTTGGAAGAATTGCGATAATTAAAGCGGCTTCCTTCTTTGTTAAGCTTTTAGCTGATTTGTTGTAGTAATAATGCGACGCGGCTTCTGCCCCATAGACACCTTGTCCCATTTCAATAACATTAAGGTAGACTTCGAGGATACGTTTTTTACTCCATAGGATCTCGATGAGAAATGTAAAATAAGTCTCAAGACCTTTTCTTAGCCAAGAACGTTCTGGCCATAGAAATACATTTTTTGCGACTTGCTGACTAATCGTGCTTCCGCCGCGTAAGGGTTTCCCGGATTTATTTTTTTCTAGGGCCTGTTTGATGGCATTGGTGTCAAATCCATTGTGAGTCATAAAATGTGCATCTTCGCCGGCTAGGGCTGCTCTTTTTAAATTGTTTGATATCTCATCATAAGGCAGCCAAGCTTTTTCTATTTTAAAGCCTTTACCTTCGGACTGCCATTGAAAGCCTCTTTTTATCATCAGATAGGTAATAGGGGGATTTATAAATTTAAGACACAGTACCCAGAAAATGGTCAGGACAAAAAAACCTCCGATAATACGGATCGACCATTTTTTTAGTTGTGCCTTCCATTGTACTGGAACTGTTTTCTTCTTTTTGTAGTTGTTGCGTTTTATTGCCATGACCTAAACTGAATTTCGATGCAAACCTAAATAAAAACAGAGACCTTGCCAAATCCCCACAATTCTCTTATTTTTACACCTCAACAAAAAAAGATTCCCATTGGCAAAGGCAAAGAAAGAAACCCCTCTAATGCAGCAATACAATAGTATTAAGACGAAGTATCCTGGTGCATTATTACTATTCCGTGTAGGTGATTTTTATGAAACTTTTGGCGAGGATGCGATCAAAGCTTCCGGTATATTAGGTATTGTCTTAACTAAGCGTGGAAATGGTTCCGAATCCGAGACTGCGTTAGCTGGTTTTCCGCATCATTCTCTTGAAACTTACTTGCCGAAATTAGTGCGTGCGGGACAAAGGGTAGCGATATGTGATCAGCTAGAAGACCCTAAACAGACGAAAACAATCGTTAAGAGAGGGGTGACAGAGCTTGTCACACCGGGGGTATCTTACAACGACAATATCGTACAGCAAAAATCCAATAATTACCTAGCCTCTGTCTATATGGACAAAAGCTCGATTGGAATTTCTTTTTTAGATATTTCGACCGGAGAGTTCTTGGTAGCACAGGGAAATGCCAATTATATCGACAAGTTACTGCAGGGGTTTAAACCTACCGAAGTGATTATGCCCCGTAAGCAGGCTAAAGAATTTGTTTCGCAATTTGGTAGTCAGTATTATACCTACTCGCTGGAAGAGTGGCCGTATACTGGCGATTATGCCGAGGAAAGTTTGTTGAGACATTTTGAGGTAAAGTCATTGAAAGGATTTGGGATCGATCGCATGCCTACTGGGATAATTGCTGCCGGAGTCTCCTTGCACTACCTAAATGAAACTGAACACCGTAACTTACAACATATCACACATATTGCTCGGATTGAGGAAGATCGATATATGTGGTTGGATCGTTTTACGATTCGTAATTTAGAACTTATCGGTTCGGCAAATGAAAACGCTATTACGCTATCCGATGTATTAGATGAAACCGCGTCACCGATGGGGGCTCGTTTGTTGAAACGTTGGATTGTAATGCCATTAAAAGATAAAAAATCGATACAGGAACGGCTGAATGTTGTTGACTATTTTTATCAAAATCGGGAATTGCGCGATGAACTGGTACGCGAGATTAAGCAGGTCGGGGACTTGGAAAGATTGATCAGTAAGATCGGGTTGCAAAAGGCAAATCCACGAGAAATATCTCAGCTTAAGCGTTCTCTATATGCTGTAGAGAAATTAAAGACCCTGACTAATATTGACGCATCCGAATCTTTATCTATGATTTCGGAACAGTTGAATCCCTGCTCTATTATTAGGGACAAAATAGAGAAAACAATTCAGGCTGAGCCACCCGTTGCGTTAAATAAAGGGAACGTTATTGCGGATGGCATTGATGAAGATCTGGATAAATTACGTAAAGTTGCCTTTGGCGGCAAGGGCTACTTGCTGGAAATACAACGACGTGAATCTGAAGCTACCGGTATTCCATCCTTAAAGATAGCTTTTAATAATGTATTTGGTTACTACTTAGAGGTAACAAACACACACAAAGACAAAGTTCCGACATCTTGGATACGAAAACAGACTCTGGTAAATGCCGAACGATACATTACGGAAGAACTTAAAGAATACGAAGAACAGATTTTAGGAGCTGAAGAGAAAATACAGGCTATTGAAAACCGTATTTATGGCGAATTACTAATAGCCATAAGTGAATACATAAAGCCTATACAGCTGAATGCACAGTTGATTGCTAAATTGGATGTCTTGCTCAATTTTGCGGTCATTGCAGAGAAAAACTATTACATTAAGCCGGAGATCAGCGATACTAAGATTCTAGATATTAAAGGTGGGCGTCATCCTGTGATCGAACGTAATCTTCCTGTAGGGGAAGATTATATAACAAATGACACCTACTTGGACCCAGAGACACAGCAGATCATCATTATAACGGGACCCAATATGGCGGGTAAGTCAGCATTATTACGACAGACTGGCTTAATCGTTCTGATGGCTCAGATTGGAAGTTTTGTGCCAGCGAAGGAAGCGCATATTGGGCTGGTAGATAAAATTTTTACTCGTGTAGGAGCCTCTGATAACATCACATCAGGAGAGTCTACTTTTATGGTGGAGATGAATGAGACCGCGAGTATTATGAACAATCTATCTGACCGCAGTTTAATTTTGTTGGATGAAATAGGAAGAGGGACTAGTACTTACGATGGTATCTCTATTGCTTGGGCTATTGCCGAGTTTTTACATACACACCCATCCACACGAGCTAAGACGCTATTTGCTACGCATTATCATGAATTGAATGAGCTTAGTACATCTATGCCTCGGATCAAAAACTTTAACGTATCTGTCAAGGAGGTAAATAATAAAGTAATCTTTTTACGTAAACTGGTGCCAGGTGGTTCTGAACATAGTTTTGGTATACATGTCGCCAAGTTGGCCGGGATGCCTCCAAGATTAATTGGTCGGGCCAATGAGATTCTGAAGAGATTAGAGCAGGAGCGTACAGGAGGAGAAAAAATTAAAGACAGTATGCGGAAAATCCAAAAGCAGGCATATCAGTTACAAATGTTTGCCATCGATGATCCTATCTTGGAGAAAATAAGGGATATGTTGAATAATTTGGATGTCAATACGTTGACTCCAGTAGAGGCACTTATGAAATTGGATGAGATACAGCGGTTGTTGAAAAATTAGATAGTACATATTCAGGGGTAACTTTTGCAGTCTATGGGATCGGTGTTTAAGTTTAAAGAGTTTGAGGTGAACCAAGAGGGCTGTGCGATGAAGATCAACACGGATGGGGTTTTATTAGGGTCATTAGTAGAAGCAGCGTGCCCCGTTCGGATCCTTGATGTTGGTTCGGGGACGGGCGTGATAGCAATGATGTTGGCACAACGTTTTCCAGAAGCTCTCGTGGATGCTATAGATATCGATGAAGTAGCATTTTTTAGGAGCGAAGAAAATTTTCTAAAATCACAGTTTGCTGATCGTATGACTGCTTATTGTGGTGATTTCGAAACTCTGGAACCAAGCAATAGATATGATCTTATTGTGAGTAATCCACCCTTTTATATAAATACACTTCATAATCCGGATCAACGAAAGCGGTTAGCCCGTCATACCGATCTGGATTTTTTTAAACGATTAATACGATTCTCCAAAGAACGGTTGGTAGAAGGGGGTACATTACAGCTCATTTTGCCTGCGGATCTGAGTGATGAGATAAAAGTTTATACGGATTCGGAAGAACTAATACTAACCAGAACGGTAAATGTGCAGTCGTTTAGCGATACAGAGATTATCCGTAAAGTTTTGACTTTTAGCAAATCAGAAAATGACAACAAACAATGTAGTAACTTTGTGATTTACCATCAGAAGGGGATTTATTCAAAGGATTATAGGTCGGTTCTAAAGCCGTTTTTTCTGGCTTTTTGATAATTTGAGGATCAATAGAAATATATTATGAAGATAGGTCTCTTATCCGATACACACAGTTACTTGGACGAAGCCGTCTTCAAGCATTTTGAAAATTGTAATGAGGTCTGGCATGCAGGTGATTTTGGCAATGTAGCTATTATAGATCAGTTGAAATCGTTTAAACCTTTTAGAGGTGTCTATGGTAATATAGATGGAAAAGATGTTCGGGTAGAATGCCCAGAGCACTTACGTTTCGACTGTGAAGGCGTGGATGTTTGGATGACACATATCGGAGGGTACCCTGGGAGGTATGCCGCAGCAGTCAAACCAACAATTCTAGAAAAACCTCCCAAATTATTTATTTGCGGACATTCTCATATTTTAAAGGTTCAATATGATCCAAAGCTGTCTCTATTGCATTTAAACCCGGGTGCAGCAGGAAAACAAGGCTGGCATAAAGTGCGTACCTTGATGCGGTTTGAGCTTAATTTGGGTAAAATTGAGAATTTGGAAATAATAGAGTTGTTTAATCGGTAAATATTTTCATATTTTTGTTTTTTATAAAAATAAATTATGAAATCCTTAAAAACTTTAGGTCAGTTTATTATTGAAAAACAAACGGATTTTCCTTATGCAAAAGGAGAGTTATCCCGCTTGTTGCGTGACATTGGAATCGCAGCTAAGATTGTCAACCGTGAGGTCAACAAAGCTGGATTGGTCGATATTTTAGGTACAGTTGGAAACAATACCAACGTATTTGGAGAGAATCAAAAAAAGCTAGACGTTTATGCCGATGAACAATTTATAGCAGCGCTAAAGGACGGAGGAGAGTGTTGCTTCGTAGCTTCTGAAGAACAAGAAGAAGGGGTAGAGCTGACGGACGCTGGAGTTTCTAAAAATGCGAAGTATATTGTTTGTATAGATCCTTTGGATGGTAGTTCGAATATAGAGGTGAATGTCTCCGTGGGGACTATCTTCTCGATATATCGACGTATCAGCCAGGTAGGTGAGGCTTTGACTCAGGAAGACTTATTACAGACAGGCCTACGTCAGGTGGCAGCCGGTTACATCATCTATGGCTCGTCAACGATGTTAGTGTATACAACAGGTAAAGGAGTTAATGGATTTACATTGGATCCTTCTATAGGTGAGTTTTGTCTATCACACCCAAATATGAAGATTCCTACCCAAGGACATATTTATTCGGTGAATGAAGGGAACTATCTGAAGTTTCCACAAGGTGTCAAGAATTATATCAAATACTGTCAGGAGGAAGATGCCGCAAGCAACCGCCCCTATACATCGAGATATATCGGGTCTATGGTTGCAGATATTCATAGAAATCTTCTCTTGGGAGGAGTTTTTATCTATCCCCAGACATCGTTACAGCCTAAAGGTAAGTTAAGATTGATGTATGAATGTAATCCAATTGCTTTTATTATAGAACAAGCGGGAGGAAAGGCGACCACTGGGACGCAAAGGATACTGGAAATTATACCAGAGGAACTTCACCAGCGTGTGCCAGCTATATTAGGTAGTACCGATATGGTGAATAAAGTATTGGAGTTTATGGACAAATCATAAACTATCTCTTACTTCCATTAAAAAAGATTTCAATCGCTCTAGAGAATCAATAACACGTTGGTTCTCTTTTGCTTCTGTCTTATTCGTGCGTAAATAGTCTCTAGCACCTTGTAGGGTATAGCCTTTCTCTTTGACTAAGTTGAAGATGATTTTAAGATTAGCAATGTCATTTTGTGTAAATAACCTATTTCCCTTTTTATTCTTTTTGGGTTGAAGAATATCAAATTCACGTTCATAAAAACGGATTTGAGAGGCGTTCACGTCAAACATCTGGGTTACTTCGCCCATTGTATAATACAATTTGTTGATTTCGCGTTCTTTGTAAGGCATACTAAATAATCTGTTTTGAACCAGTAACAAACTTAGACAAAATGCTTGGCATTCACGAATACCTAATTAAAAAAAACAAGGTTTATTACGGTTATGTGGGGGCTATGGTTATCTTGATTGGTTTGTATATTTTTGTGTTATGAAATATTCATGTAGCAAAACCGCACAAACACGAATGAATATAATTTGGATATTCCATATGGCAGCTGAAAATCAAGTCATATACATATGAAAGGTAAAGTAATTGTTAGCTCGTTTCTCACCCGTTTGTTTTCAGCAGGAAGAGCGAGTGCTGTGACTATTTTCCCTTTCATTTTTGTGAAGACGAGGAAGCTACGAGAAGATGTGGTGTTGATTAATCATGAGCAGATACATATCGCCCAAGCGTTAGAATTGTTCGTATTCCCCTTCTATCTGCTTTATCTACTCGAATTCTTGATCCAGCTAGTGCGCCATAGAGATTTCCATCGTGCCTATAGGAATATAAGCTTTGAACGGGAAGCCTATTATAATGAGACGGATTTAGACTATATGAGGTATAGAAAGGTCTGGAGTTTCACCAGATATTATATTCAACAAAAAGGCTCTTAGAATTCTAAGAGCCTTTTTGTTAGGGGGTAATGTTTTATTTGACAAGTTTCAAAAATGTAGAAACCTTCTCTTTAAGTTGTCTACGATCGACGATGAAGTCTAAAAATCCATGCTCCAAAACAAATTCGGAAGTTTGGAAACCTTTAGGTAGATCTTTCTTGATAGTCTCTTTGATGACACGAGGTCCAGCAAACCCAATGAGTGCGCCAGGCTCAGCAATGTTAATATCTCCTAACATCGCATAAGACGCCGTAACACCACCTGTTGTTGGATCTGTCAAGAGGCAGATGTAAGGGAGTTTTGCTTGGCTCAAAAGAGCTAATTTCGCAGAGGTTTTTGCCATCTGCATTAATGAAAAAGCAGCTTCCATCATACGTGCTCCGCCTGATTTCGATATCAACATAAATGGTAGTTTATGTTCGATACAGTAATCAATAGAACGGGCTATTTTTTCACCTACAACAGACCCCATAGAACCACCGATGAAATTAAAGTCCATACAGGCAATCACAATATCTTGGCCATCTAGCTTGCCGTGTGCACTCCGAAGAGCATCTTTTAAGCCTGTTTTAGCTTGGCTTTCTACCAATCGTTCACTGTACGGCTTGCTGTCTACAAAATGTAAAGGGTCACCTGCAGTTAAATTAGGGAACAGTTCGGTAAAGACGTTGTCATCTAATAAAATAGAAAAATAAGCAGCAGATCCTATACGGATATGGTAACCGCAATATTGACAAACGTAATTGTTTTCAATTTGTTCTAAGTTTAAAAGAGGCTTTTTACAAGAGGGACATTTATTCCACATCCCATCGGGAGCTTCTTTTTTATTTTCTGTTGCGGTACTAATACCAGCTTTGTTTCGTTTAAACCAACTCATACATTCGTGTTAATTCGAACTGCAAATAAACGAAAAGAAAGTTAAAACTTAAAAGTTAATGATAGGTAATGTGATAATTGACCTAGAAATAGACCGGCTTAGCCGTAGGAAAGAACCGGGTATAAGGCACTTCAAGGGACTTTAACGGACTTGAGCAGACTTTAACGGACTAGCTGGTTTTTTTAGAATAAGATGTAGAAAGTTTTTGTAGAGTATACAGGAAGGTAAATTTTAGGCAAAAAAAATGGGTAAGCTCCCTTTATCGCACCGCTCAACCAAATACCCTTGCTTTGTTCCCAACCTGGGGGAGTCAATGGGAGCTGGTCGTAAAGGACTTACCCACCACAAAAGTAGGAAAAAAAACCATTTACAAAAAACTAAAATCCGTTTAAATCATACGATTCTGATAGTCAGCTGAAAAGAATTCTATTTTTTTGCTGTTAGAGTTATTTATGAGGAGGTAATACTGCAATATGCGTCAGCAAGTAACGATAACTGGAGTCTATAATAAACAGAATGTTGCTAGATTCATTAGATTAATTTAAATACTTTCCCTGGTAAAGAGAGTAGGTGTCCTTTTATTTCCATCTCCAATAAAATGATTGCTAATTTGCTTTGTGGCCAATCGCAGTAGTTTGCAATTTGATCTATTGTGCTCTGTTCAAGTTCTTGTTCGGCAAGAAAGCTATGTACTTTTTGTTCGTCACGACTTAAATCCGGAGGTGTGATAACGAGTTGTTTCTCAGTTTTACTAGGAGATTTTTCCCAATTCATTAGGTAGCACAGGTCATCGGTGTGGCGAATGAGGTGAGCTCTGTTTGTCTTTATCAAATAGTTGCATCCAGCAGAGTACTCCTGCTCTACAGAGCCTGGAAATGCACAAACATCCCTATTGTAGCTATTTGCTATCTCTGCGGTAATGAGCGCACCACCTTTCATCGCGGCTTCTATTACGATTGTGACATCGGACAGGCCAGCAATGATTCGGTTTCGCATCGGGAAATTTGGCCTATCTGGATTAGTGCCCGATGGGAATTCCGTTAGTAATCCGCCATTATCCAACATTCTAGATGCGATCTCCCGGTGAGTGGCGGGATAAATCCGGTCTAGGCCGTGTCCTAATATGCCTATTGTTGGGATTTGCTGGTTCACCGCATTTCGGTGCGCCAATACATCTATTCCGTAGGCTAGGCCGCTTATCACCTGTACGTTTAGTGTACGGAGTCCTTCGATCAATTGCTCGCATATACGTTTGCCATAATGAGTCGCATTGCGTGTCCCGACGATACTGACAGCCCGAGAAGGATTAAGCGTTGCATTGCCTTTGTAATACAGTAATATTGGTGCATCTTCACAGTTTTTGAGTCGACGTGGATATTTGTCGTCTTCTATCCAAATAGCCTCAATCTGATGTTTTTCGATGAATGCCAATTCGGATTCAGCTTCTTGGATATAATCTCGGGATAAGATGCTGTCAACGGCAGAAGGCCCGATGCCCGGAATGGATAGTAATTCTTTTTTCGAACTATTGAAAATAACATCTACTGACCCGCAGTGGTTCAAAAGGTTTCGGCTCAGTTTCGGGCCTATTCCCTTAATTTTTGTTAAGGCAATTTTATCTAGTATGTTCATAATCGGTACTTAAACTTAAGGAAATTCTATCGTATATCCAATATAATTCTTCCAAAGTATAAGGTGTTACTACATTGATATTGCTAACTTTGTGGTTTAAAAGTAGGGAATAATGGAAATGCAAGAGCCTTTTGATATTGAAATTGGAGATACTGTATACTCAGTTTTTCCAGATGAGAAAGATACTTATACTGTTTTTAAGGATGGTAAGGAGTACGTTCAGATTATTAGAGATACGGATACCCAGTGGTTGAAACTACATCCTGAAACCGGCTTGCCTATGTTTGGAATGGACGAAGAAGTTAACATTATTGGTAAACGAATTTCTGAGGAAATCGATAGTTAAGTTGATGGGGTATACTACATTAAAACAGGGCTGTTTTTTTGACGCAGCCCTGTTTGATATTTTCATTGTGAGGATATTACATTGGTACGTATACAACATACTTCGTGTCAAAAAAGTCTTCTTTAAAATACGATGATAGCGGATGTAATTCGGCCTTCAACTTAGATTCCTTTATTTCTTCTTTTAGATCGCCGCCTTTAAGATATAATATGCCATTTGGTATTCCATTTTTATCCTTCTTTTCAAATTTGTTTCTGATCCAAGGAGCGAAGTCAGCAAGTCTGGTCACAGCGCGAGAAACCACAAAATCATATTTGTAGTCCAATTGTTCTGCACGAATATGATCTGCTTCTACATTAGTTAGGCCGATTGCTTCAGCGACACCGCGTACAACTTTTATCTTTTTACCGATGGAATCAACAAGATGAAATTGGACTTCAGGGAATAGTATGGCTAACGGTATGCCTGGAAAACCACCCCCTGTCCCCACATCAAGGATTCGTGTGCCAGCGACAAACTCATGTGCAAATTTTGCTATACCCAATGAATGTAGCACATGTTTTAGGTATAGACTCTCTATATCTTTCCGGGACACAACGTTGATTTGGTCATTCCAAAAAGGATAAACTTCCTCCAGTTTGGCAAATTGTGCTTTCTGGGGTTCTGTAAGATTTGGAAAATATTTATATATAATATCTACTGTAGGATTCACGATTTTTATAAATTATAATATATGATGTAATACGATCTTTAAACAAAAAGGTTTTGAACTATTTCCAGGACCTTTGTTTCTTCCCTCTATTAAACAGACCATTGAGGCAGATGTAGAAGTAGAAGAAACAGTCTAACACGGGTAGCCAAAACAAGAGATCCGTGACTTGCAATTTACGGAAGATTGGACGGAACACAATAATTTGACACAAATAACGTAACAAAAAGGCTCCCAATGCCAAATACCATAATCCAGGAAACAATGCAACGCAAATAAGAAGTGTTGTGTAAAATAAGAATGCGGTTGCCAGTTGAGTGCCTAGCATACGCTGATGAGATTTTTTGTAAGCTATCGATGCACCAGAATGCCGTGCTTTTTGTTTGTAATAGGTTTTCCAGCTGTCTTTAGCAACAGAGTAAATATGTGCATCAGGGTGTATAGCGATATTTGCATTGTTCTTCGTTGCATTTTGATTGACAAATAGATCATCATCCCCCGATTTGATGTGCATGTGTGCATTAAAGCCTTTTCCCCTGAAGAATAAGCTCTTTAAGTAAGAGAGGTTTCTTCCTACTCCCATATAAGGATTCCTTTTTAATGCGTAAGAAAGATAGCTCATCGCAGTATGGGTTGTCTCAAAACGGATAAGTTTATTTAGAAAACCGCTGGTCTTAAAATATGGCGAATAGCCTAGCACAATTTCTTGAGATGTACTGTATGCTCCTCCTATTTCTTTTAGCCATAAAGTTGTTTGGGGCTGACAGTCCGCATCGGTCATTACCAAATGTTCATTTTTGGCAGCTTTGATCCCTAGCGTCAATGCAAATTTTTTGCTGTGCTTAAGTTGTATGTGCTCCTTGATCTCGACTACGCGAAGATGGGGATACTGCGCTTGGAAACTCTGTAATACCCATTTACTTTCGTCACTTGAACAGTCATCGACTACGATGACTTCATAATCGGGATAGTCTTGTTGCAGAATAGTAGGCAAGAACGTCTTTAGATTCTCTTGTTCGTTATGTGCACAAATTATTACTGATATCGAAGGAAGACTGTTTTCCCCCTGATAAGATTGCACCTTGTATCGGGCTAATTTGTTGTAAACAAATAGGATATAATAAAGCTGGAGTAATAGGAAAAGACCTAAAATTCCGTAAACGATATATACAATGTTGGGGCTGATATAACTGTACAGATTCATATGAAATGCCAAAGATAAGGCGTTCTTTTTAATACTTATAACATTATGCGTTAAGAATTGCTAATTAAATAGCAAAGGTGTCGTAGGCTCAAAATTTTATAGTATTTTTGCGGTGATTTAGATAGATATGAAATATTGATGTAGCAATGGCTACGCCAACAGAAATAAAAATACTTTGGATCCGTCAGCTGGCGGATAGCCTTTAAAAGGCAAATTATATACATATGAAATTTACGCTTCAAGCACAAGATAAACTTTCCCAGGCACGCGCAGGGGTAATGGAGACAGCACATGGGAAGATAGAGACCCCTATATTTATGCCGGTAGGTACTGCTGGGACAGTGAAAGCAGTTCATCAACATGAACTGGTGAATGATATTCAAGCCCAGATTATATTAGGTAACACTTATCATCTTTATTTGAGGCCCGGATTGGATGTGTTGAATAAAGCAGGTGGTTTGCACAAGTTTAACGGTTGGGACAAACCTATACTTACCGATTCAGGAGGGTATCAGGTATACTCGTTGACCGAAGTTCGAAAAATTAGAGAAGAGGGGGTGACTTTTCGCTCGCATGTTGATGGATCTAAACATTTGTTCACTCCTGAAAATGTTATGGATACACAGCGTGTTATAGGTGCTGATATAATCATGGCATTTGATGAATGTACACCTTATCCCTGTGATTATCAATATGCCCGTCGCTCTTTGGATATGACACACCGTTGGTTGAAGCGGTGTTGTAATCGTTTCGATAGCACGGAACCTTTGTACGGTTATGATCAGACGTTATTTCCTATCGTACAGGGATCTGTATATAAAGATCTGCGGGCAAAGTCTGCAGAGGTTATCGCTTCTTTCGAACGAGAGGGAAATGCAATAGGTGGGCTTTCGGTGGGAGAACCTGCTGATGAAATGTACGCCATGACAGAAGTGGTTACCGCTATATTACCTAAGGAAAAACCACGGTATTTAATGGGGGTAGGGACACCTATAAATATTCTAGAAAATATTGCATTAGGTATAGATATGTTCGATTGTGTAATGCCTACGCGTAATGCACGTAACGGTATGTTGTTTACACGTAACGGAATAATCAACATAAAGAATGAAAAGTGGAAAGCCGATTTTTCACCTATAGAGGCAGAGTCGGATTTGATGATGGATCAGTTTTATACAAAGGCTTATCTAAGACATTTAATTCGTTCTCAGGAAATTTTGGGTGCACAGATTGCTTCTCTGCATAATTTACATTTTTATCTTTGGTTGGTAAAGCAGGCGCGAGAAAAAATTATAGAAGGAACGTTCTACGATTGGAAAGAGAAAATGGTAAAAGTCCTGGGACAACGACTATAGATTTTTGACTTTTGCTTTTTTAATTTTTACTTTGAGAAATGAATATCATCGATCGTTACATCATCCGTAAATATTTAACTACCTTCCTATTCACGGTAGCTATTTTTATTGTGGTAATCGTGATTTTCGATGTGTCGGAAAAACTAGACGATTTTTTGAAGAACAAGGCTTCCTTTACGCAGGTTCTATTTCAGTATTATGCTTTGGGATCGGTACCGTTCTTCCTAAATATGCTTACACCGTTAATTAACTTTATTGCGGTGATTTTCTTTACTTCCAAGATGGCGGATCAGACAGAGATCGTACCTATACTAAATGGAGGAATGAGTTTTAATAGGCTACTACGTCCTTATATGATAGCTGCCACGTTGATTTTTACGTTCACGTTGCTCTCTAATCTGTATGTGCTGCCACTCACCAACAAAATGAAGGTGCAGTTTGAAAATGTCTATGTCAAACCTCATAAGATTAATACCAATACTTCTTCTACACATATGCAGATTGATAGTAATACGTATGTGTATATTGATAACTTCGATACACAAAGAGCTATAGGATACAATTTTGTGATGGAGAAGTTTGATGGATTGGAGTTGAAGGAAAAGCTGATGGCCGATCGTGTGGCCTGGGATTCTGTAGCTAACAAGTGGCGCATAGAAAATTATACAAATCGGATTATCACGGGCTTGAAAGAAGAGATGTTGAAGGGTGAAAAACGAGATACGACGTTGGATATGAGACCGCAGGATTTCGAAGTATACGAAAATATCTTTACCGCTATGGGGACCGAAGAGCTTAATGAGCGTATACGTAAGGAAGAGACCCGTGGTACAGGAATGATGACCGACCTGCTATTGGAAAAATATAAACGCATCGTACATCCTTTTTCTGCATTTATACTGACATTAATGGGTGTGGCACTCTCCTCTAAGAAAGTACGAGGAGGAATTGGTTTAAGTCTTGGTATTGGAATTGGTTTAAGTTTTGGCTTCTTAGTTTTTAATCAATTCTCAACCATGTTTGCCTTAAAGGGAGGATTACCTCCTTTGTTTTCCGTGTTAATACCTAGTTTGACTTTTTTGATACTGGCTCTTATCTTGCTGAAAAAGGCACCTAAATAAAATCATATACAATCGATATGCAATTTACTGTTCGCCATCGCAACTTGCTGATTCTGCATTTTACGGTACTGATTTGGGGATTCACTGGTGTGCTAGGTGATTTGATCACTGTTTCGGCTCTTCATTTGGTATGGTATAGGGTGTTGATTGCTGCCCTGACATTATTTGTCTACCTTAGAATGAAAGGGCAAATTGTTCTTATTCCTTGGGGAAAGATGTTAAAGTTTATAGGTGTAGGGGTAATTGTGGGGGTGCATTGGGTTTCCTTTTTTCACGCAATTAAGATTTCTACGGTTTCTGTAACTTTAGTAACCCTATCTTCGTTGACATTATTTACTGCTATCCTAGAACCTATATTTAATCGTAAATCTATCGCTATAGGTGATGTCATCGTAGGGCTGGTCATTATTTTTGGGATATATCTTATCTTTAAGTTTGAATTCCAATATTGGCAAGGGATTCTTTTTGGGTTATTAGCAGCACTTTGTGCTAGTTTTTTCTCCATACTTAACTCCAAGATGGTGAAGAAAGATAGTCCTACAATAATTACTTTCTACGAGATGATAGGAGCCTTTATTGGCGTTTCTGTCATCATGTTATTTTCAAAACAGTTTAATGAAGAAATGATTCTTTCTTCTTCAGACTGGGTTTACTTGTTATTGTTGGGGAGCGTCTGTACGGCTTTTGCCTATGTGCTTGGCGTTGCAGTGATGAAGGAGCTAAGCGCATTTACGGTTGCGCTCACCACGAACCTCGAACCTGTATATGGGATACTGCTGGCTATTTTGATATTGGGACACAAAGAGACTATGAGTACAGGGTTTTACTTTGGCGCAGTAATTATACTAGGTGCAGTGTTTTTGTATCCATTATTGAAGTCTGGCCTCGAAAAATCTAGAAATAGAAAGCTATTACGCAAAGAGGAAGGGGTTAGATGATTTATCTTGTTTCTTTCTCACAATCTGCAATCTGACCCTTTGGCTTGTCCCCGTCATTAGTTTGTTTGTTTACCTCTTCATTTTTGAGTTGGTGTGTTTCTTTATCGTATTGTCCAGCTAACTCATCCACGATAGTTCCTTTCCACAGCGGTGTCCCTGTAAAATAGGCAGCTCGGCCTATCATATGTGCTGCAATAGGAGAAGTGATTATCAAGAAAAAAATAATAGCGATGGCCTTTGTACTAACGGATATATCGGGGAATAAGATAGCTGCACAGAGCAACAGTAAGCCTACGCCTAGTGTTGCTGCCTTAACAGTAACCGATAGCCTGAGGTAGAAATCAGGCATTCTCAAAATTCCTAATGAGGCAAAGAAAATAGCTAAAGCTCCTATTGTGCTTAGTATAGCAATTAATATATCAATCATCTTCTTTTTTTTCTATATAAAATGAAAAGGCTACTGTACTTAAAAATGCGATAAGAGCAAGTATAATAGCAACATCTAGTAGTACTTTTTGGTTGGACCTTATTGTGAAAATCGTAATGATTCCAATCCCAATCGTGATTATCAGATCTAATGCTATGACACGGTCTACCACCTTGGGACCTTTGACCAAGCGGATAAATACTAAAATCACCGATATCGTTAGGATCGGTAGTATAAAATAGTCGAAGTATGCTGCCAATGTCATCTTAAAGCTTCTAATAGTCTGCGTTCTAATCCTGTCTTTGTGTCTTGAACAAACTTTTTGGGGTCGTCCAAATACATCACATGTATATACATGGTTTTTCTATCCTCACTAATATCTAGAATCAAAGTCCCTGGTGTCAACGAAATCATCATAGACAAAATATTGATCTCCATTTCCGTCTGTGCATTCAGTGGGTATCTTACCACCCCAGGACGCATAAAATAACGTGGCGTCATTACGTCGTAAGCAACCTGAATATTCGCTTTGATCATTTGATATAAAAAATAGAACACAAAGCTAACAATACGAGGGACCTTATAAAAGTAGCGACGGTCACCGTCATTACGGCTCATGATCCATAGGATAGCAAATCCCAGTAAAAAACCAAATACAAAATTGGTATAATACATCGAACCTGTAAGCGCCACCCAAATGAAGGAAAGCAAAAGGTTCATTAAAAATTGCTTAATCATACACCTAGTTTTGTTTACCTAATACCGCATCTACATAAGGTTGCGTGTTAATTAATTGATCTGTGATCTTATCAACCAATTGAATGACTGTTTCCGAATTCAGACCGATATATAAAGTGGCTAAGCCCAGTATCCCTATTGGTAAAACAAGAAGTATCTTACGAACCAAGGGGAGAGGCTCAAATTTATTTTCTATAGTTACATCCTCAGGTACATTTTTCCAAAATACCTCAGCCCACATTTTCGCAATCACATAAAGCGTGACAAAGCTACCTACGATGAGTGCACCGATGAAAAAATATTGTGTTTGTGTAAAAGCCTCCTCGAACAAAAATATTTTTGGCCAAAATCCAGATAGAGGAGGGATTCCTACAAGTGAGAACAGGACAATGGCTATGAGCAAAGACAATTTAGGATATTCGCCATAAAGTCCACCATTTTTTTTCATATCCATACTGCCTCGAAGTTGTCCGACCAAACCAGCGATTAAAAACATATTGGTTTTGACAAGGATATCATGGAACAAGTAGAATATGGTTCCCATAAGGGCAACTTTGGTAAACATGCCGATCCCGCCTATCATAAAACCGATGTGACATACGATCAGATAAGAGAAGAGACGTCGAATGTTTGTTTTGATCAATGCACCAAAACTTCCTGTCAGTATCGTAAAGATAGCTAGCCATACCAAGAGATCTTTTGTAAACTGATCCGGAATGAAGATTAAACTGAATACGCGGATCATAGCATAGATACCTACTTTTGTGAGTAGACCTCCAAATGTAGCGGCTACTGCAGAAGGTGGTGTATGATACGATGAGGGTAACCAATAATACAAGGGAAATACGGCTGATTTTATTCCAAAACCCAGTAAGAAGAAACAGGCCGTGATGCCGACGAGATGCGGGTTTTGCACGGCTTGGATCTTTAAGGAAAGGTCTGCCATATTCAGAGCTCCGGTCATGCCGTATAAGATACCAATACCCGTAAGAAAGAAGGTCGATGCCAGTATATTCATCGCCATATATTTTACCGCTCCTTCGAGTTGTGTCTTACGACCTCCTAGCGTCATGAGTACAAATGAGGAAATGATGATGACCTCGAACCAGACGTATAGATTGAAAATATCTCCTGTCAGAAAAGCACCATTTAGTCCCATGACCAAAAAGTGAAAGATAGGAAAGTAACCGTAGTTCATCCGCTGTCTATTCAAACCTGTTGATGAGAATAGAGAGACGGCTAGGGCAGCAAGAGATGTAATAAGAACCAGCGAACTGCTGAGTAGGTCTGCTACAAATACAATTCCAAATGGTGACTCCCAGTTGGAAGCGTTGAGTGTTAAGATGCCCTGTTCATTTACTCTAATCAATAAGCGCAGAGCGAGAAGGACCGCCAAAAAACTTCCAATTACGCTCATAAAGCGCTGAGTAACGGTCTTTCTCCATGCAATAAGTTGTAGGATGGCCGTAAACAGGTGGATGAAAACTGGAGCTAATATGTGGTTGTCTATCATATATCTTCTTCCTCTGGGGTATTTAAATCATCTAAATCGTCCGAATCTACAAGCGCGTAAACTCTTTTTAATAATACAATTGCAAAGGCCGTTAAAGCAAAGCTGATAACGATAGCCGTGAGGATTAAAGCTTGGGGAATAGGATCGGCAAATACATCCTGAAAAAGCTTTGCATCTTCGTCGATTACCGGTGGCTTACCTTTTGTAATCCCCGCTAGTAAAAAAATCAAAATGTTAGCTCCACTGCCCAGCAGCATGATGCCTAGGAGAAGCTTAACCATACTTCTTCGGAGGATGAGATAGACCCCTGCCGCGTATAGTAAACCTATTAATATGATAAGCAATAGTTCCATTAGCTATTTTCCTCCTCGTTATTTAGGGCTATCGTAAATAAAATTGTCAAGACCACACCTATTACGACCAAATAGACGCCAAGGTCAAAAAAGAGTGCTGAGCCAACCATTCCGATTACCGGGATGGGATGCTCAAACCACAATCCAGTCATTGGGGGTAAGCCAAATACCATTGGTATGACCATGCTCAGTGTCGATAAGCTTAGTCCTATCGGAATCAGAGATAATGGTTTTCTTTTTAAAAGTTTCATGGTCTGTGCTGTTCCATTAGCAAAGCTATGTAATACGAACGCTATGGATGCCACTAGCCCTCCGACAAAGCCTCCTCCAGGATAATAGTGTCCTCGTAATAGAAGGAAGAAGGAGAATAGTAGCAATATAGGCAACAGATATTTTGTTGCAGACTGTAACATTGGACTTTTCATATGTGCATAACTATCTTTGATGATCCGTCAGTTGGCGGACTCATGGGTGTTTGTGCTTCACTAAACATTTATTCTCTTTCGGATGATTTTAAGCGTAATCGAATTAAACTATATACCCCCAAAGCTGCAATACTCAATACAACAGTCTCAAACATCGTATCGATACCTCTAAAATCTACTAAAATTATGTTTACTACATTTTTGCCTTTGGCAAGCAGATAAGCATTTTCTCCGTAAAAATTAGAAATATCTCTAGATATAGGTTCAGACCAGGCTTTTAGCGCAATTAGGGATAAGGTCAGACCAAAACCTAAGGATACTAATGCATCGCGATAGAGTATTTTTTTGCTAGCAAAATTGATGAACCCCGGGAGTTTGTACAGAACGAGTACAAATAATACGGTTGAAAGAGTATCAATGGTGAATTGGGTCATCGCTAGATCAGGGGCACTGTAGATTACGAATATCAAACAGATACAGTATCCGATGACACTCATTGACACAACCGACGTCAGTCTCGATGGGGTTGTGACAATAATATACAAAGCACCAATCAATACAGCGACGATGACGACTTCATAAATGTCGGGATAGGTTAGTGTCCATAAATCTAATTTTATGGGACCGCTGACCCAGAGTTTATAAGCAAGCAATGCCTCTGCGAATAATATAATCTTTAGGTGGTACGACCTTAGGTATCCGTTGTGAAACAGATTGGTAAACCAATTGGCAAAACGTACAATATCGTTTGCATATCCCGTTATGATACGTTGTGGCGATATATTGTCAAACCTAGCCAACTGTTGAAGTTTAGATTGGCTGGGTTTATTCAATAAATAAACAATACTACCCAGGAGGAGTGTGGCAATACTTAATATTAAAATTATGTTGAAATGCCAGATCTGTAGATTTTTTGTGAAAAATGTCGCAGCAACGGCACTAGCGGCAGGGATACTTAAATAGGTGCCTGCGAATGACGGCAATACGCCAAAGACTATTCCCAATAACGCCAATAACAGCGGGGGGATCCATAAGGATTTGCTGGGTAGATGTACGTGTTCAAATTGGCTGGGCAGCTTTCCAACGAATGGTTTGATACCAGCCATAAATCCAGCCGCAACTAAACCGATGTTGGTTGCGATAGCTAGGCCTGTAAGTACCCATATATAATCATTCCACGGACTGTGAAGTGTCGCTTCATAAACCAGATCTTTACCGATAAAACCAAAAGTAAAAGGTAGTCCTGCACTGGAGAGGGCCGCCAGCACGGCCGCGAGAGCTACTGGAGGCATTACGGTTTTTAGACCCGATAATATGGTGATGTCACGTGTTCCCGTTTCATGATCTATGATACCTGTGACCATGAATAGTGTAGCCTTATACAATGCATGGGCTAAGAGAAAGACCATGGCAGCGATGAATGCCTCTTGCGTTCCGATTCCTATTAAAAAAGTCAATATGCCAAGCGCAGATATGGTCGAATATGCCAGTATTCCTTTTAGGTCAATTCGGAAAAGAGCATGTACAGACGCGTAAAGCATCGTAATTCCGCCAATAACCATTAACGTGTAGTTCCAATAATCTGTACCTCCCAGTATAGGGGTAAAACGGGCCAAGAGATAAATCCCAGCTTTAACCATAGTTGCTGAATGTAGATAAGCAGAAACAGGAGTAGGTGCTTTCATGGCACCTGGTAGCCAAAAATGAAAAGGAAACTGTGCAGACTTCGTAAAAGCTCCTATAAATAAAAGCCCAATGACTAGTGGATATAAGGAGTGGTTTAAAATAAGTTCTTTGCTATTGATCATTTCAGAAATACTGTAAGTACCTGAAATATTTCCGAGAAGAATTAATGACGCTAATAAGAAAAATCCTCCTAATCCTGTGATACTAAGAGCTGTGAGAGCACTTTTTCGGGACTCTGCGCTGTCGTTGTTGAAACCAATTAGAAAGAAAGAAGAAATACTAGTGAGTTCCCAGAAAATAAAAAGTAAAATGATATTGTCCGAAAGAACAACACCCAACATCGCCGACATAAAAAGGAGTAGGTATCCAAAAAAGCGATCGAAATAGATGTGACCTTTTAGGTATGATCTACCATAGATGAAAATTGCTGAGCCGATACCGGTGATTAATAAAGCGAATAAAAGGGAAAGACCATCCAATTTGAAGTCAAAATTAACCCCTAATGAAGGAACCCAATTAATGTGTTGTAACTGCTGGTTGCCACCAGATATTAAGGGGATGTGTCCCGCAAAAAATAAAAATAAAACCGTAGGCAAAATAGGGAGGATGAAACTCCATTTAGATTTTAAATATTTGCCTATGAAGACAACCGAACATGCTGAAATTAATCCCGATAATATAGTTAATAGCATCTATCTTTTTTGTGAAAATGTCTATTTATTGATTTCTTTTAATCGATGTCATCTAACCCCTCCAATAGGAATTCCTATAGATATCATCAAGAACTTTCATGTCTTTGCTCTTACCGAAAGGGGCCTGAAAGCTTATACGTACTTAATGGAAAGTCATAAAAATAGTAAAAAAACGGCTATTTTTTTAGGTTTTTTTGAAGAAAATGTAGGAAGAATAGTAAAAAGGGGACCAATATAGGCCCCCTACTTTGGTTATTTTTTAAAGTCTTTAGCACCTTCGATGATAGCCTGCACTACAGTTGGGTCCTGTAATGTCGAGGTGTCACCTAAGCTGGACAATTCGCCTTCAGCCACTTTGCGCAGTATGCGACGCATTATTTTGCCTGATCTCGTTTTTGGTAGATCAGTTACAAACTGAATGATATCTGGTTTAGCAATTGCTCCAATCAGACGGGTCACTGTCTGTAAAATATCTTGACGTGTTTTTTCAGCGTCGATATGATGATTTGCGATGACATATGCATATATACCCTGCCCTTTTACTGGATGCGGATAGCCTACAATAGCAGATTCAACAACATCTGCATGCATGTTTATCGCATTTTCGACTTCAGCAGTCCCGATACGGTGACCAGATACGTTTAATACATCATCTACTCTTCCTGTGATACGATAATATCCTTCTGGGCTGCGGTAACAACCATCGCCGGTAAAGTACATGTCTTTGTAAGTAGCAAAATAGGTCTGTCTGCAACGTTCGTGATCACCCCAGGTTGTCCGAAGCATCCCCGGCCAAGGAAACTTAATACATAGATTCCCGGAAACATCATTTCCTTCTATCTCTTTGCCGTTTTCATCCATCAAGCAGGGCTGTACTCCTGGTAATGGTAGCATGGCATAGCCTGGGATCTGTGGACTTACACCTGCAATAGGAGTAATTAAGTGACCACCATTTTCCGTTTGCCACCATGTATCAGCAATAGGGCATTTACCTTTTCCGACTTTTTCGTTGTACCAGTTCCAGGCTTCCTCATTGATAGGCTCACCAACAGATCCTAATACACGAAGTGATGAAAGATCTTTGTTGTCAACATAGCTGTCTCCAAACGCCATCAAAGAGCGTATCGCGGTAGGGGCCGTATACAAAATGTTTACCTTGTACTTGTCTACGATATCCCAATATCTTCCTGCATCCGGGAAGGTTGGTATTCCTTCAAACATTAAGGAAGTAGCACCTTGGGATAATGGGCCATACACAATATAACTGTGGCCTGTAATCCAGCCTATATCTGCTGTACAAAAGTAAACTTCACCTGGTTTGTATTGAAACGTATTGGCAAAAGTATAGCCGGTATAGATCATATAGCCTGCTGTAGTGTGCACTACACCTTTTGGCTTGCCTGTGGATCCGGATGTGTACAAAATGAATAACGTATCTTCTGCGTCCATTTCTTCGGCCGGACACGCTGGGTTGCCCTGGGTCTCGACTTTCTTAATCTCGTCTTCCCACCATACATCTCGACCTTTTATCATGGAGATAGGTGTACGGGTTCGCGTTAATACTATTACTTTTTCTACAGATTGGCATTGCATCAGTGCGTCATCTACAATTGATTTAAGTTCTAAGACTTTGTTGCCACGGAATCCCCCGTCTGAAGTGATAACTAGTTTGCACTCCGCATCGTTGATACGGTCAGCGATTGATTGTGCAGAGAATCCTCCAAATACAACAGAGTGAATAGCACCAATACGAGCACAAGCCAAGACAGCAATAACCAATTCGGGTACCATTGGTAGATAGATACACACGCGGTCGCCTTTGCGTACATTGTTGTTTTTTAATACTGTCGCAAACTGCTCTACTTTACTCAATAGTTGTTTGTAGGTTAGAATACGATGTGATTCTGATGGATCGTTGGGCTCCCATATAATAGCGGGAGTATCTCCGTTTTTGTAGATATGACGGTCTAGGCAATTTTCTGTGATATTCAGTTTTCCACCTTCAAACCATTTAATGCTTGGCTCTGTGAAGTTCCAATTAAGCACATTAGTCCATTTTCTCTTCCAGAAAAAATTTTCAGCTATTTCCCCCCAAAATTGCTCTGGATTGTCGACGCTTCTCTTATAAGCATCCTGATACTCCTCAAAGTTTTTAATTTGAAAACTCATTTCTTACTTGTAATTTTTAGTATAGGTCTATATTATATTTACTTTTGTTATTCAAAACAGCCAGTTATTTATTGATAACTGTAAAAGAGCCTGTTGTAAGGCTAATTTAATTTTTTTTGCTCTTAAAAACTAATTTTTATCACAACAAGCAATAGAATTTGTTCTGTAAATTAGCGTAAAGAAAAGGGATGAATCAATTCAAGACAATCTACCATTTTGTTATTTTTAGTAATCTTCTGATTGCTATGGCGGCAATTGCACAATGCCTGCTGACTTATGTTGTTTTGGAGCAAGATTCTAACTGGTATGTCATAGGGATCGAAGGGGGAGCTACCCTGTTGTTGTATAATTTTAGTTTGTTCCTATCCAAACCGAAAGAACCACAAAAGTCTCCTTATCTGCGGACGAGGTGGGTTTTTGGTCATGAAGGTTTATTTTGGATGAATAATCTTGTCGCTGCATTACTTCTTATTTTTTGTTTGTGGCATGTGCATTTTTATACGTGGATATTTTTAGGCTTTGTAGGATTGGTGAGTGTTGCTTATAGTTTACCTATTTTACGTATTGGAGGGAGATCCGGCGGTCTACGTCAGGTTCCTGGACTTAAGCTTTTTCATATAGCGGTTGTCTGGTCGTTGAGTAGCGTTGGACTTCCTGTGATAGAGATGTGGGGCGCTGGGGTACCGATGGATTGGCCGGTGGCTAATGCGCTGGGTTTGTTGAAAATACTATTTTTGCTTATATGTACTTTGCCATTTGATATCAGAGATATGGAACAAGACTCCTATTACCATTTGAAGACTATTCCACATCTAATCGGGGAGAAGAAAGCGAAACTGCTATGTTATTTTTTAATTGTCATTCACATTTTACTGTTGTATTTTTCGCCCTTTGATCCAGCTATCAAAGGGGGGATTATACTAACCGATGTCCTTATTGCAATTGCACTACATTTCATCCTGTTTCGCAAAAAGGCAGGCTATCACCAGGTGTACCTGTTGGATATAGCGTTATTGGCTCAATATTTCTGTGTGTTAATTTTTGTTTAGAGTTTCCGTTATTTTGTCAGCAAGAATTGCAGACAATTTATAATAACTCTCGAAAGTCCAACCTGCGACATGCGGACTTAGTAAGACATTGTCTCGACTGATAAGGTTGAGGTACCAATCTTGATGGGATAGTGCTGGAAATTTCTCAACAGGTAGCACGTCAAATGCCGCTCCAAGGATTTTTCCATTGTCAAGATATTTTAAAACAGAAGGAATATTAACAATTCCGCCACGAGCTCCCATCAAAAAGAATAAGGGTTTCCGAAAATGAAAAAGGTACTCATCGTCAACCAGCCCTTTGGTCTCGCGAGTCAGTGGAATATGAAAACTTAATACATCAGCCTGTTTAACAATTTCTTCCATAGAAGCTTCGGTGGCATACTCATCTGAAAATCCAGTTTTGTACTTGTCATAAGCCAATATCTTGACACCAAATCCAGATAGTTTTTTTGCCATGGCCTGACCATTGTTGCCATAGCCAATAAGTGCCACCGTACGGCCCATGAGCTCAAAACCCCGGTTCTCTTCTCTAAGCCACTCGCCTTGCCTGATTTCGCTATCGCCGCGATTTAAGTTGTTCATTAAGTTAAGAAGCATACCAATCATGTGTTCGCCTACAGCATCTCGATTCCCTTCGTTGGCGGAGATTAAAGTAATCCCTTTTGCCGTGGCATATTCCTCATCAATATTGTCCATACCAGCTCCTGCTCGTCCAATTAATTGAAGTTGAGGGGCTAAATCAATGAATTTTTGATCAACCTGAAATTTGGATCGTATGATCAATCCTTCATATTGAGGAATCAATTGTTCTGCCTCTTCCCTTTTGATATCCGGTTGGTAGTCGTACAGGATGTTTGACAGGTCCAGTTTTTCTAGTAATACCTCGTGTATATCGTCTACAATAAGAATTTTCATAGGTGTTTTTTAATTGTTTTCCTTCATAAAATCTTTGGAAAGTAGCTTGGATAAACTATACTGTTTGACACGGTTAGGGAGGGCTTTGGCCAAGGTGTTACGAATGGCGATGGACCAAGGGTGCTCCCATTGGGCTACTTCTCCAATTTGTCTTGAAGTTTCGGTGATATAATGCGTTCGCGCCAATCGCCTCTTTTCAAAAGATTGAAAGGCATCAATCGTTGTTTTGTTCTTTTTTAATTCATCGGTGAGTACAGCCACATCTTCAATAGCTTGGCAAGCACCTTGTCCCATGTTTGGAGTGGTAGCATGTCCGGCATCGCCAATGATCAAAATGTTGTGGTAGGCTAGATGGTTTAATGGTTTAATGTCAATGATATCGCTCCAAATAAGGTCCTCATTGTTTGTTCCTTGAAGTATTCTTGGAATAGGATCATGGTAGCCGATAAATCTGTTGTACAGATCCACTACCGTAGTGTTTTTTAAGTACGAATCGTTGGGTTTTCCATTGACGCAGGCATACCAATAAATTCGATTGCCAACCAATGGGGTGACGCCAAATCGGCCAGCCTTTCCCCAGGTTTCAAAACCTGTACTTAATTTGATTTTGGAATTATCGATAGTAGCTCTCCAGCAGGTATATCCGGCAAAGCGAGGTGTTGATGACGGTACTAGTTGTTGTCTTAATAAAGATTTGACTCCATCTGCGATCAAAAGATATTTTGCGGTATGGACAGTCCCGTCCTCAAAAAAGACACGAACCAAATTAGATTCCTGTTCTAATTTTACAGCTCGCCTGCCAAGTAGAATCTTCTCTGTTGGGATTTTAGATAATAAGTGCTGGTGTAAATCTGCGCGGTGTATAGCGAAGTTTTTTTGGTTATACCGACTTGATATCCGGTTTGTGTCTGGTTTGAAAAGAATATCGCCCTTTTCACTAAGGATATGGTAGTTGTCCAGGTAATAGCCTATCTTTTCGATTTCTTCTTTTAAACCTAATAAATCAAGGGCTTGCATGGCATTGGCCGCGAGTCCAAAGCCAGCTCCTATACCGCGAAGTACCTGACGTTGCTCAACTAATACAAATTCACGATTAATAGATTGAAGTGCAATAGCGGTTGTTAGACCTGCCACCCCTCCGCCTATAATCAGAAATTCGCTGTCGGTAATCATTTTCTTCTATCTCGCGTTGAATATTTCGTTAGTAAGCTGAACGAAATCGGCTACAGTAAGACGTTCGGCCCGTAATTCGTATAGTGGATTATCGCTCATTTTATCTTTGACGACCACTGCAGAAAGGGCATTTCGCAATGTTTTTCGACGCTGATTGAATCCCGCCTTTACTACTTTCCAAAATAGTTGTTCATCGCAGTCTAATTTTTCTACTTCATTGCGTGTCATACGCATGACGCCCGAAAGTACTTTGGGAGGAGGATTGAAGGCTCCAGCTTTGACCGTGAAAAGATACTCTACTTTATAGTACGCTTGTAAAAAGACGCTAAGGATTCCATATTCTTTACTACCTGGCTTAGCGACACAGCGCTCAGCAACTTCTTTCTGAAACATACCGGCCATTTGGATGACACGCTGTCTCTCGTCTAGAATTTTAAAAAGAATTTGGGAGGAGATATTATATGGGAAATTACCTATAATAGCCATTTTGTCTCCAAAATATTTGGAGAAATCTAGGGCAAGGAAATCACCATGGATCAAACGGTCTCCCAGTTCACTATACTTTTCTGCTAAAAATTCAATGGATTCGTCGTCTACATCAATTAGGTAAGTGTCGTATGCTGTTTTTTGTAAAAGAAAATCAGAGAGAACCCCCATACCTGGACCAACTTCTAATACTTGTGTGAAACCTAATGATGGGTCCAAGGCTTCAACGATTCGCTGTGCGGCATTCTTGTCGTTTAGAAAATGTTGTCCAAGGTGTTTTTTAGCGCGTACGGTACTCATGTGAAATGTCAAAAAGTGAAAAGTCTCAAAGACCAAAAGTACAAAAAACGTCATGAATGTTTAGAATAAAGATTCTGTAACAACTGTGTTTTGTGGATAAAAGGTATAATTTCGACTCTAGAGTATTTTTCATTGCCTAATTTTTGTTACTTTTGAGTATAAAATGCTTTAATGTAATGAGTGAAAAATTGAAAGTAGGTATTAGTGTTGGCGATTTGAATGGGGTAGGAATGGAAGTGATTATCAAATCTTTGTTGGATAGTCGCGTTTTAGAATATTTTACACCTATTGTTTACGGTAATACCAAAAATGCTTCATTTCATCGTAAAGCAAATAACATTAATGACTTTAGTTTTAATGTTATACAAAGTGCTGATCAAGCTAACCCAAAGCGTGCCAATATTATTAATTGTTGGCAAGAAGATGTTAAAATAACATTAGGTGAGGAAAATGAAATTGGGGGAAAGTATGCGTTTCTCTCGTTGGAGAAAGCCGTCGAAGACCTTAATGCAGGAAAGATAGATGCCTTAGTGACAGCGCCAATAAATAAGCACAATATACAACAAGAGGGATTTCGGTTCCCGGGACATACGGAATATCTTCAAGAGAAGTCCGGTTCCGAGGATGTACTTATGTTTATGCTTTGCGACGATCTTCGTGTAGGTGTAGTGACAGGACACGTCCCTATCAAAGATGTCGCCGCACAGATTACGGAAGAGGGGATACTAAAAAAATTAAGATTAATGAATGCCAGTCTTAAAAAGGATTTTTGGATTCAAAAGCCAAAAATTGCTGTTTTAGGACTGAACCCACATGCGGGTGATAATGGCGTAATTGGGGTCGAGGATGATGAAATCATTCGACCGGTTATTACAAAAGCAAATGCAGAAGGCATACTTTGTTTTGGCCCTTACCCTGCCGATGGCTTCTTTGCATCTGATGCTTATCAGAAGTTTGATGCAGTACTTGCTATGTATCACGATCAAGGACTTATTCCATTTAAGCACATCGCGGATCGTAAGGGGGTTAATTACACGGCTGGCCTTCCTATAGTAAGAACATCTCCTGATCATGGTACTGGATATGACATTGCAGGTCGGAACATGGCCTCGCATGAGTCTTTTTTGGAAGCTATTTTTACAGCAGTACATATTGTAAAGAATAGGAGAGAGCAGGTTGAGTTAAGCGCAAATCCTTTGGCATTCCGTAAGCTTTCCAGAGATAGAGATTAACCTTGTCATTGAATTAACTCTGTTTATCTTTTAGAATATTCTTTTAAAATAAGTACTTTTGTGACTTGTTAGACTTCTAGGTCTGTATGCGCAAGCTATGATAGAACAATTGCAACACCCTATATTTTCCATTATTAGAGATTTGGCCGATAAAACGGATACAGCATGCTATGTAATTGGCGGCTATGTTCGCGACCGGATTATGGGGCGACCTTTTAAATATGATGTAGATATTTTGGTGATTGGCTCCGGGATTGAGTTTGCGACCCTGTTAGGGGAACAGTTGAACACTAAAGTTGTGTTATATAAGTCTTTCGGTACAGCTATGCTGGTATACGAGGGACTGGATGTTGAATTTGTAGGTGCCCGAAAAGAATCGTATCGAAGGGATTCGCGCAAACCAATTGTTGAAGACGGTACCCTCGCTGATGATCAAAATCGACGCGATTTTACGATCAATGCAATGGCTTATTCTTTAAATGGGGCTTCTTTTGGAGAGCTCCTTGACCCTTTTGATGGGCTTGGTGATTTAGAAAGACGTATTATTCGTACACCCTTGGACCCTACGGAAACTTTTTCTGACGATCCTTTGCGCATGATGAGGGCCATACGATTTGCAACGCAATTGAATTTCAAGATCGATGTTAGGGCCATACAAGCCATTGTCGATAACAAAGAGCGGATCAAAATCATATCCAAGGAGCGGATTACGGATGAACTTAATAAGATTATCTTAGCACCGAAACCTTCTATTGGATTTCGTTATCTTTTTGATACGGGATTGTTAGAACTCATATTCCCTGTGATGTGCCAATTGCATGGCGTGGAGATTGTGGAAGGACGAGGTCATAAAGATAATTTTTACCACACTTTGGAAGTTTTGGATAATGTAGCCGAACTTTCTGATGATTTGTGGTTGCGATGGGCGGCTATTATGCACGATATTGCTAAGCCTGCAACCAAGAGATTTGACAAAAAAGTCGGATGGACTTTTCACGGCCATGAAGACAAGGGTGCTCGTATGGTACCTAAGCTCTTTGCGGAGTTAAAATTACCGCTGAATGAGAAAATGAAGTTTGTCCAGAAATTGGTACAACTCCATCTTAGACCTATCGTATTGGCACAAGATATTGTTAGTGATTCAGCGGTACGTCGCTTATTATTTGAAGCAGGAGATGACATTGATGCGTTAATGCTACTTTGTCACGCTGATGTAACGACGAAAAACGAGTTTAAAAAGAAGAAATACCGAGACAATTTTGAGCTGGTTAAACAGAAATTAAAGGACGTTGAGGAACGAGATCACCTGCGAAACTGGCAGCCGCCAGTGACGGGAGAAGATATCATGCATGTCTTTGGATTAGGACCCGGAAAGCAGGTCGGTATCATTAAGAATGCAATCCGAGAAGCTATTTTAGAAGGTGACATTCCTAATGAGAGAGAGGCTGCTTATGAATTTATGGTGGCTCGAGCCAAGATACTTAACTTAGAACCAAAGCAAAGATTGTCCATAGGGACATCGAAATAATTTATATTTTTACACTTGGATAAGCGCTGGCTTATTTTCAATTTTGATATATGGCAATTTATAGATTTAGAGTAACGTTTGAAGATTATGAAGATGTATATCGGGACATAGATATGCCTTCAAAAAGTACATTCATGGAGTTGCACCAAGAGATTCATAAGAGCACAGGGTATCAAACGGATACTTCTTCCTCTTTTTATGTGAGTAACGACCAGTGGAAAAAAGGCACTGAAATTGCATTAAAGCCCGCACAACGTAAAGTCGATGCTGGTGTACTTTTAATGGAAAACATACGATTGAGTAAATTTATTGATGATCCACATCAGAAATTTTACTACATCTATAATTTTGATCGGCCTTATGATTTTCACGTCGAATTGGTAAAGATCTTAAAAGAAGAAGAAGGGAAGGAATACCCGGCAATTTTTAAATCTGTGGGACAGGCCCCTAAAATGATTGCTGCAGCTAATTTTCCAGTTTCTACAGAGACGGAGGACGATGATGACTATGTAGAAGAGGTTGAAGGTGCTGAAGAATACGGTGTAGATGAGGATGATGATTATGAAACTATGGATGGCGACGATGAGGAAGGGGATGACGATACTGAAAAAGAAGAATTCGGATCTCAAGATGAGGACTATTAGTCGGTTGTCTTAATAATGTGTTGATAGCGATTACAGTGGATAATCAGAAGAAAAAGACTTTGGTCGTAGTGGTAGGTCCTACAGCTGTAGGGAAGACAGCTACGGCTATTTTTTTAGCTCAACATTTCAAGACAGAAATCTTATCCGCTGATTCTAGGCAGTTTTATAAAGAGATGACCATTGGTACTGCCAAGCCAAGCCTAGAAGAGTTGGGGGCAGCTGTTCATCATTTTATTGATTCTCATTCCGTACACGAAGAGTATTCGGCAGGGGATTATGAAAGAGAAGCTTTGAGCTTATTAAATAGATTATTTGAGACACATGATGTAGTGATAGCTGTAGGTGGGTCAGGGCTTTTTGTCCGCGCACTTACTGAAGGTCTAGACGATCTGCCCAAAGCGCCTGAAGGTATTCGTGGACAGCTAAACGCATTGTTTGAAGAACAAGGGCTTTCGGTCTTAAAGCAGCGTCTCCAAGAAGTGGATCCAGGTTATTATTCGATAGCAGATATAGATAATCCACAGCGTGTTATTAGAGCTTTGGAAGTTTATGAAGCTACAGGTAAGCCTATGTCGTATTACCAGAAGAGGAACTTTTCCCAAAGACCTTTTGATGTGATCACGGTTGGTCTGAATGTCGAGCGAAGTAAATTGTACGATCGGATTAACCTACGTGTAGAGCAAATGATTGAGATGGGATTAGAAGAAGAGGTAAAATCATTGATGGCTTATCGTCATAAACCAGCCTTACTTACGGTAGGTTATGCAGAAATGTTTGATTTTTTTGAACATAAAATCTCATTTGAGGAAGCGGTTGATAAAATAAAGCAAAATTCAAGACGTTATGCCAAGCGGCAGATTACCTGGTTCAAGAAATATGGTGGTACAACATGGTTTGAACCGGAGGATAAGGACGCTATTATTACATTTATCGAGGCAAGGGTGTAAAGATAAAGAGCAAAGATTTCGAAATCTTTGCTCTTTGTTTTTCTATTTAAACGATAAAGTTCCAGCCAAAAGGATCTTCGATTTTACCGTAACGTAGCTGATTTAAATAATCCAGTACTTTCAATGAGAATTCTCGCCCTTCTACCGGAGGTAAAGTATAATTGTTGCCTTCAAATCCGATACGATCTATATGTGTAATTGTTGCAGCGGTACCAGCGGCGAAAGCTTCCGTTACTGTACCATTCTGGATGCCATCGATCAATTCCTGAACGGATACTCTTCGCTGTTCTGTTTTGTAACCCCATTTGTCGGCCAACTCCATGATGGTTCGTCGTGTTACACCATGTAAGATAGTATCTCCATGTGGCGTAATGATCGTGTCTCCAATACGGAAAATCAAATTGGCGGTTCCTGCCTCTTCAATATATTTATGCTCTGCAGCATCTGTCCACATTATTTGATCATAACCTTCGTCATTAGCCAACTGGGTAGGGTATAAAGAAAGCGCATAGTTACCCGCATTTTTCGAGAACCCAACACCACCTTCAGCAGCCCGTGTATAATGTGTTTCTACTTTTAACGATATAGGTTTGCTGTAATAAGCACCTACCGGACAAGTGATAATGATAAATTTGTATGATATAGAAGGGTGTACACCAAGTGCTGCTTCCGTAGCAAACATAAATGGACGTATGTATAAGGCTGTTCCCTCTTTTGATGGAATCCAATTACGATCAATATCTAATAGTTTCTTCAATCCATCCAAGAATATATGTTCAGGAACTTCGGGCATTTGTAAGCGTGCTGCCGATTTATTGAAACGTTCCCAGTTTTTGTCCGGGCGGAAGATACTCACCGTACCATCCTCAAATTTATAACCCTTAATTCCTTCGAATATAGCCTGTCCGTAGTGTAATGCAGACATAGAAGGGCTGACAGCGATATCGCCATAAGGCACAATGCTTATCTCTGTCCATTCTCCATTATTGTATTCGGCCACGAGCATGTGGTCTGACATAATCTGTCCGAATTTTAAATTGTTAAAGTCTACTTGCGAGAGTCTTGATTCTTTAGTTGGCTCTACGCGAATTGAAATTTGATCTGCCGCGCTCATATCAATGATATAGTTTTTGAAAGTCGCAAGTTAGGAAAAAAAAACGTTGATTTTTTTCATTTAATGGGTAACAAATAACAAATCGAGATTATATATCAATAACAAAGTGAATCCTAAAGGAGGAAAAACAGATTGTAAACTAAAAATAAAAGAATATGAAAAGACTTTTACTCGCATTAATGTTATTCGGAATTACATTTCTAGCAAATGTTCAAGGGCAGGAGAAAGGAGACCTGCAAATTGGTGTTCAGGGAGGGGCAAGCTTTCCCATTAAGAAATACAAAGAGATTGGCGAAGTTAAGACTGGTTTTTACTCGGGATTGTTTGTCGACAAGTATTTCAATGGAAATAGATTTGGATTAGGAATCGATGCACGGTATATACGTAATGATATATCCAAAATGGATAGCTTTTATTTTGAAAATGGGAGTATCTCTACCAAGTATAAGAATGATGATTGGTTTGAGGATTACCTTTTCACTTTAGGTCCAACTTATAAAGTTACCAAGAATAGGTTTCATGCCGAAGCGTATGTACGTGGAGGAGTCATGATACAGTATTTCCCAGAGTATGTACGTACACTGAGTTATTCAGATACCAGAGGTAGCTATGATTATCCAATTAAATCTACTGATAATGACTCTACAAACAAGGCAAATAGTTGGGCAGGGCTTGGTGGGCTGCGATTCAATTATAGGATAGGGTCTAATTTTGCTGTATTTGCGCATATTGATTATGTACAAACCTTTGGTGCCAAGTTTGGCGGTAAAGCGAGTAAATTTACCGTAAAGCAGAGTGTAGAAACAGCTAATCCTATTGTGTCAACAACCACGATTAAAGGATACTTAGACCATTATGAGGAGGTTCCGGTCGTACGTCACACATTCCATCAAACCATACAGGCCGGGGTGGGAGTTAAATACATGTTTGGAAAATCCAAACCAGTTGAAGGTCCTTTGATCGCGCCAGACAAGCCAAGATACGATGAAGTTGTTCAGTCTAAAATGGAGTCAAAAGATCTACAGATTATGGTACGGGATAAACAGACTAATTTGGCGTTGAGTGGAGTCGTCGTGTCTATTGATGGTCCAGATATAAAGGAGAAATCAACAACGGATGCCGACGGGTTGGCAACCAAGTTGACCGCGGTCAAAAATGGAACATACGAAGTGATGGGAGAGAAAAATGGAATAAGGACTCCGTTGTTGATCTTGACGGACGCTGATTTTAATACGAACAGCAAAGTAATCTTTAAGGAAATATTTCATGACGATCCGCGGTTTACACTGATTGGAGAGACGTTTGACTGTGCGGTGGAACGTAATCTATCAAATATTAATACAGTGTTGACTAATAGTGGCAATAGAATCAACTCAAGTCAAATATCCGATGCTGAGGGTAAGTTTATTTATCAGTTGGATCCTCAAGCGGATTTTACCGTTGTAGCCAATCAACAGGGACGATATTCGCAAACCGAGTTGGTCACTACAAAGGGATTAGATCGTAGTCAAACATTGTACGTTACGTTAAAATTAGGAGTATGCGATTTGGAAAAAGATGGGAGTTGGGTGTTGAAAAATATCTTGTATGATTTTGATAAAAGTAACATTCGTTCCGACGCAGCATTGGTCTTGGATAATGTAGTCACCATAATGAAGCAGAACCCAAGCCTGCGCATAGAACTTTCAAGTCATACCGATAGTCGGGGCGACGGTGTTTATAACCAAAAGCTTTCTCAACGTCGAGCAGATGCCGCTGTCGCATATTTAGTCGACAATGGAATTGCGAAGGATAGATTAATTGCTAAAGGCTATGGAGAATCCAAATTATTGAATAATTGTGGAAACGGTGTTGAATGTTCTGAAGAAATGCATCAAGAAAATAGAAGGACTGAAATCAAAGTGTTGGCATATATGAAGTAGCAGATATGAAATTCCGATAAACCGGAGTAAGGAGCTAGTCGGTTTATCGGAACAAATTAATGACAACTGAAAATCAAACCGATCCGTCAACTGACGGATCACGAAATATTTATACACCTATGAAATATCCATGTAGCAGAGACTACACAAACACGAATGAATAAAAAATGGATATTCCATATGACAACTGAAAATCAAATTTTATACATATGAAAGAGAAGATTGAAGAAGAAGTTTGGTATCGCGACGAAGATTATAAGCAAATTAGTCTATTAAGTTTTATTGCAGGTTTTTTTGTCTTTATTTTCAAACGTTTTGTAAAACCATAGCCTCACAGGATATTGGATCGCTAGTGCGAGAAGTGCTAGCGACCCGATAATAAAATAAGGTAGGTTTGATCGTTTTTTCAAGCCTACTTTATTTCCGATTCCAGTATAGTTGATATTGGCCCAATACCAAGGGTTTTGTTGAACCGACCCTACAGATTTTAAGTATGTTCGTTTTGCTTCTGCCAGTGCGCTAATCGGATCTTCGTTTTCAAAGAGGTGTTTGTAAAATGACGTAGTTATGTTTAGCATGGTTTCATCATTTGCAAACCAAAATGTTGATACAACTGAAGGCACATTTTTACTCAAAAATACCCGTTGTATACTCTCTGTACCTTCTGAGGGAAGGGGGCGACCGTGTCCCGTATTACATGCAGAAAGGAATACCAGCGGTGTATTCATTTCATAGAACCGGAGTTGGTTGGTAGAAATTGGTTGATCCAGGTATATAATCGGTGCAGTTGTCGTATCCAGTATGGTATGTGCTGCGATATGAATTACATTGGATCGTGCGAATTGTTCACGTATTATAGTATCGGTTTGTTTTCTAGGGCTGATTTTATTTACAACGTATCGCTTGGCTATATTTTGTACTTCTTGTTGAACAAACTGGAGATCAGGGAGAGGTTTGGGATAAACAGAACGGTACATCAATGCTATGTCAGATTTAGTCTGGGGCTTAGCCGTTAAAAAGTTAAATAGTAGAAAGGAATTTAAATAAGCAAAATTATGAGTCTTCACTAAAAAATCATTGTTATATAGCGCATCAAAAGGAAAGCCGTACAGTTGTCCATCCAAGGATACGAAAATATTGCGCTGTGCATCTGTGATGTTTGGAAGGAGTTCTTCTGTCAAATATTGTGCTTCAAGATTATATTCCTGCGGGTTGCGATTGTAATTATTGGGACTGCTTCCAAAGTATTTATCTTTGAAAACAAGGAGACGTGCCAAAGGTTCTGCTGTATTTGTTCTTTTGAACTGGAGATTTTGTCTTGATTTATGGATAATACTTATGCTGCTATCATTGTGGATGAAGTACGTGTAGAAGTCACTATTAGGTTTGTTCAATTGCTTGAGGAAATCAGCTTTTTGTGGTTCAAATCGTATCGTTTCAAAATACTTTTCTGATAACTGAAATTCTATCATAACTTGCTGTATCCGCTTAGATAGTTTTCTTTTGTCATTTTGATCTGTAGATGTGTCTATCTGATGATAGAGCCCTCGAATAGTCTGGATTCCCTTTTTTGTTTCTTCAGAAGCCCCTATCCAATCTTCGGATCGGTTAATTTCATTAATTAATAGCCGCGCTTTGCTTAGTTCGATACACCAAAGAAGTTGTTGAACCACGGCTGTCTGTCGGCTTATATTTTGATTACTTAACACCAGCGAAATCAGATTTTCAATGGTCTCTTTGTTCAGGATATTGTTGCGTAACTGGTCTTTGGGACTGACGATGAGTTGTTGCGTTCGAAAGTCGTTTTCAATAGCCCACTCGTAATAATACAGTGCAGAGTCAATCTGACGTTGTTGTCCAAAGATGTTGGCTTTGCCTAAAAGAGCTTGGGTAAAGGTGTAGTCTAGGATATATGCCTTTTTTTGAGAACTAAAATAGCGGAGTGTTTGATCGTATGTTTCTAAAGCAGTATTGTGTGCTTCCTTTTTGAACAAAATATTTCCTTTATTTAATGTTAGTTTAGCTTTAAGTCTATTTTGGTCATTAGGGAATTTTCTTTTTACGAGTTCGATGGCTCGATCGTGGTATGTATTATCTTGCATCAGGTCTCCTTTAAGTGCTATGGCCGAAATATACCAAAGTAAGGTGTCTCCGATTAAATTGTTCTTTTCAAAGTTAGAAATAGCAAGGTTGTTGTAATAAATACTCTCCTTTTTATGTTGTTGTGCTCCGTATGCAGATGCAAGCGTATTGTACAGTAATGCTTTTGATAGACTGTTACTGGGCTTAATTAATGCTTGGTGCAACACGTTTTTGGCACTATCTAATTCGGAGTTGTATAGGTAAGCATTGGCTAGATTGTTACTCAGTCCTACAATTTCATGATCGACTGATGTTTGTTTTAGTGCTGTCTTTAGTAATGCTATTGATTTTTGTGTGTCATTAATCCGAATGTACAAATTGGCTATTGGCTTTATTAGTTCCGTATTTATGTTATCCACCTCCACTTTATTCGACTTCACATAGTCATAAGCCCTTTCGTAATACTTGATACTTTCGAAATTATCGCCATGTTGAAGAAGTTCGTATCCCATAAATATAAGACCGTAGGCGTACATTTGTTTTTGGTAAGGACTCTCGGGACTCTTCGGTAAATTATTAAGAAATGAATCTGGATTGTTGACATATAACTCTGGATGTTCGTAAGCGACGGCCTCAAAAGCCTCAAAGATAGAATCCGACTGATACTCACTAAAGCCTGGTTCTGGTTTTTTGAGACTATCGGGATTAGTTCTGTTACAAGCAATCAGCAGAAATAGGCCTAAAGAGAACCACAAATATTTCATGTGTTAAAAACGAAATATACCATAGATCCCACCATTCCATTGTTGTTGTTTGTCATAGGCAAATCGTAATCCAAGTGCTGGACCTAAATTTACACTCCCGATATTGATATCGAGAAAAGGATTTATCTTAATTGCGCTGTTTGTTTTAGGTAAGTCTTTGGGTTCGCTCATCTGGGCGATTTCCATCACCCCATTCGCCCCCATACGTTCGAGATAATATGTCGTCTGTCCAGAAACTTTGGTATTAAAGTCTTTTCGGGCACTTGCGCCTGCTCCTATTGAAATGAAAGGGTTGAAATTATAACGGATCTGTATGGGGACCTGTAGTGTTAGGTATTCCCGGTTTTCGAAATCGCTGACCGCATTGTAGACAAAATAGTTGGTTTTTCCATCAATAAGATAAGGATGTTCTCCTTTTTCATCTCTGCGAGGAAAATGACTGTCTCTTTTGAAATAACTAGTATACAACTCTATTTGCCAGTAAGGTTTGCGATAGGGAGCGGTCGGAGCGATCCCGAATCCGATTTGATAACCCGTCTTAAATTTATGGCTGAGCTCATTCTCTTTTGGTGTGCCGAAAGTACTTGTAGCTCCTATTGTGATAAATGGGGATAGCGTACGTAAGAACCGTGTGGTAGCGGTATTGGTTTTGATCGGAGGGTTGTTGTCAAAATAGATATTGGTGTATGCGTCAAATGACTTGTTCTTAAGTTTTTTTTGTGTTTCCACTTCAAAAAGAATAAATCCCTTTGTGCTATCCATATCTGTAATGTCTTTTGCTGCTGTACCGGGTAGCGATATATCTTTAAAATGGAAAATGAGGGTGCCATCATCCTTTACATAATAGCGGTAACATCCCTTGCTATTTTCGGTTTCACAGCTGTCACATTTGGGGTATAAGGCTTTTAATTGAAAAGAGTTTTTAACAATCTCATCAGGGATGCGCATCTCTAACCGAACATTCTTCGCGTCGCCTTCACCATCATTTTGAAACTGTACTTTGTAGGTCATACTTTTACGCTTCTTTTGAAATCGGTAATTCATGCGTGCAGGCTTTATAGACATTTTGTTGGGGTCATGAGATTTTACAACAGGGATATCTACTTGGTGGACATTCGCTAGGCCATCTTCTGGTATGAATATACCAGTAATGGTGACAATGGCATTCGTGTCTACCAACATATCTTCGGTTACGTCTAGATTAATCAAGGAAAATTGTTGATCTCCACTTGAGGGATCAACATCGTAGGCTGTTAAAGAGTTATAGGTGTTATAAAGGTCTTTGAAATAGTTGATAGCTTGTTGTTGGTTTTGAAAGGTTGAAACCTCTTTGATACCGTAGTCTGGAGAGCCTGTCTTGGTGAATGTAGACTGCTTTACGCTGGCCCACATACTTGATAGTGTTTCAGTTTTTATCAAGCTATCGATGTTTTCCCGATAATAGGTGCTTTGGTGGGCGAATTGAAAACCGTTAAGTCCTGCAATCTTTTCATTGGAGAGTAGATACACTTTACCTTTCTTTCCTGCGTTTTGTACACCAAGGACTAATGCTATATCTTCCCCAGGTTTAGCATCGGATAACTTGAAAATTTGAAATACACCATTAGAAGCAAAGAAATTTTGCTCAAAACTGTTAGGTGAAAGATGCGCCAATGCGGATTCAGGAACTGTACTTTTAATTTTCCGTTTAGGGCGTTTAGGTTTTGGCCCGTCATCGTAATTGTTTATGGCATAAAGTGATACTTCGTATTCACCAGACTTAGCATATTGATGTATGGGCTCTGCTTGTGTACTGAAGTGACCATCGCCAAAATCCCATAGGTACTTGTAATAAGGAGCTCTCCCACCGGGGACCTGTATTAGCGGCCTTAAAGTAGGTTTGAATAATACCCCATTCGAAAGTTGTTGAAAATCTATTTTACTTTCAAAGGTGTCTATTTGTGCAATCGTGCTGTCTTTTTGCGCAGAGGCGTAGGAGATATTCAGTATGAAATATCCATACAGCAGTAGCCGTATAAATACGAATGAATGTGATTTGGATATTCCATATGACCATTGAAAATTAATTTTTTGACATATGAAAAGTAGGGTAATAATCCAACGTATTTTCATCATAATCTTACCTTAAGGTATAATAGGGCTGTTAATGTTAAATAAACATAATTAAATTTCTTTGTATATGCAATATACCTACCTTCATTACGATCAAGGTACCGTACCTCTGGTTCAAAATCATGATAATTTTATTATACCCGAAATATTTTTAAATTTACAGCGTAATGGCCAATTAAATGCACATAGACCAAGTATATATTCAGTATCTCAAGGATAATGACAGTAAAGGTATACAGCTTATATATAATAAATATGCAAAGCAAATTGTTACCCTGATCATACAAAATAGTGGAACTGAAGATGACGGATATGATATTTTACAAGAATCTTTGGTGGATATTTACCATATGGCGCGGGACAGGGACTTCGTGTTAACAACAAGCTTTTTGGCATTTTTAAGTTTGGTGTGTAAGCGTAAGTGGTTGAACGTCTTGAAAAAAAGACAACGTATGCTGGTAACAAATAGCGAAAATGATTTATTATATGTGGAGGACAGATCATATGGGGAGTGGGAAGAGCTGTTATTACAGATTGATAGAGAGAATTATGTAATGACGGTATTGGATACCATGGGACAAAGTTGTCAAGATATAATACGACGATGTATGGTGGAGAAACATCAGGAAAAAATAGCCGAATCCTTGGGGATTAGTTATGCTTATTTGCGTAAGAAAAAAAGTGAATGTATGTCGACCCTAGTAAAAAAGGTTAGAGAAAGTAATATTTTCAAAAGTTTAAAGTAATGGAGAACCATTCGGAGAAAATACAGGATTATATTGAGGGACTGCTAGATGGAGAGGAATTGATGCGGTTTGAAGCCCGGCTTGCTGTCGACAAGGAGCTTAGAAATATGGTTGCACTACAACGCGAAGTATATGAGATTCTAAATCGGAGAGTGCCAGTGCAGGAAGACTCCTTAAAGAAAACGTTGGCTGAAGTGAATGCGCGCTATAGAGAAGGCTCAAAATCATCGACAACCGGTATCAAGAGATGGTTTCCTGTGGTGGCAGCAGCTTGTATTCTTTTAGTGGGATCACTTTTTTTCTTTAAAGGGTCTAATGAACCGTATGAGCTGCCCTTAATGCGTTCAGAAATTGTTCGTGGAGAGTTAGAAAATACTTCCTATGAGAAGGCTGTGACAGCTTTTAATGAGGGACAATATACCGTTGCAGAAGAGTTGTTGTCTGTTTTATTTGAGCGTGATCCCGAGCAGATACAATATCAGTATTATTTAGGATTGAGTTATATAGGTGCAAAAAAATGGGTAAATGCTGTTGATCTATTATCTCCGATAGCGAGTGGCCCATCGGTGTTTGCATTAGAATCTAATTACTATTTGGCTATTGCTTATTACGAAAAGGGTGATTTTGATAATGCCAAGATGTGTTTGAATAAAATTCCTGCAGAAGGAGATCTGGGTGAAAAGGCGGCTAAATTACGGGAAAAGATGGATTAGGAATTGCGCATTACCTCCAAGAGTGTGTCCAGGTATTCCCTATTATTCGACAAGCGAGGGACTTTGTTTTGTCCGCCTAATTTGCCTCTAGACTTCATCCAGTTGTAAAACGTCGATGTAGGAGCGCTATGGATAATTGGCTTGTTCAACGCCATGTTTTTATAACGCTTAGCATCGTAATCGGAATTTATTTCACGGAGTTTCTGATCAAGTATTTCGCAGAACTTTTGAAAATCAGATGGTTTTTTCTCAAATTCGATCACCCATTCATGTGCACCAGCTTCATTTTCTTTAAAGTATACCGGTCCTGCGGTATAGTCTCTGATGCTGGCATCTGTCTCACGACAGGCAGCCTGAAGTGCTTGCTCGGCGTTGTCCACGATTACTTCCTCACCAAAAGTATTGATGTATTGCTTTGTTCTTCCTGAAATCTGAAAGCGATAAGGAGAAAGTGAAGTGAAGCGGATCGTATCTCCAATTTTATAGCGCCATAATCCAGCGTTGGTAGATATAATCAGCGCATAATTTTTTCCCAATTCTACTTCATCCAGATTTAAAGTCTTTGGATCATCCTCCTCCAGGTGTTCCATGGGTAAAAACTCATAATAGATACCATAGTCCAACATGAGCAATAGGTCTTCAGAATCTGATTGATCCTGTAGCCCGAAATACCCTTCAGAAGCATTATAGTTTTCTAAATAGTACATTTCTTCTGAAGGAATCAGTTGTTTAAACTGCTCGCGGTAGGGTTTGAAGCTAACACCACCATGTCCATAAAATTCTAGATTAGGCCATACCTCTAAGAGATTGTCCTTTTTGGTGATTTCTAAGATTCTGTTGGCCATGACAATGTTCCAGGTTGGAACTCCCGCTAAACTTGTCACATCCTCTTTAATTGTAATTTGTGCTATTTGTTCAATTTTTTCTTCAAAATTAGGGTTTAAAGTCACATCTAGATTTGGTGTTCGTTTAAATTCGGCCCAAAAGGGGAGGTTCCGAATTAGTATGGACGATAAATCACCATAATAAGAGTCTGGACTGAAGTTGTTAATTTGAGACGATCCACCGATAACAACTGATTTACCTGTGAAAAGCTTGTTGTCGGGCTTATTGTGGCAATAAATAGACAGCATATCCTTACCGCCTTGATAATGACACTCCTCCAACGCTTCCATACTTACAGGGATGAATTTGCTCCGGTCTGAAGTAGTTCCCGATGACTTGGCAAACCATTTTATGTCTGAAGGCCATAGAATATTTTGCTCGCCCTTTATCATACGGTCTATGTACCCTTTGATATCGTCGTAATCACTAATTGGAACCCTTTTTTTATATTCTTCCGGTGTGAGGATGCTTTTATAATCGTATTTTTTGCCCCATTCGGTGGCCTCTGCTGCCGATATCAAGTTTTGAAACCATTCTTCTTGCACATCGTGTGGATATTTCATGAATAGCTCGATCTGATGTATGCGCTTTTTCATGATCCATGTGAAGATAGAATTCAATAGTTCCATAGTTCTTGTTATTACAGGTTATAGTTTTTTACGCCTTAGGACGAAGTTTTGGCCCAGGTAGAATTTTCGCGCCATCTCGCTATCTGCTATTTCTTCGGGAGTACCTGTGAGCATGATTTTGCCCTCGGTCAGGAGATAAGCACGATCCGTGATAGAGAGTGTTTCCTGCACATTGTGGTCGGTGATTAACACGCCGATATTTTTGGCTTTTAATTTGGCAACGATAGTTTGGATTTCTTCAACAGCTATCGGGTCTACCCCTGCAAAAGGTTCGTCCAATAGGATGAAATGTGGATTGGCAGCAAGCGCTCTTGCGATCTCTGTACGTCGACGCTCTCCCCCGGAGAGTAGATCGCCGCGGTTTTTACGGACACGGTGCAGACTGAATTCGGTTAATAATTCTTCTAGTCTTGCTTTTCGCTCTTCCTTATTTGGGTGGTGAATTTCTAATACAGCTAGAATATTGTCCTCTACGGATAGTTTTCTAAAGACAGAGGCCTCTTGGGCTAGGTACCCGATACCCTTCTGAGCGCGTTGATACATGGCATCTTTAGTTATTTCTTCATCGTTAAGGAACACATGACCATCATTAGGCTTGATTAACCCGACAATCATATAAAATGAAGTTGTCTTTCCCGCTCCATTGGGGCCTAAAAGACCAACAATTTCACCTTGCTCTACATGGAAAGAAACATCGTTTACTACTGTACGTTGTTTGTACTTCTTGATTAAATGTTCAGCTCTTAGTATCATTCTGCTAAGTCAAAAGTCAAAAGTAAAAATTAAAAAGCAAAAAGATAGATAAAACTCTCCGCTGCTTTAGAGTGATTGCTTTAATAACGGATTCCTTTGATGTTTAACTGAAGGTTCTTTTTGCCTCTCCAGTTGTTTTCTTCGATGCTATAGCAAATATCAAAAGGTTTCTTGCTATTAAGGTGATTGATGTGTTCGGCTAATCCAAAGGCGATACAGTCAAAACTAGGAGATCCTTCTTGGAGGCTCGTAAATTTTAAATGATTAGACCCGACGATGTAAGCACTGCCGTGGATCTGCACGTTTTTGGAGATAAATATAGGAGCTTCATTCTGAGGTCCAAAGGGTTCAAATTGCTTAAGAATGCGGTAAAACTTGTTGTCGATATCTTTAAGTTCAATTTCTGCATCGATAGATACTTCCTGTTGCAGCATTTCAGGTTTGATCGACCGTTGTACAACTTCTTCAAAACGAGCCTGAAAGAGGGAGATGTTTTTTTCCTGCATGGTTAATCCAGCAGCGTACTTGTGCCCACCAAATTGGTCTAGTAAGTCGCTACATTCACTAAGCGCTTCGTATAGGTCAAATCCGACTACAGAACGCGCGGACCCTGCTATATGGCCATTCGTTTCGGTGAGAATAATGGTGGGGCGATAGTATCTTTCTGTTAGTCTAGAAGCAACTATTCCTATCACACCTTTGTGCCAATCAGATTTATAGAGTACCGTTGATTTTTTTAGTTTATCACTTTCGCTATTTTCAATAATAGCCAGTGCTTCTTCGGTTATCCTCAGATCAAAATCCTTTCGGAGATTATTCTGATCGTCCACCATTGCAGAGTAGTTGGAGGCTTCGTCTTTTGATTTTGATATCAAAAGATTGACTGCCCCTTTAGCATGGTCTATCCGGCCAGCAGCGTTTATTCTGGGGCCGATCTGAAATACAATATCGTTAATTGAGAAAATCCCAGTTCTATTGGAAGAAAGATCTATTAGGGCCTGTAATCCTACGGAAGGATTTGTGTTTAGTTTTTTTAGCCCAAAGTGTGTCAATATCCTGTTTTCACCGGTAATCGGAACAATATCAGAAGCTATACTTACCGCGACTAGATCGAGGTATTGGTAGGCTTCATCCATATTCATTTCATTCTTTTTTATAAATGCCTGGATGATTTTAAATCCTATTCCACATCCTGATAATTCTTTATAAGGATAGGGACAGTCTACACGCTTTGGATCCAATACAGCACAGGCATCAGGAATGGTGTCGCCTGGAAGATGGTGGTCTCCAATAATAAAATCTACTCCACGTGTGTTGGCATAGTCAACTTTATCTAAAGCTTTGATTCCGCAATCTAAAGCAATAATTAACGAAAAATCATTGTCGGCAGCGTAATCGATACCTTGCGTAGAGATACCGTATCCCTCAGCATATCTATCGGGAATATAATACTCAATACGGGAGTGAAAAGCACGGAAAAAGCTGTAAACAACGGCAACCGCTGTTGTTCCATCTACGTCATAGTCTCCATAGATCAGGATCTTTTCATTATTGCCTATAGCTCTTTCGATTCGGGAAATAGCAATATCCATATCCTTCATCAAGAAAGGATCCGGTAATTCCTCGAGCGAAGGTCTGAAAAAGGCTTTGGATTGCTCAAAGGTGTCGATGCCCCGATTAACCAATAGCCTAGCAACAATAGGCGTTACACCCAGTTCAGATTGTATTTTACTAATTTTGTTGCTGTCATTTTTTGGTTTTAGGACCCACCTTTTTTGCATATCTTTGCACTATATTTTGTATGTAAATATACATTTTCTAGGTGCTTTTACCTAATGTTGATTATTGTATTTAGTGGTTTGTACGCCTAACTGTCATATTTACAAGATTATAAAAGATGATACAAGCATATTCCCTTTTTGAAGGTTCATTCTCTGTCGACGGAACAAAGAAATTCATTCCGTTTGATCCATTAAAGGATGACCCTAAGAGCCGTCCGGGTTCTTTATTCGTTCATGTTCACCCCTTCTTGATTGTTGCAGGCTGTGGTTTAATCTTGTGTGATACAGGCTTAGGGTACCGCACTGCCGAGGATGAACTGTTGATCCATCATAATATTCGTAAATTAGGGTTTGAACCCGGCGATGTCAAGTATGTATTGATGTCTCATCTCCACAAAGATCATACTGGAGGTATGGTAGATTTCAAAGATGGTGTCGGTCGTATTGCCTTTCCAGATGCAGAGTATATCGTACAACGAGGAGAATGGGAAAATGCATATAGTTCGGAGTCGGATTCTTATCGTACAGAGGTGTTTGACGTGTTACAACGTAGTGGTAACTTGACATTAGTAGAAGGAGAGGGTAGTGTAGACCACGAAATTCGTTATGAAATCAATGGTGGACATACTGAGTTTCATCAAGCTTTTCATATTGAGACTGGGGGCGAGCATTTCTTCTTCGGTGGAGATGTCCTTCCGGAGCCAGAGGAACTGTTTAAAAACTTTATTGCTAAATATGACTATGATGGTCGTGCAGCTCGTGATCGTCGTATAGAATATTGGGAGCAAGGTGCTCCAGAGGGATGGGTTTTTATGTTCTATCACGGCAAATCTATGGCCATAGGAAGACCAAAGCAGAAAGAAGATGGCGCTTATATCCTTTTGGATGCTAGCAAAGAAGGATAGAACCTGCCCGTTGTAGGTTGTATATAACAGTAATTTTCGTTAAGTTTGGTTAACGTCTAATTTTTAACTAATAAAACTAATCATGTCGGTAGTTAGAGAAAGTGATCTTATTGGCATTGGGAAAAAGTATCAGATTGAAACTGAAGCCGGTGATAATATGGTCGTAGTCATTCATGATGATGGTCGGCGAGAGCTATACCGTCATGATGAAGAAGATAATGATACACAATGTGTCATGACGCTCTCGGATGAGGAATCTAGGCAGGTGGCGGGTATTTTAGGAGGCTTATCGTATAAGCCTAAGGCCTTAGAAACAATTGAAGTAGCGTTGGATGATTTACGCATTGAATGGTACAAAGTGGAGGCCTCTAATGACGGCGTTGACAAGAGTATTGGTGAACTCGAGGTTCGACAAAAGACCGGAGCATCTATTATAGCTGCTATTCGTGATAATGAGACCGTTATAAATCCCGGACCTGAGTATATTATAGAACCTGGTGTAACTTTGGTTATTGCCGGTAAAGCAAAAAGCATTAAATTATTGAAAGAGATCCTGCTATAAGATTATATGTCGCATATTATAATATTGGAAATAGGAATTGCCGTTTTGTTGGTCGCATCAGTTGGCTTATTGGCCAATAGGTTGCGGTTTTCGGTTATACCGTTTTTTATTATTATAGGAATGCTGTTGGGAAATAAAGAATATCCCAGTTTTTTGTTGCAGTTTTTAGAGCAGGCAAATAACCCAACGCTGACCTCAGTCGTTGATAAAGTATGGAACTTTTTTACCTTTTCTGAAAGTAAGCCTTTTATCGAGTTTATGGGGCGATTGGGGGTGTTGTTTTTACTTTTTTATCTGGGGCTTGAGTTTTCTGTTGGGCGGTTGATCAAATCCGGCAAATCTATAGTAACTGGAGGCTCATTGTATGTATTGCTAAATTTTGTGTCGGGGCTGTTTATCGGCTGGTTAATGGATCTTCCCTTCAAAGAAGTGATGGTGTTAAGTGGTTTGATGACCAGTTCCTCTACCGCTATAGTAGCAAAAGTGCTGACGGATCTTAAACGTACTGCCAATCCCGAAACGGAGGTGATTATGGGGATGATTATGTTTGACGATTTATTTATCGCGATGCATATATCTTTCTTGTCTGGTCTTATTTTGACAGGAGGGACCTCAGTCCTTGCAGTATTAGGTACATCATTATTGGCATTGGGATTTATATTGACATTTCTCATCTTAGGACGAAAATTAATCCCTTTTATCGACCGATTACTTCAGGAAAAATCATCGGAGCTCTTTATCCTGATTATATTTAGTTTGTTATTTGTTATCGCGGGATTTTCTGAAACTATACACGTAGCCGAAGCTATCGGAGCATTAATGGCCGGGCTAGTATTTGCAGACTCGAAATATATTAAGAAAATTGAAGCGATGGTATTACCATACAAAGATTTCTTTGGGGCTATGTTTTTCTTTAGTTTCGGCCTGTCAATCGATATTTATACGTTAAGCGGCGCAATAGGTTGGGCTACACTTGCTGCGGTAATTACTGTCGTCTGTAATGTAGCTTCTGGTTATTTTGCTGCTCATTTTTCAAAAATGAAACCTCGCGCTTCTTTCGATATTGGACTTACGTTATCTGCAAGAGGAGAGTTCTCAATCATTATGGCCAATATAGGTAAAGCAGGGGGCTTGTTGCCTATACTGCAGTCATTCGTCGTGGTTTATGTTTTGATCCTCTCCATTGTATCCCCCTTATTGACGAAAGAATCTAGAAAGATCTGGAACGCTTTGTTTGGTAAAGAGGAGAAGGTTGCAAAGCCAAAGAAAACACTTGCAGCGTTGGAAGCAAGTGTCTCTTCAAAAAAAGATTAAAGAAATCCCAATTCTAGTTTTGCTTCTTCACTCATCATATCTCTATTCCAGGGAGGATCAAATGTAAGTTCAACCAGTGCTTCGTTGACGCCTTCAACAGCTGCGACTTTACGTTGTACCTCGTCCATGATTTCTCCAGCTACAGGACAACCTGGAGCAGTTAATGTCATAACTATTTTAGCTATTCCGCCTTCTTTGGTTATGATTTCGTAAACGAGGCCTAAATCTACAATATTGGCAGGTTTCAATTCTGGGTCATAAATTGACTCAAGCACCTCTTGAATTTTTGGAGCGATATTTAAGTGGTCTATGATGATAATACTCATTGTTTGTTAGCATTGTGATCGATTGCTGTTTTGTATATTTTCAACAATAGATCAATGTTTTTAGTTGCGGTGTATTTTTCTGTATAGATTGTGATACAGTTTTTACTCATGATTTCTTTTTCCTGACTGCTCAGATCTATCCATTGAGTCAGAGTCTCTTGGATACTGTTCGACGAATAAGGATCAAAATGTAATCCTGTATATAAAGGTACGACCATTTCCTGTAAAATACCAATATTGCTGCTTAGTACAGGGGTTCCTAGTCCATATGCTTCCAAGATGGTCATGGGCATTCCTTCATAACATACCGAAGGAACAACAAGCGCAGATGCTTTTTCCATATTTTGGCGAAGTATATCCGATGACTGAAAACCCAAAAATTCAATATTGGGGTGATCCTGTACGATTTGGACAACCTCTTTTTCTAAAGGTCCAGTGCCAAAGATCTTTAGAGGATAGCTTGTTTTTGTTACTGCCTCGAGCAGTTGTAGTATGCCTTTTTCAGGAGAAAGTCTTCCTATGTAAAGAAAAAAATTCTCAAATTTTTTTTCATTAAGTTGGTTTACTGTAGCAAAGTTCGGCTTTACAACGAAATAGTTTTCGGTTAAACCGAGTTTAGATTGGATAAATATATTTTTTGAAAATTCAGAAAGGACCAAAAATTGATCTATTTGTGACCATGTCCCTATTTTCTTATGCCACCAATATACGAAAGCTGTAACGAATGTTTTGATAAAGCTATTGTCCAGTACTTTGTCTTTTACGGCAGTCCAAGGGAAATCTTCATTAAGACTATTTGTAAAAAGCCGATCCTTTAAAAAAAGTGTTGCTGAGGGACAAATAAGCCGAAAGTTATGCAATGTCATAACAACGGGAATGCCTTTTTTCTTTAGCGTATGTATAATCCAAGGGCCTAAAGCATAATGCACATTGTGTATATGTACGATGTCAGGTTTGAATGCTAAGACATCCTTCATTATTTGTTTCGCTTTCCAAATGTTAAAGGGATAGAGCAGGAATTGGCATAAACCTTTTAGACCTGTGCTGTTTTTTGTTGTAATGGTCTTTATTAGGTTGCCTTTTGACAGTTGTTCGGCCTCTTGCTGGACGACAGTATCTTCTCCTCCTCGATGTTGGTAAAAGTTATGAATAAGAAGAATACGCATATCCAAAGTGTTATCGTCTGTAAATGTTGGTGCTCAAACCGTCCAAAATACTGAAGTAATCATGGTCTTTACCCAGGTTTTGATAAACGTTAAGAGTTTTTTTACAAACTTAGATAAAATGAATGTATTCACGTGTATTAAAAAGGTGAATTCATGTAGGGTAGTCGGGACACAACGGAATTTATTACTTATCTTCGTGGCAGCATTTTTTAGAAGATCGATATGTTTGGAAATCCAATTTTTGCGGAAAAGATTAGTACAGCCTTGACTCACGCTGATTTGCCCTCCTCTCCAGAAAACCTTTATCAGCCCATAAAATATATACTTTCTTTGGCAGGAAAGCGGATTCGACCTCAATTGGTGATATTGGGAGCAGACCTCTTTGGTTGTTTGGATATGGATGAGGTGGTGCCAGCATCTGTTGCTATCGAGTATTTTCATAATTTTACATTGATCCATGATGATATTATGGATAAAGCTCCATTACGACGCGGACAGGCTACTGTGCATCAAAAATGGAACGAAGATGTCGCGATACTATCTGGAGATGCTTTGTTGATTAAGGCTTACGAGCAGTTGGCCAAATGTCCTGCAGTGTTTGTCCCTATTTTATTAAAGGCCTTTAATAAGGTTGCCTTAGAGGTTTGTGAAGGGCAGCAGATGGATATGGACTTTGAGAGCAGAGAGGATGTTACGGAGGAAGAGTATGTAAATATGATTCGTTTAAAGACCTCCGTGTTATTAGGCGGTGCCTTAGAACTTGGAGCTATTATCTCAAACGCTTCGGATGAAGATCGATTTAAACTGTACAATTTTGGGGTAAACTTAGGTATTGCTTTTCAGCTACAGGATGATATTCTAGACGCTTTTGGTGACCCAGATACCTTTGGAAAGCAAGTGGGTGGAGATATCATCGTCAATAAGAAAACTATATTGCATATTTTACTAAAGCAGGGATTGGATAGAGAGGATCTGGAGTTGTTTGATGCTGTTTTAAGTCTACCATTATCCGAATCGAACTCAAAAGTAGAACAGATGAAAATGTTGTATGGTAAATACGATATTTTGCAGAAAGCGAATGCGTTAAAAGAATTATACACACAGCATGCCTATGCAAGCTTGGATGATATAAATGTAGAGGAATCTAGAAAAGAAGATCTTAGAAGTCTCGCTGATCGTCTAATGTACAGGGCTCGTTAATAATTAACTTAGGATTTTTAGAGTAATTTTACTAAATTGGTTGTTTAGTATAATATAATCGAGTTGTAAACATTCATGGAAACTATAAAGATCACCGTATTTCAGGCGTATTTGTTTTGGGAGAATGCAGAAAAGAACCTGCAAAATTTAGGATTACGCTTGTCTTCTTTAAAAGGTAAGACAGACCTGATAATACTTCCAGAGATGTTTAATACCGGCTTTACGATGAATGTCGAAAAATGCGCCGAACGAATGGATGGAATGACCATGCGCTGGATGTATAATACGGCTAAGTCCTTTGAATGTGTCGTCGCGGGTACACTTATTATTGAAGAGGAAGGGCGATACTATAATCGTTTTGTATGGATGTCGCCTGATGGGAGCTATGTCCATTATGATAAGCGCCATTTATTCGGAATGGCCAATGAAAATAGTGTTTTTACAGCTGGAGAGTCTAGGGTGATCGTTGAGCTTAAAGGTTGGAGAATCTGTCCAATGGTGTGTTACGATCTACGCTTTCCAGTATGGTCCAGAAATCAGGAGAACGGGTATGACTTGTTGGTGTATACTGCGAGTTGGCCGGACAAGCGTTCTGCCCATTGGAGAGCATTAATTCCTGCCCGTGCTATAGAAAATCAAGCTTTTGTCATCGGTGTTAATCGAGTAGGGCATGATGGTAATGAAGTTTATTATTCGGGAGGCTCGATGTGTATTTCTCCTCTAGGAGATGTGGTCTACTACAAGCCTGAGGACGAAGATCTCTATACTTTTACGCTAAATCCCAAAGACCTTGAAAGTGCCCGCGAACAATTCCCATTTTTACAAGACGCAGATAAGTTTTCGTTATTATAGATTAAGTACAATATTATTTATAAGGACGGTCTAAAATTGCAGACTGAATTACAGCTTGTCTCAAGTCAAATGAAATAGGCTGTCTCTCCAATTGGCCTTCGTTTTCTGGTCGATCTTGTCGTTCGATCGGTTTTGCTTTTCGATTTTGTTTTGCACGTTGTACTTCCTCAGGAATCTCTTGTATTATATTGCTCTTTGTTACAAATGGGTTTGCTGCTTGTTGTTGAACAATCTTTGGAATAGGAGGTGGAGTGGACTGCTGGCGATGTGCTGGCGACAGCGGTCGATTATCGGAGTTTTGCTGATGAGGTTGCCTTTGCGGGGTGCGTTTGGCCGATTTTGCCATTTCTTCCTTATAATTTGAATATATTTTGTATACGATTGACGCTACAAATACCAATACGATCAGCAAATTTTCCATACGAATAAATATAAGAAATTTTGATGTTAAAGTTAGAATGTTGAAATAAAATTTGGATATTGATTATGGATTTCCTTAATTGCATAAACAACCTATAATTATAACTAACTAATGAATGAATCAACATTAATTTCGGAGGAGTTTTTTTCCTTTTTGTCGGGGAAAGCGTCTACAGCTATTTCGAGAAGGCTACATCGTAACCTAAGAGAGTTTAAGGTAAACATAACTGCTGAGCAATGGAGTATCCTATACTATCTTTGGATGGAAGAGGGACTCACACAGCAAGAGCTTGCAAATTTGACGTTCAGAGACAAACCTAGTATTACAAGACTGATCAACAATCTCGAAAGGGATAGTTTAGTGATACGTGTGAATGATAAACAAGATAGACGTTCAAATCTGATTTACCTGACGAAGGAGGGGCGTAAATTGAGAGAAGTGGGAATGAGGCAGGCTTCTCAGACAATTCGTGAATCCGTTGAGGGGATTGATGAGGAACATTTGAAAATGGCACAACAAATACTTGAAAAGGTTTTCCAGAATTTGAAATGAACATATTCTGTCATAAATAAAAAGGCCTAATCTCTCCGATTAGGCCTTTTTATTTATATAATGTTATTGATCTAAGAATTCTTCCTTTGCAAAGGAATTTTCCTTTTTGTTTAGTCGTCCTGTTTCTTTAAAGTATATGTCTTGGAAACTAAGTGTGGTAATGTTGTCTGTCTTTCTGAAAAACTTATCCGCAGTTACATCATCTAACGTTTTAAAACCACATGCTTCCATGATTTCTACAGTAGCGCGAAGCGTGTTTCTGTGGAACTGAGCAACACGTACATATTTATCTTCCACATCAAGACCTTTGTATAGGTGAGGTCTTTGTGTTGCGACTCCTACAGGGCAGATATCTTCGTTACATTTTAATGCTTGGATACAGCCTAAAGCAAACATCATACCTCGTGCACTGTAACAAGCGTCTGCTCCCAAAGCGATAGCTTTTAAAAGGTCAAAACCGGTAACAACACGACTCGAAGCAATGATTTTAATGTGTTTCTTTAAGCCGAAGTTAATTAGTGTCTTTGTGACGAATGTCAATGCATCATACAAAGGCATACCCAAGTTGTCTGTGAATTCTAGGGGAGCAGCACCGGTTCCTCCTTCTGATCCATCAACGGATATAAAATCGGGGAATATCTGTGTTGTTTGCATAGCATGACAGATTTCGATAAATTCCTGTTTATCCCCGATACAAATCTTAAAACCTACTGGTTTACCGCCAGATAAATCTCTTAATCTTTGTATGAATGCCATCATTTCTAATGGGGTTGAAAATGCGCTGTGCGCAGGAGGGGACATAACATCCGTTCCGGGAACGACGTGACGGATAGCGGCAACCTCTGGAGTATTCTTTGCTGCCGGAAGTATACCTCCGTGACCTGGTTTCGCTCCCTGTGACATTTTTAACTCAATCATTTTGACATAAGGTCTACTCGCCTTTTCTGCAAAAAGATCGCCATCAAAATAGCCGTGTTCATTTCTACATCCAAAATAACCTGTACCGACTTGCCAAATAAGGTCACCACCGTTGATGTGGTAAGTACTGATACCTCCTTCTCCCGTATTGTGGGCAAAGTTTTGTAAAGCAGCTCCTTTATTTAAGGCTGTGATCGCTGTTTTACTAAGTGCACCATAACTCATAGCGGAAATATTATAAATACTTAGGCTATAAGGTTGTTTACACTGACTATTTCCAACCATCGTACGTAGGTCGTGATTCTCTATGTGCGTCGGAAAGATAGAATGTGCAATCCATTCGTTACCAATCGCCTGAGGATCCGTCTGCATACCAAAGGCTACCGTTTCCCGTTGATTTTTAGCTCTTTGGTAGACAATAGATCGCTGTCTTCTATTGAATGGACGACCGTCAGTATCCGATTCCCAAAAGTACTGTCTTAGCTCTGGACGGATAGATTCGAATATATATCTAAAATAACCTACTAAGGGGTAGTTACGGAGGATTGCGTGACTTGTTTGAACGCTATGGTAGATAGCAATGATCAATAATGGAATTGGAACGATTAAAAGCCAAAACCAACGTGGTGTAAAGATAATCCCAAAAGAAATGATGATTACATTTAACAGAATAATGGATACAAGAATTAGTTTTCTAACTGCCATGATATATATGAAGTTACTCTATAAACAAACGTTTGTTATTCGTGTTTGTTTTAATTTTCAGCAAAATTAGCAAGTAATTTGGGCTTTAGGATGTAGGTTTAAATTTTTATTTTTTTTGTAAACAATGTGCTATTTATGTCTGCTTTTTATAATGAAATCAGACAAATGTTGATAGATTTGAGTTAGCTCATTTGAATAACTTAGGAATTGCAAATGCCTGTTTATCGTGCTGAAGTCATTTCTTACGGCTGGTCCAGTCTGTACCTCTGTAGGGAGGTGATTTTGAACCTTATTTGCTGTTTCTAAAATGATTGGACGGAGGAGGTCAAAGTCCATATTTTCACGTTCTAGGATTTCTTGTGCCATACTAAATAACGCATTCGGGAAGTTGTTAACAAGCACGGCCGATACGTGTAACGCTAAGCGTTGCTTGGAGTTGCAGGAGAAGATACGTGTCGCTATTGGGGTCAATAGATTGAATAGTGATTCTGAAGTCTCGGACGAATTGGCTTCAATTCCGAATGGTATCCCTGTTATATCGATCTCGACTTGCCTGCTTATGCTTTGGGCGGGGTATAAGACTCCTGCCTTGTCGAAACGCTGCAAAATTTCGATTGGAGTGGCTCCAGAAGTATGTACCACGATCCCTTTTTTTATTTCGGGCATTTCAGAAATAACTTGGGCAATGGCCGTATCAGAAACCGCTATCAGATAGAGGTCGGCCTCTAGATCAAGGTCCGAAAGATTAGAAATAGATTCTGCTTTAACCGTATCAGCCAATGCTTTTGCATTGGCTGATTGTTTACTGAATACTTGTTTTATAGGATGACCATGTTTGCAAAAGGCTTTTGCAAGTTGTGTTGCAACATTTCCACTGCCTATTATAACAATTTCCATCGTTAGTTTTTTATCAGATTACTTTTGCCTTCTTTTATTCGTCTGTATATCGCCATACAGAAACCGATAGTCATTACAATCGTGCCTAACCAGAAGAAGTTGATGTAAGGAAATTTGATGGCTTTGAAAACAATCCATTTCTTTTCAGGGAGAGGTTTTTGGTAAACCATAATTTCCAACTTGTCTTTTTCGGGCAGGATATTCGTAAATCTGAATTTCAATCCTTGCTCACTTACATCTTTATTGAAATCATAGGCATTGCCATCTTTCAGTAAGAATGTCGGTTCTACGTCGTATGACTTTTGGTCTGAAGCAATGACTTTAATTTTTAGACCTACTATGACATCACTTGGCTTTAACGGAATGTTTTCCAGTTTAGCATTTTTATTGATGCCTTCTATTACAAAAACACCGTTTCTATAGCGCAATGTATCTCCGATATTTACCTGATAAGTGGCTGGTTCGTCGTAGTCTTCAAATCCGGTTTTCTCTTCTTCTTTGATCTTGCTCATAGGAGCTTGAGAATCGGCGGCAGCAGCCGTGATTAATGTGTAGACATCATGACTTAAATAATGTTTGGTCGCGGGTGTGCCTATCAGCCCGCCCATGTCCGGATTATTTTGAGCAAAAGGACTCAATACGAAATGTTCCTTTACTTTGCCACTCTCTTCGTCCAATCGCTCGTATTTGATGTGGTAGTATACATTGGGTGGAGCTACGCTATCTCCTACATAAGTGATTTTATAGTCTCCCATCTGAACAGGTTCGCCCTCTGTCAAGAATAGATTTTCTCCGGGATCAGTGAACTTGTCGCCCTCTTTTCCAAAGTTTTGAACACCGATATAACCACTGTCATTAACCGATATAACCTCATTTGTAGCTGCAGCAATTAAAGCTCCTAATACAAGCAGTCCAAACCCAATGTGAGACACTGCAGACCCTGTAAGTTTCCATTTCCCTTTGAACGCATCGCTGAGGATACGGATATTGGCAATGACACAGAATACAGCCGTAAATGTGATAAGCACATACATGACATTACTGTACACTTTTGTGAAATAGATTACGACCGCCGCTATTAAAATGGCGACGATCAGAGAAGCCAATATAGAAGCCCAGAATTTTTTGCTATCTGTGCGTTTATATTTCAGGAATTGAGCTATAGCTGTGAGTAATAAGATTACGACAGCAAATGCGCCTTGCCATTTGTTATAATGTGCGATAGGATCAATAGGAGGAGCTACTTTTGTGCCAAAAAGAGCATTAAATACAGGTATTGACGTTGTTGCAATCATCTGTACACAAGCTACCGTAAGGACCAAAGCACCTATAAATAACCAGAATTCCCGGGAATAGATATCTTCTTCTTTCTGAGAACTTGGGATCTCTTTTCGTCTCCACACCATTAGGCCAATCATAATGATGAAAAATGTCAGGTTAAACCAAATCAGCTGTCCCGACATACCTAAACTGGTAAAGGAGTGTACTGAGGTCTCGCCTAATATACCTGAGCGTGTTAGGTAAGAGGCATAAATTACAAGCACAAAACTAACAAGAGATAATAATGTAGCTGTGAAAAAACCATGACCCGAATGCTTGTACGCTAAGATTACGTGCACTGCAGCTATAAGGGTAAACCATGGGATAATGGATACGTTTTCTACCGGATCCCAAGCCCAGAATCCCCCAAAGTTTAATGCCTCATATGCCCAGAATGAACCCATTATGATCCCCGCACCCAATATCATTACCGCGAAAAGTGCCCATGGTAGACCAGGTGTCATCCATTCTTTATAGCGTTTTTGCCATAGTCCAGAAGCTGCATAAGCAAATGGAACGATCATGGACGCAAATCCTAAAAATAAGGTTGGCGGGTGGATGACCATCCAATAGTTCTGTAGTAAGGGGTTTAATCCATTCCCGTCTGCAATCATGGAAAGATAGTTCGGGTCTTTCAAGATTGGAATGTTGAGCGCGTCGCGAAGTAGTATAAATGGTGAGCTGCCGATACGATTTCCAAATATTTCTACGCCAATCAGCATACTGGCCAAAAAGGTCTGACACAGCATGACAAAGGTCATTACTGGAGTTTCCCAGCTCTTGGCTCTAAAGACAAGAACGGTACCTAATACAACCTGCCAAAACATCCAAAGCCAGAAACTGCCTTCTTGCCCTTCCCAAAAAGAGGATATTATATAGTGTGTAGGCAATGTTCTGTCAGAGTGGGCAAAAACATAATGATACTCAAAATAATGGTTGTATATCAAGTAAAATAGAATTGAACCGATGGTGACGATTGATACTGCATTTAGGAAAAAACCTATACGACCTAATTTTTTCCAATGTTGCTCTTCGGGATTCTTAGTTGCAAAGAAGTAACTGATAAGCGAAAGTAAAGACGCTCCAAAAGATAGAATAACAAAAAATTGACCTATCTTTCCTGGCAATAGGTGCTCGCCTACGTAATTAATATCCATTGTAATAAGTAAGAAATTAGAAGTATGAAGTTGGTGAAATTATAATGAAGCAGTAGTTGTCGCTTCGATTACTTCAACTTGATCCTTATTGTATTTTGATGGGCATTTCATTAGAATTTTGCTTGCATGAAATGTATTACCTTCCATTTTTCCCGTTAATACGATTTGCTCCGACCGTTCGATATCCTGTGGTTTTGAACCATTGAATACGATCTGGCATTCTGTACTATCCTTATCATACATATAAAACGAAAAATGATTTGCATCTTTTACCGGATCATAATGAAGATCCTTTTCTTTATTCAATACGCCGACCACATAAAGTTCTGTGTTCTTTTCTTTAGCCTCAGCAAAAGTAGAATACGTACTAGAATCTGTGTAAATAACCAAAATCATGGCAATTGCTATTGCTATGATTACAATTAAAATGATCGAACTTTTTTTCATCTGTTTAAATTATTTTATGATACGCCAGTTGGTGTATCGGTTTTTCTTTTAAAGGGCATTACCTTGTTCCGACTTGTCGGGATGAAGTATCCAAGATACTTCATGTTTGAACTCTTTATAACGAGCACGGATTCATTTGTATAAATGAGTTTGTTGTATCTCGTGTTGTTTTTCTACAAAAATACGAAATGAGAAATGAAAGGAGGAATTTAGCAAATGGATGATATTATTTAGAGATAATCTAAATAATTGCTCAATCTCGGTTAAGGCTTTGTTAATGAGCCGTTAGGTGGTGTTTTGTTTGTCGTTTTATCATATGATGATTTGGATACGCTATTGCATCATGAATATTACAAATCAGGACTACCTCTACGAATGCGTATTTTTAGATTTAGGCCTGATTATCTTTTCAATCTGATGAAAACTTTTCACCAGAGAAGCGGGTGACTAACATAGAGGCTACCGTATCGCCTGTTGCATTCAAAATCGTAGCCAAAGGATCGACCAAAGCTCCGATAATCATTATTGCCGGAATAGCTTCATTAGGTATGCTGTATACTGAAATCATTAACATTTCTCCAATAAAACCGCCGTTCGGAATGCCCCCTGCGACCATGCTGACTAAGAGCGTGATTCCTACAGCCATCAGTAGGGTTGATGGTTCGAAAAAATCCCAATCTAAAATAGCAAAGGCTACATAAATCTTTAAGATAGACGAAATTGCAGAACCGTTTTTATAGAGTGTGTTGCCTAGGGGTATGACGACATTAGCAACGCTATTGGGGATACCTATTCTCTTTGCAGCGAGGAGATTTGAAGGAAGTGTAGCCAGACTACTGCATGTACTCAAAGCGGTAAGAGAGGGAGTAATATTATTGTTCCAAAAAAGAGGGACTCCCTTTCTGCCTTTAGCAATAAAGGCATATAGTGAGAATAGAATAAAGAAAAATATAATTCCGAAAATGTAATAAAACGCCAATGGTTTTGCATAGAAGCCGAATAATTCGGGACCTAGATCATGTACCTGATGGGCAAAATAGGCTCCTAAGCCAATCGGGCCTAATTTCATGACTAAACCTAGCATATTTTTCATTACTTCATTTCCTGCTATCAAAAAACGAAGGAAAGGTTGGGCTATTTCGCCACTTTTGCGAACAGAGGTGCCTACAAGGAAAGAAAAAATAACGAAGGCGAGTATATTCTGTCGGGAAAGGAGATTAACGAATTCGGGGACTGTAACAAATCGGACGATTTTATTGCCCCAACTATCGTTTGGATCTGTTAGAATAGTCTCATCAAGACCTCGGCCATCGCTGATTGCGGTGACTGGGAAGGCCCAAAGTCCTAATATGGTAAGAACTGATGCGATGACTATAGTGATCACAAACACGAAAACCATTGTAGTAAGTATCCGTCCTAAACGATTATCTCCTTCGATATTTGCAACAGCAGATGATATAGCAAAAAATAGTAACGGTATGACGGCAACAAATAATAAATTTAAGAAAATATCACCCAACGGCTTGATGTAAGGAACAAAACCGGGTAAAAATACACCAATAAGACTCCCGATACTGATACCAATCAGAAGGAGAATTATGCTGCTATAGTTCTTAATAATGGATTGCATAAAGCTTAGTCTTAAGCTAAAATAGTTTTTTTTTGCGAATTCTGTTCTAATCATTTTTATTATTAGAATAAGCACCGTATTTCTAATTTTGAATTTAGTTGTTTATTCGCTGCAGTATAATCGTTACGAAGAAGTTAGCTAGTGTTTTTTTGTTAAAATAAACTTAGATTTGAGATTCATATTTCCTCTATGAAAGAATCTAAATGGATGAGGAGAGCTACAAATTCGCTTTTATATCACTAGGCAATGATATTGCTTGTAAAGGCGAATTTATGTAGGTTTGATTAAGTTATCCTTTAGAAAGTTATAACCTTTTTTAATATTAAAGATTACAAATGAGCGTGTGCGATCGGTTAATTCCTGTCTTTAGAAAGAAGTTGCTTCTTGCGATGGGACTTTGTTTTACTGGATTAACTGCGTTTGCCCAAGCAAACAGAAGTCATGCGATAAGCCTGCAAACGGACAATGATTCTTATCTCTTGCAAGGGCAGGATCAGTATTATACGAATGGGCTTGTACTTACTTACGATAAGCTAATGCAGTATTCTGCTACTCATATCGATGTATTATCGCTACAATTTGGACACCAACTTTTCAACGGTAAATATATAGGAGGGAGAAGCGATTTGAACTGGGATCGCCCATCTACAGGTCGTTTTTTCTTGAATGGGGGCTTTCAACGCACTTATACCAGCGATTGGTTATGGCGGGTAAAATTAGAAGTAGGCACGGTCGGAGAAGCTGGTAAGGGTAAGCAGATACAAAGGTTTATCCATAATGTTTTCAATATGTACGAGGTGGAAAGCTGGGAGTCCTCGCTGAACAGCGCTGTGGGATTGGATGTAGAAGCTTCGGTTTTGAAAAATATCTGGCGAAGTGAAACCGATCGTTTTGAGATTGCAGGAGAGGCCGGTGCAAGGGGGGGGATGAATTTTTCTAATGTTTCAGCTCAGTTCACTATTCGTACTGGGAAATTGGCTGCTTACCGTAATAGTCAGTTTGCTGGAAATGGTGGTTTTTTGTCGGATGATACGGAGTATTATTTCTTCTACTCACCCGGTTATATGTACCAGTTTTATAACGCTACTATTCAGGGGGCTTTGTTTACAAGTCAAAAGGAAGGACGTTATGCCATATCTAAACATTTATTGGGGCATAAATTGGGGGCTGTTTATTCTCGACGGGTATTTTCGATTGAAGCTGCAGTAGTTTTTAATACAAAAGAAGGAAGGGATATGTATCGTAACCATCAATTTGCACGCATCAAGGCTGGTTTCCGGTTGTAAGGATTTCGGTTTTTGCATCATGAGGGCAAAACCGCCAAATAAACAAAGGCTAGATTTTTGTCGTGCACCCAGGCTGATCCTTGCACCAAATTTGCGTAAGTTTGTGCAAAAAAATAGTTTATTATGGATTTTGTGGTTACAGCCGATGGCTCTAATACTTTATATCATGCCGAAGTTGGTGAACATTATCATTCGAAACATGGCGCACTACAGGAAAGCAAGCATGTGTTTGTTCAGTCCGGCTTAGCGTATTATCTTGAGAAGGAAAATACAGATAAAGCGGCTGTTTTGGAAATAGGATTTGGTACTGGGCTCAATTTTTTGCAATCCGCTGATTACGCTTTCAAAAATAAGCTCAAACTTCATTATTGTGGTATAGAGGCTTATCCTTTGTTGGAAGATGTTATATTCGCTACAGGGTACGATAATTATGTAATACCTGGCATCTGGGCGTCTTTTAGAGATAAGTATAATAACGCTTGGTCTCAATCTACCGATCTTACTCCTGATATAACTTGGAAATTAGTTCATCACAAAGTGCTTGAATTCAATAGTGATCAATTATTTGACGTAATTTATTTTGATGCTTTTGCGGCGATCCATCAACCAGAGATGTGGTCTGATGAGACTCTTGCTCATGTCTGTCAATATTTGCGGGAGGGGGGCGTATTCGTTACTTATGCTATTACCGGGAATCTGAAACGCTCGATGAAAGCTTTAGGCTTTAAGGTTGAAAAGGCACCAGGGGCGCCAGGGAAAAGAGAAATGCTACGTGCTGTAAAACAATAAAAAAGAGCTGTCTTTTTGAGACAGCTCTTTTTTATTGTTTTATCGATACTTTAGACTAGTGTCCTTCTGTACCGTCGATGCCATGTGAATGACCGTGAGAAAGCTCTTCTTCAGTCGCCGGGCGAACTGCTAATACTTCAATGTCAAAGTTTAATTTTTTACCAGCCATTGGGTGGTTTAAGTCTGCTACTACAACTTCAGGGCTCACTTCTACTACTACAGCACGGAATTGATTTCCTTGGTTGTCTTGTAATGGTAATACTTCACCTACTGGAGGCAGACCAGTTTCGTTAAACATATCAGCTGGTAGTTGTGCCATGGCTCTGTCATCTCTTTCTCCGTAAGCGTCTACTGCTTCAAGTTCAAAAGATGATTTGTCACCGATTTGAAGACCAGCAATGTTTTCTTCGAATTTTGGTAACATCATTCCCACACCATATAGAAATGTTAGCGGATTTTCAGTTGTTGTTTGCTCTACAAACGTTTTCTCTCCGTTTTCTTCAATTGTGTGAAGAATGTAATTCAACGTTACTACGTTGTTGTTTTCTATTGCCATTTTTTAATGTTTAAAGAGGTTTTAACCCTCATTACTATTTATTAATTCAATCAATTGTGTAATCGACGGTTGAGGAAGACTACAGGTTTTGCTTCGACAAAGGTAGGCTTTTGATTCCAATTCTTGTTTATTTACTAACAAAGGAAGTGTAGATTTTGTTCCTCCTAAGATTATTTTATTTGGAATATAGCACTTCTTATCCAATTCTTTGCGCCATTTTATGGCATTTTCTCCTGTTAACGCAATCTCATTGGTCCCGAAATGAAACTCAAGTAATTGTATTGCCCAATTAGAGTATGCAGATCCATAACTCGCGACATGTGGAAATACATTAGCGAAGACTTGATCCGCTATTGCCGAATAATTATCTTTATCAAAAAGTAGAGCCAATTTATAGAGTTGACGTACTATACTGGAGGATGAGCCAGGGATCACATTATCCATAATCTCGCTTTTACGTGCGATGAGTTCTTCGCCTTCACTGGAGGTATAGTAGAAAGTAGCCGTTTTGCTCTCATAGAATAGAGAAATCGCGCGATCCGCTAAATTTTTTGCTTTATGCAGCCAATCTTCTTCAAATGTAGCTTCATACAATGCAATATAAGCCTCTATTGTCAGTGCGTAATCATCGAGGAAGCCGGGGATTTGTCTGTTTTTATCTTGGGGTTGATGTAGTAAAGAACCTTCTATTGTGCATTCTTTGACGATAAAGTGGGCGATGCCCGTAGCTGTCGTTAGGTAAGATGGTGTAGCGAAAATCCTGTAAGCGTCTACTAGCCCCTTTAATAACAGCGCATTCCAGCTGGTAAGCTGTTTGTTGTCTAAGCCGGGGCGAACCCTTGTAGCTCTATAGGCTAGAAGTTTGGTTTTAATTTCGGCCAAATAGGCAGCCCATTCATCCGCTGAAAATCCTGCTTCACGAATGAGGTGTTCATTGTTGTTATCTACGTAAGGGATATTTGTCTGCTCCTCCCTCCAATTTCCTTCAGCTGTAATGTTAAAATAGTTACGTGCTAGATCAGCATCATCACCTAAAAGATCGAATTCTTGGGACTGGAATGTATAGAACTTACCTTCTACACCCTCACTGTCGGCATCTAATGCGCTGTAAAAGCCTCCATTTTCAGCCTTCATTTCGCGAATAGTCCAAGCGATGGTTTCTTCAACGACCGTTTTGTATAATAAGTTGGGGGACTGTTGATACGCTTCACTATAAAGTGAAATCAATTGACCATTGTCATATAGCATTTTCTCAAAATGCGGGACATGCCACCTTTCATCTACGGAATAACGTGAAAATCCTCCTCCAACGTGGTCGTATATACCACCATTAGCGATCTGTTTTAATGTGAAATGAACATGATCCAATAGATCCTGATCTTTTGTTAATACAGCATAACGCAATAGAAAGACCCAGTTATTGGGTAAAGGGAATTTTGGTGCCCTGCGATAGCCTCCAAATTTGAAATCAAATTGTTCTTTCCAAGGGAGTACTATTGTCTTTAGATCTTTCAAACTGTACTGTTCGGGTATCTCAGCTATAGGAAGCCGTTCGGCCTGCTGAATTCCAGCAGTTAGCTTTTCGGCATAATTAATCGCTGTTTGGGGCGACTCTTCCCACATTTGAGCAATCTGCAATAAGATGTTTTGCCAATCGTGAGGCTTGAAGTAGGTGCCGCCGTAGATGGGGCGCCCATCAGGAAGACAGATTGCATTAAGTGGCCACCCCCCCGATTTGGTCATCAGCTGTACCGCAATCATGTATATCTGGTCGATGTCGGGGCGTTCTTCACGATCTATTTTTATCGAAATATAAAACTTGTTCATCGTCTCTGCAATGGCTTCATTTTCGAAACTTTCACGTTCCATGACATGGCACCAATGGCATGCCGAGTATCCAATACTGATAATGATTAACTTATTTTCCTTTTTTGCCTTTGCTAACGCTTCTTCACCCCAAGGCATCCAGTGCACTGGGTTGTGCATGTGTTGCTTTAGGTAGGGAGAGCTCTCGTGTTGGAGTTTATTTGCCATATAGCGAAAATACACAAAAGTTTATGTAAGGGTAGGTTTGTGTTTTTATTGAAATATTATTTCGTGAAAGAGTGGGTGTTTTATTGTTCTTGAATGATTTGAAGTAGCGCTCCGGTACTTCCTGACAAGCTCGCAAAGTCAATACCTTCTTCTAGTTTTATTACAGCTACATGTGAAGTCTTTAGATCTATATAACTGTCACAAATGTAATTGGTTAAATTGGAGAGACCCGGATTGTGTCCGAATACAAATAGGGTATCAACGTGGTCAGCCGTTTGGTTTATCACACGAAGGATATCAAGATGCTGTGCTTCATAAATTTCTCGGGTCTGTTGTATATCTTCTATTGGGAAGCTTAATGTCTTACAGAAGATCTCTGCTGTTTGAATAGCGCGATTGGCAGAAGAAGAGTATACTGCCGTATTTTCATTGATTGAAAGGAGGGTTTTCAGGTGCGCGGCAATTTCTGTTGCGCGTTGGATACCTTTTGTTATAATGTTACGGTCAAAATCCCTTTTGTCCCAGGTTGGTGGTTCTGCTTTCGCATGGCGGATTATATAAAGTGTTTTAGCAGTCATTTTACTTTTGTTTTTTTAAATAAACCTACATAAATTCGCGTTTATACGCAATATAATTGCGTTGAAATATAAAAACGGATTTTGTAGCTTTCCTCATCCATTTAGATTTTTTTTAACGGGAGAAATATACATAATTTGTGCTATAAAGTATCGGCTTGCTCAGCGTTGTCTCTTGGCAATAGCATGGTAAGACGAATTCGATTAACCTAAGTAAGATGCGTTTAAGAAGATACCGTTGTTTTCTAGTGCTTTGTCTATTTTGGACGGCCTGTTCGAAAGAAGAAACAGAAGTAAAACCACCAGTGGTGGAAGAGAGTATGGGAGAGGGGCAAGAGATTGTTTCTTCTCATATCTTTAAGGATTTGGGAAGTATGGATATTGCTGTAGAGGCCAATGGTAATTATTGGGGAGGAAATGATTTCGGGCTTATTAAAGATATATCGGGCAAGAGGTATAGTTACTGTCATCCGGATGTCGAATACTTTGCAAATGGACTCTACGGTTATAAATATTGGATGGTCTTTACGCCCTACTTTGGGCAGGTCGGGAGTAGTGGCAATGCTATTTTGTATGAGAATCCGACAGTTGTAGTATCCAATGACGCGCTTCACTGGACTGTTCCTTTCGGTTTGATGAACCCTATACAGCGCCCTCCTATGAAAGAGGACGGTGAATTAGATGATTCTCAAAATCGGCGTCAAGGATATTGGTCTGATGTTGATTGGATATATCATAACGGGATCTTTGAGCTTTATTACCGCGGTAATGGTGTGTCTCAAAAGAGTCTTGAGCGGATTTGTAGTAACAGTTCTAATAATACGAGAAAACTGAGTGGAAAGAGTGCTGGGCGTAATATTATAAGGCAGACCTCCGTAGATGGGATAAAGTGGAGTCCTGTAGAGATTGCTTTTACAAGTAATTACCCAACGACGTTGTTTGACAATCATGTTTTGTCACCTTCTTTTGTACAGGTAGGAGACAATATAATTTCCTATGAAGTGGATTTTAATACCGGCAAGGAGGGGTATAAAGAAAATGATGGGTCTTTCGTGTTACAGCGGATTTCTAAAAATGGCCTTGACTTTACAGATTTTAAAGAGAGTAAGATCGTACATTTTGTGAATAAGCCTTGGACTTCTGGAGATAAGAACTATTCTCCATGGCATTTGCATGCTTGTTATAGAGATGGGTATTATTTTCTTACGTTGGCAGTAGGCGATGTGAAAAGATATACTTCAGAAGAGTTATATCTAGCTTTCTCTAAAGACGGGGTTAACTTTAACGTTTTTCCAAAAGCTATTGTAACATCGAACGTCTATCGATCAAGCATATTCCCAACCGGAGATAGTAATGAGAAAATGGATTTTGGCGCAGTAATCGGTTTGCGGACAGGTGAATTTAAATACCGAAAATTCTCTATTAAGAAGCAGTTGCTAAGAAAATTGGTGGGGTAAGTCCAGTCGGATTTTACTTGAGATAGCGGCTTTTTGTCTTAAATCGAATAAAGCCGTCTTTTAATCGATACGGAGTTTCGTTCTCATTGTATACGTTCAATTCAAAGCGAGCCTCGATACACAATACGTCATGTTGCAAAGTATCGATTTTTATAATATGAAAGTAGGAGTCGTCTTGTAGTTGATTTTTAAGCTTCGAACGTAGGAGTATGGAATACGCAGGTATAGATGTGGTCAATACTTTTCCTGTCTGTAGTGGGTATAGTTCGAGACTGACTCCCTCTGTTGTATTTTCAAGATTATTGTCCGTAGCAAATTGAGCGGGACCTACGAAAAAAGTCGAATCGTTGTTCTTTGGAGCTAGTAAAGCGGTTTTTTGAAGAAGGTTGTTCTTGTCGTACTTTTTGCTAAAGCCAAATGATATGTTAGAAAACTCGGGCGATTTGAATGAAAATGTTTGTTCGAATAATAAAGAGTCATTTTCTCCATACCACCAATATCCTCCCGTTGCATAGGCAGTCTCTCGATTCTTGATTGCAGAAGAGTGAGGTTTGATATTGATTTGTTTGTTCGAAAAACCAAAACCGTTCATTTCATTGGAGCTGTAGGTTCTGTTGTTTAACGTAAATGAAATACTGTCTCTATTTGCGGGGTCTGTATTCCAGGCTTGTTCGTCAATCGAGATTTCTTCCCCATCCTTTTGACAGGACACCAGCGATATCGCGAAAAATAATAGTATGGCTGGTAATGGAAATTTCATAGTTTAAAGCTATTCTACCAAATATAGTTATTATTCCCTATAAAACATTTTTTTTATAGATCTTTCTAACCTTTGAGGTTTTTTAGGCAAGGGAACTACCCAATTTCTCCCCATCAGAAAAGCTATGAAGGATATATAGCCTGTGTTGAGCCTTCCGATTTCCTATTAGGCATAAGGAAGATGATATTTGGTGCGTGGTAGGGAAGTTAAATAAGTTCTAAGTTATTTGTATTGCTTATCTTTACCTCCTTATTGAGTAGATCAGTCGTATAATTTCTTGGAATGAATATTTTGTTTGATTATCAGATTTTTGTAGCTCAAAAGTTTGATGGAATATCCCGGTATTTTGTGGACCTAATAACCGGAGTAGAGATGACTGCAGGTTTCTCTGCTAATTTGGAAGTTGTAGGTAATAAAAATCACTACCTGCCAAAGTCTTATCTGAAGGAGTTTTCGTTACTAGAGAAGTTGAAAAAATACCCCAGCAAAATGCACAAGGTATTAAGGAAAAATCAACGTATTACCTTCGACTTGCTCGAAAAAGCGGACATTGATGTCTTTCATCCGACCTATTATGATCCTTATTTTGTCGATCGGATCAAGAAACCCATGATTATTACTATTCATGACATGATCTACGAAAATTTTCCTCATTTATTTTCACCTGACGAGCCTATAGCATATTATAAGCGTCTACATATTGAAAGAGCAGATCACATCATTGCCGTTTCTCAGCGGACTAAAGAGGATATTTTGAAATATTATCCTTTAGATGATTCGAAAATAACGGTCGTGCATCATGGTATAGATCTGGAATCTTCGTTGTATTATCAAAATATAGCTGATCTCCCTCAAAACTATATCTTGTATGTCGGTGGTAGATACGGGTACAAAAACTTTGAACTGTTGGTTCAGGCTTTTTCTGTTATTTCGTCAAGGTATGATGATCTAAAGTTAGTCGTTACTGGAAGTCCGTTTGGTATGGCCGAACAAGAGCTTTTATTTAGGAATAATGTGCAGGATAAGATTTTAATACTTTCCGCTAATGATGATCAACTGAATACCTTGTATAAGAATGCGTTGTTTTTTATTTATCCCTCTTTGTATGAAGGTTTTGGTTTACCTATTTTGGAAGCATATAAGAATGAATGTCCGGTGTTGTTGAGCAAGGCAAGTTGTTTTCCAGAAGTCGCAGCTGAGGCTGCGGCCTATTTTGATCCCCTTTCTGTGGAGTCGTTGATGGAGCAGATGGAATTATTGTTGGGTAGCCAAGCGTTTAGGAATCAACTGGTAAAGGCCGGGAAGGCGATGCTGCAGAACTATTCGATGAAGTCTTGTGTTAATAAAACTTTAGACGTTTACAAGAGTTTACTTTAGAACCTACTTCAAGTCAGTTAAAAATATCGGAGTTTACTGAAATTTCTTTACACCTAGCTTTTTCAATAGACGGAATCCTTTTGAAGATTTAATCCTAGTAAGAGCTTGTTTGTTTGCTTTATGTGTCAAATGTTCTTCATAAAATAGGGGAAATTCATTACTCAAAAAATGAAATCTTTCATTTGTGATTTTGTTACTGTTGTTGGGGTCTGAACTCATTCCATTCGTGTCGAAAACAGATATAATTTGATCGATGTGCTTAGTTGTTGCACATTCTTTAAGTATACATCTGAGGAAGAAGACCCAATCTGATATTATTTTGTAGTTCGTGTCATAATTTCCAACTTGTTTAAAAAGATCACGCCGTATAAAAGTAGCTGGATGACCAAGCGAGGCTTCAAAAAGAAATTCGACAGTGAGTTTATCTGGGTAACGATATACATGAGGATGCTTTTGGTCATCGAATATTAAATCACCATATATTATATCCGTATTCAATAAATGGGGCACAATATTTTTCAACGTGTGTTCTGTGTTTAAAAAATCACCGCTGTTTAAAAATAAAAGATATTCTCCACTAGCCATATTTATACCCTTATTCATCGCATCATAAACACCCTTATCTTTTTCAGAAATCCAATTATTGATGCGCGAACACGATTCCAGTAGAGATAGGCTGCCATCGTTGGAAAGACCATCAACGACTATATACTCAAACTGTTGAAAAGTTTGATTTATAACAGAAGTTATTGTAGCATCTAGTCCTTTTTTATCGTTCAGATTAACTGTGATAATTGATAATTTCATTGACATAATTTGTCTCAAATTTACTGTTTATATTTTGTTTTTAAACATCATTATGAATAGTGAGGATCTTGTTTTCTTAGGTTTTTTGACAGGCAAATACTAGTTTTAGAATTTTAGTGTGATAAAAAAGAATAATTGTACCACAAACAGAAAGAAGAAGAGGTTCCTTTTGTTAGCGCCAAGCAGTTTTAACTTGTACAAGTTGATTGTGAAAAATCTTGAGCACATGGGGTTTGAAGTTGTCCATATCGAGGATAGTGGATATTCCTTTAAATATCAATCTTTCTTTGATCGGATTTCTAATGCGTTTCACAAGTTATTTTTAAAAGATAACTACAAAAAGAAATTGTATGATGACTATGTTATAAAGAGACAATTTGAAATATTAAATACATGTCAACACTTTGATAATGCCTTGGTGATACGTGCTGATTTTTTTTCAATGGATTTAATTGAAACAATACGTCCGAAAGTTAGCAATTTTTTTAGTTTTCATTTTGATGGCATTGATAGAGATAAGAGCATCCTAGAATATGCCAATTTATTTGATGATTTCTATGTATTTGATGAGGCTGATTTAAAAAAAGCATTTAGCAATAATTGGAAGTATTCGACTAATTTTTATATTGATTATCCAGGAGCTACTTTGAATAACAATTCCGTGGGTATATATTATGATGTTTATTACGTTAGTTTTTACCATGAAAGTAGAATAGAAGACGTCGTATTAATTCACAAAACGCTTAAGGGAATTTTTAAATCTATAAAATTTATTGTATTCTGTCGTTTGGAAGATTTAGAGAAGCTTCCGAGCTATGTTAAGGAAGAGATGGAAATTACGCAATCTACGATTTCTTACGATGAACAACTGACGATTGTCGCAAATTCTGCGGTCATAATAGACTTGGTGCTGTCTGAGCACAGCGGGTGGTCATTTAGATTAATGGAAAGTATTCAATTTGAGAAGAAGGTGATTACCACAAATGATGCAGTAATTAACGCGGATTTTTATAATCCCAATAATATATTTGTGCTTACGAAGGAGAATCATGGTGAAATCGCAGCGTTTTTGAAGATACCGTATCAAAAATTACCTGAAAGTATTGTGCGAAAGTATGGTTTTACCGAATGGCTAGAATCAAAAATAACTAATGGAGAAAATGAATAAATTGGTAAGTATCATTGTACCGGCATATAATGTTGAATCAACAATAATAGAGACGCTTAATTCTGTTGTTGAGCAAACTTATTCGACAGTTGAAGTTATCATTGTCAATGATGGATCTACTGATAGAACCGTAGATTTGGTAAAAGAATTTATTGTCAATAGAGCTAATTTCTCTCTTTACTCTAAAAACAATGGTGGATTACCTGCTACACGAAACTATGGGTTTGTTCGCAGTAAAGGGGAATATGTTGTTTTCTTAGACGCTGATGATTTGATTGATAAGACCTACGTTGAGTTCTGTGTTAAGGCCTTCTTACATAATGATGCGTTGTCTGTGGTTTATACACAAACCATGCTATTTGAACGAGTAAATGAATTATTCGATTTACCTTCTTTTTCTTATGAGCGTCTTTTAACTCAGAACTGTATTACCGCTACCGCTATGATTAAAAGTGTCTATTTCCGTGAAATAGGTATGTATGACGAAGGTTTAAATTTTTGTGAGGACTGGGACTTATGGATAAGACTGCTCGATAAATTTCCAAATGTTGAATATATTGAGCAGCCGTTATTTTTCTATCGTCGACGAAATACCGAAAACTCTATGACGGATCTAAACAAGAAAAAGAATATTTCTGAAAAAGCAATTCTTTACATCTATAATAAGAACTATGATATTTACGCTAAATATGGTTTAGGAATAGGGAAGTTGTTTTATGGACAGGAAGAAGTTCAAAAATATAAGTACAAATATTATAACGTCTGGTACCGTAAGTTGTTCTACCTATTGAAAAGAAGACGAAATAACTAGTACATGATGGTATAGGACGATAAATTAACCGAATTGTAAATTGTTGTTTAATCCGAGTGTTATTTTCTAATACGAGGGAGCCTGTTATCAGAAATAAAGTTTAATATTTTTTTTAACTCGATATCTGTTGGAGAATTGAAAAGAAGCTGAAATAAAGTATTGTGTTTTATTTTGCTTTTTTTGTTTTTTGCTAAGAACAAACGAATAGGAGTGAGTATCTTTAATCTTAATCTGTTTACTTTAGAGTAAGATACACTTCCAAAGATTTTAGCAGATTGGATATATTTGTCTATAATGTCAAACGATTCCTCAATTCTTTTGTTTAATTTAATATTGTAGTCTTCTGTTAGTCTATCATTAGGGACAAAATGTTGAAGAATTAAATCTTTATCATAGAAAAGATGATACCCTCTTAAAATTAAGCGTAAACAATACTCAGTATCTTCAGCAATAAAATGACTTTTGTTCTGAGTATCTTTAATAAATAAAGAAGGGTAGAGAGCGTAAAAATTCCTATACAAAGTCACATGAGATACCATGCCAGCTCCCCAAATAAACTTTCGATAGGTAATGTTTCCACTTTTTTCCCCTTGTACACCAAGAGCGTATCTCTCCTGATCCTTTGTGAGCCATAGCGGAATTTCGCTGTCTCTGTTTTCAAGTACCGCAATAGATCTCCCTCCTAACGCGCCGATACATGGGTTTTCTTCTAATGAACGATAAGCTCGTTCAATATAATCTTCTGAAAGCCAATTATCGTCATCACAGACAATAAAATAAGTGTATTTTGCTTCGTTTATACCTCTTGTAAGTGCATAATATTTTCCTGGAGTTGATTCGTTTAGCAACCTGATAGGAACTTTAGAATCTTGGTCTTTCCAATACTCTTCTACAACTTTCAAAGATCCATCGATCGAGTTATTATCTATGAAAATTACTTCCCAATTGATGTTATTATTAGTTCGTTGATTTATTAAGTGTTGAAGTGTAGTCGGTAACTTATCAGCGCCGTTGAATGAACAAATAATAACTGAAACGCCTTTTCGTAATTCCGTAATTTTCATTTAAAATCAGATACTATATACTTCAGATAATCCAGGAAAACGTTTAACAATTTTTTCTTTCAGGGATTCCCTATAAACTTTTTCATTTGTAGCAGAATTTCCCCTAGAATTTAGCGGGTGAAAGATATGAAATCCTATCGCTGACCATTTAACTCTTTTTTTTCTTATGCCACTGTTTATTAGACGTTGGGCTAATTCATAATCCTCCCAACCCCAGCCTTTGAAGTCATTGAAATAACCATTTATTTTTATAAAATCTACTTTCCAAAATGCCATATTGCAGCCTTTTACATTCCAAGAGCTTAAAGGATCGGCTTTAAAGAAGAAAGACAAATAAGGGAAGTGGATCGCATTAAATCTCGTTTCCAATCCTCCTGTAAAAAAGGAAAATTTGAATTGTCCATTTTTTAAAATTTGATTAGATTTTTTTTCGCTAATAGACGCGCGACTTCCAGCTATAAAAAATCCTTTTCTTCTTTGTTTGAAATGATCTTTTATAAAGTGTTTGTGTAGAACTATATCTCCGTCAATTTGTATGATATATTCACCAGAACTTTGCTGAATAGCTTTGTTTAGAATGAGACTTTTCCTAAAACCCAGATCTTCGTGCCAAACATGTTTTAAGGGGATTCCAAACATCGGTTTATAATGGTCGATCAATCGTTTTGTTTCATCGGAGGAACCATCATCTGCAATAATAACTTCTTGAGGCATCATGCTCTGAACAAGTATACTCTTTAAAATAAGTTCAAGTGCATGCGGCCAATTATAGGTAGAGATAAGTAATGTTATATCCGATTGTTTAATCATATTTGAATAAAATTGTCCTTGGAGCTTTTAACGTAATTACACAGTAAAATGTTACACTTGTTCAAAATTATTTATTGAAGATGTTACAGTTTGAGAGATTATTCCATTTATTGCCCATTTTTTTTTATTGCTTATAGTATCTTTTAATACTTGCTGATTTTGCTGTAGGAGAGATTTGTCGTTTTCGGAATGGAATAAATGATATGCAATACCTGAGAATTTAATAAAGCGTTTCTTAACTCCGGAATTTATTAATCTCATCGCCAACTCTGCATCTTCACTTCCCCATCCTTGAATATCTTGGTCATAACCATTTACTGAAATCAAATCTGATTTCCAAAAGGCCATATTACAGCCTCTTAGGGCTATAGGTTTATTTTTTTTGTACCTATCTGCAAGGATCTGTGATAAAAGTTTTATACGGATACTATTTAATATAGTCTTCAATGGAAATTTAATGTAATCGAATCGCGGTATTGAATCAGATTGTAAGATTTCCAAACTTTGCTCTTGGGATAACCACACTCTACTTCCACATACGAAAGCATTTGGTTGTGCTAAGCGTATGTGATCTTCAAGAAAATGCTTTTCTATTATTATATCTCCGTCTATTTGAACGATATAATCATATAAGGCTTTAGAAATAGCTTTATTCCTAATCGTCGCTAATTGGAATCCTTGATCCGGGTGCCAAACGTGGACTATTGGAATAGTAGTTGTTTTTTTTAATTTGTTTATTAGATCTAAAGTTTCTGGTTTTGATCCATCGTCTGCGATAATAATCTCGTCTGGTAACCTGGTTTGAAGAAGTGCACTCATTAAGCATTTTTCCAAAGCACTAGGCCAGTTGTAGGTAGAGATTAATAGACTTACTTTAAACAGTTCACAATTTTTCATTACACTAATCTAGATGTTGATCTAACCCGACTTTTGTCCAAGTTGTTTTGGAAAGCAAAGTTTGTTCCAAAATCAATTTGTTTTTTGATTCAATTTCTAAGGATTTCCTTTCGGGGTGATATATATGGTAAGCTATCGCTGCAAACTTAATGACCGATTTTTTGATTCCATTATTCATTAATCTTAGCGTTAAGTCACTGTCCTCATGTCCCCATCCTTCGAACATCTCGTCATACCCATTCACTGCTAATAAGTCCTTTTTCCAGAAAGACATATTAGCACCTCGTGCAAAATAGACAGGATATCTGTTTCGGTATTTATTAATTAAATATTTCGCTATAGGTAGTAGACGAAAACCATTTTCTCTTCGCTTTATATCTAGATTATATATATTGATTTTTACTGAAGAATTACTTAATAGTCTTTGTGAGTAAGTCTGACCTAGCATTACTCGAGATCCTTGAAGTAGATAGCCTGTTCTAGCAAATAATAAATGGTCCTTCACAAAATCTCTATGTAAAATAATATCTCCATCTATTTGAATAATATAATCTCCTGTTGTGCGGGCAAAGCTTTTATTTCTTATACTAGCTAACCTGAAGCCACGATCTTCATGCCATATATGTTGAATTGGTATACTGCTTCTAGATATAAAATAGTTTATTAAATCTCGAGTTTCTGGTTTTGAACCATCGTCTGCAATAATGATTTCATCAGGTAATACTGTTTGTTCTAGGACGCTTTGTAGACAAAGGTTCAAGGCCTCTGGCCAATTATAAGTAGAAATTATCAATGAACACTTTTTACTCATTAGGTTATTTTTTTGTAATATTATTGCAGATGATCCGTCTACTTGGAGAGCTTTTACTGCATAAGAATTCTTGGAAGATTTAAACTATCTTTTGTTTATTATCGATTTTTTTAAGGATTCCAAGAACAAATAACCGTTGGTCATGTCAGGTTCTAAAATATTCCCTTCGGCCCATTCATTCCATGATTTTATGAATAAGAAATTTTCTGGTAGAGTTTGAGAACTTATAAAATCCAACGACTTTTTGATTTGTTTCTCAAAGTTTTCGGCAGTAGAATTTATAATGATGGATCCCCTTTTTCCACTTCGAGGGGTGTTATCCCAGTTTGGTAATATTTGAGGATATGTATGTACATCCGTGGGCTCAAAACACATGGAGTCAACAATTTCATTGCTATCTTGTATACGTAGAATATGATGTTCTTTTTTTGTGATATACTTGCGGTATTTTTTGATTTGGCGATTTAAAAAAGTGTGATTTACATTTTTTGAATTATACCATGCTTTATGAAAAGCATAAGAAATCTTTCCATCATAACCTAGTTTGCTAAACTTAGTGGCATCTTCTTTATTTAGGTGACTTGAAATTAAATACAACCCTTTAAATCCAGCTTGTATAGCTAGTTCTTGGAGATTGTGCAAATATCCATCGCTATTCTCGTGTAGATGGGTAGAGTTGTAAATTATAAAAACAGGTTTGTTGTCGACTTTGATATATCGTTCATCTTTGAAAAATGGAAGCAAGTAATCAAAGTGTTGTTGTATGTCTTTAGTTCCTGGATAAGTTTGTTCGACAAGAATGCGATTGTTCAATCCATGCCAAATGCCCGACCAAGTTTCATTGGCCCAGCAAAAACAAAATGGAAAATCAGGCTCTTGTGAGCTTAACACTTCTGCTGCAACGCGTTCTAATACTTGCTTTCCATTTCCGAACCAGTAATGATAGTACACAAAACCATGAACACCATATTCCTTAGCCATCTGCGCTTGTTGCCTTCTTACCTCTGGTACTCGTAAATCATAATAACCTAAATCTTTAGGAAGCAAGGGTTGATTATGCCCTTTGAAAAGAGGTTTTGCTTTACCTACGTTAGTCCATTCCGTAAAACCTTTTTGCCACCATTGATCGTTTTCAGGAATGGGGTGAAATTGGGGTAAATAAAATGCTAATGGCTTAATTGTATTCATTGTTTTAGTTTTAATTTAAGCCGAAATGCAAGAAGGTTTTATTTCGCTCACCATAAGTTTCTGTTTTTATTTTAGCAAAGGTACGCTTTTTCGGTACTCCTAGCAATTTTTCAAGCTTATTAGATGTTACATTAGTTTGTTTAATTGTTGATTTTCAAAATGTATTAATTTTAGATTATAGCCGTATATTTGATGATTATTTAAATTGAATCTCCTTAGTTAGGTTGTTAATTTTATGGAAAAATGTGCTTTACTGATTTCTACCTATAATTGGCCCGAGGCATTAGAGCTCTGTCTTAAGAGCGTTATACAGCAAACCATTTTGCCTGACGAGGTCTTGATTGCTGATGACGGATCTACGGATAGTACGAAAGATGTGATTGAATCTTTTGTTAACTTGGGAATAGTGAATGTTAAGCATGTTTGGCATGAAGACGTAGGATTTAGGAAGACGATCATTTTGAATAAAGCAATTTCAATGATCGAATCTGACTATATCATTCAGATAGATGGGGATATTATTTTAGATAGAAATTTTATAAAGGACCATCTTTTTGTTCGAGAAAAAGGTTGTTTCATCAGAGGAACAAGGGCACATATACACAAAGATTCGTTAGAACGTTTATTTAAAAATAAGGAGATTTCTCTCAAGTTCTATTCGAGAGGTATACAAAATAGATTTAATGCCTTACGAGTTTCTTTCTTAGCATTTCTTATGATACGCAAAAAAATGTCAGGGAAAAATGTTAGAGGATGTAATCTTGCCTATTGGAAACATGATGTTTTGGCCATCAATGGGTATAACAATGCCTTAACTGGTTGGGGACATGAGGACGAAGAATTAGCGCTTAGATTTGTCAACTTCGGATTGTTAAAAAAGAGTGTTAAATTACGATGTGTTCAATATCATATATATCACCCGTTGTCTTCTCGAGTAAATGAACATGAGCATGATCAGGAGTTAGTGCGTGTGCGAAAAGATAAGTTGGTGTGTTGTGAGTCTGGTATTAGAGAGCTTTCTAGCAACTAGTTTTCATAATAGAATTTAATTTATCTACAATCATATCTGCCGTTATGAGGTCTATTGCTTCCGTACCGTCACAATCACAGGGTTTATTGCCGTATACCGAACTGGGGCGATTCGGATGTTCTACCTGTATAATATCCGAGTAACTTTGACCATAGCCTAGAAATCCAGCAAATGGATGTGTGGAACCCCAAAGAGAGAGGCATCTGGTGCCCACTAAAGATGCCATGTGCATTCCGGAACTATCCATACTTATCATGATGTCGAGATGTGATATGATATCCAACTCTTGAGTTACGCTGAATTGTCCAATAGTGCTTCTTACATTCGTATACTTTTTTGCCCAAGATTCAGCGATTCCCTGTTCTTGTCTCCCCCCACCAAAAATATAGATGCTGTAATCATTTTCAGATAGATACTTGATGAGTGATTCCATTTTCGGTAAAGGAAATACTTTGTAGCTATGTTGCGCAAAAGGAGCAATGCCGATTTTTTTTGTCGGTATTGAAAAGTTGTCTAAGAGAGACGCTGGAAGAGGACGATCCATCTTCTGCATTTGATGACTTAAGGTGAGATCAAACCCGAGATTTCTAAAAACATCCGCATAGCGCTCCGTGGTGAGTCTCAACTGCCGCTTTATTTTATTGTGTTGCCGTGTTAAGGCTTTCTTTTCAGAGCGTCCTTTATCCAAGGTTCCGAGCTCATAACCTGTAAAACTGAATAGCAGCGCTAAGATTCGGGACCGGATATTGTTATGCAAGTCAGCGACAAAGTCAGGCTTATATTCTTTTAGTTCTTTATATAGTCGAAACAATCCAGCTAGCCCTTTGTGCTGAGTTTTAGGATCAATAGGATGGAAGATTAATCTAGGAATACGCTCGAAAAAGGCGCTGAATAATTTTCGTGATACCAGGATGATTTCGGTGTCCGTATGCTGCGCCTGAAATTCAGCGATAACTGAAGCGACCATAGCCACATCACCCATTGCTGAAAAACGAGTAACTATAATACGCTTCATGTTAAGTTTTATTTTTGACTGCCGTATAGAACAGGATTTAACGAAGGATCGTTGTACATCTTCATTTGTTTATAAGCTTTCATATATTTCTGTCCAGCCTCAATATCCTCCAATAATTCATCTATACTTTTTGATAAGTCGGTGCGTTGCTCCAAAAGTACATCGAGCTTTTGTTGGCAGGCATCGATATGATCTTGCTCCACGTCAGTACGTAATGTCTCCTGTTGCATGTGAAAGATTTTTAACGCCAAGATAGAAAGCCGATCAATCGCCCAAGCCGGACTTTCGGTATTGATACGAGCATTGGTGGCGGGTTTTGTATCCGCATATTTTGTTAAGTAGTAGCTATCAATATACTCTACGGTATCAGTACGTACTTGATTTTGTTTGTCAATTCGTCTTTTCCAATATAATCCTTCTTTTGGATCGATCTCTGGATTTCTTACCACGTCTTCCATATGCCATTGCGCTGTATCTATCCAACATTTCAAATACAGAAGGTGTTCCAAAGAGCTCGACTCGTAAGGATTCTCAATAGGATGGTCAATCTCATCATAAACGTGATAATCATTGATTACACGTTGAAAAATAGCATTTGCAATTGCAGTGATCATACTGCAAACTTAGATAAAATGCTTTGTATTCGCCAATGCCTAATAGAAAATTCTTATTCTATATCTTTTTACCGCTAACTAAGTTGAAGAGGAATATAAGATCTTCGTTTAGTCAAATAAGTCGGATAGCAAATTAGGAAATATCCCTAACAACAAGGTAGCAATACCTAATACAATAGTTATCCCGTACACAAGCGCTGATCCCGATAGCGTGGTCTGAGTTTCCGTCTCTTCTTTACGAAGGAATGCATACAGTGGTACTTTGAAATAGTAAAATAAGGAAATTACCGAGGTGAGTGCCCCTGTTATTAGAAGTAGAAGAATCGGAATATCTTTTGTACTTTGGTACAGATCAAAAGTAGATGTAAATACCAAAAGTTTACCAATAAAACCCGCTGTAGGTGGTAGACCTACGAGAGAAATGCCTAGAATAGTAAAGAATGTAAACAACAGAGGTGCCTTTTTTCCGAGGCCGCTGTATGCGGCGAGTTCGGTAGAACCAATAGACTGTTCCAGTAATTGTATAATTGCAAATACCCCTATATTCGTAATTGTATACACCGTCAGGTAGAATAACAATACGTGATGATCTGAAGTAGGAGCGGTGATGATAGCCATGAGTAGAAAACCGGTGTGACCTATCGATGAGTAAGCCATCATTCGTTTTACATTAGATTGACGGAGAGCGATTAAATTACCAATCAACATCGTGACGATGGCCACTACAACAACGAAGAGCAGGGTAAGTTCGCTAAAGTAAAATAGCGTAGATGCCCACGCCTGAAACAGCCGTTCAAATAAAATCAATGCGCCGATTTTGGGGATTGTTGAAAGAAAAGCTGTAATTGGAGTCGGTGCGCCTTCATAGACATCGGGTGTCCATAAGTGGAAAGGCACGAAACCTAATTTAAAGCCTATACCTACAAAAACAAAAAGTAAAGCGATACTACACATTACCTGTGGTGCCGAGATTAATCCTTGAATGTGTGCAGGACTGGTAAAATCTAGATTCCCCGTGAAACCGTAAATCAAGGAAAGTCCATATAGCATCACTGCAGCAGATACTGATCCGAACAAGACATATTTCATTGTGGCTTCCGATTGCTTCCTGTTTTCAAATAGATAACCTACCAAAATGTATGAGCTAATGGAGACGGTCTCGATAGCAATAAATGCCATCAGCCAATTCGTACTAATCGTTAGTAAGTTTATGCCTACAGTCGCTGCAAGCAAGATAGAATACATATCGCCTAGATTTTTTAGCCCCTTATGTCCAGCATATTGTTGAAGCAGGATTAAGATCGGCAACAAGGCCAGTAGTATAATCAATCTAGAATAGACTGCGAAGGAGTCTATAAGTAGCATGCCAAAGAATCCAGTATGGAGCTGGCCTAGTTGCAGAAAAACGAAGTAAGCAGAAAGTAATATCCCCAGCACAGTGATAGTAAAGGAGCCGTATTTCCAACGTTGGTCGAAAAATAGACTGGATAGAATACTTCCGAGGAAAGCAAAGATTAGTACGAGTTCCGGTTTGAACACCGGAATAGATATCATAATCTGATCTAGAAGAGAAGTAAGCTGCGTGGTAGATCCTTCCATAGTTACTACAAATAAGTCGATAATAACGAGATGAGGTTGAGTGCACTGCTGTTAACGGTGTCAAATATTATAGCCGGCATTATCCCCAATGCAAGCGCTAGTGCTAAAGCTGGGAATAGGACGATCCGCTCTCTCCAGGAAACATCTGTTAGTGAGGTCGCCCATGCTTCTCCACCTTTTAGTCTTGTCTGCCCAAAGAACATCCGTTGCAATGTCCATAAGAAGTATACGGCACTGAGGAGTATTCCTACAGAACCTGCAATGGCCATCCATCTGGGAATACCAGTTCCTACACTTTCGGCATTGAAGGTGCCAATTATCACAAAAGCTTCCCCAATAAAGGCTGAAAATCCCGGTAATCCCAGTGAGGCGAAGAAAGCAACAGCTACAAATCCAGTATAAGTAGGCATGAGCCCCGCCAAACCTCTAAAGCTATATATATTGCGATCATGTACACGGTCGTAGATAACACCGACTAAGAAGAATAGGGCTGCCGAAAGGAAACCATGACTGATCATCTGGAACATTGCTCCGGACACTCCTTCGGCCGTCATCGAGGCCAACCCGAGTAGCACAAATCCCATGTGAGAGACCGAAGAATAGGCTATTAGACGTTTTAAGTCGGTTTGCGCCAAAGCATTCAATGCTCCATATAATATCGATACAACACCGATAAGCCCGAGCCACCAGTTTGCATCAACCGCAGCGTCTGGAAATATACTAAAGCAGACACGGATGATTCCATATCCTCCAATTTTGAGTAAGATACCCGCTAAAATGATGGATACAGGTGTAGGAGCTTCAACGTGGGCATCGGGTAGCCAGGTATGCAAGGGTACGATAGGTACTTTGATTGCAAAAGCAATAAACAGCACAATAAATCCAAGCATACGCGCAGGAATACCTAATACTTCGTTGTAATTATTAAGGTATGCAAAGAAAGATCCGTCAACGTAGTTGTCTGGATTCATCATATACAACATATTGAAGGTGTGTGCCCCTGTCTCCGGATTGATTACGGAAAAGTAGAGTCCTACAATGATGAGCAGCATAAATACCGACCCAAACAGCGTGTATATAAAGAACTTCATCGCTGCGTATTCCCGATTAGCCCCACCCCATATTCCGATCAAGAAATAGAGTGGTAGCAGCATAACTTCATAGAAAATATAAAATAAAAAGAAGTCTAAAGCGGTGAAAATTCCGATGACAGCCATATTGAGCAACATCAATAATGCAAAGTACCCCTTGGGGCTTTTGCTCGTATTCCAAGATGCGCCGATGGCCATTAACATAACAAAAGCACTTAAGACGATAAGGGGTAGGGATATTCCATCTACGCCGAGGAAGTAGTCGATTTCTAACCGACCGAGCTCACCTAGAGCGAGACGTATCCAAGGTACTTGTTCGACAAATTGATAGCCCTCTACAATATTTATTCCAGACGCTGATTGGTCAAACTGTAGATAAAGAGCTCCTGCCAAGACAAATTGTGCAAAAGTGATGCATAATGCAATGTACTTGTAAGTTTGTCGCAGGTTGGATGGTAGCAACAAAATTAATAATGTTGCTGCCAACGGTAAAAATAGGAGTAATGATAGTAATCCCATGCTATCGTAGTATCAAATAAAGTATTCCAATTAAAACAACGGTAAAAGCAAAACCTAAATAGTTTTGTAAACGCCCGTTTTGTACCCATCTTAATAAATGGCCGATATAGTAAGCAGTGCCTGCGATAGCATTTACCAGCCCGTCGACGATGTATTTATCCCACCAGGAGGCTACTTTCGATAGGGCCAAAGTACATTGTCGTACGAATACCACTGCTCCGTCTACTATATTTCTGTCAACCCAAAAACTTATCTGACTAAGTTTTAATGTAGGTTGAATTACGTTCTTTTCTATAATTTCATTGATATTTCCCTGTTCTGTCGCAGCGGTAATCCATTTGCTTTTTGCATTTAACGGATACTTGTTTTGGGCATACCATCTATAACCCAACCACCAGCTCAAAAGTGCCGATATGGTAAGTAGTATAGGTATAGCGATATGTAGGCTATGTATTTCTCCGAAAGCATAATCTACAGAGAATCCCTGTAGTATACCCGATTGATGGTAGGAAATAGGATTTAGAGAAAAAACGAAGAATAAAGAACAAATAGCTAAGAAGTACATCGGGTAGCGCATCGTTTTGGGCGCCTCATGGATTTGCTTCACAGTCTGCTTTGGTAGTTGTGGTGTGCCGAAAAACGTTTTGAAAATCAAACGGCCTATATAGAACGCGGTGAGTATACTCACCAATATTAGTGTAATCGGAATCAAAATATACGCGCTGCCGAGATGGATAGCCCACTCAAAGCTTGCGATGACAATAGCATCTTTGGATAGAAAACCCGAAGTAAGCGGAAATCCTGCCAGTGCCAGTGAGGCTATAGTCATCAGAATAAATGTTTTTGGCATTTGTTTGCGGAGCCCCCCCATATTGCGTAAATCCTGTGGGTCGAAATCATCCCCAGATTCTATCTTAGCATGCGCAAGTTCGTGGATGACTGCTCCTGCACATAAGAAAAGAAGGCATTTAAAAAAGGCATGTGTAGCCAAGTGGAACAAGGCCGCGTCCCAGGCGCTAATACCGACAGCGACCATCATATACCCCAGCTGTGATATGGTGGAGAAGGCCAAAACTCTTTTGATGTCATACTGGGCGCACGCGAAATAGGCAGCTAACGCAGCTGTAACAGTGCCGATGATCGTAATGATCAACAAGACGGTGTCGTTGAATAAGGGAAATGTCGTACATAGTAAGAATACCCCAGCTGCAACCATAGTTGCTGCATGTATCAGTGAGGATACAGAGGTTGGTCCCTCCATGGCATCAGGAAGCCATATGTGTAATGGGAATTGCGCAGACTTGGCCATGGCTCCAAGAAAGAAGCCTAAGCCCGCTAGTGTCATCAATCCAGCCTCTTTGTCAAATCCAGAATAGACTAGACCTTCCTTACCGAATAATTCAACGAGGTCGAGCGTACCGAATGACGTAAATACAGCAGCTATACCAATCAAGAAGCCTAAGTCTCCAATACGATTGATGAGAAACGCCTTTTTGTTGGCCGCTACGGCAGCCTCTTTTGTAAACCAAAAACCGATTAGCAGATAAGAAGCAAAGCCGACCAGCTCCCAGAAAATATAGGATACCAATAGATTTCTGGAGATACATAGTCCCAACATCGCAAAACAGAAAAGACTAAGGTACATCCAATAACGGTGTATACCTGGATCTCCCTTCATATAAGCTTTAGAGTAGATATGGACAGGGAGGGCCACGATACAGACGATAAATAGCATTAATACCGTGAGGTTGTTGAGCAGAATTCCGATCGTAAATGTTTTATTGCCTATACGAAACCAGTCGTAGCTAACATGCTGTGGTATGTTGTTCCAGATTTCAGCAAATACAAACCCTCCTGATAATAGCGTGCTTAATATAATGGCGATGATTGACAGTAATCCAGAACTTGATTTCTTTCCTTGTATTGCTTGAATAACGAAGGCAATAAAGGGGAATAGCACAACAAGTATACTGGCATTAATTGGCGATATGTTTAACAGCTCCTTCATCAGTCACGCAGATCAGTAATATGGTCTGGATTAATAGTTTTATAATATCGGTATACGTTGAGAATAATAGCTAATGCAACAGCTACCGAAGCGGCGGCCAATACAATTGCAAATAAGGCAAATACCTGGCCTGAGTAGTTGATCTTGTCATAACGGCCGAATGCTACCAAATTGAGTATGGCTGCGTTAATCATCAACTCGATGCCGACTAATATCATTATAGCGTTCCGTTTGGCTAACACGGTATACAGGCCTATGCAAAAAATGCAGGCACTGACAACCAAAAAATGGGTTAACGTGATCATTTTTGCTCCTCCTTCCTAGATAGATGGGCGGCACCTATTAGTGCCATCAGAAGAAATACCGAAATCACCTCAAAAGGTAATACATATTGCGTCATGAATTTTAAGCCTAATTGCTGAATATTATTGTCTTTCGGCTGTATGATATCTCCATGTCTTATATTTTGGATAATCCAATCTGGAGTCTGTTGCTGCCATTCCATGATACCCCATAGCATAACCGCGAGAAAACCTAGTGAAAGGAGCAGTGATTGCCAGCTGGGGAGGGATAGAAATCTGCCCGACATGTTTTGTAGATCATTTAACAATTCCTTGTTAGATAGCATAAAAGCGAATATCATTAGGATTAAGACACCGCCTACGTAAACCATAACCTGTGTTATCGCGACAAAATCTGCTAAAGCGAAAATAAATAGTCCCGCCATAGCAAATAGCGTAACGAAAAATAGAAACAAAGCACGTGCTGTATTTCTTAAGTTGACTACCAGAAGTGCTGAGCCTATGGCTAAGGTTGCAAAAGCATAAAATACAAGTTCCTCCATATTCTTTACTTTTTCTTTGCTGCCTCCTTTTCAGCTTGAAATCTAGTCCATTCCGCTTTACGTTGTGCCACCTCCTCGTCAGACATTTCTCCAAACCCGTAAATTAGATCCGTAAGTTGTGTCGTGCTGCGGTCGTATTGGTTGGTCATGGTGATACATTCGGTCGGGCATACTACGGTGCATAGTCCACAGTACATGCACTTGGCCATATCTATGTCAAACTGTGCTGCGTACAGTCTTTTTACCGACCCATCGGATGTCTTGCCAATAGCTTCCGGCGATTTGATCGATTCAATAGTGATACAATCTACAGGGCAAGCCTTTGCGCATAGGTCGCACACAATACAGTCATCAATGTCGACCTCCAATTGATAACGCGCTACCTCGGGGATGGGCATTTTTTCTTTTGGAAATTGTACTGTGGTAACCCCTTGTTGCTTTTCAAAGTAGTCCTCCTGTCGGATATCTAAGGATTGCCGTGTCTTCCGTGCGCCAAAAAGATGCCGGATCGTCAAAAGTAACCCTTTAACAGCCGTAGTAAATCCTTGTATCGTTGTTTTTAAAATCAAATTGTTTTTATTAGTGATCGAGGAGATGAATGTTATGAAGGTGATGTTTTCCTTCTTGTTTTCAAGCTCACATCTAACTATTATTTATTACTTTCCTAAATCATCACTTCCTTCACCCTTGTCACCTTGTTCACCTCCTTACACCATCACCAAAATGCGCCACAATCCCGATATGGCCATGCATACAAATGCAAGTGGAATCATTACTTTCCAACATAGATTCATCAGTTGGTCAGCCCTAAAACGGGGCAATGTCCATCGTATCCATATCTGTATACCGACAATAGTCAGCGATTTAATCAATGTCCAAAAGATACCCCATCCCAGTCCTGTTGTCCAGTCTGCGAGTCTAGCTATCCCGATATTAGGGAGAGGTGTGTTCCATCCACCTAAAAAGATAACAACCCCTAACATCGCTACCAAAAACATCATGGCATACTCTGCCAGGAAGATGAATGCAAAGCGTATTCCTCCGTATTCTGTATGAAATCCGCCGATTAATTCGGATTCTGCCTCAGGAATATCAAATGGTGCACGGTTACATTCTGCTAATGATGCTATAAAGAAAATGAGGTATACTAAGATAAGATGTGGGGCCTGAAATATATGCCAAGCCAGAATGCCGCCAATATCTTTGACATTCCAAATACCCAAAAAGAAAATATCCTGATTAGCCATTACACCTTGTTGCATCGCAATTTCATTAAGGTTTAGGGTCTGGGTAATCATGACTGCGGCGATCAAAGATAATCCAACAGGAATTTCATAAGATACCATCTGAGCTATAGCTCGTATCGATCCCAGTATAGCGTATTTATTGTTCGAACCCCATCCAGCCATCAAGATTCCTATGGCATCAATGGAGACTACTGCCATAATAAAGAATAGTCCAGTATGTGTATCCGCCGGCAAAAAGTCGGGTGCCCAAGGGATGACTGCATATCCCACATATACAGCGCCAAATATGACGATAGGTGCTACAGCAAATAATAATCGATCTGCGGCCTTCGGTGTAATGAATTCTTTCTGTAAAAGTTTGAGTATATCGGCAATTGTCTGAAGAAGACCATATTTTCCGGTCTCCATCGGTCCCAAACGATCCTGTACAAAACCAGCAATCTTGCGTTCTGCATAAACCGCGAATAGGGTGAATAACGCAATAAAGCCAAAGATGACGACAGGTACAATGATATGGATTAAAAGTTGGGTCACTAATCTCTTTAGAATAATTCTTAATTAGGTGCAAACATACATAAAACGTAGCAAAAGAACCATAGGGAAACTATCATGAAGATGTCATACGTATCAAATCTATACCGACAATCTACCACTCGTCTACACCCGTGTCAAAAATAAGCTATTTCTTTGAAAGCATTATTGGGTGCGCGGCAAAAATCCAATTTTGTTTACTAATCGTTTCGCCGTCATGTCGACCGTAGTGGAGACATCTAACGATGTAGTTACCGCTAAATAGTCCATAGACCTCTCCACAAGGTCGAGGTGACGTAGCGTGTAAAAATGGAAATCTGTCGTATATCCCGAACAATGGTCTCCCGATATTCGCATCAAGATGTAAAAGTATATTATTTTTCTGAAAAAATATACTAAACTAGTAGAGTATTGTGCTTTAACTTACAGTTGTTGATGGTTTATGCGCTTTATGCGTAAGTTTTTCGGATTGGCCCAGTATGTTTAGGTCATGGATTAGTATTTCGATATTGTCGAGACGTTTTAAGAGGGCCGTATCATTTTCGTATGCTATCGATTTTGTGATACTGACTGATATACCTACTAACAATGCGTTGATACGATAAGCTAGGGTCTGGAAAGAAGCGATATCACTCCAGTCTTGTTTTTTATAACGTGGCTCTTTTTGGAATTGATCAAGGTTATCATAAAGTAGAGCCAATGATGTCTGAGCATGTTTTCGGGCAAGTCTCAGTTCTTGATGGTCTATGTTATTTTCGCAAAGTCGAGTGCGAAGCTTGTTGTAATAGTTTTGATAATTATCAATGAGCGTATCGGAGAGTGTCTTCATCGTGCTACGATGGTTGACTGGGAGAGCAAGGCATCCTATGAGTGCGAAAAGCGATCCCAATAGGGTGAAGGCTAAACGACTACTAAGCAAGTCCCATATATCACCCTCGTATAGGTGTAGTGACAAGATGGCTGCAACGGTGATGAATATAACGCAAATCAAGTAGTTTGGTTTGTTGAACAGGAAAAAACCATAAAGTGTTACTGCAGCAATTGACAGCAATGATAGCGAACCATCTATGAAGAGCGTGATAAGTAGACTGACTGCAATACCTATTACTGAACCGACAATGCGCTGGTAGTTTCTTTTTTGCGTATTAGCATAGCTAGGCCGTGCAACAAGAATGACCGTGAGTATGATCCACGAGGCATAACGGTATTCAGGTAGGGTATAGCCGACCAGACCCGAAAGAATCAGCAATGTCGCCATGCGTACCGAATAAATAAATATAGGGGATTTAGTCTTGATATGTTTTGCGATTACCTGTCGTTTATTAGTCGAAGGGACAAAATTTTTATAGGCGGCAGTGTTTACCCAAGTCGAATCCTGTACAATAGTCGTTTTTTGAGTTTGTTGAATTATCGCGTTGATATGTTTGATATGTATTACTATCGGATTGATTAACGCCTTGTTTCCGTTGTCTGATCTGCTCAGTATCTGTTCTAGTATTTGTATGTTTGTGCTGATCTGCTGCTTGGTTGAGTATGAGGGGCTAAAATTTTCCAGATCCTTGATTTCGTCAGAGAGTAACAAAAGGATACGCCTGATTATGGGAAGTCCTTCCGAATGTTTGAGTTTTTCGCGGATTGTTTCATAGTCGGTATCAATCCCCATTAGTAGTTCATAAAGGTCAATTAAGCGATAGATTTTATTTAACCAGACCAGTTCCGAATTTTCACAGGAGGAGATTAGCGCCTTTTCGCGAAGCAACAGCGAACGTATACTTTCCAGCTGTTCAGAGATTTTAATGTGTAATATACTTAATTCTCTATACACCTGTTCAAGAGGTATGTTTTCGTCGTAACACTTTATTTTTACCTGCAGGAGGATGGCCATCTGTTCAAAACCTTCTTTCATTGCGTATTTCAAAGAACGATAAGGTGATAAATAGACTTGTATAAGACTAACGGTAAAGAAACCTAGTGTTCCAAGAGTGAAGTATAGTGTAAAACTTAGTGGATCTTGCGGTTTAAGCCCGATAGTAAAACTGATAACAATCAGCGTCAGATTTCCGATAACAGCCCATCTTTGACCTAAGACTATTAACATCGTGCAGCTGAACCCCCAAATAGCTAAAATTGGTAATATGCCCCAAGATAGATAATGAAGTGCCATGGATGTGGAAAAGGCAGTAAGCGCAAATAGAGCGGTACACCATATTGCTGTCATTGTTTTGTCCTGACGATTTCCGGGAAGATCAGTCAACGAGGATAATGTTACACCAACGGCAAAAGCTATAGCAGGATTTAGACCTATAGTGTAGAAAAGCAGTATAGAGGGGAGTAAGATCACAAGGATGTTTCTTAATGCATCCTTGGCAAACTCCTTACCGAAAAAATGATTGATGGTACGAATCATGAAGTCTATTTACAATTGATCTTTTAAATCGACTGCAAAAATATGAAAAATTCAATTGTATGAAATATATTTTTACGTTTTGTTTTTTGTTCGAAATATTATTTTGTGTTTTAGGTTTGTTATGGAATATATGTTATAATTAAAAAAGACCTTTCCGATTGCTCGGAGAGGTCTGATAGAAAAAATATAGATTGATGATTAGATTTACTAGTTAAGCGTATTGGTATACGGCTTCTTTGCTTTCCAGTTCGGTGCTACCCATTAAATATTCATCCACCTTACGAGCACATTCCCGTCCTTCGGATATGGCCCATACCACTAGAGACTGACCACGGCGCATATCGCCTGCCGCAAAATACCTGTCTGCATTGGTTTGATAGATGCCTTCCGCCGCTTTTACATTGCCTCGTTCGTCTAGCGCTATGCCCAACTGCTGTAATAATCCTTCTTTTTGTGGGTGCAGGAACCCCATTGCGAGGGTAACCAGTTCACAAGGAATCTCTTTTTCAGAGCCTTCAATTTCCTTAAATTTTGTGGGTCTTCCTAGCGCATCTGTTTCCCATTCCAGGTCTACAACAAGAGCTGCACGTAATTGCCCGCTTTCATCACCCAAAAATGCTTTGGTGCTAATGCTCCAGTGGCGCTGACAGCCTTCTTCGTGGGAGGTTGTAGTCTTTAACAGCATAGGGTAGCTGGGCCAAGGCATCGCTTCGGTACGACTTTGGGGTGGCTGGGGCATCAGTTCAAATTGCGTCACCGATTTGGCGCCATGGCGGTTGGATGTGCCTACACAGTCTGATCCGGTATCTCCTCCTCCGATTACCAGGACATTTTTACCTTGGGCGTGGATCTCTGGAACGTCTATTGTTGAGCTGCCGACACGCTTATTCTGTTGTTTTAAGAACTCCATCGCGTAGTGAACACCTTTCAGTTCCCGACCAGGAATGTTTAGGTCACGTGGAATTGTCGATCCTCCAGATAAAACCACAGCATCATATTGATCTAATTCTGTTGTTGGAATATTACCGCCTACTTCGGCATTGGTACGGAATACTATGCCAGATTCTTTCATGATATCGACTCGACGATCGATGATCGATTTATCTAATTTGAAATCGGGGATACCATAGCGAAGTAAACCACCGACCTTATCGTCTCGTTCGTACACGACGACATCGTGACCTGCTTTATTTAATTGGGCCGCAGCAGCAAGTCCTGCAGGACCCGAGCCGATTACAGCGACAGTCTTGCCTGTTCTTATATAGGACTTATTGGGTTTTACATATCCCTTTTTATAGGCTATTTCAATAATATGTTTCTCTATTTCCTCGATAGCTACCGGGTTTTTGTTTATGCCCAATACACATGCCGATTCACATGGAGCAGGACATATACGACCTGTAAACTCAGGAAAATTATTTGTAGACGCTAAAATGTTGTAAGCATCTTCCCATTTTCCGTCATATACAGCGTCGTTAAATTCGGGGATTACATTTCCTAGAGGGCAGCCTGAATGGCAGAAAGGGATTCCGCAATTCATACAGCGTGCTGCCTGCCCATTAAGTTGTTCTTCCGAATAAGGATGTACAAACTCCTGATAATTTTGTTTTCTGTTTTCTATAGACTCTTTCTGAGGAGCCAATCTATCAAATTCTAAAAATCCTGTTGCTTTTCCCATGATATAATTCCTCTTTAATTAAGCCACTACTAGTTTTTTAAGCATTACATTTTTGTATTCACGCGGAAATACTTTGATGAACCGACTCTTTTCTGTTGTCCAGTTGTTAAGAATGTAGGTAGCTCTATCGCTATTCGTCAAGTGTATATGTCGTTTTAGTAATGCAATGATTGCAGATTCATCTTCGGTCTCCAAAGGATCCAAGTCGACCATCTCTTGGTTACAGTTGATGCGGAATGTACCTTGGATATCGTATACCCAAGCGATACCACCGCTCATACCTGCCGCAAAATTACGACCTGTTTCGCCTAAAATTAGCGCACGGCCCCCTGTCATGTATTCGCAACCATGGTCGCCAATACCTTCTACTACGGCAGTTGCGCCAGAGTTGCGGACGGCAAATCGCTCTCCGGCCATCCCATTGATGAATAAGTGGCCAGAGGTAGCACCATACAATGCGACATTGCCGATGATTATATTTTCGTGTGGCGTTAAGCTACTTTCTTTAGCGGGATAAATAGCTAACTGCGCTCCGGATAGGCCTTTGCCAACATAGTCATTGGCTTCACCTTCCAGTTCAAATGATATCCCTTTGGTGTTGAATGCTCCAAAGGATTGTCCCGCAGATCCTTCGAATTTGAAATTGATGGTATTATCTGGTAACCCTTCTGAGCCGTATACCTTTGAGATCTCGTTTGAAAGCATTGTCCCTATAGTGCGATCCGTATTCTTGACGCGGAAAGTTCCGAAAACAGGTGTTTTGCCCTCTAGCGCTGGTTTAGCTTGCTTCAATAGACCCCAATCCAAGATCATCGCGATGCCGTGATCTTGCTCTTCGGTATTGTACAACGGGGTGCCTGCTTCATTGCGTGCGACATATAATAGGTCACTGAAGTCCACTTTGCTGGCTTTCCAGTGTGCAACACGCTCTCTCTTTTTCAGGAACTGTGCTCGTCCTACCATTTCGTTGATGGTACGGAAACCTAGTTGTGCCATTATTTCGCGCATTTCTTCTGCTAAAAATTGGAACAAATGAACGATGTCTTCGGGCTTTCCAGAGAATAGCTTGCGTAGTTCTGGATCTTGAGTTGCTACACCAACTGGACAGGTATTGAGGTGGCATTTGCGCATCATAATACAGCCTCCTGCTACAAGAGCAGCAGTAGCGACTCCCCATTCTTCTGCTCCTAGTAGGGTTGCAATGACAAGATCACGTCCAGTTTTCATCTGTCCGTCTGCTTGTAGCACGACACGGCTTCTTAATTTGTTTTGTACCAGCGTCTGATGTGCTTCGGCTAACCCTAATTCCCAAGGTAGTCCTGCATGTTTGATCGAGCTAATAGGTGACGCTCCCGTACCGCCATCGTATCCAGCGATTAGGATGACATCGGAATGCGCTTTTGCAACACCTGCCGCTATCGTACCTACACCAGCTTTTGATACTAGCTTTACATTGATCCGCGCTTTACGGTTTGCATTTTTAAGGTCGAAGATAAGCTGTGCCAGATCTTCGATCGAATAGATATCATGGTGTGGAGGTGGGGATATAAGCCCTACACCCGGTGTGGCATGTCGTACTTTTGCGATCCATTCGTCAACTTTATCTCCTGGTAATTGGCCTCCTTCGCCAGGTTTGGCTCCTTGTGCCATCTTAATCTGTATTTCATCTGCTTGCGTGAGGTAGTTGGATGTCACCCCAAAGCGGGCGGATGCCACTTGTTTGATGGCTGAGCGCATAGAATCCCCATTGGGCAATTTTTCATAGCGCATTTCGTCTTCTCCACCCTCACCTGTATTGGATTTTCCGCCGATACGGTTCATGGCAATAGCGAGGGTGCTATGTGCCTCGTGTGATATGGAGCCAAAAGACATAGCTCCGGTAGCAAAGCGCTTCATAATTTCGCTTGCTGACTCCACCTCGTCGACAGCTATTGGTGTGCGGTGTTTGGCAAAATCAAGCAATCCTCTCAGCGTAAACATATGTTCCTGTTGATTATTGATCAGTGCCGAATATTTTTTATAGGTGTCAAAGTCGCCTGTGCGGCAAGCTTGTTGTAATAAGTGAACGGTCTGTGGGTTCCAAAGGTGTCCTTCTCCACGTCTCTTCCATTGGTAGATACCACCTTCAGGTAGGAGGTTCTTTGGAGTGCGTGAGCTTTCGAAACTACGCCAATGTTTGGCCAAAGCCTCTTTAGCGATATCGTCTAGGTTGAGGCCACCTATTCGGGATACTGCACCACAAAAATAGGCGTCTACAACAGATTTGTCAATACCGAGCACTTCGAAGATTTGAGCTCCGTGATAAGATTGTAGTGTAGAGATCCCCATTTTGGAGAATATTTTTAACAAGCCATTGCAGACCGCTTTCACATAGTTTTTTCGTAATTCTTCCCAAGTGAGGTCGGTATCAAGAAGGTTTTCCGCTTTTAGTGTACGTATACTTGCTAGAGCTAGGTATGGATTGATAGCCGTTGCTCCAAAGGCAAGCAGACAGGCGAAGTGATGGACTTCTACTGCATCTCCGGCTTCAACAACAAGGCCTACCGCACCTCGGTTCCCTGTTTTTATCAGGTGGTGATGCACTGCCGATACCGCAAGGATAGATGGTATAGCTGCATGTTGAGAGTCTATCGCTCGATCCGATAAGATGATGACCTCAAAACCGTCTCTTACGGCATCGTCAGCGTAGCGGCAGAGACGTTCTATGCCAGCTTCCAGTGATCCAGGTTTGCCATCAGCCCTGAAGTAGCATTGTAATGTTTTTGCTTGAAATACTCCAGTGTCGATAGAGCGCAGTTTTTCCAATTCGCTGGATGTTAAGATAGGGTGCTCTAGCGTGACACAGTGACAGAATTTTTTGTCCTCAATCAATATATTGCCGGCATTGCCGATAAAGGTAGCTAAGCTCATCACCAGACGTTCGCGTATAGGATCGATAGGTGGGTTTGTCACTTGAGCAAAGAATTGTTTGAAATAAGAGGCTAAGTGTTGGGGTTGATCCGATAATACTGCTAAAGGCACGTCGGTTCCCATGGATCCTATGGGCTCATAACCTGTCAAGGCCATAGGTGTTAAAATAGTTTCGAGGTCTTCTCTCGAATAGCCAAATGCTTGTTGGTATTTAAAGACCGATTCTTTAGAAAGGTAGGTAAACGTAACGCGTGGTTCAGCCAGCTCTTCCAGTTTGATTTTATATTGGTTGATCCAGTCGCCATAAGGCTGCTGACGGATTAACTCCCCCTTTACTTCCTCATCCGAACGGATCAGGCCTTGTTCCATATCGACAACGAATATTTTGCCCGGTTGTTGACGGCCTTTTTTGATAATTGTAGATTCATCGAGGGGTAAAGCTCCGGCTTCGGAAGCTACAATAACACGGTCGTCGGAGGTGACGGCGTAGCGCAAAGGACGTAGACCATTGCGGTCTAATGTCGCGCCAATGATCTTACCATCTGTAAAGCAGAGGGCAGCAGGACCATCCCAAGGTTCCATTAACGTAGCGTGATATTCGTAGAATGCTTTTTTTAGCGGATCCATTTGTGTGTTACCATCCCAGGCTTCAGGAACCAGCATCAACATCACATGCGGTAGACTACGGCCCGAATGCAATAGCAGCTCGACGACATTGTCTAAGCAAGCCGAATCGGACTGTCCTTTGTCTACTACAGGCAGTAAGATATCCATCTCTTCTTTCGTGAAATAAGGTGATGATAGCGCCCGTACACCAGCGTAAAACCAATTAAGGTTGCCCGTTAACGTGTTGATCTCACCGTTGTGTGCAATCATCCGGAATGGCTGCGCTAATGACCATGAAGGGAAAGTATTCGTTGAGAAACGGGAGTGCACTAAGCCAAAGGCTGACACTACTTTGTCATCTTTTAGATCTTTAAAGTAAGAGGCTACCTGGTACGTAGTTAGTTGTCCTTTATAAATTATGGTCTTGCAAGAAAGTGATGCGATGTAAAGCGGTAAGGGGTAGGTTTGGTGTTTTTTTATTTTTTGAATGATGAGTCTCCGAAGTATGTATAATTTGCGTTCGAAATCTTCGGTATCTATTACCTCATTTGGTCTTGACACGAAGAACTGTACAATTTCAGGTTCTGCACTCAAAGCGGTAGGACCTATTCCTTCACGATTTACAGGCACAGTTCGAAAACCGAGAAACTCCATATTGCGGTCTATGGTAGCTTCTTGTATCACTGTGCGGCAAAGCTGGTTTAAGCCTTCCTCTTTTGGTAAAAATACCATGCCAACACCATAATAGCCTGGTTCTTGCAACTGAATGCCCAGCTGTATACACTCCTCCCACAAAAATTCATGCGGTAGTTGGATCATGATACCTGCACCGTCACCACTTTCAGGATCGCAACCACAGGCGCCACGGTGTTCCATGTTTTCTAGCATGGTCAACGCATCTTTGACCTGTGCATGTGATTTTTGTCCCTTAATGTGAGCTACAAATCCGACGCCACAGGCATCGTGTTCAAATTCGGGGTTGTAGAGTCCTTCTTGCTGCATTGTTTGTTGGTATTTGGATTGAATGTATTTTACTTCAATAGTTGGAGAGAAACCTGTTGAACTACTTCGTTGCGGTCGATGTTTGCAAGGTTTTGAAGTATCAACTATTGAGTTTGCTAATATAGAAACAAAAATATATAAAATTTACAAATAATGAAATTAAAATTTAGTTTTATTGTGTTTTCGTTAATTGTTTCGTGGTTTTGTGAGTAGTTTTGTGTTATTTTTGGTTTTTATTGCCGATTTGAAAATTTCATTCTGAATAGTGGTACGATTAAAGAATTTGCATTATATCGTTTGAAAAAAACTAATGTAACATGTGTTAAACGTATTTTATCTAGGTCATAGCGGTGAAAAAGGGTATCTTCGGGGGATTTGACATGAAATAAGAAATGAATTAATCTACTATATGGCTGATAAAGGTTGGGATTTTTGGTTTGATCATGGGCAGCTTTTCTCGGAAAGACCTGTTGTGAAGCCTGAGGTGGTTGGCCTAAAGCGCTATTATTTCATCATGAATGCCTTTAGCAATGAAATCGAATTTGTTAGTGAATCGATAGTCAACATTTTAGGATATGACCCAAGGATATTTACGACAGAATTTTTGATGTCGGTTATACACCCGGATGATGTTCCCTATTGTATGGAGTCCGAACGCAAAGTGATTGAGTTTATGGATAAGTTACATTTTGAAGATCACTATCGTTTTTATTCAAAATACTCGTATAGGGTGCGTAAATTGAATGGAGACTATGTCTTTATTAATCAGTCTTATCAAGCTATAGAGATTAATGAAAAGGGACATATGAACCGCTCTTTGGTATTTCATGATCTCGCAGAGGAAGGTTTTACTAGAGAAGAGAACGATCTCAAAATCATTGATCGTATGAAAAACCGACCGGTACATATTGAAAATCATTATGATCTTTCTAAACGTGAGATTGAGATTTTGGATTTAATCCTTCAAGGAAAAAGCAGTAAAGATATTGCTGCATTGATTTTTATTAGTGAACATACAGTGAATACCCATAGGAGGAAAATATTAGCCAAGACCAACGCTGAGAACTTTTTGGAGTTAAGGCAACGGTTGAATATGATTTAAATTAAATCCCCTCTGCAAATATAGAAGAGGGGATCTAATAGAATGACTAACTTTAAAATCGATAACCGATGGATAGTCCTGTGCGTATTCCAGCCCATGGGCTCCGTTTAATATGGATGTCAGCGCCATCATCTCGAACATCATATTCCATTTTGATACCACCTAAAGGTAAGTCGCGCATGTCTACTTTCAAGTCTTCCATACTTTCTCGTAGCGCCTGTTGTTCATCGGGATTTAGTGCCATGGTTCCAGAGACCTTACCTTTACCACTACCATAGCCAGGACCTATTAAACGCCAGTCTAAATGGAATTGACGGGACAATTTAAAATTGAATCCCATAGAAAACCCTCCTGTGAATGACTTGATAGTACCTTCCAAGGGAATAGTTTCCGTACGGCTGTAAATTTCAGTTGCCGACTCTTCAACGGTAACGTCAAAATCAAAAGGAACGGAAGCTTTATAATTTGCGTATTTTAAGTAGGGCGCCATGTAAAATCCTTTGAATAGCCCGCGCTTGGAAAGATAAAATCTTACTTCAGGTGTAATCGAGAAGTTGGAGCTTTTGAACTCATTAATCAGCTTGTTCAAATCTTCATCATCAACCAAGTTCTGTACCGTGGATTGAAAAGGAAGTTTTTTCTCCGGGCGAAAACTTATGGCGGCTCCAGCACTAATACGGTCTGTTATGGAACGTTCGTATTCGAAGGAGAACTTTCCACCCAATAAAGGAAGCGTGTTAAATTTAACCATGTTTTTGCCAGTTGATTCGGCCGATGGTTCAGTTTGAGATCTGCTCGTAAATGGCATCATTGTCAACACAAGCAATACGAGGGTAAGTAACTTGTTATTCATTTAAAATAGTTAATAATCTTGTAGCGACGAAAGTAAGGTATATCGTGTCTATTTTATATACCTAAAAATGGGTATTTTACGGAATGCGCTTTGTCATTAACAATTTTGTTATTCAGCGAAAACCCTCATTATACCGATATAGACGGATAATGAGGGTTTAAGTAGCTCGTGTTACAAGCTGTTTTTAGTTACTCTTCACCAATTCGACACGTCTGTTTTTAGCTTTGTTGCTTTCGCTATCGTTGGCTACAAGTGGACGTTCGGCTCCGAATCCTTGCGCTTTGAGCCTAGATTTGTCAATTCCATCAGTTGTCAATGCATTCAATACCGCATTGGCACGTTCGGAAGATAGTTTTTTATTATGTGCAGCATCACCGGTATTATCAGTATGCCCCTCGATATTGATAGTCAGTCTACTTTCTTTTTTCAATGCGGTAGCGATCTGTTGTACGACCTCTTTCCCATCTGTCGTTAGATTGGATTTGTCGGTGTCAAAATTGATATACAAAATAGATTTTCCTTTTTCGTTGAGATCCTTCGCAATCTCGTCGGCCGTGATCTTCGTGATAGTCTGCGTCATCGTAGCTTCTTGGAGTATATTTAATTTACCACCGACATTATTTGCACTAAATTGTATGTAGATATTTCCTTGGTCTTTTGTACGGATGATATAAAACTTGATGTTCTCATCGGCATAGCCCATGTCTCCCTCATCGCCTTTGTTCGGATCTTGCTTATTATAGCGTTCGTACTCTTCACGGCCTATCGTTCCATCAAATACCTTGACCGCGCCTGCAGACAGCAAATAGTCTTCCACACTTTTTTCATAGTAGCGTTTTGAGAACTCTTCACCTCGTTCCGCTTCGACGTTGATCTTGTAGAGTTTTCCTTCAAAAGGGGTCATCACACCGTTTAGAGGGAAAAAGCATACGTCAAATTCTTTCTGAAAAGGTTTGTTCATCGATTTCAGACCTTTCGGCAAAGTGAAATAAGGGAACGTTCCGATATCTGTTGTCGTTACCGGGATGCTCTCGATATCAAATTTAGCGTTACTATTCGTAGAAGTGTTTTCGCTTTCAGTACTTTGTGTAGATGATACGCTGTCTTGCGTATTGTTTTGTTCTCGCTTGGGGCTATTGTTACAAGCGATAAACATTGCCGCGGAAGCGAACAGTAATGTAGTCTTTTTCATGGAGTTCAACATAAATTGATTTCTAATTTCTGTAAAATCACTGGACAAACCAAGTTAAATTAATATAAACGATTATTGCTAGCGCAAAAAGAGTTCCATAATCATGTCTAAGAGATAGTAAAGAGTAGTATCTTAATTTTGTTTATGTCCTGGTGCAGAGGCGTATGCTTTTACATTGCTTTTGTTTTGTTCTAAATAACTTGTATATTAGGAGGATAACCATTTTTTTTGCCTAAGTTATATCGATATGAGAAGAAGAAACTTTTTATTTTTTTTGGTACTGATTAGTACGTCGATTTCGCTCTCCGCCTGTAAATATGGCCGTTTTGTATGGCATAATTTTGCAGATCTAAACGACTATAAAATTTTTCCGAATCGGGAATTGAAAGCCTCATCGACCCCATTTGTATTCCATCGTGCCACTATGGAGCAGCAACCTTCAAAGACTAAATATCAGGACAAAGAAATGCCTTTTGATGATTTTTTAAAAGAGACCAAATCCGTAGCTTTTCTGGTTATCCGTAATGATAGCATTTTGTACGAGCGGTATTTAGACAAATACGAAGAAACTTCGATTGTGCCCTCATTTTCTATGGCCAAATCAGTTACCTCTATGCTCATCGGCTGTGCTATCCATGACGGTCTGATAGGCTCAGTACAGGATCCTGTCAGTAAGTATGTGCCAGAGATGGCTAAGAATGGGTTTGATAAGGTGACGATCGCGCATGTATTACAGATGACCTCGGGTATCAAATTTAACGAGGGGTATTATAATCCGTTTGGTGAGGTAGCTTCATTCTATTACGGGACCAATTTGCGTAAAGATACCGAAAAGTTGAAGTTGGAAACTGAGCCCGGAACACAGTTTGCCTATGCAAGTGGTAATACGCAGATCTTGGGATTGGTGTTAGAACGGGTACTAAATGGTAAGACGATTACGGAGTATTTGGACGAGAAGATCTGGAAACCTATTGGGATGGAATATGATGCTTCGTGGAGTATTGACAGAAAGAAAGATGGTATAGAGAAGACCTTTTGCTGTCTGAATGCTCGTGCACGAGATTTTGCGAAGCTAGGACGTCTGTATCTTCATAAAGGAAATTGGGAAGGCCAACAGTTGGTGCCTGAGAGCTGGGTCAAAGAATCGACGAAAGTGGATAGCACGGAAGGAAGCTACAAACGCTACCAATACCAGTGGTGGCTGCCTACGGAAGATGGTGATTTTGCAGCACAAGGTATCTTAGGACAGTATATCTACGTCAATCCAGAAAAAAATCTTGTTATAGTCCGTCTGGGGCACAAAGTAAGCACGAATTGGCTTAGAGAGTTTGTGCGATTGGCGAAAGAATATTAAAATCTTGGGGCTGCCTCCTATGCTTGATACAAGCATAGGAGGCAGCCCCAAGATGTGGTTATTTATCCGTATAAAACAGAATCATCTCTTCTATAGCACGGCTACATACTGGGCAAAAATCCTTTGGTTTGTTGGCCTTCATCCTACAATCGTGCGATGGAATGTATAGCCCATTTCCTTTTAAACCTTCGAATGCCCCAATTCTAACAGTTCCTAACATACTGTCGGAGGTAGGGATTGGAGTGTTTTTAGACACCATATCAGCCCATTTGCTTTTGAAGTCAACTAATGAAGTGTTGTTCTTTTCCCAAGGTTCTATCTTTTCAACAGCTTTGTTTTCAAAAACATCTACTGCATAGAAGTATTCATCAGCTAGTCCGGCGAAACTGTGACCAAACTCATGGACAACAACTGGAGCGAATTGTTGATTCTTAGTCGTGGTAAGAGCGTAGGAATTCAATATTCCACCACCGCCATATACATCCGTATTTGCCAGAATGATAATGTGCTGGTACGGAATATTTTCTAACAAGCTATGTAATAGCTTGGTGTGTGAGGTCGTTAGATACCGCTCGGCGTAAAATGTGTCGAAATTGGACTGAACAGCAGTTGATCGCCATAGGTTTTTGGATGGTACGCTGATATTGGAATCTTTGGAGGGCGATTTTACGGCAACAATCTCGAATGCATTTTCGTATTTCTTAAAGATATTATGTTGAAATAAGCTCTGAACAGTTTTGTGGGCATAATCCATAAAATCGTTCATTTCTGTATCCTTATACCCTTCGGCTACTATGGCAATCTTTATGGGGGTAGCAATTGTAGCTTTATGGATCACTTCGTAAGGAGTTTCGTTTTTTTGTGCTTTACGGATTAAGATGTCTAGAGGATCTATCTGATGTGTTAATAATACCGTCTCTTTGCGCTGTGCATTAAAGAACGAAACTTGAACTCGGACTTTTGCTTTTGGGAAAGGAACTAGATAGGTGTTTTCAAAACTCTTGGTGGTTTGTTTAGCTTCGTCTTGGGTCAGCCACTCTTGAAACAGGCTGCTGAAAGGTAAGACGTAGATTAGTTTTTCTGTAGCTAAATCGTAGACTTTAATCTGACCATTGCCCTGAATAGGTGTTCTGTTCAGGTTGCCTTTTCTTCCGTTCCATTGATCTAACTGCACCAAATCCGATAGGTAGGCATATTGTTGGGCTCTGTTTCCTGCAAAGATGTAATCTAATCGCAATGTTTGTTCGGTGAAATAATCGTTAAACTGTTGGGCATTGACCGATATAAAGGACAGGATAATAGTAAGTGAAAATATGATCTTAAGCGCCGTTTTATGCAGAGTCATTTTTTTAATATTTAGGATTGTTATTTCTTTTTTTGCCAAAAATAAGGCTTTGCTTTTGTTTCTTGCTTATTGTTTCAAAAGTCTTTAACTTTCGTCATTAAAATAAACACAACATTTAGTAACCTAAAAAAGGATATCAATGACCATTACGCATATTGAAATATACCGCCTGAGTATTCCTATGGAGCCTTTTGTCATTGCGACAGGGACCATGGACTATGCACAAAATACCTTTGTACGTGTATACACCGATGTGGGAATCTATGGTGTGGGAGAGTGTTCTGCTTTCCCCATGATTGTTGGAGAGACGCAGAATACCTGTATTAGCATAGCGCAGGATTTTGCAAGGATATGGAAAGGGAAAGATGCTTTGGCTCTTGAAGACCGCCTCGCGGAGCTACATCTGTATATAGCTGGCAATGCGACCATAAAATCAGCTTTTGATATGGCGTTGTATGATATCGCGGCCAAACATGCCGGGCAGCCACTATATCGTTTTTTGGGAGGGGAGAAGAGAGAGATTACTACCGATATTACCTTGGGTATTGCTGCGGCGGAGGAGATGGCCGAGAAAGCGCTAAAACTGAAAGAAGGTGGAGCATTTGCTCTAAAGGTCAAATTGGGTAAAAATCCCGCTGATGATATCGCAAGAATTAAGGCCATTCGTAAGGCTGTGGGTTTTGATCTGCCCATCCGTATCGATGCCAATCAAGGTTGGTCTTACGAAGGGGCTGTAGAGGCATTGCAAGGATTGGAAGCCTATAAGATCCAGTTTTGTGAACAGCCAATGCGTACTTACAATGATCATCTATTGCCCGAGTTACGTACGCAAACTATTGTGCCTATTATGGCGGATGAATCCGTATATACGCATCGCGATGCGGGACGCCTGTGTAAAGCGGATGCCTGTGATTATATCAATATTAAATTTTCGAAATCATCGGGAATATACGAAGCATTGAAAATACAATCGGTCGCCGCTGAATACGGTGTAGCTTGTATGATAGGCGGAATGTTAGAATCTAGATTGGCACTGGCTGCCAAAGTTCATTTTGCCTATGCTGCACCCAATGTTAAGTTTTATGACTTGGATACCTGTATGGTCGGGCATCTGGAAGATCCTGTAGAAGGTGGTATACAATATAATGGTTATCATATATCCATTTCTGACGAGGCGGGTATTGGAGCTGATATTAAACAGGAGTTTTTGGATAGATGCGAAATGTGGATTATCTAGAGTTATAGTAGTTAAGGCGGTTATGGGAGTTATTAAGGAGACGGTATAACTTTGTAACCTCATAACTTGATCAAGTATGAACAACACAACGTGGAGTATAGGGATGTCGGAGATTATAATTCTCCTGATTATGACGCTTATCTTGGTAGGGGCATTTTTATTTGTAATAAAACTTATCCGAAGGAAATAAGCATTTTTTATCATTTGTTAAAAAATGCTTTGGTCTCACGGCTTTACTCGTGCTGTAGGGACTAAAATAAATTATATTCAGTACCTTTGCTGGACTTGTTAAAACATTAAAAAAGATGAGTACACAAAAAGGGCCTATCAGCCAATTTATTGAACACAATTACCGTCATTTCAATGCAGCTGCTTTGGTGGATGCTGCTAAAGGTTATGAAACACACCTACTAGAAGGAGGAAAGATGTTGGTCTCCTTGGGAGGTGCAATGTCAACTGCAGAGTTAGGCGTATCCCTAGCTGAGATGATCCGTCAAGATAAAGTACATATTATCTCTTGTACAGGTGCAAACTTGGAAGAGGATGTGATGAACTTGGTAGCACACTCGCACTACAAGCGTATCCCTAACTGGAGAGATCTTACTCCAGAGCAAGAACGCGAATTATTGGATACTCACTTCAACCGTGTTACGGATACTTGTATCCCTGAGGAAGAGGCTTTCCGTCGTCTTCAAAAGCACTTAGAAGATGTATGGCATGCTGCTGAAGCTAAGGGTGAGCGTTACTTGCCGCACGAATTTTTGTACCAAGTGGTGAATTCGGGCGTATTGGAGCAATATTACGAAATTGATCCTAAGGATTCTTGGATTGTTGCAGCTGCTGAAAAGAATTTGCCAATCGTATGTCCAGGATGGGAAGACTCGACTACAGGTAATATTTTTGCTTCTAATGTGATCAAAGGTAACTTAAAAGCTTCTACCGTGAAATCGGGTATCGAGTATATGATTTACTTGACAGAATGGTACCGTGAAAACTCAGATGGTAAAGGTGTAGGTTTCTTCCAGATTGCTGGTGGTATCTCTGGTGATTTTCCAATCTGCGTAGTACCGATGATGTATCAGGATTTAGAATGGACTGATGTTCCTTTCTGGTCGTACTTCTGTCAGATTTCAGATTCTACTACGTCTTACGGTTCGTATTCAGGTGCTGTTCCAAACGAGAAAATCACTTGGGGTAAGCTTGATGTCGATACACCTAAGTATATGATTGAGTCAGATGCGACTATCGTTGCTCCATTGATTTTTGCTTATATTTTAGGACAATAGTATTGAGGGGCTAGCGCCGTCATTCCGACCGGAGTGGAGGAATCTATGGACTTGATGTATAGCTGTTAAGTTTATAGATTTCTCCATTTCGCTTTGCTACAGTCGAAATGACGTGTTCGATAGGATAACTTTATAGTGTTGAACCTTATAACCTATATAACTCGCATCACATAAAACTATGAACAACCTCCTTACAGATAATTCGGTAGCGCTACAGGCCTTGATGTCAGAAACGATATTCTCGACTGGCTTTTCAGTGGCTAATGTTCGGACGGCAGCTGTGCAATCTGAGACGGTTGCTTTTGATAATTCTACAGAGGAATTCGTTTTCCAAGGAGATAAGACTACAGGTGTTCTTTTTATCCTTCGTTATCCCGAATTTCCCTATTTCTCGCCACAGGCTGAGGAAGCGTTTGTCAAGACGATTGGTGCTCTACAGCTTACACCATATAATGTGGCGGTAGTCAATCTGGCCAATCCTCAAAATCCAAATGAGTTCAAGAAGATTATGGAGTTCTTCAAGCCGACTAAGATTACCCTCTTGGGCGTAGAACCCGCTTCTTTGAAATTACCGGAAATAGCGCACAACTCTTATATGCGTGGTAAAATTGCTACCGTTTTCAATACTTTCTCTTTCGAAGAGATGTTTGCAGACATTCAGAAGAAAAAACTCTTTTGGGGGGAGTTTAAGACCTTTATTAATGGTTAATGATTGATGGTTAATTATTAATGATTTTTTATATTTATTATTAACTTAATCAGTCTGTTTATGAAGGAAAATGCAATAAAGCAATTTAGTTTTGAGTTTGCTGTAAGGGTTGTTAACTTATATAAATATTTGTGCGAGCATAAGAAAGAATTTATTTAAGTAAAGAATTGCTTCGCTCGGGTACCAGTGTGGGAGCAATGGTTCGTGAAGCAGAGCATGCTGAATCAAAAGTAGACTTTAAGCATAAGTTAGGGGTTGCACAAAAAGAAATCAACGAAACTATTTATTGGTTAGAGCTTTTGAGAGAAACGGATTATCTATCAAGGGAATAGTTCGAAAGTATTCACAGTGATGCTATTCAAATAATAAAACTGGTCACCGCGATTATAAAAACAACAAAAGTAAACATAACAGGTCATTAACCATTCACAATTAACCATTTAAAAAAGTGCTAGAACTAGTTTTCGCTACAAATAACGCGCATAAGCTTGAAGAAGTACAAGCTATTATCGGGAGTAAATTCAATTTGAGATCATTAGCAGAAATTGATTGTTATGATGATATTCCAGAAACAGGTGTGACATTTCAGGAGAATGCACAGCAGAAGACGGATTATCTGGTAGAACGATTTAAAGTGAATTGTTTTGGTGATGATTCTGGGTTAGAAATAGATGCTTTAGGGGGAGAACCAGGGGTATATTCGGCTCGTTATTCGGGATCTCGGGATATGGAGCAGAATATAGATTTAGTATTGGAACGTTTGGTTGGGGCTGAGTCTAGAACAGCACGCTTCAAAACTGTTATCTCACTATTCTTGGAAGGGAAACAATACTTTTTTGAAGGAACGATCGAAGGGCGTATCATCGACGAACGTCGGGGGGATGGCGGATTTGGTTACGATCCTATATTTATACCAGATGGTTACTCGCGTACATTTGCCGAAATGTCGGCTGCTGAAAAAAATCTGATCAGCCATCGCTCGATAGCCGTGTCCAAGATGGCCGCTTTTCTAAAAGGGTTTTAATGCAGGTGTAAGCTTAGGCTAGTTTTTTCGTTTTTGCGAGGGACGACCGCCGAAGGCAGATGCGTAGCAAACCGATCTATAAGCCATATATCGTAAAGCCGTTTTTAAGATCGTTTCGTCGCGAAGACGGATTAAAGTTACGCACTGTCATCGAATCTCCTTTGTGTTTGTTGAAAAACTTACCTCTCGGAGTGACGAGGTTAAGGCTTTTCGGACAGCCTTAAGAGGACTTGAACGTCTATTTTTCTTCTCTAAGCTCTGTTTTAGACTCTTCTTCCTGATTTTTATTTACCTCTTTTTTCAGTTCTTCCTTTTTAGGTGCTTCTTCTATGCTCTCTTTGCTTTCTGTCGCTTTTTGTTTTTCGTCTGTATTTTCACCAGCTTTAGCATCTACAGCTTTTGGTAGTTCGCGCTTCCGATTGAGTAGGTCTTCTTTCGATGTAGGTCTATCCTGTGGACGCCAGATAAAGCCAGGCAGTATTTCATTCTCTTGGGTTACTAGTTTGAATGGATATACTTTTTGATCTACTTTGTGAATCGTTTTGTAGTCGATGAGTTTTTTGTTCTCCATCTTGACTTTTATTCTTCCCCCGCGATCGTGAAACATATCGCTGATAATTTTCGTTTCATCATTTACAGAAAACACGAGATTCTCCGCATTTCCATCTACGAACAGTTGGTCTATGCTGTTATTTTTAAAGAAGGCTGTGATCTTACGGCCTTTCAATTGGTTGAATTTGACCGAATCCAATACAGCGTTAACCATAAAAGCATTGTCTTTTAGCAGTGCGTTATCCATCTGTTGGTTGACAATCTGCATAAATATAGTGTCAGCAGAGATTTGAGATCCTTGAGACCAAATCATTGGTCTTCCCATAAAACGGAACATCGAGTCTTGCATCCCGTAGTAAACCGAATCGGCTACAGCTTGCAAGTCGGATTTAAATAATCTAACATTATAATATGCACGTACTATCCGGGTTTTTGCGGTGTCGCTTTGAGCTTTAGGTATGCTGTCTGTTTTACTGATAACCGAATCAGGTCTTTGAGCTATTCGTAAGGCATTATTGATCAGGGTGTCGGCCTGGTTGGCAATTGGTACTACAGCCTTCTGTCTAAGTACGGAGTCCGCTTTTAGCGTATTTCCTATATGTTGTCGGTCGCCGATTCGATTGGGGGCTCCCGGAACAGCTTTGCTTTTTGCTGGAACAGTTGTTTTGACGGTGTCCTTTTTGATTGGGGGCTTACTCGACGCAATCTCTTTTTCTACGATGGACTTTACGGTGTTTTTAATGTCAGTTTGTAACGTGTCTTTTGCAATGGCTAGCGTAGAATCTGATAGCTCGTTATTCTCGTCACCATAGTCTATATCTTCATCAACCTCCATTTTACCACCATCACGACTTAGGTTTAGCGCTAAAGGTTTGTAGTCTTTGACAAGAATCATCCTGGAGAAAAGAGTGTCAGCTGTCATGTAAACCGAATCCACCTTAGCCTCTCGCGCACTGCTGTCTCGAACGGTGCGTACTTTTGGTAGTTCATTGTCTTTATCTTCTTTGGTGTCAACGTTTACCTCTTTGACCTTTTTTTCGCTCGCTTTTTTTGTTTTTTCTTTTTCAGGTACCTTCGGTTCTGCTACTGCTGCGGTACTATCCGATTCAGAGGTAGAACTGTCGTCTTTCACCACCGTAATGATATAAGGCTTGTCGGTCATCCGGATGGATTCTTCAGATTGGGTATAGAGACCTTGTCCGCCGAAAGCATAGAATTTATCTGTGGTATCTACAAATACAACATTTCTAAAGGCTTCGCCGACTCCTTTTGCACGTTCGTAGTGTAAACTGTCGCCTTTAAGAAATTTTGATCCCTCTGTATAAAGATTATTCTTATTAAAGTTAGCGATACCTGTGCCTGTATTGTACGTGCCTCGTTCGGTATACAGGTTCTCGTTATTACCTTTTTGGCTGCTAACTGGTTTTATGTTGGTAGGGCCGAAAAAGTAGGTCATTTTACTTTGCGAGTTGTAGCGCATTGTATCGGTATATACTTTGACATTCTGGCTACGTACGACTACCTTGTGACGGAAATATGCGTCTGATGTGAGTTCAAAGTAGTAGGCATTTTTTGAGGTTATCGTATCTCCTTGAGAGATGATCCGTCCGCCTCCAGTATAGGTGCCTACTTTCGAACGCATGTTGTAGGTAAGATGGTTGGTCGTCAACGTGGAGCCTTTATCCACCATCTTAACATTCCCGGTTAATAGGGCATGTTGTGCGGCAGCATCGTAGTGTAGGTAATCGGAATAGATCACGGTACCAGAGGGTTGTGTGATGACAACATTGCCAAAAGCTTCGAAGAACTGTCTTTTTATCTCATCCTCGTAGATATAACCACTGTCCGCAGATAGTGTATTCCCTTTGTGCTCATAGACAGGGGTATAGAATACCATGTGCCCGGTTTTAGCATTGATTCGGCCACTATTGGACGATACCAGATTCAGACGGTCTTTTCCGCCCTGTTGACTAGTAGTGGTGCCAATAGGAGTTTGCCCAAATGCGGATGCAAGGGTTAGAATAAAAGTTATAGTTAAAAGCCAGTTTCTCACGAAGGCAAAAATATGGATTTTAATAGCAAAAAAATGTTAATTGATCGAAATTTAATGCTAAATAAAATTAAAGATTTTTGGTTAAGTTTGGGGTATGGATGTCGATGTTCGTTTTAGGAGATATGTAGAAGATTATAAGTTGTTTACGAAGACGGATAAAGTCCTCGTTGCGGTGAGTGGTGGACGGGATTCTATGTTGCTGTTAACATTGCTTTACAGGTGTGGCGTACGGGTGGAATTGGCACATTGTAATTTTCAATTACGTAATGAGGAATCGGATGGCGATGAACAGCTGGTGCTTAATTACGCTGCCCAGCTTGGCGTAAAAACTTATGTACACCGTTTTGATACAACATCTTATGCAGAGAGCCATAAGATTTCGATACAGATGGCTGCGCGGGAGCTTCGTTACGACTGGTTCGAAAAGGTAAGGAAAGAGAGCGGCTGCAAGTACATCGCCATCGCTCAGCATAAAAATGATCATGTAGAAACAGTATTGTTGAATCTGTCACGTGGTACAGGACTGTTGGGAATGCAGGGGATATTGCCTAAGCGAGGAAAAATACTGCGGCCTTTGTTATTTCTGACCAGTGCTGAGGTGTTGGAAGCTGTCAATACATTGGGTATTCCATATCGGGATGATTCTTCTAATTTTTCTAATAAATATGCACGAAATAAGATACGTCTCGATATCATTCCCCAATTCGAACAGTTAAGCTCTGATTTTGTCGATATTATGAACGATAATATTTTACGGTTTCAGGAGTCACAACGTGTCTTACAGTATTTTGTAGATCAGAAAAGAGAAGAACTTTTGGTGAAAATTGGACCAGATGACTGGGAGATTGCGAAAGAATCAATCCGAGGACAAGATTTAGCGCTGTTGTATTTTCTTTTTGAGCCATTTGGTTTTTCAAAAAATGTCCTGACCGACCTCATACAATCTTTAGATAAGGAGTCAGGACGTGTTTTTGAGTCGGATAGCCATCGGTTGCTTGTGGATAGGACGAGGCTAAAACTGCGACACAAGCATTACGAAGAAGAGGTTGCGCAACTGAATGCGGGTCAAGAGATATTGGTATGGCGTAATTATAGCTTTACAGTGTGTACTTCTCCAGATTTTTCCATTGATAGAAATGTTGCAATAGCCCAATTAGATTATGATAAATTGGTGTTCCCTTTGATAGTCAGGTCTTGGCAGGAAGGCGATTATTTTCAGCCATTGGGGATGGAAGGAAAGAAGAAGGTGTCAGATTTTTTAATCCAAAAAAAGATTAATTTATTTGATAAAAGAGAGGTTCCTATCTGGTTCAACGGTAATGGAGAATTGATATGGATTGCTAATTATCAGATCGACAATCGCTATAAGATTACCGAAAATACGCAAAAAGTCCTTAAATTAGTTTGCAATATTAGTAGATATGAGTACAAATAGTTTATTTGTTGAGCGTCAATACCTGGGAAGAGATAAGACATGGATTAGTGTTCGGATGGTATTAGCATTGTTTTGTTTTATCGTGTATTATCTGAATATGGATCACTTGGCTTCAAGACAATTGTTCTTTATCGTAGGGAGTTGTATTATTGTCGTCTCTATAATCATGATGTATCTGGTGCATTATAAAACTGCGGTGACAGCTAATAATATTACACTAAGTGGGTTGTGGACAACGAGTCTGGTTAAGATCGATCTCTCTTCGCTGGTAAAGGTTGAAAAGAAACCTTACAGCAATTTTGTTTTTAATAATCCAGTGTACAATTTGCATAAGAATGGGAAGATACGATTTTACGCAGGAGGGAAGGATGCCGTGTGGCTTACAGATAGGGATGGACTTGTTTATATAATTGGTACGCACAAGCAAGAGGAACTCTATAATGCAATCGTCAAAGCCAAAAAGGAATCTTAATAAATGTTAAGATTGTCAGTCTGACACTTCTTTGACCTTGTCTGGAACTGAATTTGTTATTTTTACGCTAATTAAAAATTATAATTGGTTAAGTAGAGCTACAGAATTATAGTTATGGGCGCAACGATATTGCGCGTGATGGCAAATTTATGTAGGTTTGAATAAATAGAATTAGAAAGAAATGGGTTTATTATATTTTATATTATTTGTTGTTGCTTTTTATTACATCTTTAAGTTTTCGATGCGTTTGTTATTGCCGTTTGCAATGCGCAAGTTGACTGAACGAATGATGAAGAAAGCTCAACAACAGGGACAAGGACAATATAATTACGGAAGTGCAGGTAATCCCTTTGGTTCAGGTAATCCTTTTGGCAATACTGATCAACAGCAATCCTATAAAAAGCAGGGTGCAAAGGATGGGAAGGTAACTGTCGATTATGTTCCTGCTCAAGATCCGAAACGTAAAGGCACGGCCACAGCAGGCGAGTTTATCGATTTTGAAGAAGTGAAGTAGATGTGGCTAAAGCAAATTTCGCTGTTAAATTTTAAGAATTATACGGAATCCACATTAAACTTTCTCCCTGAAGTAAATGCCTTTACTGGGAAAAATGGTGCAGGTAAGACTAATTTATTAGACGCGATACATTATCTTTCCTTATGTAAGTCCTATTTCAATCCTATAGATTCGCAGCACATAAAGAAGGGAGAAGACTGGTTTATTGTGCAAGGTGAGTTCGAGCGGGATGAAAGAACCGACGCTATTTCGTGTAGTCTAAAGCGTAACCAAAAAAAGCAATTCAAAAAGAATAAAAAGGACTATCCAAGACTTGCCGATCATATCGGCCAGTTCCCGTTAGTGATGATATCACCTAGCGATAGCGAGATCATTACCGAGGGTAGTGAAGAGCGAAGAAAATTCGTGGATAATGTCATTTCTCAAACTGACAATCGTTATTTGGATACGTTGATATTGTACAATAAAGTGCTTCTTCAACGGAATATGTTATTGAAGAGTATCAAAGAACGTGGTGTTTTTGATGTAGGACTTCTCGAAGTACTTAATATGCAACTGGTGGAGGTTGGAGAAAGAATATATGCGCGTAGAAAACGATTTATGAAAGAGTTTAGCCCAGCTTTTCAACGCCATTATACCTATCTCACGGATGAGGCCGAAGAGGTTGCATTGGTTTATGAGTCTCCACTGCATGAGAAAGACTTTCTGACACTGTTAAATTCTAGTTTGGAAAAAGATAGGGTATTAGAGCGTACTACACAAGGTGTGCATAAAGACGATTTACTCTTTACGATACATGGAGAAATGTCTCTTAAGAAATTCGGATCACAAGGGCAGCAAAAATCTTTCCTCATAGCCCTTAAACTGGCACAATATAGTTTTCTTCAGGAACAGAAGCAGTTTTGTCCTTTATTGCTCCTCGATGATATTTTCGATAAGTTGGACGAAAAGCGTACTAAGAAGCTTATGCAGATGGTTTCGAATGATGAATTTGGACAGATTTTTATCACGGATACCAATGCTGTCAGAATTCGAGAAATATTTGATGAAATCGCTCAGCCAATACGTATCTTTGATATAGAAGGAGGACAGGTTCATGTATAAGAAGAAATTTGACGAAATACCGACGCGTGACGATATTAGTATGAAGCAGGCGGTTGAAAAATGGTTAGAAGTATACCGTTTGCGTCGAAAATTTGATGAATCATCTGTAGCCTCATTTTGGGGAGAGATAATTGGCCCCTATATAGAAAAACGTACTCAAAAGATCTTCGTTAAGGATAAGAAGCTGTTTGTTAAAGTAGAATCTGCTGTCGTAAAGCACGAACTGACATTGATGCGGAGACAGGTTATTGGTCGTATCAATGAACACGCTGGTCAGGTTCTTATCGAGGAGCTAGTTATTTTGTAAGAATGGTTATCAAGTGAACGAGTTATCAATTCAACAAGATCACTCGATAGCTACATAACCCGATAACATGTTAACAACCTAAGAATGCAATTCAAGTATTACGCTGCGGCACTTTTTTCATTTATCGTTTGGGGAATGTTTAGTTTAGTGCTACGCCCATTAAGTGCCTATGCCTCGTTAGATATTCTATTGTATCGTATTCTTTTTGCCACCGGAGCAATTCTTCTGATTAGTTTTTTGTTTCGACCGAAGGTTACGAAAGAAAATATAAAGATTATTCGCGCATTATCACATCGCGAAAGAAGGTCGGTGTTTTTGCACGTCTTTTGTAGCGCAGTGATGCTGTCACTCAATTGGTTTTTGTTTATCTACGTGATGAATAATGTCAGTGTCAATGCTACTTCATTGGCCTATCTCATTTGCCCTATTATTACGACGGTGTTGGCTAGTGTGTTTTTAAAAGAACAATTGAATCGAGGACAATGGTTGGCTGTGGGGCTTAGTGTGTTAGCTTGTCTGATGTTGGCCTATGGACATTTTATGGATATGATTTATAGTGTCGTTATCGCATTCACCTATGCCACATATCTTGTTTTGCAAAAGCGGAATAATAGGTTGGACAAATTTTTCACATTGAACTTACACATCATTGTAACATCTATTTTGTTGACTCCGATGCTTTATATTTTGCCAGAAGGTGTTACACACGGAATGGATTTTTATGGATATGTATTGTTGATAGCCTTGTTATTTACGATTATCCCTTTGTTTCTGAATATGTATGCATTGAAAGGTTTAGATTCATCTGTAGTTGGGATACTGCTCTATATAAACCCTACAATAGCGTTTCTATTGGCTATTTTTTATTTTAAGGAGGAAATCAATCTCGTTCAGATTATGGCTTATGGTTTGATTTTTCTTGCGGTAATCATCTTTAATGTAGCTTATCTCCGGCAGTATCACCGGTCTAGAAAGCAAGAGATCCTAGCTGCTTAATACCCTATAGGTACAGCTCTAAGTCTCCTTTGCCCTCACGTATGACTTCAAACTCGCCTTCGGTCAAATCGACTACGGTAGAAGCTACATTGTCTCCATAGCCGCCGTCGATTACTAGATCAACGAGATCTTGGTATTTTTCATAGATCAATTCTGGATCTGTAGAATATTCGATGATATCGTCTTCATCGTGGATGGAAGCCGTTACTATTGGATTTCCCAGCTGTTTTACGATCTCGCGTACAATATTGTTGTCTGGAACACGGATACCCACTGTTTTTTTCTTTGAACTCAAAAGCTTAGGAACCTGTCCACTAGCATTGAATATGAACGTAAAGGGGCCAGGTAGTGCTTTTTTGAGCACACGGAAGACTGTCGTATCGAAGGGTTTAGTATACTGCGAGATATCCGTAAGGTCGTAACAGATAAAAGACAGGTTGGCCTTGTCGGTTTTTAGCCCCCGTATTTGACAAACGCGCTCGATTGCCTTTTGATTCGTAATATCACAACCTATACCATACACCGTATCTGTCGGGTAGATGATGACACCTCCTTTTTTCAAGATATCGACCGCCTGATCTATATATTTAGTATTGGGTTTATCTTCGTATATTTTTAATAGCATTTTTATAGTCGTTAGTATATTGCGTTTTTGGATAGTTTGACGCTTCGCCTCTCTTTTAAAATAACAACAGCCAAAATGATTTGTTTTGGCTGTTGTTATTGTTTTATTAAAACTCCGCGTTCTTCGGTGTGCGAGGAAACGGAATCACGTCTCTAATGTTTGTCATTCCTGTGGTAAATAAGACCAAGCGTTCGAAGCCAACACCAAAACCAGAGTGCGGCACTGACCCAAATCGACGCGTGTCCAAAAACCAATCCATCTCTTCAGCTTCGATGCCCACTTCAGACATACGTGTTAAGAGTTTCTCCAGGTTTTCTTCACGTTGTGATCCGCCGACCATCTCTCCAATCCCAGGGAAAAGGATATCCATAGCGCGTACAGTGTGACGACCTTCGGCATCCGGTTGGTTTTGTTTCATGTAGAAAGACTTGATCTCTCTTGGGTAGTCCGTGAGAATCACAGGTTTTTTAAAATGCTTTTCTACGAGGTAACGTTCGTGTTCCGATTGAAGATCAGCTCCCCAGCCTTCAATAAGATATTTAAACTGTTTCTTTTGGTTGGGTTTGCTGCGTTGCAATATTTCTACCGCCTCCGTGTAGGTTAGGCGTTCGAAGTCATTTTCCAATACGAAGTTTAACTTTTCAACTAAGTTTAATTCTGAACGTTCCGCCTGAGGTTTGGATTTCTCCTCCTCCAATAATCTGTTCTTTAAAAATTCGATCTCGTCAGGACATTGTTCTAACGCATGCTTGATTACATATTTCAATAGATCCTCAGCGAGGTCCATATTATCTTCCAGCTCGTAGAAAGCCATTTCAGGTTCAATCATCCAAAACTCCGCTAAGTGACGGGTTGTATTGGAGTTTTCGGCACGGAAAGTAGGTCCAAAAGTATAGATATTTCCAAAAGCTAAAGCCGCAAGCTCACCTTCTAATTGACCAGATACTGTTAGATTTGTAGCTTTACCAAAAAAGTCCTCTTTGAAATCCACTTTGCCATCTTCTGTCAATGAAGGGTTGATCGGATCTAATGTAGTCACTCTGAACATCTCGCCGGCTCCTTCGGCATCCGATCCTGTAATAATAGGGGAGTGGAAATACACAAAGTCGCGTTCTTGGAAGAACTTATGGACAGCGAAAGATAGTGCATTACGCACTTTGAATATAGCGTTGAATGTTCCTGTACGTACCCGTAAATGTGCAATTTCGCGAAGAAATTCTAAACTATGCTTTTTAGGCTGTAGCGGATACTTCTCTGGGTCCGATTCTCCGATTACCGAAACTTCTGTTGCTTTAACCTCTACGCGTTGTCCCTTTCCTTGTGATTCAATCAGATTACCTTTCACACGAACAGCAGCACCGGTAGTGATTTTCTTTAGAATCTCATCTGCTGTGTTTTCGAAATCAACTACGGCTTGGATATTATTTATAGAAGAACCGTCATTAATGGCTATAAATTGGTTGTTACGAAATGTTCTAACCCAACCTTTGACAATAACTTCTTTTCCAAAATCTTCCGATTGTAATAATTCTTTAATTCGTGTGTGTTCCATTTTTTTTAAGGAAATTTTTTCTTTTTATTCTTGTACAAAAATACGCTATATTATTGGCTAATTGCTAACAAAAGCATAAAATGTTAATGCTTCTGACTTTTATCAACGCAGACTCTTTATGAATTCAGGGATTTTTTTCAAATAGTCTTCCTCCGCCAATAATTTGACAAATGCGGTGCCTACTATTGCGCCATTGGCGTAGGTCGTTGCTTTTCTAAAAGTCTCTTGATTAGAAATCCCGAAGCCAATGATAAAGGGATTGTCTAGATCCATATCCTGGATGCGTTTGAAGTAACTTTCTGCTTGATCTTTCACCTCGAGGTTTTTACCTGTTGTTGAGTTGGAAGACAACAGATAGATGAAGCTACTGGACAACTTGTCTATTTTACGGATTCGCTGTTCGGAAGTCTGTGGAGTCACTAAAAAGATGTTACTGATGCCATTTTCTTCAAATGTACTTTTGTACAATTCCTCATATTCATACATTGGGAGGTCGGGTATGATCGTCCCATTGACGCCTACCTCTCTACATGCTTTGCAAAAATTCTCCACTCCGAATTGAATCACAGGATTGACGTAACCCATCAGAAAAACAGGAATGGATACGTGTTTGCGTAGATCCCTTAGTTGTTCGAAGAGTACCTGTAATGTCATTACATTTTTTAAGGCCTCTTCCGAACTATGTTGTATGGTAGGCCCATCAGCGACAGGATCGGAGTAAGGGAAGCCGATCTCTAGAAAATCGACTCCGGCTGCTTCAAGAGCTTTTGCTACCTGTAAGGTACTATCCAATGTCGGATAACCAGCCGTAAAATATATAGATAATAGTCCGTTTGCGTGTTTGTTGAGTTGCATGTTTTAATAGTTATGAAGGTTATGAAGGTTATGAAGGTTATAAAGTTTTTACTTCGTAACCAACGTGACCTCCTTCACCATTATCACTTTATAAATTAAAATACTTCATATAGTTGTCTAAATCTTTATCTCCTCGGCCTGATAGACAGATGACGACTGTTTCATCCCCCTTAAATGTCATCTTTTCAAGATAGGCTAGGGCATGCGAGCTTTCAATCGCAGGTATAATTCCTTCTAGTTGGGTTAAACGTAAACCTGCTTGCATAGCCTCATCATCGGTGATGGAGACATATTCGCCGCGACCTGACTTAAACAACCAAGCATGTTGAGGACCAATACCCGGATAGTCAAGCCCCGCCGAGATGGAATAAGGTTCCACCACCTGTCCGTCTGCAGTTTGCATCAGGATAGAGCGACTCCCGTGGAGTACACCTTCTTTACCTAGAGCTGTGGTGGCAGCTGTCTCGCCCGAATTGACACCATGACCGGCTGCTTCTACCGCGATAAGACGAACAGCCTCTTCGTCCACAAAATTATAAAACATACCAGCGGCATTAGATCCTCCACCAACGCATGCCATTACGATATCAGGAGTTTCTTGTCCTGTTTTTTCCAAGAGCTGTTTTCTTGTCTCGGCAGATATAATCGACTGAAAACGGGCCACCATATCAGGGTAGGGGTGTGGACCTACCACAGAACCGATAATATAATGTGTGTCTACCGGGTTATTGATCCAGTCTCGCAATGCTTCATTCGTCGCATCTTTAAGCGTTTGGCTGCCAGAGGTAGCAGCCACCACCGTAGCTCCCATCATTTTCATCCGTGCTACATTGGGGGCTTGGCGTTCAATATCTATTGCTCCCATATAAACCACACACTCTAGCCCTTTTAATGCACATACTGTCGCTGTTGCTACCCCATGTTGTCCAGCGCCTGTTTCTGCGATAATTCTTTTTTTGCCCAGTCGTTGTGCCAATAAGATCTGACCGATGGTGTTGTTTATTTTGTGCGCTCCCGTGTGATTTAGGTCTTCTCTTTTCAAGAAAATTGTTGCCCCATAACGATCCGACAATCGTTTTGCGTGATATAGTGGTGAGGGACGGCCTACATAATCTTTTAACAGCTCTTCAAATTCAGCTTTAAATGAAGGGTCGTTCATGATTTGTAAATATTGCTGCTCCAGTTCCTCTACATTTGGATACAGCATCTCCGGAATATATGCTCCGCCAAATGGTCCGTAATATCCCCTATTGTCTACCTGATATTTGCTCATGATGTATAATTGATAATGCTTGTGTTACTGTTTTTATGTCTTTTAAACCAGGCTCCAATTCAAATTTAGAGTTTAAATCTAACGCATAAAGCCTGTCGTCTTCTATTGTCATTGCTTGTTCTATATTGTCCAATCCCAGACCTCCACTCAAAAAGTAAGGCTTGGAATAAGGATAATTCCTTAACTGCTGCCAGCTAAAAGTCTGCCCCGTACCTCCATGCTGGGTACTCTTGGTATCGAATAGAAAGAAATCCACATGGTCAAGGTATTTTTCTAAAACAGACCAGTCGAATGCATCGTCGATCCCGAACGCCTTGATAATCTCTAGTCCGGCTTGTTTTAAAGACGCACAGAGTTCAGCTGTCTCGTTACCATGCAGCTGTATACAGGTAATGCCATAGGTGTCGACCTTATCTATTATCGCAGGGTATGTCTCATTGACAAATACTCCTACTTTTTTTATGTTTTCTGGAATAGCCTTCCGGATACCATCCTGAACAAATCGCGGTGATTTTGCGTAAAAGATAAAACCGATATAGTCTATAGGCAGACGGACCAGCTGCTGTATATTCTCCAGATCCCGCATTCCGCAAACTTTTATTTTAATGTTGTTCATGTTTGTTATCCTGTTATCTACTACCTGGTTTACTCGTTCACTTTCTATCCTGTTATCGAGTTATCTTGTTAACATCTTAACTCGTTCACTCCTTAACTTCCTACTAACTTCTTCAGACTATTCAATGCCTTTAATCCCAATAGGGAGCTTTCTGCTTCGTAATAGCAATCGGCAAAGCTCTTCTCTGGATGGAAGGTTTTTATGGCAAAAGCAGCATTGGTTAACACCACATTATTCTGTTCGTTGTTACCCTCTCCGTGGATGATTGTGTTGAAAATACCGGCAGCTTCTTGAATACTGTCCCCTCCTGTTATAGCTGTGGCTAATACGGGGGGGAATCCCAACTCCTCTACTGTATAGCGACTCTCTCCTTTATTATTTATTAGCTTAAAGTCACCGGTTAGAGATATCTCGTCGTAGCCATCCAAAGCATGGATAATACTATATTGTTTATCCGCACTTTGGTATAAATAGGTATACAAACGAGCTAACTCAAGACTAAATACGCCTACAGATTGATATTTTGGATTAGCAGGGTTCGTAAGGGGGCCAAGCATATTGAAAAATGTTTTGACACCAAGAGCTTTACGAATAGGCGCTACAGTTTTCATCGCTGGATGGAACAGCGGAGCATGGAGAAAGCAAATGTGTGCATTATCGAGTTGACGCTGGAGCGTATCCTTGTCATTGGTGAATTGATAACCCAAGTACTCCATTACGTTTGATGAACCGCACCCTGAAGAGACTCCGACATTACCATGTTTGGCAACGTGATATCCTGCTCCAGCAACAACAAATGAGGCTAAGGTCGATATGTTGAAGGTGTTTTTACCATCACCACCGGTACCACACATGTCGATGAGATCATAGCCCGTAAAGTCTACCTTTAGACAGAGGTCGTACATCGCATCGCGAAAACCAGCTAGTTCCTCCACACGAATGCTGCGCATACCATAGGTGGTCATGAATGCTGCAATCTGATGCGTATCATACTTGCCAGTAGTAATATGCGTTAAAATATCGTAAGCTTCTTTACGACTGAAGGTTTTATATTCGAATAGGTGTCTTAATATCTCTTTCATCTGTTAAAGTAAAAAGTTAATAATACAAAGGACTAATTGGCCAAAATTTTATAAATAAAAAAGGGGCTCGCCGATATGGCAAGCCCCACTATTTTTTGATTGTATCAATTTTAAGCGATAGACATCTGCCACAACATTATCTGTTGTGCCACCACCATGCATTATTGATTACAAAATTGTTCATTTCTTAATTGTTGCTAACAAATATCAAATAAGTTTTTAAAAATGTCAAGTTTTTTTTGATTTTTTAATAAAGAACAAAATGTGCTTTGTTATTTCCTTTTGAAACTAAAGTAAAAGAAGCGATCTTCCCATTCTCCATATACACGGCCAACATCTGTCGTTTTCTGTAGTGTAGGAAGTACATTTGAGCTGTATCTAGGTCTTCGGGATCAATATCCTTGATATCCTTTGTCGGCATTTGATTGTAAGGGATATAGTTAATTTCCTTTATGTCTTTGGATAATAAGTTAATACGAACTTCCTCTAGGGATACCTCAAGGTAGTCGTAAATTTCATCCGAAGGATTCTCTACGATGAGGTATTTACTTAATACGATATCTACTGCCTTATTCTCATTTGCTAGATCCTTGATAAAAGACTGGATAATGGCTATATTTTTTGTGTGATCTTTAGGCTGCGAGTCCTGCGCCCACAAATTCGATGTAAATGAAATTAGTAATAAAGTGATTAATACTCTCATGGATGACATTTTTGTTATTTGACAAAAGTAATGGAATAAGGATTAATCAAAAAAAATGTACATAAATAAAAATCGCACTTCGAAAAGTGCGATTTTTATGATGGATTAATATTCGTCTTCATTGAAAAAGAAATCATCTTTTGTTGGGTAATCTGGCCAGATCTCCTCAATGTTTTCGTAAGGTTCGCCGTCGTCTTCCAAAGCTTGAAGGTTCTCGATTACTTCTACTGGAGCACCAGAACGAATTGCGTAATCAATTAATTCATCTTTAGTCGCAGGCCATGGTGCATCTTCTAAGTGTGATGCTAATTCTAGGGTCCAATACATAGTATTACAATTTAAGTTCTACCTTTTTCCGCAAAAATAGTATTATATTTTAAATAAGCAAGTTAATTGTGTGTTAAATGACTTGGTGTTTGTTATCTGTCTTAAAATCAGCTATATGATTTTGTTTGTCGGTGTTTTTTTTACATTTCTCAAGCTATTGGATTTGTCCCAATGCGTACTCATTTTGTCGTAAACGAGGGACTGGATTTCATCGGCTTGTGTCGATGTCATATCTTTGGTATCTATTGGTGCGAGTACCTGAATATGTATAATTCCAGGTTTGGAACCAAACTTATCTCCACTATCCCATAGTGTCTGCCAAGCATCTTGGATAACTACCGGTAAGATCTGTATCTGATTGTCCACAGCTAGTTTGAACGAACCGGATTTGAACTCATGAAGGCGTGGTGGATATTCATCGTCAATTTTCCCTTCGGGAAATATAACGATTGATCTACCCGCTTTAACTAAATTGTCGGCTTTTTTGAAAGCTTTGAACGCTGATATTTTGCTTTTTCTATCTACAACGATATCTATACTTTTGAAAAAAATACGAGTGACCGGATTACGCAACAATTCAACTTTTCCCATAAAGGAAAACGGTTGGGGGCACATAAATGTTATTGCCGTAATATCTAGTATAGAGGTATGATTGGGGCAAATAACGTAAGGTTTGGACCAGTCTATACTGGACTCATATTCAATTTTGAAAAATATACCGGAAAATGTGGTGCCGAGTACGGATATTATACGCCTCATGTATGCAATAGATGAATAGTGCTTGTCAGGACGTCTGGTTAATACGTATAAAAGTGGAAAAAGTAGTATAAAAAAGAATAGAACACAGAGTAGATACCATATCCTATGAACCTTTTTTAGAAATAGCAGCATACGATTTACATTAATGAAAATCGAATTTAAAAAGAAAAAAGGATACCTAGGTATCCTTTTTTGAAAGTTTTATTTTATACTGAAGCCGTATTTCAAATAAATTTGTTTTGCAGTATCTGTCGCCATAAAATTCATGAAATCTTCGGCTGCCTTCGGATGAGGAGCCTTTTTTAATTTAGCGGCCATATAGGTTGCTGTAGAATTGAGTGATTCTGGAATTTCCACGACATCAATTGGATGGCCGATCAGTTTTTGATATACTACTTCAGACGTCCATACGGGGGCGACATCTGCATCGCCGTATAAAATACGCATTGGACTCTCTCGGTGATGTATACGGGTCAAATAGGTATTACCTGACGCTACTTTATCTTTCATGATTTTATTCACCAATGTATCTCCACCAGCTTTTTTGTAAGAGGCCTGTATTTGTTCTCCTATACCTTCCCATAATGGATTGGGCATAGATATACGCACATGGTCTAGAGCTAGGTCATTGAGGGAAGTTATTTTTGCTGGATTATTTTTAGGGACCATAAGACAGATATTGTTGTAGCAATAGATCTGCGTACGGCTGAAATAATCTTTCATTTCGTCAATGGTTCTTTTGCCTGCTGTATATACATCAGGTGTATGCGTAATCTGAAGATTGCCCAATGTCAAAGAACCCCCTTGGATTTGCTTAGCGAGTATCCCCGGAGGAAGTGTTTCGACAAATATTCGTTCGTATTGTGGATAATCCTTTTTGAATGCCGCTAAAAGGTCATCTACCACCATAAATTGATTTCCGGCAAAGAAGATCGTGAGTTGTGGATCGACGATGTCTCCATATAAATCGGGCACATTGTTTATTCCAGGGACTGTAAAATGAACTGCAGAAGAAGGTGGGGTATTCCACGGTGGGTCAAAATGGTGATCTTGGGCTTTTCCTACCACGAAGATCGCCAAAAATAGAAATAATAGTAAGTATTTATAATTCATCGGTATTTATATTTATGGTTTTACAATGACCCATCCTTCACTGGCACGTAGAATTAGTTCGCCATTGCCGCTCGGTACATATGCTAGAAAATCATAAAGTTCGCTTTTAGCAATCTTGCGCTCTTCTAATGTATTAAGACATTGGACCACATGTACTCCTTTTTCAATGAGGTCTTTCAAGGCAGCTTCGTACTGGCTATTTGATTTTTTGAAAGCTTCTGTCCCTCCAGAGAAAGCGATTAGTTCAATTTCCAGTTTGCCCTGAAGACGCGGATCTTTCAGTGCGTTATTGATGTTTCTAAATGCTTTAGCGATAATTTTAGGGTCATCGCTGTCTAGTTGGTAAATTGCTTTATAGCTTTTCATTTTAGCTATTGCGCCTAGAAAGGATTTATTTTTGGTCAAAAGCTGACTTTCTTGGGCGAAGGTTTGTGTCTGAAATGCAAGAGTAAATAGAAACAAACAAGCTGCAATGATGTTGTTTTTCATGTTAAATTAAAAATTAAAAGGTCCATATTTATGTTGTTGTGCACTAATTTCGTCCGGGTAAGGCGGATAGGCACAGTCTTTCGGCTTTTTAGCGAGGTTGGGATAGTCGTTCTCTTTATTCGCTTTTTGTGGTCGATCAAATGAATTGATATAAGCTGCTACGTCAAAAGCCTCTGCATCACTCAATAATGGCTCGTCATAGGTGGCTCCAAGTGGCATATTTGCTTTGATAAATCGAGCTGCTGTAAGGATACGTGCCATTCCGGCCCCGTCATTATAGCTATCAGGCCCCCACAAAGGAGGGTAGAGGTAGCCTCCTGCATTTTGATTTTTCTGCCCTTGTCCTTGTTCACCATGACAGCTTAGGCATTTGTTGCTATAGATAAGTTGTCCCTGTTTCAGATCTGCGGCACGGTTAGGAATCTCAATCTTCACAAAGCCTTGACCTTCCAGACGTTTGTCACTTATGATATGACTGCTTATTTGCTTGATGTAGGTAATGATCGCTCGCATCTCTTTGCTGTTCTCAGGTATAGCTCGACCATTCATACTGCGCTCAAAGCAGCCGTTGATACGTTCTTCGAGAGATTCTATTTTGTCTTCTCGACCGATATAGGTCGGAAAGACTTGGTGAAGACCTACGTACGGGGCTGCAAATGCTTTTGTGCCACCATTAAGATGGCAATTAGTACAGGCTAGGTTGTTCCCTATTTTTTTTCCATCTTCATAAAAATAATCATAAGTATTTTTAATTAGCTTTTCGCCATAACTGGCTAATTGACCTTCGTTGTCTTCCTTAAAAGTTATTGGGACATAATTTGCCACATGCGAAATGATGCTATCGCTGTTTGTTCCTCCGGTAGAAGGGAGGGGTACATTTGGTCGTTGCTGATAGGCAAATAAGAATACGCTAACACATAGTATTAAAAGTAATAATGCGATCCCTCCAAGAGCCTTTACATAATTGGTTAGTTTCTTATACTCCATGATTTCATCATAATAAAATGTTTCTACAAAGAAACCCCCTTTTTAAATATTCAAAAAGAAAGGAAATATTATGAGGTATAACCAAAAGTTATTTGCGAATGTTAATCATCTCATACAGAACTGTAAAAACTGGTTAGGTATACCTGTTAGGCCGCCATATACATGGGTAAAATGGAAATAACGTTCGATCTGTAGTTCGGGTATGTCTACGATAGTAAGTCGATCCTCCAATATTTCTTTTTGAATAGAGTGGATGGAAAGAAAGGCGAAACAGTTACGTTCTTGGATATAACGCTTTATACTCTCTGTAGAGGCTAAAACCATTTCGATGTTTAATTTTGAAAAATCTATGCCTAGACATCTGACTTTGTTTTCGATAATCGAACGTGTACCTGAACCAAGTTCGCGAACGACCAGGGAAATCTTATATAGATCCAGGACTTCAGGTTTTTTGAGCTGTTTCAACATAGGATTTCGACTATTGGTCACCAAGACCAATTCGTCTTTCATAAAAGGGATATATTTTAAAGCCCTGTTGTCTGTCGCTCCTTCGGTGATACCAAGGTCTATTTTCTGTTCGATCAAGAGTTCCTCGATAGCACGGCTGTTGTATTGAGATACTTCGATGTGACTGTTAGGATGTTCGTTCAAAAACTTGGCTAATAACGAAGGGATGATATATTGAGAGATAGTGGTACTTGCGCCTAGTATCAGGTGGCCCTTCATGTTGGACTGTAGATCAAAAATCTCTTGGTCAGCCTTATTATATAGCTGTATGATTTGACCTGCGTATCGGAAGAGAATTTCGCCTGATTTGGTGAGGATTAAGTTATTTCCTTTTCTTTCGAAAAGTGAGACACCAAGTTTTTTTTCCAATTCCAGGATATTCTTGCTGACCGCTGGCTGAGAAATATAGAGAACAGCAGCTGTTTTTGTGAAATTGAGCTGTTGAGCTGCAGTATGAAATACCTTAAGTCGAAAATCAAAATCCATAGAAAAAGGGTTATTTTTTTAAAAATAACCCTTTTATTCATTTTATGGTAAATTACTTGCTTAATTCAGCATAATATTTGTGAAACAAAGGAATCGTTTCAATACCTTTCAAGTAGTTCTCAATTCCATATTTCTCATTAGGCGAGTGCAAGTTATCACTGTCTAATCCGAATCCGAGCAATACCGTTTTGATTCCTAATTCTTTTTCGAACAAGGCAACAATTGGGATAGATCCACCACCTCTTGTAGGGATAGGCTTCTTGTTGAAGGTATCTTCCAAAGCCTTTTCTGCAGCTTTATAAGCGATGCTGTCAGTAGGGGTTACCACCGGTTCGCCACCGTGGTGTGGTTTTACTTCTACTTTGACCGATTTTGGTGCTATCTTTTCGAAGTGATCTTTGAATAATTTGGTGATTCGTTCCGAATTTTGGTTTGGCACCAAACGCATCGATATTTTTGCATAAGCTTTCGATGGTAAGACCGTTTTTGCTCCTTCACCGATATAACCACCCCATATACCATTTACTTCAAGAGTCGGACGAATTCCTGTGTGTTCGATCGCTGTAAAGCCTTTCTCGCCCCAAAGTTCGTCTACACCTAGATCTGTTTTATACTCCTCAATATCAAATGGCGCTTCATTTAAAGCTTTTCTTTCTTCAGCAGTCAGTTCTACAACATCGTCATAAAATCCTGGGATAGCGATATGATTGTTTTCGTCATGTAATGAAGCAATCATTTTAGATAAAATAGTAGCTGGATTGCCTACAGCTCCACCATATACACCAGAGTGTAAATCACGATTTGGTCCAGTAACTTCTACTTCTACATAAGAAAGACCACGAAGACCTGTCTCTATAGACGGGTTTTCTAAGCTGATCATCGATGTGTCAGATATAACAATGACATCTGCTTTCAAACGTTCTTTATTTGCAGCCACGAAGATACCAAGGTTTGCGGATCCAACTTCTTCTTCTCCTTCAATCATAAACTTGATGTTACAAGCTAATTGATCGTTTTTCATCATGTATTCAAATGCCTTTACGTGCATGTAGAATTGACCTTTGTCATCTGCAGCACCGCGAGCATAGATTTTGCCGTCACGTACAGTCGGTTCAAATGGAGGTGTATCCCATAGTTCTAAAGGATCTGCTGGCTGTACGTCATAGTGACCATAAACCAATACTGTAGGTAGTGAGGGGTCAAATATTTTTTCACCGTATACGATAGGGTATCCTGCTGTAGGACAAATTTCTACATTGTCAGCACCCGCATCTTGAAGTTTTTTAGCTACGAATTCAGCGGTATTCAATACCCCCTCTTTGTACTGAGGGTCAGCACTTACAGAAGGGAAGCGCAATAGTTCAAATAGTTCGTTTAAGAAGCGTTCTTTATTAGCTTCTACATAATCTTTGATGTTTTGCATGTCAAAAAATGATTTAAAACAAAGGTAAGTATTTTGAAACGGTATTTCTGATTTTTTGAACCAGTCTTTGAATTATGAGAATCAATATTCTTGAAGAACTTTTTTTTGAATTACTTGTAACGTTTTCGATAGTTGTGCAACTAATACTGGAGAAGATTAAGCACATATTATTATTCGATCCTTTTATGAGAGGTATATTTCTGTTTTTTATGTTAATGGTTGCGGGGTATGCTGACGGTTACTCCCAAAGTTTGATCACTGGTAGAGTAGTTGATGCCACAGACAAAGCAAAACTCGAAAATGCTACGGTAATGCTTTTACAGGCACGAGATTCAGCTTTGATCGCCTATGTTAGGGCAGACGCTACGGGTCAATTTCAATTAAAGAAGCCAGCATCCGGTGAATACCTTATTGTAATATCCTATCCAAAGTATGCAGATTTTTACGAGGAATTAAAAGGTGGGACGGGAGCCTCTAACTTAGGCGATTTAGGATTAACCAGTGTGGCACATCTTATTGAGGAGGTTGTTGTCAAGAGAAGAGCGGCGATAACGGTCAAAGGTGATACGACAGAATATGATGCCTCACAGTTCAAGATGGAAAAAAATGCGAAAGTTGAGGATCTGTTAAAGGCATTGCCAGGTATCACAGTTGATGCGTCTGGAAAGATCACAGCACAAGGTAAAACCGTTAAGAAAGTATTGGTCGACGGCGAAGAGTTCTTTGGGAATGATCCCACCTTAGTGACACGCAATTTGCGTTCGGACATGGTTGATAAAGTACAGGTCTACGAGAAGAAATCGGATCAGGCCGAACGAACAGGGGTAGATGATGGTGTACGCGAGCAGACTATTAATGTACAACTCAAAGATGATGCTAAAAATGGGATTTTTGGTAAGGCACTGGCAGGGGGAGGTACAGATAAATACTATATGGGACAGCTCATGCTCAATAAATTCAAGGGCTCACAAAAGATATCTGCATATGGACTATTTGGAAATAACGGGACTACCAGTATGAACTGGGATGATGCACAGAAATATGGCATAGAGGTAGATGCCTCTTTTGATGGCGGAACCATGGTTGTGAATGATCCTTTTTCAGGTCAGGGCGTAGTGGGGATACCGAGAGCGATCAATACAGGGGTTAATTTTACGGATAGATGGAAAAAGGATAAATATCAAATAAACTTAAATTATAAGTACGGAAAGATTTCTTCGGATGGAACGGAAGAAACAATTATGTCGGGTATCGTCAATAGTAATACCGAGAAGACTGTTGATACAGATAACGACCAGCATCGTATTAACCTAAGGTTGAACACAAATATAGATTCTTTAAATGAAGTATTAATCAAAGCTTCGGCAACAAAGAAGAAACTTTGGAGCAATACAATTACAGAGTCTAATAATTTTACGGACGGTGTTACTACTAATAACAGTAACGAGTATGTCGACAATGATGTTAATAGTTATGATTTTGATGTGTTGTATACCAAGAGATTCCTGAAGAAGGGACGTTCATTATCATTAAATGCAGTGGGGAGTAAAAGTGAGACAGAAGGAACGGGTACGTTACGTTCAACACTGAGTACAGGAAGTACAGGTGCTAAACTTGAAACAGATCAGTCTAAAGATACCCGTCAAGATGTGAATAAGCTACAAGGACAGGTGACTTATACAGAACCTCTTTCGAAGCTCCTGAATTTGTCATTAGGCTATCAAATTGTGAATGTGACCAATAGTTCTTTGCTCGAGTCGCGGAATAAAGATGCAACAGGGGATTATACTATTGTAGATGAAAAGTTTAGTAGTAATTATGATTTTAACCGGTTGAGTAATAATTACGATGTCGCATTGGGCTATAATAGCGAAAAGTTGAAAGCTAATCTGACGAATACATTCAATGATGATCGCCTAAACCAAATTAATAACTATAACGGTAAATCGTTGAAAAGAGACTTCTTTACCTACAACCCTAGATTGACAATGACCTATAATTTTTCAATGGCGAAGGCTTTGCGCTTGAGCTACTCTGGAAGGAATCAATTGCCGTCATTAAATCAGATTCAACCTATAATGAACAACTCTGATCCATTAAATCAATACGAGGGAAATGAGAATTTGAACCCATCGTTTATAAATACGGTGGAAGGCTTTTATCACAGTTTCAATTTGTTGTCCAATCAGTTTAAATACATAGGTGGTACGGTGAACCTTACGAAAGATCCGATTTCGCAAAATATTACGACAACAAAGGATGATGACGATAATGTGATTAACTACTACCGCTGGGATAATATGAATGGTAAGAAGGATTTTAATGCAGCAATGTATGGAGGTTATCATTTCAGGTTAAACAAGGCACTGGTATTAGATAATTCATTTGGCTTGGTTTTTAATGTGGGGGAGAACAATAACTTCTTTAACAGCGAGGCCAACCTTGTCAAATCTCAGAGTTATACGTTCAGCTACGAAATAAAGAGGGAGACGAAAACAGGTTTGAATTTTCAGACGAAGCTGAGTCCTCAATATCGACAAATGAAATCCAATTTAAGTCCTGATCAGGATAATAATGGTTTTGTGATGGGAGTGTCGGGTGGATTAGAGTATTTCTTTTCGAGTTTGTTTAAAATATATACGAACTATGATTATTCGTATGAGGCGCCAACAGCAGCATTTGATCAAAAATTAGAGCGGTTCCTTGTTCATCCAGGTATTAGCAAAAAATTCCTGAAGAATGAGTCTTTGATGTTGGATTTTACAGTCAATGATGTGTTTAATAAAAATATAGGGTACTCCAGGGCGCAGTCTAATTCGGTATTTACACAGCGAAGATATGATACCATTCGACGTTATTATATGTTGAAGGTATCATGGGATTTCACTAAAATGTTTGTAAAGTAATGGTTAGTATGAAGAATATAATAATAATGTTAGTTGGTCTATCGATATTGGGATCTAAAGCTAACGCACAGTTTGCGATGTTTGGAAAATCAGGGGTAGTAAGCTATGACAAGACTATGTATATCAAGAATATCATGCGTAAGCAATATATAGAGAAAGCGGATGAACGGTCTAAAACTCAATTTGAATCCATGTTGCCTACTATACCTGAAAATATGGTGTTGAAGAAAACGCTTAAATTTAAAGAGAATGAAGTTTTGTTTGAGCCGGTGAAGCAAGACATAGATGCAAAGACGAAACAGATTATTATGATGTTAGCTTTAGATTTCGATGCGGTTACATTGTCTGATTTAAAGACGAAAGAGTACAATCGATTTAACGACATCATTGGACAAAAAATAATTATTCAGGATACCGTTAAAAAAATTAATTGGCGTATTACGGATGAATATCGCGAAATTGCAGGCTACAATTGTCGAAGGGCAAATGGTGTAACGTCAGATTCAACTTACGTGATAGGTTATTATAGTAATGAAATACCTATCGATGGAGGACCGGAATCTATTAATGGCCTGCCTGGGCTAATCTTAGGATTGGTAGTGCCGAGTCAGCACGTTTCTTATTTTGCAACCAAGGTGGATATTATGGATAATGTGGTTTTGGATAAAAAGGTATTTGAAAATACCAAGACTAAACGTATGACAAGAACCGAAATCGCTGCAATGATGACAGAAACATTCAGTAACTTCTTAAATAAAGCGACTATCGAGTATGTGGTAAAGTTGGCATTGATGTAAAAAGATCATAGAATGTCACATAAAAAAACAGTCCCGAATATTTCGGGACGGTTTTTTTATCTTATAATCTATTATAGATTATTTTTTCTCAACGTTTTTCTTCGCTGTTACTTCGTTACGGATGTCTTGAGCTAACGTTTTGATGTCTTGTAATCCTTTACGTACGCGAGTACCTGCAGCAGAGTTACCATTGTTGAAGAATTTTTCAGCATCAGCTTCGATTGAAGCAACCAGTTCTTTTAATTTAGTGTAGTTTTCCATTTTAATTAATATAATTTAGTTTCTAAATATTTGCACTAAGATGTAATAAATATACAAAAACAACAAATACAAAAGTAATTAAATCCTATTTTTTTGTTGAAAAAAGCAATTTAATAGCGATTATTCTACAATTGTCAGTTCGTCTATGATGTTTTTGGCCCCCGCAAATTTATCAATGACAAATAGAACATATCTGATATCTACTGAAATTGTCCGTTGTAATTTAGGGTCAAAGATGACATCACCAGCCATAGCTTCTATATTTCCATCAAAAGCCAGGCCAATTAATTCGCCTTTAGCGTTTAATACCGGGGAACCAGAGTTTCCTCCTGTTATATCTTGATCACTTAAGAAGTTAACAGGCATGTGACCGTCTTTGTCTGCATAGCGACCATAGTCTTTTTGTTCGTACAATTCAATAAGTCGTTTTGGAAGATCGAATTCCTCATCGTTAGGTTTGTACTTAGCGATAGTGCCTTTCAAAGTGGTGTAATTATTTACTTTAGCATCGTTTCTAGGATCTGCAGGTAATGCTCTTACAGTTCCATAGGTAAGACGTAATGTGCTGTTTGCGTCAGGGTAGTACTTTCCTTTAGGGTTCATCTCTAAGAATCCTGCTATATATTTGCGGAATGCCGTTTGAAAATTATCCTCACGTTGCTCCTGTTCTGGTGTACGCTCACGGTACTTTGTCATCAAAGCCGCTGATATTTTATATAATGGATCTTGAGCTACTGTACCCGCTGTTGGATTTGCTAGATAGGCTTCTAATTTCGCTCTGGATCCAAATATGCTGTTTTCAAAAGCAGACTTTACCAAACTGTTGAAATTACCATTATTCTGTTTGGCAAGCTCAGCAATATAAGGCGCTATTTGACCTCCTTTGGCACTATACAAGTTTAATTCGTCTGCTAGTACATCAATTTCTAACGGGATATAAGCTTTTTCGTAGTTGTCTTGGATCGCCGCATCAAAGCGTACGCGCATTTGCGCACGAGCCGCTTCATTTGCCTCAGCATATTGATTCAACGCTCCGCCCAGACTGAAAGGAAGTGCTGCAAATGTAGAAGAACGGATCATCCCGATTAGGTAATTGTCATGACGGGACTTTTCATTGGTAGCAGCATAGTAATCATTAATTGTTTTGATTACGTCCCCATATTTTGTTTTATTTTCTTTTTTGTTAGCCCATTTTTGGAAATTGTTTTCCAGTTTGCCTTTAACTGCTGCTGTTTGGTGTTTGGATAACGCATCAATCATACCTTGACGGTTTTTCCAGTAATTTGCAACACCCGAGTATTGTGAAGCATAGTTAATGTTTACCGCTTGATCTTTGTCCATATGTTTTTTCATGGCATCCATACCTGTTTTAGAGGCTTCCACCCAAGCTGGATAAGCATACTTCACGTTTTGGTCGATACCGGCAGCAGGCATCCATCTGTTCGTACGTCCAGGGTAACCTAATATCATTGAGAAATCACCTTCTTTTATTCCTTTTAAGCTAACAGGTAAGTGATATTTAGGTTTCAATGGAATGTTTTCTTGAGCATATGGTGCTGGGTTTCCGTTCTTGTCTGCATAAACGCGGAAAAGAGAGAAATCCCCAGTATGGCGTGGCCATTCCCAGTTGTCTGTATCGCCACCAAATTTACCAATGCTGTTTGGAGGTGTGCCTACCAGACGTACATCCTCATAATCTTGGTACACGAAGTAATAGTACTCATTACCATTGTAGAAAGACTTAACAGAAACAACGTACTTTCCATTGTCACTATTTTCTTTTTCAATTTTTGCAATCTCTTGATTAATGATTTTTTGTCTTTCTTTCTCTGACATATTATCATCTACCAAACTCAAAATACGTTTTGAAACATCATCCATACGTACAAAGAAGCGTACTGAAAGAGATTTCGGTTTTAACTCTGCGCTATAGTTTTTTGCCCAAAAGCCATTTGTTAGGTAGTCATGTTCAGGCGAAGATAACTCCGCTATAGCACCATAGCCACAGTGATGGTTGGTCAGCACAAGTCCAGAACCAGAGACAATCTCCGCGGTACAGCCACCACCAAATTGGACTATCGCATCTTTAAGACTGGAGTTGTTAATGCTGTATATTTCTTCAGCGGTCAATTTAAGACCTTTTTTTTGCATATCAGCCTCGTTGAGACGCTTTAAATGCATGAGGAACCACATGCCCTCATCTGCCATTGTAGTCAAGCTGACCACACAGAGAATTAATAATGATACTATTTTCTTCATTCTATTCATTTTTTCTAAAACAAAATTGCTTTAAATCGCTGGCAAAACAAAATTTTTGTATGTGATATACGCAAATTCACAATACGCATTACTTAATACTCACTACTATTTTCCCTATCTTTGTAAGATGCAGGTATCGTTCGAAGATTTTAAACTCAATAAGCAAATACTAAATGCAATCACGGATGCGGGTTATGATAAACCTACCGAGATTCAGCAGAAAGCCATAACGCCTATTCTGGCTGGACAAGATGTGATGGGGATAGCGCAGACAGGAACAGGAAAAACAGCTGCTTTTGTATTGCCTATGTTGATGAATCTGAAGTATGCTCAGGGTACCGATCCCCGAGCACTAATACTTAGTCCGACGAGAGAACTTGCTATTCAGATCGAAGAGCATATTCGCCTTCTTTCCGTCAATTTAGATTTGCGTACCGTACTTCTTTATGGTGGACTTGGACCTAAGACACAAAAGGAACTGTTGGAGAAAGGCTGTGATATTATTGTAGCAACACCAGGACGTTTTCTTGATCTTTACCTTGAGGGACATATAAATACAAAGTCCTTAAAGTTATTGGTCATGGATGAGGCAGATAAGATGATGGACATGGGATTCATCGGTAAGATCCACCGTATATTGGAAGTTGTTCCCCGTAAACGCCAAAATTTACTTTTCTCTGCTACGATGAGCGAGCTAGTACGTAAGATCGCGGGTGATTTTCTGGCTTTCCCTACCGTCATTGAGGTTACTGAACAGGCCACGCCGGCTATAACCGTTTCCCAAGCGTTGTATGCCGTGCCGAATCTCAAGACAAAGATTAACTTGCTGCAACATTTGTTTAAAGATGATGAGGCCTTTCATCGTGTTATAGTCTTCTGTAAGACAAAGGAAGTGGCTGATAATGTTTTCGGTTACTTAGAGCGCAAATTTGGTGAGGATAATGTTCGGGTCATTCATGCCAATAAAGGACAGAATACACGTATAAATTCTATTAATGCGTTTAAGTCCGGTGAGGTACGATTCCTTGTGGCTACAGATGTAGCTGCTAGAGGGCTAGATGTGTCTAATGTAAGTCATGTAATCAATTTCGATGTCCCTATTGTAATCGAGGATTATGTCCATCGTATAGGTCGCACAGGCCGGGCTTTTAGCAAAGGAGATGCTATTACTTTCGCTAATCCAGCGGAAGAATATTATGTGTCAAAAATAGAAAAGTTGATTCGTCAATCTATCCCGGTGTTCGAGCTGCCAGAAGAGGTTTTTATCGAGAAGACCCCGTATGAGGAGAAACAAGCCATTGCACGGGAAATAGACAATCAGAAAAAGAAGGATAATCCTGATTTTAAAGGGGCTTTTCATGAAAAGAAATTTGTGATTAAACAGAAAGAAGCAGCTAAGTCTGGTTATAAACCTAAGAAAGCGGCAAGCAAGTCTTCGGCAAAATCTTCTGGGTTTAAGAAAAAAGGAAAGAAGTTTAAGAACAGTTAGGGTGAAACTGACGCCACTTAATATCGCTTTAGCCTGTATCTTGGTTTGGATGATATCCGAATGGGGAAGTGAACAGGAGCAGATCATGTCTTGGGGCTGGTTGTTGGCACTAGCTATCGTTATTTCTTTGGTTGATTTGGGCTTTAGACTGTTATTTAAAGATATAAAACGCGTTTGGTTTTTACAGATCGGTTTTATATTGGTGGTCGGTATATTAATGGTGATATTAAAATTGCAGTCGGGAATCTAACTACAAAAGAATAGATTCGTACTTATCATAGAATAGAGAATAAATAGATGAAATATCCATGTAGCAGAAGTGTACAAACACGGATGACCGCGAATTACAACAATTCGTGCATTATTTAATTTTTGGATATTCCATCCCGACCGGTCGGGACAAGTTAATGACAGATAAAAGACATATTATACACATATGAAAACAGCGGAGATAAAACTAAACGTCGAGCTTGACGAAAATAATGTTCCAGAAATAATTCAATGGTCTTCAACTGATGGCGAGACTTCAGATACACTTCCTGCAAAGGCTATGTTTTTAGCGTTATGGGATGCGCAGTATAAAAATTCGTTACGAATTGATTTGTGGACAAAAGATATGCCCTACGATGAAATGAAACGCTTTTTTTACGAAACTATACAAACTATGGGGGACTCATTTCTGAGAGCCTCAGGAGGTGATCCTATGGCGGAGAAGGTAATTGGAGATCTTCGTGATTATTGTGCACATTTTGCGGAGAAAATGGAAGTATTGGAACAACAAGGCTAGTATGAATTATTTTTTAGTAAAATCTGAACCATTTAAATATAGCTGGGAGCAGTTTAATAAGGATGGCGAGACCTTTTGGGACGGTGTTCGGAATTATCAGGCCCGAAACAATCTTAAGGCAATGAAAAAGGGGGATTTGGTACTCTTTTATCATAGTAATGAAGGGAAGGAAGTGGTCGGTGTGGCTAAGGTTGTTAATGAGTTTTATCAAGACCCAACTACCGAGGATACTAAATGGGTGGTGGTCGATCTATCACCGGTTGAAACCTTAAAAAGGCCAGTAACACTGGAAACAATAAAAGCCGATGAGTTTTTGCAGAATATTGCTTTGGTAAAGCAGGGGCGTCTTTCTGTTATGCCACTTAAACAAGAAGAGTTTGACCGTATCCTCGAATTGGGGAATGGGTAACATCGTATAAAGAAAAAAGGTTCAGTTTATCGCTGAACCTTTTTTGTATTAATGGCTTTTTGCAAAGTTGATTAACTTCTTTAAGCTTTTTGCATCTTTCATTTCCATTTTTCCAGCCAGTATAAGACGTAATTCTCTACGTTGTAAAGCTTCCTCATAGAGTTTGGTTTCTTCTTCTGTTTCAGGAATTAAGTCAACTACCTTTCGAGGTTTGGTGTTTTCGTCTACAGCGACAAAAGTGTAATAAGCTTCGTTACTTTTTACTTTCGTACCTTCGGGTAGATTGTGTGCGAATATTTCCATACGTACCTCCATCGATGAACTGAATGCACGTGAAACTTTCGCTTGTATGGTTACGACCTCTCCCAGTTTAATAGATCTTTTGAAGGAAACATTATCTACAGAAACTGTTACGACTGGGCTATTAGAATGTTTCTGTGCAGCCATTGCTGAACAAATGTCCATCCAGTATAATAGTTTTCCTCCCATTAAGTTGCCAAAAGTATTTGTATCGTTTGGCAATACCAATTCGTTCATTTCTGTATACGAATCTTTTGCTTTTTTCCCGTCCATCTATCTATTGTATTGTTTTAATTGTTCTTCAATTTTTTGCAAAGATACTATAAAAGGGGTAGGGGTAAAGCCTAAAATAGTCTTGGCTTTGTCAAGAATAAAGCCTGTTCGTTGGGGTCTGTTCTGATCTTGACCAATTTCTTTAGCAGATATAGACTGTATTAAAGACTGGTCTAACTGCCAATAGTCTGCAACCTGTCGTACCGCAGATTCGATACTGAATTGCTCTCCTCCGGATATATGGAAGATCCCGCTGGCAGCTTTCTCCATGCTGAGAAAACAGGCGCGCACTAGGTCGTCTACCCATGTGGGCATACGCCATTGATCATTAACCACTTTGATCGATTTATTGGTTTCCAGTTGCTGCTTTGCCCATAGCACGAGATTACTACGTGTAGTGTCCGCTATACATCCATAGACGAGGATGGTACGGAGTATTGCGATATTGCTGTTTAAATTAAGTAAATGTTGTTCGGCTTCGGTTTTAGTCTTTCCATAGGCATTGATAGGCGTAGTTTTATCGGTCTCGCGATAATGCTCCTGCTGGCGACCGTCAAAAACAAAATCGGTCGATAAGAACGTAAGATGCGTATGATGATTCGTAGCGTACTGACCGAGAAATTTAGTTAATTCGATGTTGACAGCTTTAGCTAGTTCTGGATTTTGTACACAGGCTTCAACACTACTGATGGCTGCTGCATGTAGAATATGAGTAGGACGGAATTCAGATAATATGTCGCCTAATTTTTCCAAATCGCTGAGATCACATTGAATGAAAGATTCAGAAGAAAGAGATTTATTTCTATTAGGGGCTTTTGAGATTCCTAAAAATAGATTCTCTGTCGCGCCGTATAGCTCGCAAAATTTTTGAGCGACAAATCCGTTAGATCCAGTGATAAGTATACGCATCATTTTAGTTGGTCCAGCTAAAGTCCATTTTCGGATGTTTCATTGAATTATCAATGGCATCGATTTCAATTTTCAATATTTTCTTTAATGCAATATAGTCTATCTTTTCTGCATCATCACCAGTCTTGTGATAGTCGGGATGACCACCGGTATGGAAGAATAGTACAGGAATATTTTTTTTATAAAATGACGTTTGATCGGATCCGCCGTTGCCATCCTTACTAAGGTTGAATTTGATATCGCTACTTATGTCTTTAAATATAGGGATAAATTGCGGGCTAGTGCCATAACCTATAATTGCAAGCCCATTATCCGGGTTGTATCTTCCAATCATATCCATGTTCAACATCCAGTGGATTTGAGCTAGGGGAACTGTAGGATTTTCTGTCCAGTGTTTAGAGCCTAGCAGTCCCAATTCTTCTGCGCTGAAAGCTATAAACAGAATGTTGAAGTTTTCTTTGACAGAATTGCTGGAATAGTGACGGGCTAACTCAAGTAAGCCTGCAACCCCAGAAGCATTGTCGTCTGCGCCGTTATGTATTTTACCTATGTTAAGCGTGTCTTTTGATCCTCCGAAATTTCCAAGACCTAAATGGTCATAATGAGCCCCTATGACAATCGTTTTGGATGCGCCATTATCTAAAAAACCGATGATATTTTCTGCCCGACGTATACTGTCTGGAACAACAACCCGACGTACTTTGGCATCAAATTGTTGTCTATAACCTTTAGTGCCTTTTGGTGATAGTTTGTATTTCTTGAATTCCTTTTCAATGTAGTTCGCTGCTTTTTGTAATTGCTTACTCCCCGTTGCCCGTCCTTGCATATTGTCGGAGGAAAGATAGTATACATGTTTTTGTAACTTGTTTATATCTATTTCTTGAGCTAAGGATGCTCCAGTGGATAGACAAAAGACGAATACAAGAAGGAGGTTAAATTGTTTCATGTTTATACGGATAATGCTAGTTACAAACCTACACAAATTCGTTTTTACACACAATATAATTGCGGTGCAATATAAAAACGAAGAGCGGAAATATTCCGCTCTTCTTAAGTTTTAGTCTTCTAGTACCTCACTGTGTACACTGTCTTTTTCTTGATGTTCTTCTTTAAAATACCGTTTTTGGAAAATTAATATGAGGAAGACACCTACAGAAATTGCTGAGTCTGCAATGTTGAAGACAGGTCTAAAAAATAGGAAATGCTCACCTCCCCATATCGGTAACCAGTCTGGGAAATTTCCTTCAATTAACGGAAAGTAGAGCATATCTACCACTTTACCGTGTAGAAAAGAAGCATATCCGCCTCCCTCAGGAAAGAGAACAGCCTTTTCGTAGAAAGTACTTTCACTAAAAATAAGGCCATAAAATGCCGAATCGATAATATTACCCAGTGCACCAGCAAAAATCAAAGCCACATTAAGGATAAAACCTCTGTTATACTTGTTTTTTACCATATAGTAAAGACCATAGCCGATCCCTGATACTGCAATTATCCTAAAGACGCTCAAAAATAGCTTGCCATATTCGCCTCCAAACTCCATTCCATAAGCCATTCCAGGATTTTCGATGAAATGAATAAGAAATTTATCGCCAAGGATTTTAAAGTCTTGGCCAATGGTCATATTCAGTTTAATCCAAAATTTTGAGATTTGGTCTATTAATAAAACGATGATAATTAATGTAATAGGTCTCGTATAGCCTTTCATAGTTGATTCATAAAATGGGGCTGACTAAAAAGAGAACGTCAAAATGACGATATTTTATCTTTTTAGACAGCCCCATCTGTCATTTTTTTATTTAGTATTGTTTATTTTTCGCTTCGATGCTCAAAGTCGTATGTGGGACTGCTTTAAGGCGTTCCTTTTGGATCAATTTACCTGTCTCCCGACAGATTCCATAAGTTTTGTTCTCAATGCGTACTAAAGCGGCCTCAAGATTGTCGATAAACTTTTTCTGACGTGCTGCAAGCTGATTGGTTTGCTCTTTTTCAAGAGTAGCAGATCCGTCTTCTAGTGTTTTGTAAGTACCGGCTGTATCGTCCGTTCCGTTTGCGTTACCTCCACTTAATGTTTTTGTTAAGGCTAGGAGCTCCTCCTTTGCAATTCTTAACTTGTCCAATATAATGGCTTTGAATTCTGATAATTCAGCATCACTATAGCGGGTTTTTTCTGTGTTTTCTCCCATACTTTAATTTTTTTCGATTAATACCTCAAGTTTACTTTCATTGATTTCTATACTATCACCTCCCGTAATATTATCTTCAAAATCAAATGAATCAGCTAATATTTCCGTGCAAATATACGATAAATTATTCGTGGCAGCTTCCTTAATCTCATTATTTTGAGACAATCGAACTCGTATTCTGTCAGTTACCTCAAATCCCTTCTCCTTGCGAAGGTTTTGTACACGATTTATAAGCTCTCTCGCAATACCTTCCTGTTTCAAGTCTTCGCTGATTTGTATATCTAATGCTACCGTTAGATTTCCAAGGTTGGCAACTTGCCAGCCCGCTACATCTTCTGCAATGATTTCTACATCTTCAAGACCAATACTGTAAGGGGTACCCTCTAATTGTAACGAACCGGTCTTTTCCAATTCACTGATCTGATCCAAAGTGAATGCCTGAATCGCAGCGCTAACTGTTTTCATGTCCTTGCCTACTTTTGCCCCTAATGCTTTAAAGTTAGGCTTTATTTTTTTCTTGATAATACCTGCAGTATCTGTGATAAACTCGATGTCTTTGATATTAGTTTCCGATAAGATTAAATCTTTTACTTTCTCCACTTTCGTTTGGAAAGAGGAATCGAGGACAGGGATCAAGATTTTACTTAACGGTTGGCGTACATTGATGCTCGTTTTCTTACGTAGAGACAAGGTAAGCGAGGAAATGTCTTGTGCCAAAGCCATACGTTCTTCCAGTTCCTTATCTACTAAATCTGCATGATAAACAGGGAAGTCTGCTAAATGTACAGATTCGAATGTCTGTTTGTTTGTCGCGGCATTTAAATCAAGGTAAAGCTGATCGGCAAAGAACGGCGATATTGGGGACATTAGTTTGGCTATGGTATCTAAACAAGTGTACAATGTTTGATAGGCCGAAATTTTATCCTCTGTATAATCACCTTTCCAAAAACGACGACGGCATAGACGCACATACCAGTTACTCAAGTGTTCGTCTACGAAGTTTTGGATAGCACGGGCAGCTTTGGTTGGCTCGTAATCGCTATAGTATCCGTCCACTTCTTGCGTAAGACTATTTAACAAAGACAAGATCCATCTGTCGATCTCAGGTCTGTTGGCTAAACCTATTTCATGTTCTGCATAATTGAAATTGTCAATGTTGGCATACAATGCAAAAAAGGCGTAAGTGTTATAGAGGGTTCCAAAAAATTTGCGGCGCACCTCGTCTAATCCTTCCTCGTTGAATTTTAAGTTGTCCCAAGGAGCAGCATTACTAATCATATACCAACGGGTAGCATCTGCGCTATATTTCTCAATAGTAGCAAAAGGATCAACGCCATTTCCTAGACGTTTTGACATCTTATTGCCATTTTTGTCCAATACAAGACCATTGGATACCACGTTTTTGAAGGCGATGGAACCTGTAACCATGGTAGAAATAGCATGTAATGTAAAGAACCATCCACGAGTCTGGTCAACTCCCTCTGCTATAAAATCGGCAGGGAAGGCATTATTGTACTCTGATTTAAAAGGAAGAGCATCCCCTTTGGCCAGTTTGTCATAATCCAGTCCCCATTGCGCATAAGGCATCGCTCCCGAATCAAACCATACATCGATTAGATCGAGTTCACGGTAAAGCTTTTGACCCGCATCCGAAACTAGCACGACATGATCCACATAAGGACGGTGTAGGTCAAGTTTGTCAGTTCCGAATTTTTCTAAATATTCTTTATTAATAGCTTTTTCGGCATCGGTCAAAACAGGAGACGCTAAAGAAGCTTCTAAATAAGATTTCAATTCAGACATAGAACCAATACAGATTTCCTCGTTTTCATCCTCAGATCGCCATATTGGTAACGGCGTACCCCAATACCTCGACCTGGAAAGATTCCAGTCTACTAGGTTCTCCAGCCAGTTTCCAAAACGACCTGTTCCGGTAGCTTCCGGTTTCCAATTGATTGTTTTGTTTAAAGCTACTAACTTATCTTTGACAGCTGTAGTTTTGATAAACCAGCTATCCAGAGGATAATATAAAACAGGCTTATCCGTACGCCAGCAATGTGGGTAGGTGTGCTCATATTTTTTAACATCAAATGCCTTGTTGTCTTCCTTTAATTTGATGGCGATTAATACATCCGTTGGACGGAAATCTTTATCTGCGCGTTCTTCAGCTGAATAATATTCTTCTTTGACAAATCTGCCTGCAAAATCAGTAACTTCTTTGACAAAACGTCCTGTACGATCTACTGTTGGTACATCCTTGCCATTTTCATCTTTTACTAGAATAGCAGGAACGTCATTCTCTTTAGCTACTCTAAAGTCATCTGCACCATAAGTAGGAGCAGCATGGACGATACCTGTACCATCTTCGGTAGTTACAAAATCTCCTGGGATAACACGAAATGCCTTCTCAACCAGTTCTTCAGAGGTGATATAAGGTAACAGCTGATGGTATCTGATGCCTACTAACTCTTCGCCTTTAAATTCTGCAGCTTTTTCCCAAGGGACAATCTTGTCGCCTGTTTTATAATCTTGGAATGAAGCATTTTCTCCCTCCGCTTTGAAATGCTTAAGAATTAAGTTTTTTGCTAAAATAACGGATACGGGTTCCCCAGTGTACTGGTTAAAGGTCTTGATTTTAACATAGTCAATATTTTTGCCTACTACAAGTGCTGTATTACTCGGTAAAGTCCAAGGGGTGGTGGTCCATGCGATAAAAGCCACATCTTCGTCTGTGCTTTCTACCAAAGTAGATACCATCGGATGCAGTTGTGTTTTGTCTAGACGGAACTCAGCAACAATGGTCGTGTCTTTTACATCCTTATAGGTGCCGGGTTGGTTCAGTTCATGCGAACTCAATCCTGTTCCCGCGGCTGGAGAATAAGGTTGTATCGTATAGCCTTTATATAAAAGCCCTTTTTTATAAAGGTCTTTTAATAAGAACCATAATGTTTCGATATATTCGTTTTGATAAGTGATATAAGGATTTTCCAAATCTACCCAATACCCCATTTTTTCGGTAAGATCATTCCATAGGTCAGTGTATTTCATGACTTCTTTGCGGCAAGCATCATTATATGCTTCTACCGAGATCTTGATGCCTATATCTTCTTTGGTGATGCCCAAAGACTTTTCCACGGCCAATTCTATCGGTAAACCGTGAGTATCCCAACCACCTTTACGCTTTACCTGGAATCCTTTTAGGGTTTTGTAGCGGCAAAAAATATCTTTGATAGCGCGCGCCATCACGTGGTGAATTCCTGGCGTGCCATTTGCTGAAGGAGGACCTTCATAAAAAGTGTAAGGTTTGCTAGAAGGACGATTGGAAATGCTCTTTTCAAATATATTTTCTGTTTCCCAACGCTTTAATACTTCTTTGCCGATTTCCGGTAAATTTAACTGCTTATATTCCTTGTACATCACGTATTTATAAATCAATTTTTAAAGGTTGCTAATTTAACGATAATTAAGGAAAGGTAAAAGTGAGTAGGGGATAATATTGGGTAGAGCGATTCCGAAAAGAAAAAACTTTCATAATTCCTCTGGATCACCAAGAGGGATGAACCGATCCTGATGTTATCGGGAGAGCTCTTGAATGCCTACAATAAAGAACAATGTCATGAAAAAAGTTCTTGATGGCCATTGAGTACAAACACTTTCAGAAAAAATAAGGTTGTATTATTCGATTCGAGGGGGAGGTTGAGATAAAGCTGCTCTTAACGAGTTTCTTTAAGCCCGAAGAGCAGCTTCAAATAAGTGTTAAGCGGAAAAGCTGGATCCGCAACCACAAGTACTGGTTGCATTGGGATTATTGAAGGTAAATCCGCGTGCGTCTAGACCATTTCTAAAATCAACTTCCATACCTGCAAGGTACATTCCATGCGCCTTGTTCATAAAGACACGAATGCCTTCTATTTCGTATTCTGCATCACCCTCTTTCTTTTGGTCAAATCCGAGAATGTAATTCATGCCAGAACAACCGCCACCTTCAACTCCTAGACGAAGCCCAAAGTCAGCACTGATCTCTTGTTGGCTTATTAATTTTTTTAGTTCTTGGACAGCGCCGACAGTTAATTTAACCGGTGCTGCATCTGTTGTATGTTCGATACTCATTTTGTCTTGCCTTTCCCTATTGTTGATAGTTAAACAAAAATACATATTTTTAGCCGAAATAAATATGTGCTGATTTTTTTGACACTATATAAACAAGACTGTATAATGGAATATGTTGATTTTTTTAAAGAGCTTTTTGTTTTGGCTTTTGGCGTTTTTGTCGCGTTGGTACTCGCTTTCTATATCGTTTGGCCGAAAATTGAAAATCTTTTGTTAAAAATGAGTAACATCAATCAAAACAAAGCGTTACTCAAAGATAAAATGCAATTGCGATTTGCGGCTTATGAACGCTTAGTTTTATTCGTACATCGGATGTCTCCGGATCAATTGATGATAAGGCATCATAACATAGGGATCTCTGTTAACCAGTTTAAGCAAGCGGTAATTGCTGATATTGAATCGGAGTTTCAGCATAATTTTACGCAACAGCTGTATGTTTCGGATGCTGCATGGACTATTGTGAAAGATTTGAAAGTAAATACAATAGACCTATTGCGCAATGCGAACAAAGGACTGTCTAATGATGTGTCTTTGGATGGGTATGTTGAGCTCGTCCTAAAGCATTTGAAAGGACTAGAACTTAATCCTTATAATGCTGCGCAAGTGTTGTTGAAAAAGGAGCTCTCGGTTTAATAGGGAGTGGACTAGAATAGATAGAAGAATGCCTTTGATTGTTAAATGTTTAAAATAAGGGTTGTTTTTCAAAAGATGTACTAAAGGATTCCTTTAAAAGGTAAGATAGTCGTATATTTGCGGCAAAATAAATTATTCTCAATACCCAATAATAATTACACAAGAATGGAAAGAGATCAAGCTATCTTTAATCTAATCGCAGATGAACTAAAGCGCCAGGAAGAAGGCATTGAATTAATCGCGTCAGAAAACTTTGTGAGCAAACAAGTAATGGAGGCCGCAGGTTCTGTATTGACCAATAAATACGCTGAAGGACTCCCAGGAAAGCGTTATTATGGAGGTTGTGAAGTGGTCGATGAAATCGAGACAATCGCTATTGAGCGTGCTAAAAAACTTTTTGGTGCAGAGTGGGTAAACGTTCAGCCGCATTCTGGAGCTCAGGCTAATGCTGCGGTGTTCTTGGCTACAATTAAACCGGGTGATAAGATTTTAGGTCTTGACCTGTCTCATGGAGGCCATTTAACACATGGCTCGCCTGCAAATCTATCGGGTAAAATTTATCAACCACTATTCTATGGGGTAAAAGAGGATACCGGCCTTATCGATTACGAGCAATTAGAAGAGACTGCGCTTCGTGAGAAGCCTAAGATGATCATTTGTGGTGCTTCGGCATATTCACGTGATTGGGACTATGCTCGTATACGTAAAGTGGCTGATGAAATCGGAGCCTTACTATTGGCGGATATTTCACACCCGGCGGGTTTAATTGCTAAAGGATTGTTGAATGATCCATTACCTCACTGTCATATCGTTACTACTACAACCCATAAAACATTACGTGGGCCTCGTGGCGGGATGATTATGGTGGGTAAAGATTTTGAAAATACTTGGGGAGCGAAAACACCAAAAGGAGAAACACGTACAATCACACAACTGTTGGATTTGGCGGTATTCCCTGGTACTCAAGGTGGGCCATTGGAGCATACTATAGCTGCAAAAGCTGTTGCTTATGGTGAAGCGTTAAGTGATGAGTATTTAACTTATATCAAGCAAGTCCAAAGTAATGCACAGGCGTTAGCACAGTTCTTTGTGGATCGCGACTATAAGATTATTTCTGGCGGTACGGACAACCACTTGATGTTAGTTGATTTGCGTAACAAAGATATTTCGGGTAAAGAAGCTGAAGCTGTATTGGGAATGGCCGGTATTACTACGAATAAAAATATGGTTCCATTTGATACCCGGTCACCTTTTGTTACTTCAGGTGTTCGTTTCGGTACAGCTGCGATCACTACCCGTGGGGTGAAAGAAGCAGAGATGGTTCAGATTGGTGAGTTGATCGATGAGGCATTAAAAAGCCGTGCCGATGCAGTACAACTAGCAAAAATAGAAGGTAAAGTAAAAGCTATGATGGCTAGATTTCCTTTATATAGCTAAGAAAATACTAGATATTGTAAATAGTGCCGTGGAGTTTACTCCACGGCATTTTTGTTTAGCACTGATGCGAAGAATGTGGTATAATTATTGCATTTGAGAATTGTGAATTTATGTTAAAAGTCTCTTTTTAAATTTGAAAGATCATTTTTTTTCAGCTACTTTGGATTAGATAACGATATTTAAAACAATTAAAAATAGAAGCCTATCGAAACACGCTTACTCTAAAAAATTGAATTGCTTACATGCTCTATACTTAAAATATTAGGGGAATTATTATGAAACTACTGAAAAGCAAAACCGATCAGGAGTTAATCCGAGCCTATATCGATGGCGATGAAAATGGATTAAGGGTGTTGATAGATCGTTACAAGAGTAAGATATATACTTCTATTTATGTCCGCATCAAGGATGAGTTCCTTGCTGAGGATATTTTTCAAGAAACCTTTATAAAGGTAATCAACACATTTAAAACTGGACGCTATAATGAAGAAGGCAAGTTCTTGCCTTGGGTGATCCGTATTGCACACAATATGGTTATTGATCATTTTAGGAAAGAAAAGAGAGGCCCTTCTGTGATTAACGGGGATGGTTACGATATTTTTGAAGTGCTTAATTTTGCAGACGAAGATGCTGAGAGTAAATTGGTGCGGCATCAGGTAGATGTCGATCTTAAGAAGTTAATTCAGCTACTTCCCGACGATCAGAAGGAGGTATTGATTATGCGACATTTTTGTGATATGAGTTTTAAGGATATCGCAGAGATTACCGAAGTTAGTATCAATACGGCGCTAGGGCGTATGCGTTACGCGCTAAGTAACCTCAGAAAGATGATCGAAGATCATAACATGACATTTCAGTTTAACTAACCTCTATAGTTGTTAGTTAAGGAATAGGGCTTTCGGATGTATACCGAAAGCCCTTTTTTATATCTCGGGTTCATCAAGTAAAAAGATTGGTTAGCGTGCGGATTTTTTGACTGTTTTCTGAGAATTATGAAGCTGTAATTTGTCAAAATGACAGAATTTTTATGTTTATTTGTTGTATTCCGAGTTTTGGAATCTGTTTTGATGATATAAAAGAGTAAAGAATTGATTTTAGTTTTAATAGAAAAAATATGGGAATTTGGATTTTATTAATTGTTATTGGGATCGTTAGTATGATCGTCCAGACAAGGTTTAAAAATAAGTTTAAAAAGTATTCGGAAATGCCGTTAACCTCGGGATTGTCTGGTGCGGAGATTGCGCAAAAAATGTTACATGACAGTAATATTTATGATGTGAATATTGTTTCTGTAGAAGGACAATTGACCGATCATTATAACCCAGCTACTAGAACCGTAAACTTGAGCCCTGAGGTTTATCACGGCCGCAGTGTTGCGGCGGCGGCAGTCGCAGCCCACGAATGTGGACATGCTGTGCAGCATGCTACGGCATACTCTTGGTTGCAGTTCCGGTCTTCGATGGTTCCTATTGTTAACTTCTCATCAAAGATCGTATCCTTCACCCTGATGATAGGTGTGATGTTGGCTATATTCTCCCATAATTATCTTTTGCTACAGATAGGAGTGGCAGCTTTAGCGGTAACTACTGTTTTTAGTTTTATAACTTTACCTGTAGAGTTTGATGCATCTAAGCGCGCTTTAGTATGGTTGGATGCGGCTCATGTAACACACAGTAGGGAAGAACATAATGGAGCAAAAGATGCGTTGAAATGGGCCGCTATGACTTATGTTATTGCTGCTTTATCTGCACTTGTCACTTTATTATATTACGCATCTATCCTTCTAGGAAGAAGGGATTAAGGAAAGAAAATATATAATATTAAAGCCGAAGTAGTAAAATCTACTTCGGCTTTTTTGTGTACTCCAGCTAATTACCAGCTAGAAGATTGGTTATTATATTATACTGATAATAGAAGTAGGATAAAAGTAGATAATTCGGATTTTATTCGAATTATTCCGAATGAAGTCCGAATAAAGTCCGAATGAAGTCCGTGTTAAGTACGAATAATATATTAACTTGTACATAACATGTCTTTAGGGTGTAAGGGGTGCGTGCGAAGGATGCATTTGCATAAAAGAAGATAAATCCGTATGTACGAGAAGTTGAGAAAAAGCAAAATATTATTAACTTTGCAACTTAGCATAAGAGTTTCAAAAAATTAACTATGTTTTCAAATCTTCAGGATAAGTTAGATAGAGCCTTTAAGGTATTAAAAGGTCAAGGAAATATTACCGAAATCAACGTCGCTGAGACGATGAAGGAAATTCGCAAGGCCTTGTTGGATGCCGATGTGAATTACAAAACTGCCAAGACTTTCACGGATGACGTTAAGCAAAAGGCTCTTGGTGAAAATGTGTTGAGTAGCATTTCTCCTGGACAGTTGTTGACGAAGATCATGAATGATGAACTGACCAGTTTAATGGGAGGTGAGGTCAATGAGTTAGATCTGTCTAAAAACCCTACAGTTATTTTGATAGCAGGTTTGAATGGAGCAGGAAAGACTACTTTTACAGGTAAGCTAGCAAGTTTTTTAAAGGATAAGAAAGGGAAGAAGCCTCTTTTGGTTGCAGGAGACGTATATCGTCCGGCAGCGATCGATCAATTAGAGGTATTGGGTAGCCAGGTGGGAGTACCCGTCTATACAGATAGAAATTCAACCGATCCTATTGCAATAGCAAAGGCTGGAGTAGAGGAAGGTAAGCGTAGTGGACATAATGTAATTATTGTGGATACCGCAGGTCGTTTGGCTATTGATGAAGCGTTGATGAATGAGATAACGGCGGTTAAAGATGCAACTCAACCACACGAAATTTTATTTGTAGTAGATGCTATGACTGGACAGGATGCCGTTAATACAGCGAAAGCTTTTAACGATAGACTGGATTTTACAGGGGTAGTCCTGACTAAGCTGGATGGTGATACGCGTGGTGGTGCTGCATTGTCGATCAAGTCTGTTGTAAATAAGCCAATCAAGTTTATCGGTACGGGTGAGAAGATGGAGGCATTGGATGTATTCTATCCAGATCGTATGGCTTCCCGTATTTTAGGGATGGGTGACGTTGTGTCCTTGGTAGAGCGGGCGCAGCAGCAATTTGATGAAAAGCAGGCTGCGGAACTTCAAAAGAAAATCCGCAAGAATAAATTTGACTTTAATGACTTCCGGTCTCAAATTCAGCAGATCAAGAAAATGGGTAATATGAAGGATTTGATCGGTATGATTCCTGGGGCAGGTAAGGCGCTTAAGGATGTGGAAATCGAGGACGATGCTTTCAAACCGATAGAAGCTATTATCGATTCCATGACTCCTTTTGAAAGAGAGAATCCAGATGCTATTGATCAGAGAAGAAGAGGTAGAATTGCGAAAGGATCAGGTACGAATCTCGATGAGGTGAACAAGCTCTTGAAGCAATTTATGGATATGCGGAAGGTGATGAAGCAAATGTCTAATCCTGCTATGGCAGCAAAGATGATGCGTAATATGCCAAAGATGCCAGGTAAGCCTTTTTAAGACGAACCATTACGAAGTAATAAGATAGAGGGCCAAGGTGAAATCATACTTGGCCCTTGTTTGTTTTAGACCTAAATTTGACGGTTATTTTTAGAAAGAATAGAATTTATTGTTAATTTTGTGATTATGGACGACCATCCCACGCAACTCTCAGCTTATGGATCTATTCTCCTTATGGGGATTATCGGTATTTTATTAGTATGCGTGACGATTTTTTTAGCCAAATTAATTGCCCCAAACAAACCTAATCCAATCAAAGAAAGTACATACGAATGCGGCGAGGAGACAGTAGGATCTGCTTGGGTTCAATTCAATCCCCGGTTTTATGTAATAGCATTAATTTTCCTGCTTTTTGACGTAGAGCTGATCTTTATATTTCCTTGGTCCGTAGTTTTTGGAAATGAATCTTTGATTGCAGCCGATAATCGATGGGGGTGGTTTACATTGGCGGAGATGGCGATTTTCTTGTCTATATTGATTATTGGATTAATCTACGTCTGGCGTAAAGGGGATCTTAACTGGATTAAGGCTACCTATAAGATACCGTCGGTCGATGTTAATATCCCCCCGAGTGCCTATGCACAGTTGAATAATAAGGTATATGAAGTCCGAGATTTTAGATCCACGGAAGGTATTGTTGAATCGATGAACGATTCCCCTAAAGTGGATAATTTGGCGAAGCCCTCAGTGGGATTTAAACCAAGATTTAAAAAGCCGGGGTTATGAATATAGATGAACAATTGAGATCAGATGGCGTGATCGTCGCTAAAATAGATGATTTGTTAAATTGGGCACGTTTGTCATCCATGTGGCCGGTAAGTTTCGGTATTGCATGCTGCGCCATAGAGATGATGGGTGCCATGGCATCGACATATGATTTAGATCGATTAGGGGTCTTTCCTAGGCCCTCACCAAGGCAGTCCGATGTGATGATTATAGCGGGAACAGTCACATTTAAGATGGCCGATCGAATCAAGCGTCTATACGAGCAGATGCCCGAACCTCGTTATGTGATTTCTATGGGGTCTTGTTCCAACTGTGGAGGACCATATTGGCAACATGGATATCATGTGGTAAAAGGAGTAGATAAAATTATTCCGGTGGATGTTTACGTTCAAGGCTGTCCACCGAGACCAGAAGCACTGATCGGTGCATTTTTGGAGTTACAGAAAAAGATTGAGAAAGAGCAGATTTTTCAAGATAAGTATTTTGAAGAACAAGCCTAAGTATATAAGTTAATTATGGGAAAAGATTTTTATGGTGAGTTGCAATTGGGGATTCTTGGCGGAGGTCAGTTGGGCCGGATGCTAATTCAAGAAGCAATAAATTATAATGTAAATGTACATGTGCTAGATCCTGACAAAAATGCACCTTGTCGTAAACTCTGCAATCACTTTGAATGTGGATCGCTTAGCGACTATGATACGGTCTATAACTTTGGTAAGGATCTGGATATGATCACTATCGAAATAGAAAAAGTAAATGTTGATGCACTCGAAGCATTGGAGGATAAAGGAGTATTGGTGTATCCACAATCTCGTGTCATTCGGTTGATTCAAGATAAGGGATTACAGAAGCAATTTTTCAAGCAGAATGATATACCTACTGCGGCCTTTCAATTGATCTCTAATAAAGAATCTCTTCGCAATGCAAATCTATCATTGCCATACGTACAGAAGATGAGAAAGGATGGATATGACGGTAAGGGAGTGAAGATGATTTATACCGAAGACGATCTGGCGAACGCATTTGAAGAGCCTAGTATCATCGAGGAAATTGTGCCGTTTCAAAAGGAAATAGCGGTCATTGTAGCTCGTAATGATCGTGGAGATATGAAGACATTTCCAATGGTAGAGATGGAATTCAATCCGCAAGCTAATCTAGTAGAGTTTTTGATTTCGCCGTCTACTTATAGTTTTGAAATACAGCAACAAGCCGAAGAATTGGCGAAAAAAGTGGCTAATGATCTGCAAATTGTAGGGATCTTGGCGGTAGAGATGTTTCTTACAGAAGATGGGGAGATCTTGGTTAATGAGTTGGCTCCGAGACCACATAATTCAGGTCATCAAACGATAGAAGGTAATTTTACGTCGCAGTTTGGACAACACCTTCGTGCTATTTTTAATTTACCTTTGGGTAATACCGAAGCTAGATCAAACGCGGTGATGATAAATCTATTGGGCGAACCTGGATATGAAGGGTTAGCAACGTATGAGGGGGTAGAAGAAGTTTTGGCTATGGATGGAGTGTATCTGCATTTGTACGGCAAAAAGTATACTAAGCCATTTCGTAAGATGGGGCACGTATGTATTGTAAATTCGGATAGAGAAGTCGCGATTAGCAATGCACGTAAAGTACAGGAAATATTGAAAGTAATAGCATAAAGAATGAGTGCACAATCAGTTCAAGTAGGAATTATTATGGGGAGTAAATCGGATCTCCCTGTCATGCAAGACGCGGTGGAAGTTTTAAAGGAATTAGGTGTAGGGTTTGAAGTCACTATCGTATCCGCACACCGTACACCACACCGTATGTTTACATATGCAGAAGAAGCTGCCTCGAGAGGTATTAAAGTGATTATTGCAGGGGCAGGAGGAGCGGCGCATTTACCCGGTATGGTGGCCTCTATAACGCATCTTCCTGTAATTGGAGTGCCTGTAAAATCATCTAATTCAATTGATGGATGGGATTCGGTGCTTTCGATTTTACAGATGCCTAATGGCATTCCTGTAGCAACTGTCGCTTTGAATGCCGCTAAGAATGCGGGTATTTTGGCTGCACAGATAATCGGAACAAATAATACTGAAGTGGCGGATAATCTATTGACCTTCAAAAAAGGGTTGAAAGAAAAAGTCGAAGAGACGGCTACGGAAGTTGAAAATATGAAGTTTTAAAAGTTAAAAAGAGGCTGTTTCGTATTTAAAACTATCACGTCATTTCGACTGTAGTGCAGCGCAGTCGAAATGACGTGATAGTTGACTTTTGATACCCCCCCTTTTTATTTGCTTAAGAAACGTTGAACATAGTCATAGCTACTTTTAATGCTTTCAAATTTGTTCGGAAGATAAATATCATCTTGTTCTACAAAAGCATATTCTAAGCCGGATTGTTTTGCGTTTTGAGCGATGTTAACATAATCAATCTGTCCTGTTCCTACCTCCGTAAATCGTACCTGTTTTTGGATAGAGTCGAACGGTAGTTTATCAAACTTTTCGCCAACAATAGGTTCTGCATAGTTCTTATCCATATCTTTTACATGCCACATCGTAAAACGACCAGGATATTTTTGAAAGTATGATTGGGCACTTAATCCAGCTTTTTCAATCCAATAAATGTCTAATTCGAAGCTTACAAGGTCGGGCTCTGTGAAAGCGACTAATATATCTAATCCCTTGGTTCCGTTGGCAAAATCCCGAAATTCCCAGAAATGATTGTGATAAGCCATCTTTACACCAGCTTTTTTTGCTACTTCACCTGCCTTATTGAGCTGTTCTGCTGCATATTGATAGTCTTCAGGTTTTAAATTATTGAGATCATCCATTGGTGTTACAGGAGCTACCACATATTTTTGCCCCAATTCGACAGCAGTCTCGATGTACTTTTCGATATTTTCCTTGTCTGTGTGGTGTCGACTTAGATATTTACTAAGATCATAATGGCCACTATGGGTGTTTAAATTAATGTCGGCCATTATCTTTTTTAATTCAGGTACTTTCAATCCCCAGAACGAGTTTTCGCTGGTTTGGAGGCCGAAAGTTTCAATATGGCTATAACCGATACGTGCGACAGTTTCTAAGGTAAGTTTAGGGTCTTGGACTAACAGATCTCGGAGGGAATAGATCTGTAAACCTATATTTGCAAAAGGGCCTTCCTTTTTTAGCGAATTTTGAGTACATGCGGTTAGCATAGAAGAACCAAAGTAAGTCCCCATTAATCCTAGGCCAGTCTTTTTGATAAAATTACGTCTTGTGGTCATTATTTGTCGTTTGAAGGAATACTAAAATTAATAAATGATAATCACAATTCCCAGCAATAAAAAAAGCTATCCCTAGAGATAGCTTTTTTTATTGCTGGTATAATGAATTTATACAGTCATGATATCTTTTTCTTTCAACTCAGCCAGTTGGTCTACTTTTGCGATATAACTGTCTGTTAGTTTTTGAACTTCAGCTTCACCAAGTTTTATTTCGTCCTCAGAAGCACCGTCATTTTTTAGTTTCTTGATGGATTCGTTAGTATCCTTGCGGATATTACGAACACCGACACGTCCTTTTTCAGCTTCTTCTTTCGCTTTTTTTACTAAATCGCGTCTTCTTTCTTCTGTCAAAGGAGGAACAACCAAACGTATTACAGAACCATCATTTTGTGGATTTAATCCAATGTTGGAGTCCATAATTGCTTTTTCAATGGCACCAAGAAGATTTTTTTCCCAAGGTTGGATGACGATAGTACGTGCATCAGTAGTATTGACGTTACTTACTTGAGATAGTGCAGTAGCAGATCCATAATAATCTACATGTATACCGTCTAACATAGATGGGGTAGCCTTTCCTGCCCGAATTTTAGTAAGTTCTGATTCGGTATGCTGCACTGCTTTTGTCATTTTCTCTTTGCAGTCATCCAATTCTATTGATATCAGTTCGTTCATATGTTTGTAGTTTTATTTTTTTAGCTAACAATAGTCCCGATATGTTCTCCGTCAGCTAGCTTCCTTAAGTTGCCCGGCTTGTTCATATCAAAAACTATAATTGGCAGGTTATTTTCCTGACACAGTGTAAAAGCAGTCATATCCATAACATTTAACCCTTTTTGGTATACCTCGGTAAAGGAAATGTTGTCAAAACGGGTCGCGGTAGGATCTTTCTCTGGATCTGCAGAGTAGATTCCATCCACACGTGTACCTTTTAATACAGCATCTGCATTGATTTCAATCGCTCTCAATGATGCAGCTGTATCTGTAGTGAAGTAGGGATTTCCAGTGCCTGCTCCAAAAATTACGATTCTGCCTTTTTCTAAGTGTCTTACAGCTCTTCTACGGATAAATGGTTCACAGATTTGTTCCATTTTGATTGCTGTAAGTAATCTTGTTTTTAAACCTACTTTTTCCAAGGCATCTTGTAAGGCCATACTGTTGATTACTGTTGCCAACATTCCCATGTAATCTGCCTGTACTCTGTCCATCCCTGCTTTTTCAGCGCTCAGACCTCTGTAGATATTTCCTCCTCCGATGACGATTGCAATTTCTAAGCCTTGTTCGTGAATTTCTTTAATGTCTCTGGCATATTGAGCAACTCTGTTGATATCAATGCCATAATTCTGCTCTCCCATTAGAGCTTCACCGCTGAGTTTTAGTAGGATACGTTTATATTTCATGCTTGATTTTTTTGGAATATTTCCAAAAGTCAAAGATATAATTTTTTTTTCGCCTAAAGTGTGCTGAATGTGATTTGTTTTACTTTTTTACGCTTTCAATGGCTTTGTTATAATACCCTTCATATAAGGGAAGAATTTGTTTGATATCAAAGTCCTTGGCCCTAGCATAAGCTGCTTTTTTAAAGTTCTCTAGCCGCTCACAGTCTTCCAAAATATAAACGGCATTTTTAGCCATGTCGTCTACATCGCCTATGTTGCTCAAAAAGCCGGTAACCCCGTTTACGTTTAGCTCAGGCAATCCCCCAGCATTGGACGACACAACAGGTACACTACAGGCCATAGCCTCTAATGCCGCCAGTCCAAAACTTTCGGAGGAAGAGGGCATAAGAAAAAGATCCGAAACGGATAATATTTCCTCTATGGCATCTTGTTTTCCGAGAAAACGTACGCAATTAGATATGCCTAATTGTCTGGATAATTCTTCTGCATTTGTTCGTTCCGGGCCATCTCCAACCATCAGCAATTTACTCGGGATCTTTTGGTTTACCTGGTGAAATATGCGTACGACATCACTTGTGTTTTTTACCTTTCTGAAGTTGGAAGTATGTACCATGATGCGCTCGTTGTCCGGTGCTATCGCTCTTTTGAAATGTTCTCTCTTTTTATTTACAAATCGGTTGAGATCGATAAAATTTGGGATGACTTCAATATCTCGGGTAATATCAAAAAATTCTAAGGTCTGCTTTTTTAAGCTTTCAGATACGGTGGTAACGCCATCCGATTCGTTGATCGAAAACGTAACTACCGGTTTAAAACTTTTGTCCTTTCCTACCAGCGTGATATCTGTACCGTGCAATGTGGTTACTACCGGGATGTCAATGCCGTAGGTCCGTAGTATTTGCTTGGCGAGGTAGGCCGCAGACGCGTGAGGAATGGCATAGTGTACGTGTAGTACGTCGAGTTTTTCAAAGCGTACAACATCAACTAGTTTACTGGCTAAAGCGGATTCATACGGAGGGAAATCGAACAGCGGGTACTGTGATACAGCTACCTCATGATAGAATAAGTTTTCAGAGAAAAAGTCCAATCGTGCAGGTTGACTATAGGTTATGAAATGTACTTGATGTCCTTCTGAAGCCAATCCTTTACCTAGTTCCGTCGCTACTACTCCTGAACCACCAAATGTGGGGTAACAAACTATTCCTATTTTCATGAAGTTTTGTTTATATATTTATAACATTCAAATTTAAATAACGTTTTACAATCATTTTGCAATAAAATCGTAAAGTTTATCGGATGGAGATTAATTTAGAAGAATTAAAAAAAGAAGTCGCATTTAAGACCTCTCGTTCGGGTGGATCCGGTGGACAAAATGTAAATAAAGTAGAAACTAAAGTGACATTATTGTGGGATGTAATAAACTCTAAAATATTCTCCTCCTTACAAAAAGATTTGATTCAATCCAAGTTAGCACACCGTATATATGCAGAAGGATGGTTACAGTTGGAGGCGTCTGAGAGTAGGAGTCAACTCGCAAATAAAGAAATAGCAGTTGAAAGATTATTTGATTTGCTGGTAAAGGCGCTGACCCCCACAAAAAAACGTATACCTACGAAGATACCACGGGCTAAAGTGCTAGCTCGTCTGGATCGAAAGACGAAGCAATCGGAGAAAAAATCCAATCGGAGATGGCGTATCGACTGATTATCAGGAGAGCGAATCAGCTTTTTGTATTAAAACTAAAAAAATAGTTGTGAAACTAAGTTTTTAGTTTTAACTTAGATTCATAATCGGTTATAGGCAGACGTGCCATTTTTTATAAAATAGTATTATGGACGAGATTAAAGAATTAACAAAAGCAGAGGAACAAATCATGCAGGAGCTTTGGGATATGGGCGGAGGATTTGTAAAGGAAATTATTGATCGATTGCCTGAACCTAAACCTGCGTACAATACAGTTTCTACTATTATCAGGATCTTAGAGACCAAGGGTTTTGTGGATCATCAAGCGTTTGGTAAAAGCCATCGCTATATTCCAGTTGTTCAGAAAGAAGACTATAAGAAAATTGTAGCTGGTAAGTTGTTGAATGGATATTTTGAGAACTCTCCGAAGCGCATGCTTTCTTATTTTTTGGAAGAGAACAAGTTGGATGTAAAAGAATTAGATGAAATATTGACATTGATCAATAAAAACAAGTAGTAATCCTACTACTACTTGACCATAAACTTAAAAACTTATGATTTACTTACTCTTAGTGAACATCGCGATGGGTATCGGATTTGGATTATACCATCTTTGCTTTCGTAAATTGACATTTTTTCAATGGAATCGAGTTTATCTATTGGGAATTGTAATGGTCTCCTTATTGATTCCGGTAGGACTCTTTGTTGATCTTTCTGACGTCTTCGTAAAGGAACAAATGCTCCCGGTCGTGAATCTAGCGGAGGTTATGGATGTTGTCTATATCCCTGATACTTCTGATGAACAGTCGTATCGCTTGGTGGATATCTTATCGAAGTTGTATTGGGGAGGTGTTCTTGTTTGCGTATTACTCTTAATTTGGCGATTGCGAAAAGTCAGTAAGGCTTTTACTTTTCGACACGAGTACGCAAGCTTTTCTTTCTTTAGGAAGGTGTTTCTAGGAAGTAAGGTGCAGGATGAAAGGATGATAGGCGATCATGAACAGGTTCACGTAGATCAAGGACATTCATACGATATTGTTTTACTAGAAATTGTGGGTGTTTTAAATTGGTTCAATCCAATAGTTTATCTAATTCGTAAAGAGTTAAAGTTTCAGCACGAGTGCATCGCTGATGAACTTTGTTCGCAAGACAAAGTCGCTTATGCAGAATTGTTGGTTGCGCATGCAATGCGTACTAATCCAAGTCATCTGGTTCATTATTTTTCGAACCAGTCATTTTTAAAAAAGAGAATTATGATGTTGTTTAAGAATAAATCATCGAATAGAAATAAACTGTTTTATTTAGCAGGTCTACCTATTTTGCTGATTGTAGTTTGTTCGACCCTGATATTCAATACCAGTAGAGCTCGTGCAGTAGTGTCGGATGTGGAATCCAAAATTGTTGATGTTGATTTTCTGAAAGTTGAACACAACTCAGGATCGGTTTCCGATGGAAAAGAAGAAATATTTATTGCACAGGATACCTCAAAGAAAGGCGGTGAAATCCGAAAGCAAAAAAATGATGAAGGTAAAGTCGTTACCACAGGTGATGGAACTGAGCTCTTCGAATCTGTTGAGATTCAACCTGAACCTTCAGGAGGGATGGTGGCTTTTCGTCGATGGATCGGTGAGAATTATCAATACCCAAAATCAGCCTTAGATGCTGCAGTAAAAGGGACCGTTGTGGTTTCTTTTATTGTCGAGAAGGACGGAACGCTAAGTAATCTTAAAATAACAAAGGATATCGGTCATGGTACAGGTGAGGCTGCTGTTAATTTATTAAGTAATTCTACCAAATGGTCTCCCGGCGTGCAGAATGGGAGAGCCGTGAGGGTAGCATATGCCCTACCTATTCGATTGGATTTAACTTCTATTTCAGAGAAGGAAGGAAAAAATGAAGTGTTTACCGAAGTTGAGAATGCACCGAAACCACCCGAGGGGATGGCTGTTTTCCGTAAATGGATTGGAGACAATTACCAATATCCGTCAGGAGCTATTGATGCTGGAGTCAAGGGAACAATTCGCGTACAGTTTATCGTAGAAAAAGATGGTTCACTTTCTAATGTTAAGAGTACAGAAGACTTAGGTTACGGGACCGGCGAGGCTGCCGTACACTTATTGAGCAATGCGCCCAAATGGATTCCTGGTGTACAAAACGGGCGGACTGTTCGGGTGGAGTATGAATTGCCGATACGCTTGGATTTGACGAATATGTAGTCGATTTTGATGATGTTAAGAAATTCAGGGTTGTTGTTTTTAGTAATGGTCATTTTATCGGGTTGCAGATCCCCTCATTTTGCGAAAGGCGGAGTGTTTGTTGAAGATGTAGACCGATACTTTAATACTCATTTGCAGAATTCGAATGTCTGGTTGTACATGGATTTGAAACCATTTAATGGCGGTAAATCTGGATTGAAAACAGTTGGAACCTACGAAGAAGACAAGAGGATTTTGAAATCTGTCGGTGTACAAATGAAGGGAGCGAAGCTGTTATTTTCTGCAGTACCCGAGTCTAGTCCGAGATACCATCTTATTGCCTTGTACCACAAGAATGCTGTGGAAAAGCTCGATGGTTATGAAAGAAAGAATTATCAAAATTCATATTACTATCAGAAAGATTTGGAAAGTGGACGATTGGATATCCGTCATGTTTATATCCCTTATAAAGACCAAGCTGGCCTGAGTTTGATCTATTACATTAGCACCGAGGAACATCTGAGTTGCCGCTTTTGTAAAATAGACTATCTGGCCCGTATTAATGCACAACGGCTACAGGAAGGGAATGCCGATAGCTTGAAGTGGCAGATATCTAACTGTGAGAGCGAAGTGAAAAGGAAAAATGTACGTGTAGAGCCGCAAACTGATTTAAGAAGGGTCAATCAGATTAAATATGCTAAAGTGTATATCGATTTCTTAAACGGAAATACTGGGATTCAGTATTTCCAAATCTTTAAACCAGGTGAGGATAAGAAACTGCAACTAGAATTATGTCCTGCTAAGTATTATGTGGAATATTATGATGCGAAATTTAATGTATTGCATCGAGATACACTGAATCTTGATGATTGAAAATAATAAGAGCTGGTTTTATTAAAACCAGCTCTTATTATTTATGATAAAAACTCTTTTTCTAAATCTAAGGGGGCGATATAAGTGCCGTTTTTATAAACGCGCATGTTGCCTCCAGATATTTCATCGATTAGGATTATTTGCTTGCTTGTCTTATCATACCCAAATTCTAACTTAATGTCGTATAAGTCCAAACCTTTTTTTGAAAGTTCTGCTTTTACGATAGCACAGATTTTGACCGTCAATGCTTTCAACTCTTGGTAAAGTTCTTTAGTTAAGATTCCAAGGTTTTCTAAAGCATCTTCCGAGATTACCGGATCTCCGCGCTCATCATCTTTAATCGTAACCTCTACAAATCCATTTAGGTCCTGACCTTCGTTACAATAAGCTGCATAGCGTCTGTAGAAGCTGCCTACTGCTCTATAGCGACAAATCACTTCTAATCCTTTGCCTAGGACTTCAGCTTCTTTAACGATCATGCTTACCTCATTCAGATCAACAGATATTAAATGAGTCGGAATCTGAAGAGCATTTAATAATTCATAAAAGTACTTGGTCATTTTTAGACCTGATTTTCCAGCACCATCAATAGTTAATCCTACCGTGTTAGCTCCTGGATCGAAGACACCGTTTTCACCGGTGACATCATCTTTGAATTTCAATAGATATTGGCTATTACCTAAATCGTAGACGTCTTTCGTCTTACCTTTATAAATTAATTGCATGACAGGTTAAGTTTTAAGCGCGCAATTTAATACTATTTTGCCAAATATCCGCCATCAACCGGATAATAGGAAGCCGTTACGAAAGATGATTTATCTGTTGCAAGCCATAGTGCAAGTTCAGCGACTTCTTCTGGTTTCCCTAAGCGTTGAAAAGCATGTTGGCTAGCCAAGTATGTTTTTGTGGCATCGTCTAGCGCATTTTCGATTAATGGTGTTTCAATAAACCCAGGGCCTATCGCATTGACGCGTACACCTTTAGTAGCGTATTCCCAACCCGCTGTTTTTGTCAAACCAACCACGCCATGTTTTGCTGCAACATAAGCAGCTGAGTTCATGAATCCAACAGAACCCAGAATCGAAGCAACGTTAATGATACTGCCGCCCACCTTAGCAATCTCCGGCAATTGATAATGCATACCATAGAATACACCATTTAAGTTGATATTGATAACCTTGTCCCAGCCATCAATAGAAAGGTCACCTACGGGATTGGATTCACCGCCAATACCGGCGTTGTTAACGGCGATATGTAAGGCCCCAAAATTAGCGATAGCTGCTTCCACAATTTTCTCATTATCTTTTGGTGAAGAAGAATCAGCTTTGACAAAAATAGCATGGTTACCGCCACAGCTATTTATAAATTCATTACCTGCCTTTTCATTTAAATCAGAGACTACAACTTTAGCACCCTCTCTGATGAAGATCTCGACAATAGCTTTACCTATTCCTGACGCACCACCGGTGACGATGGCTACCTTGTTTTCTAATTGTTTCATAGTTCTTCTTTGTTTATGTCTATATAACAATTTAAGAAATATGTATTTAACAAGCTAACAGGCGAGCGGGACAATGTCTGATTATGACATTAATAGGAAAAAGCCAGTATTGAATTACAGTACTGTGAAGATATTTTAGTGTGATCGTTTTAGAAGTTTTATTTCGTGCTGTAGAAATTCGATCTTCTGCAAGAGATGTTGTACGACTTCTATTCCTTGAACGTTGAGTTCTAAATTGTAATACCAATTATGGTATCTCTCTATCTGAGCAATCTGCTCTTCTGGTACAAACTCCTGACTCTCAATTACGGTAATGTCTATCAAGCCGCTTTGCTGCAATTCTTTGATAAAGGTGATCTCGATATTATTAGATCGACATATATCAACAATCTTAAATAAGGTAGCTTCCATATTATTCTTTGTTTAAAGCGGCTGCTTGTTCAAATAGTTTCCGCTGTTCATCATTTAAATCAGTTGGTATTTTTACTTGTATTTCGGCGTAGAAGTCGCCAAATCTGCCCTCCTCCTTATAAACAGGGAACCCCTTGTCCTTTAGTCTTATTTTTGTTCCATTTTGTGTGCCGGCCTTTATTTTAACTTTAGCTTTTCCATTCCAAGTATTTATAATCGCATCTCCTCCAAGTAAAGCGGTAAAGAGATCGATTTCTAATTTGCTATATAGATCATTGCCTTTGCGGGTAAGTTGCGGATCTTGAGCAACGTGGAACGTGATGTAAAGATCTCCTTTCGGTCCCCCATTTAAACCAGCAGCACCTTGTCCTTTCAGACGAATTTTTTGACCATCTTGAACTCCAGCAGGAATAGTGAAGCGGATATTCTTTCCATTAACGGTGAATGTTTGCTGGTGTGTAGTACCCGCCTGTTGAAGTGTTAACTCGACCTCGGCATTGTAGTCTTCTCCTTTATAAGAACTTTTGCGTCCTCCTCCAAACCTAGACCCAAATAGTTGCTCGAAGAAGTCGGAGTATTCACCGGTATCATAATTTCCGTTATAGTCAAAGCCTTCGAATGGATTTTGTTGTCCAGATCCTCTTGATGAATATCCTCGTTGTTGCTGTGCGCGCTCATATTCATCTCCATGCTTCCAATTTTCGCCGTATTGATCATACTTTTTTCTTTTTTCCGGATCTGTCAGAACTTCATTGGCTTCGTTAATCTCTTGAAACTTCTTTTTTGCAGCCTCATCGTCGGGATTCAAGTCGGGATGATATTTTCGCGCGAGTTTTCGATAGGTTTTTTTAATGTCGTCTTGACTTGCTGTTTTGTCAAGACCTAAGGTGCTATAATAGTCTACAAATGCCATTTGATCGTGTTAATATCCTATAAACAGAAATATACCTATTTTGTTTACTTTTATAAGTATTCTATTACTATCGTAGATTTTGAAGGAAGACGACATGTCGTAAATATGAAAGCAGTGCTTTCTTAGGGCACTGCTTTCATATTTATTGTCTCTGTAGGTAACTTATTTTTTATTACTATCTACAACAAGTCTTTTGTCTCTGTTTGCTATTTCCCAAGCGGTATGGAAAATTAACTTTTCACGCTTTACCATCATCGGGAAATCGATTTTGTCTACGGTGTCCTCTGGTGTATGGTAATGTGGGTGAAGACCTGAAAAGAAGAAGGCTGAAGGTATTCCTTTTTCAGCAAAATTGTAATGGTCTGATCGATAATAAAGACGCATTGGTTCATTGGGGTCATTATAGGAATAATCCAATTCGATTCCCACAAAATCTTTGTTCGCTTTCTCGGTTACACTTTGGAGTTCTGAACTTAATTTATCTAGACCTATAGCATGTAGATAGTTGTGGTTGCCATTTAGGTGTTTGTCATCTATCCGTCCAATCATGTCAATATTGATACATGCTACAGTATTTTGCAGTGGTAATATGGGGTTTTCTACATAGAATTTAGATCCTAAAAGACCTTTCTCTTCGGCTGCTAATCCGATGAAAAGGATACTTCTACGAGGCCCCTTACCCTCTTTTTTAGCAGCCGCAAATGCCCGTGCTAGCTCCAAAACGGCCACAGTCCCGCTACCGTTATCATCAGCACCAGGAAAGAATGTGCCGTCAGGTAAAATGCCATCATGGTCATAGTGCCCGCAGAGGACGATAACCTCATCTTTTAAGTCTGATCCTTCAAGAAGTCCCAGTACATTGGGATCATTCAGTTTTTCTTTAGTTACCCCCATCTCAGCATCTAGTTTGCTGGTGATGACTAAAGGTTTTTGGACTTGTACTGTTGCCTCCTCTTTAAATTTAGTAACGGAGCTGTTTGCTTTACTTAAAATCTGTTCTGCAATCTTTTCGCTAATATTAACAACAGGTACGGGTTGAGTAAGCATCCGGTTATTATCCCCATTGTCCAACGCGATACGTCCCGATGTTAATCGACCTTTCATTCTACCTATCATATCTACAACCTGAGAGTTCGTAGCCAATATAAGCTTAGGTTGTAATTTGACAAGTTCCTGTATTCTTTTGAATCGGCTGCTAGACCAGTCTGACTTCGACTTTGTGCCCGTTAGGAGTGAGTTTCCAGCTTTATCATATGGCTCTCCTTCATTAAGCACTAATATCACTTTGTCTTTGATATCTGTGCCTTTGAGTTCATTATAATTTTCGTGTTGTAAACCATAGCCTACAAATACAATCTCTTGAGAAGCGAAGCTAGAAAGATCGTTGTCTCCCTGTACAAAAAAGTCTTTCCCGTTTTCCAGAGGAGTTTGATCCAATACAAAACTGTTTACCGTATAGCCGATTCGTAATAAGGAGACGGGTTGAAAGTACGAACTGCCATTTACGATAGGAGTCAATCCATATGACTTGAAGTGGTCGGCGATATAATTAGCCGCCTTTCTGCCTCCTTCTTGACCTGTTCCTCTTCCTTCGAATTCTTTGCTCGCTAATATGGTAAGGTGTTTTCTAGAACTTTCCTCCGTTATTAGTTCTGCGTATTTTTTCTGTACTTGCGCCAAGCTACAGCTGTACAAAGCAGGTAAAATGAATAAAATTGAGAATAATCTTTTCATATGTATATAACTATCTTTGATGACTGTTATTAAAACTGGTTTAGCAACAAGCAATCTTATCTACGCGATTAGCGTGACGACCACCTTCAAACGGTGTCGTTAAGAAGGTATGTGCTATTTTTTTTGCCAGATCAAGGTCTATAAATCGTGCAGGAATACATATGATATTAGCATTGTTGTGTTGACGGGCTAGTGCTGCAATTTCATTTTGCCAAGCTATAGCCGCGCGGATTCCTTGGTGTTTATTAGCTGTTATAGCTACACCATTGGCACTGCCACAGATCAAGATGCCTAACTCATTTTCCTGAGTTTCTACAGACGTTGAGACAGGGTGAGCAAAGTCAGGGTAGTCTACAGAATCAGCAGTCGTAGGACCAAAATCTTGTACTTCGTAACCTAGGGCGGTTAAGTAGGGGATAATCTCCGTTTTATAATCAAATCCAGCGTGATCGCTTCCTATTGCAATTTTCATATGTGTATAATTTGATTTTCAGTTGTATTATGGAATACCCAAAGTATATTATGCACGAATTGTTGTAATTGGTGTGCATGCTGCTTCTCGGTCATTCGTATTTGTGCAGTTCTACTACATGGATATTTCATATGTAAATAATTATTCGTTCGTTTAATTGTTTTCTTGATGGAACTCATGAATGCTTCACATTTATTACATGATCCGCCAGCTGATGGACTCATGAGTATTTCCTAAATACTTAATATTAGCTGTTGTAAAATTCTTTTTCCTTTAAGTCTTTTTGTTTTTTAACATTTGCCGATACCATAATGCTTAACTCATAAAGGATAAACATTGGAGCACTGACTGTAAGCAATGTAATAATATCTGCAGTAGGTGTAATGATAGCACCAATAATCAAGATGATGACTGCCGCGTAACGACGACTTGCTCGCATAAATTGTGGCGTCATTAATCCCAGTTTAGATAAAATAAAAATCAGGATAGGTAGTAAGAATACGATACCACAGCCTAGCGTTAAAGTAGCTATTGTCGATAGATAGGAATCTATCGTGATTTGATTGGTGATTTCCTGGCTTAATGATACGTTTGCAAGAAAGTTGACCGATAAAGGAACGACAATATAATAACCAAATAAAGCACCTATTATGAAGAGTACTGTCGCATAAAATACAAAACCACGAGCAGATTGTTGTTCAACATCTGTAAGAGCTGGTTTTACAAATAGCCACACCTCAAATAGCAAATAAGGAAAACCTAATGCTAAAGCCATCAATAAGCAAGAGTTTATTTGTAGCATAAATTGTCCGGCGAGCTCCGTATTGATAATATTAAAAGGTATGCGTTCTACGCAGAAGCCATCGAGATTCATCAAATCTCCAACTTTACACATCATGCGATAGGTCCAGAAATCGAGATTTTTTGGCCCCATAATGATTTGGTTGAATACAAAATCATAGAATGTAAATGATAGGATGGCAAACAGGGCGATAGCAATAACAGAACGGATGATATGCCATCGTAAAACTTCCAAATGTTCAAAGAATGACATTTCGGCTTCTATATTCTTTCCTTTCTCTTTAATAGCGTCGATTAGTTTTTTACTGGACATATGTATACTTATATGAAAACAAAAATACCATTCTTTGGGAGAAGAATGGTATCTTTTAATATAAAACAAAAATTTTACGTTTAATCTTCGTCTGGATATTCTGTTAAGTCAAAAGTTTCCATGAATTTGGTGGTAAAATTACCAGCTCTGAAATTAGGATCGCGCATTAACCGCAGGTGTAGTGGGATCGTGGTCTTAACTCCTTCGATGACAAATTCACTAAGCGCGCGTTCCATCGTACTTATGGCCTCTTCTCTTGTTTGAGCTACACAGATTAGCTTAGCAATCATAGAGTCATAGTTAGAAGGAATAGTATATCCTGCATAAACGTGTGTGTCTACACGTACACCATGACCTCCCGGGGAATGAAAGTTTGTAATCTTACCTGGTGATGGACGGAAGTTATTGAATGGGTCTTCTGCGTTTATACGACATTCTATTGCATGCATGGTAGGCTCATAGCTTTTCCCTGAAATAGGAATACCTGCCGCCACTTTTATTTGTTCTTTGATTAAATCAAAGTTTATGACTTCTTCTGTTACGGGGTGCTCTACTTGAATACGTGTATTCATTTCCATAAAATAGAAGTTACGGTGCTTGTCTACCAAGAACTCTATAGTACCCGCTCCTTCATAGTTAACAGCTTGTGCTCCTTTGATTGCCGCTTCACCCATTTGAGCACGTAACTCTGGTGTGATGAAAGGGGAAGGTGCTTCCTCTACTAATTTTTGATGACGGCGCTGGATCGAACAATCTCTTTCAGAAAGGTGACAAACTGTGCCGTATTGATCCCCAATCACCTGTATTTCAATGTGACGCGGTTCTTCAACAAATTTCTCTAAATAGATACCATCGTTGCCAAAAGCTGCGGCAGATTCTTGACGTGCTGAATCCCAGTTAGGTTCAAACTCCTCATCTTTCCAAATAATACGCATACCACGGCCACCACCTCCAGCAGTTGCTTTGATAATGACCGGATAACCGATTTCTTTGGCTATAGCAATACCCGTTTTTACATCGGGGATAAGCCCGTCCGAACCAGGTACCGTAGGTACACCAGCTTTTTTCATCGTATCTTTTGCGGAGGCTTTGTCGCCCATCTTTTCAATCTGATCTGCCGTAGCACCTATAAATTTAATGCCATATTCAGCGCAGATAGCTGAGAATTTTGCGTTTTCAGATAAAAATCCGTAACCCGGGTGTATTGCATCCGCATTGGTTAATTCGGCTGCTGCAATAATATTTGGAATATTTAAATAAGAGTCTTTACTCGCTGGAGGTCCAATACAAACTGCCTCATCAGCAAATCTTACGTGAAGACTGTCCCTGTCTGCGGTTGAATATACTGCGACACTCTTTATTCCCATCTCGCGACAAGTGCGGATGATACGTAATGCGATTTCGCCTCTATTTGCTATTAATATCTTTTTGAACATAGTGAATAACTTGATGAACAATTAACTGTGCATTTTTGCGCAGTTCTGTAGAAGTTTTTATTTAGAAAAAACGGAATAAACCCCTAATGTAAGGGTAGATATTCCGGTTGTTTTTAAATTTAAAAAGCTGCTTAATTAAGCAGCTAGAGATTATCTTGGATCAACTAAGAAAAGAGGTTGATCATACTCGACGGGTTGAGCGTCGTTCACTAATATTTTTACTATTTTACCAGATACTTCTGACTCGATTTCATTGAACAGCTTCATTGCTTCAACAATACAAGTTACTTTTCCCGGTGTGATATCATCGCCTACATTTACAAATGGAGCTTTATCTGGGCCTGAGGAACGATAAAAAGTACCTATCATAGGTGATTTTACAGTGATGAAATGAGACTCATCGTCTGCAGCAGGTGTCGCAACTACAGCTACCGGTGCTGTTACTGGAGCTGCTGGAGCAGGGGCGCCTTGAACAGCGACTGGAGCAACGGCAGCAGGTAAAGATGCAGTAACATAAGTTGGTTCCTGATTTGTTTTTATTGTGATCTTGAAATCTTTTTCTTCAATCGATACTTCATTCACTCCTGATTTAGAAACAAATTTGATCAGGTCTTGAATTTGTTTGATATCCATACTCATACTTCAGTAGGTTTTATTTTTTTAAATAATTTTTAAAATAGCGTATAAAGATACATAAAAACTTTTACGATTCTATTGAATTGCCAACAGTCGTGAAAGTTGTTACGGCTTTTGTAATAGTTATATTTTTAGCAAAATGGATAAACTTAATAGGCCCATTTTAAATATACAGAGCCCCAAGTGAATCCTCCGCCAAATGCAGCAAGAATTAAGTTGTCTCCTTTTTTTAACTGACTTTCCCATTCCCATAAACAAAGTGGAATGGTGCCACTCGTTGTATTTCCATATTTATGGATGTTCACCATTACTTTTTCCTCTGGAAGACCAGCCCGTTCAGCTGTAGCATCGATAATGCGTTTATTTGCTTGATGCGGTACTAGCCAAGCGATATCATCTGCTGTAAGCTGATTGCGTACCATGATTTCGTGAGCCACATCAGCCATATTAGTTACAGCGAATTTAAATACTGTTTTCCCTTCTTGATAAGCATAGTGTAAACCCGCTTCAACAGTCTCATGCGATGCTGGATTTAGCGATCCACCACCTTTGATATTTAAGTATTGGCCTCCCGAACCATCTGTTTTTAAGATCGTGTCTTGTATGCCATTACCTTCTGTATTCGGTTCTAATAATACGGCGCCGCAGCCATCTCCAAACAAGATACAGGTGTTGCGATCAGTATAGTTTACCACAGACGACATTTTGTCTGCGCCAACGACTAATACTTTTTTATGTTTGCCTGATTCAATGAACTGCGAGCCTGTTGTTAATCCAAATAAAAAACCTGAACAAGCAGCCTGCAAATCGTAGCCCCAAGCATTTTTAGCTCCAATTTTATCAGCTAGAATATTAGCCGTAGCTGGAAACAACATGTCAGGGGTACTTGTACAAAAAATAATTAAGTCGATATCCTCTGCTGTGATTCCTCTTTTTTCAAGTAATCCTTTGACAGCAGGGACTGCTAAATCAGATGTTGCAAGTCCTTCACCCTTTAGAATACGACGTTCTTTGATACCTGTGCGTGATACAATCCACTCGTCATTGGTATCAACCATTGTTTCTAGTTCCTTGTTTGTTAATACATATTCCGGAACATACCCATTTACCGCCGTAATAGCTGCATGAATTTTAGACATATTATCTTAGTTAAAAGCTGATTTAATCTTGTCAATAAATTTTGACTCGATCATATCTTTGGATAGTAATACCATGTTTTTTATTGCTTCAGGTGTAGAGATACCATGACCAATAATGACGGGAGCATTGACACCTAATATTGGACTTCCACCGTACCGTTCATAATTGAACCTGTCAAAAAAGTCGTCCTTAAAGCCCTTTTTCAATGTGACCACATAGAAAGATTCCGCTAATTTTAGAACAACATTGCCCGTATACCCATCACATACATATACATCAGCCTGATCTGTAAACAAATCACGTCCTTCAGCATTACCTATGAAATTGATTTTGGGGTTTGATTTTAGTAGGGGATAGGTCGATATTGTTAGAATGTTTCCTTTTTCTTCTTCTTCTCCAATGTTCAAAAGGCCAACTTTTGGATTTTGTACGCCGTATACATGTTCAGAATACAAGCTGCCTAGTAAGGCAAACTGATTTAACATTTCGGGTTTACAATCTGCGTTGGCTCCAACGTCAAGGAGAATTCCGTAACCATTTTTGAGTTTAGGAACATTTGTTGCTATCGCTGGTCTTAATACTCCGGGGATAGTTTTTACACTGAACATAGCTCCTACAAGCATAGCACCAGTGTTTCCTGCAGAAGAGAAAGAGTCAATCTCACCGTTTTTTAATAACTCAAAGCCTTTAGCTACGCTTGAGTTAGGCTTTTGGGTGATAGCTTTGGTAGGATGTTCATGCATCGAAATGTTTTCCGGGGCATGGACGTAATCAAATAGCAGTGGGTCTACTCCAGCTTCTATTATCCGATTTCTGCTATCTTCTTCGTCTCCGAACAACACAATACGTTGATCGTTTTTAAGAACTTTTTGTGCTTCTATAGCACCAAGAATTGTGGAATTTGGAGCATAATCTCCACCTAAGACGTCTAATCCAATCTTCATCCGTTATTATTTTTCTAAATCAATAATACGCAAAAAACATCCCAAATTAAAGCAAAATGTTAAATAATTAAGCTTTTTTGGGATGTTTTTTAAAAGATATTTTTTAGACAGCAGCAGTGTTCTCGATAATCAATTTACCGTTGTAGTATAAATTGCCATCTACTTCATATGCTTTGTGTGGTACGTGTACTGCACCTGTTTCTTTACATACTGTCAATGTAGGTTTTTCAGCCTTATAATGTGTTCTTCTTTTGTCTCTTCTCGATTTCGAAGTCTTACGTTTTGGATGTGCCATCTCGTATTATGTTTTTTTAATTGTTTTTAATATTCTTTAATGCGGCCCAACGAGGGTCAATACTTTCGTTTTCTGTTACCGACTCTTCTTCTGCATCTACTGTTCCACTGATCTTTGCTAACATTTCGGGATCACATGTTGTGTCTTCACCTTGTTCGCTGCATTTAGCGTAATAAGGAACTTGAACGTTGATGTATTCGTAAAGTAGTGTAGCAATGTCTAGTTCATGGTCTGTCTTGTTCAAGACAATGACCTCTTCGGTGTCATCAGCCCATTCTTCATTGATGAACTTCACGATCACTCGTTCAGAAAAATGAACTGGAGATTGAATCTCCGCTAAACAAACATCGCATGTTAGTGAAATCTTTCCGCTAATGTCAAAATTGACGATTAGCATGGATTCTTGCTTCTGTAGTGAAACTTTCGCAAGAAGACTTCCTTTTTTAACTAATGAATGCTCAAAGCAGTCAAAGAACTTGTTGTCAATCTCAAAGTCAAAATCATGTTTCCCTGCAGCAAGTCCTGAAAAGGGGATTCTATATTGTTTTAGATACTTCAAAATCTTGTATTTGAGCCTGCAAAATTAATGTTTTAAAACCAAGGATGCAATTATTTTGTAAAATAAATTTTATTCCTCGTCTCCGTAGTATTTTGTGCCTAGTTCTACCTTTTCACGGTTGTTGGCCATGCGCCATTTATTGGTGTCACGAAGCGAATATGCGCAACCGCAGTATTCCTGCATGTAGAATTTCTCTCGTTTACTGATTTCTAACATACGGGCCGAACCACCCTTTTTACGCCAATTGAATGTCCAATATTCCATGTTTGGGTGGCGCGAAGCAGCTCGTAGACCGCAGTCATTGATCTGTTCCATATTTTTCCAGCGAGATATACCCAAAGAGCTTGATATGACATCAAATCCATTGGCGGCAGCATACTCCGCGGTTTTTTCAAAGCGCATGTCAAAGCACATGGTACATCGGATGCCTTTTTCAGGTTCATGTTCCATGCCTTTGGCTAATTCAAACCAATGATCCACGTCGTAGTCGGCGTCTATGAAAGGGATATTGTGTTTCTCTGCAAACCGAATATTTTCATCTTTACGGATGTCGTATTCCTTTCTCGGATGAATATTGGGGTTATAGAAATAAATAGTGAAATCAATATCTGAGGAAATTAATGCCTCCATAACTTCACCGGCACAAGGCGCACAGCAAGAGTGCAATAAGAGCTTCTTGCCATCTTTGGGTAATGTTAATTTTTCCCTGTTGAATTCTTTCGTAATCTCCATGATTATTTTCTTCCCGACTGCAATTTTACGGAAAACTCTCTACATTATAAAGTTTATTGTGGTTGTGGCGATTACTCTCTCTTTTTCGTTACCATTTATGTGGAGTATTCTCCGCCAAATTTTCGAATAGGAGTTCGTGAATATAAAGCATTTTACATAAGTTTGCATATTAAGAATTAATCCATAACATGAAGAATTATCTCTTTTCTATAGTTGCAGTATTTATAGTAGTTTCGATTGTTGCCTGTAAGCGTGACGATGATGAACCAGAACGTGTACGAAAGTCTATATCGAGGTTGTATGTTTCTACGGAGGATTATGCGAGTGGTTCAGCGGCAGCCGACCTTTATAATGTTTGGGCTTTGGATGGTGTTAATGATGAGAAACTCCCTCAGACTTTCGCATTCAAGTTAGCGTCTGCTGCAAAAGGTGGGAGTATGATTCACTTCAGTCCATTTTCTGGAGGATCGCTTTTTCAGGGAAGTGTAAATAGTCAATCTAGCCTAGATACTGCTGTGCATGTTATGGAAGTGAGTAAAACAGGTGTGATTAGTAATAGAAACAGTATCAGAAACCGGATGTATGATAAGGTTAGAGGATTGTTTTATACTGTGGTCAATGATGGTCAGCTTTCGGAGGACTATCTTCTCTTTGCAAATGCTTCGGATACGACGAAGGGTACGCCACCCAATCAACCAGCAGTACCAGACTATACTTTGTTTGCTATCGATAGACCACGTAATAAAGGTAATTTTACTAGGCCGCGTTATCGCATGAAACTTGATCATAATCCTTGGGGGGTTATCGGTATTGGGAATGACTTGGTTATTTCTAATGCAGCGGAAAAAGACGGTGGAGTGGTCATTTACAAGGGCTTTATACCTCAGTTATTAAATAATGGCGATACGATTATGAAAGCTCCTGAAAAATACGTGCTGAAGGTTGCTGATGCGCAGAATATCAGAGGACTTTCCTATTCTGCAAGTGCTGACGTTTTATTGTTGACAGACTATGTTCAAGGGCAGGCAAATTCTGGAAAAATTCTGGTCTTTGAAAAATTCTCCCAATATCAAGCTTCACAAACCATAACGCCGACACGGATAGTAACAGGTGCTCTTACGAAACTACAAGAACCCATGGATGTAGCCATAGATAGTAAAGAGGATGGGAAGTATTTCTTTGTAGCAGATCCTGCTGCCAGTAGGGTTTTTCGTTTTCTGATTAGTGCTACAGGAAACGTTGCTCCCGATGCAGAACTCACAGTTGAAAACAGACGACCTCGATCGATCTCTTTAGACTCCCGTTAATTAAAATCAGATAGTAAAAGGAGAAGGGTATTAACCTCTTCTCTTTTTTCGATATTTCCCAGATTGTCGTAAGCGGTCGTTAGATTACGTAATACCCGTTTGATGATGGCGATATTTGAACAGGGGAGCGTGTACTCTTCTTTGGGGGGCAGATTAAGTTGCTTAAGAAAAGAGAAGATATCATCATGTTTCATCACCTGGCCCCGGTTGAATACATTAATGTAGAATAATGGACTTTCATGCTCTTCATCGATATAGGCAACGATGAAATGTTTGGGGAGATTGACGCCATAAATTGGAATATCAAGCTTTTGGGCTATAATACTATAGATACAAGCTAGAGAGATAGGATTGCCTTTTTTTGTTTCAAGGACTTTATGCAAAAATGAATTTTGAGGATCGTGATAATTTGTGGTATTGCCTGAAAGGCCAAACTCCCGAAAAATAATGTTATTCAAAAGCTTAACCTTTTCTAACGGGCTCATTTCATACATGAGCTGAAACCAAGCATTTCTTCGTAGCTCTGCCAGTTGGTAATGAACGGCATTCTCATCTAGATTCGGATATTGATATCTGTTTATAGTCAAAAGACCTTCTAAAAGATCATCGTTGTTCTGTAACGCCCAGATTTGAAGATCGTTTTGAACCTGGTCAAATTGAATTTTGTGGATTATATTTTCAATCCGTGTCTGTGACAAAGGGTCAAACGAAGACTCCCAGCTAGCCTCTAGCTGAGGAATCACCTCCGGTCCAGAAGTGATCAGCTGCTGCTGCACCTGATTGAAAATCTCCATATCAGGATCATCCAACAAAGATATAAGCGCTTTCAGTTCCTTTTCCTCCATATACTAATTTAAGAAAAAGAAAGCGCTTGTACAATGTTTGGATATTTATATGTCTTTCAATTGACCATCTAGCATGTTGATTATACGGTGACCATATTCGGCATTTTTTTCCGAATGGGTTACCTGTATGATCGTAACCCCATCTTCATTTAGCTGTTTGAACAATGTCATGATATCTTCACCTTGTTTTGAGTTGAGGTTGCCAGTAGGTTCATCTGCCAATAATAATTTAGGCGACGAAGCTAGCGCTCTAGCGATGCCTACGACCTGTTGCTGCCCACCAGAAAGTTGTGATGGGAAGAGGTCTTTTTTGCCTACGATACCAAATCTATCCAGCATATCGGCTACTATGGCTTTACGCTCTTTACCGGTTAGATCTTTGTAGATGAGTGGAGTCTCTATGTTCTCATAGACCGTAAGCTCGTCGATCAAATGGTAGGACTGAAAGACATAGCCCATGGATGATTGAAACAAGGCAGCCCTCTTTTTTGCCTTTAGCGCAAGTACATCTTCGTCCATAAAATAGTACTTGCCTTCATTTGGTTCGTCGAGGGAACCGATTACGTTCAGTAATGTGGATTTTCCAGATCCGGAGGGACCCATTATAGAGACAAAATCTCCCTGCTCAATATTCAAGTTAATGTCCTTTAATACGTATGAGCGGGTACCACCTACATTGTACCATTTAAATATATTTTCTAGTTTTATCATTTTTAGATATTGGATTTAAGAATGAGATTTTGAGACCTTGCTTTGGGTTATTATATTAATTACTATTCATCTTTAAGCGAGTTTACAGGGTTGGTCTGCGCAGCTCTTAAGGATTGAAAAGATACTGTTATAACAGCGATAAGAATTGCCAATGAGCCAGCCAGTGCAATAATCCACCAAGAAATATTGATCCGATAAGCGAAATCATCTAACCAGATATTCATTGCCCACCATGCGACAGGGGCACCAATTAATAGAGCTATGACTACCAATTTGATGAAATCTTTGGATAGAAGGGTTGTAATACCTATTACTGAGGCACCCAATACTTTACGGATACCGATCTCTTTGGTACGGGTCTCGGCGATATAGGAAGCTAGACCAAATAGTCCCAGACAGGAGATGAAAATAGCCAGTACGGAGAATACAAAAGCTAACCTACCTATCTGTTCCTGCTGTTTAAATTTCTGAGCGTACTGTTCGTCTACAAATCGGTAAGTGAAAGGGTAGTTTGGATTAATTTTTTTTACCACCATTTCTAGGTTTGCCAAGGTTTGATTCATGGGGAGTTGACCGTTTGTTCGTACCACGATGTTCTGTAGGTACTTCGTTGAAGGGTGTATGAGTAGAGGTCGTACTTCTTGGTAGGGCGAACCACTGACATAGTCTTTGATAATACCAACAATGGTAAAAGCAGCATCTCCCCATTTCAAATATTTGCCGACAGGGTTTTGTAATCCCATCGTCTTTATAGCAGTTTCATTTAATAGTATTCCTGTACTATCAGCAGGAAAGTTTGCATAATTGATATCCCTACCATCGATCAATGTTAGTCCTAACGTTTTTATAAAATCATCCCCCGAGGTACGGACTATTGTAAATGTGGTGTTTTTCTCTTGTTCTGGTGTGGATCCTTCCCAAGTGAAATTTCCACCAGACGAAGCATTGTCCGCAGTTATTGTCCAGCCGGTACGTGTAATGTTTGTCGCTGTTCGATCATCAAGAAGTGTGGTCTTTACGGCTTCATAATTACGTTCTAAATTCCCTTCTACCGGTATTTCAATAAGCTGAGCAGGATTGTAACCTATTTCGCGTTCACCAGCATAGGAGATCTGTAAACGAATCACCAGGGTGGCAACAATCAAAAAAATTGCGATACCAAACTGAATGACTACGAGTGCCTCTCTAAAGCTGAATACGTGAGATCTATTACTCGTATCTCTTAAAGATTTAATAGGTTTGAATGCTGATAAGACAAATGCAGGGTATATACCGGCCAACAGTCCGGTCAGTAAAACAAAGCCTAAGCCTAGCCCCCATATTATAGGGCTACTCCAGTCGACTAGGAGTGGAGCTCCTAGAATACGGTTAAAGACTGGTAAGAATAATATAGTCATCATAATAGCGATTATGCCAGCGATTAGAGCGAGCAGCATGGATTCGATAAGAAACTGTTGTATCAAGCTCCATTTTTTTGCGCCGACCACTTTACGTACACCGACTTCTTTGCTACGTTTCTGGCTACGTGCCGTACTGAGATTCATAAAATTTATACAGGCTATCCCCAGTATTAATAATCCGATAGCACCTATTAGACGTACCTGATCAATTCTCCCTCCAGAAGGAATCCCATTTTTGAAGCTTCCATACAGATATTGTTTGGTGATAGGATAGAGGAAAACGGATGTCCATTTTAAATCTTTGGCGTTGGTACGGATTAGCGGTTTGATCTTATTATTGAATTGCTCTACATCGGTGCCGGCTTTTAACGTGACAAATGTATAGTAGGTGTTGGTGTTCCAATTTGTCCCATACTCTTTGGTTTTACTTTCTGTTAATGGAATCAGGTATTTAAAGTTAAAACTCGAATATGAAGGTAGGTCTTCAAGTACTCCTGTTACTTTATAGGACTCTCCTGATCCAAATGTAACAGTTTTATTCAGGGGATTTTGTTCGCCAAAAAGACTTTTTGATAGGCTTTTTGTTAACACTATATTATTGGGAGTAGACAGCATACCATCACTTATGCCTTGTCGTACCGGGAAATTAAAGATTTTCAAAAAATCAGAATCTACTTCATTCCCTTCGGATTTGATGTTTATATCTCCGAAAGAGATTAGACTTTCTGTAGCCCAATATAGACGTGCACTGTGTTCGACTTCTGGATATTCTCTTTTTAGTGCTTCAGCAGCAGGAGCCATTGTTATGCTTCCTACATTGGTATTACCTTGATAATCGGTGCGACTCCACAGTTTATATATGTTTTCTTTGTTCGTGTAAAAACTATCGTAGAGGAATTGATTTTGTATCCATATCGCGATCAACAATACTGCGGCTATACCGGTGGCAAGGCCTATAATGTTGATTATCGTATAACCTTTGTTCTTTAACAAATTTCTCCAAGCTATTTTAAGGTGATTTTTTATCATTGTTGGTCATTTAGATATGAGAACTTTTATGGTCTTTGATCTTTGTTTTTTCTTTATTGATCTCTAAGCGAATTTACCGGATTTAGACTTGCGGCTTTAATAGTGTGTATACATATGGTGATGCAGGCTAAAGCCATCATAGCCAATGCGCATAAAATGAGTATCCCAAAATGAAAGTGAAAGCGGTAGGAGAAGGTGTTGAGCCATTCGCTAGAAATATACCATGCAATAGGTAGCCCTAACAGTAAGGATAAAGCTACAATGCGAAGGAAATCTTTGGATAATAATAAGACAAGATTCCATATTGTACTTCCTAATACTTTTCGGATGCCGATTTCTCTAACGCGTGCACTGATAGCGACAAGAGCTGCAGCAAAAAGCCCCATACAGGCTATGATGACTGCAATTATTCCACCTGCGCTTATAATTTTCATCATTTGCTGTTCTTGTTCATACATGCGATCCGTATTTTCATCGAGATAGGAAGCATCGTTTTTGTAATCCGTATAGATCGTTTTCCATATGCTTTCTACCTCTTTCAAAGATTGTACAAGGTTGGTGGATTTGACACGGACGAGGATATATTTGATATCAAACCCAAGGTTTGGATCTATAAATAACGATAGCGGCTGTATACCTTGTCTCAGGTCTTTGAAATTGTAATCTTTAACGACACCAATAACCGTCATTTGCTTATCAAATAAAGGAAGGGGCTTGTTGAGAATATTTTCTACTCCACCTAGTTGCGCTGCCATCTTTTCGTTGATAACTAGGGCCGTTGAATCCGCAGCTCTTTCTGTTGAAAAACCTCGGCCTGCAATCAATGGAATATCTAAGGTACTGAAATAGTCGAAATCTACACGTTGCCAGTTGGTGGTAAATCCTTTACCTTGATAATCAAAACCCAACTGCGAAGTTGATTGGCTACCGTCCCGACCTAACCCAAGGTTGATGTCGGATGCTGTAACTCGGGTAACCAGGGGATTAGATGAAACCGCTAAACGCATTTTTTGTAGGGCTTGATTTGCATCTATCTTTGGGCCAATCGGGATGCTAATGACTTGTTGTTTTTCAAATCCCAATGGCATTTGTTTAATATGGTTGATTTGCAAAACGACGACAACACTACACACCACGAGCACGATTGCAATTGTAAATTGAATCAGTGGCAATATCTTTTGTATGCTCCAACGGGTGCGGATATCCGATTTACCTTTTACAAGTGTAGAAATGCTTTGTCGCGTGATGCGTAAAGCTGGATAGCCGCCTGCAATAAAACTGATAATCAAAAATGAAAGACTAATTGTCATTAAGTGTGTCCAGGAAAATAAGTCGTCTAATTTTAATCGGTAATGGGTATTGGCGTTGTAAAATGGTATAAGTACCCACGCTAATATCAAACCCAAAATCAATGATACTGTACAAAATATGAGTGTTTCAAGCCACAGTTGTAAACTAATCTGTATGGATGTACCTCCCAGGGTTTTTTTTATAGCTACTTCTTGGCTGCGGGAAATGGCTGTTACTAATTGGATGTTTACAAAATTACTGACTGAGATTATTAATATGAGCAGGGCCAATCCTAACAGTAGTTTGGGAAGGAGAGGGTTAGTGGTATTTCCTATTTGCAAATCATTGAGGTGATAGTTTTGAAAGGGAACCAATGATAGGGAAAGGTAACTTCCATCTTTGTTGGGGCTAGCACCATCTCTTTTTAGCTTGGCGATGTCCGCTGCAAAATATTTCTCTGTCAAAGGTTTTACGGCTTGTTCGAATTTTTTGACATCTATTTTATTAGCACTACTTAATACAAATACACTATGGTTTTTATTGGACCAACTGTTTTTATCGAAGGCATTGGGAAATTGTTCAAAGGAGAGTAAGGATTGAAATTTCAGACTCGAATTCGAGGGAGGATCTTTTACAATAGCGGAGATCTGCATGTTTTGCCATTTGCCTGCGATGTTGACTTCGACTTGTTGACCTATTAAAGAATTACTGCTTGCTCCAAAAAGACTCTTAGCAGTAGATTGTGAAAGAACAATGTTGTTTTTTTCATCTAATGCATGCTTATTCCCTGCTAGCATCTCGAAAGTAAATATCGAGAAAAAGTCAGGATCGACATATCGTGTACCGATGCTAATCTCTTTATGATTTGCTTTGAGAACCAAGCCGCCATTTCCCATGCGGCTAGCTTTTTCGATATATGAGAGTTCTTGTTTTAAGGTTGGTGCCAATGGAACAGGCATGGGGTCACTTATCCGTTGGTTATTATTCTCTTGCGCTTCAAAATAAAGAGCTCCAATACGACTGCTATTTTGATGAAAATTATCAAATGATAGTTCAAAACTAGCGGATAAGAATAGGATTACACCTACGGCAAAAGCCAGCGTGAGACTACTGATTTGGATGAAGGTCTGTAGTTTACGTTTTCTTATATTTCTCCAGGTGCTAAAAATGACATTTTTCATCAAGACTTAATTTATATACATGTATACTTAGGATATTTACGATCCTATGACTGTCCTAAATATTTAATCAACTAATAAACCGTTTTTGTAAAGTGTTGTTTTTTAGTCTTTTGTTGTTTTTTTGTTATGCCTTGTATTGTTCGATTTCGGACAGTGATTGTACATTTATGGACAATAATATTTTCAGTGAATAAATTTGACAGTTATCACAAATGCAACTATTTTTTCTTTGGTCTTTAAGTAGCCTGAACAAAATGCCTCAAATCTCTAACTGCTGACAGCAAAGGCACTGGTTATTATCATGTTCTATCTTGCTTTAATAATAAATGAGAATATATCCTATCTTAAGAGAGATATTACAGAGGGGTTATAGTGTTTTACCTCTATGAACCCTCTATAAACTCTCTATTATAGCTCAATAATATCACTGTGAATATATAACTAATAATAAGACTGTTCAGAACCTGTCATAAAGGAGATAAAATGCTTGTACATTGATAAGTAATCAAGTTCTACTACCTCTGACTAGTCGGTAAATGTGTAGATAAAGCAATGATTGTCAAAACAACTAAATTTTCGTTCCAACTTAATTCGCAACGAGCGTTTGAGCGAATGCATCCTTGAATGGAGAAAGCTAAAAACTTTTCCAATCATTGCGCATTACGAGTTAAAATGAAAGATTTTAAATTCAATAGACTAGAGTTTCGATAATCAGGTCAAACTCTTAGTTCAGCTTTGCTTCTGCGACTCAATTAATCAGAGCGCAGAAGCAAAGCGATAAAGGATCTTTTAGAGCGCCCTTTTTTGTGACTTTGGTCAGGTTTAATATTTGAAAAGAAGCTTATTTCTCCTCTTGTAGAAGCAGACCCTCACAAAGTGTGTTCATCATTTCACACGGGTTGGTATCGATAGCTAGGGCGATTAGGTACATTTCGTCGAGACGTAGTTTGGAGGTATCAGTCATTGTTAGTTCATTTATTCTCGCTTTACTGAGTCCTGTCTTACGGGCGATCATCGATTTATTCACAGATTTTTTTGCTAAGTATTCACCAAGTCTAGTCATGCTATTTTGCGTTTATCTATCAACATGTATAGATAAATATATAAAATGTATGGATTAGTTTAATAGATTTTTTTTGATATTGATTGTTTTTTTTGTCCTTTTGTATTGATAAACTATGTAAATATCATCTTTGCAAATTTTTATTCTTGAACCTACGACTTATTTATTATGATAATTTCCTATTTAAAGTCAAGAGATACGGATCCTCCTGAAGTACTTCCGCTAATTTTTTTACCACCGCCATTAATTGTTCCTTTTGCAAATGTCTTTTTAGAAGTACCACTAAAGTTGGCTGAGGAAGGTAGGGTAACACGTGAACCGTTGAGATCTACGTTATAGCTTCCTTGTGGAACATTGATTCTTACACTTCCACCGGCAGTAGAGAGTGCAATATTATCGGATACATTTTGCATATCCATGGTAATACTACCCCCGCTGGTTTGTCCTTGGATAGAACCTGACAGTTTTTTACCGTTGATAGAGCCTCCGCTAGTAGAGATCGCAATTTTACCAGTAACCTGGTCTAGATTGATAGAACCACCTGAGGTTGTCAATTGAATTGTTCCGTCACAATCCGTCGCGTTAATACTACCTCCAGCAGTCTGACCATTAATCTGCCCAGATATTGTTTTTAAATTTAAACTACCTCCCGAAGTCTGAAAGTTTTGCACTCCATTGAGTGCATTCAGGTTAATGCTTCCTCCAGCGGTTTGGAGATTGGTATTGATATTTTGAGGGACAACAACATGGAAAGCTACTGATAGGGGATTGTTCCCACGCTGTCCATTTTTTCGTTTAGCAGAAGCGCTTAGCTTTCCTGCTTGTAATTCGATGTTGACATCAAAATGTTCTCGTAATAATGCTTCTAGATTATCGGAGGAACTAAGACGGGCGCCATTTCGAGATACCCAGACCTCTACCGAGGCCGAGCCTGTTTTCGTTCCGTCGACTTTTATTTGTCCGCCAGAGGTATTAACGACCAGCTCTTTTATTTTATTGAGGTCAAAAGTCTCTTTTTTTACCATTTGTTGACCGATAGCGTGATTTACGATAAAAAGTAATACGAATGTCTTGATTAGGTTATTCATGTGTTTATATTTAAGATTTTAAAAAATATGTTTATTCATTTCTTAGGCTGTCTACTGGATTGGCTCTAGCAGCAAGCAGCGTTTTAGATAGGAGTACAAATGTGGCTATTGTTAATAGGCCGACAGCAGAAACTACGAATATCCACCAACTAATTGTGGTTTTGTAAGCAAAATTATCTAACCATTTATTCATAACATACCAGGCTATTGGAAAAGCGATCATACAAGCGACTAAAACTAAGCTGAGTAGGTTTTTTAATAATAGAAAGACGATTTGCACAACAGAAGCTCCCAATACCTTTCGGATGCCGATTTCTTTGGTACGTTGGTTGGCGGTAAATATAGCGAGCCCAAAAAGACCTAATCCAGCTATTAAGACGGATAGTATGACTGACCACCGCAGCAATTGAGATAATTGTTGTTCTTTTTTATAAAAGCTTTCCACGGTCTGATCGAGAAAAGTATAATCAAATTCATCATCGGGAAAAATGGACTTAAATGCCGTCTTCATTTTATCCAGGGCTACTTTCCAATTTTCGGGATGTATTGGATCTAGAGCGATATGCATGACATATCCGTCTTTAGTTCCCCAATACATCATTGGAGCTATTTCGTTGTGGATAGATGCAATGTTAAAATTCTGCAGTACACCGACTATTTTTTTATCTCCATTATTAAAAGTTCTACCCAATGCTTCTTCTGCTGATTGAACATGAAGTAATGAGAGCGCTTTCTCATTGATTAACATCTCGCTGGTTGAATCTAATAGACGAATATTGCGACCAGCAATAAGCTTTAGATTGTATACATCGATATAATTTTCATCGCCATTGCGCGCGTCCATAGTTATATTTTCGGAACCATTTACTCCATCATATCCTAGCGTGGAAGTCATTGTGCCGGAAAATGCGGGGGACTGGTTACCAAAACTTACTGCTTCTATTTCGGGAATGTCGTTCAGTTTAGTTTTCAGTAGTCGACCTTTCTCTGCGTTTCGAAAGCTTCCAGGAATATAAAAGTTTACAATGGCCTCTTTTTTAAAGCCCATATCTTTGTGGGTAGCAAAGTTGATTTGTTTTACGACGACAAGTACACAGATTAAAAAAAGTTGTGCTAACACAAACTGAAACACCGTAAGGCTTTTCCGTACCCATACACTTCGGGATAGGTTTGTATTTTTTGAGGCTTGATTTTTTAGAGCGAAAGCAGGAGAATACCCCGTTAGTATCCATGCTGGATAAAATCCGGCTAAGAGGGTTACGACAAGAAGTTGAACCAACAGAAAAATGCTGATGTCGAATTGGGGCATGTTGGTCCATTTCAGTCCTTGGGGGATGAATCCTTCAAAAGCATGTAGCAGGAGTGGTAAGAGCAGAAGTGCAAAGATGGTTGCTATAAGTGCGATGACCAAAGTCTCAGTGAGGAATTGTAATGCAAGTCTTAGCTTTGAACTGCCTAAAGTCTTGCGTATTCCGACCTCTTTTGCACGCTCGATAGATTGCGCTGTTGATAGATTGACAAAATTTATAATACCTAATGTAAGAAGAAATGTAGCTAGTAATATAAGATTTCGTATAGTATCTGACTTGACGACATTGTAATTAAAATCGGTGTTGAAGTGAACATCGGATAAAGGCTGAAGTGTAAAAGTACCCGCTTGCCAACCGTTTTCCTCTTTTGGTTTATGTTTGTCCAGGATCTGTCTGATCTCGGATTCGATAGTGGATGCAGCTGTTCCCGAATTTACTAAGGCAAGGCATTGGTAAGCATCTGTATAGTTATTCCAAGCATCCCAACTGAATATCTGTTTAAGTGCCGGGTAGACAGGAATGGTTGCGGTTGAAATAAAGCTGTTAAACTTGAAGTCTGAGTTTTGAGCCATCTCCTGAACGACACCTGTTACCGTAAGAATAATTGAATCAGCAAAAACCAGCGTTTTTCCAATCGCTTCAGTCGGGTCTGATTTTGGAAAATAGCGGTTAAAGTTATTATCTGTCAATACGATATTGTTGGGCGCATTTAATGATTTAGCATTGCCTGCTAACCATTGATGTGGATATAGATTGAAATAGTTGCTGTTGGTCAATACTACTCCTGACTCTTTGGGAAAGACTTGGTATTTATCTGTATTGTCCTTATAAATTTTTAATTTACTATTATGGCTGCGGTATAGCGGTACAATTGTTTCGATACCGGTGGACTCATTCTCTAGTGCTCTTACTAATGGGACGAGTATGCCTGGGTTTTTAAATTCGCCATCACTCACGATTCGATATATTCGGTCGCTATTAATTACTTTTTTATCGAAGCTGTAGTCGTATTGAATCAATAGAAATATGACTAATGTAGCACTAATGCCAATGGCTAGGCTTAGAACATTGATTGCAGAAATCAATTTATGCTTACGGATATGTCTTAATGCTGCGTTTAAAAATTCCATTGTCTTAATCTTTTATTTCAAATTATCTATTCATCTCTTAGGCTTTTGATAGGATTTACTATTACAGCTTTAACGGCTAACGTGCTGACGGTGAGTAAGGATGTCAATATAGCTAGTACTCCTGCAAAAACAAAAACTGTCCATGTGATCGTAATGCGATAGGCATAGTTGTCTAGCCAGGTATCCATTAGCAAATAGGCCAGGGGAGCTGCTAGTATAAAACCTATTAGTGTCAATCCAATGTATTCGGCACATAATAGTCTCCATAGGCCGACCCTAGAGGCTCCTAATACCTTTCTTATACTAATTTCTTTTTGACGTTGTTCGGTTAAAAACGCGACCAGTGCATATAATCCTAGACATGAAATTAAAACCGCCAATGCTGCAAAAAGAGTCGTTAGACTCTTGATCATCTCCATGTGTACAAAATGTTTAGCATACTCTTGATCAGTAAATGTGTATTCAAAGACAAGATCTGGATCAATTCGGTTAAATTCTTGTGCAATCTTTTTCAAGGTCTGATCAATCTCTTGATTGTTATTCAAATGCAACGTAATCTTCCGTTTAGGTAAGAAATCAAAAAAATATGCCGTAGGTACAATTGTCTTAAAAGGTGAATCTGATAATGTGTTTTGGATAATGCCAATAATGTGGTAATTGATACCTCCTCTTGTTAGCTGTTTGGCGTCTAAATTTGTAATGCCCATAAATTTGGATGCTGCTTCATTTAGAATAACCCCGGTAGAATCTGTTTTGAAATCTCTTGAGAAATTTCTCCCTTTCAGAAAATTCCATTGTACTGTTTGTGCGAAATTTTCGTCAACGGTAAAAATTCCCATGATGGAGCCCTCATCTGTGTCATTACCTGGCCACGTAAAGCCACCACCACTTAATGAAAGTTGGTTGATTGAACTTGAAGAAAGTGAGGCATCTTGAATTAAGCGTTGATCAATCAGTGATTTTCTAAGCATGTCAAAATTATTGACAATAGATTCGCTACTGCTGTTGATGTTTACTAGGTCTGAACTTCTGTAACCAATGGGTCTATCTTTTGTGTGGTGCAATTGTTTAATCACTAGGTAGGTTGCGCTCATCAAAAAGATTGAAATTGCGAATTGAATGACAACCATAATTTTGCGAGCATTCAGTTTGCCTCTACCAATATTCATTTTTCCTTTCAGTGTGATAATAGGGTTGAAGGAAGATAAAAATACAGCAGGATAAACACCCGCTAGGATGCCAAGGAGCAGTATTGTTAGTATTGCGTACACATAGAATTGGGGGCTGTAAAAAGGCATGTATAAGCGACTATTGGTTATCGTATTTATCCATGGTAGCAACAAAGTGCTAAGTAAGACAGCGATCAGAAATGCACAACATACGGAAACAATTGACTCAACTAAAAAACTGGATATAATCTGCATGCGGTTTACGCCAACGGATTTTAGAATGCCAATTTCTTTTCCTCTTTTTAGACTCCTAGCTGTACTGAGATTTATAAAGTTGATGGTGGCTAGTAGGATAATAAAAATACTGATCCAGGCAAACATCCACACATATTGAATTTGTCCGCCGACATTCTTTCCATTTTTGAATGCATCGAAGAGGTGCCATTTTGACATTGGATGCAATAGGATTTCCGGTTTGATATCCGTGAGTTTTGTGTTAAAAATTGCGGTTAATTTCTGTTCTATTGTAGGAATAAGTTGTGGGTTATCGATTTTACCAAAGATAGTAAAGAAACATTTTGACCAGCTTTCTTCTGCCCCTTCATTTTTATGGAGATAATCTATAAAGGGCAATATATAGTCGAGCCCACTAAAGGTACTGTTTTCGGGAATATCCTTGAATATCCCTCTTACAGTATACTGTTCTTTTCCGTTGATCTGTAGGGTATTGCCAATTATATTGTTGTTGTTAAATAGTCGTTGTGCTAACGACTCTGAAATAATAATTGAAGATGCATCGGTAGGAGTGACTATGTCACCCTGTATTGGTACAAATGAAAAAAGCTTAGTAAATTCTCCCATTGCATAGAAACCAGTTGCCTTAAGCTTCTTGTCATTAAACTTAAGATTACTGCTCTCTGTATTTGTAATCAGAGTTACATCCTGGATTTCGTTAGCAAAATCAGAGATCATGACCTTTGCTAGAGGGATCGGAGAAGAGGTCCCATAGGTGGACTTTTCATCATTGAAAGTTCCTGTTAGCATGACTTGATAGGCGCTATTGTAATTGGTGTAGTGATTGTTGAATGAAGATTGTTTCTGAATCCAAAGCGTACATATTATAGCAACCATAAATCCTAGAGCTAAACCAATGATATTAATAGCGGTATTTAATGGATTACGTTTTAAATTTCGTAAGGCTGTTCTCAAGAATAACTTTAACATGATTGTTTTTGTTTTATGTCTTTTGTCTCGATTCAGATTATTCGTCTCTAAGCGTTTTAACGGGATTGCTTAGCGCGGCCCTGATTGCTAATGTGCTGATCGTGATAAGTGCAAGTGCAACAGCTAGCGCCCCCGCCATAATAAAAGTCCCTAGCGATATATCGACTCGGTGTACAAAGCTATCCAACCATTTGTTCATAAGCCACCATGCAATTGGAGAAGCTATTAGTATAGCAAGAATCACTAACTTTAGGAAGTCTTTTGATAGCATCGAAACTATGCCCGCTACTGAAGCGCCTAACACTTTACGGATGCCTACTTCTTTTTGTCTTTGTGTCGTGGAGAAGGATACTAATCCGAAAAGACCTAGACAAGCGATAAAAATGGCTAATCCGGAAAAAAGTCCTGTTAGGTTCGCTGTACGTTTTTGACTAGCAAATTTTTTAGCATACTCTTGATCCACAAAATGGAGATCAGTTGGGAAATCTGGATTGTATTTTTTTAGTATAAGTTCGACGTTGGCGATGTTAGAGGCTAGACTTCTTGATGGGTTCAGTCGAATGTGTACATAGTCCGACCAGTTAGGTCCTTGGATCAACATAGGTGCGATATCGTCATAAGGAGATTGCCATACAAAATCCTGAATAATACCAACTACATTCAATGTCTTTTCGTAAGGTGTACCTTTTGCGGCTATTATCTGAACGCCAATTGGATCAGATAGTCCCATGCGATTTACCGCCGCTTCGTTTAGTAATACTGCCGTAGAATCGGAAGGGTGTTTATTAATATCAATATCTCTTCCCCGTAGCAGACGTATTCCCATCGTTTTGATAAAATCCCGATCGACATTCATGTTATTGAATACGACATCATAATCTTCAGGTTTAGAATTAGGCCAAGCATATCCCCAGCTATTACTACCATATCGACTGATGCGCCCCCATGATTTCGTAACACTGCTTGCAATGTCTTGTTGAATTAGCTCATTTCTTAATGCTTCGTAGTTGTTATCTAGACGCCCCTCTAAAGGAAAGTATACCAAGTTACTTTGGTCATAACCACTTTTACGGTCCTGACCGTAACGTATTTGCTGACTAATAATAAAAGTGCAGATCCCTAAGCAGATTGATATGACAAACTGTAGGATCACCAGAATCTGTCGGGGTTTTAATCCGGATCTCGAAGCGGACACATTACCTTTAAGGGTTTTTGTCGGTTCGAAAGAAGATAAAACAAATGCGGGGTATATACCTGCACCTATAGCGGATACGATTAAAAATAGAATAAACAGCCCCCAAAAGAAAAGAGACTGATCATTGATGGAGATATTTCCTTGGATAATGCTGTTGAATATCGGTAGAGCGAGTACAATTAGCGAAAGCGCAACGATACCAGCGAAAAGTGTAATAATAATTGACTCTAATAGGAATTGTTGGATTAGTGATTTTTTAGATGCACCAACGACTTTGCGCACACCAACTTCTTTTGCACTTCGCTCTGCGCCAGCTGTGCTTAGATTGATAAAGTTGATGCAAGCTATGAGAAGTATGAATAACCCGATGAGGGAAAACATCCTTAGGGTGACCATATTGCCTTCAACCATGTGTCCGTTGACGGATTTATTGTACAGATGCCAACGGCTCGCCGGATAAAGGTAAATACTGGCCTTGGTCTCTCCGTTGGTATGGTTTGTAACTAATTTTTCAACCTTATTATTGAACGTTGTTAGATCGATACCCTCCTTTAGAGATACATAGGTCTGATGGTTATAAGCGGTCCATGAATCGCTAAATGTTTGTCCCGTTTTCGAAAGATAGTTCCATGAACAGAAAAAATCAACTCCTTCAAATTTAGAATTATGGGGGATATCTTGGATAACAGCTTCTACGATCAGAGATGTTATGGTATCCAGTTCTAAATGTCTGCCAATGACATCAAGAGAGCCGAACAGTTTTTTAGCCATAGAAGCTGTTAGTACAATAGCATCTGGGCGGTCGATCGGCGTTAGCTTATTTCCATTAATGAATTGAAAGTCAAAAAGGTTAAAAAATGCCGCATCGCTCGCGATACCTGTTGCTTTAAAGCCGGATGTAGCATCTGTATGGATGCGATGATCTATATTCCATACTCGAGCCATATGCTCAATTTCTGGATGTTCTTCTTTTAGAATGGGACCGAGAACAGCCGGTGTGCCCCCCCATGTGTGCTGCTCTCCATCGAAGGCATCGCGGGTATAGACTTGGTAGAGCCGATCAGTTATGGTGTAAAAACGGTCATATTTTAATTCTGAATTGACCCAGAGTGCAATGATTAGGGTTACACTTATGCCCAGTGCCAAACCTAATATATTGATGAGGGAATATACTTTGTTTTTCCAAAGTTTTCGCCAGGCTATTTTGATGTAATTCTTTATCATGTTTATACTTGTTTTATGCAGCCAATAAATTATTCATCCTTCAAACTATCGACCGGATTTGTTCTGGCGGCTTTTAATGCTTGATATCCTACTGTTAATAAGGCAATGACGATTGCGAATAGACCTGCAACAGCGAATGACCACCAAGGAATATTTACTCTATCGTTAAAATCTTGTAGCCAACGGGAAAATAACCACCAAGCTATTGGCGTAGAGATAAGGAAGGCAACGAGAATCAAACCTAAAAAATGGGTCGACAATAACCTTATGATTTTATAAAGATTGGCCCCTAATACTTTTCGAATGCCGATTTCTTTTTTACGCTGCTCTGCCGTGAAAGCTGCCAATCCAAATAGACCTAAACAGGCGATAAAAATGGTCAACAATGAGAATGTTGTAATAATCTTGTTCGTTCGGTTCTCTATGGTATAGTAACTTTTAATATGTTCATCCAAAAATTGATAATCAAAAGCCGCATCGGGTAATTGTTGTTCAAATATTCTTTGTATTTGAGCAACATAGGCTGTCGTGGTCGTGGTGTTATAGCGGACAAGAAAATACCTATAGCCTTCGTTGGGTTTTTGCATATGGTAATACATATACCCTCCAATGTTTTCCTTTAAACTGGCAAAGTTGAAATTTCGAACTACTCCTGTAATAATAGAATTTGTGGACATTTCTGTTGTGATACGTTGACCTACAGCGTCGGCTGGATTGTCATAGCCCAAATAGGATGATACCACTTCATTCACCAATACATAACAGGCATCGTCTTTTTCTGCTATATCTTTAGGGAGATCTTTTCCCGCAAGGAGGTGTAGTTTAAGAGTTGGTACGATAGCACCTTGACTACTGGAAGAAAGTGTCGGTAGACCTTCTTTGTTATTTCCTGGTCGATATACACTTTTTCCACTTTCTCCAAATCCGGGATAAGTCTGTACCGTAGAAATACTTTCTGTACCAGCTAGGCTTAAAACAGATTGTTTGATACTGTTCAATTTTTCTAGATTATTGATCGATCGAATAGGGAGCACCAAGATATTAGAGGACTGATATCCTAGGTCTTTTTCTGAAACATGACGCATTTGTAACGAGATGATTACCACACCGATTATCAATACAATAGAACATGTGAATTGGAATACCACTAAACCTTTACGAAGGATCTGTGCAATTCTACTTTGTACAACGATATTCTTCATTAATGACAGACTTGATATACTAGCCATCATTGATGCAGGATAGCTACCTCCCACCAAAGTGATTAGGAGCCACACTACGAATAATATCCCCATGTTTTCTATGCTAAATAGTACTGTTGTACTTACTTCAGTTCCAATAATGGTATTAAATGCCGGCAAAGCAAGAACGGCTAACCCCAACCCCAACAGAATAGAAAAGAAAGAAATGATAGCCGTTTCGAGGTAAAAGCGAAGTTTAATGTGACTACGATTGGCCCCCAACACCTTGTTTATCCCTACCTCTTTCGCATTTTTTTGCGAGCGAGCTGTGGCTAGGTTCATATAATTGATACAGGCAATGAATATGATGAGCGCAGAGAGTATTAATACCGTGCGTACGGTGTGGATACTTCCTTGTCTTGGCGATAAGTTATCCCGCAAGTCCTGTGAGTGTAGATGGATTTTTGATAGAGGCTGTAGATGGAAACGCGTATAGTACTGATTGTCCTTTGGAACATACTTGTCTATAAGAGCTGTTGCTTTTTTTTCAATGTCTACAGGATCGCTATTCGTGTTTAGCAGGCAAAAGGTATTGTAGCTGGCATTAGCCCAGTAGACGTTTTTCCCCATCCAAGAGTCCATGATATCTAATAGGATGTCTCCGACGAAAGAGCTATTTTCAGGCAGGTCCTGAAAAACACCCGATACGGTAAAAGTATCCCGTTGATTTATGATGAGCTGTTTATTTAGTGCCAGCTGATCGCCAAACATTTTATCTTTCTTGCTAACAGAGATAACTACACTTTTGGGATTCTGAAAGGCATTTGTGCTATTCCCTTCGGTAAACTTTATGTCTAACAGGTCAAAAAATGAAGAGTCTGTCAGGAAAATGTTCTTTTCGACAAAATTGTTGTTGTTCGCGCGTATCGAACCATAACCCGTGAAGTCTAAAGATACCAGTCGAGCAAAACCTTTTACCTCGGGTATGTCGCTCAACATTGCTGGACCTACAGCATTGGGTAGACTACTCCATTTTTCGTAATTGTACTCAGCTGTGGTTTCCATGAGTACCCGGTAGATATTATCTTTTTGCTTAAACTGTTTGTCGAAACTCAATTGCTGACGGCCATATGTACTTAGCAGAATAGCGACAGCTAAACTAACAGCAAGACCGAGTATATTTAATAGGCTAAAAAATCTATTTTTTAGTAGGTTTCTCCAAGCTATCTTGATATAGTTTCTTATCATAATTTCTTACAGGTGTTAAACAATCGGAAAATTATTCGTTCCTAAGGTTGTCTGTGATATTTGTTCTTGAAACTCTTAAAATGTGAATGCAAATGGTAATAGCTAAGTATAATCTAAGGCTTTTGAAAAGTTAATTAAGTCGTTGCGGATTCCAATATCACCTGTCCATCCAGCATTCGTATCACGCGGTCAGCAAATTTTGCATCGTGTTCGGAGTGTGTTACCATTACGATTGTTGTTCCAGTCTCGTTAAGTTCAGTAAGTAATTGCATCACCTCGTTACCATTGCTCGAATCCAGATTACCAGTGGGCTCATCAGCAAGAATTAACTTAGGATTGTTCACTACAGCTCTGGCTACGGCGACACGCTGTTGCTGACCTCCTGAAAGTTGTTGTGGAAAATGGTTGCGTCGGTGCATAATCTGTACTTTTTCGAGAACTTCTTCTACACGTCGTTTGCGCTCGGCTGCTGGGACATTGGTATATACCAGAGGAAGCTCGACGTTTTCAAATACAGTAAGTTCGTCTATTAGGTTAAAACTTTGGAATACAAAACCAATATTGTGTTTTCGAAGATTGGAACGATTGTTCTCTTTGAATTTGGCGACTTCGGTGCCGTTAAAGAGATAACTGCCTTCATCTAAATCATCAAGAAGTCCAACTATGTTGAGTAATGTTGATTTGCCACACCCCGATGGTCCCATAACAGCGACAAACTCACCTTCTTTGACATGGATGTTTACGTTGTTTAATGCAACTGTTTCGACCTCTTCGGTGCGGTAATACTTTTGTAGGTTCGTTATTTTTATCATGGTATTTCTTTATTTCAAATGCGTATAATTTGTTCTTTAATTGTCATTAACTCGTCCCGACTGGTCGGGATGGAATATCCAAATTACAGTCATAGGTGTTTGTGCAGTTACTGCTACATGGATATTTCAAATGATTAACTCTGTTTTTTTCATAGGCGAATGTTATTCGTTTCTGAGCACTTTCGTAGGGTTGCTAGTCGCAGCTCTTAATGCTTGGGTACTGATCGTGAATAGAGCGATCAGTAAAGCCAATCCTGCAACCAATAGGAAGATCATCCAAGGCATATCCATGTGATAATTATAGCCAGTCAACCAATCTTGCATAAACCACCAGGCAATAGGGAAGGCAATTAAACAAGATACGCCAACCAATATCAGGAATTCGGTGTTCAACATTTTTACTAAATTCCCCACAGAGGCACCTAATACCTTACGAATACTGACTTCTCTAGCTCTTTGTTCGGCAGAAAATGCCGCTAATCCTAATAAACCCAGACACGAAATAATTATAGCAAGAATCGCGAATAAACTTGCTAGTTTCTGAAGCATCATTTCAGACCAGAAATAATTATTAAAGGATTCATCTAAGAAGGAATAATTGAATGGAAAATCAGGATTGTATTTTTTTACAACATCTTCAATTTGTTTTAATGCGTTTTGAAAATCTACCTCGGATTTGGTTTTGATATTGAGCACACCATTGGAGCGCCCAAAAGTCTGACCCAGAGCCAACGGGGCTAACACCAAAGGTTCGGCATTTCCATAAATATCATTATATACATAATTTTTGATCACGCCCGCAATAGTATAGGGATCTCCATGGAATTTAATGGACTTTCCCGCAACCAGACCGTCAGGTTGAATCAATTTGGCCATACTTTCATTGATCAAGACCGAACTGCTATCACCTAAAAAGCCTGTTCTGAAATTCCTGCCATCCAGAAGTTTCATGCTCAGTGCTTCTACAAAGTCCGGATCTACAAAGGAATAGCCAATCAATATAGATGATTTAGGATCTTTGCCATCCCATTCAAAGTCCCCAGTATTTGATCCTACATTCAGCACGTTATTTTGACTCAAACCGATTACTTCTATATTTCCTGTAGCCTTTAGTTGTTGTTTGATAACGTCGATATGCTTATACATTTCGCCTTGAACATCAGTCATAATAACCTGACTCCTGTCGAAACCTAGATCTCTGTTTTTGGCGTGTTGAATCTGAAGATAGACAATTGATGTACAGATCATCAAAATAATAGCTGCGGTAAATTGAGTGACAACAAGTCCTTTTCGGATAATATTGCTTGTACCGATTTTCCGTTTTCCTCCTTTTAGGACAGTTAATGGATCGAATGAGGATAAGAAGAATGCAGGATAACTTCCTGAAATAATTCCAACGGCTAAAATAATAATAGAGATAAAGCCTATATGTTGCCAGTTACCGATATTAATCGAAAGCTCCTTAGCCACCGTCGTATTAAAAGCAGGTAATCCTAATTTTACCAATCCTATGCCTAAAATACCGGCAATAAAGGCATAAACAATAGACTCACCTAAGAACTGATAAATTAATGTTTTTTTCTTAGCTCCTACAATTTTACGCATGCTCACCTCTTTAGCTCTTTTCTCCGATCTTGCCGTAGAAAGATTCATAAAGTTAATGCATGCAATCAACAGAACTAGCCAGGCTATAGAAGTGAACAAACGAATATTCTTAATCCTTCCGTCCTGTTCAACCCCTTGTTTGAATTGATTATACATTCTCCATCTTTCCATTGGATAAAGGAAATTCTCAGAGGAATATTCCTTGGTATTTAGCTTGTCTTCGATGTAATGTTTCAAATTGGTGTTTACAGTGCTAATGTCTGCGGTAGGACGCAATTGAACTAAGGTCATGACATTATTACTTCCCCAATTATCATATCCATAATTAGGATTTGCTGAAATTAATTTTTCAATATTAATTAACCAATTATATCGAAAATTTGAGCTTTTAGGAAAATCTTTAGTTACAGCGGATACCGTATAAACGTCTTTATTGTCAAGTTTCACAGTTTTTCCAATGACATCAGTCGTGTTGAATAGCTTTTCTGCAGCAGATTCACTTAAAACAATTTTGGTAGGATCGTTCAATGCAGATTTGGAATTACCTTTAATGAATTCAGGCGCAAAAATCGATAGTATTTCGGGGTCAGCGTAATAACCAAATTGATAAATCATTTTCTCTCCAACTTTAAACAAGGTATTATTGCCAAAGTTCATTCTTCCAGCATACAGTACTTCTGGAAACTCTCTTTGGAATTCCTTCGCAAAGAGAGCAGGGGTTGCTTCAAACACATTGATGCTACCATCATAAGTTTGTTTTGATTTGGTGATATAGATATCTTTTTTGTTGCTGAAATTATCATTCCAGGAAATCTCATCTTCTACCCAAAGGAATATCAAGGCTGTTACCGCAATCCCAAGTGCAAGACCAAAAATATTCAGGAAACTGTAACCCTTAGTTTTCCAAAGATTCCTGAAAGCCGATGTTATAAAATTCCTTATCATTGTTATCAAATTATCTATATATGTTATTGGTGAATCTCACACCTCTATTTGATGTTTAGTTCCTGTATCTTGTCGTAGGTCTCATAGCTAGAGACAATGACCTTGTCGCCGGATTTTAATCCACTGATCACTTCATAAAATTCGGGGTTTTGCCGCCCCAATTGAATGTCTATACGGTAAGCGGTTGTCCCTGATTTGTCGAGTTTGAAAATCCAGTTCCCCCCAGTCTGTTGATAAAATCCACCTTTGGCAAGTAATAGCGCTTTGGTTTCGTCACTCAACGATAAACGTATTTGTAAAGTCTGTCCTCTTCTAATCGTTTTTGGAGCTTCTCCAAAGAATTCCATATCGACTTGAAAGCGACCATTGGTGACTTGTGTATATACCTTTTTGATTTTTAATTTGTAAGGTGATCCACTTAATACGAATTCGCCTATTTGATCGGTAAAGATCCTGTTGATGTAATGCTCATCTATTTCGGCGCGTACCTTGAAGCCTGTTAATACATCGATTTGACCTAGACGTTCCCCTGCGTTTTTATTTTGTCCGATCTCAGCATCGAAAGATGTTAGCTGACCGTCAACCGGAGCCCTTAGTATAAGGTCGCCTACTTTACGACGCATAAGCTCTAATGCGCTTTGTGTACGTTGATAAGTCTCCTGATCCTGTCTGCTCTTTTGGTTTGTCGAGATCGAGTCTTGTCGTAAGATTTGTTTGGTCAAGGCTACTCTTTCTTTTTGGTAGTTGTATTCATTTTTTGATTTTTCAAATTCCTGAGATCCTATCGCCTTCTCTGCATATAATTTTTTGTTAAGGTTGTAGACTCTGGCAGATTCACGGAATGCTTGTTCAACATCGGCCATTTGGTTTCGATTGTTTATCGATACCTGTTCCGCGTTGGTGCGAGCGATTTGTCCTTGGGTAAGTAGATTTAATACTTGTGTTTCTTGCTGAACTAAGCTAAGTTCTTGATCTGTGTTTGATAACTTCATGATAGCATCTCCTTTTTTCAGGATCGCACCATCTTCAACATATTTTTCTTCTACGCGTCCTCCCACAGATGCATCTAAATAGATGCTGCTGATAGGCAATACTGTGCCGTTGATAGGGATGAACTCCTGAAAGGTCCCCTCTTTTACTTCAACAATGCTGATGCGGTCGGCTTCTACATTGAGACGGCTATTTCCACTGGTGAAATAATAACTGGCACCTATTAGGGCGATAACACTGATGATTCCCACTAATGTAAGAATACGCTTTGTGTTCCATTTCTTTTGTTGTATTGGTCTGTCCATTAAGTAAAGTAAAAATCAATTTTTATGAAGTTCTATTTGTTAGATAGTTATCACGCTGTATGCTTATTCAATCTTGTGCCATTTTTGTAAGTGGTTGTTTTGTAGCTGTTTAGTTGTTGTGTTTGTTTTTTCGTGTTCGTATTCGAACACTTGTTGTTCGTCAGTGAACACTTGGGTGTGATTTTCATTTATACAGAGCTGTTTTATAGTTGTTTATGATTTTGGCACGTGCTGTGAATGGGCTGTTGTAATTTTAATCATTCGAAATGAAGTCTATTGTCGGAATTATTGTTTTGTTTACTGTTTGTTTTACGTCGGTCAAAGGACAGATGGGGAGTCTGTCCCTGACCGACTGTATTGATTTGGCTTTGAAGCGAAATCCCCGTTTGCAACAATCTGAGTTAAATCTATCGAAAAATGAAATCTCGCTTAAGCAGGCGAAAAATAATAGACTACCCAGCCTAAATGCGGAGTTAGGACATGGCTATAATGAAGGGCGTAGTGTTAACCCTACAACTAATCAATTTGTGGAACAGAACTATTTTTCGGGGAATCAGTCTTTAAATTTGAATGTTCCTATATTCAACGGTTTTCAGATATTGCATACGGTACGCATGCGTGCAAATGCAAAGGAGGCAGGTAAATTTGAGTTTGACCATGCGATTAATGAGCTTAAGCTCGATGTGTTGGAAGCTTATGTTCAAGTTCTGACCGCAAAAGATATACTGGTACAGACGGAGGGGCAGATGAAAGTAACCGTGGAAAATGTAAACAGAACTGCGGTGTTGCATAAGGAAGGGGCGGTTAACCCAGGAGATTACCATGACCTGCAGGGGCAACTTCGTGCGGATCAGAATGCGGTGCAGGAGAGTAAGAAGCTGTTAAATATCAACAGGCTGAGGCTGGCATCTCTTTTGAATATTCCATTGGATAGTATAAGTGATATCGAGCCTCTTGGGCTGTCTGTGGAAGCTACTGTTAGGTCTAGCGAAGAACTTTATGCGAGTGCTTTGAGTACATTGCCCCAGTACAAGGCTTTTGACTGGCGTATAAAAGAAGCCGAGAATGGTATAAAAGTAGAAAGATCCGCTTATTTTCCGTCGTTAACATTCAGTGGGGGACTTTGGTCGCGTTTCTCCAGTCTAAATGAAAGTAACTATTGGGAACAGATGAATAATTATTTGTCGAAGGGATTTTCTTTAGGACTCAGTGTTCCTATTTTTAATAAGTTCCGTACGCGGAATCAGGTCAAATTAGCGCAGTTGAGTTTGCAGGACGCAATTTTGAATAAAGAGATTGCTAAAAATGCCCTTCGTGAAGAGACTGCTAAGACGGTGTTTAATCTTGAAGCATTACAGGTGAATGTCGTCAATCTTCGTGAACAGGAAAAAAGTTATGCGGAGTCTTTTCGTATCGCACAGGTCCATTTTGATGCTGGAAATAGTAACTCAGTGATTTTCCTAACTGCCAAGAACAAAATGGATAATACTAAAATGCAGTTGTTGATTAAGCAGTATGAAATGATATTGCAAAAATATATCAATGATTATTACGCTGGAACGATAAATTTATAGTTATTTTAGTTCTAATGAAAAAAGCCAGTGTATTAATAGTTGATGATGATCAGGATCTACTGACAGCAGTAAGAATCTTATTGAAACCCTTGGTCAAAGAAGTTCTGGTGGAACGTAATCCAGAGAATTTGCTCAATATTCTATCAAAGCATACAATAGATATTATTATGCTGGATATGAACTTTAAAAGTGCGATTAATACAGGAAATGAGGGGTTGTTTTGGCTGGGAAAGGTTAAAGAACTATACCCTCACATCCGAGTGGTGATGATTACTGCTTATGGAGCGGTAGACTTGGCCGTGCGGTCTCTAAAACTGGGTGCTTTTGATTTTATTGTTAAGCCTTGGCAGAATGAGCAGTTGCTTAGCACATTGGAGTCGGCTTATGGTGAGGTAAAGGAAAAAGGAAAGAAGAAAACAGTGTTGATCCAACGTGACGAAGATGATTTGGTAGGGAGCTCGGGTGTAATGGAGGATTTGCAATATAAAATAGATAAGGTAGCGCCAACGGAAGCTAATATCTTGATTTTGGGAGAGAACGGGACAGGGAAGGATCTTATCGCAAAGGCACTACACAAGCGTTCGCTGCGAGGTACTGGGGCTTACGTAAAGGTCGATGTAGGTGCATTAACGGAAACACTGTTTGAGAGTGAGCTTTTTGGCTATAAAAAGGGCGCATTTACGGATGCTAGGGAAGACCGTTCTGGTCGTTTTGAAGCTGCGCAGAAGGGAACTTTATTTTTAGATGAGATCGGCAACATTAGTTTACATCAACAGGCCAAACTACTTAGTGTGTTACAAAACCGGCAAGTCACACCTTTGGGGTCGTATACTGGGATAGAAATAGATATACGATTGTTGAGCGCTACAAATGTGCCATTAAGGGCATTGGCAGATGAGAGCCGTTTTCGAAAAGATCTTATTTATAGGATTAATACTGTAGAAATTCAAGTGCCTCCTTTACGAGAACGTGGAGAAGATATTATACTTCTGGCTAACCACTTTTTGAGGTTTTATAACAAGAAGTACCACAAAAATATTGAAGGACTGGAAAGAGATGCTTTGCAGAAGTTAAGATCATACCATTTTCCAGGGAATGTTCGGGAATTACAGTATAGCATTGAACGGGCCGTCATTATGAGCGAAAAGCAGAGTATACAAGATAGTGATATACTTTTTTCGCCGATAGAACAAGTGGCTTCGCAAGAGAATGTCCTGGAAAATAATCTTTATGGTAACAGAAGTCTAGAGGAGATGGAGCGTAAAGCTATACAGTCTGCTATTGAACGATTCAATGGTAATATCAGTAAAGCCGCGAAAGAATTGGGATTAACACGAGCTGCATTGTACAGAAGAATGGAAAAATATAATATCTGATAAATGGGCAAATCCAGTTTTTTTTTCTTTCTAAAGATTGGTCTTTTACTGATAGGATGTATAGGGATAGCTTATCTCTTGTTTGAAAATCGTGTTTTATATGCCGTATTACTTTTCTTCGTGCTTTTTGGAATAGCATATTACTGGTTGAGTGTCGAAAGACGTTTGTTGAATTACGTGTTAGATTTTGCTGAAGCGGTGAGATATAGAGATTTTACACGAAGATTTGTTGTGAAAAACCCAAGAACCGTTGAGGGTAGATTGTTTACGGCTTTTAATGATATTAATTCGGTATACAAAAGCATCAGTATAGATAAAGAAATACAGCATCAGTATTTAAACAAGGTGATCAATATGTTGGATTCGGCTATTATATTTTATGAGGCGGGATCAGGTAAGGTGGTGTGGATCAATGATGCTTTCAAGCAGTTATTTAATACTCCCCATCTTGGTAACATTAAAGGGTTGATCAAAAGGCATCTGGAACTGTATGAAAAGACAATAGGGCTGAAAGTGGGCAGACAGCAAACGGAAACAATAAATTCTATTCGGGGCAAGATTAAGCTTTTGATGAATAGTTCTGAATTTGAAACCCAGGAAGGGTTGTTCCGGATTGTAGTATGTCAAAATATAAATGAAGCAATTGATGAAGCCGAGACTAAGGCTTGGCATAAATTACTCCGTGTATTGACCCATGAAATTATGAACTCTATTGCTCCGATTAGTTCGTTGGCTGAAACGTTACACGGTCGATTGGAAATGGGGTATAAAGATGAGGATACTGAAGATCTTAAGGTCGGGATCCATACGATAAAGCGACGTAGCGAAGGTTTGTTGCAATTCGCAAAGAGTTATAGGATGATTAATAAGGTAGATCATCCTGACTTCAAGAATGTATTGCTTATTGATGTTTTTGAAGAAATCTATCAGCTGTTAGAGCCGACTATGCTCCAGAAGGGAATAGATGTTGATATCATTATAAAAGATACGCGCTTGCTTCTGTATGCGGATAGGAATCTAATTGAACAGGTTTTGATTAATTTATTGTTGAACGCAATGGAGGCGGTGAGTGACTGTGACGAACCTTATATCAGCATAACGGGCAAAGTTCAAGATGGACATGTGCGTATTGAAGTGGCTGATAATGGTAAGGGGATGTCTTCAGAGATCCAAGAGCAGATCTTTACACCTTTTTTTACAACACGTAAGACAGGAACGGGGGTAGGATTGACATTGAGTAAACAGATTATGCTGGTTCATAATGGTAATATTATGGTGGATAGTATAGAGGGGAAGGGGAGCGTGTTTACTTTGAATTTCTAATGTCTGGTTTAAAGCCTATTTTTGTAATATGAGGTATTTCTGGACAGGAGTTATGCATTTTCTCTCTTCGAATAGTCGACATGGGACACATTCTCCATTTGTGTATAAATTGGCAGATAATGTCATCTACGCCAAATCAAAGACGCATTCTGTTGCTGGTAAACAGGAGGGGCTATTAGCGGATATAGCCGGTTACTTTGGGGTGAATTATGCCGAATCTGGTCTTGATATAGGAACAGATAAGGCACTGATTGTCGAAAAGTCTATGATGAATGTGGAGGATCTTGCGGTGCTGGTTCGGCGGTTTAAGTACTTGGTAATTCCGAATATCTATAAGGATAGGATCACAAAGCGATCCTGGCAATTGGTATGCCAAGATCCGCGTTTTATTGTTTGTATAGATTTGTTTTACTATGGTTTGATTTTCTACCGCAGTGAGCAGCCTAAAGAGTTTTTTAAGTTGCGATTTCCGTATTGGAGATGAAAGACTAAAATGCTTCGCTAATACTTAGATAAAATCCAGATTGTCTTTTTTCTCCGGCTCTTTTTTCTCCAAAGGCATAATCTAATCGAATACTGCTACTGTGTTCTATACTAAAGAAGTAGCGGATTCCCCCACCATAACTGGGCACCAAACGTAGATTGTTTGACTTTGAAAAAGTACTTCCTGTGCCTAAAAAGCCAGTTATGCCAAATCGAGGCATAAAACGGTAGCGTAGTTCGGCTTGTGCTGTAGCGTAGTTGTTGTCTTTGTAGCGGCCCAAATAATATCCACGCATGCTCATGTCTCCACCGAGATCGCGCATGGCATAAAATGGGATGTTATTCCCATAGGTGCCTCGGTATAATCCTTGTGTTGCTAAGCTAACTTTAGTTGAAAAGGGATAATAACCGCGCATGTCAACCTCGATCATGCTTCCTTGATAATTTTCTTTGCCAAAAAAATTGGGTGCGTAGGCGTATTTTACTCTTCCGTAAATTCCTTTTGTGGTGAATGTCGTTACGTCTCGAGTGTCATAAAGTGCAGAAACGCCCAGGGCTAGAAATTGTCCGCCGGACTTACCGTATATTTCTGGAGATTCGAAGATTCCACCAGCCTCGACATCGCTGAATTTAAAATAATCGTAATTTGCATTTAAACCAACGTAAAGCTTTGGTGCCAGTTTTTTTTCTACGTCTACTTTGAATCGGTATAAGGTTTGTTCTAAATAGTCTTCGTCGGCTTTCCAAGTATCATTGCCTATTCCGTAGAAGTTGAATGGCCAGTCTCGAAGACGTATATCTGTAAGTATATGATATTCGTTGCCTTTGGTCCATAGGTCGGATGTTAGGTTTACTTTCTTTTGCTTCTCCGTAGTTACGGTGGCAATAAGCATGACGTTTGAAGTCTTGCTTTGTAGATCGGTTCGATCCATATAAAAGTTGTAGGTACTTGCTATACCTATTTCCAAACCCGTTTCCTGTGCGTATGCAACAGCGGGTAATACCATAAAACTAGGGCCTCTCGTACTATCGTTTGTAGAGGAAAATACTTTTTTAATAACCTTTTTTACCAAGTTGTCTTCTTTTTGTGCAACAGCGGATAGCGAGATCCCTGTAAAGAGAAGACTGCATAATAGTTTGTATCGAATCATGTAATATGAAAATTCAAAGCATCAAACTTAGATAAAATGCTTTGGAATCTCGAATAAGAACAGGAAAAACTGAGGCATAATTATCCTATTTACACGTTTTCTTGTGTTAAAAAAAAGGAGTAAATCATTTTTTGATTTTGGTCTAGAAGAAGTTTTCTTTTCATTGAAGTAGTAAATAGGAGCATTGGTTAATGCGATTTGATATTTGATTGTGAAAATTATTTACTTGCATATCAGTGGGATGAATATTTAGCTGCGTTTTTTTTCTAAAATTATTTTTGATAAGTCATTTCTGTGTCTATCTTTGCATCATCGAAAACGGAAACATCGGTTGTTTGTTCAGGATTTGATAACGTTCTTTAAGAAGAAAAAAGAAAAAAAGTTTTTTAAAATATCTCTTGCAAGTTTGAAATAAAATTTTGATTTTTGCACTCGCTGTTAGAAAGTAACAGATGTTCTTAGAGATTTTGAATAAAACGTAATAAAAGCCTCCTTAGCTCAGCTGGTAGAGCAACTGACTTGTAATCAGTAGGTCATTGGTTCGATTCCGATAGGAGGCTCTAAATGCGACGAAAGTTGCAGGTCTGGAGGGGTTCCAGAGCGGTCAAATGGGACGGACTGTAAATCCGTTGCTTCGGCTTCGAAGGTTCGAATCCTTCTCCCTCCACACTTTTTCTGATCTCTTTTAGGGGAGATCAAAAGCGGAAGTAGCTCAGTTGGTAGAGCGATAGCCTTCCAAGCTATAGGTCGCGAGTTCGAACCTCGTCTTCCGCTCTTTAATTTCAAGATTTTTAGTCTCTATCTTTCGTAAATTATGATGTTAGGTGGGGGCATAAATCTGTAAATAAGCTTTTATAAAGCCGAAGTAGCTCAGGGGTAGAGCACTTCCTTGGTAAGGAAGAGGTCGTGGGTTCAAATCCCATCTTTGGCTCGATAATTTAGTTTATTATTTTTTTTTGTATAAAATTTAATAAAGAATATTTAATAATTACTAATTCGCATAAACATGGCAAAAGAGAAATTTGACCGTAGTAAACCGCACTTAAACATTGGTACTATCGGTCACGTTGACCACGGTAAAACAACGACTACAGCTGCTATCACAAAAGTATTGGCTGATAAAGGTTTATCAGAAGCTCGTTCATTTGATTCAATTGACTCTGCTCCTGAAGAAAAAGAACGTGGTATCACGATTAACACATCACACGTTGAGTATTCAACAGCTAACCGTCACTATGCACACGTTGACTGTCCAGGTCACGCCGATTACGTTAAGAACATGGTAACTGGTGCTGCTCAGATGGACGGCGCTATTATCGTAGTTGCTGCTACTGATGGTCCTATGCCTCAAACTCGTGAGCACATCCTATTGGCTCGTCAGGTTGGTGTTCCTGCGTTAGTAGTTTTCATGAACAAAACTGACTTAGTTGATGATCCAGAATTGTTAGACTTAGTTGAAATGGAAGTTCGTGAATTATTATCTTTCTACGAATTCCCAGGTGATGATATTCCAGTAGTTAAAGGATCTGCTTTAGGTGCATTGAACGGTGAGCCTGAGTGGGTTGAGAAAATCATGGAATTGATGGATGCTGTAGATAACTACATTCCAATCCCTCCACGTTTGACTGATCTTCCTTTCTTGATGCCAGTTGAGGACGTATTCTCGATCACAGGTCGTGGTACAGTTGCTACAGGTCGTATCGAAAGAGGTGTGATCAACTCTGGTGATCCAGTTGAGATCTTAGGTATGGGTGCTGAGAACTTGAAATCTACAGTAACAGGTGTTGAGATGTTCCGTAAAATCTTAGATTACGGTGAAGCTGGTGATAACGTAGGTTTATTGTTACGTGGTATTGAGAAAACTGATATCAAACGTGGTATGGTTATCTGTAAACCAGGTTCAGTAACTCCTCACGATCACTTCAAAGCTGAGGTTTACGTATTATCAAAAGCAGAAGGTGGACGTCACACTCCATTCTTTAACAAATACCGTCCTCAATTCTATTTCCGTACAACTGACGTAACTGGAGAAATCTCTTTACCAGAAGGAACTGAAATGGTTATGCCAGGTGATAACGTTACAATTACAGTGAAATTGATCTCTGCGATTGCGATGGAAAAAGGTCTACGTTTCGCTATCCGTGAGGGTGGTCGTACAGTAGGTGCTGGTCAGGTAACTGAAATCATTTAATCTGTATAGATTAATCAAAAATAAAAATAAGCTAATCGGTGAATGCTGATTAGCTTATTTTTTTCTTTTTATCAGTATATTATTCTGAAATAAAAGATAAAAAATATTTGCTGCAAACGGTTTAAAACACTATATTTGCAACACAAAATAAGAAATACACGGGCATAGTTTAAAGGTAGAACGAAGGTCTCCAAAACCTTTGGTCTGGGTTCGAGTCCTGGTGCCCGTGCATAATAACTTAAATAATCAAAAAATGGCTAACGTACTTGGTTTTTTTAAAGAGTCATACGAAGAGATCACACAGAAGGTTACTTGGCCTACTTGGTCTCAGTTACAAAACCACGCTGTGGTTGTACTTATAGCTTCCTTAATAATCGCTATAGTGGTGTTGGCAATGGATAAGGCTTCAAGCAATATTCTGGAGTTGTTGTACGGTACTAAGTAAGCAGTCTATCAATTAGTATTATGGCAGATCAAACGTTGAAATGGTACGTAGTGCGTGCTGTGAGTGGTAAAGAGAAAAAGGTAAAGCAATATATAGAGGCTGAAGTTAATCGTCTAGGAATTCAACATTTGATTCCTCAGGTGTTGATACCAATGGAGAAGTATTACCAGATGCGTGACGGTAAAAAAGTTGCGAAAGAGCGGAATTACTATCCAGGTTATGTATTGATCGAAGCAGCTTTAGATGGCGAGATCGAACATGTTATCAAGAACTTGAATAGTGTTATCGGTTTCTTGGGAGATAAAGCTGGTGTAGCGATTCCATTGCGTCAAGCGGAGATAAATCGTATTTTAGGTAAAGTGGATGAGATGGCGGAGCAAGGGGAGTCTATTAATATGACTTACTTTGTTGGCGAGTCTGTTAAGGTAATCGACGGTCCATTTAATGGATTTACCGGTGAAGTTGAAGAAGTGCATGAGGATAAGAAAAAATTAACAGTTATGGTTAAGGTGTTTGGACGTAAGACTCCTTTAGAGCTTAACTATATGCAGGTTGAAAAAGAGTAATAAACGCTTACTAGTGAGTGTCAAAATATTTAAGCCAGTTCATTTTTTGAGCTGGTTTTTTTGTTTATAGAAATATTTTGATGATAGTCTTTTTTAATTAAAAACTTATTATTATCTTTGCACCTCGTTTAGTTGCATAAATCTCTTGATTAGTAGCTTTTCGGAATAAATGTTACAAGTATTGCTTCCAACTTACTAACAAACATTTAACAAATTAAATAACAAACAAAATGGCAAAAGAAGTCAGTGCGTTAGTAAAATTACAAGTAAAGGGCGGTGCAGCAAATCCATCTCCTCCAGTAGGACCTGCTTTAGGTGCTAAGGGTGTGAATATTATGGATTTCTGTAAGCAGTTCAATGCTCGTACGCAAGACAAACCAGGACAAGTATTGCCCGTTGTAATTACTGTTTATGCTGATAAATCATTTGATTTTATCATTAAGACTCCACCAGTAGCAGTTCAGTTGAAAGACGCTGCTAAATTGAAAAGTGGATCTGGCGAGCCTAACCGTAAGAAAGTTGCTTCTATTACTTGGGAGCAAGTGGAAACGATCGCTAAAGATAAAATGCCGGATTTAAATGCATTTACCGTAGACGCGGCAATGAGAATGGTCGCTGGTACGGCGCGTAGTATGGGTATCACTGTTTCAGGTGACGCTCCTTGGAAAAATTAATTAACGAAATCAGTTTAAGAAAGTGGCTAGATTAACAAAGAATCAAAAAGCGGCACTATCCAAAATTGAAGCTGGTAAGGCGTACACTTTAGCTGATGCTGCGGCATTGGTTAAAGAGATTACTATGGCTAAATTTGACGCTTCTGTGGATATCGACGTGCGTTTGGGCGTAGATCCACGTAAAGCGAATCAAATGGTTCGTGGTATTGCAACATTGCCTCACGGAACTGGAAAAACTGTGCGTGTTTTAGTATTGTGTACTCCTGATAAGGAGGAAGAAGCTAAAGCCGCAGGTGCAGATTACGTAGGCCTTGACGACTATATCAGCAAAATTGAAGGTGGTTGGACTGACGTTGACATCATTATTACTATGCCTTCGGTTATGGCAAAAGTAGGTAAATTGGGCCGTATTTTAGGGCCAAGAAACTTAATGCCTAACCCTAAGACTGGTACAGTAACTACAGAAGTAGGAAAAGCTGTAACAGACGTAAAAGGCGGTAAGATTGATTTCAAGGTTGACAAGACAGGAATTATTCACACTTCAGTTGGAAAAGTGTCTTTCCCTGCGGAGAAAATTTACGAAAACGCATTAGAAGTATTGCAAGTTATCAGTAAATTGAAACCTTCTGCAGCTAAGGGAACATACTTCAAGAGTATTCACATCTCATCAACGATGAGTCCGGGTATTCATGTAGAAACTAAATCAGTAGCAGGAATTTAATCATGAGAAAAGAAGAAAAACAAGAAATTGTTCAAGCTTTGGCCGAACAGATTAAATCCTACGGTAATTTCTATATTACTGACACTGCTGATTTATCTGTTGAAAAAATCAATGGAATTCGTCGCAAATGTTTCGAGCAAGATATTATCATTCAAGTTGCTAAGAACAGCTTGATCGAGAAAGCTTTGATCGAAGCGGGTATTGACTCAGAAGAACTTAAAGGTGTCTTGAAAGGAGCTTCTACAATGATGTTCTCTGAGAATGCTAATGCGCCGGCAAAATTGATCAAACAATTACGTAAAGAAGGTGATAAGCCTGTTTTAAAAGCAGCTTATATCCAAGAAACGGCTTTCGTAGGCGACGATCAATTGAATGCACTAGTTAACCTTAAATCTAAGGATGAATTGGTTGCAGACATTATTGCGGCATTACAATCACCTGCGAAGAATGTTATTTCTGCTCTTCAATCGGGAGGAAATACAGTTTCAGGTTTGTTGAAAGCTTTAGAAGACAGAGGCTAACGAACGTCTCTTAAAAAAAGTTCGTATACTATTAAAAATAATTATTTAAGAAAATTTTAAAAATCAAAATAAAATGGCAGATTTAAAACAACTTGCTGAACAGTTAGTTAACTTAACGGTAAAAGAAGTTAAAGAATTAGCTGATATCTTAAAAGATGAGTACGGTATCGAGCCTGCTGCTGCTGCTGTTGCAGTTGCTGCTGCTCCTGCTGAAGGTGGCGCTGCTGCTGCTGAAGAGAAAACATCATTTGACGTTATCTTGAAAGAAGCTGGTGGTCAGAAATTAGCAGTAGTTAAATTAGTTAAAGATTTAGCTGGCTTAGGCTTGAAAGAAGCTAAAGATTTAGTTGACGGTGCTCCTAAAGAATTGAAAGCTGGTGTTTCTAAAGACGAAGCAGAAGCTTTGAAAAAACAATTAGAAGAAGCTGGTGCTGTTGTTGAAATTAAATAATTTCGCATAACGCCCAAAAGAGATTAGACTCTGATAGTTTCTATCAGAGTCTATTCCTGTTTTAATGTATTGAACTAGGTCATATGTGTACTGTCGTATGATTTGGAGAGTGACAATTAGCAGTACAATTAAGCTCAGTTTTTTTAAACTAAAATCTTATTCCCTTGGCAAACAATAATATTCAAAAGGAAAGAGTGAACTTTGCTACAAGTAAGAAGGTAATTGATTATCCGGATTTCTTGGACGTGCAATTGGAGTCTTTCAGGGAGTTTTTTCAATTGGAAACTACTTCTGATAATCGCCATCAGGAAGGGTTGTACAAGGTTTTCGCGGAAAACTTCCCTATTTCTGATTCAAGAAACATTTTCGTGCTAGAGTTTTTGGATTATTTCATTGATCCGCCTCGTTACGATATTCAAGAATGTATCGAGCGTGGTCTAACTTATAGCGTGCCTTTAAAAGCAAAGTTAAAGTTATCTTGTAATGACGAAGAGCACGAGGATTTCGAAACGATTGTACAAGATGTATATTTAGGTACAATCCCGTACATGACACCAAAAGGTACTTTCGTGATCAATGGTGCTGAACGTGTAATTGTATCTCAGTTGCACCGCTCTCCTGGCGTATTCTTTGGTCAGAGTAGACACACAAATGGTACTAAACTTTATTCTGCAAGGGTAATCCCTTTTAAAGGGTCTTGGATCGAATTCGCTACTGACGTTAACAACGTTATGTATGCTTACATCGATCGTAAGAAAAAGTTCCCAGTTACGACTTTGTTACGTGCTATCGGTTATGATTCAGATAAGGACATCTTAGAATTATTCGATCTAGCTGATGAAGTGAAAGTTAGTAAATCGGGACTAAAAAAATACATTGGTCGTCGTTTAGCAGCAAGGGTATTAAACAAATGGACTGAAGATTTTGTAGACGAGGATACAGGTGAAGTTGTATCTATCGATCGTAACGAAATTATTTTTGAACGTGAAACTGTTTTGGAAGAGGATCACATTGACTTGATCATCGACGCAGGTGTAAAATCTATTATACTAGCGAAAGAGGATGAATCAAACAATGCGGACTATTCTATTATATATAATACCTTACAGAAAGATACGTCTAACTCAGAGAAAGAAGCGGTAGAGCATATCTATCGTCAATTGCGTAACGCTGAACCACCTGATGAGGAAACTGCTCGTGGTATCATCGATCGTTTATTCTTCTCGGACAAACGTTATGATTTAGGTGATGTAGGTCGTTACCGTATCAATCGTAAGTTACAATTAGGTAAAGATGCCGATACTAAGGTATTGACACGTGAGGATATTATTGCTATTGTTAAGTACTTGATCAATTTGATCAACTCTAAAGCTGAAGTGGATGATATCGATCACTTGTCAAATCGTCGTGTACGTACTGTTGGTGAGCAGTTGTATGCTCAATTTGGTGTTGGTCTAGCACGTATGGCTCGTACTATCCGTGAGCGTATGAATATCAGAGACAACGAGGTGTTTACACCTACGGATTTGATTAATGCACGTACATTGTCGTCGGTCATTAACTCATTCTTCGGAACAAATCAGTTGTCTCAGTTTATGGATCAAACGAATCCTTTGGCTGAAATTACGCACAAGCGCCGTTTATCTGCCTTAGGTCCTGGTGGTCTTTCTCGTGAGCGCGCCGGATTTGAGGTTCGTGACGTTCACTATACACACTATGGCCGTCTTTGTACCATCGAAACACCAGAGGGACCGAACATCGGTTTGATTTCTTCTTTGGCTGTCCATGCGAAGATTAATAATCTAGGGTTCATCGAAACGCCATATCGTAAAGTTGAAAACGGGCGTGTGGTTGTAGAAGAGCCTGTCGTGTATTTGTCTGCGGAAGATGAAGATGAAAAAACAATTGCGCAGGCGAATGCAATGTATGACGATAAAGGTAATTTTGAAGATCCAAAAGTGAAAGCTAGATATGAGGGTGACTTCCCTATTATCGAACCTGAGAAGTTGGATTTAATGGACGTTGCTCCAAACCAAATTACTTCGATAGCAGCATCATTGATTCCTTTCTTGGAGCATGATGATGCCAACCGTGCATTGATGGGATCGAACATGCAGCGTCAAGCTGTTCCTTTGTTACGTCCGCAAGCACCGATCGTAGGTACTGGTCTTGAAGGACGTGTAGCATCTGATTCACGCACGTTGATCAATGCTGAAGGTTCTGGCGTTGTTGAGTACGTTGATGCTGAAGAGATCAAAATTCGTTATGATCGTACTGATGATGATCGTTTGGTCTCATTTGATGACGACGTTAAAACTTACCGTTTAATTAAATTTAAGAAAACGAATCAGAATACTTGTATTAACCTGAAGCCGATCGTTAAGAGGGGTCAGAAGGTTGTTAAAGGTCAGGTATTATGTGAGGGGTACGCAACAGAGGATGGCGAGCTAGCATTAGGTCGTAACCTGAAAGTGGCGTTCATGCCTTGGCAAGGTTACAACTTTGAGGATGCGATCGTAATTTCTGAACGTGTAGTATCTCAAGATATTTTCACTTCACTTCATATTGAAGAGTTTGAATTAGAAGTTCGTGATACAAAACGTGGTGAAGAAGAATTAACTGCTGATATTCCTAACGTATCCGAAGAAGCTACTAAAGACTTGGACGAAAACGGTATTATCCGTGTCGGAGCTGAGGTTGGAGAAGGAGATATCTTGATCGGTAAGATTACGCCTAAAGGAGAATCTGATCCTTCACCGGAAGAAAAATTATTACGGGCTATCTTTGGTGACAAAGCAGGTGACGTAAAAGATGCTTCTTTGAAGACTCCACCGTCTATTAAAGGTGTAGTTATCGATACCAAGTTATTCTCTCGTGCTAAGAAAATGTCTAAAGAAGTCGAAAGAAAGGCTTTAGAGAAATTGGAGGTTACGCACGAAAAGAACCTAAGAATATTGAAAGATCGTTTGGTTGATAAATTATTTACAATTGTAAATGGTAAAACCAGTCAAGGTATCTATAATGTTTATAAAGAGTTGTTGCTTGCAAAAGGAGCTAAGTTTACCCAAAAAATCTTGATGGATCTAGACTATGCAAATGTTAACCCATTTGGATGGACTACGGACGATGAGAAGAATGATATGGTAAAAATGGCTCTTCATAACTACAACATCAAGTTGAATGAAGAGTTAGGTGCTTTCAAACGTGATAAATTTGCTGTTTCTGTGGGTGATGAACTACCTTCTGGTATCGTACAGATGGCTAAAGTTTATGTTGCTAAGAAACGTAAATTGAAAGTGGGAGATAAGATGGCTGGTCGTCACGGTAACAAAGGTATCGTAGCACGTATCGTTCGTGATGAAGATATGCCTTTCTTAGAAGACGGTACACCTGTTGATATTGTGTTGAATCCACTAGGGGTACCTTCACGTATGAACTTGGGACAGATCTATGAAACTGTATTAGGTTGGGCAGGTCAAAAATTAGGTATGAAGTTCGCAACTCCAATCTTCGACGGTGCTGAAATGGATCAAGTAGAAGAGTGGGTAGACAAAGCAGGATTACCTAGATCAGGTCGTACGTATTTGTACAACGGTCTTACAGGAGATCGTTTTGACCAACCGACTACTGTTGGGGTTATCTATATGTTGAAATTAGGACACATGGTTGATGATAAGATGCATGCTCGTTCTATCGGACCTTACTCATTGATTACGCAACAGCCATTAGGTGGTAAGGCGCAATTCGGTGGTCAGCGTTTCGGTGAGATGGAGGTTTGGGCCTTAGAAGCATTCGGTGCATCTAACATCTTACAAGAGATCTTGACTGTGAAATCGGATGACGTTGTGGGACGTGCTAAGACATATGAAGCAATCGTCAAAGGTAATAATTTGCCTACTCCATCTGTTCCTGAATCGTTCAATGTATTAGTACATGAACTACGTGGTTTGGGTCTAGATATCACATTAGATTAATCAAGCAAAGAAATGAGCTTAGGAGGTCTTCGACCTCTTAAGCTTTTACATACATCTTTAAGTTATACAACGTATGTCTTACAAAAAAGATAATAAAATTAAAAGTAACTTCACTTCCATTACCATTAGTTTGGCCTCTCCAGAAACTATTTTGGAGCGTTCAAGTGGAGAGGTTACTAAACCAGAAACAATCAACTACCGTACCTACAAACCGGAGCGTGATGGTTTATTCTGTGAGCGTATCTTTGGTCCTGTAAAGGATTATGAGTGTCACTGTGGTAAATACAAACGTATCCGTTATAAAGGTATTGTATGTGATCGTTGTGGTGTAGAAGTTACAGAAAAGAAAGTACGCCGTGAGCGTATGGGACATATCAACTTGGTAGTTCCTGTTGCACACATTTGGTACTTCCGTTCGCTTCCTAATAAAATCGGTTACTTATTGGGGCTTCCAACTAAGAAGTTGGATATGATCATTTATTATGAGCGTTATGTTGTTATCCAAGCGGGTATCAAAGAAGATGACGGTATCTCGTACATGGATTTCTTGACCGAAGAAGAATATTTGGATATTTTGGATACACTTCCAAAAGAAAACCAATATTTAGATGATAATGACCCTCAGAAATTTGTTGCCAAAATGGGAGCAGATGCTTTGGAGGAATTATTGAAACGTCTTGATTTAGATCAGTTGTCGTATGATTTGCGGCACCAAGCAGCCAATGAAACTTCGCAACAACGTAAAAATGAAGCGTTAAAACGTCTTCATGTTGTGGAAGCTTTCCGTGGCGCTAATACACGTATCGAAAATAGACCGGAGTGGATGATCGTTAAGATTGTTCCTATTATTCCACCAGAGTTACGTCCTTTAGTACCTCTAGATGGTGGTCGTTTTGCAACTTCCGATTTGAATGACTTATATCGTCGTGTTATTATCCGTAATAACCGTCTTAAGCGTTTGATCGAGATTAAGGCGCCTGAAGTAATCTTACGTAACGAAAAACGTATGCTTCAAGAGGCTGTTGACTCGTTATTTGATAACTCACGTAAGGTAAATGCAGTGAAAACTGAAGGAAATCGTGCGTTGAAGTCATTATCTGATATTTTGAAAGGTAAACAAGGGCGTTTCCGTCAAAACTTATTAGGTAAGCGTGTTGACTACTCGGCTCGTTCGGTAATTGTTGTAGGACCTCATTTGAAATTACACGAGTGCGGTATTCCTAAAGATATGGCGGCAGAGCTTTACAAACCATTCATCATTCGTAAGATGATTGAAAGGGGAATTGTGAAAACTGTTAAGTCAGCTAAGAAAATCGTAGATCGTAAAGATCCGGTAGTATGGGATATTCTTGAAAATGTATTAAAAGGACACCCTGTATTATTAAACCGTGCTCCTACGCTTCACCGTTTGGGTATTCAAGCTTTCCAACCTACGCTGGTAGAGGGTAAAGCTATCCAATTACACCCATTAGTGTGTACAGCGTTCAACGCCGATTTTGATGGTGACCAGATGGCGGTTCACTTACCTTTGGGTAATGCTGCGATTTTGGAAGCTCAAATCTTGATGTTGGCAGCTCACAATATCTTGAACCCTGCAAATGGTTCTCCGGTCACTGTACCTTCACAGGATATGGTTTTGGGTCTTTATTATATTACAAAAGGCCGTAAGACGGATGATTCCCGCAAGATGAAAGGTGAAGGAAGTATCTTCTATTCTCCAGAAGAGGTTATTATTGCCTTGAATGAGAAACAAGTTGATCTTCACTCTTGGATAAAAGTACGTACCAATACGTTGGGTAGTACAGGTGAGATTGAGCAGCAGATTATCGAAACTACTGTAGGTCGTGTCATCTTTAACCAGATTGTTCCTGCAGAAGTTGGTTATATCAATGAGATCTTAACGAAGAAGTCTTTGCGTAATGTAATCGGTGAGATTGTAAAATCTACTGGTATGGCGCGCGCAGCTAAATTCTTGGATGACATGAAGGAACTTGGTTTCCAAACAGCATTCAAGGGAGGTTTGTCCTTCAATTTGCAAGATTTAAACATTCCTGCTGCAAAAGCGGAATTGATTGCGCAAGCTACTAATGAGGTAGATGAGGTGATGAATAACTATAACATGGGTTTCATTACGAACAACGAACGTTACAATCAGATTATCGATATCTGGACGCGTATCAACAATAGATTGACAGCGCACGTGATGGATATCTTGTCTAATGATAACCAAGGTTTCAACTCTGTATATATGATGTTGGATTCTGGAGCCCGTGGTTCTAAGGAGCAGATTCGTCAGTTATGTGGTATGCGTGGTTTGATGGCTAAACCTCAAAAATCTGGAGCTTCTGGAGGAGAGATTATTGAAAACCCGATTTTGTCAAACTTCAAAGAAGGTTTGTCTGTATTGGAATACTTTATTTCTACTCACGGTGCGCGTAAAGGTCTTGCGGATACAGCGTTGAAAACGGCGGATGCGGGTTACTTGACACGTCGTCTTCATGACGTAGCACAGGATATGATTGTTGTTGATCATGATTGTGGAGGCCTTCGCGGTATCTATACTACAGCGTTGAAAGATAATGATGATGTCGTTGAACCATTATACGATAGAATCTTAGGACGTACCCCACTTCATGATGTTTATCATCCTGAAACAGAGGCATTGATTGTAGCTGCTAATGAAGATATTACAGAAGAGGTTGCAGCGGCGATTGATGAAGCTGGTATCGAAGGGTTAGAAATTCGTTCCGTATTGACCTGTGAGGCAAAACGCGGTGTTTGTGCTTGTTGTTATGGACGTAACTTGGCATCTGGCAAACGTGTTCAAATGGGTGAGGCTGTCGGTGTTATTGCTGCGCAGTCTATCGGTGAGCCAGGTACACAGTTAACACTTCGTACATTCCACGTAGGGGGTACTGCATCAAATATTGCAGCCGAGTCTACGATTGTGGCTAAATACGAAGGTACGATCGAGTTTGAGAATGTTCGTACAGTTGAAAAAGAAGGTGAAGAAGGTCCTTATCAAGTAGTTTTAGGTCGTTCAGGCGAGATCAAGGTAGTAAATGCAGATCGTAAAGTTCTTTATCAACAAATTATTCCTTATGGATCTAATTTGTATGTAAGAGAAGGTGAGAAGGTAGAGAAGGGTACTAAGCTTGTTGATTGGGATCCATATAATGCCGTAATTATCTCAGAGTTTGCTGGTAAAGTTGAGTTTGATGCTATTATCGAAGGTGTAACTTTCCGTGAAGAATCTGATGATCAAACTGGGCATAAGGAGAAAGTTATTATCGAAACTCGTGATAAAACTAAAAACCCGACGATCAAGGTTCTTGATAACAAGGGGGAAGTTATTCGCTCGTATAATATTCCTGTTGGAGCACACGTATCGGTATCTGATGGTCAAAAGTTGAAAGAAGGTGCTATCTTGGTTAAGATTCCTCGTTCTACAGGTAAAACCCGAGATATTACGGGTGGTCTTCCTCGTGTAACGGAATTATTTGAAGCACGTAATCCTTCAAACCCAGCGGTGGTTACTGAGATTGATGGTGTTGTTTCTTTAGGTGGCGTAAAAAGAGGTAACCGTGAAGTTTCGATCGAATCTCGTGATGGACAGGTGAAGAAATATTTGGTGCCACTTTCAAAACATATCCTTGTGCAAGATAATGACTTTATCAAAGCAGGTATGCCTTTGTCTGATGGACAGATTTCTCCAGGTGATATATTATCAATCAAAGGTCCTTCTGCGGTACAAGAGTATATCGTTAACGGTATTCAGGAGGTCTATCGTCTGCAAGGTGTGAAGATCAATGATAAACACTTTGAAACAATCGTACATCAGATGATGCAGAAAGTGAATATCGAAGATCCAGGAGATACGCGTTTCTTGGAAAGAGAAGCTGCAAACAAATGGGATTTCATGTTAGAAAACGATTCGTTATATGACAAGAAAGTCGTTGTTGACGCTGGAGACTCAAATTCATTACGTCCTGGACAGATCGTTACTTTACGTAAACTACGTGAAGAGAACTCTAGTCTGAAACGTCAAGACATGAAGTTGGTTGAAGTTCGTGACGCTATCCCTGCTACATCTAGTCCGTTGCTTCAAGGTATTACCAGAGCATCATTAGGTACTAAGTCATTCATTTCTGCTGCGTCCTTCCAAGAGACGACGAAAGTATTGAATGAAGCAGCTATCGCCGGTAAGCGTGATGATTTGTTAGGACTGAAAGAAAATGTAATTGTTGGACACTTAATTCCTTCAGGTACAGGACTTCGCCACTACAGCAATATCATTGTTGGATCACGCGAAGAGTATGATCAGTTATTAGCTTCTAAAGAGGAAGATTAATTTCCTTTTTGAAAATATGCTATAGCAAAGGGGCTGTCCAAATGGATAGCCTCTTTCGTTTTTAATTATTTGTGTACGAAAACGTTTTCGTACATATCTCTCTTGTTTTGCCCTTTTTTGTTAGTTAACTTGATTATTATTGTGTTAAATTATAACAAAGTATGAGCATTTTAGAGCGTTTTTCTTTATCTGGGAGAGTGGTGGTGGTAACGGGGGGAACAGGTGTTTTAGGTAGAAATTTTGTAAAAGCTATAGCAGAAGCAGGAGCTAAAGTCTGCATTATTGGAAGAGATTTGGGTAAGGCGCAGGAACGTGTTCGTCTTGTTGAGGAAATAGGAGGAGAAGCCTTAGCTTTAGTCGGCGATGTTTTAGATGAAGGTTCTATACGGCTGGCATGTCAAGCTGTTCTGGAAAGATGGGGTAAAGTTGACGCATTGGTTAATGCTGCTGGAGGAAATATTTCAGGAGCGACCATTGGACCAGACCAGGATCTTTTTGATTCCAATGTTCAGGATACTATTAAGGCTATTGAATTGAATTTATTCGGAACTATCATCCCTACTCATGTTTTTGGAAAGGTGATGGCAGAACGAGGTAAAGGATCTATTATTAATATTGGTTCGCTGTCGTCTAGTCAAGCTATTACCCGAGTATTGGGATACACTGTAGCGAAGAATGGTATTATAGGCTATACAAAATGGATGGCTACGGAATTAGCGCTTCGTTATGGAGATAAAGTACGGGTAAACGCTATAGCGCCTGGCGTATTTTTAACGGAGCAGAATAGAACCCTTTTGACCAATTCAGATGGATCGTATACGGATAGAGCACAAAGGTTTGTCAATGGTACACCTTATTCGCGTTTAGGTGAGCCTTCTGAACTAGAAGGTACATTGATTTATTTACTCAGTGACGCATCAGGATTTGTTTCCGGAGAAACAGTATATGTTGATGGTGGTTTTAACGCTTGGACGGGCGTATAACATAATAATGATGATGAAAAGATTTGAACAAACCTGGAGATGGTACGGGCCGAATGATCCTGTATCCTTACAGGATATTAGACAGGCGGGGGCTACTGGGGTCGTTACCGCCCTACATCAGATACCTCATGGAGAAGTGTGGCCTGTGTCGGCTATTTTGGAACGCAAGGAGATAATTGAAGCGGCGGGCTTAACTTGGTCTGTTGTAGAAAGTGTACCGGTACATGAGGCTATAAAAACTAGGCGTAGTGATGCGACTAATTATGTCGATAATTATAAAAAAACGCTTGAAAATTTAGCATCCTGTGGTGTCTATGTGATTACGTATAATTTTATGCCGGTATTAGATTGGACACGGACTGAATTGGGATTGGAACTACCCAATGGCGCTAAGGCACTTTATTTTAATTGGACAGATCTTGCCGTTTTTGATATCTATATCCTTAATCGAAAGGGAGCAGTCGATGACTATTCGCAAGAGGTGGTAACTGAAGCAAAGATACGCTTCGAGAAATACTCTGAAGCAGAGTTGGAGGATCTGACACGTGTTATACTGATGGGGATTCCTAGTGAAAAGGATATATCCATAGCTGACCTAAAAGATAGTTTGAAGGTGTATCAGGAGATCGGATTAGAGGGGCTTTTGAGTAATTTGTTATGGTTCTTGGGAGAGATCAAAGATGTTTGCGAATCGAATGGTATTCAGATGGCATTGCATCCAGATGATCCGCCGTACCCTATATTAGGACTACCAAGAATAGCCGGTAATAAAGAAGATTATCTTAAAATAATTAATGGGGTGGATCGACCATTTAATGGCATTTGTTTTTGTTCGGGTTCATTGGGGGCAGGTGTAGACAATGATGTTGTCGAAATAGCTGCTGCAGTGAAGCACAGGGTTCATTTTGCACACTTTAGGAACGTCAAGAAAGATCGCATGGGTAATTTCTTCGAGGCAGACCATTTAGATGGTGATGTAAATATGCCTGCAGTTCTTAGAATTTTTATTGAAGAAAATCAAAAACGTATTAAACCTATTCCCTTTAGACCTGATCATGGTCATCAGATGTTGGATGATTTGAACAAAGTAACGAATCCAGGGTATTCTGCTATCGGTAGACTCCGGGGACTGGCTGAGTTAAGGGGGCTTGAGTTAGGATTAATAACTCTTATGTAAGCATTGTTGATTTTCGGAGTTGGATAGTAGTTTCTAAGAGCACAGTTTGAAATTCGATCTGACTCCGATCTCTTTTGGAGTTTATAAGATTTAAAAGTAATTGCAATGCTGTGCTAGCCATCTCTTCAGTTGGTTGATGGATTGTTGATAACGCAGGATTTAGACTGTTGGCAAATTCAATATTCGAAAAGCCGATCACAGCAATGTCTTCGGGAACACGAATTTTAAGGTCTGCAAGTACACCTAGTACGCGCGTAGTCAGTGTCTCGGTAGTGCCTATTATTGCATTAGGAACATCTTGGGATGTCATACATTCTGAGATTATTTTTTCAAGGTCATCATCTATCTTTTTTAGTGACTTGCTGTAGTCTATGTAAATAAGATGGTTCTCATTAATTGGAATATTGTAGTCCTCCAGAGCTTTTTTATGACCTTCGAGCCTGTATTGGGTCACGCCGATATTCTGGCCACATAATACTATTATTCTGTTCCTGTTTATTTTTATAAGTTCCTCTGTCGCGCGATAGGTACTTTCTATGTTATCTATCCCTACCTTATGTGTGTCCAAATTGTAATGAATACGGTCGAAGATAACTACAGGACAAATGTTTTCATGGATATTGGCTATTAAAGATAGATTTGAGGTTTCACTGACCGGTGCAATTATTATTCCATCGACGCCTTGATTGGTGAGTGTTTTTAGCGCTCTTTCTTCTTCTTCTTCTTTGTCTATACTTTGCATCAAAATAATATTGTAACTATTTTGGATTGCTTCTTGGTGCAGGTATTGTACAAGCTGAGCGGCAAAAGGTGTACGGATACTGGGTAATAGTACACCGATACTATTGGTTTTTCCCAGCTTGAGATATTTAGCTAGAGGGTTGGGCTGATAGTTATATTTTTCAGCTAATTCCCTGACTTTCGCTTTCGTGTCTTCACTGATTTCGTAGCTATCATTTAGTGCTTTTGAAATCGTAGATGGGGATAGCTTTAATTTTTGAGCGAGTTCTTTTAAGGTTATTTTAGCCATAATAATCGGTTCCTTCTTGCTTACAAGATATGAAAAAAGGAGGGTATATCCTCCTTTGATTATCTTAAATCTACAATTTCATAGTCTTTATATTTGTCTTTTGTAAAGCTAAATGTACTGTCAGCAAATTTTTGCCCAAGATATAACGTTTTTATGGTATAGGTAAATCGATTACCTGACTTATCAAATATTGTAACATCGTGTATATGATTGTTTTTATTGATACGTAATTTTATTTTAAAATAATTTGTTTTGGTATCAATGGGAGACAGTTCCACGACACGCAATGTTTCTGATGTTCCATTTTTTGTTAATTTATCATCAGACATACTTACATATTTGTATCCATTTTTGTAAAAAGAAAACAAATTGTTGGGGCCTATCGTATTATCATCGTGTTCCGCATTCGTGATCTGTACCTCTTTTATATCTTTTGATATGTTCCAAATTGTGTTACCATCTGAAATAATCTCTTGTTCTGGAAGTCTGATGGCATATTGTTTTTTCGGCTTGTTAAAATACATAGTGCCCGAGCTATTATAGCTTTTCTTTTCGGCATCCTGTACTGTCAGATCGAATTCAGAGCGTATGGTTTTATAAGAGTCATATCGCTTGGATACTTCATTTAACATTTTCTTCGCCGCAGGATCTGTCTGCCCAATTGCTCCTATTGTGACAATCGTGTAGATTAATGCAAGTAGTAATTTCTTCATTTGTATTACTTATTTTTTATTTGTCATATAGTGGAGTTAGTTCTCCTTTCTCAATGACTCCAAATACTGTTCCAAGGAATATTCATCCGGGTAGAGTACTTCCCTGGCCTTGCTACCCTCAAATGGCCCTACAATACCTGCAGCCTCTAATTGATCAATGATTCGTCCGGCTCGGTTGTATCCTAGTTTTAATTTCCGTTGTATAAGCGATGTTGATCCTTGTTGATGCATGACGATCAATCGGGCTGCATCCTCGAATAACTGATCTCTGTCAGATAGGTCAAAATCCATTGAACCTGAACCTTCTCCTGATTCATCAATATACTCTGGAAGCATAAATGCGGAAGGATAGCCGCGCTGTCCTCCAATAAAGTCGGAAATACCTTCTACCTCGGGTGTATCTACAAAGGCACACTGGATACGTATCAGGTCGGAACCTGTCGCTAATAGCATATCTCCTCGACCTATTAGTTGGTCTGCTCCCCCTGAATCTAGTATTGTTCTAGAGTCAACTTTTGATAATACTCTAAAAGCCAAGCGTGCAGGGAAGTTGGCTTTGATCGTCCCCGTAATAATGTTTACAGATGGTCGTTGGGTTGCAATAACTAAGTGTATACCTACAGCTCGTGCTAATTGCGCGAGTCGTGCAATCGGTGTTTCGACTTCTTTACCAGCGGTCATCATTAAATCTGCAAATTCATCAACGATCAATACTATAAAAGGTAAGAATCGATGACCCTCCTCAGGGTTTAATCGTCTATTGACAAATTTAGCATTGTACTCTTTTAAGTTACGTACTTGTGCATTCTTTAGTAGATCATAACGTTGATCCATTTCGATACACAATGAGTTTAGCGTATTAATTACTTTTTTAGTGTCGGTGATGATAGCCTCTTCTTCATTTGGCAATTTAGCGAGGAAGTGGCGTTCCACTTTTTTGAAAAGGGAGAGTTCTACTTTTTTTGGATCTACCAATACGAATTTTAATTCCGCAGGATGTTTTTTGTAAAGTAGTGATGTAAGTATGGCGTTAATCCCAACGGATTTACCCTGCCCCGTAGCACCAGCAACAAGCAAGTGGGGCATTTTTGCCAGATCCGCAATATATACTTCATTGGAGATAGTCTTACCTAGTGCGATAGGTAAGTCCATGTCTGTTTTTTGGAATTTTTCGGTTGCTAGTACAGAACGCATTGAAACCATTTCGGGCGTGCTGTTAGGGACCTCAATCCCTATCGTACCCTTACCTGGCATAGGAGCGATGATACGTATACCTAAAGCCGCTAAACTTAAAGCTATATCATCTTCTAAATTTTTAATCTTCGAAATCCGAACACCTGGTTTTGGAATAATCTCATATAGCGTGACGGTCGGGCCGATAGTTGCCTTAATATGCTCTATTTCGATATTGTAGTTTCTTAATGTATCGACAATTCTATTTTTATTAGCCTCTAGTTCTTGTTGATTGATTGTGATTTTGCCTGTCCCGTAGTCTTTTAGTAAATCTAGCGTAGGATGTTGATAACTGGATAAGTCTAGTTTTGGATCATACTCTCCAAATTGAGCAACCAAATCGTTTGCAGAAATTGGTTTTTCTTCTTTTTGTTTCTCGATGAATAGCGTTGGTTCTTCAACTTCTTCTTCCTTATTCGTCTCAATTTCCAAAGGTGTATCGACTGTCAGTTCTATTGACTTATCTTCGACCGATGGAATTGGTATTTCGAAAGTGGGTTTGGTTTCGAAATTAATACTGTTTTCTTCTTCTAGATCATCGAGGTCGAGGTCTTCTCGTTCTGATTCTTTATGTTCTTCACGAAGGTGGGCATATCTATCATTCAAGCTAGTGGACAGAGGTGTGGTATTTCTGTTTCGCAATGTATTAGATACCTCAATTACGGCACCGTCAATATTTTCCTCTTCTTGCTCTTCTTTTTCCTGGATTATGATAGGTTCTTTCTTGATTGTTGTCCTTCTTGATAGGAGTTCTTCTTCGTCTGCCTCTTGGTTATCGCTAGACTTACTTGCGGATTGAAACGTAAATTTCAAATCCAGATTGTAAATCAGTATTAGTGCTGTAAGATAAGCGAAAATCAATAACCCTCCGACTCCGTATTTTCCAATTTGTGCATTGAGGAGTTGGTTTGTCCAGAAGCCAAATTTACCTTCTAAGATGTGCGGCGTCTCGGTAATATATTCTTGGATGAAGCCTAGTGTCACGGATAAGAAAATTATTCCTACAGATGCGTATAGTATAGTCTTCCATACAGGCAGAATAGATTTTTTGTATAATAATTTATAGCCTACGACAAATAGTATTAAGATAAAGAGAAATGATGCGATACCAAACCATTCAAAAATAAATTGATTGGCTAAAAGAGCGCCCAATTTTCCTAGCTTATTCTCTACGATAGGTAGTTCGGATATTTCATCACGTAGCTCTTCAGACGTATCAAATAAGGTTCCCCAGCCTCCATTGGTCGCGGCAATATAACTTTGATCTTCTTTCCAAGTAAATAAGTAGGATGTAAAAGCAACTGCCAATAAGAAAGAGCTCAGTATCAGGAATAAGCCGAGTATCTTCAACGCTTTTCTTTGTCCTTCAGAAAAATCAATATTATCGAAGGATTTAAATAATGAAGGTGTTTTTTTTCTAGAGATTGTCGCAGTCTCTTTTGTCTCTTTGCTACCTCTATTTTGACTGCTGTTTTTAAATGTATTGCCTTTGTACGCCATGAAAATGTTATACTTTACCTAATACAAACTTATTAAAAAAAAAGGGAGAAATACAGTATTGCTATTGTATTTATATTTCCTCTATAAAAGAATCTAAATGAATGAAGAGAGCTTCAAAATTCGTATTTATGTTACGACGTAATTATATTATGTGTAAAGACGAATTTATGTAGGTTTGATTTGTAGCGATTGGTGAATGTTATCCGTTTTATGAAATAAATTAGTATCTTGTTGAGTTGACTATGAAGTATATATATATCGCTGCGCTTTTTTCTGCCTTGCTGTTTTTGAACAGCTGTGTTAAAGATAATGATTCATATATGTATGATAGCCCGGGCTCTTTTGTTGGCCTAGCGGTATTTAATGCTATACCTAACTCTACAGCTGTAAATCTTTTAGTTGACAGGGATCGACTGAATATGACAAATGAAAAATTACCTTTTGGTGGATATATCCCTCATCGTAATGTATATCCCGGTGAAAAAACGATCACTGTTGAGAATCAGAATTCGAAGGGCGAATCCCAACGCGTCATGCAAAATGTTTCTTTGGCTTCTGGAAATATTTATAGTTTGTTCTTATATGACGAGAATGGCATTAAATCTATACTCACGAAAGATAATATAGTTAGTCCTCGTAATGGTTATGCTAAAATAAGATTGGCAAACATGGTTAAGGATGCTCCTGCGCTAACTATGTGGAGTGGAAATCCCGTCCAAACTGTTTATGCAGATGTTCCGTTCAAAACGGTGACTGAATTTGTTGAAGTTAAGGCTGGAGAGCCATTTACGTTTAAAATAATTCCTACTAATACGAAAGCAAACTTACCAGAAATTATTTTGAAGGATTTTTCCCTTGAGAATAAAGCAATTTACACATTTATGGTAAAAGGTGTGTTAGAAGCATCCAATGAAAATGAAGAAGTTTCTCTTACGGTGATTAAATTCTAAAGGTCTAGGGATTGATTTACCTTTGTCGACCTTTTTTTTGCCGCTCTTGAAGTGTATTCCGTAATAAGTCATTAAAATCTTCTTCTACCTGAAAAAACTGAGAAGCACGGGCTTGTCCGATGACTTTTGCAAAGTCTTCTCTGTATTGTTTCTTCATTTCTACTTCTTTTGCGTCAAAAGCAATTACATCACGTCTTCCTCCGTTAAAGGAGTTCGCCTGTTGTGGAATTCCGCCGCGTTTAGCTTTTTTTAAATCCTTTAATTGGTCCGTGTATTTGTTATAAATAGGAAAGAATTTTTGTGCCTCACTTGGTGTTATCTTTAGCTCTTTGGTGATGTAAGCTATTTTTTCACTTTCAATAGCTTCAAATTTGTTTTGCTGTGCAAATGATACTATGTGTAAAGTGAATACTAGTAAAAAAGTGGTTAAAATATACTTTAATCGTAACATTATAACATGTAATTTAAATAATCTTTTATATCCTCGTCGTCTATTCTTTTGTCAATTTTACGCTGGCTGGAGGTTTCCTCATTTATAAATTTTGTGAGTTGAATTAGATCCTCTCCTTCATAAACCTGTGCAAGGTAATTTACTATTTCCTCATTACTTACATCCCGTAAATTGACATTGGTATTGCTTGCTTGTAAAGAAGTTTCCGGAGCTGTTGGTTCCGTAGACCCTTTTTGTACGGCGAAATATGAACCAATACCGATTATAAAAACAACAGCTGCTGTAGAAACATAGCTAAACCATTTTTTTCGTTCTGAAAAAGAAATGATCGTCGCTTCTTCAGATTTGTCATCATCCACTTGTTTTGCTGCCTTTTTGATAGTATCGGTTAGGGAGGCAAAGTAATTTTCAGGAACAACAAATCCTTCTTCGGCAACTTTTGATTTTAGATTATATTCTGCAATTTTAATTTGTAGATTATCTTTTTGATCCGAAAAATAACCTGTAGGGACATTAAACCCCGTCTCAGAGACTGTATCTTTAAGTTTGTCTTCTATTATTCTACTCTGAATCGAGTGCTCTAGTGTCTCAAAATAGCCTTTGGGCACTTGATAATCTAGCATGTCGACTTGATCCTTAAGCTTGCTTTCTGAAATTTTAAGTAGGACCTGTTCTTCCAGTTGATTAAAATATAAATCTGGCACAGTATAAGCGGTCGAGTCTGCGCGTAAATTGTATTTTTCAATAACCAATTGCGCTTCTATCGAGCGCTGCTGCGTAATAAAGAAATTTTCTGGAGTAGAAAAAGGTGTGACACGTAGTGAATCGGAAAGTATATTTCCTTTTATTGGCTCGCTATGTGGGTTTTTTCTCTTCATGGTCTATGTATAGATGCTTTCTCGGTAAAAAGGTTTAATCGTTGTTGTTAAAAAAAGATTCAACTTTCTTTACAGCTAAGTGATAGGATGCTTTTAGAGCCCCTACACTTGTGCCCAGAATTTGGGATATTTCATCGTATTTTAAGTCTTCAAAGTATTTCATGTTGAAGACTAGTCGTTGTTTCTCCGGAAGAGTCAGAAGTGCTTGTTGTAGTTTCATCTGAGCTTTATCTCCATTGAAGTAGCTGGTGTCTGCTAATGTCTCCGCTAGGTATGACGAACTATCTTCATCCAGAGAGACATTATACTTTTGCTTTTTCTTATTTAAAAAAGTTATGCATTCATTTGTTGCTATACGATACAACCAGGTATACAGCTGCGAATCTTCTCTAAACTTTTCCAGGTTGCGCCATACTTTTATGAAAATATCTTGAGTCACGTCATCCGCATCATCATGATCAATGACCATGCGTCTGACGTGCCAGTAGATTTTTTGTTGGTATTTTTTTAACAAATGACTGAACGCCGCTTCTCGCGTGCGTTCATCTGCAAACATAGAAATGATTTGCGCGTCTTCCATTTGAAATTATTTTCTACTAATAGCTTTACGCGCAGCAGCCACAATGCTATTGGCATTCAGCCCATATTTTTCCATTAATTGAGCCGGTGTGCCTGATTCTCCGAAACTATCATTTACTGCAACATATTCTTGTAGGGTTGGTAGTTTCTGTGCTAATACTTGCGCTACACTGTCACCCAGCCCACCTAAACGGTTATGTTCTTCAGCGGTTACTACACAGCCTGTTTTTGCGGCTGATTTAAGGATCGCTTCTTCATCCAGTGGTTTTATGGTGTGAATATTGATGATTTCTGCGTTGATGCCCAGCTTTTCCAACTCTTCACCGGCTTGGATAGCTTCCCATACAAGGTGGCCTGTTGCAACAATTGTCACGTCAGTTCCTTCATTTAGCATAATTGCTTTACCAATCTCAAAAGTTTGATCAGCAGGGGTAAAGTTAGGAACAACGGGACGACCAAAGCGTAGATAAACAGGACCCTCATGATTAACTAAAGCAATGGTAGCTGCTTTTGTTTGGTTATAATCACAAGTGTTTATTACGGTCATTCCAGGAAGCATTTTCATTAGTCCGATGTCTTCTAGGATCTGATGTGTAGCTCCGTCTTCACCTAAGGTAAGACCCGCATGGGAAGCACAGATTTTTACGTTTTTATCGGAGTAAGCGATAGATTGACGGATCTGATCGTAAACACGTCCTGTAGAGAAGTTAGCAAATGTTCCTGTAAAAGGGATTTTTCCACCTATGGTAAGCCCAGCAGCAATTCCCATCATATTTGCTTCTGCAATACCGATTTGAAAGAAGCGTTCTGGGAATTCTTTAATAAAGGCTTCCATTTTTAGAGAACCAATTAGATCGGCACATAGTGCCACAACATTATCATTGATTTTACCAGCCTCTAACAGGCCAGCTCCAAATCCGGAGCGAGTATCTTTAGATTCTGTAAAAGTATATTTTTTCATTTTTATTTAGTATTTAGATTTTAGTAATTAGTACTTAGATAAAGATTATACTGGTATGTAATCGTTCTTCTAAATTAATAATCACCAATTGTTCTTGGAATTTGGTTTAACGCCGACTCTAATTGTTCATTATTAGGCGCTGCACCGTGCCATTTATGTGTTCCCATCATATAGTCGACTCCGAATCCCATTTCTGTATGCAATAATATAACGACTGGTTTTCCTTTACCTGTACGGGATTTAGCTTCCTCTAGACCTGCAATTACAGATGCCATATCGTTTCCTTTTGTTATTTCCAGTACATCCCATCCAAAAGCTTCCCATTTTGCTCTTAGGTTGCCTAACGATAAGACTTGGTTGGTAGGACCGTCAATCTGTGCTCCATTGTAATCCACTGTAGCGATGATGTTATCTACTTTGTTGTGAGGGGCATACATTGCTGCTTCCCAAACCTGGCCTTCTTGAAGCTCTCCATCTCCCATTAGTACGTATACTAAACGGTCGTCGTTGTTTAATTTTTTAGCTTGTGCTGCACCTATAGCTACCGATAGACCTTGACCTAGAGATCCTGAGGCAATCCTTATACCTGGAAGGTGTTCATGTGTGGTAGGGTGTCCTTGAAGACGAGTGTTGAGCTTACGAAAAGTAGCTAATTCACTAACAGGAAAATAACCAGCTCTAGCTAATGTACTATAAAACACAGGGGAGATATGTCCATTGGATAAGAAAAACAGATCTTCATTCTTTCCATCCATTTTAAATGAAGTATCATGTTTCATCGCATGAAAATACAGTGCTACAAAATAGTCTGTACATCCTAAAGACCCTCCTGGGTGACCAGATTGACATGCATGTACCATACGTACAATATCACGTCTTACCTGAGAAGCAACTTGCTCGAGATTGTTAATATCTACACTCATCTTTAATTAAATATCATAATGTTTATGGGTAAAGGTAGTGAATTTTGAATATTTAGGGGTATTATTTGCATTTTTAATTGTTGTTAGGTGTGGAATTTTATGTAATTCTGCATCCGTGAGAAAATCATGGATTTAAAACGTTTAATTTAATAAGGATAATCGTATATGAAAAAGTTGTTTTTTTGTTTTTCACTTCTTGGTTCGGTATTGTATAGTACGGCACAGCACAAAGTCAGTACAAATGCGGAGGTAAAAGAAGTAACAGTTTATGCAAACGGAGCTCAGGTGTTAAATAGACTTCAGGTTACGTTGCCTGCAGGTGGCAGTGATTTGATTATTAATAATGTTGCAAATGACCTGGACGAACAGAATGTTCAAATTAGCGGACCAGATCATGTTTCTGTACTATCGATCGTAAAGACAAGTTCCGAGGAGTCTCAGATCACAAACCCTTCGCATCAAAAATTAAAGGATTCATTGGACCTAGTAACTGTAGATCGAGAAAATGTATACAATAGGTTGAATGCGGCAAAAGGCGCACTACAGATCTTAACCAATAATAATTTGTTGGGAGGTGCTGATGGAAAGATTGATATTGCGGATTTATCCAAGTTGGTCGATTACTATCAGATTAAGTCTGTGAATCTTAATAAAGAGATTTCCACATTGAACAAAGAAATAGCTGAACTTGATAAGAAGATCGCCCGGTTTCAAGAGGCATTACGTACCTATGTGGGTAGTGGTGGTCAGTTAAGGTTGCAAGTCAATTCGGGCCGAAGCGGGAGCGTCGCTTTAGAGGTTCGTTATATGACGCGATCTGCACATTGGCAAGCTTATTATGACCTGAAAGCAGCTTCGGTGTCTGCTCCATTGAAAATGTTCTATAAAGCTGGCGTGTCGCAAAGCTCAGGTGTGGATTGGAGAAACGCGAAATTGATTTTATCCACGGGAAATCCTGCCGTAGGAGGTACAGCGCCTGTTTTATCACCTTCTTATGCCGTAATCCGTAATATAGAGGATGAGATGTTTGCGAATCTTACCGTACAGAATCGTGTACAGAATAAAATACAGAGCCTGGGCGCGAAAGCCGTCAGGGAGGTTGCTGCCATGGATGAAGTAACTGTTGGTGAATTGGCTACGCCATCTATTTCTATGGTTGAAAATCAGTTAAGTACAACCTTTGATATAGAAGTTCCTTATACGATTCTATCGAATGGACAGCCACATAGTGTTGCCTTGAAGGAGTTTTCTCAGCCTGCATTATTTAAATACTATGCGGTTCCGAAATTGGATAAGGATGCTTTCTTAATGGCTGAAATTACGGATTTTCAGAAGTTAAATCTGATACCGGGTGAGGCGAATATTTCTTTCGAGAACATGTTCGTGGGGAAGTCTTATATCAATCCCAATGTAACTACAGATACACTAAATCTAAGTCTTGGTAGAGATAAAGGGATCTCTATAAAAAGAGAGCGTCTAATGGATCAGAAAAGCACGCAGATTTCAGGCAGTTCTAAGAAGCAGATTTTTACTTATGAAATTAAAGTCAGAAACAATAAGTCCAGTGATGTGGATATTCTGTTAAAGGATCAATATCCGATCTCGACGGATAAATCTATTGAGGTAGAGCTTTTAGATGCAAAGGCAGGCAATGTTAATTCTGAGACAGGTGTGGTGACTTGGATGCTGCGGTTGAAACCGAATGAAACACAGACTTACCGAATAAGCTATCTGGTAAAGTCGCCTAAAGATAAGGTCATTAGTTTTAATTAAGTTTAATAAAAAAGGCATCGATTATATTTCGATGCCTTTTTTTCTGAAAGTGTTTGTTCTTTAATGATGTCAAGAACTTTTATGCTTGTTGGCGGATCAGCAGCAAGCATAAAAATTCTATTAGTTTAAGATAGACCAGGTGGACCAAGGTATTCTACTAAGTATAAGTATCAAGCCGATAGTATACATAATGAATACCTTTTGGTTTGCAGCGTAGTCTTCTTTTGCTTTTTTAGCTTTAGAATATCCAATAGTAATCAAAACGATTGCAATAAGCATTGTCAATGGATGTTCAATTATCTTGAAACGTAACTCAGGACTTTTCATAACACCTGCTGAAAACATGGTGTGGTATTTAAGCGTGAAAAAGTACACTAGACCGATTAATAGCTGAAGGTGGGCACTGATAAAGCCTATTAAAGCTATTTTACGGTTGTAAGGTTTCGCTTTGAAATAATTGATTGCTGTTATTACAATCGAAATAACCAAAGCAATTAATAAGATGATGGCTAAGGTGGAGTGTAAGTGTTTCATTCCTGTTAACATGATTTATTGATTTAATTTCTCTCTTTTTTATTTTTCTTATTCTTGTGCAGTCTCTATTTCGTAAAAGTACTACTTTGCTGTACGCTTCTCGCCTAATTCGCGAAATTCTGACATTATTTTGAATTGTGGGAATGTTTTTTCCAAACTTAGACTGTAGCCTACATCAAAAAATAGCCTAATATCTGCCATTATACCTCCAAAGTCCCAGTTGTCATCCAATTGATCGGATGGTGCATGGTATCTTCCTGTTAAAGCCTTTTTTCTGTTGGCGATGGCGACAGTGTCTTTTGAGATCAATTCGTTTCCGCTTCCCATAAACAAGCCTGGAATTCCTTTTTTTACGAAATTGAAATGATCTGATCGATAAAAACCACCAGATGTTGGGTTGTTTTCTCCACGTACTGTCCTGCCGAATTTGTGTGCTGATCGAATCACATAGTCATCAATCTCTGACTGGCCGAAGCCTACGATGGATACATCTTTTGTCTCTCCTAAGGGGCTAAATGCGTCCATATTTAGATTTGCTACAGTTTTGTTGATAGGATAGATAGGGTTATTACTGTAATAAGCTGATCCTAACAAACCTTGTTCTTCTGCGGTGACCGCCATAAACACGATGGTACGTTCGGGCTTGACTTTCGCAGCTTGAAAAGCTTTTGCTATTTCAAATAAAGCAGCGACACCTGCAGCATTATCTACAGCGCCATTATAGATAGAGTCTCCATTTACGGTTTCTCCGATGCCTAGGTGATCCCAGTGGGCCGTATAAATAATGGTTTCGTCAGCTCTTTTGGTACCTTCTATTTTTGCAATTACGTTATTGGATTTGGCATATTTAAAGCTATTCTTAAGTTGCACGGAGGTCGAAACTGATAAGGGTACAGCTTTAAAGCCTGGTTTTTTAGCAGATTCGATTACTTGATTACTGATGCCAGCCATTTTAAACAGTTGCTGAGCGGTGTTTGTTGAGATCCAACCCTCGTACATGGCTTTAGGTTCGGCATTTTCTTTGTTGTCCAAATCCATTTGTGGGCCACTCCAACCAGTACGTACGACGTCCCAACCGTAGCTGGCAGCTTTTGTGTCGTGTATAATCAATACACCAGCGGCTCCTTGTCTACCTGCTTCTTCAAATTTATAGGTCCAACGGCCATAGTAGGTCATGGTATCGGCTTTAAACAGATTTTTATCATAATGACCGGGATCGGATGCTAATACGATGACTGTTTTTCCTTTAACATCCAGGTTTTCATAATCGTTCCATTTATATTCGGGTGCTACAATCCCAAAGCCTGCAAATACGAGGTCTGTAGAGGGGATGTTTATCTGCTCTTCTAAGCGCCGTGTACCGATGACATAATCGTCGAGATATTGCACGGATAAAGCCCCTTTATCTCCTTTAAAAGTAAGGATTGGATTGACGGGTTTGGAGGAAATTTCGACCATTGGTACCTCCTGAAAAAAGGATGTACCATTTCCTGGCTGTAAGCCTAAAGCTTTAAACTGGCTTTCGATATAATTGACCGTAAGCGTATCTCCTTTTGTAAAAGGTTTTCTGCCTTCAAATTCATCCGAGGAAAGTGCAGCAACGTTTTTTGCATATGTATCCGCATTAATAGCGGCTATGGCAGTACTATCAACGCTGTCTTGATCATGCGTCGTATTATTGTTCTGCATACAGCCTGCCGATAGAATAGATACGGATACGGCAATTAATAGGTGTGTTGTCATATGTATATAACTTGTTTTTTATCTGTCATTAACTTGTCCCGACTGGTCGGGATGGAATATCCAAAGTATTTTCACGTGTACTTATGTTGGTTCAGCTACATGGATATTTCTTCTTCACTAATAAATACTTCGGCAATGGGATGGAACAGGTATATTTTATTTGTAGCTATCTCCAAACATTTATAACGTTTTCTGACTTTTTCCATCTTCTTAAACTTTCTTCCGTTTTTTAACACAAATATGGTGTTTTGAGGGAGATCTTCCACTACAGTCGCGTCTTCAGTAAGGTCTTTGCTGTCGTATTTTTTCAAGGCTCGATAGAGCGTTAGATCTGTACAGGATGAGGCCGCAGGATTGTTCATGTAGGAGGATATCGCTATCAGAATGTCGTTTGGAAATATGGAAAGCTTGATAAATGGTTGCATCAGGCTTATGAAGTTTTGTTTCCACTCCGCACCATGTGGTTTTACCGTACTTTTATGATCTTGATAAGTTTTAAGATGTGCAAATTCGTGAATACTAGTGATTAAAAATGAATAGGGATTGAGGTCATGATTGACTGTTATCTGGTGTGGACTACCCTTGAATGGTGCTCTATAATCTCCTAGTTTGGTTTTACGACTGCGACTTACTTTAAATCGACAGGATGTATCATTGATCCATTGCGATATGATTGGAGCCGCAGCTTCGGGCATGTATTTACTGAGTTGCTTGCTAAAGTCTGCCATGAATACAAACATATTGTTTTCAGCCGATATTTAATATACTCCTGCTAATTCTATCTGATTATTTCTAATTCGTATTCGTGAATATAAAGCATTTTATCTAAGTTTGGTTTAGATATTTAAATTCTTATGGTTAGGATTATTTTCACCTTACTTTTTGTGCATATCTGCTGCATCTCATGGGGGCAGGAGCTGTTGGCTCGTGTCGAAGTGTCCGCTCCACAGGTACAGAATGCAAACTCACGAACGATAGATTTTTTGAAAAAGGTTATTTCAGATTATTTGAATAACAGAGCTTGGTCAGAAAATAAGGTTAAACCTGAGGAACGAATTGATTGTAGCTTTAATATTGTTATTTCTTCTTTTGATGGATCTAGTCAGTATCAGGCTACCGCTCAGATCAACTCCGCTAGACCCATCTATGGGACTAACTATAATTCTCCGGTTCTCAGTTTCAAGGATAAGTACTTTAATTTTAGCTACACCGAGGGAGAACAGTTGGAGTTTAATGAAAATCAAAATATGGGAGCTCTTTCTTCTCTCTTAGCATTTTATGCGCAGATTATTGTGGGAGTAGATATGGATACATTCAAAAAGATGGGGGGAACTAGTGTGTTGGGCAAAGCTCGGAATATTGTGAATTATTCGCAATCGACACAAAGTGAAGGGTGGCGTGCTATGGATGCTACAGATAATAGATACTGGTTGATTAATAATTTATTGGATCGCAAGTATTTCCCGTACAGAGAGTTTTTTTATAGCTATCATCGGGATGGGTTAGATAAGATGACTGAGAATGAGCAGATGGCGAAGAAGAAAATGGCTGAGCTTTTAATCAACCTGAAGGAAGTAGACCGATCGAATACGGGCAATGTATTGACGAATGCCTTATTCACCGCCAAGTCTAACGAGTTTGTGGGTTTGTTTTCCAAGATGCCCGGAAATGAGAGTGTTAAGGTGTTTAATTTATTGGTCGATTTGGATCCGACCAATACTTCTAAATACGAGAAATTGAAGAATTGATTTTTTGATCGAATATTATTGTATGCTAGTACGATTACTAATAAAGAATTACGCGCTGATAGATAGTTTGGACATTTCTTTTGATAAGGGGCTGAATATTATTACGGGAGAAACCGGCGCTGGAAAATCGATATTAATGGGGGCATTGGGATTGATATTGGGTAGCAGGGTAGAAGGGAGACCTTTTTTTGATGAACAGAAGAAATGTGTTATCGAAGGTTATTTTAACGTTGCTGCCTATGACTTAAAGCGCTTTTTTAATGATGAGGATTTAGACTACGAAGAAGAGACTATTATTCGTAGGGAAATAGCACTGGATGGCAAGTCTAGAGCTTTTGTTAACGATTCACCTGTTACTCTGGCTACATTAAAAGGTCTTGGTGAAAAACTTATTGATATTCACTCACAGCACGCTACTATGCAGGTGAATACGGAAGAATTTCAACTTTTTGTTTTGGATAGCCTAGCCGCAAACGAGGATAGACTGCTTTTGTTTAGAGAAGAGTTGAAGGGGCTCCGCACGTTGGACAAGCAACTGAAAACTCTTCAAGAAGAATTGGATAATGCCAATGCGGAATCGGATTATAATCAGTTTCTGTATGACGAACTGGAGAAGGTGAATGTGCAAGCTGGTGAGGTTAAAGAATTAGAGGCTGAGCAACAACAATTAGCCAATGCGGAAGAAATAAAGAGGGGCCTGAATGCCGCTAGCTATGCGCTGGTAGATGGCGAGCAGACGGTCCTGTCTATGCTTAAGGAGAGTATAAATCAGGTCCAGCATGTAGGACGATATTTTGGAGATGCTGCGTTACTGGGTGAACGCATGCAAAGCGCATTCATTGAGTTAAAAGATGTAGCGAGTGAACTCGTTGCGCAGGAGGGATCTGTACATTTGAACGAACAGCGGCTGGATGAAGTAAATACGCGGTTAAGTGATGTCTATGCTTTGCTGAAAAAGCATCGTGTAGATTCGGAGCTTGAACTTATACAGATAAAGGATCAACTTGAAAGCAAATTACAGCTTGTTTTAAATCAAGATCAAGCGATGGAAGAGCTGATCCGTCATAGAAAGGTACAGGCAGATAAGGTATTGGTATTAGGCACGGAGATCCATGAACAACGGAAATTAATTATTCCTCGGGTAGAGGTGGAGGTTCAGCAGACCTTGAGCCATGTGGGGATGCCTAATGCGCAGCTGAATATCGAATTAAATTTGCTGCCCTTTGACAAAGCCGGTGTTCGGGGTATGAACAGTGTTCAATTTTTGTTTTCAGCGAATAAAGGACAATCTATGCAACCTATTCATAGGGTAGCTTCTGGCGGAGAGTTGTCTAGGGTGATGTTAGCTATTAAGTCATTAGTTGCCAAGTCTTCTGCATTGCCGTCTATAATATTTGATGAGATCGATACGGGGATTTCTGGTGAAGTAGCGCTACGCGTTGGTGAAGTGATGGCTGATCTAGCTGCACATATGCAGGTAATAGCTATTTCTCATCTACCTCAGATTGCTTCGAAGGGGCAGGCACACTTTAAAGTGTATAAGGAGGATCTTGGAGAAAAAACACAATCCAATATACAATTGTTGACTAATGATCAGCGTGTCGTGGAAATCGCACAAATGCTGAGTGGCACAAATCCGGGAGAGGCGGCTTTACAGCATGCGCAGGAATTGTTGAAAGCATAAGAAGCTTTTTTTACTATTCACCAAAATGAAAGAAAGCGTTACGTAATAGGTGCATTTGAAAGATTATTTATTGCGAAACTATCAGACGTCAGCCATTTTGTATTTTGGTTACTAAGAAATTTTTATTTCGACTTTTAACTTATTTATGATTATGAAATGACTAGTTACCACACCTACTCAGATTATCAATTAGCTTGTTCCTTAAAAAATGGAAGTCAAGAAGCTTTTACTGCTATCTATCATCGTTTTTCTAGACAATTATTGGTTATTGGATATAATTACGCTAAGGATATGGAATTGGCCGAAGAAATTGTGCAACAAGTTTTCAGTGTTTTGTGGGAGCGCAGAGATCAGGTGCAAATAGATACTTTAGGAGCTTACTTAGCGACTGCTGTTAAATTTTCTGTTTTTAAAACATTACATCGTAAGAAACGGCAGGAAGAAATGGCAAGACAACATTATCAACCAAAAATTATCGAATTAGCAGAAGAAAAAATTGACGCAAAGTTTTTAGAGGAGTACATCAATGGAATTGTTGAACAGTTACCTGAGAAGTGTAAACTTGTTTTTGTATGCAGCCGTAGGGAGGGGATGACAAATGCGGAGATCGCGGAAGAATTGGGGGTTGCTGAAAAGACCGTTGAGGGTCATTTAACAAAGGCATTGAAAAAGGTCCGAAAGGGATTAGAGGGATTGGGCCTTTCTGTAGTTGTTATCGAAATGTTATTAAAAGATTTTTAAAAAAAGTTCATTTATAGAGCAAGGGTTACCCGGCCTTTGTGGTACATGTTCATATATTAATGCCAATTTTAATAATGAACGAATCTGAATTACCTGATTTAATAGAAAAATATATTGATGGTACGGCTACTTACGAAGAACGTGAGCGTCTACTTGTCTGGTATCGATCCTTTGATCATTCGGAGGTAATCATGTCGGATGAAGACACGGTAGAAGAATCCTTGCAAGTTATATTAACCAGGTTAAATGCCACACTCGATTTTCCTCTACGAAAAAAAAGTATTGTTCAAAAAATTCGTCCTTGGTACTGGGCTGCGGCAATCTTACTCATAGGATTTTCTATATCACTTTATTATATAGAAAGGGGCAACCTGTTAACGCAATCAGCTAAGCAAGTCAGTAAGGATAGTCTCCTACAAATCCAGCCTGGAACAGATAAGGCCATGTTAACTTTGGCAGATGGTTTGGTGATTCCTCTTGATGATGCTGGAAGGAAAGTACTGCAAAATAATCAAGATCAAAATTTTGGGATAGAAAGTGAAGGTGTGTTGACTGTGAAAAGTAAGCAATTAGGGACAACAGCTTCTAGTCAAAAGGTCGTAGAAAATCGGCTAAGCACACCCAGAGGGGGACAATATCGAATCATATTAGATGACGGTACTGCAGTTTGGCTAAATGCGGGTAGTGTTTTGACCTTTCCGAACCACTTTGTCGGTAAAACGCGTGAAGTAAGCTTAGTCGGCGAGGCTTACTTTGAGGTCGCAGAAAATAAAAGTAAACCATTTGTAGTTCATGCAAATAAAATACTTGTCCGTGTACTCGGAACGCACTTTAATCTGAAAGCTTATCCAGAAGATAAAGAAATTCGAACTGCATTAGTGGAAGGGTCGGTGCAATTAAATACAATTAATCATACATTAAAAATTAAACCGGGCGAACTCGGATTATTTGATAAGTCGAAAGGGGACTTATCTTCAAAACGAATCGATTTACAGTCAGATATAGCATGGAAGGATGGTTATTTTATGTTTCATAATGAGTCGATTACAGCTATTATGCAACAATTAGCGCGTTGGTACGATGTAGAAATTACCTACAAGGGGGATTTGGAAAATAAAATATTTACAGGTAGAATTCTTCGAAAAAGTTCGATTAATGAAGTTTTGAAAAAATTAGAATTAACGGGAGGGATACATTTTAAAATCGAAGGAAGGAGGATTATTGTCATGCCATAGGTCGGATCTATAGAGTATTTGATGATATCTTAAAAATGCAAGAGCGCTTCCGACGCTCAAGCATTCTAGCTTAGAATCATTGAATAAAATATGTGGAACATTTTACTAACAAGATTAAACCCTAAACAATCAAAAATATGAAATTTTATTTAACGAGGAAGAACTATTTCTTCCTTAAGATGCTGTGCATTATGAAATTTATACTAATCTTATTGCTAGGTACCTTTATGCATGTAAGTGCGCATACCTATGCGCAGAAAATCACCTTGCATGCCCAGAATAAGACACTAGAAGAAGTGCTGCAGAAAATAAGCTTGCAAAGTGAGTATGACTTTGTGTATAGTGCTAATATGTTGAAAACTTCAGTACCCGTAAATGTGGATTTAAGAGCGGTCGATTTCGAGAAAGCTTTAGACTTATGTTTTAAAAATCAACCCGTCACGTATACATTGTGGGATAATACGGTGATTGTCAGGTTGCGCGAAAAAGGCGATGATGAGAATCAGGCACAGCATGCTGTTTCGGGTGTCGTTCGCAATGAAAAAGGGATGCCGATGTCGGGTGTCGGAGTCAGATTAAAAGGAACGACCACAGGTACTGTAACAACAACAGGTGGTTTGTTTTCACTTCAGGTGCCTACTCAAGATGCGATTTTAATATTTAGTTATTTAGGATATAATAGTAAAGAAGTCACGGTAAATAAGCAGTCACAATTGCAAGTAACATTGACCGAAAAGCCAGAAGTATTGGATGATGTGGTCGTAACAGCGCTTGGCATCAAGCGCCAGAAGAAGGAATTAGGGTATGCTGTTTCAGATATCGACGGAAAAGATATCACAGGCTTTGGTGAGACCAATGCTATTGCTTCCTTAGCAGGGAAAGTGGCTGGAGTTAGTGTTTCAACGACGACAAACGGTCCTTCGAGTTCGAGTCGTGTGGTGATTCGAGGTATTCGTGAGCTTCAGGGAAGCAACCAACCACTTTATGTCATTGATGGTGTTCCTGCTGTGAATGGCAACATCGGTTCGGCTGATAAAGGTGGCGGTTTTGATTTGGGAGATGGCTTAGGCGATATTAATCCGAACGATATTGAAAACATTTCTGTACTAAAGGGAGCTTCTGCCGCAGTACTTTACGGCTCTCGGGCATTAAATGGTGTAATTTTAATAACTACGAAAAATGGTGCACACAAAAAGGGCTTAGGTATAGATTTCAACAGTACGTTAACGACGGAAACCATTTCGACAAAATTCGATGAAGAGCAAAAGATTTACGGACAGGGCTCAAATGGTTTACTACCACGAGATGCGGCCACTTCAAATAATATTGCATCAAGCTGGGGACCTCGTTTTACGGATGCAGAAACTATCTTTCAAAAAGATGGATCAGAGCGACCGTATAAATATATAAAGAATAACATTCAGGATTTTTTTCAAACTGGTGTTACAGCGATGAATACGATATCGCTAACGGGAGGGAATAAAGATCATAATTTATATGCATCCTACTCGAATGTGACGAATAAAGACATTGTTCCGACCGGAAAATTTGACCGTAATAATATTTCTTTCAAAGGAAGCAGCAAAATATTTGATCAACTTACCTTAGATGTTAAAGGTTCTTTGATGTTTGAGAACGTTAAGAATAGACCTGCATTGACTGATGATATCAATAATATTGGGAATGCTTTACTCAATATAGCTGCCAATTTTGATCAATCATGGTTGCAAACCTATCAAAACGAAGATGGATCATACATCGATTACACCGGTAATTCTAGTCGAGCAAATCCCTATTGGACACTTAATAAAACATTGAATGATAGTAAAAAGGTACGCACAGGAGGATCAGCAAATTTGACATACAGGTTCAATGAGAATTGGTCGGCAAACGCATCGGCAGGAACTGATTTCTATAAGTTTGATTTTTTTAATTTCTACGATTTATATACGCCCAATAGAGCAGGTGGTTCATTACGTATGAATCAACTTAATGTAAGAGAGGACAACTTTCAAGCTTTGTTAAATTTCAGTAAGGATATTTCATCCAAATTTAAAGTGGATGCTATGGTCGGTGGAAATATCATGAAATTTAATCGAGATCAGACCTTGACAAATGGATCAGAGATTAATGCACCAGGTAAAGCCTTGATTACTAATTTTAGAGAAGTACAGGTTGTTCCTTCTAATCCAAGAAAGGAAATTCAGTCTTTGTTTGGAAATGTAATGTTTGGCTATAATCAATTTATGTTTTTAAACTTACAAGGTAGAAATGATTGGTCTTCTGCGCTTCCAAAAGGAAACAACAGTTATTTCTATCCGGCGGCTGATCTATCGGTCGTGCTTTCAGATGCATTCAATTTCAGTTCGTCGGTTGTCAATTATGCGAAATTAAGAACCTCTTACGGCCAAGTTGGAAGTGATACCGATCCCTACAAAACAAGTTTTATGTATAGCCTGACGGGGCAATCCATGAATGGATTGCCAATGGGTGAAATTTTAGGTGATGTTATTCCAAATGCTAAATTAAAGCCGCAACGCAAAAATTCCTTTGAAGTAGGGGCTGATCTAAGTTTTTTTCAAAATAGAATTGGTTTAGACTTCACTTACTACAATGAGATTACGAAAGATGTTCTGCTAGATATCCCCGTAAATGAAACTACTGGTTTCCGCTTTGCGTCTTTAAACGCAGCAAAATTAAAAAATACCGGTGTTGAAATTTTATTGAAATCAACAGTATTGAGTTTAGAAAATAGTTTTAAATGGAATTTGAGTCTAAACTTTGCAAAGAACTATAATACCGTGCTCGATATAACAAGTGGATTGGATGCCTATACTGTTGCGGAAGCACGTTGGGCAGGAGCGACAATTATCGCTGAAAAGGGAAAACCATTTGGATCAATCATAGGACGGACGTTTGTGTTAGATGAACAAGGCAGAAGAGTGCATGATAATCAAGGTATCCCTATCTTTACTACTGATCCTGAGACACTAGCATCTACACTTCCTGATTGGACAGGTGGTATTACGAATTCCTTTCAATATAAAGGTTTTGAAATGCGTGCGGTTATTGATATTAGAAAGGGTGGAAGTATGTACTCCGTTACCAATCGGACCATGCATGAAAATGGTACCCATTTGAATACGCAAGAAGGACGTGATAGTTGGAATGAATACAATCAGGAACGTAGGGCCTTACAAACAGCAGGAGGGGATCCTGAAACAATAAATCGAAATAATAGAGGTTTTATAGGTGCGGGTGTTAATGAAAACGGAGAAGTTAATAATATCGGGGTCGATCCTTATATCTATTGGCGTACTGTAGTTGATAACACTGCCGCTCCATTTATATATGATGGGGGCTATGTGAAATTACGTGACGTAGGTTTAAGTTACACACTTCCTAAAGGTTTGATCAAGAATTTTCCACTACATAATCTATCATTGGGTGTTATTGGACGAAATTTATGGATAATTTCTAAGCATGTACCTAATATTGATCCGGAGTCAAATTACAATAATGGAAATGGGCAAGGGTTAGAATATGGCTCTTTGCCAGGACGTAGAAGTATCGGTTTTAATTTGAAGGCTAGTTTTTAAGATCAATGTTATGATAGAATTAATAAAAAGAAATAGAATGAAAAGAGTAACATATTTTTCGATGATAGCTTTGGCATTAGCCTTAGGCAGTTGTACAAAAGATCTTACTTCTCTTAATGATAATCCTGCTGGTTTTAGTTCGTTAGAACCAGGGTATCAATTTACGAAAGTTCAAGCCGGGTTAGCAGGAGATCGGACAGAGGTCTGGCGTACCAATTTATTATTAACCTCGCCTATGATTCAACATTTAGGAGGGGCCTGGGGAATTCAAGCCGGTGGACAGTATAATATTTTTGAAAGGATCTATTGGGAGACCTTATGGAATACCGTATATCCACGTGACTTAAAAAATATACAAGATGTAGTCGACAAGACTAAATCAGATCCTGAGCAAGTTAATATGCATGCCGCGGCTAAAGTCATGCGTGTCTTTATCTATGCTAAGATGACCGATTTGTATGGAGACATCCCTTATTCAGAAGCTATCAAAGGATATACTGAGGGAAAATTGATGGCAAAGTACGATAAGCAGGAAGATATCTACATGGATTTTTTCAAAGAATTAGACGAAGCCAATACATTATTTGATTTGTCAAAAGCGAAGATAAAAGGAGATATTTTCTATGGCGGTGATGTCGCGAAATGGAAGCGATTTACCAATTCACTTCGATTACGGTTAGGTATGCGGGTGAGTAATGTAAATCCGGTAGAATCGAAAAAGCAAGTTGAAGCCGCATTAAAAGCTGGAGTGATGACGAGTAATGATGATATCGCCATGACTAAGCATATGTCCATAAATTATGCGGATGGTGAATTACGAGGCAATGGTGCTTCGCAGGTTTTTAAAGGTGGTGATAACTCTAATGGATTCAAATTAGTAACTACCTTGGTAGATTATATGAAAAATAGAAAGGATCCGCGATTACCGATTTATGGTGGTACCTATTTAGGCGATGGGGTGATCGGTGTTTCAAGTACAGTGATTGATATTACCAAGATATTCCGTCCTATCGGAATTCGACCAGGATCAATGGGTTGGTCTGATTGGAATCCAGGTATAACAGACCCCGATGCGAATGGTGTAAAACATGTAGTTTCGAATACCTTTGCTTACGTTCAACCCAGTGTTTACGTTTCGGCGCTGAATGCACCTTCGTTTCACTTGACTTATGCTGAAGTAGAGTTTTTAAAGGCGGAGGCTGCCCTAAGAGGTTGGGGGGGATTAGCTAATCCAGTTGATTTCTTTGACAGAGGAATAGAAGCTAGTTGTGCCATGATGTCGCTGTATCCCAATGCGCCAAGTATTGCCGCAGCGAATGTGGATGAATTGAAAAATGCTTATAAGCCATTCCCAACTACATTTGAAGGGGCGATGGACGCTATTCACGGACAGATGTGGGTAAACTTCTTTTTGAATGGTCCTGAGGCTTATTCGAATTACAGACGAACAGGATATCCATCGGTGGTAGTACCTTCAAAGCCACCAGCAAATTATACTACATCAACTAATGGTGTTATTCCAAAAAGATTTATCTATCCAATGAATCAGGTATTGCAAAATAAGGAACAGTTGCAAATAGCACTTGACCGTATGGGGGGTAAAGATGATTGGTTATCACCTGTTTGGTGGGATAAATAGACCAATGAAAACCTATTATTTTTACTTATATATACTGTTGTTTTCCCTTTGTGCGCTCGTATCTTCGAGTTGCACAAAGGGCACTCCACAGGACGATACTTTGATTGAGCAAGTCAAGGTCTTAAACGATGAGAATTCTGCGCTGTCGGCACGAATAATTATAGAGTTAACACGATCTGATGTTGTCTCTCTGCGATATCGAATAAAGGGAAGTGAGGAGAATTGGAAAATTGTGAGCGCTGAGAAGTCTCTTTTTAAACATCGAATCCCCTTATTGCATTTGCTGGAAAATACCGTTTATGAATTTGATGTTTTGATAAATGGAAAAAGTGTTTCTGGTTTAAGAAATTTTACCACGGCTAAAATTCCGCAATGGGTAAAAGACTTTTACAATTCCAATGATGAAGGAATAGTTAATCAATCGGAAGGTTATTTTTTGTTTTCTAATATGACAAGTCCTAGCTGTACGTATGTATTGGATCATCGGGGTCAATTAGTTTGGTATCGTGTAGGTCCAAATGTTGTAAAATCGGTTCATATGACTGCTGATCATGCTATACTAATGATCGAAGATGAAAATAAAACAAATTATGCAGACGGTAATATTGTTCTCAAATGTAACTTAGCTGGAGATACTCTGTTTTATGGAAAGGTAGGCAATAAGGGCTTTGATCAAATGGTTCATCATGATTTAAAACAAAATAATGCGGGTAATTATGTGTTAATTACAAATACTTTTAAAGATGGCAGGATTTGGGATGGTTTAGTGCAGTGGAGTAGTTCAGGAAGCAAAATTTGGGAATGGAATACGAGTGAGTTCGAGACCTATTTTCCATCTTCTTTTGAAGGGCAACCTTGGGTTAATTCGGTATTTATAGATCAGGACGATCATTACTTAATATCGCTTCGTGCTATCCATCAAATATGGAAAGTTCACTCCAAAAGCGGAGAGGTGATTTGGCGATTGGGAGAAAATGGAGATTTAGTAATGGATCGTTCATCTGAATTTGTACTGCAGCATTATGCTCATCGAAATCATAAAGGTGATATTATGCTATTTGATAATGGCCATACAAAAAGACCTTACTCTCGTATATTAGCTTTTGAGATAGATGAAAGATTAAAAGTTGCAAAAACCAAAATAGTTGTAAATGTCCCATCTACTTATTACTCGCCCATAATGGGAAGTGTTATTTTGATGAAGGACAATAGTTTATTAGTAACAAGTTCTACTACGGGTACGTTTATGAAGTTGGACTTGACGGGTAAACTTCTTTGGAAAAAGAAAGTCAACGGGATGCTTTATCGCGTGGAGTATTTGGATGTTTTTAATGGTATGCTCGGGAACTTTTAATTAATCAAAAAGGAGACTGTACCTAGTCTCCTTTTTGATTAGTTTCCAACTTCTGTGTCCGTCAACACGACTTTTATATACATGTCTTCAGGCGGGTTTACTGTATTTCCAGTACCAATATCTTCAGCGAAGATTCTAACTACCCCAATAGAGTAATTTGCACTGTAGTCATAGTCTGCGATTGTCGCAGGAATAATTTCGTAGGTTGTTTTGTTATTGTCATACGATATAGCTACACTTACATGGCCATCTTGAAAGTAGCGGTCATCTAAGTCTGTTATATTTTGTCTATATTCATATGTGTTTGTGCCATTTATCCTAACCCATTGACTGGACTTTACAGGATACACATAACTAACTCCTGGAAGGGAGTTGTTGTTTGTGATATACTCCTTTGTACAGGAGCTTAAAGTAGCTAAGGATGCGCCTGCTATAGCGAGTGCGAGTAGTATTCGTTTCATATTTTCAAAGTAAAGTTAAAAATCAATTTAATATGTATCTTTCGAAGATAAGACACGTTCTATCTCCATAAGTTTAAAATTAAGCAAAAATTTTGCCATAAAAGTATAATGGCCTGAAATCCGCTATGTATATGTAGGAATTCAGGTCATCATTATTGTCGATTATTATGGCAACAGGCTTATTTTTCGCTCTACCGATACATTATCTCCCATCAAAGCATTTCCGGCTTTATCAACAAGGGTAAGCCTGATTGTATTTTCTCCCATAGGAAGATTAAGGATTTCATAAGGTGTCCATTGATCAAGAAGAAATTCTTGTCCATTAATGTTGGCTTTGACCTTATTTCCGTCTGCTGCTAGTGTTGTGTTTTCTATAAAAAAGTCTAATAATACAGTCTTTGTATCCGCTCCTTTGTATTCTCCCTTGGGTCTACTGTAGAATAGGGAAGGTTCGGTTACTTTAGGCAGCTCTTCTATCTTTGCATACGCATTGATTTTGAATTTTACAAGTTTTGATGCATTTGCTGTTTTAATGGATTCGTGAAAGGATCTAGATAGAAAAGACATTAAATAATGCTCCGAATTGAGCGGTACGGTAGTCGTATGTTCGGGTTTGTACAATGCAGCATACGGTGTATTATCTAATATAAAATGGATATGCTGTCCTTCATGAGAGTTGGCCATATGATGGGTGTGCTCTGTCTGTTCGGTAAGGTTGAAATTATGGACATTATATTTAACATTAAGTTTGGCTGAGTCGGTGCCGATTTTTTCAGCTGTAATACTGGAAATACTTAAAGTGGCTTCGGGAAAATCTTTTGCATGAGCAATGGGGTTTACAGCAATAGCTCCTACTGAATCTTTTAAGGCAGTACTGTCCTTCACTTCGCCGGCTGTATTTTTTGTTGGATTGTTACAAGCGCTAAATAGAGCAAGAACTGTTAAGGCTGTCAAGCTAAATATTTGATATTTCATAACATCTATGTTTACGTGATTATTTAATATAACGTATACAACAAGTAGATACAGCTATTTGTTTTTGGAAGGCAAAAAAAATAGGCTTCCCGATTGCAGGAAGCCTATTCTGTTTCTATAAATTTTATGTTGGGGCTATGCTTCAAAAGCGATTAGCAACGATTCTTTGATTGATGTGATAGCCGTAGCTAAATCTTCTGTGCTATGTGCTGCAGAAATAAAGCCTACCTCATACCCGGAAGGACCGAAATAGATTCCACGATTCAGCAATTCTCTGTGCATCTTTTTATAGTAAAGCATAGAGTTCGGGTCTATTTGATCTGCACGTTGAATTTTTTCTTTGGCTTCGAAAGCAAACCAAAATATAGAACCTACTGTAGAAATCTGTACATCAAGTTTGTGCTCAATTATGAATGCCTGTATTTCTGCTACAAAAGACTGTGTGGTTTGCTCTAACCGCTCATAGAAACCAGGCTGTGATAAGATCCGTAAGGCCGCAATCCCCGCTGCCATGGCCACAGGATTTCCAGAAAGGGTACCTGCTTGATAAACATTTCCATCGGGAGATATATTAGACATTATTTCTGCTGATGCTCCGTAGGCTCCTACGGGCATCCCGCCACCGATGATCTTACCATAGGTAAGGATATCTGGCTGTATATCGTAGTGCTTGGCTGCTCCCTCAAAACCTAGACGAAAGCCGGTTATAACCTCATCAAATATTAACAAAGAACCGTTCTCTTTAGTGATATCACGCAAGAATTGAATATATGATTTGTCCTGGATAAGGAGCCCATTGTTTGCAGGTATTCCTTCGATAATAACTGCAGCGATCTGGTCTTTAAAGTCGACAAAGACTTTTTCCAATGCCACTTTGTCGTTTAATGCGATTACGATGGTCTCGTCGGCAAAAGACTTTGGAACGCCAGCGGATGACGTTTCTCCAAAAGTGACTAAACCGGACCCTGCTTTTACTAGGAGAGAATCGGAGTGACCATGGTAGCAGCCTTCAAATTTTACAATCTTGTCCCTTCTGGTATATCCACGGGCCAATCTTATAGCAGACATTACCGCTTCTGTTCCAGAGCTTACGAAACGTATCTTCTCGATATATGTATTGTTCGTTAAAATAAGTTCGGCCAATTCGTTTTCTAAACGGGTGGGGGCTCCAAAACTTAGACCTTTGCCCAGCTGAGCTTGTACCGCTTCGCGAACTTCTGAATTATTGTGTCCTAAGATCAAAGGGCCCCAAGAGCAACAAAAATCTATAAATTCGTTGCCATCGGCATCCCATAAATGAGAACCATCACCGCGCTCAATAAAAAGAGGACTACCGTACACCGATTTGAATGCACGCACCGGAGAATTTACACCTCCAGGGAAATAGTTCTTTGCTTTTTCGAAAAGTTCAGATGACTTTTCTCTTGATATATCTTGTACTTTCATGTTTTGTCCAAAAATTAAACAAAGGTATTTATTAATTTTTTATTGAAGTTCATTTATGTGTCAATAAAGTTCGTCGTATATTTTCCATTTTTGAAGCTCAGTTTTTTATACTATATTTAAGTGTAATATGAGTTGACGATTATGATACTAAAAATGTTATCCTGCGTATTTTTCTTGTTCCTCTCGACGCATTTATTGTCCCAAAATAGAGTTTTCGAAGATTTGGATGGTAATCGAATCTCAAAAGAAGATTTTTTTAATATTATACATAATTCAGGGAATCTTTACGCTTATAAAGCCTTACATGATACTGTTATAACATTTTTATATGCTGGAAGCAGAGACTTTGAAGGAAAGCTACTTGAAGGTGATTTTCAAGCGTTAAAAAAACTTTATCATTCTAATGAGAAGGGGTTTCCAATTATAATACAATATTTTCCGGGGGTTGACGACTGCAGTCAACACTTTATTTCTAGAAGACAGGAAATGATTAGGTTTCTTAAAGATAAAGACAGAAAAATTGCTAAAGGAAAAAAGAATCTTTTTAGTGTTTATAAATCGAATAAGGGTATTGAAATACTTTCAGAACAATTAAAATGGAGACCTGATAAGAGTAATTTGATTGAACATTTGTTTTTTCCTTATCATTTCCCCTGTGGGTCATACGTTGTTGTGAATGAAAAGGGAAGCTATCGAGGATATTTTGGAGAATACGGAGCTAACCAAATTCTGGAGGATTATAAAATACTTAAACTAGATTAGGGCCCCGTTAAATTAACGAGGCCCTAATCTAGTTACTATTTTAACCAGCCCTTTTCAAGCACCTCTTTCGCATGATAAGTCAGAATAGAGGTAGCCCCCGCACGACGGAAACTTAATAGGGTCTCCATAATCACTGCTTCGGACAACCAGCCGTTTGCTATGGCAGCTTTTAGCATTGCGTACTCTCCTGATACGTTATAGGCGGCGATTGGAAGATCGAAATTGTCGTGCAATAATTTAATAATATCTAAGTAAGGGAGACCTGGTTTGACCATAAGAAAATCAGCACCTTCTTCTGCGTCTAACTGTGCTTCGATTAATGCCTCTCTGCTATTTGCTGGATTCATCTGATAAGATTTTTTATCTCCATTTTTTGGCGCCGAACCCAATGCATCACGAAATGGTCCGTAATAGGCAGAAGCATATTTGGCGGTATATGACATGAGTGATACATTGGTAAAGCCGTTGTTGTCTAAGATAGAACGTATGTATCCGATACGCCCATCCATCATGTCTGAAGGAGCAATGATGTCTGCTCCAGAATGTGCATGTGCTAAAGCCATTTTACCAAGTACCTCAAGGGTTTCGTCATTGAGGATTTCTCCGTTTTGAACAATACCGTCGTGTCCGTCTGAACTGTAAGGATCCATGGCTACGTCGGTAACTACACATGCTTCAGGGAAAGTCTTTTTTACGGCCTCAATAGCACGCAAATAAAGGGTGCCTTCGCGATAGCTTTCTGTTGCATACTTGTCCTTCAAAACCTCTTCTACTGCGGGGAATAGATCAAATGCCTTTAAACCTAATTTGAGACAACTTTCTACCTCTCGTAAAAGATTATCAATAGAGTAGCGATAAATACCAGGCATGGATTTTACTTCTACCTTTTGGTTTTGGCCATCTACAATAAATAATGGGAATATTAGATTGGATGACGATAAATGTGTCTCCTGAATCATGTCACGAATGACGGCTGATTTTCTATTTCTTCTAGGACGTTGTAGCATTTCTTAGTATTTAGTACAAAGTAATTAGTATCTAGAATTGATGTGATCGCATTACTAATTCACTTGTTGTTTTGTTTAGACTCATGTTATGAGCGAGCTATTTTTTAGCTCGCTTCGTGGCCCTATCAATTCTTAGTTACATTTCTAACCCAAATATTGCTTCGGCTAGGCCCATTTCATCAGGAGAGAATGGTAGGCTGTATTTTAACCCCATTTCTTCTATCACCTGTGCGGTCGAATAACCTATACAGATGATTTTTTGTCCTGGATCGGCAAGGTTTTCTTTGAAATAAGCCTGTACGTTACTTGGACTGGTGAAGACCAATACGTCTGAATTTGATTTATCGACATCTTCCTCCAAAACGGTTTCGTAGATAGGCATATCTATGATTTTTGTATTCGGGGTTAACGCTTTCTGTATACTCTGCAGGGAGTCCTTGGCCCTTGGGATGAGGACTGTTTGGCCATCAACGAGTTGGGCAAAAGTGTTTGCTATATCTTCTGTACTGATGCCAAGATCATCGCCAGAGAAATCGGCTACTCTTCCGAATTTTCGTAGGGTCGATTCAGAACCTCTGCCTAATACGGCTATTTTTGTTTTCTTTAAGATGAGTGGATCAAGATTGAAAAAATGTTCGATTGCATTCTTGCTGTTAAAGAATATCCAATCTGCTCTCTTCAAAATGAAGGAATCCAATACATTTATGGTTGGGTATATTTTTATTAACGAACGCGCTTCTATCTGTATGTTGTGTTTGGCTAGATACCGTGCTAGGTAGGAGTTTTCATCTAGATCACGGGTTATAAATACCGACGAAGGTAGTTTTCGTGTCTTATCATATTTAGCGAATATAGACTCCGCGAGACCTTCTATTCGGTCGGATTGTATGTAGAGACGGTCTGGAAAATCTTCGTTATCTTCTGCAATCGATGTCCATACTTCGTACTTGTCATCACGTTTTCGGCAATAACAACCCAATGGAGCGTGACAACCCGCATCGAACATATTTAATACTTTTCGCTCTACACCAATCGTCCTTGCTACTTCTACATCGTTTATCTTTTGCAAAATTTCAAACAGCTCTCCATCGGATTCTCTAATTTGAATTGCTAATACGCCTTGTGCGGGGGCGGGGATTATTTCTACGGGAGATATTTCTTCGATATGAAAATCTGAAAGTTCCATGTTAATACGGCTTACACCTGCTTTAGCAAGTACAATGGCATCATATTTTTCATCACGTAGTTTTTGAATACGTGTTTGCAAGTTGCCTCGGAGATCCTCGAATTCTAAATCAGGACGGAGTGATAACAATTGTGCTTTTCTTCTGTTAGAGGAAGTTCCTACCGTAGCCGCATGCTTTATCGATAACCGCTTTTTGATATCGACGCAGTCTTTGTGTATTATTATTACTTCAGCTGGATTTTCTCTTTCAGAAACAGCCGCGATAATCAAACCAGGTGGATTTACTGTTGGTAGATCCTTGTGTGAGTGTACAGCTAGATCTATTTGAGCCGATAGCAACTCCTCTTCCAGTTCTTTGGTGAAAAAGCCTTTGCCTTCAAGCTTATCTAATCTCAGGTGTTGGATAATATCTCCTTGTGTCTTGATGATCTTTAATTCGGCATCTATGCCAATTTCCGCTAATCTGTCTTTTACAAAGTTAGCCTGCCACAGTGCAAGCTCACTGCCTCGTGTTCCAATAATTAGTTTTCTATTCAACATGGATTATTTATGTTACAAAAATGCCAACGCAAATTTAGCCAAATACCCTAATAATCTGATCATATTATGTCAGAATAAAGTATCTTTTAAGGAAGTTTTTTGTGAATTAGTTGTTTTCGAATTCGGTATTCTTTACCAAGATTTCTTTAGCCATCACCATTGGAACCTTGATGTATTTTTTTTCCATATAGTTAATGACTTTTTCCAGTACTTCACGGGCTTGAGGATCAAGTTTGCTTACGTCCTGAGCAAATATTTCGTTTATAGCTATCTCGCGAATTTCTTTTATTTTATTCGGGACCTGACGCATTGCAACTTCTACACGGCGCTGTTTAATAAGAGGAAGGAACTCTTTGATGTTATCTTCAATTATTTTTTTAGCATTGTCTAGTTCACCATAGCGTTCCTGGAGATTCTTTTCGGCTACAGCCTGTAATCCGCTAACTTCAATGTAATGTATTGGGTTGTTTGTCACAACATCAGCACTGATGTCGTTTGGAATAGCTAAATCAACAATTATCTTCTTATCTGTTTCTTCTTGCAGAAGAGTTTGGTAGAGTTCGTTTCCAATAATTGATTCAGAGGCACCTGTGCATGTAATCATTACATCGAATCCGCCTTTGTACTTAGGCAATTCGCTTAGTGGATAGGCTTCGCAATTCAGCTCCTTAGCAAGTGATTTTGCGTTCTCCAGCGTTCTGTTAAAGACAACAAAGTTAGATAACTTGTGTTTTTTGAGATATTTGGCTAAGTTTTGATTGGTCTCACCAGATCCGATTACGAGTATTCTTGGGTTTTCTAGAAGTTTTACTTCCCTTAACTTACGGTAGGCTAATGATACGACTGATATTGGATTGCGCGAAATATTTGTATGCGTGTACACCTCTTTAGCTGTTTTAACGAGACGATCCATCATAAGACGTAAAAAGTCTCCCGTAAATCCAGCTTCTCGGCATTTTTCGTATGCTCTACGCACCTGAGCTAAAATTTCTTTTTCACCTACAACCAAACTTTCAAGGGAGCAGGACATTCTGAAAAGGTGATTGAGGGCTTCAAGACCAGTGTAGCGCGTTACTTGACCTAAATAACATTGAAGTCGCTCGGACGGAACGCAAAAGTTCATTTTGTCCATGAAAACAGCAATAAAGTCGTCCGTCAATTCATGAGCTCCGTAGAAAACAAATTCCACACGATTACATGTAGCAATATAGAAAATCTCAGGGATGTCTAAATTGTTTTTTAGATTAATCAATCTGGAGTCTAACTCTTCGTTACAAATCACCAAATTGCCTAAATCTTTTAGGTCAACATGTTTGTGGGTAAATGCTATAACTTTTAAATTCTTCAACGCCTTGGTAATCTAAGCCTCAATTATATTGATGCAAATGTAGATTAAAACCTTCGTTGTTATGTCAAAAATCTGTCAAAGGGAGTAATTTAGAAGTGTTATAAATAGTGTTAATTTTATGTTAAAATCTTCTTTTTTTACCTTCTGTATGTTTGTTCTACGTTTATTTTTTTGACATTCAACATTTGAGATTTACCTTTACGTTATGTATATACTTAACAAAATTTACGCCATATTGGGGATAGCTGTTGCAGCACTTTCGACCGTGTTTTGCCCATTTCTTAAAGTTCCATTAATAGGTAATTGGAATTTATACCAGACGGATATTGCGCTGTTCGGCCTTACGATTGGATTATTGTCTCTTCTTGTCTTATTTCTTTTCTTAAGAAAAGTAAGTCTTTTTCGTTGGGGAACCTATCTTTTTTTGATCTGGTGTATAGTTGGATTTTTAGGTGTTTATTTCAAGATCAATAATTATTTCGGGATGAAATTTGTTGATGGGATGCTGGCTAAAACACTTCATTTGAAATGGGGATGGTTTTTCTTGTTTATAGGAGCTGTTGTTATTTTGCTAAGTGTGAAGAAGGTTAAGGATATTAAATAAAGTTATACGAGATAGCAATGAGAAGTAAACAGATAAATAATACGCCAATTAACCAGATAATGCTAATTCTGGTTATCCTGTTGATCTGTATTTTGGTGTTTAAAAATCTATTGTATTACTTGCCTGGATTCTTAGGCGCGGTAACTTTGTACATTTTGTTTCGTAACTCATATATTTCGCTGACAGAGAGGCGTAAGTGGAATAAGTCTCTTACCAGTATAATGTATGTTTGTATTTCAATCGTATTTATAGTTCTTCCTATATGGGCTATTGTGGATTATTTAACTCCTCAGCTATCTACTTTTCTGACAAATACAGATCATATCGTCCACCAATTTAATCTGCTTAAAGAGTATATGAATAGTAAAGCATTGCTGAAAGATATTGATATGTCGGATGAAGCTCTTTTGACTTTTTTGCAGAGTTTGACCCGATATATCCCTAACGTGGTGAATTCCGTAGTAGAGGTGGGGATCAATATCGTAGTCGCATTATTTGTTCTTTATTTTATGCTGGTTCACGGTAAGCGTATGGAAGCTTCGATCTATAAAGCTATTCCATTTTCGACCCGAAGTAAGAATGAGATATGGAACGAAGTGAACCTTATGGTGCGATCGAATGCGCTTGGTATACCAATTTTGGGTATATGTCAGGGTTTGGTAGCAATGTTGGGGTACTGGGTGTTTGGCGTGGAGAATTTTGTTCTTTTAGGAGTGCTTACCGGTGTGGCATCGATAGTTCCTGTGCTAGGCACAATGACTATTTATGTGCCTGTGAGTGTTATGGTGTTGGCCTCTGGGGAGACTGCCAATGGTATTGGTCTTGCTGTATATTGTTTCTTTTTAGTCGGGGGGATAGATAATATTTTGCGGTTTACGATTTTGAAGACTCTAGGAAATGTGCCACCGATGATTACCGTTTTTGGTGTATTGCTGGGATTGAATATGTTTGGTATGCTTGGTTTGATTTTTGGTCCACTGATATTGTCTTCTGTCGGTTTGTTGATCAGGGTGTATAGCAATGAATACGGAAAGGGAAGTCATTTGATATTGATGGAAGAAGATTCGCATACGAATGAGAACTGATCCATAAAAGTGATCACTTACTTTTTTTTAAAATATATTTTCGGTTATCGTAAATATCTACTTATGTTTGTAACACAAAGGGAGATGAAAAGAAATACTTTGTGAGTATATACTCACAATTGTAACCAAAAGAGTAAACAACTGAATATTGATAGACCTCAAAGTCTTAAAACTTGTAAGAAATTTTTCTACCCAATTATAAACTAATTTTGATGAAGACTTGTCCAATTGCCCGCGACAAGTCTTTTTTTATGTATGTATTCGAGAATACAAAGCATTTTATCTAAGTTTGTAGTATATAGGTGTACTTTAGGGTGTATCTATGATTTTTATTTATTTTACATAATTGATACAGCATGGGAACGGAAAGTAAGCGACAACAGAGATTTGCAGGAGTAATTCAACAGGATCTTGCCGAACTATTTTTACGGGACGGGAAAAATTGGGCTCCTGGCGCTTTCATAACGGTTACAAAGGTTCGTGTTACTCCTGATCTTGCGATTGCTCGCGTGTACCTAAGCTTCTTGAATGTTAATACTGCTAAGGCTGATATAGCTAGTATCAAGACTAAAACGAGTGAGATTCGTTATAAGCTTGGTGCCCGGATTAAGAATCAGGCAAGAATTGTTCCTGATTTGGAGTTTTTTCTTGATGATACAAACGAATATGTAGAGCATATGGATCGTCTTTTCGACGAGATCAGTAAGGAGCCTAGACAACCCGATTAGTTCTCACGGTTTAATTGTAATGATATTTCAATTGGACAAGGATAACTACCTATTTCCAGATGCCACAATGGCTGAGGAAGATGGACTTTTGGCTATAGGCGGCGATTTGAGTACAGGACGTTTATTGCAGGCGTATAAACGCGGTGTATTTCCATGGTATAGCGAGGATACGCCTATTTTGTGGTACGCTCCCCACGAGCGATTCGTTCTTTATCCTTCGCAAATAAAGGTGAGTAAGTCTATGGCTAAATTGTTGGCAAGAAATACATTTGATATCTCTTTCAATAAGGACTTCGGACATGTGATGCAGCACTGCTCTACAATTTCTAGACGAGATCAAGACGGTACATGGATCGTGGATGATATGCTTTCGGCGTATAAGCGACTACATGATGAGGGCTACGCACATAGTGTAGAGGTATGGCAATCGGGAAATTTAGTAGGAGGCTTGTATGGCGTGTTGGTCGGAAAGGTTTTTTGTGGAGAGAGCATGTTCTCTAAAGTCGCGGATGCTTCTAAAGCGGCATTAATTTATTTATGCCAAAATTTTGATTTGGAATTGATAGATTGCCAGATTTACTCTTCCCATTTGGCGTCAATGGGGGCAACGACTATAGATGCTTCGTTTTTTTACAATAAGCTGAATGAACAAGTTATTGAACGTAATGGACTACAAAAGTTATTTCGATATCCCTAGCGGGTTGACTTATTTTAATACTCCTGGAAATGGCTTGATGCCAAAGACACATCATCAATGGCGTAGACGTCGGGATATAGACTTTTTTGATCCATCTAGTGATCTGAGGGATCAACAGGTAGTATTTATACAGGAGGTAAAAGAAGCGTTAGCAGCGATGTTTAATTGTTCTGAAGAGAACGTTTATTGTGTTCCCAATTTTTCATTTGGTTATAATGCGTTACTCGGTGGGCTTCCTTCAGGTACGAGGTTTGCCATATTGGAAGAAGACTATCCTTCATTAAATTATCCTATTATAAGTCGTGGATTCCCCTATAAGGTCGTGAAAAGTGGAGATGGAAATTTGGAGGAACGGATTTTGGATATTATTCGTCAGGGCACGGTCGATGTACTGCTGTTAAGCGTGGTACAGTATATAACAGGAGTAAAGATAGATATGGAGTTCATCAAGACTCTTAAGCGGGAGTTTCCAGCTCTTATTGTAATCGGAGATGCTACACAGTACCTGGGTACGGAACCTTTTGACTTTATGGAGTCTGGTTTTGATGCTATAGGTGGTAGCGGCTATAAGTGGATGATGGCAGGATTTGGAAACGGTTATATGATGTTATCCGATAAATTAAAGAAGTTTCTATATAGCGATGCATTAACTCGACCCAGACCGACTGAGGCGATGTGGGCTCATAAATCGATAATAGATACGTTTTTTGAACCTGGACATCAAGATACATTGAGCCATGGTACATTACTCGAATCTGTTCGTTTTTTTGATAAGTTAGGTTTATCCAATGTAAAGGAACATATAGATGAAGTGAAAGGATATGCTTATGAGCAGTTTTTAGAAAGGGGTTGGATATTACCAGCCGTTACAGAAAGATCCTGTAGGTCGTCATTAATCAACTTGCAGGTGCCACAGGAATGTTATTCCGCTTTGGGGGCAGCGGGAATTAAGTGTTTTCCTCGAGGGACGGGAATTCGAATCGGTATACATTTGTACAATGATAAAGCGGATGTAGACTATTTAGTCAAGATTTTAGATAAGAATATAGTAAGATGAATTTTAAGATAGGGGATTTGGTCAGATTTGTAGAGGAGCCCATTGAAGGGCATATTACTTCTATTCAAGCAAATGATATCATAGGAGTGACGGATACTACGGGTTTTGAGATACCGGTTTTGAAATCCAAAGTAACATTGGTGCATGGAAATATGCGAATGCCGGAGGATGATATTGAGGATGGGGAAGCTAGCATAAATCTACCTTTTGTTGATAAGGGGATTTTTGTAGGGATCGCAGGGGAGCAAAAGTTGGGATTGGCTAAGTTTTACATTATTAATGAAACCTCATTCGAGCTGTTGGTTAGTATTTCCGAGTTATCGGGTACAAAAGTTACAGGTGTATTTGGTAATTTAATTCCGAAGCAGGACTATGCGCAATTTTATATAGCAAACTTTTCAGCTGTCGGCAAATGGCCAACATTTAATATACAGATTATTACGCATAGTAAAATAGCTCATGTGCAAAGGCAGCCGCTTAGTAAAGAGTTTCGTGTGAAACCTTTAGAATTAATAAATTCTAAAGAGCGCGTAGAGATGTTGAATGACAAAGTCTGGTTGTACGAATTGGATAAAAAAGAAGAGGATATCGGATTAGATAAGTTGAAATCACACTTTATTTCGCATAGACCTAAAGGGAGATAATGGTAGGTAGAATACGTTTAAAAAGACAAAACCGACTTTAAGATTTTAAAGTCGGTTTTGTCTTTTATAATATCTAATTAATAGATTACGCGCCTAACTGAACACGTTTGAATGCTGTCACTGTTAATCCTTTAGATACTGAATCTAAGAATTGAGCAATGTTTTTAGATGAATCTTTAACAAACTCTTGGTTTAATAAAGTTGTATCTTTAAAGAATTTGTTTAATTTACCTTGAGCAATTTTCTCTGCCATTTCAGCAGGTTTACCTTCAGCGATGATTTGATCTTTAGCAATAGCTATCTCACGATCAATTGTGTTTTGATCTACACCATCTTTGTCTATAGCAACTGGGTTCATTGCAGCGATTTGCATAGCTACATCTTTACCTGCTTCATCCGCACCAGCTACATCTGCTGAAAGTCCCACTAATACACCTAGACGGTAGTTACCGTGGATGTAAGCTACTACTTTTTCACCTGTTACGATTTCGTATTTAGAAACGTCAATTTTCTCACCGATTACACCTGTTTGCTCGATTAAAGATTCTGAAATAACTTTTCCATCAACAGTTAAAGCTTTCAAATCTTCCAAAGAAGCAGGCGTGTTAGCCAAAGCTACGTCAGCGATTTTTTCTGCGAAAGCAACGAAATCAGAGTTTTTAGCAACGAAATCAGTTTCACAGTTAACTTCTACTACTATACCTGTTTTACCGTCAGCCGAAGATTTAGCAATGATAACACCTTCGTTAGAGTCACGGTCTTGACGGCTAGCAGCTACTTTAGCTCCTTTTTTGCGTAAGTAGTCAACAGCGGCTTCAAAGTCACCGTTTGCTTCTACTAAAGCTTTTTTACAATCCATCATACCTGCGCCTGTTTGTTGACGCAATTTGTTTACATCTGATGCAGAAATTTGTACTGACATGATATTTTCTTTTTTTTATAAAATTACAATTGTGGGGTTAACAAATGCTTCTCCGATAGGTAAAGCTATTGTTAACATTGAAAAAAGAAACCGGATAGACATGCAAGGTTTAGGAAGCTTTTCTTCCAGAAACCAACACTTGTCCATCCGGCCCTATATAGAATAATTATTCTACGTCTTTTGCTTTACGAGTGCGTTTTCCTGGAGTAGCATCTGCTGCTTCACCATTGTCTACTGCCGCCTTAGCTGCAACAGCTTCTTTTTCCGCATCTTCTTCTTTGTCGCGTTTGCGCTCTTCCAAACCTTCAACGATTGCTTGTCCGATAATTCCTGCGATTAAGCTAATTGATTTAGTAGCGTCATCGTTTGCAGGGATTGGGAAATCAATGTTAGTAGGATCAGAGTTTGTATCTACCATCGCAAAAGTAGGAATGTTTAATTTGATAGCCTCAGCTACAGCAATGTGCTCTTTTTTAACATCGATGATGAATAAAGCTGCTGGTAGACGGTTCAAATCAGCGATACCTCCTAAAAGGTTTTCTAATTTGATACGCTCACGCTGAATCATTAATTTTTCCTTTTTAGATAATACATCGAATGTACCATCTTTTTGCATTTTGTCGATGTTAGACATCTTTTTGATAGACTTACGTACTGTTGCGAAGTTTGTAAGCATACCACCTAACCAACGCTCAGTAACATAAGGCATGTTTACATCCTTAGCTTGTTGTGCGATGATTTCTTTTGCTTGTTTTTTCGTTGCTACGAATAAAACTTTACGACCTGATTTTACGATTTGTTTGATAGCTGAAGCAGCTTCTTCTAATTTCGTAAGGGTCTTGTTTAAATCGATAATGTGGATACCGTTGCGCTCCATGAAAATGTACTTAGCCATTTTCGGGTCCCATTTACGTGTAAGGTGACCAAAGTGAACACCTGCATCCAATAAATCTTGATAAGTAGTTCTTGCCATTTTTTGATCCTCCTTTGATTAACGTTTACTGAATTGGAATCTTCTACGAGCTTTCTTGCGTCCTGGTTTTTTACGCTCAACCATACGGTCATCACGTGTTACTAAACCTTTAGCGCGTAAAGCTGGTTTTACTTCTGGATCTAGCTCAACTAGTGCTTTAGCGATTGCTAAACGTACAGCTTCTGCTTGACCTTTTACTCCACCACCATGAACGTTAACTTTGACATCAAAGTTTGCTAATGACTCGGCTACTAATAAAGATTGAGTAGCGATGTATTGCAAAGGTAATGTTGGGAAATACTCTTTGTAATCTTTACCATTAATGATAATGTTACCACTTCCTGCTCCTAAGTAAATACGAGCAACAGCAGTTTTTCTTCTTCCTGAAGTGTTAGTTGTTGACATAATAGTGCTCCTTAGAATTTAACTGGTTTTGGATTTTGTGCCTCATGTTTGTGCTCACCACCAGCGTAAACAAATAAGTTTTTGAATAACTGACGGCCAAGACGGTTTTTAGGTAACATACCACGAACCGCTTTTTCGATGATGCGCTCAGGATGCTTCGCCATTAATTCTTTAGGAGAAACAAAACGCTGACCACCTGGGTAGCCTGTGTAGCGAACATAAGTTTTGTCGCCTAATTTGTTTCCTGTCAACTTAATTTTGTCCGCATTGATAACAATAACGTTATCACCGCAGTCTACGTGTGGGGTAAATGTAGGCTTGTGTTTTCCACGAATTACTTTCGCAATTTCACTGGCCAAGCGCCCCAAGATCTCGCCCTCAGCGTCAACAACGATCCACTCTTTGTTAACGGTGTTCTTGTTGGCAGAGACAGTTTTGTAACTTAACGTATTCACTTGCTTTTATTTAATTAATTAATTTTGTTATCTTCTCAATCGTAATCACTACAATCGGATTGCAAAGGTACATTTTTTATTTCTTATTTTGCAAAGTATAGTTCTGTTATTTTTTTAGGCTTTTATGTAGAGGATTTTCGCTTTTTATGTGTAGATGTATGGTTTAACATTTATTAAGATAATACGTATTAAACTTTTTGATACTATTGTACTCTTTTTCTACAGCAATATGCTACCTTAGTAAGGTGTTACAATGGATTCGACGATGATTTTAAATAGAAAGATGGTATCTCGCATTAAGAAAATAGTGTTTTTTGGTTTGATGCTAACAGGCGGTGTTGCTACGGCTCAAACTACTGAACCGCCTTATAAGATGCAGTTGGCTAAAATTGAGGAACGCCTTAAAGTTGGTGACTTTAGAGAGGCTATGAGTGAGATGGATCGTATTACGGCCCAATATCCAAAAGCAGCAGAGGTGTATTATGCCAAAGGATTGTTATTTGGGCAGACGGGTAATTATGAAGAGGCTTTGGGAAATGCAAAGACGGCATACGAGTATGACCCTAGTATCATGCACGCTAATTTTGTTGTCGAGTTGTATAAAAGTAAACAGAATTGGACAGAGGCGGCAGCGCTAATGAGAGAGCTTCGACTCAAATATCCTATGCTGTCGTCCGTAGGGAGGGACTTGATGATGATTCTTTCTAACGATAAAAAATTAGATGAGGCTGTATCAGTGTATAAGGATGAGGTGACAAAGGGGCATGTCTCTGATACGCTAGACGTTGTTTTAGCTGATGTGTATGTCATGAACGGGAAGCATAAGGAGGCAAGGGCGGTGCTAGAACCATGGGACGGAAAATCTGGTTTGAGACATGTTTACGGTACATTGGGATATATAAATTTAGAAGAGGGTAAGCCTAAGCAAGCTGTTGCTGTATTAGAGCGGGGTGTTAAATTCAGTAAAGATCCTGTGCTGTATCTTGATCTTGCCGATGCTTATAAAGCGGACAACAAGAATAAACAGGTTTTTGAAACGCTGAAGCTGGCGTTTGAATCAAATAAGGTGGATTTTGTTGATAAGCATCGTGTCATGCAAAGCTTGATGCATCCTGGTTTTAAGGATTTTTCTATCGGTCAAATTCAAGAATTGGCAAATATCTTAGTATTGGTACATCCGAGGATAGCAGAAAGCCATGTTATTAAGGGTGAGGTGTTGTGGCGGGGTGGAAATACGGCCGAGGCACGGTCTTTATTTCTTACTGCTGTAGGACTCAACCCGAGACATGTAGATGCTTGGCGCATGTTGATTAATACGGATCTGGGTCTCAATCAGGTAAATGAGGCAATACAGCACGCCGATGAGGCAATGCGGGCAAACCCTGGAAATGCTATGCTAATGTATTTTGCAGGATTATCCTTTATGGTAAAGGAGGATTACGAAAAGACAAGATCCATGTTGGAAATGGCTTTAGATCATAGTGAAGAAGAAAACACATATTTGAGATCGATTATCTACAGTGGGTTGGGAGATCTTTATCACCAATTGAAGATGGATGCTGCATCAGACGTGGCTTACGAAGAAGCCATTCAGCTGGACAGTACGAATAGTACAGCAATGAATAATCTTGCGTATTATTTGTCTATCCGTAAGCAAGATCTGGATAAAGCGGCCGAGTTTGCTCGGAGGGCGAATGTGTTGGATGCTAACTCTTCTACTTTTCAGGATACTTATGCATGGGTTTTATTTCAGCAAGGAAATTATAATGAAGCTGCTGTCTGGATGGAAAAGGCTATAAAATCGTCCTCCTCGCCGTCAGCACTGTTGTTTGAACATTCTGGGGATATTTTGATAAAGCTCGGACGGGAAAAGGAAGCCATTAAGCGATGGGAAAAGGCATTGTCATTGACAAAAGATAATCAGGTCGATGTCGAAAAAATAAAATTAAAAATAAAAGAGAAACGATATGTTGACTAGGTGTTTGTTTTTTTTGCTTTCATTATTAATTATTGTGGGATGCGGAAGTAAGAAGAAGTTGATAGGTACGAATCCTGAAGCCAGTACGGTAAATAGAACTACGGCGGAAGGGTATTTGATTAATAATCTAGATTTTCGAACTTTTAACGGAAGGGCAAAAGCAAAGGTTGAGTTTGATAATGAAAAGCAAGATGTGACATTGCATGTTCGAATGCAGCGCGATCAAGCTATTTGGATTTCTGTAACTGCTACTATGTTTAATTATGAAGCGGCCCGTGTTAAAATCACGCCGGACAGTATTCAAATATTAAACAAAATGCAAAGTACTTATATTTCAAAACCGTTCGCGTATGTACATCGGTATACCGGGGCAGGGATTTCTTTTTCTGCTCTGCAAGATCTCTTGATGGCAAATGTATCACAGTCTTTGTTGAGGACAGACCAGATCACTGTGGCTAGTGCATCGGATGAAGTGCAGATTGTAGGGGTCAAGGGAGATCTTTCTTTTCAATATAGCTTGAATGAAAAGCACAGACCGAAAGTATTTCGATTAAACGCGGTAGGTGCCAGTGATAATCTTGAATCATATTACAGCAGCTTTGTGATTTCTGATGGTTATAACTTTCCGCAGAATCAACATATTAAGTTGAGTGCTGGCGGAATGAATATAAGTGCTGTTTTGAACTATAACAAAGCGGAATTTAATCAAAATGTAGAAATGCCTTTTCTCATTCCATCAAAGTATAAGATGATACCGTGAGGCATTAGGTGTTAAAATACGATTTTTATTAGGCAAGTAAGCGAGATATGTTTATTTTTGGAGGCTGTATAAAAGGCTAAATTAAGAAGTAGCAATTCATGATTTTGAAGAAAATATTATTCATTATATTTATAATTGGCGCGGGCGTGCATTTTTCCTACGGTCAGAGTAGTGCTCAATTAAAAAAGCAACTGGAAAAGATAAATGCCGATATTTCTGCCTTAAATAAAGAATTGAGTGCAAAAACAAAAGAAAAACTTCTTTCTCAAAAGGAGGTGAACGCACTCAGTAGACAGCTTAACCTAAGAGAGGATAAGATTACGATAATTAATAAGGAACTCGGCAATCTTTCTTACCAGATCAATGAAAATACGAAATCGGTGAACGGATTGAAGGCCGAATTGGAGCGAATCAGAAAGGATTATGAGAAGATGATCATGTTTGCATTTCGTAACAAAAACGGCTACAACAAGATGATGTTTATTTTCGCTTCCAAGGACTTTAACCAAGCCTTTAAACGAGTCAAGTATCTTCAACAGTTCAATGATGCACGAAAAATTAAGGCTGCGGAGATAGAGGGAGTGAAAAAAGAAATTGAATTAAAAATAGCTCGATTAGAGGCCGATAGAAAAGCGCAAAGAGAGCTTTTGGCTGAGCAGCAGAATGAGAAGAGTATTATCGCTAAAGATCGTTCTGCACATCAGGTCGAGTTAAGTCAATTGGCTAAGGAAGAAAAGTCCTTCAAAGGGAGGCTGAGTGCTAAACAGCAAGAGAAGAAGAAGATGGAAGCGTTGATCCGTGCAGCAGTACAACGTGAAATAGCCGAGGAAAGACGTAAGGCAGAGGCCGAACGAAAACGTCTAGCAGAGGCGGAGGCGAAGCGTACAGGCAAAACTGTAGAAGAAGTCGAAAAGAAAACACCTAAGAAGACCGATAGTGAAGTGTTGCGTTCTACACCAGAAGCTGAAAGATTGTCCGCAGATTTTAAATCTAATAGGGGGCGTTTGCCTTGGCCTGTGGCTCAGGGTAATATCGCACGGGGCTTTGGTATGCGGACGATCGAAGGTATTTCTACTTTTGAACCGGATATCGCTATTCGTACCGGGCCAGGCGCTGGTGTGAGGGCTGTTTTTGATGGAGAAGTTGTACAAGCTGTATCTGGCGTTATCGTAATTCGACATGGTGAATACTTTAGTTTCTACTCTAATTTGGCTTCGGTAAGTGTACGTAGAGGGCAGAACGTAAGTAGAGGTCAGCAGATCGGTACGGCAGACGATGATCCAGATTTAGGGTTTCCTGTTGTCAATTTTGGACTATCTCAGGGAACTAAGGAATTTGACCCATCTTCTTGGATAGCAAGATAGTTACGGGATATTAATTTATTAATAACTATATTTGTGTTAACGGAGTAATTATTGTAAGAGTTTTTATACGCATAAAAGAATAAAATGTATACATCAAATTTATTATTTATAGGAACCCAAGAGATTATCATTATCGTGGTGTTGGTTCTGTTGTTGTTTGGAGGAAAGAAAATTCCTGAGTTAATGCGTGGTTTGGGACGTGGTGTGAAAGAATTTAAGGATGGACAAAAGGAAGAGCCATCTGAGCAAAAAAACAATACATCTGATAATACAAGCAATCCTTAATGATTGTATTACAAATGAAAAGGAGGATTTGATCTTGCTCTTAGCTTGATCAAATCCTCCTTTTTTATTATAAATCTCGCCCACTAGTCGGCTGAAAAACTAGAAAGCATGAAATTTTCTATTATTTTATCAATAGTTGCTGTATTTGTATTGTCTACTAAAACTAGCGCACAGGAAGTAACAATTGATAGTCAAAAGGAAGAACTGAATAGTTCGATGGTTACTTTTATAGAACTTCAGCAAAAACAGCTGGCTTCTCATTTGGATTCTATAAAAGAGAATTTCGATCCTAATTTGGAAATTACTCCAGAAGATCTCGGGATTCTACGACGTCTTAAGTCGGTCTCGAGGGAAGTTCCGTTAGAGTTCAATTCGCATGTAAAGGGGTATATTGAAAAATATACTTCGCAGAATTATAGGCCCTATATGAACCGACTTTTAGGATTAAGCCAGCATTACTTTGGAATTTACGAAAAGGTATTTGAGGAGATGGGACTTCCTGATGAGATTAAATACCTCTCTTTGGTGGAATCATCATTAAATCCGCATCTGGTGTCTACCTCAGGTGCCGTAGGTCCTTGGCAATTTATGTTTGCTACAGCTAAGTTTTATAACTTAGAAATGAATAGAAATATAGACGAACGTAAAGATGCGTACGCGTCTAGTTACGCGGTAGGTCAGTATCTCAAAGAAGCTTATGATCAATTTGATGATTGGCTTTTAGCATTGGCATCTTACAACTGTGGAAGGGGCTGTGTAAAACGAGCTATAGAACGCTCTGGCTTACATAATCCTTCTTATTGGGAACTATCTCCATTCCTTCCGAAAGAGACCCGGAATTACATTCCGAAGTATATCGCCATGACCTATGTTTTATCGAACACAGATTATTATGGCATTGAAGCTGTGTCAACTGAACTTGAGTTGTCAAATAAGTTGGTCATGGTAGATCGAAAAATTGATTTAGACAATGTGGCAAAGGCTATAGGTGTTACGATACAACAGTTGAAGTATTATAATCCGTCGTTTAAGCAGCGTATAATAGTAGGGTCAGTTGAAAAACCTAAGCGCTTGTTACTGCCGTTGACCGACGTGACGAATGACAGTCTCCTGTATGTTGCCCTGCATGAAGTTACGCCGATTCAAGAAGAATCGACGGTCAAGAACGAGGGGCTGATGTTAGCGGATCAACAAGAAAAACAAAAAGTATATAAAGTTAAGGAGGGGGAGACGTTAACGTCTGTGTCTCGTAAGTTTGGTGTTTCTGTTCAGAACTTACGGGCATGGAACGAGTTGTCTTCTAAAAGTAGGATAATTGGCCGTTCATTAATTGTCGAAAAGCCTGTTGATACCCGGCTTGCCAAAAATATTAAAACAGCTTCTGTCTCAGCAAAATCCAGTGTAGTAGTTTACACTGTTAAAAAAGGTGATTCGCTGGATCGTATTGCCAGTAAATTTAATGGAAGTACGGTGTCTAAATTGAAAGCTGACAATGGCCTGAAAAGCAGTATGATTAAACCAGGAATGAAGCTTAAAGTTAATAAGGGGTAAGCAGTAGATTGTTAATAGTAGATGCAGCTTAGGAAAGCCAAGCTGCATCTGCTTCATTGTCAATTTCTTCTAGTCGAACTTCTACATGTTCTTTCAGGATAGTGGAGAGTTTGGTCCCATAAAAGTCACTGAATATTGGGAATTGGTGGTGACTTCTATCTATAAGAACAGCAGTACGCATTTTTTTCAAAGGGACATTTATAAAGGCGGCTAAGGCGTAAGCCAAAGTTCTTCCACTATTTAACACGTCATCAACAATTATCACCGCTTTGTTTTTTGCCATTTCTACAGGTTGGTCTGTAACGGCTTCAAGTGTTCTTTTGCTCTTTTCAATACTAACTTTGATGAGCTCTATTTCTTTTTCAGGAGCTATTTCTTTTAGTATTGACTGTAGGCGTTTGGCGAAGATATAGCCACGTTCTGCAATCCCTACTAACACAACGGCTTTCTCTTCAAAATTATCTTCCAGGATTTGATAAGCAATTCTTTTTGACTTTTGCTGTATCTGTTCCTTATTTAGTATTAAAGTCTTCTTTGTTGGCATAATGATTATTTGACCATGCTAATTTAACAAAACTCTAGGTAAGTTTCGTTACAATATTAAATACTATAGAACTTTCATAAAGAAAGCCCGAATGTAGTGTCATTCAGGCTTTCGGAATTTCTTTTGATAAAGGTTATTATTTCCCCTCTTCTTTGTAATTTGTGGCGTCTGCTGTCATAATTCTGTCTTCGTCTTTTTTCGGCCGTCCCCCGTTATAATAGTAGCGTTTCCAATACGCCTCATTAAGACTACTAACCATTACTCCTTTGCTGGACGAAGCATGTGCGAATTTGTCATCTCCTAAATACACACCCACATGAGTAATACTCCTGCTACGGATTTTAAAAAAGACCAAATCTCCAGCTTGCAACTCACCTTTTCCAATAGGAGTTACATTGTCATATTGATTTCTACTGTTATATCCGATTGTGGTATTAAAGACATTTTCATATACGGCTAATGAAAATTTAGAACAATCGATTCCTTTTTTAGAATCTCCACCTAAACGATAAGGTGTTCCTAACCAATCATAGACAAACTGATAAAGTTTGGTGCTTGCTGTAGCATTAACTGCTACCCCCATGATTTGAGAAAAGTACTCTTTTGCAAGATTATCCTGATCTCCGGTTTTACTTTTGTTTGTTGTTTGTGCGTGCGACACTAGACAAAAGCCTGTCAATAGCAAGCCTGCTATTAGTTTTTTTGTTTTCATTAAATCGCTTTATGTTTAATTACAACTTTCCTTCCTAATACATCTACAATTGTATAACATATGTGTGCAATTGTGTAACGTATGTCAACGAAGATAACACATAATGCCATCCAATCCAAGCAATTTTACTTTTTTTTAACAAAACTTTAACTTTTAGTGTGGCTTAAAGTCTTCTTTTTGAGAGAGTTCGTGTTTGTGTTGTAGATTGGTTTGTAAAAAGATATGTTTTATTTGTTAACGTAATCTGGACGAGGATAATATATAGCATAGAGGATGATTCATTATTTTTGTTTTATTTCTATTTTCTTAAAATAAATTTGCATTTAATAAAAATGTTGTATTATCTTTATCTAAAATTTACGAAAAGATATGATTTTAAACGTTATTATTTCAACAACTATTATTACCACTGGGATAAACTCGGAGGGAGGTAGTTCTATGTTGAAATAACACGTGTAATAAATATAGAAAGCCTTCCTCCAAAAGAGGAAGGCTTTTTTTTGTGCTACTTTAAAACAAACAAACTAAATATAGAACTAATGAAGGTATTAAAATTTGGAGGTACATCCGTAGGTACAGTGGCGAGTATAGAAAAGGTACTGTCAATTGTTAGGGATTCTTTTGATAAGGATGAGAAGCCGCTAGTGGTTTTGTCGGCAATGTCGGGAGTAACGAATCTATTGACACAGATGGCCGAAGACGCTGCAGAAGGGAAGGGGTTTAGTGAGAATCTGGAGATAATTGAAGAAAAACATTTCGATGTTGTCAGAAAACTGATTGCAGTCAAATTTCAAAATCCGGTCTTTACGAAGCTGAAACTAATGGTCAATGATCTAGACGACATACTGCAAGGTATAGCGACATTGAGAGAGCTAAGTGCCCAAAGTAAAGATTTGGTCTTGTCCTTCGGAGAAAGGTTTTCTAATTATATGGTGTCTAAGATCATGGAGCAATATGTTCCCGAATCTGAATATATCAATGCTTCTCATTATATCAAAACAGATTCTGATTTTGGGAATGCACATATTAAGGAAGATTTAACCACTCAACTGATTCAAGCTCTTTCCTATACCCATGCGAATAAGTTGCTTTTTGTTACGGGATTTATCGGTTCAAACGATAAAGGGAGGGTTACGACGTTAGGGCGTGGTGGTTCAGATTATACGGCGGCTATATTTGGTTCCGTATTGGGCGCTTCTATTATCGAGATATGGACAGATGTGAATGGTATGTTGACCGCGGATCCAAGAATCGTGAAGAAGGCTTTTTCACTGCCTATATTATCCTATACGGAGGCAATGGAGTTGTCTTATTTTGGTGCTAAAGTCATTTATCCACCGACAATGATTCCGGCGTTTATGAAGAAAATTCCTATTGCGATTAGAAATACTTTCGAACCTCATCTGTTAGGAACCCGTATTCAATTCGAATCGGATAAGTCTAACTATCCAATTAAAGGTATTTCATCTATTTCAGATATATCGATCATCAATCTTACGGGAAGCGGAATGATTGGTAAATCTGGTTTTTCAGGACGTTTGTTTACCTTATTGGCTCGCGAGCAGATTAATGTTGTTTTAATCACACAATCTTCTTCGGAGCACAGCATTACGTTTGCAGTAAACCCATCGGATGCCACCAGGGCATTAACTTTGATTGCGGCTGAGTTTGAGCTGGAGTTGGCCGCAAATAAGCTAGTTATGCCAGAAGTAGAAGAAGACCTTTCTGTATTGGCTATTGTTGGGGAGAATATGAAGCGGACACCTGGGATGTCAGGTAAATTATTTCACGCACTCGGTCGAAATGGTATAAACGTTCGTGCCATAGCTCAGGGGTCTTCTGAATTTAATATTTCTGTTATTATTTCCAAAGAAGATCTTGCAAAAGCATTGAATGCTGTACACGATGCCTTTTTTGCGGAGTTAAAGAAAACATTGTATGTCTTTAATCTGGGTACTGGTAATATAGGCGCGACTTTGTTCAAACAGTTGTATAAGCAGCATGATTTCTTGTTGGAAAACAACGACATCGAAATTAAGGTGGTGGGAATCTCCAATTCAAGAAAAATGCTGTTTGATGTGTCAGGTGTTGATTTGGGTAGCTGGGAAGAAGCTTTGGAAACGAAAGGAGAGATTGCGGACCTGACCGGTTTCATAGAACATATGAAAGCTCTTAATCTGCCCAACTGTGTATTTATTGATAACACGGCTAGTAAACTACCAGCAACTTATTATGAGGATATTTTTAAATCCAATATATCTATCGTGACCTGTAATAAAATAGCGAATTCGGGAGATTATGCCCAGTACCAGTCGTTACATGAAACAGCGCGTAAACACGGCGTAGATTTTTACTATGAGACGAATGTCGGTGCGGGATTACCTATAGTACGTGTGTTAAAGGACTTGATGATGAGCGGAGATCGTATTCTGAAAATAGAAGCGATTTTATCCGGTACGATATCTTATATCTTTAACAATTTTGTGGGGGATGTTTCATTTTATGAAATTGTGAAGAAGGCGCAAGAGTTAGGTTATACAGAGCCCGATCCGAGAGACGATTTAGGTGGCGTTGATTTTATGCGTAAGATGTTGATCTTAGCTCGGGATGCTGGACATGCTATTGAATCTTCGGATGTAAACTTGGGTGCCATACTTCCAGAGTCTTGCCTATCGGCATCGTCTGTCGATGAGTTCTACGCAGAATTGTTGAAGGCCGAACAATACTTTAATGCTTTAAAAGATAGAGCTGCAGCTGCTGGTCAAGTAATCCGTTATATCGGTAAATTGGAAAAGGGGAAAGTTAGTATTTCTTTGCAGATGGTGGATGGCACACATCCATTTTACGCACTATCAGGAAGTGATAATATCATATCATTTACGACCGAGCGTTATAAAGAAAGACCTCTCGTGGTGAAAGGGCCCGGTGCCGGTGCAGAAGTAACTGCAGGAGGCGTATTTGCAGATTTGGTAAATGTCGGAGCGTAAAATTTGTATAAAATAGATGACCCCTTGTAACCAAAAAAAGATGAATCAGAATAAGTTAGATAAAAAGATAGATTTCGAAAATATATTGGACAAAGTCCGAGTTTTTGCTCCCGCCACTGTGGCAAATATGATTTGCGGATTTGATATTCTCGGATTTGCTGTAGATAAGCCTGGTGATGAAGTCAAGATGTATCGGGTGTCAGAGCCCGGTGTAAGAATTCGTTGTATAACTGGAGACGATGGTCGTCTCCCTTTAGACCCGGATAGAAATACGGTGAGCGCCTGTGTTAAGATGTTATTGTCAGATTTGGGATTGTTAAATGATATCGGTGTAGAGATTGAGTTGATTAAACATATGCCTATTGGTTCTGGTTTAGGCTCAAGTTCTGCCAGTACGGTAGCCGGACTTTTTGCCGTAAATGTTTTATTAGGGAGTCCTCTTTCTAAAACTGAACTAATGCCGTATTGCGTAGAAGGGGAACGATTAGCCTGTGGATATGGACATGCTGATAATGTAGCTCCTGCTCTTATGGGGGGAGTGACATTGATTCGAGGTCAGGCTGATTTGGACGTTATTAGACTTCCGGTTCCGGACGAATTATATGTTGGCATTGTGTTTCCTCAGGTTGATGTCCCGACACGTGATGCGAGGAAGCTGATCAAGGATAAAGTTCTTTTAAAAGATGCGGTGGTGCAGTGGGGAAATATTGCCGGGGTAGTAGCAGGACTTTTTCAGAATGACTACGGTCTGATTGGAAGAAGTATGCAAGATGTGTTAATCGAGCCTACACGGGCTATTTTGATTCCCGAATTTTATGAAATGAAGCGAATTGCTTTAGAGAATGGTGCATTGAGTTTTGGAATATCTGGATCGGGCCCTTCTGTTGTGGCGGTGTCTAGAGGAGGGGAGGTGGCACAAATCATTGTTGACAAAATTAAGGATCATCTGTCCGCTAGAGAGATAGATAGTTTGCAATATGTGTCTGCTGTTAATATAGCAGGACCCAAAGTGCTGGAATTTGATGTCTAGTGTCGAAGTTTTAAATCTAATATCTTAAATCTAAAAAAAATGAAATTTTATAGTACGAATAATAAAGATCTACGTGTTTCCTTCCAAGATGCCGTATTCCATTCCTTGCCACAGGATAGAGGTTTATATATGCCCGAAGTGATCCCGCAGTTAGCCCCTTTGTTTATCCGAAATATTCAGCAGTATTCTTTACAGGAGATCGCTTTGACAGTGGCAAGTGCGTTAATTGGAGATGATATTCCGAAAAGCGATTTGAAATCCATAATCGCAGACGCGATTAACTTTGACGCCCCCGTTAAGTTTTTGGATTCCGAGACAGCTGTTTTGGAGCTTTTTCATGGCCCTTCATATGCTTTCAAAGATTTTGGAGCACGATTTATGAGTCGTGTGATGGGGTATTTCTCTAAAAAAGGGGATGGATTATTAGATGTCCTTGTTGCGACATCTGGTGATACAGGAGGTGCTGTTGCCCTGGGATTTCTTGGTGTTGAAGGAACTCGGGTCACTATTCTATATCCCAAAGGTAAAGTTTCTAAAGTACAGGAAGAACAGTTGACAACGAATGGACAAAATATCCGGGCGGTAGAGGTTGAGGGGACTTTTGATGATTGTCAAGCTTTAGTAAAGCAAGCTTTTGGTGATGCTGAGCTTAATGCAGTGCTACGTCTCACCTCCGCCAATTCCATTAATATAGCCCGTTTAATACCACAAACTTTTTATTATTTCTGGGCTTATGCGCAATTGAAGGCACAGGGAGTCGACGATGTAGTATTCAGTGTTCCTAGTGGTAATTTTGGTAATATTGGCGCTGGTTTATTGGCTTATAGAATGGGGCTACCTGTTAAACATTTTGTTGCGGGCACGAATGTGAATGATACAGTTCCACGTTTTCTAAAATCAGGTTCTTATGACCCTAAACCGTCTATTCAAACGCTGGCCAATGCGATGGATGTAGGAGATCCCAGTAACTGGGTCCGTATCAAGGATCTATTTCAGGGAAATCTAGATGAATTACGTTATGTTATCTCTTCCTATACCTATACGGATGAAGAAACACAAGTAGCGATGAAGGAGCTTTTTGAGAAATATAGTTATGTAGCATGTCCACATACTGCTATAGGATATCTAGCGGGGCAGGCATACCGAAAGGATCATCCCGGAGCGTATGCTTCTGTGTTCCTGTCGACAGCTCATCCCTGTAAATTTCCAGATGCGATCGACAAAGCAATATTTGCAAATGTAGAACAGCCAAAAGGCGCTTCTGATCTGTCTAATAAACCGAAAGTGGCTACAGCCGCTTCTATAGATTTTGAGGAATTCAAGAGCTATCTATTGAATTGGAAATAACCGACGATTTAATTAGGTAATTGCTGTGCAGGGGGAATTACCTAATTGAACTTTAAATCGGTTAAAAGAGGGGTTTTGAAATAAAGTTTCGAAAAAATGGACGATAAATAATATTATTTGTTTTTTCAGTTTTATTTTTGTGCCAATGAATAAGATAATCCTTCATAAAGGCAAAGATAAAGCCGCTTGGCAATTGCATCCTTGGGTGTTTTCCGGGGCCGTAAATAAAATAATTGGTCCAATTCAACCTGGAGAGGTTGTTTCAGTCTACAATATAGATGACGAATTTATAGCATATGGTGTATATAATAATACATCTCGCGTTGCTGTACGATTGTTAGAATGGAATCCTGCAAATCAGATTGACGAGCAGTGGTGGCGGATGCGTGTGAAAAAAGCTGTTCAAAATAGAGCGCACCTGTTGGGCAGTGATAACGACAGTGTTCGTTTAATTTTTGCTGAAGCTGATTTTTTACCAGGATTGATTGCGGATAAGTATGCTGACTTTATTTCGATACAAGTCCATGCGGCTGGTGTCGAAAATGTAAAAGCAGTTATTGTTGACGAATTGGTGAAGTTGTTAGCTCCTAAAGGGATTTATGAACGCAGTGATCTGAAGTCTCGGGAATATGAGGGACTTAAAGATGTAAATGGTTTGTTGTGGGGAGAATTACCTCCTGAATTTGTCGATATTGTCGAAAATGGGATCCATTATCGGGTAAATATTATTGACGGTCAGAAATCAGGGTTTTACTGCGATCAGCGGGAAAACAGATTGTTGACAGCGCAATATGTGAAAGGTAAACGCATTTTGGATTGTTTTTGTTATTCAGGTGGTTTTACTTTGAACGCTTTTCGCAATGGTGCTGCAGAGATAGTTTCGGTCGACAGTTCTGCCTTAGCGATCGAAACACTAAAAGATAATATTGCCTATAATAAGTTTGATACTTTTCCACATCAAGCGATACAGTCTGATGTTAATAAATATTTACGGCATTTGGGGGAGCAGGGGGAGAAGTTTGATGTAATCGTTTTGGATCCGCCTAAATATGCACCCTCTCGTTCCACATTGGAAAAAGCATCGCGGGCATACAAGGATCTGAACCGAAGAGGATTGATGCTGTTGGAAAGCGGGGGGCTGTTGGCTACGTTTTCGTGTTCAGGTGCTATGGATATTGACACATTTAAGCAGGTTTTAGCTTGGGCAGCATTGGATGCGGGCAAAGAGATCCAGTTTATACGACAATTTTCTCAACCAGAGGATCATCCTGTTAGAGCTTCTTTTCCAGAAGGTGAGTATCTAAAAGGTTTGTTGGTGCGTGTGATATAAAGAAATTTTAATTTATTCCTTAGTAACTTTAACTTCGGTTACTAAGGAATAATCCTATCAGAAAAAATAGATTACCAGCGAATCAAGGCTGACCCCCAGGTAAAACCGGCACCAAAGGCCGCAAGACAGATCAAATCACCTTCCTTCACACTTCCTGTTTCCCAAGCTTCAGAAAGTGCAATAGGCACAGAAGCAGCGGTCGTATTGCCATACTTTTGAATATTATTGAACACTTGATCGTCCCTTAGACCTAAGGTTTTCTGTACAAATTGAGATATGCGCAGGTTCGCTTGGTGTGGTACCAGTAGGTCTATATCTGTGCTTTTTAAGTTGTTTTTTGCTAGAGCTTCGCCAATTACTTCAGGGAATTTTACAACAGCTTTTTTAAAGACTGCTTGTCCATCCATATAAGGGAAAGCAGAGCCATCTTCAAGCATTTCTGCTGTCATTAACATACCGCCCAATTCTTGGTCGGGCCAATTTGGTCTGTTTTCTAATCCTTTTCCGCCAGAAGCCCCGGGATAATACATGGCGAGTTTTTCTGCTTCAGTACCATCTGAATGTAAGTGGGTACTTAAAATACCTTTCCCTGCTTCTGTGGCAGGTTGGAGCACCGCCGCGCCGGCTCCATCTCCGAAGATTACGGAAACCGCTCTTCCTCGAGTCGAGAAATCTAACGCATAAGAATGCTTTTCAGATCCGACAACAAGAATGTTCTTATACATTCCTGTCTTGATAAATTGATCTGCTATAGATAACGCATATATGAATCCCGAACATTGATTTCGAATGTCTAGCGCACCTATTTCCTTCATCTCCATTTCGCGTTGCAAGAGCACACCACAGCCAGGGAAATAGTAGTCTGGTGATAATGTAGCGAAGATAATGAAGTCTACATCATCTTTCGTGATACCAGCTCGTTCGATGGCTATTTTAGCAGCTTCTACCCCCATGGATGTTGTTGTTTCCTCGAGTCTGTCGGCATACCTTCTTTCCTTGATACCTGTTCGTTCTTGGATCCATTCGTCACTGGTATCCATAAAGCGCTTCAGGTCATTGTTGGTGTATATGTTTTTAGGTACGTAATGACCTAAGCCTGCAATTTTGGACTGAAACATTTTCTGTTGCTATTTTGTGAATAATAAATTCTATTTAGTTGTCCCTTTTGTTCGCAATATTGGTATATATGTGGGTTTCACATTTTTCAAACAAGAGGAATTTATTACAAAATTACGCATTTTTTGAAAAATACACTATTTTTGCGCTATGGGTGTAGAAACCGCACAAGAAACCTTTACGCTTGAAGAAATATTAGCGTCAGTTAAGGAGAGTCATAAACTGATTCTGTGGAATGATGATATCAATACATTCGATCATGTGATCTATTGTCTGATGCATCATTTGCAGTACACAGAATCTCAGGCTGAACGTATAGCATGGAAGGTGCATAGCGAAGGAAAGTGTGCGGTGCTGGAAGGTCCTTACGTCGAACTTGAAGTCTATCGCAAGATACTCAAGTCTGAGGGATTGACTGTTTCTGTTGAATAGTTTTTGATCGGTAATAATACAGTTACGTTTGTCGCTTATTCTTTTTAATTCTACATTTTTGTAGCTTACGAACGTAAGCTAACATATGCGACTTAAACTATTATTTTCTTTATTTTTCATTTTTCCGTTATTTATTTACGCGCAATTAGGCCAATTTAAAGTGCGGGTCGTAGAGGAGTCTACTGGTGAGCCTATGCTGGGCGTTAGTGTATCGCTATTGGACCCAGTATCGAAGGTACAGGTGAAAGGAAGGCAGACTAATGTCGATGGAGTCGCCGTTATTGAAGCTATCAATCCAGGTAGTTACGCTGTTAAAATTAGTTTTATCGGTATGGTCGATTACGAAAAAAATACCGTTGCTATATCAGCTAATAAAAGCACAGATATCGGTACGGTGAAGCTTTTTGAAGGCGGCAAACAGTTGGATGAGGTTGTTGTGAAAGGGAAAGTTCCTGAGCTACAGTTGGCCATCGATAAAAAAGTGTTTGATGTCTCTCAGAGTACAGTGAGTGTTGGTGGAACTGCTCAGGATTTATTGGGTAATGTGCCGACACTGCAGGTGGATGCTGATGGTTCTGTGAGTTTGAGAGGTTCGACCAGTGTTCGTATCTTGATTGATGGTAAAGAGTCAGCTATGGCCGGATCGGACGTAAATAAGTTGCTCCAATCTTTGCCTGCGGATGCGGTTGCGAAAGTGGAGATAATAACGAATCCATCTGCTAAGTACGATGCTGAGGGGCAGTCGGGAATAATTAATATCGTATTGAAGAAAAATATCCGGACAGGATTTAATGGTGTTGTAACTACTTCTGTCGGGTCTTATGATAACTATAATGCGGGTATTACCTTGAATTATAGAGATCGTAAGTTTAATTATTTTGGAGGATATAATTATAGAAATGGACGGAACGTGGGGGAGAGTGGAGTGCATACTATCGAGTTATTTGAAGGGATGCAAAGGGATACGAGTGAAGTTACTGATTCTAAATCGGAAAGCTTTAGGAAAGGGGTTAGTAATTCTTTCCGTCTAGGGGCAGATTATTACGCAAGTGAAAAGACAACGCTAAGCCTAGGGTCGAATATAAGTATAAGAGACAATAATAGGGGAGAAGATATTTCCTATACTTATATGCATCGACCTACTATGGGAACACAAAGTGATCGTATATCGAGACAGATAGAGCAGGATTTTGGGTATGATATTTCTTTCGATTATAAGCGGATTCTGCGGAAGGATGGGGAAGAGCTGACAGCGAATGTTACCTATGGAAATGATAAAGAGGACGGCACTAATAATTACGTACAGACCTATGATATAGGAACTATACCCGAGAGTAAAAGAGATAATAAAACGAGTGAAAAGGGTCAAAATTGGAACTTTCAATTAGACTATGTATTGCCTCTTGGTGAAAACCATAAGTTTGAAGCAGGGTATCGCGGTATCTTGCGTTCTTCGGACGAAAGGCAAGAGTCGGATAAGCTCTCTGGAGGAGAAATGGTGCGGGATTATGATGTGAGTAATGATTTCGAAATGACTTCGGGTGTCCATGCCTTATATGCTAACTATCAGCGTATGTTGTCCGAGCGGATAGGTTTTCAGTTTGGTCTACGCGCTGAGGATGCCTATTTAAATACGACCATTAGAAGTTTTAAACCAGAATTAATTGCTAGTGGAAAGGATCTTGAGCATGGTAGGCTTGATTACTTTAGGGTTTATCCCAGTTTATTTCTGACTTATGATGTCAATGCCGAAGGAGATAAGCTACAAATGAGTTATTCACGGAGAGTGCAGCGCCCGCGGGGATGGCAGGTAAATCCATTTGTCGATATTTCGGATGAAACTAATTACAGACAGGGTAATCCGGATTTGATGCCAGAAGATATTCATGCTGTAGAGTTGAGTTTTGCTAAATTCTATTCCAAATGGAATTTCCTTTTGTCGGGATACTACCGACGTGTCAATGATGTCACACAGCCGTTTCAATACGATAAGAATGATCCGATCGCAGCTGTCTATCTTAAAGAGAATACCAACGCAACATTTATGCGTTGGGAGAATGTAGGTTCTAGGAACAATGCTGGGTTCGAGCTCGTGTCTAAGGTTAATATTTTTCCATGGTGGGATATGACAGGTAATATCAATCTATTTTATTTTAAGGTGAATCCTAATGCTGCATTTGATGTTAAAAGTACGGACGGGCTTTCTTGGAATGGAAACTTAACGACAAACGTTAAACTGGCAAAGACCACCTCCGTACAGCTACGGGGGGATTACCGAGCTCCTATGAATAGTCTTCAAGGGAAAATGAAGGCCATGCATGGTGTAGACATGGCTGTCAAACAGGATGTCCTTAAAGGAAAAGGAACGATTACATTTAACGTACGCGACATGTTTGACTCTAGGCTTTTTGGAGGAGATAGCTATCTTCCTTCACAATATTCTGATCGTTATTTTCGATGGTCAAAGCGGACGTTTAATCTCGGTTTCTCGTATAGATTCGGTATTCAGGATCTGAGTAAAGGTAAAAGAGGAAATGAAGATATGTCGTCCGACGATAGTCAGGGGGGATATTAGTGTAATTTAATAATTAACTAAGTGTAGGAATTACATTAAGTAGTCGTATATTTATGATTATAATTATAACTGTGATCCTGAGTGTGTTCGCTGAACACATCGAAGATAATATGATAATCGATAAATACGCTATATCCGAATGAATAAGAAAATTATTATAACCTGTGCAATGGCCGGTTTTTTGTCATGGACAGCTTTATATGCGCAAGGAAAGAAAAGCGCTGAGACTGTCGTCCCAACTTACGAATTGCTGCATCTACCCAAAGTAGATCTCGCTAAGTTTAAAAAAAATAAGAGTGGTGCATATGTGATTTTTGATGGAAGCTCTTTGGAAGGTTGGCGGGGGTATAACAAGACCTATGTGCCGAGTAAATGGAGTATAGAAGATGGAGCGCTTAAATTTTCCAGAGAGCCGAAAGTTGATAAGCCAGAGGGGGGCGATATTATCTTTGCCCATGACTTCAAAAACTTTGAATTAGAGTTTGAATGGAAGATTTCGGAAGCGGGCAACTCTGGTGTTTTTTTCTTGGCAAAAGAGGTGAAGGGGCAACCGATATATATATCTAGTCCAGAATATCAGATCCTGGATAACGAAAAGCATCCTGATGCATCAAAAGGTGTTGATGGTAATCGTAAATCAGCTTCATTGTACGATATGATTCCAGCAAAGCCGCAAAATGCAAAAGCTGTTGGAGAATGGAACAAATCAAAAATAGTTGTGAAGGGAGAAAAGGTAGAGCATTATCAAAACGGTAAAAAAGTAGTTGAGTATACAATCCGGACACCAGAATGGAAAGCATTACTTCAATCGAGCAAGTTTAGCCAGGATAAATGGCCTTTGGCTTTTGAGATGTTATCCAAAGTCGGAGCAGAGCCTGGTGTAGTAGGGTTTCAAGATCATGGAGACGATGTGTGGTACCGAAGTATTACAGTAAAGGTCTTAAAGTAGCAAAGGCTTTAATTGATGAAATGATAAGGGGGCATTCTGTTGAGTGCCCCCTTATCATTTAAAAGATATATTGAAGCTCCTTTAAGTCTACAATCATGTGATTAATGTCTGCTGGCTTTTGAGCTCCCGTACTGTTGAAGTAGATGGCTTCTAAGCCTGCATTTTGAGCTCCCCTAATATCGGCATCCAGATTGTCGCCAATCATAATAGAGGTGTTCTTTTCGGCTTGTCCATTGTTGATCGCATAGTCGAATATGCGTGGATCAGGTTTGTTGACTCCAAATATTTCGGAGATCACAATAGTCTTGAAATAATCTTTGAGTGCACTATGTTTTAATTTCAGTTCACAAGCTTCTTTAAAACCATTAGATATCAAGTGTAGATTGTATCGATCTTGAAGATAGCCAAGTGTCTCGTGCGCGTGGGGGAATAGGTTTGTTTTTGTGGGGCATATCTGCAAGTACTCTTCTTCAAATGCCGTTGGGAATAGAACGGGGTCTACGCCCAGTTGAGTGAAGGTGTCTGCAAAACGTAACTTTCTCAGTGTTGGTTTGTCGATTTTTCCCTGATGATACAGGTCCCAAACACGATGATTATTGATTGTGTATGTCTCGATAAATAAATCTGGATTATTTTCGCCAAAAAGACGGTCAAACTGAAACCTATGGTATAGTTCATGTAATGTTTCTTCTGCATTTTTGTCAAAGTCCCAAATCGTGTGGTCCAAGTCGAAAAATATATCTTTTTTTTGTGTAAACATATGCAAAGATACCCCCTCTTTTTCTTATTAGTGTCATAAAACACAGGCTATTTTATTATGCACCTATATTTGCCTATTTTTGTTGAAATAGCATTTATGAGAAGAGCTCTCTTTTGGTTTTACTTACTGGCACTATATGCGCTTTGTCAACTCATAGGTTGGGGATATATGTTTATCAAACATGTACCTGATCGTAAAGGAATGATTATTGGCGAAGGTTTAATCTTTATTGCCATTTTTGTATTAGCGGTGATTAAGTTGAAAAAACACTTGGAGCGTGAGCGTTATTATCAACAACAGCAACAGAACTTTCTTCTTTCTGTAACTCACGAACTGAAATCTCCATTGGCGTCAGTCAAGCTTTATTTGCAGACCATACTAAAACGTGATCTTGATAGAGAGCAACAGAAAACTTTTTTGTCCAATTCTTTAAAAGATATTGAGCGTTTGGATTATTTGGTTGAGAATGTGCTATTGGCCACAAAGTTAGAGAATAGAACGTTCATCCTGCCCAAGGAAGATTTTGACTTCTCGTTACTAATAGAAGAAATTTTAGATAGATTACAGAAGAACGCTTGTAAGTCAGAGATTATTAAACCATATATCGAACCGGGGGTGATACTACACGCCGATAAATTTGCAATTACCAATGTAGTGACTAACCTTGTAGAGAATGCTATAAAATATTCTCCTCCATGTGCTAATGTAGAGGTGAATCTGAAGATAAAGGATAAAGATCTCGTGTTTTCGGTGTCGGATCATGGCGCTGGTATACAGGATGAGGAAAAGCGACTTATCTTCAATAAATTCTATCGTGTAGGAAATGAGTCAACCCGCAAAACCAAAGGAACTGGTTTGGGGTTATATATAGTGAAATCTGTATTGCAAAAACATGATGCGACGATTAGGGTTATGGATAATAAGCCTTCTGGAAGCATCTTTGAAGTAACATTTGAAAATTATGCAAGCTAAGCAAAGGATACTCTTAGTCGAAGACGAGGAACACTTGTTGGAGGCCATCAAACTGAATTTAGAATTAGAAGGCTACCGTGTCACTACGGCTACCGACGGAAAGAAAGCGTTGAAAATCTTTAAAGAAGAACGTTTTAATCTGATTATTTTGGATGTTATGATTCCGGAAATTGACGGTTTTCAGGTAGCGGAGACTATTCGTCTCCAGAATACCGAAGTGCCTATCATGTTTTTGACTGCCAAAAATAGCAGCGAAGACCGGATTACAGGACTTAAAAAAGGTGCTGATGACTATTTGGTGAAACCTTTCAATCTTGAAGAACTAATTTTACGCGTGGGAAATCTAATCCGGCGTGGTATGAAAGGCGATGAATTGAAAGAGTTAAATTCCTATACTATTGGGGATAAAACCATCTATTTTAATTCGTACGAATTGCACTTGGCAGATGGTACTGTTACTTCTCTTACTAAAAAAGAAACAATGTTGTTGAAGCTTTTGATTGAGCGACGCAATGAAGCTGTCTCTAGAGAGCAGATCTTGGAAACTGTTTGGAATTATGATGTGTACCCGTCTACGAGAACTATCGATAATTTTATCCTGACATTTAGAAAGTATTTTGAACCAGACCAGAAGCACCCTATCTATTTTCACTCGATACGCGGTGTAGGGTATAAGTTTACGGATACTCCCGAAGGCCAAGGTGAGTAGCTTTTATGAAATATCCTGTAGCACAGACTATACAAGCACGAATGACCGAGAAGCAGCATGCACAGCATCAGGCAATAAAAATGTGCATAATATACTTTGGATATTCCATCCCGGAATGTTGGGACAAGATAATGACCGTTAAAAAGCAGATTATTTACATATGAATACACGCTTTCGGATGATAATAGTGTCAATAGCGGTGGTAGGCTTAGCTTATTCCGTTGTTTTTAAGCACTATAATGTTTGTGTTTATCTCTTGGGGATTATGGGGTATTTCATATGGAGCCAGTATCGAGAAGGGACAGTTTTTCTCGCGACACAAGCATTTCATAAACAAGATTACGAAAAGACAAAAAGATTACTCGCAGAGATCAAAAATCCCGACCACCTAAGGAAAGGACGACGTAACTTTTATGAATTTATGCTAGGTAATATAGCGTTGAAGGAGAATCAGATAGAAGAAGCTGAATATCATTTTCAATTGGCTTCGAGATTGCCTTGGCGCAGAGATAATGAAAAAGGCATGGTGTTGATTAATCTAGCAAATATCAACTTACGAAAAAAGGATTATGATCGTGTCACAACGTATCTAGATTTGGCTGATAAGTTGGCTCTTACACAGCGACAAGGTGATATTGTTAGAAAAATTAGGGAAGACGTAAAAAAATATAATTAAGAAATAGTGAGTACAATTTTACAGAACGATTTGTTTATCAAAGCTGCACTTTCGCAGCAAACAGAAAGACCTCCGGTGTGGATGATGCGTCAAGCAGGACGTTTTATGCCAGAGTATTGGGAAATCAAGAATAAATATAGCTTCTTGGAGATGTGTAAGACTCCTGAGATTGCTGCAGATGTCACTATGTTGCCTGTGGACCTCCTAGGTATCGATGCAGCTATTCTTTTTTCTGATATTCTAGTTACTGCTGAAGCTATGGGAGGTGACTTATCCTTTGAACAGGGTGTGGGGCCTCGTTTTTCGAATCCAGTTCGGTCATTCGCGGATGCAGAAAAGCTGTCTGTAGATTGCTTAGACAAACTTCAATATGTAGCTGATGCGATTAAAGTGATACAGGAACGCCTAAACGGACGTATTCCACTTATTGGTTTCGCTGGCGCACCATTTACCATATTAAGCTATTTGGTAGAAGGGGCTTCTTCTAAGGATTTTAAGTTAACAAAACTTATGCTTAATAATGAGCCAGAACTTGCTCATCTTATCTTGCAGAAAATTGCTGACTTAACGATAGCTTACTTGAATATGCAGATTGATGCTGGTGTCAATGCTGTACAGTTGTTCGATAGTTGGGCGTCTGCATTGTCTTGGAATGATTATCATACATTTTCTCATAAGTACAATAAGTATATTATCGACAATCTGAAACGCACGGTGCCGGTTATTTCTTTTGCAAAAGGAGCTTCTGTGTTTGCACCAGTAATGGCGGAGACTAAGCCTGATGTAATTTCGGTCGATTGGAATGCAGACCTGTTAAATATTAAGAAGAGTCTACCTGCTGGTATGGCTGTTCAGGGGAATTTGGATCCATTTATCATGTATGCTAATAAACCTGTTATCAAGGCTAAGATACATGAGCTTTTTGAGCGTATGCGGGGGGAGAATGGTTTCATATGTAACCTGGGGCATGGTATCATGCCGGATATGCCATTTGACCACGTCAAGTACGCTGTAGAAGTCATTAAAGAGTTTAGATACTAATAAATCAAAAAGGAAAAATTATTTAATTTTTCCTTTTTACTTTTGTGTTATGATATATCTATATGCTAAGGCAATACATATAATTTTTGTAATATGTTGGATGGCGGGACTTTTCTATATGCCCCGTCTTTTCATTTATCATACGGAGGCCAAGGGAAAAGGAGAGGTGGAATATAATGTGTTGCACCGGCAATTTGCTATTATGGAAAACCGTCTCTGGTGGGTCATCACGACTCCTGCAATGTATATTACGATTGTTTCTGCTGTATTGATGTTGTATCTTAATCCGGGTTTGCTGTCCTTAGGTTGGATGCATGTCAAGTTGTTATTTGTTGGTGGTATGGTCTTCTATCACTTTAGGACTCAGCGAATAATGTTTAGGTTGAGAGATGGGGCTTCTACATGGACGTCACATCAACTACGACTTTGGAATGAAGTTTCTACCATATTGTTGTTTGCTATTGTATTTGTTGTTATTTTGAAATCAGCACTGAGCTGGATTTATGGAGTGGTGGGCTTGTTGGCTTTAGCGATTTTATTGATGATACTAATTAAACTTTATAAAAAATACCGGAAATCAAAAGGAGAGAAGGTAGACTAATTTATTATGAGAAGAGTTTTTTTGACAATTATGTTTATGACTGGTTTATCGATACTTTCATTTGGACAGGACCATAGTTGGGCTTTTGGCTTTTATGGAGATATGAGTGTAAAATCAGCAAAGGAGAGTAGTTTCGGTGTGCAGGGCAAGTATGACCTGAACAGTCGGAACTCGGTACAAGGACAGGTGCATGGAAGGAGTAATTTTGTTTCTGTTGGTGCAGATTATCTTTTCTCGTTTTTAGATAAGCGAAAAAGCAATTTTAACGTTTTTCTTGGAGCGGGAGCTACTGAAGATTTTGTGCGTTACCAAGATCCTGGTGTACAAGAGTATGTATTTGTAAAGGATGAACGGTTCGTTCTGAATGGACAGCTCGGATTGAGCTATTATTTTAAGCCTGTACAATTATCTGTCTATACAGGGTATAAGGTGAAGTATCTAGTAGAAGATGATACGTTTCTGCCTAATTATTTAACGCTTGGCGTACGATATCATTTGTGGTAATATGTTACGGAGCGATTATGCTCCATAACATAAATACTTAATTTCGAGGTATTCGTCTAATCCGTATCTAGCACCCTCTCTACCTATTCCGGATTGTTTTATGCCCCCAAAAGGAGCGGATGCATTGGAGATTAGTCCTGTATTGATACCAACCATCCCTGCTTCCAAAGCTTCACCTACCCGGTAGCAGCGGTGGATATTTTCACTGTAGAAATATGCGGCCAAACCAAACGGCGTGTTGTTTGCTAATTTAATTGCTTCTTCTTCATTGTTGAACTTAAATAATGCACATATGGGGCCGAATGTTTCCTCTTCACTTATTAGGGAGTCCTGAGGGACTTCAGTGAGTACTGTGGGTGCGAAGAAATTATCCTTCAGCGCCTTTCCTCCAGTCAATATTTTAGCTCCTCGGCTTACCGCATCCTCCACATGCTCTTTTACTTTTGCTAAGCCAGCTTGATTGATTAGGGGGCCTACCTGTACGCCTTGCAAAAAACCGTCCCCAACCTTTAATGACTTAACAGCTGTGCTAAGCTTTGTCGCAAATTCGTCGTAGACGGCCTCCTGTATGTAAAATCTATTGATAGAAACACAGGTCTGTCCAGAGTTTCTGAACTTTCCTGCGATAGCTCCCAAAACTGCTTTATCAATATCTGCATCTTCGAATACAAGAAACGGAGCATTCCCACCTAGTTCGAAAGAAACTCTTTTAATGGTACTGGCAGCTTGTTGCATAAGTGTCCGGCCGACAGGTGTTGATCCTGTAAATGTAATCTTTTGAACAATAGGGTTTGTAGCCAACTCTTCCCCAAATCCTTTACTGTTTTTGGAGGTAAGCACGGAAAAAACACCCTTGGGTATTCCTGCCATTTCGACCAATTTGGCTAGTGCTATTGCTGTAAATGGAGTTTGTGAAGCTGGTTTTAAGACGACGGTACATCCAGCAACTAAGGCCGGAGCTAGTTTTCGCGTAATCATTGCTAGAGGAAAGTTCCATGGTGTGATAGCGGCTACTACACCTACAGGTTGCTTAATTGTCATTAAGTGGTTATTGCCTTTCAGTGAAGGGATAGTCTCGCCATAGGCACGCTTGCCCTCCTCTGCAAACCACTCTACAAATGAAGCACCATAGTCAACCTCACCTAAGGATTCTGTCAAAGGCTTACCACATTCCAGTGTCATTATTTCTGCAAGCTCGTTTTTGTGGAGTAGAATGAGTTCGTAGATTTTATCGACGAGTTGACAACGCGTGCCAATAGGGGTCTGACGCCAAGGCGAAAGTGCTGATTCGGCTGCTTTAATCGCACTTTTGCAATGATCAATATGTAGATCCGGGACCGTGCCTATTACTTTGTTTGTAGATGGGTTTACGACTTCAAAAGTATGTTCTGAAGTTATAAACTCACCATTGATATATGCTTGTTGTATAAATAGTGTGTTTGTCATGATTCCTCTATTTATGTAGATAACAATAGATAGCTAATGTAGTTTGTCAATTGGCATGAAAGTTCTTTGCGAGTATGAAGAGTAATACGTTAAGAAAAAAAGAGGAACCCGTCCTCTTTTTATTTTATAAATTCTTAAGAATGGTGTGTCCCATTCGATCTCGCTTGGTCTTCAAATATTCCTCATTGTACACATTGGGTTCGATTTCAATAGGAACATTCTCGACTACTTCTAATCCGTACCCCACTAGACCGGCTCTTTTTGTCGGATTGTTTGACATTAGTCGCATTTTTGTAACCCCCATATGACGGATTATCTGTGCACCCACACCATAATCCCTGAGGTCTGCTTTAAAACCCAGTTGTGTATTTGCATCTACTGTGTCGATCCCGTCTTCTTGAAGTTTGTAAGCGAGTAGTTTGTTGATCAGCCCTATACCGCGACCTTCTTGATTCATGTAAACGATGATTCCCTTTCCTTCTTTCTCAATCATCTCCATTGCTTTGTGGAGTTGGGGGCCACAATCACAACGGCAAGAACCAAAGATATCTCCCGTCATACAGGAGCTGTGTACGCGAACTAATACAGGTTCGTCTTCTTTCCAGTCCCCTTTGTAGATAGCAAGATGCTGCTGTCCGCTATTTTTTTGAGTGAAAGCCTTCATTTGAAAATCGCCGTAAGCAGTAGGCATTTTTACAGATACTTCCTCTTTGATTAAGGTATCGTGTTTCAGACGATATTCGATTAAGTCTTCGATGCTTATTATTTTCAGATTAAAACGTTTAGCTACTTCCATCAGATCCGGAAGTCTTGCCATTTCGCCGTCATCCTTTAATATTTCTACGAGCACACCTGCTGGCTCAAAGCCAGCTAGTCTTGCTATATCAACAGTGGCTTCGGTGTGACCAGTACGACGTAATACGCCTCCGTCCATAGCGATCAAAGGAAAGATATGTCCTGGACGACCTAGTTCTTCAGGCTTGATATTAGGATCTATTAATGCTTTAATTGTTTTTGAGCGATCTGAAGCTGATATTCCTGTGGTACAACCATAACCTTGCAAATCTACGGATACCGTAAAGTTTGTTTCATATATAGCTGTATTCTGACCTACCATTGGGTGTAAATCTAATTCTTTACAGCGTTGCTCCGTCAACGGGGCACAAACTAATCCTCGTCCATGCGTCGCCATAAAGTTTATAATCTCAGGTGTGGCATTTCTCGCTGCGGTTACAAAGTCTCCTTCGTTTTCCCTATCTTCATCGTCTACAACGATGATTACTTTCCCTGCTTTGATGTCTTCAATAGCTTCTTCGATCGTGTTTAATTTTATATCCATTGATATATGAGTTTTCGAATTACAAAGGTATGTTTGATTTATCTTGCTTTAATAATAAGGAAGTCAAAATTGTGATTATACCTTTTGTTTTTTGATGTTTAGTTTTTCTTTAATCCATGACAAAGCATATTGAGCTTTGATTTTATACTGGTCTATATCGAATAAAGCCGAGTCTGTGGTCGATTTGTAAGTCAGGAATGCAGCTAACGGACTTAATACGATGATTGCCATCCACATTCCCCAAAATGGACTGATAGCTCCATCTTTCGCTGATTTCTCTGCTACGGTAGAGATAATATGATATATCAAGAAAAATATGATGGATATCACTACTGGTGCTCCCAGTCCACCTTTTCTAATGATGGCTCCTAGAGGAGCTCCAATAGCAAATAAGAGCAGACAAGAAACGGCAAGCGTAAATTTGCGGTGATACTCAATATCATAGCGAAGATCTTTGTCTACTAATGCTTGATATTCTACAGATCTATTGAAAGTTCCATCCTTAAATTGTTGGATCTGCCCCAGGGCGCTGCTTACAATGTTTCTTTTTGCTGCTTCAGGTACATTATCTAATAGGTTACCTTCAATTTTTAATTTAGACTTTTGATGTACGCCTTCGTTGTAATATCGTGATGTAAAGAGAATATTGTGCTTTAGTTCCTGTGCGCTGATTCTTGATACACTGTCCAATTCCATCCGGTTGGTGTCAGACTTTAATTTAAGCTGACGTAGATTTAGCATCTGATGGTGTTGTTTAAACAAGTTTTCATCTGTACGCTTCATTTCAAAAGCATCCATGTTAAACTTTGTCTCTGTCTCCTTAAAATAAAAACGGGTAAACTGTTGGCGTGGATCATAGGTCTTGGCATTGCTGGCACGAGAGTCCTCATAGCGTACGCCATCAATCAGTTTTAGAATCATAAAATTTTGATCCCGTGAGTTGTACATATATCCCTCTTTTGCTACTAGCACATCGCTACCAGCCGTACCCTTCGATTTATCATAAATAGTAAGATCATATAATACGGTCCCATCTTTACTTTTGCTTTTTGCACGAATCGAATATCCTGGTATAGTACTGTTAAAAATCCCGGGTTTGATAAGAAAGTCTGCTTTTTTATTGCGTACATCCCAAAGAAGAGAACCCATTTTTAGGTTTACGACAGGAAGTATATAGTCTGAAAATAGAAAAGACCCAGACGCAAATAATGCGACCAGAATAAAAAGCGGACTCATCGCTTTACGAAGAGATACTCCTGCCGCTTTGATCGCAACTAATTCGTAGCTTTCTCCTAAATTACCAAATGTCATAATCGAGGATAGGAGCATAGATAAGGGGAGTGCCATTGCTAGTTGTACGGCACATTGATAGCCAATAAGCTCCATAATAACGTACCACTCGAATCCCTTTCCGATCAGGTCGTCAATATATTTAAATAAAAAAAGCATCAAAAGCACAAACATCACAATACAAAATGTGACGATAAACGGCTTAATGAATGCTTGTAGTATTAATACGTGTACTTTTTTCATGTATCTTTAAGCATAGCCTTTCCTAACTTTGTGTTAGGCTACGAGCGACAAACAAAGATACAGAATTTTAAGCACCAATTACACTCTGTAGATAGCTTATAGAGTTGTCCCAGATTTTTTTTCTATCATCTACATTTTCATCTTTTGCATGATCCGTTATCGCTAGAGCGACATCATTTGTGAGTTCGTCTTGCACTATTTCTAGTTCAAAAAAATGAGGTTCGTCATCAATCCATTTGAATTTGACGTATTTGTTTTCTTTATATGCGGCAAGCTTTGCTCTATGGTGTTCACCATCCCAGATAAATTCATAGATTCCGTCGTGGTAGATGACGTCATCGGCAAACCATTGTGATAAGTCATTTGGCTCAACCAGATAAGGGTATAGAATACGAGGGGAAGAGTTGATTATATATTCAAGTTGTATTTTAGTTTTTTCCGACATAGACAAATCACTTTTTAGTTTACGTTCTCTTATTGATTTTTGTAATGATACATATTTTTATTTTAAAAGAGTAGCAAGTCGGATAAAAATTGTTCACATTGAAAAAGTTGTCAACATGTTACAGGTTTCATTTATAGATAATTGCGGTTGAGGCCTTTTAGGAGGATTAATAATTTGTTAAAATCTCGAAATAATTCCTTTGAAAATAATTCCTTATTGCTATATTTGCATCACCGAAACGGCGGGGTAGCTCAGATGGTTAGAGCGCAGGATTCATAACCCTGAGGTCGGCAGTTCGATCCTGCTCCCCGCTACTGAAAAAAGCTTCAAGGAAACTTGAAGCTTTTGTTATTTATAGGTATTAACGAGGCGGGCTTCATATCCGCCAGCTGGCGGACTGCAGTTCGATCCTGCTCCCCGCTACTAAAAAAAGCTTCACTGAAAAGTGAGGCTTTTGTTGTTTTTTGCCCTTGGTTAACGTTTAGCAATGTTTGTTACTGTTTCAGTAGTAAGGAATTCTAAGGGATAGACGGAAAAAAATACGTACCAATCCTGAAAGTCATAAAATACGTTGTATCGACCGTCGAGGATTAGAATCCGTAGTTAAAAAATAATGGGGGAGGAGAGTAATGTTAAAAGAAGAGATAGTGAGTTGATGTTTAAGATACTGTTTGGGATTTTAGGTTCGTTTAACAGTTTGCTGGTTTCTTTGTGGTTTAGGGTAGAAGAAAACGCAAATCTTTGTGGCCTCTACATTTTATATTGATTCTGAATCGATGGGGATAGGAGGGGCGAGCTGAGGAAATCATTTTATTTCTTCCAATAGAAAATGTTTTTTTACATTAAAAATAACCATTTTTGCCTGTTGTGTTCTTATTTGAAGGTGAATTCTCAGAAATGAGATTTAATAGATCATTATATTTTTCTAACAAGCTAATATATTTATTCATCCAAAAATAAACAGAATTATTATCAATGTCTGTGTTTTTTACGGAAGAAGCATCTTGTGCACTAAGTACGTGACGATGGTTTTTTATTAACGTTTCGGGTAGTTCGGCCGTAAAATCGTGTCCAATTATATTACCAACTTCCAAGAGAATTTGAAGATTCAGATTTTCTTGTTCAAACCAATTATATATTGTTCTTCTACTTACTTTAAGCTTTCGGGATAATTCGCTAATCCCAATACGTTCCATTCGAAGAACCTGTTCTAAAATATTTCCTACGTGTATGCCCATGATAAAAAAATGTAAAAGTTGATCTAATTAGCCTCAAACAAGTCTAGCTCTTCATATCTGGAATTATTACTGATGAAGTCTGGTAGAATTTCTTTCATTTTTTTTACCATTTCATAGTCATTGTTCAAGCTATTTAAGCGCAATAATTCCTCTGTAACCCGATGAACATAATTAAAGCTGTAATCAATAATTTTAGATATTTTAATCTTTTGATGATGGGTTGGAATAGTTTCTTCTTCCAGAAGGAGCAACTCCTCATATAACTTCTCTCCTGGGCGTAGTCCGGTAAAAACAATTTTGATATCCTTATCGGGCGCCATGCCGGCAAGTTTGATCATGTTCTTTGCCAGATCAAGAATCTTAACCGGATCTCCCATATCAAAAATAAAGATTTCACCTCCATTTCCCATTGCTGCAGCTTCTAATACCAATTGTACAGACTCAGGAATAGTCATAAAATATCTGGTTATTTCGGGATGGGTAACTGTTATTGGCCCCCCCTTTTCTATCTGAGCTTTAAATCTCGGAATGACAGAGCCGTTTGACCCCATAACATTCCCGAAGCGGGTCGTAATAAATTTAGTTTTTGGTTTATGTAGACTCTTAAAATTTGCTGTAACGTTTTCCGAAGCGGATAATATATTATTGTTATTTAGCGATTGGATATACATTTCTGCAAGACGTTTAGAAGCTCCCATAATATTAGTGGGTTTTACAGCTTTGTCTGTAGAAATCATAATAAACTTTTCTACCTCATGATCGATCGAGAGATCGGATATGTTTTTCGTACCTAATACGTTGGTTAATATAGCTTCTGCAGGATTATTTTCCATCATCGGAACATGTTTATAAGCCGCCGCGTGAAAAACAATCTGTGGTTTAAATTCTTCAAACAGTGTTTTCATCCGGCTTTTGTTTTGGATGTTGGCCATGAATATTTTGGTTTTACCTTCGGGGTAATAATCTTCAATTTCAAGCTGAAGCTCATGTAAAGGTGTTTCTGCCTGATCGCAGAGGATGATATACTCTGGGTTATAGTTTAAAACCTGACGCACAATTTCGGAACCGATTGAACCTGCTGCTCCGGTAATCAAAACTCTCTTTCCGTTTATCTCTTTTGATACATTATTCTTTTTGAGGATAATAGGTTCCCGTTGTAAAAGATCTTCAATTTTCAAGTCCTGTATCTGATTAGGGCTTAATTTGCCATATAGCCATTTATCAGAAGACGGCACTGTAACGACTTTAATGCCCAGCTCTATACATTTTTCAATTGCTTTCTTTTTTCCATTAATATTCAGATCGTTGCCAACTAATAAAACCTTATTGATAGCATATTTTTTCTTAAGTGTTTCTATGCAAAATGACGGATATACATTTTTTTGTTCTATATGTTTGTTTATTTTATCTTGATCATCATCAATAAAACCAAACACGTTTATAGGTGCTTCCTGACAGGTGTCGAGTGCTTGTTTCACCAGGATTGAGGTGTTGTCAGTCCCATAAATTAAGATATTATCCTTTATATTTCCAGGTTGTAAATCTTTTAAATATCCAAAAATGTGTTTAACGGCTATTCTCAAAATAATTAACAAGGATGAAGAAATAAAAAAGTTCAATAACAGTGCTTTGTCAAACCATTTCCATGGAAGTTTAAAATATGGAGCAACAAGCAGATTACCGATAAGCATAAAACCAATACTGCTTATTAGCACTGCCATGAATACGCGAAAGATATCTTCTGTATTGGAATATCTTATGATTCCTGTATGAATTCTCATGCTGATAAACACGTAAATAGAGATCACACTGTACAGACCTATATACAGGATATCGCTGGTGTAAAACAATTCAGCAGATTCAATTTTTTTGGTCAGCAATAAAGATATAAAGAGTGTCCAGATTACGATTAACTGATCGATCAATAATATCAACCATCTTGAATGTACTTTATCACTAAATAATAACTTTTTCATAAGAGTAATTTTAGATAAATGATAGAGAGGAAAATAAGGCAATGAAAGCTCTGTATAAAGGGAAATAGTCGATGGCTATTTTTTTGTCAACGCCTCGCTTATCAAGCAAATAGTTGTATGCTTTGCGGTTTGCAATGAACCGGAAACTTTTATAGTTTAAGAAGAGATCTGAAAAAGCCGATTTCCATCGGAACAGGGAATCTTCTTTAAAGCCGAGCCCCCCACCTAGATGAAAAAACTTCATTCCCCTTTCGCGTCCAATAATGGTAATTTCATCAACTAGAAATTTTGCAGGAGATTGATTCAAATAGGATGCTTTAGTAGCAACCAAATGTGCCTGAATAATTCCGTGAGAAAAAGAGATAATCGTTGCACATGTTATTTCATCACCTAAATAAACCAATAATAATCTGCAGTCAAACTCATTTGAATGAATTAAGTCTGTAAAATATTGTTTATCAAATAAATAGTATTCTGTTGATCCGATTCTACGCATGTTTTCTGTATAGATATCAATGAATATATCAATATCTTCTGGTCGTTTTGATTCCTTTACGAAGTATCCTTTGTCACGGCACCTTTTGATTGATCTAGAGGTAGAGCGATCGTACTTTTTACGCTGAACATCTAAAGGCAAATTCAGATCCAGAGCGACTGTAAGTCCATTTTCATGAACTCCTTCGAATTCTTTCATCAAAATGTACTGATCAAAAAAGGGGTGCAATCGGGAGAATACGGAGACTATCTGTTCGTTTTTCAGAAATTTTAAAAATGACTTTTTAAAATTATCGATTAATCCTTCATTCAGCTGTTCGAATTTTTTACTTGCAATTGGTCCAGGATATCCATACACAGAGCTTAAATCAAAAAATGGCGAATCAGGGATAACTCTTTTGAGGAACGGAAAGGCTATGAAATCTTCACCTTCTTCATAAATCAAGAGTATAGGATTACCACTATTGTCTAAAGAATGATAATGCCAGGTATGATAAAAATCATGTACAAAAGAACGGTTAACGTAAGAATTCCATTCGTTTCTTTCGTTAAGGGTAAGTAATTTAATCATAGAATACATTTTTAGGTGGATAAGAGACCAGGAGGTTAATCAAATACTAACCTATATTAGCTAATATTGGAGCACTGCATTATTTACCGGCACAAAGTCGCATCTGTATAAGGGGAAGTAATCAATCTTATTATTAGGATCGATTCCTATACGATCAACTAAGGAATTATATATTCGCTCATTGGCGACATAGCGCCAACTTTTATATTCTAAAAACAGATCTGAAAAGCCAGCTTTCCAGTTAAACAAGGTATCTTCTTTAAAACCTAAACCACCACCTAAATGGTAATATTTCATGCCTAATTTACGTCCGAGGATGCTAATTTCGTCCGTTAAAAATTTGGCGGGTGATTTATGAAGATATTTAGTTAAGGTAGCCACCAAATGGGCTTCAATTATGCCGCATGTACAGGTAATTATGCTGCCACAAATTATCTTATCGCCAGCATAAACCAATATAAGACGACAATCAAACTCATCTGTACTAATGAGGTCTATAAAATATTGTTTATTAAAAAAATAGTAATCTCCGGCTTCAATCCGTCTCATGTTTTCTGTATATATGTCAAAAAAGGCACTGATATCCTCAAGATCTTTTGTCTCTTTTACTGAATAGCCATTGTTCCACGCTTTTTTGATATATTGATAAGTGGATTTCCTGTATTTTTTACGCTGCTGTTCAAGTGGAATAGTAAGATCAATGGCTACAGTTTTGCCATTTTTGTAAACACCTCCGAATTTTTCGATTAATAAATATTGATTAAAGAAAGGGTGAAGTCTGGAAAATACAGAAATATTATGTTCCTTATCCAGAAAGTCCAGAAAGGAGCTTTTAAAATTATCCATCAGACTTTCTTCAAGATCTTCAAATTTGCGGTTAGAAATAGGCCCGGTATAACCATATACAGAACCCAGATCTGAAAACGGGGAATCTGATATTTTTCTTTTAAGCAAAGGTAAAGCGATATAGTTATTTCCTTCTTCATACACGAAGAGAACGGGATCTCCACTTTGATCTAGAGTATGATAATGCCAGGTATGATAAAAATCATATTCTATGGAACCCTTTACGTAGGCTATCCATTGCTCTTTGTGAAAAAGAGTAATTAATTTTCTCATGATAGTAAGCGAACTAAGGTTAGATGGGAAACTCTTTTTTATTTAATTTCATTTTAATAAATCCATTTCCTTCATTGGAGCCTACTGCAACAAAGCCCATTCTTTCGTAAGTTTTACAAGCAGAAATATTTAATGGATTTACCTCTAATAAAACACGTTTTAAACCTAGTTCGAAAAAAGCATACTTTAATATAAGCTTTGTAGCTTGCTTGCCTATTCCGTTTCCCCATAAGCTTTTTTCACCTATGAATATATGAAAGGATGCCAGTCCATTATTTATATTTAATAACTGAATATTTCCTATGTATTGATTGTTTTCTTTAAGACAAATTGCAAACCGTCGTTCATCCTTATTCTCTAATTTGCCTTTTATCCATTCCTGCTCAGTTTCTAAAGAAATGTATCTATCAGGTTTAAATTCAGTATATTTCCAGATGTCAGAATCATTTCTCCACTGATAAGAGACATTTGCATCGCTTAAAACCAATGGTCTTATATAAACTAAATTATCCATCCTATTTTTTTTAAAAAATTAAAGTAAATTCATAATGTGAATCAAAAAATAAAGAGGCTAGTAAATAGAATTAGGAAGTTAGTTCATGTATTATATCTTTCAACACACAAACTATTCGTTCCATATCTTTTATAGTATACCGATGATCTATTGGTAGTGGGACAAGGTGTTTTGCCAGATGATTTTCAAACATATGTTCGTTTGTCCACTTAAAAACATTGGGCCAATAGGTAGGAACAAATATTTTATTCGCTATAAGTTTAGTTTTAACTTTATCATTTGAAATAAGAAGAGGGTATACCATAGGAACAGCATCTACAGGCATTTCAATATCCAGTTCATTTATTAGAGCCAAATTTTCCTGCAGATGATTATAGTTTTGTTTTCTTATTTTTTCACTGTTTTTATAATTAATTCCAGAAAGAATTTTCTGCGTTAGAACAGACATCTTTTTTATATCGTTATTTTCAAGACTTTTATCGTTTTCAACAAAATCTCCATATGAATTTTCACTCCCAACATCGATACTCTTTATAAGATGTAACAATCTATCAAAAGATATGTCCGTTTCTATGTTCAATCTGAGACTACTATTAAGTTGCAAGTAAGCACCATCAGAGACGCCAAAAAACTTTCTGCATGAATATATTGTATCGATCTTATCTATTGGTTTTGAAAAGAAGGCTTGCGAATTATCAACAATTAAATTTTTAATGTTTTTGCTTAATTTTTCTACTGTATGCTGTTTTATGCCGAAATAGTTGGTATACAAAAAGCATTCAGCATATCCAATTTCAAAATCAACTATAGGGTCTAACTGTTTGTCCAGTGTATAAAACTCATATGGAACTGCCAATTTTAACATAGGTTCCAATATCGTATCACACGTAAAATAGGGGATATAAATTTTAGTATACCCCTTAACCCTCAATATATATTCTAATGCATTTCTGGATGTATTTAATTTTATGAGTGAAGGATAGTATTCTTCTCCATTTGAGAGTTGTAACTGAAAAAAGCCTCCAATGGTTTTCTGAAGTTCTTTTTGATCTTTCATAAAAATTGGAAGTTAAATTTTCAAAAAAAAACTATTAACCTTGACTCGATAAATACATTCTTTTATGAGGAGGTTGATAAAACTCGTACAAATCTGCTGGAATTCTGGCGTTATAACCAACAACTTGCCTTAAGCTTTCACTTAAAGATTCTCCAAATTCATAACCTAAATATCTTGGAAAATCAAACATCGGCTTAAAGAATGGTTTGGTAAAACTTAATGTTAATACTTTTCTGGCATTTTCAGTGTAATTTTTACCAGCAGCATGCCATAAGTTAGAATCAAACAAGATAATACTACCTTTTTGCGTTATCGCTCGGTCAGCGTATTTGTAAAAATATTCCTCACTCGGTTTAACATCTTCCTTATGTGAGCCTGAAAGTAGATAAGTAGCACCATTCTCTTCTGTAAAATGATCAAGCAACACAATCATTTGGATCATCATTTTCATGTTTCCGGTAAAACTTCTCAAATCCCGATGAATATTTTGAACATACGGCCTATCATTTTTCATGTTAATAACCGCACTAAAGCCATTTAAGATATAGTTTCCACCTAAAAAGAAGCGCATTTCCTTATCACAAAACATTTGTTCTAAAAAATTTAAACTAAAATTGTCACATTCCAATAAATGATGAAGGGTGCCCTCCATATTTGTTTCAATACCGTTTTGGGTTTGGATTTCTCTTCTCTGCAAATAAGCCGGTTCCAGGTCATTAATAATTTGAGCAATCAGCCCCTCATTAAGAGCGTTTTCATATATAACCCAACCAAACTGATCAATTGCATTCTCAAAGTCACTAATAGTAGCTCCAGAATAATTAAATATATTTTTCAAAGTATATAGATTTAATGGTTAAAAATTTAGTTTTTTTAATAAAACCCGGAATTTTGAAATCGGATTGATTTTATTTAATGGCCATTTCAGGGTAACGGTACAAGGGAAAATAATTTATATTTAAGTCGTTCTTTCTTTCTTTGATCAGGTCATTGTATACGAATGTATCTGATACAAATTTCCAGGTAGAATCCTCGAGAAACAGATTTGAAAAGGATGATTTAAATTTAAATAAGGAGTCTTCCCGACCTCCCAAACCACCACCCAGGTGAAAATACTTCATTCCCAGCTGCCTGCCTATTATACTTATTTCGTCCGTGAGTAGCTTACTGGGCGATTGATTAACATAATCGACTGCTGTGGCAGACAGGTGGTTTCGTATTATACCTCCACAACACATAATAATTGCGCCACAAATCATTTTAATTCCATCATACATCACGATTAACTTGCAACTATCCTCTTTAATGATTGCCGCAAAATAATCTTCATTGAAAAAATAGCTTTTTTCTGCTTTCAGCCGGTGCATGTTCTCATTGTACATGGCCGTAAATAGACTTATTTCATCTCCGGTTTTAGCTTCTTTAATAATGTAGGGCATCTTTCTCAAGTGTCTGATTTGTCTGCCCATCCTTTTTTCATAGCCTATTCTTTGCTCTTCAATAGAAATGGATAAGTCCATGTAAACGGTTTTACCATTGTTGGAAATACCTCCTATTTTTTCAATCAACACTTTCTGGTCAATAAAAGGATTAAGTCTACAGAAAACACAGATATATCTTCCCGTGTTCATGAAGTTTAAGAAGAAATACTTGAAATTTTCAAGTATTTGGTCACTTATGTCTGCAAATTTTCTGTTGGAAATCGGCCCTGAATAACCATATACAGAAGTCAGATCATACAAACCTGAATTTGCAATTTCTCTTTTTAGTAGGGGTAGCGCAATAAACACATCCGATTCTTCGTAAACGAAAAGAAATGGATCCCCGTTTTTCTCTAGTGAATGATAGTGCCAGGTATGATAGAAATCATAGTTTACAGAATTATGGACATATGCTGTCCATTCTTCCGATTGTTGAAAATTGATCAAGCGATATGCCATGACTAATAATGTATTTAAAGAACTACAGTTTTTTTAGATGTACAAGCTAACCAACGTTCATGATTTTAAGCATTTCTGCATTGACAAGGTTCACATCAAATTTCTCTTTGGCGAATTTTCGCCCATTGATACCATATGAGATAATATCTCGGGTATTATTTATGTAGTGTTCCATTTTGGAAGCAAGAGCTGGAATGTTTTTTACGGGAACCAAAAAACCATTAGTACAGGAAGGTGAAACATTTACAGTTTCACGACATCCAACAGAATCGCTGGTAATGATGGCTCTTCCCATGGCCATGCCTTCTAGGATACATCTAGGAACACCTTCTCCATAATACGAAGGGAGTACAACGATGGATGAATTTTTTATATACGGTCTTACGTCATCCACTTGTCCTATATATTCTACGGTATCTCCAGATTGGATTTTGAAATACAGTTCCTTGTTAATGGAGTCAATGTTATCATCAAAAGAACCAATAAGCCTGAATTTTATATCCGGGTATTTGGATCTGATGGTTTTCGCCGCTTCAAAAAATTCATTTACACCTTTTGCATTGATAAGGCGAGATATCATTAGAAAGCTGATATTCGTAGTTTCTGGTTCAGAATAATCATAATGGCCCAAATCCACACCAGAACCATTTACTACAAATGCCTGATGTTTAATTCCGATTATACCTGATTTTATTAATTTATTATAATCATCTCGGTTCTGAAAAATGATTCTGACCCTCCGGTTTTCCATCAGACTGAACTTAAGCAGTGTTTTGGTTATCAGGCTCACTACACTTTTTTTAGAACCATTATCGGTGAAATTATACCCCAGTCCGGTTAACATCGGAGTTATACAATCTATTCCACAAAGCTTTGCTATAATTGTTCCATAGATTACAGGTTTAAATGTGTAGGGAAAGAAAATATCCGGTCTTAGTTTCCTGATAACCTTGTATAATTGAATCATGTATGTAAGATCGGAGAGGATCGATACATTACTTCCGTTCAGATGATTTTCAAAAACAGTTACTCCAAGATTCTTTAGCTTTTCTTGAACATGCTGTTGTGAAATTTTTGGGGTATAAACAAACACCTCATTCTTCTTGATAAGTTCTTCAATGAGTTTACCCCTAAAATCAAGTAATGTACGCGGAGAATCGCACGCTATCAATACTTTTTTTCTATTTTCTGCCATAATAATGGAATTAAAAAGAATTATACATGAACCAAAAGGCCACCTGACTTACAGTCAGATGGCCTTGCAATTAAATATTTTAACTTACTTCTGTTGATTATAAGGTTGCGCCAGCACCTTTCATCACAATAGATGGAACATTTGCAGCAGTACTAAGTACTGATTTATATTCGTAAGTAGGTACCCAGTTTGAAGGGGCCGTAGTAATTTTGTTTTTTCCAGAGTTATCAAATATATTGGTACTTTCACCGCTGATAACACCTGCTACAGGACTAAGTTCTGTTCTGATCGGAAGCGTAGTGTTTTTGAAATAACTATTTTCCACTCTTACAATTGCCCCCATAAAAGAGCTAACAAATCCTGCATTGTCATAATAGTTATTGAAAGTATGAACAGTTCCATATCTCACATTCGGACAACGTTCTGAAACATTATAGAAATAGTTGTTATGTACAGTAACACGAAGTTTGCCAACAGATTCAGGTTCGTTGTAACTAAAACCGATCAGCATAGCTTTATGGTTGTCGTACAGCTTATTCCATGATAGTGTAACGTAGTCAGCACCAGTTCCTACGTCCAACAATCCATCATAGTAATCCCAGTCACTTACCCGTTCTGATGAAAGGTCACAGTGATCTACCCATACGTGGTGTGCACCACCTTTGATAATTATATTTGAATATGTTTTAACTTTGCTGATTGTCATATTCCGGATAATGATATTGCTCTTCCCGTAGATAAACAAACTTGCACCAATCAGTTTAGATCCGTTAAGGCCCAAAATCGTTTTATTAGATTGTACTCTAAGTAATCCAGATCCTGTAATTGTACCAGAAACTTGTATAATCAATGGTGCCGAGGATGAAACAGCACTTTGAAGCGCTGAAAAAGTTGATACAGTTACCGTCTGACCGCCTGCACCACCTGTTGTTTTACCATTTACAGAAGCATATCCGATAGGTTCATTAGTAGATACTGGAGGATCTGTGGTACCAGTTGGCGGAACTACTGGAGGTATTGTAATGCTTTGATCGCCTACAGTATAGGTGTATTTCTTACGATTGGTTCTCGGATCTGAGTTATCAGAAGCCGAAAGAAACAAGAACCCCGATTTATGACTGAAACGACCTTTACCTAAGTTTCTGATTTCCTGGTGTACAGAGTGCGAAGGGCCTATTTCAACTCCATTTTCAAATACTCTTACGGTTGATGCAGTTGGCTTATCGTTTGTGTCGCTTATTAAATTGGCGTCCATCGGAATTCGTACCGAAAATCCGCCATCGGAAATACCTTTTGAAACATTTACTGTGAATACAGAAGTTGAAGTTGTTGAAACAGCACTTTGTAAATCCACATCGTTAGGCGCATCAATTGTTAGATTTTCTACCCCTTCTTTTTGACATTGACTAAAGGTAAAAATTGTAAACAGTAGTGAGCTAAATACTAGCACTTTTGTAATTAATTTTGTTTTCTTCTGCATGAATTTTTGTGTTTTAAATTTACATCTTGGGCGCAAACCTAAAGGATTTGTAATTTAAAACACAATGCAGATAATGAAGTAGTTATCTAATTTAACTTTGAAGAGTTTTTTGCTAGGCCTTGATTTTTAAGCGGTTGTGATTTTTCAAATTTTTGTTTTCAAGTAAAATTATTGAAGTTGTTAAAAAACCTTATGTTACAGTATTATGACAAACCATTTGCGGTTTGTATAATTTTTGTCTGATTTTGATAAGGTGCTGTATAATAGTTGTTGTACCAGTTTACAAAATTTTTAACCCCTGTTCCCACACTTGTTATTGGTTGATAATGAAGCTTATTGGTTAAATCATTAATGTCAGCAGAAGTTTCGGCAACATCTCCCGCTTGCATAGGCAAAAAGGCTTTATTAGCTTTAATTCCAGTATGTTTTTCGATTTCATTAATAAAATTTAGCAAACTTACCGGTTCTCCTCTTCCAATGTTATAAACAGCGTAAGGTACTTTTGAAGTGGCAGGATCAGGACTTTTCGCATCCCAATTTGGATCTGCTTGTGCGGGAGTATCAATTACTCGAACTATGCCTTCGACAATATCGTCAATGTAAGTAAAATCTCTACTCATCTCTCCGCTATTGAAAACTTCTATTTCTTCACCTTCCATTATTGCTTTAGTAAAAATATACAAAGCCATGTCTGGTCTACCCCAAGGACCGTAAACTGTAAAAAATCTTAAACCTGTCGTTGGCAAATTAAACAAGTAGCTATAGGCATGAGCCATTAATTCATTACTTTTTTTAGATGCAGCGTAGAGTGAAACGGGATGATTTACGCTTTCATGTGTAGAAAAAGGCATTACCTTATTTAATCCATACACACTCGATGAGCTGGCATAAAGTAAGTGTTTAATTTTGAAATTTCTACAGCACTCTAAAACATTCAAAAAGCCTTTTATATTAGTCTCTACATAAACTTCAGGATTTGTGATACTGTATCTTACACCTGCTTGTGCAGCAAGGTTGCAAACAGCATCAAACTGAAAAGTTTCAAAACAAGTCGCTAAACTTTCACTATCACAAATATCCAGTTTAATAAAAGTATAGTTTGGATATTTAGTACTTATCCTACTTTTACCATATTCTAGTTCTGTCACATCTATTCCTGTTTCTATAAGTCTATCGTGTTTTAAGTTGACATCATAGTAATCATTGATGTTATCTATACCTACTACTGTATCTCCTCTTTCTAACAAACGTTTGGCTAAATGGAAGCCAATAAATCCGGCCGTGCCTGTGACTAAAATTTTCATAAGATATAAGTTTATAGATGAATTATAGATTGTTTGAGTCTTTTATTAAAAGTTATAAGCTATTTACTCGGTGCATCTCTTCCAGAATGGAACTAATAAATAGCTCAGGACTGCGATCTTTGAGGTAGTCTTGTCTGGTGTCGTTTTTCTGACTGGGATAATCAGCGAGCGCAAACCCTATAGCTGATGTTAAAGAGTTGATATTATTGGGTTCAACTTTAAGAATAGAAGGTATTTTTTCAATGCCGCCGGCGCAAAGGGTCGAAACAACCGAGTCATTTACGGCCATCATTTCAAGTAAAACATTTGGAAATCCTTCTTTAATGGATGAGACAATACATAGTTTTGCTTTTTTATAATATGGTATTGGATTATCAACATGCCCCATTAGGATTACTCGCTCTTGTAGACCAGTGTCTTTTATTAAAGTATTGAGATTTTTCCTTTCTTTGCCTTCTCCTAATATCAATAAATTTAGATTCTCATGCTGCTGTGCGATTTTTTCAAATGCACGGATTAGTATTGAAAAGCCCTTTTCAGGAATTAACCTGCCAGCTGAGCAGATAAATTCTGAACCGGTCAGCTTTTCATCTATAGGGGCTTCTGCTTTTTTTAATATATGATTTAGTTCAATCGGATTTTCTATTATTACAGCCTTATCGTCTGGTATAAATTTATTTTGCGCTAATAGCTGATTACGCATAATCTCCGTTTGGCACACGATTAAATTAACTGCCGGATAACCTAATCGATATGCTATCTTATAGCTTAATCTTTTGACACCTGTATAGCGGGTAAATACCGAAGTGCATTCACGGACAATTAGGCTTGATTTTAGGTATCCAACGCGTTTGAGTAGGCCTAAATACGAATTTAGGTAAGGATGTGTGCTTATGATCGTGTAATCTTTTCTGTAAGGGTATAGCTCTTTAATAAGTTTTAGAAAGCCGATCAACAGCGTCTCTTGAGTCAAATGCTTTACCTCCTGTGTTTTTGGTATGAAAAGGCGCGAATCAAATACATGTTTCAGAAATATTAATGGACTGTTTGTTACACCTGCTGCCATACGCAGGATATTTTCTGCTCCACCTGCAGTATCAGACATTGATACAAATAATAATCTATTTGAAATCGTATCCATCCTTTGAAAATAATCACATTTCTCAGCTAACATTATGCGCCGATAAGGGCATATATTTTAGTAAAGAACTTTTTTTAATAATCTATGTACAGGAGTAATGGGAGAATGTGTTCTTCTCTTTCCATCTACAACAATCAAATCGTTTCCAAAGCTGATATTATGCATACCTTCCAAATAAGGGGCTTCCGGTAATAATTCAAAATCAGGATCTGATTTAAATGAATGTTCAGAAAGTTCAGAAATCTTATTGATAATTATGGATCCTCCGTAACGGATTTCCAGATTCTGAGTTGGGCGGTAAAGTCGCCCGTTTACTATAAATAAGTTTCCGGCACTCCTGCAATTTTTTGAACTTACCGGAATGGGGTTTAATGCATGTGGTTTAAATTCCTCCTCTAATGAATCTGAATAGTATATGTATAGATCATTTAGCATACCATCTATATTGGTAAATAGCCAATATTTTCCCTTGTAGTAGATAATCGAAGTATCTACATAGCGTGGCCCCACTAGCAAAACCCTTTTCTTCTTTAACTCGGTCGAGTTTTCATGATCCAGCTGATACAGACTTACTTCACCTGCATCTGCTGTTTCAGGAATGCAATAAAAATTTGACTTTTCTTCAAAAATGTATGGGTATGAAAAGTGGATCCCTTTTGGTGTAAGGCCAGATATCCTTTGTTTAGTGCTAAAATTAAAATTTTTAATTCTCGAAATTTTGCCTTTAATCTTCCAAAAGTTAAGCTCCTCATAGTAGATGAAAAGACTGGAATTAATTTTGACAACAAAGGGATCTGCCGAATAATGCGCTTCATCCTCCTCCAGCCATACTACTTTTCCATTAAATCTTTTTCTCCGGATTAAATCTGCAGCAGATTGTTTCACAAATCCTATATTCCATTTGTCTGCACCAAAATACCTATCAATTACGTTATTCATGTTTTCATCGAGATTAAATAACAAGAATTTCATTATCCAAACCTGATTATGCAAATTCTTAAAAGGTTCTGTTTATTTAGTATTTATGTTTAGATCACAAGGTATGCATCTACATGTTTCTTACACGAAGTTCCTATATGATAGTGCTGTTTAAATGAATTCAGGCTATTTTCTTTTATTTTTTGTTTGTCTGGATAGAAAACGGCTCTTTTTATCGTTTGATAATATGAATCCACGCTATTATCATTGCTCAAGAAGCCGGTGTCTTCATTCTTAATCATATCTTTAACACCACCGGCCTTAGTACAAATGGATATACATCCAACTGATAATGCCTCAATTAAGGATATTGGCATCCCTTCATAAAAGCTTGATAAGCAGAAAAAGTCTGCCATACTTAGAAAATCAGCGATATTTTCTTTTCCTCCAAGAAACTCAACGTAAGGGTCGTCTTTTATCATTGAATAAAGATGATGATATAAGGATTCATCACGAACATCACCGATTATTAATAGTTTGCATTTCTTCTCTTCATTTGCATTAAACTTTTGTACAGCTTCAATTAATAGCTGCTGGTTTTTCACTTTCATAATCCTTCCCACATGAATTAAAAGGAAAGAGTTTATATTTTCTTTATATCTTTTAATAAGTACAGGATACTCAGCAGTCAGAGTTAAAAATGGACGACCATTTTCAATTACAATAACATTATCTAAACCATAATATTTCTTAAATGATTTGCCCCCATCATTTGAAACGGCGACAGGAATTACCTTATTCTTCTTGTACAGAGTTTTACGAAATGCCTTAATTAAAAAATTCGGACATTCGGCTTGGGCTGTTGAATGGATGGTGTGAAAAAACTTGCAATTACCACTTATAAATCTATACAAAAGCAAATACTCAAAAGCATTTAAGTGCGTGTGGACTACATCCGCTTTTTGCTTAACCAGCCAACTGGTCAATTTAAAAAGTACCCGGAAATTTAGGCCTTTGCCCTTGTGTAGGGATAAATAACTTATCTTCCCGCTGATTTCATTAAGAAAAGTTGTATCAGCATCATTATCACAAAGAGAAATTAAATATATTTGATACTGATCATTCTTTGCCAACTCATTACATAAGTCGACAACAAAGCGCTCTGCTCCACCTCTTCTAAGTGCGCCTATAATGTGAACTATTTTCATTTTGTTTATGAGTTTTAGAATCGTATTAATTGACTGCTTTATCCAATCGCAATTTTTCTTAAAGTCAGAAATATGATTTTCAGATCAATCCATAAATCATGATTATTGATGTATTTCAGATTTTGTGTGATTTTTAACGGGATTATTTCTTCTATATAGAAATGCTCCGGATCATTGGATTTTGCCAAAAGTTCACATTCGTCAGAAAATTCAATTGATGCCCAATCGGTAATTCCCGGTTTAACGGAGAGTACCCTAATTTGCTCCTCGTTATAAAGATTTACATATTTACGAACCTCAGGACGCGGACCGACAAAACTCATATGGCCTTTTAGTATATTTAATAACTGAGGTAATTCATCCAGTTTATATTTTCTTAACCAATATCCAATTTTTGTGATACGAGTATCGTGATTACCTATGGTAAGTAGTTGCTGATCTGTCTGATGCACATACATTGTTCTGAATTTGAGCAACGGAAAATCTTCCACGTTCTTCCCAACCCTGATCTGACGATAGAATATTCCTCCATTTGAATCTAGAAGTATTAGTATAGCAATTACTACAAAAACCGGACTAAGTACAATCAGTCCAAATGAGGCTAATAAAATATCAAATATGCGTTTAGTGTCCATATCCAAAAATTCTTGTTGAAACGATTGGTCTTCTTGTTCTCTTAATTTTATCTTTAACCTCTGCCTGTACTGGTTTGTTCAGTTGAATTTGTACGGTGGCAATTACCGATTCGATAATAAATTGTATTTCGGCATCCGAAAGTTGAGGGTAAATAGGCAATGAAATCTCACATGAATATTGCTTATAGGCAACCGGATAATCCTCTATATGATATCCAAGGTTTTTAAAATAGGTAAGCATAGGCATAGGTATAAAATGTACGTTGGCCGCTACACCTAGTTGAGCCAAATCATCTATTATTTGATCCCGTTGTGCTTCGGTAATGCCCATTATTCGTAGCGGAAACAGATGATGGGATGATTCTCGCTCTTCATCCTGCAATGGAGGTTTTATAAACCAACTCATTTGCTCTAAGCCCTTACAATATTTTGAAGCTATTTCTTTACGCTGAGGCAATAACTCATTACTATATTTTTTTATTTGTGCCAAACCAATAGCAGCACATATATCCGGCATATTAATTTTTAACCCTTGAAATAAAATATCATAACGCCAGCCACCACCTTTTGATTTAGCTAAGGCATCTTTGTTTTGTCCATTAAGTGTATATATCTTTAGAAATTCATATTCTGTCATTGCATTAAAACTGCGTGGAAGATTTAAACAAATACAGCCACCTTCAGCTGTGGTGATATTTTTTACGGCATGAAATGAAAATATAGCTATATCGCTCATCTTAGCCGAAGACAAACCGTTATACGTTGCACCGATAGAATGTGCTGCATCTGCGATCAATAAGATACGTCCTAAAAGTTGCTGTTTGTCAGACTCCGCTGTAAACATATTATTCACCTCCGAATCCAGAATAATAGCCTTTAGTTCAGTATAATTACATGGCCATCCGGCGATGTCTACAGCTATAATAGCTTTTGTTTTCGCCGTTATGGCTTTCCTGACTTTTTCAGGATCTATACAAAAATCATCGTTGATATCTACCATTACAGGAATAGCACCACAATGCAAAACACTTAAAGCGGTTGCACAGTAAGTATATGCTGGTATAATTACTTCGTCCCCCTCTTTAATCCCAAACCATTTTAACATCAGTATTGCTCCGGATGTCCAGGAATTTACACAAATTGCCGCATCCGAATTGGTAAGTTTAACTATCTCTTGCTCTAAGTCTTTAACTTTAGGTCCTGTTGTAATCCACTTATCTTGAAGTGTTTGTACGACTTGATCAATGACCGTTTGATCAATAAACGGAGGTGAAAATGGAATGTTCATAATTCTGAAGTTTAGTGTGGTTGAATCTCTATTACAATAAAAGAAAGGACATGGATTATGCATTATGCAATATCAAATCTTTCCATTTTGGAAGAATATTTTCTATAGAATTTATTTGATTTATTAACTGCGCATTGCTCGCAACTTTTACTCTAAGGCTTTCATCGGCTAATAAATTATCCATTGCGGAAGTTAGCTTACCAATATTATTTGCCTCTATTAAAATTCCATTTGCTTCATTTTCTATTATTTCTGATGGACCAAATTCACAGTCCATTGCGATACAAGGACAGCCAAAACTCATCGCTTCTATTAAAGCATTTGGGTACCCTTCATTTCTGGATGGTAGAACAAACAATTCCGCTTGATTATAATAATCCTGCAGATTATCTTTTGGTCCAATTAGTTTAGCCCGATTTTGTATACCCAATTTTTCAATTAGATTGGATAGGTTTTCATATTCGCTTCCGCCGCCAACAATTAATAAATCAACGTCATCAGCTTTAATTTTACTATAGGCCTCAATTAGTTGGTCAAATCCCTTAATATAGGAAAGCCGACCAACTCCTAAGATGAACTTCTTGCTGTTTACGGGTTTTGCAGAGGGCGATTTAAATACATTTAAAGGATTTCTGATAATCTTGAAATTATTTAATCTTTTAAAAGATTTATGGTTTCTAATGCAGTCCTCTATTCCTTTGGCTGGTATAACTACAGCCTTAGATTTTTTATATATGACATAGGAAATTCTTTTTAAAAAGAAGTTGAATGAATTAATCGTATGATCAGGTGTAGTTCGTTCTGAGACGATAAAGGGTGTTTTAATTAAAGAGCAAGCCAAACCGGTCCATAAATTTGCCGTGGTCATAAAAGAAATAACACAAGTTGGCTTTTCTTTAATAAGCAATTTAGACAATCGTAGAAATATTAATAATGCATATTTAATACGATTAAAAATATTTTCTTTTCTCCTCTTTTCTAATAAGTTAATCATTTTGACTTGAGGGGAAATTTGATAACCGGGTTCGGCTTCGTTGAGACAAAGAATAAAAACGCTCAGCCCCTGTTTACTAAATTCATTCGCCAATATAGATAACACTCTTTCTGCCCCTCCACTATGAAGGTTATTAATAACAAAAAATAATTTATTTTTCATATGTAAATAATTTGACTTTTAACGGCCATATGGAATATCCAAACTATATTATGCACGGATTGTTGTAATTGGTGTGCATGCTGCTTCGCGGTCATTCGTATTTGTGTAGCCTTTGCTACATGGATATTTCATAGGTGTTTAATCTGTCTTTTATCTTTCATTAACTTGTTCCGAGTTATTGGAATGGAATACTCGTGAGGGCTTTGCTAACTAGGAGTATTTCATAGCTGACAACTATCTGGAAAACTTCAATGATCAAAATATTAAATGGGGCAAACCAAGGATTAAAAGCATTTAGAAAAGCCTTAAATGCCTGAAACAATTTTTTTTAGTTAAAGAAGAAGTAAACGATATTATTATTTGGTGCTAAAGGTATTTATTGGGTGCCAATTTTTTTATAAAATCCAAATTCTTGATACCACTTAGACAAAATATATATTCTCCAAATAAAAGATGAATAGTCATGCTTTCCTTCTAAATGCTTTTTAAAAATATCTTTAAACCTGGGTACATTTAAAATGGGAATCTGACATAAAAAATCGTCTGTTAGATTTTCTTCAAACTCACTACGCAGTTCATTTCTTATCCAACCTGCTAAAGGCACAGCAAATCCTCTTTTGGGTTGATCAAATACTTCTTCAGGAATGTATTCTTTCAGAATATCCTTTAATATTTTTTTTCTCCGGCCTTTTTCGTAACGAAATGATATAGGAAGTGTTCTTGCAAACTCAATGATATTATAGTCCAGAAAGGGGCTTCTTACTTCTACTGAATGAGCCATACTGGCACGATCTACTTTTACATTACTGTCGTTTTCTAACCACAATTTAATATTTAAATCAGCTGTTGCCTGTAACAAATCTTTCGACCATATTTTATAACCATTATAGTGGGACAACCAATTAAAGTTTCTCTTCTTTAGAAGAGAGTCATATCCAACAAATATACCTGCAATGAAATCATATTTTGAAGCAGCATTGAGTATTCCTTTATAAGAAAGTGCGCGTGCACCCAGGAAATTAAAACTCAATACGCTGGCCGCCATTTTTCTCAAAAAATAGGGCACAAACGTAATTTTATCTGCGTAAGGCACTAATCTAAAATGGTTGTATCCAAAGAAACTTTCATCCCCTCCATCTCCAGATAAGACCATGGTAACAGATTGCTTCGTTATTTTATTCAATAGTAAAGAAGGCAACGCAGAGCTATCTGCAAAAGGTTCATCGAACACTTTTACCAATTGGGGAATCATTTCTAAAATATCTGTTGCTTTACAAATTGTTTCTGTATGTTCAGAACCTATAATTTTTGCATATTGTGCAGCGATCTTGCTTTCATCATATTCCGGATCCTCAAAGCCTATCGAAAATGTTTTGATAGGATCCTTTGAAACCGTTGAAGCAATACTGGATATTAGAGCAGAATCTATTCCTCCCGAGAGAAATGATCCAAAAGGCACATCTGCTTGCAATCTTATTTTTACGGCATCTTTTAACAGATTGTGCAACTTCTCTTTGGCCTCATTATAAGCTAAGCCCACTTCGACGACCTCCTTCAGATTCCAGTACTCTTTAACATCGTATTTTTGTCTGTCCAAATCAATCTCCAGATTATTTCCGGGAGGTAATTTATAGACATTTTGATAGATCGTGTATGGGCTGGGGATATAACCACAGTCCAAATACATCGATATAGCTTCATCGTTTATTTGTTTGTGTTGGCTTATTGGACGTAACTGGCTACAAATTTCAAGTTCACCGTCCTTCCATGAATAATAAAAGGGTTTTACACCTAAGCGGTCGCGTGAACAAAATATTTTTCTTGATGTAGCATCATATATAGCAAAAGCGAACATTCCGTTTAGTTTCGGCACTAGAGCAGCTCCCCATTCTTTATAACCTTTTAGTAACACCTCCGTATCGCTTGTTGTATCAAAAGTATACCCTAGAGCTATTAAATCTGTTTTTATCTCCTGAAAGTTATAAATTTCACCATTGAACACTATAACAAGGTCTTCAAATGTCATGGGTTGATGTGAACGAACATTTAAATCTAAAATGGATAGCCGTAAATGTCCAAAAGTCAAATCAAATACTTTTTGAATCCCTAAATAGTCCGGTCCACGGAATTGTATGGATTCCAGTTTTGATTTTACGGCTTCCTCTTCAATGGGAATGTTGGTTAAATAAATTCCACACATACTAAAACGCATTTATATTTAGATACTCAACCTGATAGTTCTTGACTTGGTGAAGATCTACATGTTTCTTTTCAGAGACTTTCTTACCCAGATCTATTTGAATATACAGCCACATCGAAACAAATAATACCAGGTTGTTTTCAAAATAATTATGATTGGTAAGCATGTACATTACTAAAGAAAATGAAACCAGAAAAATTACCGGATTATCATGAAACATTCTTATGCCATTAATTAAAAAAGATCCATATATCCATAGAAAATAGAGAAGGACAAAAAAGCCAGCTTCACCAATAACCATTAAAAAAGTGTTGTGTACACCATTTTTTACGGTGTAAGTATTGTATTCAGGTCCAAAAATTTCTCCGCTAAAGGAATGGTATCCATTACCCAAGATTGGATTGTTTAAAATTTGATTATAATAATGGGACCAGGTTTCTGTTCTCGATTCTTCTTTTAAATCATCATTTACTTTTCCTTCAAGTATTCCTGAAAATGCATGCATTCTTTTCGTACTTAAATCCAGCTTATCTCCAAATGAAAGAAACAGACCAAATAAAACAATACCTACTAGTATTTTATATACATTTTTATAATTGATCAACAAAGATATCAAATTGACTAATATCCAGATAAATAAGAAAGTCCTGGAGAAAGTAAGAAAGCCGGCCATTGAAAATAGTAATTGGCCAATGATTTTTAATTTTTTGTTATTTATTGAAAAACTCAGAGAATAACCTAATATACAAGCATAGCCAGCTGCATTAGGGTTAATATAATACCCCCTATACCTGCCACCAATACCTTCAATAAAAATAGATTCAAAAATTATACTTAAACATCCTAGTAAAAGCACTATATATATGTCTTCCTTTGTGGTATCGCTTACAACACTTGCTCCCATAACTATGACAATAAAATATTTTATAAGCGTTACTAAATAACCATCGTCATTTTGTGCACTGACTATTATCGATATCAAAAAGAATAAAAGGCCAAATACGATAAAAGGAACTATCGGCTTCTTATTCTCACTGAAAAAGTAATAAACGATTATGAGCAGGAAGGTGCTGTAGCTTAAAAGTTGACCAATTGCGGCATTAGCTTTAACCAAGAAATAACTTGGAAGATTGCAGAAAACTAAGAATAAAATAATAATCTTAAGATATTTCATATCGGAAATTATTTAATGTATAATTATATTTTCTAACTACTTACAATATGGTTCTTATTGTACTAAAAGCATTTTGTAGACTGTGATCTCTAACTTCAAATAGGAAATATTTTTTAAGATAATAGAGAAGCAACTTGATTTTTTGAACGCGGGAATATTTAAAAATTTCAATAATCAAGTACAAATCATCAAGTGTTTTTTGTTTTAAACTTTTTGCTTTTAACATGCTCCAGATGCCTCCCGAATGCTTTCTATAGCAGCACATTATTTCGGGTAAAACATAGATTTTCTTTCCAGAAGTAAATGTTAAATAAAGTTTAAGAAATCTGTCTGGCGCATTAAATTTAAAAAACCAATCTGTTGAGTAAATTTCTCTAATTTCGGGCGTATTTCTGAAAAGAATTGTATTGAGTACTGTTTCAAAATCATTATCGAATAATATATCCTCAAACGAATAGATTATTGGTTTTGGATTTAAATTCATATAATATATTTCATTATTTTCTTTAATCCTTTTCGAATAATGACAACACATTATATACTCCTGATTTTGTTCTAAAAAATCAACTTGTTTTTGCAATTTTAAAGGGTCAGTCCAATAATCATCTCCGTCGCATTGGGTTAAATATTTGCCTTTTACCTCTTTATTCAGTCTTACTGCGTTCTTATGGACACCCACGTTAGATTCTGAAGTAATTAATTTTATTTTATCAGGATGTTTTAGCACATATTCTTCTACAATTTTTCTGGTATTATCGGTAGAACAATCTTCTCCGATAAGAATCTCAAATTTAAAAGATGTTTGTTGCATCAAGTAGCCCTCAATAGCCTGTGCTATATACTTCTCATGATTGTAAGTTACACAGCAGATGCTAACCATCACTTCTGTTTCTATACTTTTCATAGCTGGTTTACTTTTTTTCATGACCATTTATGACTTTTTCTATTCGATTGGCAATCAATTCTCCAAAGCCTTTTTGTGTATTAATGGTTTTCACAGGGTATTTCTGTGCTCTCAATAATATACGTGAAATCATATCCAGATCGGGGATGGTGAGTGTATCATACAGAGGCAGGCAAACAATTCTCTTTACCACAGAATCGCAAACGGGCATTCTTTTACGGCTTACAAACGGTAATGTAGCCAAAGAAGGAAAAAAATACCTTCTGCAATATACACCCGCCAATTCAAGTTTGACAATACAATCATGCATCAGTTCTTCTGAATCGAAAAGAATTGGACAGTAGGCGTAGTTGTAATCGGGAGCAGAATCAATGAACTGAAATTTAACTTTTAACTTTTTCAGGTTCTCTCGGTAATGCAGAGACAAAGATCTTCTCTTTTCGAGAATGGCATCAATATGTCCTAGATTACACAACCCCATAGCTGCATGAAATTCCGAATTTTTTGCATTTATACCTGCCAGCGCAAGGGTATCGGGACCGCTGTATCCAAAATTTCGCATAAATGCCATTTTCTCTAACAATTCTGGTTTTTTAGTAAAAACCGCTCCACCTTCTATCGTGTGAAACAATTTAGTGGCGTGAAAGCTTGTAGTACTAATGTCTCCATATTCAAAAACTGATCTGTTTTTATATTTTGTTCCGAAACAATGCGCAGCATCATATATCACCTTTAAACCATGTTTATCAGCAATACTTTGTATTGCATCAATATTACATGGGTTGCCATAAACATGGGTTGCCAATATCGCGGAGGTTTTAGGGGTAATTGCAGCTTCGATTTTATTGGGATCAATATTGAACGTATCCGGATCGATATCCACATATACTGGTTTGCAGCCCTGCCATAAAATACTATTTGTCGTAGCAACAAAAGAGAATGGAGTTGTAATAACTTCTCCTTTCAATTCCAATGCTCTAATAGCCATTTGGAGAGCAATAGTACCATTGGATACATATAATAAATAATCTAGATTTAGATACTGTTTGAGTTTAAGTTCCAAATCATTAACCAGAGGGCCGTTATTGGTTAACCATTGGCGGTCCCAAATACTTTTTACATAGTTTTCAAATTCCTCTACTCTAGGAAGAAATGGCTTAGTTACTGGTATCATCTTTTTAGAATTAATTGTTTAAAATCTATTATTGCCGTAAGGTTTATAAGATTGCTGATACTTAAATAAGTAAGAGCGTAAAACACCGCACTTATGATAATCCGTGTCAAATTGTTAATATTAAAAGAATCCACTAAGAAAGAATCAAGAAGATAAGTTGAAATACCAATAAAGACAGATAAGATTATGGTGGGTAAAATATCAAATATCTGTTCTTTGACCGGATAGTTAATCATCTTTCCACTATAGATTGTGTTGATGTAAAATCCAATAAAATTAAAGGATAATTGAAAATATAACAGGCCGTAAATACCGAATGGTATTACACTCAAAATGCCTATTACACTTAGTACTTTTTTAATAACCTCCAGCTTTAAAAACAAATCGCTCCGACCTTTTACCTTTAAAATATTCAAATTATACGCATGAAGGGGCTGCATTACACCAGCAATACAAAGTATTTGAAAATAAGGTACTGCTGGCAACCATTTATCGGTTAATAAAAAACTAAAAAGAGGTTGAGCTGCGGCACTCATAAAAATCAGTATGGGAGCATTCCAAAAAATAACCTGCTGCATCACTTTTTTGTTTACCCTTTTCAATTGCACATTATTATGGGATATTTCTGAAAACATCGGATAGGTGACTTTATTGACAGCTGCTGAAATATTTGCTGTTGGTAGCTGACTGATAGAATCGGCCCGTGAATAATATCCTAGTTGAGTAGCAGAGTAAAATTTACCTATAATAAGTGTATATATATTCTGGTAAAGGGTGTCAAGTATTCCCGATAGGGTCATTTTATAACCAAAATAAAAATGACGGTTAAAACTTGTTTTATCAAATATCAAAGCTGGACGCCAGTCTGAATATATCCAATGAAGTATGGTAGACAAAAATGTGGTAAATAAACTCATCCATACCAGACTCCAAACGCCATATCCGGTTTTAGCAAGGATAATTCCTAAAATTCCCCCAGCTAAAGAGGACGGTATTTGTATGTTTGTTTGTGTTTTAAACCTCATCTCTTTTACAAGACGGGTGTTTTGTACACCAAAGAAAGCATTTAAGATAAATATCAGACTATAAACACGAATGATACCTGTAAGAACTTGCTGATGGTAAAACGATGAAATAAGAGGGGCGCAAAAATATAATATAAAATAAAGTATTGTGCTTCCTATCAAATTAAAATAAAAAACGGTAGAAAAATCTTTTTGATCTGCATCGGTCGTCCGTATAAGCGAAGAAGTAAGACCACTGTCTAGTAATGTATTTCCGATGGATATAAATACCGATAACATGGCTATTAACCCAAATTCTGCCGGAGTTAAAATGCGAGCAAGCACTATGGTTATAAAAAAACTAATTAGTTTAGAACCAAATTGCTGACCTACTGACCATATTACGCCAGAGATGGTCTTTTCCTTTAAAGTCATTTGTTATAAGCGTGCACTTACCATGGTATTTGGTAAGACTGATTTGATGTCGTAAACGACCGTATTTTCTTTGCAAAGCTTTGTAAGGTCGAGGTGTTTAAATTCCTGATGAGCAACGGCTATTAAAATTGCATCATATTGTCTCTTTTTCGACTCCCCGTTCTGACAAATCACACCATACTCTTGTTTAACTTGATCTGAATTGGCCCAAGGATCGTGAATGCAGACCTTTACTTTATATTCTTCTAACCTCCTAACTATGTCGATTACCTTTGTATTCCTTACATCAGGACAATTTTCCTTAAAAGTAAATCCTAAAACCAACACATCTGCATCTATGATATGCGTGCCGTTATAGATCATTTGTTTAATAAGCTGATCTGCTACATAAGCTCCCATTCCATCGTTTACGCGGCGCCCAGCTAAAATAATTTCAGGATGATAACCAACTTCCTGTGCTTTTTGTGCAAGGTAATATGGATCAACACCTATACAATGCCCACCGACTAAACCGGGTCTGAAATTCAGGAAATTCCACTTTGTACCTGCAGCAGTAAGCACTTCAGTGGTATCTATACCCAGTCTGTTAAAAATCATCGCTAATTCATTAACAAATGCAATGTTGATGTCTCTTTGTGCATTTTCTATGATCTTTGCTGCTTCTGCGACTTTTATTGATGAGGCTTTGTGTGTGCCTGCCCCAATTACAGATCTATAAAGATTATCAATTGTAGTCGCCGTTTCTGGTGTAGAGCCCGAAGTTATTTTTAGTATATTGGCAACTGTATGTTCTTTATCTCCAGGATTGATCCGTTCTGGCGAATACCCTACAAAAAAATCTTCGTTATAAATTAACCCTGATTTTTCTACTAAAATAGGTACACATTCATCTTCTGTTACACCGGGATATACAGTGGATTCATAAACGACAATATCACCTTTTTTTAATACACCTGCTACTAGCGCACTTGCTTTTATTAATGGCGTTAAATCTGGTCTATTATTCTTATCAACAGGTGTCGGGACGGTGACTATAAAAACTTGACAAGAATTTAATTTGTCTTTTTCGCTCGTGCAATACAATCCATTTGGATCTGTACAGTCAAAAGTTAGCACTTTTTTAAGTTCTTCTTCGCTGACCTCTAAAGTGCCATCTTTACCTTCGTTAAGTTCATCCACTCTTCGTTGGAGAATATCAAAACCAATAACTTTATGCTTTTTGGCAAACTCTACTGCGAGTGGAAGTCCAACATACCCAAGACCAATTACGGCTATTCTTGTGGGTTCTATCTTGTGCATAATGCTGTGTTTAAAGGTGAAGCTTTTACAAGATGATTAATCTCAATACAGGTTACCAATGCACATTCTATATGGTCAAGCGACATTAGTACTGTTTTTCCTTGTACTTTGATTATTTTACCTTCGTGATTATAGAATAAGCCACTTCTAATTCTTACTCTATCACCAGGCGAAAGATCATTTAGGTTAATTATTTCAAGGTTATTATATGTCTTCACCAGTTCCTTCAGCTGTTCAATTTCTGACTCCCTTATCACAGCTGGTTTCCCCATAAAATAGATGTAGTTAATTACACCAAGCGTATATCTAACCTTTGTAAGATCTCTATCATCTATTTTAACAAAAACATAACCGGTAAAAAGTGGTACACTAACCTTCTTTTTTCTATCCGCCCATTGGTTTTCGGTAGTTCTTAAGGGACAGAAAGTCTCAACCCCTTGTTCTTGCAATAGCCTATCAACCTTTTTTTCCCAACGGGGACGTACATAAATAACCAACCAGTTTTTTTCAAGTTTTCTTTTGTAATTTAATCCCATTTCCATTGTTAGATTCATTAAGAGGAAGTAAAAAAATGTGTTGTTTTATTAGACCCAATAGAATTTTCCGGACAATATGTAATTCCTGGTTTGCTACTTTGGGGTGCAGGGCTTCGCCATATCACTTACAGTGATGAGGGTGTGTTTTTGTAAAGTAATTAGACAAAGGGTAAATTAGAGGCGGCTAAAATAATTATTTAAAGATCATTTATTTCAAGTCAGGTGCAGCGTAAGTTTATTTATATAATGGTTATTGTTTTAATATTGCAATAGATCTATTTTCTTCTTTTAAGAAGAATGTTAGTTTGGCATGGCATATCCGTAGCCCCCATAACCGTACTTTTGGTTCTTTTCTCTTTTAGCATCGTTAAATACTACCATAAGATTTTTAAGCTTATTTTCGTCGTTAATATCTTTCAGTATAGCTAATTGATAGTTATTTGTGTAGTTATATCTTACCAGATAAATACTCACATCTACATAAGGTGCTAAACTGAAAGCATCAGCTACTTGTCCAACTGGAGATGTATCTAAAATAATATAGTCAAAGCGTTTTTTTAGTTCGCTTAGGAGTTCATCAACTCTAGGGCTCATTATCATTTCTGCTGGATTTTTTGGGATTTCTGAACACCCAATTACACTGACATTATCTGATAATAGACTGGGTTGGATAATATCATCTACAGAAATATATTCATCATCAAGATAATCTGTAATTCCTAGCGTTGATGATAAGTTTAACTTTTTTAATAGTACGGGTCTCCTTAAATCAAATTCTACAATAACTACTTTTTTACTAAGCATTCCTAATGTAGTCGCCAAATTGATGCTAAAAAATGTCTTTCCTTCCCCTTTCATACTGGATGTAACCAATATCACTTTATGACGTTGATTTGTCATAAAGCTTAAATTCATTCGTATGTACCTAAATAGTTCGGAAATAGTGGAGCGATGGTCTGTTTGAAAAACATTGGTACCTTTATCTAGATTGTGGGAAAGTTCGCCTAGCAATTTTGCACCTGTTAGCTCAATGGTTCTGGCATCCCTAACTTTATTGTTGAAAAATCCTCTAACATAAATAAACCCTGCAGGTATTAAGCATCCGAAGACTAGGCCACATAAATAAAGCATTTGTGCTTTTGGAGCAATAGGTGCCGTATTATAAGCGGGTCTATCTATAACTTGTGATGTAGGTACAGTTGTAGACAATGATAATGCTGTTTCTTCACGTTTTTGCAACAAGTAATGGTATAAGCCAGTTTTCACACTTTGCTCTCTACTTCTTTCCAAAAGTCCTCTTTCTATTGTAGGGACAGATTTGCTTTTACTATAGAATTGTGAATAATTTTTTTGCAAATTGTTTTTCTGAATATTAAACCCACTTTTAATTGACTTTAAGTTTTCCAGAATATTGCTTTTTAAACTTGATAATTGATCATTCAAATTTAAAACAAGAGGATTTTCAACATTAGCTGTACGAAGCATTCTGTTTCTTTCTAACTGTAAATCATTAAACTTTCCAATCATCACATTTAGTACAGGATCTTCTATTCCCATGGCGCTTGGCGCTAAACTGCCTTGTGCCTGATTGCTTTGAAAATAACCTTCGATAGATTTTACCAGGCCGAGCTTTATAACTGATTCTGCTAACAATTGATTGTATTCAACCGACCTTGTTGCATTTAATTGTGCATCTATGCCTAAATCGGTCACTTGATTTTGTTGTTTGAAGTTCTCTACATCTTGTTCCGCTCCAGCTAAGTCGTTTATTAAGTATTTTAATCTGTTATCTATAAACTTAATTGTATTTTGAGCGATAATATTTTTATTGTTTACATTATTAATATTATAGTTTTCAATAAGATTTGTTAAAATATCTAATCCCCGTTGCGGAATATTATCGTTCAAACTAATTACAATAGTATTAGCATCTTTAACTACAGGAACTATATTCAACCTAGCTAAGCTGTATGATTCTGTCAGTTTATACAGATCTTGAAAATGAATATTTATTTTCCCATATTCATTTTTGAAAGCAGGCCCTTTCTTTATGTGTATTGTATAGTTTTTATTTTTGATAGGTTGATTATAATTTGCAATCAAATTAATATTACTATCTGTTAAACGAAATTGGTTGTCGTTAATAGATGTAATTTCTATAGATCTGGAATAAGCCCCTTTTTTTAATTCCTGCACTTCTACTTTAATAGGTAATGTATTACCGTATAACTCTATTGTTTTAAAACCTGCTTTTTGAAAGTATGATGTCTCCAGATTCAAATCTTTTAAAACTTTAGATATCAGGTCTCTTGATCTGAAAATTTCAGTTTCATTTTCAACTGTTTTAGTGGTTTGGAACATGTTCAAATCGCTAAAAGCAGTGCCGTTAGACATAGAAGCACCCTCTTTATCATCTTGTACTAATAATGTGCTGCTAATTTTATAAACAGGAGGTGTTATGAACAAGAAGCCATAAACGAATGCTATTGCTATCGTAATGCTAATTAAAAAATAGGGCCAATTTTTGGTAAACCTTTTCAAAGCCTCTGCAAAATCTTTAGGGCCGTTTAAGTTCTTTTCTGCAAACATGATCTTATTCCTTAAGTAATTAATTTCTTAAAATGGCTGAAATCAGGACAGCTACTGCCGATATAGAAGCGATAACAATAGGCATAATTCTCGTGCTAGGGCTATACTCTATAGCTTTAGATTTATCCGGCTCCACATAAACTATATCGTTTTGCATCAGATTAAAAAAGCGATCATTAAGAACATCTTGTTGGTTTAAATTCAACCTTTTCATTGTTCTTTTTCCATTTTGCTCTCTAATAACTAATACGTTTTCTCGTTTACCATAAACCGTCATATCGCCTGCCATACCAAGCGCCTCTAATAAATTAATATGATCACCAGGTATGGTAAAGCTCGAGGGTTTATTTACTTCTCCGATTACAGTAATCTTAAAATTTAAAAGTTGTACTTCAACCATTGGTTCTTTAACATATTTAGCTAGTTTTTCTATTAACACATCTTGGGTTTGTGTTATAGTCAAGCCTTCCACTTTAATATTTCCTATTACGGGCATAGTAATCATTCCGTCTTTAGCAACTCTATAGCCTGTCGGTCCTTCATAAGTACCTGTTGGTGCATTTTGGCGATTGATCGTAAATAACGTGTTTGATTCCGGGTTAAGACTATTTATATTTATCCTCAAGAGATCGTTTTGTTGTATTTTTATTGGTTCATCTTGTATGGTTTCCTCGTCGCTTTGCTGAGCTAAATTGCTGAAATAAGCCAAGTCTCTTTTTTGCGCACATGAGCAAAAAGTGAGAATATATATAATAATTAGCAGGTGTTTTGTTTTCATGATTTTATATCTTAAAATGTGAAAAACTTCTTTACAACTAAGTTATGTATAAAACTATCAATAATTTATGCAGCAAATTACTTTGTATTTAAAGTGTATAAATGGTATACAGGTTTTACAAAAATTTACGATTTTGTTAAACAGATTTAACAGGAGGTGTAAAAAAAGTGAATTACCATATGTACAATAATTGGTTGTATTTAATATGTTGTGAATATAATTTTTATTGTATATCGATTTGAGAAAAGTTGTAAAACGGCAGATATGCATTTCTCAGTTTAAACATTTGATTTCTTTACAGTTTTAGACAACAGCTAATCAAAAGAAAAATGCATATAGCAGATAGAATGGGTGAGGAGCTCGTAAGGTGTTGAGTAGCCTTAATGGTGAGGAATATAAAGACGGGTACAAATCGCGCATAATACCCAAAAGACGAACATAACTAAGCTTTAAACTTGAGCTTAGTACATATGAGCTAAAATATCTAAAAGGATATGGAGGTATATTATGAACGAATATGCTGAATCAAAAAAATTATTTAGGTTGTTGAGAGTGATTTTGGTTTAATAGACACTCGTTGTATTTTTCTAATAGAAGTATATATTTTCTTATCCAATAGTCAATCTTCTCATTTTCTGTGAATTGGTTTTGGAAAGGATGATTTTCTAATTTAGTATCTGAATTGGAGCAAAAAACTTCAGGAAAATCAGAAGAAAAATCATAATTAATATGAGAGCCAATTCTTACTAATATATCAAAAGGTAAAGTATCATGCTCAAACCAATTGTATAACGTACACCTGCTAATCTTCATATATCTGGCCAACTTACTTATATTATGACCTTGCTTTCTAATAATAGACTCTACAATACTACCAGCATGTTTTTGCGAAGAATATTTTAAGGCAGCTCTGTTGCTTTCGTTATTTAAACCAATTTTAAAAAAATCAATCCCCGATTTGATAGCGCTCATAATTCTCTTAATTTTTAGTTCATAATTAATTTTCATTTAAATTTCCTTCAAATGTTTTATATGCGAAATGATGCTTGTCAATATTTATAGTGACGATGGTCACATATTTTAATTTCGGTTTTGTCGCTGAAACGCTACACTTTTTAAGAAAAAATTGGCGCGAAGTAGAATTAGAAGTAGATTTATGAATGATCTGCTATAGGTATTGACAAAATGAAAAATATTTTAATTATCGAAAATGATCCGGATTTACTGGGTAAATATTCGGATATATTAAGAAATTCAGGGTATGAAGTAACAGCAGCATTTAATAGCGAAATAGGGATTAACCTAGCAATAAGTAAACTCCCTAGTTTAATATTATGCAATACTGTGTTGTCAAATATAGATGGTTTTGGAGTATTATCTATATTGTCAAAAAATCCATCCACTACTAAAATACCCTTTGTCTTTTTGAACGCATTATCGACTCCAGATATTGTAAAAAAAGGAATAGCTTGTGGCGCTGATGATTTTGTTACCAAGCCATTTCAGGGCGATCAGCTTGTTAGATCTGTAGAAGCTCGAATTAACAAGAATAAGAATCAGAATTGGACATCATTGCCGATTAGCGAGACGATTAACAATCATCCCCATAATGGCAAAGGCCTGGAAAAACTGTTCGATCTTATTTCTCAATGCAAAATACGGCATATCAAAAAGAAACAAACGTTGTATTACGAAAGCGATCATTCGCAATGGCTTTATCTATTGGTCGAAGGTTGTATTAAGACATTGAAACTAACACACGATGGACGACAAATGATTACAGGGTTGTATAAGCCCAAAAGTTTTATTGGTTTGGATACTTTGTTACTAGATGATCCTTGGCTTGAAAGTGCCGAAGCTACTCAGAATTCATCTCTTTATTTTATATCTAAAAGTGCGATTATTGATTTATTAAACGAACATGTTGAACTTAATCAACACTTTATTAAAATATTATCAGCCAATTTACACGAAAAAGAAGATCAACTCATAGAGCTTGCTTATGAGTCTGTGAGAAAAAGACTTGCACAAGTATTGGTTCGGTTAAATAAGGATGCGGTCCCAATAGACCAAATAGATATTTGTAGGGATGAGCTTGCTGGACTTGCTGGTATTGCTACAGAAACCGTTAGTAGAATACTTACCGATTTTAAAGAAAGGGGGTTGATAGAAAGAAATGGAAGTCAAATCCAGATTAAGGATCTTTACGGTTTAATAAAGATGAAAAGCTAAATAAGCTTTTTGTTGCCCTTTCTTTACAACAATTATAAGTAACCTTCTCGAAAAATGCCTGTGTAAGACAATCTCGATTGATCTTGAAAAGTGTATACCACCAAATTATATGTAAAGCATATTTTACGTTAACGATCAGTATTTTGACTGATAGCCGTCATTGTATCTGTACTATTCTAAAAGTAATTTTGGCGAAAAATGATGGAAATGTATGGAAAAAATTCTGGTAGCTACAGATCTTTCGGCTCGCTCTACTTCAGCGATTCAGTTTGCCTATAAATTGTCGCAATTAAAAGGTGCGACGTTGATTATTGTGCATGTTTATCATCTTTTGAAACCCAAAAGCTGGCGACCTCATCGGTTTGAAAATTACCGCCAAGTCAGAAGAGAATTTATATTAACTAAGTTAAACAAGTTTTTAGATCGAATTTTTAGTAGCATAGAAGCACCTGCCGTTAATTTTGAGATAGACCTTCAGATGAATCCAAATATAGTGACCACTATTTTGAGATGTGTGGCCAAGCATAAATGTACCTGTATATGCCATGGTATTCAGGGGAGAGGGAGATTGAAAAAGACGATTGGTGCCTCGGCAAATAAAATAATTGCGAAATCGCCAGTTCCCGTAATTAGTGTGCCCAGTTTTTATAAGACAAAAACTATAGATAGTATTTGTTACGCTTCAGATATGAATAATTATCAAAAGGAAATCAAGAAGATCGTAGAGTTTGTAAAAATACTTAATGTTGAAATTAAGTTGTTGCATGTTGTCTTTCCACGAGAAATTATGCTTAAAGCTACACTTTTAGAAGCGCGGTTGTTCAAAAGGGTAGGAGTTGTGGTTAAGGTTAAATATGCTCTCAGAACCTCTGCGAACACTTTAATTGAAGATATTGATCTAGCGATTAGAAAAATAAGACCGTCCCTAGTCGTTTTTTTTATAAATAAATCTAAACACTATTTAAACTCCATACTTTATTCCTCAACGACAGAGGAATTGGCTCTCTTTAGAAAAATCCCGATATTAACTTATAAAAAGTAAATAATCCCCAAGAGTTTCAATCTAATATATACAGGTGTCATTAAAGTTGGAACGGTTCTTTAATGGTTTTTCTGTAACTATATCATAGACTTAATATGCTTCTTAGCAAAATAAGGTTCTATTTGCAATAGTTCTATTTGAAACTTTTTAAATGATTGACCTTTTTGATTACATGGTCAGTATTTGTAAGGCTTTTGCAGTATGAAAATGATATCAAATAGGTGTTTTTTTTCGATTTATAATAAAAAACATGATTGTTACACTTGTAATGTATTGTTTTTTAGGTGTTTGTGTTTTTGTGTTGGTTGTTGTGACAATTAGGAGACTTTTCATTCTTTTTTTGATTTCAAAAAGTTCTACATTTGCCAGTGTTAAATATAAATTAAAAAGATATGAAAAAATTTTTACTTACATTAACTGCTGTTGCAGGTTTGACTGCTGCTTCTCAAGCGCAAGAGTTTGGTTTTGAAAAAGGTAACTTCATCGTAGAAGGTAATCTTGCTACAAACAATACAAATGACAAAGGTACTAAAGCTAAAACTTCTGTATTGAACTTCAACCCTAAAGCAGGTTACTTCGTGACTGATAAAATTGCTGTTGGAGTTGACTTCGGTTTTGGTCAAGACAAAAAAACTACTTACGCAGGTGATATCAAAACTGTTGCTACAAACAAGAACTTTGGTGTTGGTGCTTTTGGTCGTTACTACTTCTTAGAAGTTGGTTCACGTTTCAAAACTTACACAGAAGTAGGTGTTGGTTACACTAACGAAAAATTAGGTGAGACTAAAGTTGGTGATGTTAAAACTGACGCGGTTAAATTCAATGGATTTGGTGCTAATGCAGGTATTGGTGCTAACTTCTTCTTGACTGAGAAAATCGCTGTTAACTTTGCTTTTGCTGATGTTGTTTCTTTCAACTCACGTAAAGCTGATGTAGATGGTGCTAAAGCTGAGACTGAATTCAATACTAACGTAAATGTTTTCAATAACTTCTTTAACACTGCTAAATTTGGTTTGACTTTCAAATTCTAATTTGAATAGAAGTTCAAAAAATAGAAAGCCTCACATTTTGTGAGGCTTTTTTGTTATTTATGGATTTGTGGACCAGAGGGAAGCCGATTTTAACATCGCTCTACGGGGCAATTTTAAGTTGGCCACGATTAGCTCGGCAAAGTCCTCAGGTTGTAATACGGTCTCAGGGTTCCCGTCCGTCAAATTCAATTCCTTGGACATATCCGATGCAATCGTACTGGGCATCAAAGTACAAACCCGTATATTGTTCTTACGTACTTCACGCATTAATGAGTCCGAGAAGCCAATAACTCCAAATTTGGACGCGCTATAGGCTGAAGTTGTGGCTGCACCATTTAGACCAGCGGTAGACGATACATTGATAATATCACCTTCATTTTTTTCTATAAGCTGCGGAAGTACTGCTTTGGTGACATAGTAGGTGCCCAACAGGTTCGTTTCGACAATTTCTTTCCAGGTCTTTGGGTCCATGTCCAATACGGATCCAAAAGCAGCTACACCGGCATTATTTACTAAAATGTCAAACGTTCCAAAGTCCGTTGTTAATTTTTCGATGGATGAGATTACACTGTCAAAATCTGCTACATCAAAAATCGCATAGGTAGCTTTTATCCCTAGTTCGGATAGTTCGGATACAGTTTCTTTCAATAAAGACTCATTTCTACCTGTGATAGCAATATTGATGCCTTCTTTAGCAAAAGCCAGTGCGGTTGCTTTACCTAAGCCTCTGCCGCCACCAGTTATTAAAGCATTTTTTCCTTTTAAGTTCTCCATATACAAAGCTACTTATTAAAAACAAAAAAGCCTTCTTGTTAGAGAAGGCTTTTCTTTTTCAGTAACTGAAATCTATCACACTTTGATTTCAACTTCAACACCTGAAGGTAATTCTAATTTCATCAATGCATCAACAGTTTTAGAGTTTGATGAATAGATGTCTAACAATCTCTTGTAAGAACATAATTGGAATTGCTCACGTGCTTTTTTGTTAACGTGTGGTGAACGTAATACCGTGTAGATTTTTTTCTCAGTAGGCAATGGAATAGGTCCACTAACAACTGCACCTGTAGGTTTTACCGTTTTTACGATTTTCTCAGCTGATTTGTCAACTAAATTGTAATCGTAAGATTTCAATTTGATTCTGATTCTTTGGCTCATTTTTTATTGTTTTAAAGATGACCGCTGATTAGAGCTATTCGCAACCAGCGGTCGGTTTGTTTTTATCTTAACTATTCTTCGATAGCTTTGATTTTACCTTTAGATTTTGCAATCACATCGTCTTGTACGTTACGAGGTGCTTCTGCATAGTGATCAAACTCCATAGTAGAAGTTGCACGACCTGAAGTAATCGTACGCAATTGCGTTACATAACCAAACATCTCAGAAAGAGGAACGATAGCTTTGATTACTTGAGCGCCATTACGCGTATCAAGACCTTGCATCTGACCACGACGACGGTTTAAGTCACCCATTACATCACCCATGTTTTCTTCAGGTGTCAATACTTCTACCTTCATGATTGGCTCCATTAATGTTGGAGAACATTTAGGTAGTCCTTGACGGTAAGCCATTTTCGCTGCCAATTCGAATGACAAAGCATCTGAATCGACTGCGTGGAATGAACCATCAATCAAACGAACTTTCATGCCTGATAGAGGGAAACCAGCTAAAACACCATTTTTCAATGACATCTCAAATCCTTTTTGAACTGAAGGAATGTATTCTTTAGGAATAGCACCACCTACGATTTCATTTACGAATTGAAGCGCAGATTTTGAAGTGTCATAATCTTCATCAATTGGAGAGATAACAACTTTGATATCCGCAAATTTACCACGACCACCTGATTGTTTTTTGTAAACTTCACGGTGCTCTGTACTACCTTTGATAGACTCTTTGTAAGCAACTTGAGGCGCGCCTTGGTTTACTTCAACTTTGAACTCACGACGTAAACGGTCGATCAAGATATCTAAGTGAAGCTCACCCATACCAGAGATTACAGTTTGACCAGTCTCTTCGTCTGTTTTTACTACGAATGTAGGATCTTCCTCTGCTAGTTTACCAAGACCAATACCTAATTTATCAATATCAGCTTGAGTTTTAGGCTCAATAGCTAAACCGATAACCGGCTCTGGGAATTGCATTGACTCAAGAACGATAGGGTTTTTCTCGTCACATAGTGTATCACCAGTTTTGATGTCTTTGAAACCAACAACAGCACCAATATCACCAGCTCCGATACGCTCGATAGGATTTTGCTTATTAGCATGCATTTGGAAGATACGAGAAATACGTTCTCTGTTTCCTGAACGTGTATTCAACACGTAAGAACCTGCTTCTAACACACCTGAATAAGCGCGTACAAAACATAAACGGCCTACGAATGGGTCAGTAGCGATTTTGAAACCTAATGCTGCGAATGGTTCTGCTTCAGATGGTTTACGCTCGATTTCTTCACCAGTGTTAGGGTTAGTACCTTTTACCGCTTCGATATCAAGAGGTGAAGGCAATAATTCCATTACTAAGTCAAGCATAGTCTGTACACCTTTGTTCTTGAAAGATGAACCACATACCATAGGGACGATAGCGTTATCCAATACCGCTGCACGTAGAGCATTCAAGATCTCACGCTCAGTCAATGAGTTTGGATCTTCAAAGAATTTCTCCATCAAAGACTCATCATAAGAAGCTACTGCTTCTAATAATTTCTCACGGTACTCAGCTACTTCATCCAACATATCTGCAGGAATTGGAACTTCTGTAAAAGTCATGCCTTTATCAGCTTCATTCCACACCATACCACGGTTGTTGATTAAGTCAACTACACCTTCGAAATCATCTTCAGCACCGATAGGTAATTGTAAAGCAACAGCATTAGATCCTAACATGGATTTTACTTGACCAACAACTTTTAAGAAGTCGGCACCTGAACGGTCCATTTTGTTTACAAATCCAATACGAGGTACTTTATAGCCATCTGCTAATCTCCAGTTAGTTTCTGATTGAGGTTCAACACCATCAACAGCAGAGAACAAGAAAACTAGTCCATCTAGTACACGTAATGAACGGTTTACCTCAACCGTGAAATCCACGTGTCCTGGTGTATCGATTACGTTTACTTGATATTTATTGTTACGGTAGTTCCAGAATACAGTTACAGCTGCAGAAGTGATCGTGATACCACGTTCTTGCTCTTGCGCCATCCAGTCAGTCGTAGCCGAACCCTCGTGTGTCTCTCCCAATTTGTGGTTTACACCAGAGTAGAATAAGATACGCTCTGTGGTGGTAGTTTTACCAGCATCGATGTGAGCAGCGATACCGATATTTCTAACTAATTTTAAATCTTTTGCCATATTAATTTTGCAGTTTGCCCTTAGGAGGCTTTTGTTTGTTTTAACAGTTTAAATAAGTACACCGATCCCGATAACGATTTAACTCTATTATCAAAGATCGGTGTAATCATATTTGTTTTGTCGTTTTCAAAATTAGAATCTGAAGTGTGAGAACGCTTTGTTAGCCTCAGCCATTTTATGCGTATCTTCTTTCTTCTTAACAGCAGCACCTTCACCTTTAGAAGCTGAAATGATCTCTCCTGCTAATTTTTCGAACATAGTTTTCTCACCGCGTTTGCGAGCGTAAGAAATTAACCATTTCATACCTAAAGCGATTTTACGCTCAGGACGTACTTCCATAGGAACTTGGAAGTTGGCACCACCAACACGACGAGATTTAACCTCTACTGCAGGCATTACGTTGTTTAAAGCTTTTTTCCAAGCTTCCAACCCGTTCTCTTGTGTTTTTTGTTCTACTAATTCTACTGCATCGTAAAAAATAGAGTAAGCGATAGATTTTTTACCGTCAAACATCATATTGTTTACAAAACGTGTTACCTGAACGTCGTTAAACTTTGGATCAGGTAAAATGATTCTCTTTTTTGGTTTTGATTTTCTCATTTTTCTTTCCTCCGTTTAATTATTTCTTTTTGCCTTTTGCTGGAGCTGCAGCTACTTGTCCTGGTTTAGGACGCTTAGTTCCATACTTAGAACGACGTTGGTTACGACCTGCTACACCTGAAGTATCTAATGCACCACGGATGATGTGGTAACGTACACCTGGTAAATCCTTAACACGACCACCACGGATCAATACGATCGAGTGCTCTTGTAAGTTGTGACCTTCTCCAGGGATGTAAGCGTTAACCTCTTTACCGTTTGTTAAACGTACACGAGCTACTTTACGCATTGCTGAGTTTGGTTTTTTAGGGGTAGTAGTATATACACGTGTACATACACCTCTTCGCTGTGGACATGAGTCCAACGCTGGTGACTTACTCTTGTCTACCAGAGCTACTCTACCTTTTCTAACTAATTGTTGAATAGTAGGCATTTACCTTTTTTTGTTTTTTAATTTGTAAAAATTAATTTTTTAAAGTCTGCAAAGATATAAAGAATATTTTGAACTCTAAATAGTTAGCTTTAAAATCTTTCAAAGATTTTGTTCACACAATTAGCTTTTGGAAATAGATAGAGTGGGCGACGAAGCTTAATTAGTCAATTGGATCGTTAGGTTTTGTAATCTCATACATGCAGCGTGTATCCTGACTTAATATATGTTGGACTCTTTTTATTTTATAGGCAGGACCCAATAGTTTTTCAAAGTTTTGTAGTTCAGCTCGACAGAATCCCTGGCATGCGCTTGCAGCAGCGCAAATAGGGCAATGCTTTTCTATGAAATAGTACGCGCTTTCTTCTTTTTTCCATTCAGCCATATATCCCTCTTCAGAACGAAGCTGAGTTAACTCATTCAGCTTGTCTTCTAATGTTTCAAGATGGAGGATGGTCTGTGCATACCGCGTATACATTTTGTGTTCACGATCAGTGATCAAAAGATCTAAGGCATTTTCACCCAGAAGAGTCTGTATTGCATGTAATAGATCAACAGTCACCTGAGCGTGTGTATCTGGAAATCGAGAAAGGCCTTTCTCGGTCAGCGAATAATAAGTTGTAGGTCTGCCTACACCTTCACTCTTCTGTATTAGAGATACCAAGCCCGCCAAAGAGAGATTCTGAAGGTGTTGACGTGCACCTTCCTTCGTAATTTGCAGTTCAGCGGCAAGCAACGTTAGAGAGGCCTTTCCATGCATTTTAAGGATCATAAGGATGCGATCAACATTCTCTTTTTTCATTCTACTTCGGATGTTTAGGTCCAAAGATAAGCCTAATTTTTTGAAGATGTTAAGTAAGCCTCTTAATAAAACAAGTTTTTGCTTGTTTTATTAAGAGGCTTTTCTCAGTTTTGTATTATGGAATATAGACGATTTTTTGATTTTATTCATTACGACTATTACATCATTCGGATGGTACTAGGACTTTGAATGTAAGTTAATACACAGCGAATTAACAATGATAATAGAATGGATATGGAAGATGTTTTTATAAACAAAGTGCATTTATCTGGAATTGTAACGGTCGATCTAGTCGATTATGAACCCAAAGAGGAAATTTTCTTTCTCGATATCAAAGATTTTCTTTTTATGGGGCTTATTATAAAGGAAAAAGAGTTTAAGGAAGCATTGTCTGCTTTTAATTGGGCTTCGTTAAAGGGAAAGGCAGTAGCTGTCGGCTGTAGTGAAGATACGATTATTCCTACTTGGGTATATTTTATGTTTGCCGAGCGGCTTCACGGTATAGCTATGCGTATAGACTACAGATCCGTTGATGAGGTTAAAAATTTAATATGGAAAGATAAAATCATGAAAGCCGATTTTACACATTTGAAAGACAAGAAAGTAGTGGTCAAAGCGAATCCTGTTATTAATGCGGATCTCTTTATGGCAGTGGTAGAAAAGTTACGCCCCCTAGTCGTAACTTTGATGTATGGAGAAGCTGGGATGCCGAAGGTTATTTATAAAAGATAGATGCAGTTTCGTAATGTTATCATTCTAAGAGATGCCCTGTTAGCATCGAGTTCTATTTACGATCTGATACGTAGACTACTCTTTGGGTCGCTTTTCTCACTACTATGTTTTTCGTGTTCGACTATAAACTATTGCAAGTTATTACCAGAGGTAATACAAAATAAGCAAAAGGATGAACTCTATTTATTAGGATAAATTTTGTGTGATGTACAGTTTAATTATATATTTACTCCCTTAATAATATAATTCTTAACATATGGCATCAGGGATCTTTGCGGTGTTGGACGATATCGCGGCGTTAATGGATGATGTAGCGGTAGCTAGTAAAATTGCAACAAAGAAGACAGCGGGTATACTGGGAGATGATCTTGCCGTTAATGCTGAAAAAGCTACTGGTTTTCTGGCGTCTAGGGAAATCCCTGTTTTATGGGCAATCACCAAAGGGTCATTGTTGAATAAAATTATTATTGTACCTATCGCTTTATTGCTCAATGTTTTTTTTCCGATTGCCATAAAAGTTGTCCTTGTCTTGGGAGGAGCTTATTTGGCCTATGAGGGGGTAGAAAAAATTGTGGAGTATTTCTTCCATAAACCGAAGACCGGAGAAAAAGTAATCGATGAGACCTTGAACAATCCCGAACTCGTCGAAAAAACTAAAATAAAATCAGCAATTACGACCGATTTTATACTGTCTGTGGAAATCGTCATTATTGCCTTGGGGACCGTCTTGGACAAGGAACTTTCGCTGCAGATATTAACTGTCTCGGTGGTGGCGCTATTGGCCACTATCGGTGTATACGGTATAGTCGCGCTGATTGTACGTATGGATGATCTGGGATATAGACTGATTAAGCGATCTAATGGCAACAAGTTAGTCGCTAGTTTCGGTGCAGGTCTGGTCAAATTGTTGCCCTTGATAATCAAAGCACTGGCTATTATTGGTACTATAGCATTAATCTTAGTATCAGGAGGAATCTTTGCACATAATATCGACTTTCTCCATCATGTTTTTCCTACACTTCCTAGTGTTTTAAAGGAATTTGCAATAGGGCTTATAGCAGGTATTATTATCGTACTCATAATGATGGTCTTTAAAGTAGTTATCTCTACGGTTAAAAAGAAATAATCGAAAATAAGGAGCCCATGGAAAAGGTGGTAAAGGCACCTTTTGCTTTTAATTCAATAAGGAAAGGGAATTACAAAATAGAACGTAGAAGCGGTAGTCGGAATCTAAAATAAAGTGCCATGGAGCAGATGCATGTTATTGTTTTGAGAGATATTATGTTAGCTTCCTGTTCTATTTACGACCTAATGCGATTTCTTGCTATAGGTAGTAGTTATGTTGACTTAGGCGAAAGCTCCTACATTTATCCACTCTATATAGAACTAAATGAGGCAGTTCTCACTAAAGAGACGAGCACTTTAAGTTATCCCAAAGTTAGTGTCCGTCAAGAACCGTCTGTATTGACGGTATCCTGTACTTGTGCCAATAGATCCGACGCGCTGTGCGTTCATCAGGTTGAGGTTTTGGATGCTATTTTGAAACGCGATGATTACCGTATTTTCTTTGATGATCAGTTGCGGGATACGCGATTCCGTAGTTTGGCCAAAGGATATGGTCTAGAGAATGAAAAAGATATAGATGCTTATTTTCAATTACGTTTTGACGAAGGAAAGGCTCAGATCTTTAGCCGGCAGAAAGAACTGTTCCGTGTCGATCAAACCTTTTTAAAACAACCCTCCTTTGCCAGAAGTAAATCCCATGTATCCGAGTTGCTGGCTCAAAGCGATCTAAATAAATGGATACTGGTATTGAGTAAGCATCGTTTTTATGATCAGATTAATTTTCTTTTATTTGAAGCATCAACTACTCAACAGGGGAAATTAAAAAATCCATTGCAGCCTGTCGATCTCACCAGACAGCTGTTGCAAGACAATGACATTGCTACAACGAAGTTTTTAACGGCTTTGCTTAGCTATCAGAATCGATTTGAAGGCCATGCTACAGACACAGAACTTTTAGCGCTGAAGATTATAGCATCCAACCCCATGGGACTTGCTGTGTATTATCACGATAGGAGTAAATCTGAGAATGTCGCTATAAAAAGCCTGTTTCCTGTGAAACTTGCTATTACTAAGCCCGAACTGAAACTTACAGTTCTCAAAAAGGACCCATTTTATGAAATAAGCAGTGCTTTGTCTATTTTAGGAGTTCCAATTCCTATATCCCAGTTGGTACTTAAAAATGATTGTTTTATACTTTTTAAACACGAGTATATTTATATAGCCGACACGGATCTCCTGCGGGTTATCCAATTTTTAAAAAGCAACAATGAGATTTTACTGATCCATAGTACCAAGTACGAAGCCTTTGTTTCCCAATTTTTAGCACCCGTTGAAGATTACGTACATATCGAGTATGACTATATCCATGTCGCTACTCCGGTACAACAGGCCGAGTGTAAGACGGATATGGAACGTATATTATACCTCCAAAAAGAAGGTACATTTATTTCTATTACTCCCGTTGTTCGATACGGAGAGATGGAGGTGCCCGTATATTCACAAAAGCAGTTATACAGTACAGATGCGGTAGGCAATAGATTCAAAATAAAGAGAGACACAACCTACGAAAATATCTTTACAGCATTGGTATTGCATCAGCACGCTGATTTTGAAGAACAGCTGCATTATGCACAATATTTTTACCTGCACAAAGACAAGTTCTTTGATGATTCCTGGTTCTTGGCTGCATTTGATTCTTGGCGCGGTGAGGGGATCTCTATTTTGGGATTTAAAGAACTGGAAGGTACCCGAATAAGCCCCTATACGGCCAAAGTAGATATCAAAGTCAATAGTGGTAAGGATTGGTTTAATGTACATGTCAAACTGGATTTTGGCGGACAGATAGCCCGTATCCGACAGATTCAACGCGCATTTAAAAATAAGAGCAAGTACGTTGAGTTGGATGATGGAACTTATGGGTTGCTTCCAGATGAATGGATGCATAAAATAAGCAAATACTTTAGTTTGGCCCATTTAGAAAAGGAACTGCTTCATATTCCTAAGATCCGATTCTCAGAGGTAGCTGCGCATTTTGAAAATGAAATTCTAACAACAGCGGTGCGCGAAGAACTCAATATCTTTCAGCGAGATTTCTTAGAAGCGACCGAAATTCCCAAGGTAGCTGTACCCGAAGGTTTGAAGACCATCTTGCGATCCTACCAACAGGATGGGTTCAATTGGTTATGTTTTCTTGATCGTTTTGGTTTTGGAGGCTGTCTTGCTGATGACATGGGCCTTGGAAAGACGGTGCAGGTTATCGCATTTTTGCTGTGGTTAAAAATACAATATAAGGGTACTACAAATCTGATAGTCGTACCGACTTCTTTGCTCTTTAATTGGGAAGACGAGCTTAATCGTTTTGCTCCCAAATTACGGGTATTGCATTACAACAATGGACAACGATCCCGGCAACAGCAAGTTTTGACCGATTACGATGTGGTGTTGGTTAGTTATGGAGTGCTTACATCAGATATTAGTACCTTTAAAAGAGAGCACTTTCAATACGTTTTTCTAGATGAAGGCCAGCTGATCAAAAATCCCAATTCCGAAAGATATAAGACGGTCTGTCTTCTAAAATCCAATAATAGAATTGTTTTGACGGGTACACCCGTGGAAAATGGTACGTTTGATATCTACGGTTTATTCTCCTTTGCCTGTCCAGGGTTGTTGGGGAATAAACAGTTTTTTAAAGATACCTATGCGACACCGATAGATCAATTTGATTTTAAGCGACGTGCCGAGGAGCTTGAGCAGCGGATAGCTCCATTTATACTCCGTCGTACCAAAAGTCAAGTGATACAGGAATTACCCGAAAAGACGGAGGCCGTTATCTATTGTGAAATGAATGATGCGCAACGTAGTGTTTACACATCATACGAAGAGGAGATACGCAACTACATTACTGCTACCAATCCTGACATCCTAGACAATGATCGTTTGCATGTTTTGGCTTTTTTGACCAAGCTCCGGCAGATATGTAATTCGCCTGCTCTATTGCAAGAAGGCGATTCCGCATCGCACAGTGTCAAAATAGATGTGCTTCTTGAACAGATTCTGGGCAAGATACAAATGCATAAAATTCTGGTTTTCTCCCAGTTTGTCGGTATGCTTGATCTGATCAAAGACAGGCTTGATGCGCATAAAATTGCTTATTCCTATCTGACCGGACAATCCAAAGATCGGAAAGCTATCGTTGCTGAATTTCAACAAAATGAAGGCCCCCGTGTTTTTCTTATCAGTCTCAAAGCAGGCGGAGTAGGTTTAAATCTTACAGAAGCAGACTATGTATATCTAGTAGATCCTTGGTGGAATCCCGCGGTAGAAAGTCAGGCCATCGATAGGATTTACCGAATTGGCCAAGATAAAAAAGTCACTGCAGTTCGTTTGATCTGTACCAATACTATCGAAGAAAAAATCATCGATCTCAAACTGCGTAAACAAAAGCTCGCAAGCGATCTTATCAGCAGTGATATGGGTTGGTTAAATGATCTTTCCAAGGACGAGCTCTTAAGCTTGGTCAGTGCCATGAATTAATGGTAAGCCAACTGCATCCAATCATAATTGTATAACACATTTCCCAAATACTATAATACTATTGGTTCGCGATTGTCCAACTTTGTAATATCAAAAGATAAAAAGATAATTATGCAAGTTGGACAATCCACACCGATAAAAAAATCCTTCCCAGTACTTAACATGAGTTGTGCGAGTTGTGCTTCTAGCGTAGAAAGTATGGCCGAGACAGTAGAAGGAATTATAGACGCATCCGTCAATTTTGCTACGGCGACAGTTACCGTGAATTTTCAGGAAGGACATTCCGATCCTTCCAAATTGCAGAAGGCGCTACAAGATATAGGTTTTGATATACTGGTCGAATCCGAAGAGAAGCAACAGGAGGTTCTGGACGAGATCCATGAAAAGAAATATGCAGACCTTAAGCGCAAAACCATAGGTGCTATCGTACTTTCCTTACCGGTAGTGGTTATCGGGATGTTTTTAATGCATATTCCATTTGCCAATGAGATTATGTTAGTGTTTTCAACTCCAGTTGTGCTTTGGTTTGGAAAAGACTTCTTTGTCAATGCCTGGAAACAGTTGCAGCACAAGAAAGCCAATATGGATACGCTTGTTGCGCTTAGTACAGGTATAGCCTATCTTTTTAGTGTCTTTAATATGATCGCCATGGACTATTTGATGGCTCGCGGTATAGAGGCCCATGTCTATTTTGAAGCTGCAGCGGTCATTATAGCCTTTATCCTGTTAGGACGTCTTTTAGAAGAGAAAGCGAAAGGAAATACGTCTACTGCTATTAAAAAGTTAATGGGGCTTCAACCCAAGACGGTCCTGGTAGTTCTCCCGGATGGCCAAGAGAAAATCGTGCCTATCGAAGAGTTGATGATCGGTGATACCGTTCTTGTAAAACCCGGAGAAAAGATCGCAGTAGATGGTAAAGTAATCAATGGTAGTTCTTACGTTGATGAAAGTATGCTCAGTGGTGAGCCCATTGCCGTAGAGAAAAAAGAAGGCGAATCCGTATACGCAGGTACAATTAATCAAAAAGGAAGTTTTCAGTTTAAGGCCGAGAAAGTCGGGAAGGATACGATGCTTGCGCATATCATCCGTATGGTTCAGGATGCGCAGGGCTCTAAAGCTCCTGTACAGAAGCTAGTCGATAAGATTGCAGGAGTGTTTGTACCTATTGTGATAGGTATTGCAGTAATCACGGCCATTCTTTGGGCGATACTCGGTGGAGACAATGCGTGGGTTATGGGACTTATTTCAGCCGTTACTGTATTAGTTATTGCTTGTCCATGTGCATTGGGACTGGCAACCCCAACAGCCATTATGGTAGGGGTAGGTAAAGCTGCAGAGAACGGTATACTGATCAAGGATGCCGAAAGCTTACAGCTATCCAAGAATATAACAGCGATCGTTCTGGACAAAACAGGAACGATAACCGAAGGGAAACCCAAGGTTGTCTCTGAGTACTGGACGGTGAATGAAACACGTGTTAAACAGGTGCTTTTTACCATCGAGAGAAAATCTGAGCACCCTTTAGCCGATGCCGTAGTACATCATTTAGAGGGATACACGTCTTTGCGATTAGATAGTTTTGAAAGTATAACAGGCAAGGGAGTAGAAGCGGTTCTCGATGGCGAGAAATACCTTGTGGGCAACCCAGCTCTTCTTGCGGCACACAAGGTGTCTATTCCTACAGAGTTGTCCGAGCTATCAGCTAGCTGGGCAGATAGGGCACAGACCGTGATTTGGTTTGCCACAGACCGTACAGTGCTAGGCATCATGGCGATAGCAGATAAGGTCAAAGATAATTCTAAAAAGGCTATAAAAGAGCTACAAGCCAAAGGAATAGAAGTGTATATGATGACAGGGGATAATAATTCTACAGCTGCCGCCATTGCGCAACAGACCGGTATTACCGCTTACAGAGCCGAAGTATTGCCCCATCAAAAGGCCGAATTTGTAAAAGAACTTCAAGCCCAAGGACATGTGGTAGCGATGGTCGGCGATGGGATCAACGATAGTAGCGCATTGGCTACTGCCGATGTGAGTATTGCCATGGGCAAAGGATCTGATATTGCGATGGATGTTGCCAAGATGACCATAATTTCATCCGACCTGTTGAAAATACCGCAGGCTATCCGGATGTCTAAGCAAACGGTAGCTACTATCAAACAGAATTTGTTCTGGGCCTTTATCTACAATTTGATAGGTATCCCGTTGGCAGCAGGATTGCTTTATCCAATTAATGGTTTTCTATTGAACCCGATGATCGCAGGTGCTGCTATGGCATTAAGTAGTGTCAGCGTAGTCAGTAATAGCTTAAGACTCAAACTCAAGAAATAACAATAATTTTTTAATAACAATAAATCAAGTATAATATGGAAACTCAAAAATTTCAATTCAAAACAAATATCAATTGTGGTGGATGTGTCACTAAGGTAACTCCCCATCTTGAAAAAGCAGAAGGAATCGATTCCTGGGAGGTAGACACCGCAGATCGCGATAAGATACTTACAGTCAGCGCTACTGGTGCCAGTGCTGCTGATATCATACAGGTCGTCAAAGATGCCGGTTTCAATATAGAACCGGTTCAGGGATAAAACAAAGAAGGAGGCGTTTAAAAACGTCTCCTTCTTTGTTTTATGTTAATAATATGTATTGATCGGGTAATATCCTGTTGTTGTCATAGCGAAAAACACGGTAATTTTATCTTTCTATTTGTTGAAATACCAATATGTTGTACAATCCAAGATATCCTTCCGTTGCGGACCTTAAGAAAAAAGCAAAGTCCCGTATACCCAAATTCGCTTTCGACTATCTAGAAGGCGGCTGTAATGAAGAGTTGAATCTATTCCGAAATGAAAATGATTTTGATGAGATCCTACTGAAACCACGCTACCTGAAAGAAGTAGGACAGATAGATACCTCCGTCGAATTATTTGGCAAGAGATACAGCGCCCCTTTTGGAATATCACCCATTGGATTGCAGGGGCTTATGTGGCCCAATGCACCAGAGATACTTGCCAGATCCGCGACACAGCAAGATATTCCCTATATACTGAGTACAGTATCTACCGCAAGTATCGAACGGATAGCCGAAGTTTCCGAAGGCAAAGCCTGGTTTCAGCTTTATCACCCTACTGAGAATCGGTTGCGAGACGATATTTTACAACGATTAAAAGATGTCGAATGTCCTGTGTTGGTTGTATTGGTCGACGTACCCTCGTTTGGACTTCGCTACCGGGAGATAAAAAGCGGACTTTCTATGCCTCCAAAGTTAAATCCTTCCACCATTTTACAAGCGATGCGCTGCCCTACCTGGGGTATACAAACCCTACTTCAAGGTATTCCCTCTTTTGCGACACTAAAGCCCTATATGGACAAGGGACTTGATCTGGCACAACTGGGACAATTTATGAACCGAACCTTTACCGGCAAGGTAACCGTCGACAAGATTAAGGCTATACGTGACATTTGGAAAGGGCCTTTGGTCTTGAAAGGAGTTGCCACCCAAGAGGATATGGACGATGCATTACATATTGGAGTGGATGGCGTCATCGTGTCCAATCACGGCGGACGGCAGTTAGATGCGGCCGAGTCTTCTATTCATTCCTTGATGCGGTTGGCGAGCAATGAGCACTATCGGAAAAATATGACTATCATGCTGGATGGTGGTATTCGTTCTGGAGTAGATCTAGGAAGAGCGTATGCCGTAGGATCCTCGTTCAATTTTATGGGCAGACCGTTTATGTACGGTGTAGGAGCATTGGGAGAAGAGGGAGGTACACATACTATCAATATGTTTAAAGCACAATTATACCAGCTGATGCAACAATTGAGCATTGAAAAAATAGGACAGTTTTCTGAAAGGCTGATAAAAATATAAGTAGCATACACGAACAGTTTTAACACCTTCTTATCTCAAAATCGATGATAAGAAGGTGTTATTGCATGTGGAAGAATATTTTTTATTTTCCTGATGGGTACAAAGGGAAAACAGTACTTTCTTTATGAGCCGCTTCCAGTTGTACCGTAAGTTTTTTTACTATTTCGGTGTATCGATCGGCTAGATTTTGAATTTCTTTCGGATCCTTTTTAATATTGTAAAGTTCAAAGACCGGTTGCTTACTTTTGGCTTTTAGTTTGATTAATTTCCAATTGTTTACCAAGATAGCTTGTCTTCCACCATCCTCATGAAACTCCCAGTATAAGTATTCGTGTTTCTTCTGTTTGCTGTTGCCTTTTAACGTTGGCCAAAATGAAACACCATCGGTATACGAGTCCATTGTATTCCCACTCAGCTCGACAATTGTCGGCATAATATCCCAAAATGCTGCAGTATGGTTTATAGTTTTGTTGGCCTTTATTTTAGAGGGCCACGATACGATAAAAGGTGTTCGAATTCCACCTTCATAAAGATCTCTTTTATAACCACGCAAACCTGCTGTACTGTTGAAAAAAAGAGGATCAGCACCACCTTCCCGATGAGCCCCATTATCACTGGTAAACATAATTATGGTATTATCCAACAAATCAAGTTCACGTAGTTTGTCTACGATCTGTCCGACATAATGATCCATTCTGCTCACCATTGCAGCATAGGTAGCTCGAGGTTTTTCAACAGAGGCATAGCCTGCTATTGTTGCATTTGAGCCGTAATCATTGCCCTTGTGTGGCGTTTCTGGAAATGTATTCTTGTATTTTTCGTGAAATACATCATCTGGGCCAGCGAGCTCGGCGTGAGGCAATACCGTTGGAACAAATAAGAAAAATGGCCTGTTTTTATTCGCTTCTAGAAATGCTAATGTTTTCTCCTGTATTAGTTCAGGAGCATAATGAACTTTGCCCGTAAGATCGTTACCTTTCAATTCAATACGTTGACTGTTGTGCCATAGATGAGTAGGATAGTATCGATGCGATTGCCGTTGACAATTATAGCCGTAGAATTCGTTAAATCCTTTTTTATTGGGGTCGCCACTGGTTCCGACCATTCCGAGTCCCCATTTACCAAATGCTCCTGTAATGTACCCCGCTTGCTGTAATGCCATTGCCATTGTTATGACCGAGTCTGCAAGCGGTTGTTGCCCCTCAGGTTCAATTTCTTTATTCCCTCTGATGAAGGTATGTCCAGTGTGCTGACCAGTCATGAGAGCAGATCTGGATGGGGCACATACAGAAGTTCCCGCATAAAAATTGGTAAATCGGGCACCCTTTTTTGCTAGTTCATCGATTCGGGGCGTGTTTATTTTAGTCTGTCCATAACAACCCAAATCTCCAATACCTAGGTCGTCAGCCATGATTAATACGATATTAGGTTGTTTTTGCTGCGCGTATGTCTCAGTTATGAAGAAGAGAGCAGCAATTAATAGCCATTTTTTCATAATTCGTTCTTATAGTTAGGATTTAGTTTATTTGGAATTTTAGCATTTGTATCCAAGATTTTCTTATTCAATTCTAATTTCATCTTCTCTAAGATTTTCGGACATGCAGAAGCTTTGTTTATTCGTTCACCAATATCTGTCGATAGGTCATATAAAAGGTAGGTATCGTCTTCATAATAATGGTGGAGTTTCCAGTTTTTAGACCGTATGGTACTTCCTGGGCGGGTTCTGAATTTTGGATCTAACCCATCATCCTTGGATTCATTGTAGGCTTCAAGATAGATAGGGAAATGCCAGAATAATACACGTTCTTGTAGATTTTTCTGTCCCAGCATATTGTTCCACAGTGATTCACCGTCTAATTGCATTTGTGAGTCATCTTTTACAATTCGTTTTATCGTAGGTAGTATGTCGAGGTGGCTGACCAAGGTGGTACTGTCCCGACGTGGTTGGACATGGCTGGGCCAGTGTACAAAGAAAGGGATTCGGACTCCCCCTTCAAAATAAGAACCTTTACCAGCGCGGAGCGGCTGTTGCGGAGAGATGGTATTTATACCGCCATTGTCCGAACAAAACCATAGTATTGTATTCTCCGATAGTCCCTGATGTTTGAGTTCAGAGATGAGCTTGCCGATGTTATGGTCCAATGATTCAATCATGGCGGCATATACCGGGTAGTCTCGTTCCCCGGTTCCGTAGAGTCCTTTATAATGATTTTTTAAGGAGTCAGGTGCTTCTAAAGGGGTGTGTATCGCATAGTAAGAAAGGTATAGAAAGAATGGCGTTGTCTCCTTTTGTTGACGAATGTACTCGATAGCTTCGTCTGTAATTCGGTCGGTTAGGTATTCACCTTTCATTCCATCGGGTATTGCCGTGTTTTTGTAAGGAGAAAAGTGTTTATTATGTCCGGTATGGTTGCCACCAAAACTGTATGAAAAGCCATGGGAGGAGGGAGAATCACTGAGGTGCCATTTACCTATTGAAGCGGTTTGGTATCCATTGCTGCCCAAAAGTGTAGCTATAGTAGGAAGGGTGCTGTCCAGTGTATTGTTATTTTGGATAGGAATTAATTTTCTATCTTCTGTTTTGCCCCTTTCTGAAGAGCCGACAGTGTATATACCGTGTCTATTTGGTAGTAAACCTGTCAAAAGACTCGCGCGACTGGGAGCGCAGTTTGATGCCGCTGCATAGGCTTGTTGGTACACTATAGACTCTTTTGACAAGCTATCCAAATGAGGCGTGCGGTAAAAATTACCTCCCATAAAACCTACATCCTTGTATCCGAGATCATCCACCAATATAACAATGATGTTTGGAGAGGTTGATTGTGCATAGGTTTGAGTCATGCAGCAGATGGTAAATAGCCAGAAGATATATGTGGTTTTCATCGTGTTTTTAGTATAGAGGCTGTCTCTATGGAATTAAATCATATAGACAGCCTCAAATTTATTATTTCCACTCCGGGTTCTGCTTTATTTTCGGATTCATTGCGATTTCGGCAGAGGGTATAGGGTACAGATAGTAATAGTCAGGAAATGCAGGAGGTTGCCCTTCGTAGGCGATATATCCTGCAGTTGCGCCATTGAGAATAGGTATAGGTGCGGTTTGAGGAACATCTACTCCTTTCGTTAAGTATCTTCCCAGTTTTTGTTTGGCTGCATAGTTCATTTTCTTCCATCTTCTCAGATCATCAAATCGGAATCCTTCACCCATTAGTTCTACAGCACGCTCTCTACGTATTTTCCATAACAGAGGAGCGATTTCCGAATCTCTACTGGGATCCAAAGGTATAGCGCTTATCTGCAGAGCTGCTACTTTTCCTCGATTTCTAAGTTTGTTAATAGTCTGATTGATGATATCTTGATCTATCTTTTGTAATTCGTAGGCAGCTTCTGCATAGTTTACAAATATTTCCCCCATTCTGAAAATCGGCGCATCATTAATATCTTCGTTCTGCAACATTTTGATCTTGTTGCTGAATTTATAGAACCGATACCCGGTGAATGTTACATTAAAGGGTTGTCCATTTGTATAATCCGCATAATGAGGTTCTTGTCTCAAGACCAATCCTTGCCAATTTAACGTAGGTAATGTTTTTCTCGTAGCTACAGACAAGGTGTTCATCAGATCAATATACTCTCTATCTGCAGCGACTCCCGTATGGGCCCAAGCATAACTAGGGTGTGCTACAGTTACTTTAAATGGAGGTGGGACAGTGTAATACAATCTGATGTCACGATTTCTAAATTCGCTGTTTGGAGTTTTGTCTCCATCAAAGGTAGGACTTGTCCAGCGCGATTGTCCGTCCTTCATAAGGTATAGGTCTACAGCATCTTTTGTTAGATCCCAACGACCAGCCGAGTTTCTAGCTAAGGAAGACAAGGTATGTGTGATCTGGTTGACCTCGTATTGCTTGTAAAGTAAAACTTCTTGGTTATTAGCTAGCGATTCACTATTGAACAGTTCGTCATAGTCAACATGTAGATTTGGAAAATCAGTAATCAACCCCTTCGATGCATCCATTGACAATTGAAGGTATTTGTTCGCATCGTTTAGACCATGATATTTACGCCAGGTACCTTCCCTCAGACCAAATCGAGATATAAGTGCCCTAACGACATGCTTGGTTATGGTGTTTTTGCCATCACCGCTTAGTTTTATATTTTGCTCGGCGTAGCTAAGCATGTCAGTTATTTTTTGTGCAATTTCATCACGCGTCGAAGGTGTACCGTACAAGATGTCTGTATCACCATCATCAATGGCATTTTCTACCCAGATGACACCACCATATTTGTTTAGCAGGTTCATATAATTATAGGCTTTGAAAAAATAACCTACACTGCGGATATGTTTCTTCTCTATATCCGTAAGAAAAGTCGATCCCTCGATATTGTCCAATAGGATGTTGATGGATCTGATATTTTCATATGGCACTTTGTAATCATCTGACGCCCCAGGGGTGACCATTCTATTCCAGAGCCAATCCGAGGTAGCGTTGGTATTGGCCTTGGCAAAAAAGTCCCCATGTACTTCAGAGTCTGGTACTGCATTCGTGTATCCTGGAAATACGCCGTAAAATTGCCATGCATAGGTGACGAAGTTATTGTAAGAGGTAAACGTCGTTTTCTCGACCAACGATCCTTCCGGAGTTAAATCCAAAAGATTGGAACAGCTTACGCTCGAAAAACCGATGGCAGCCGCAAATGATATATGTAAAAATGATTTTATTATTTTCATTGTAGTAGGAGTAATGGGTTAGAAATTAATATTAATACCAGCACTGAATTTTTTGAGGTAAGGGTATATCCCTCCTGAACTAATATTCTCCGCATCGGCTTCTATCCCCTGCGGAAGCTTGTCAAATAAGAATAGATTCTCTCCTGTAAAATAAAGACGGATGTTTTCAATCTTTTTCGTTTTTAGCAACTCTTTGCCTAGGTTATATCCCACTGTAATATTACGGACCCGTAGATAAGAGCCATCTTGCAAGTATTTGGTTTGTACACGACGATTGGCTCCAGTGTTTAATCCTCCATTAGCGTATACACGACCATAATATGCATCCTGGTTTTCAGGAGTCCAGTAGTCTAATGTATGCTCATAGAGTGTGGCAAATTCATTGGTGAATGGCCAGATAGCCGGGTTGCTCATCCAAAGATCCCTTTTACCTACCCCCTGTAAGAATATGGATAAGTCAATGTTCTTATAACTAAAGTTGCCGTTGATACCGAATTGGTAGCGTCTTCGGTTATTACCGATAATCTGCATGTCACCTGGATCATTTATTGTCCCATTTCCGGAAAATATAATACCATCTTGATTTAGATCTTTGTACAATACATCTCCAGGATTCTGTGCGACACCATTGAAATATGGAATACCAGGTTTCAGTTTCCCTCCGGTAAGATCTGCTTTGAGAGAACCTGGCTCAAAATCATCAACGGTATAGTATCGATCTGTCACGTATCCCCATATTTCACCTATTTCTTTGTCTTGATGATAATTATTGATAGCTCCTGCATTATTCTCAAGTTTGGTTATAAATGCCCTATTATCTGATAGGTTGAACCCCAATGAATAGTTGAAATTATTAATCTTATCTTTCCATACCAGTTCCCATTCCCAGCCCTTTGATTCCAGATCTGTGATGTTTTGGAAGGGAGCTGGCGCACCCAAAACTGAAGGAAGACCTAATGGTTGGAATAACATACCGATAGTCTGTCTTCTGAACCAATCGAAACTTGTCGTTAGTCTATTGTTTATGAGTCCCATATCAACCCCTAGGTTTAATGTTCGTACTTTTTCCCATGTAAAAGTAGAAGATACCAGGTCTGGACGATTGATGGTTAGATAGCGGATACCAGTTTCTGGATTAATCCAACCCGCATTTGTGGTTGACATCTCAGGATTTACAGGGAAATAGTTTAGAGTTTGATCCGTATTGTATACAACTTGATTTCCGATCTCACCGAAAGAGCCTCTTAATTTTAATAAGGGTACCCAATTACGGACAGAAATTGAAAGTAGGCAGTAAAGATGCGGTTAGAGATATAAAGAGAGCTCATATTGTAAGAGAGGTCGCTGGTGATAATGCTACTGTAATGTTGGATGCGAATCAACAGTGGACCTTGCCTCAGGCTTTATCAATATGTCGGGACCTAAAAGAAATCAACCCCTACTGGATTGAGGAACCAATTCATCCAGACGATGTCTTGGGACATAAGACCCTGGCCGATCAAATAGCTCCGTTAAAAATTGCAATGGGAGAACATGTGCCTAATCGTATTCTTTTTAAAAACTACTTGCAGCTAGGGGCGACAGGTTTCGTGCAGGTCGATGCCGTTCGGGTGGGAGGAGTCAGTGAGTTTATAGCAGTGAGTCTTTTAGCCCGGAAATATAATATTCCTGTCGTGCCGCATGTGGGAGATATGGGCCAGTTGCATCAGCATTTAGTGTTGTTTAATCATATGGCGATGGGACACGAAGCACTTTTTTTAGAACATATTCCACATCTTAGATCAAAATTTGTCCATCCGGTACATATTGAAGGTGGGGTGTATCATACCCCGATGGAAGTAGGAAGCAGCTGTGACTTATTATAAATATTGAAAAGACTATGTTAAGTTCTATTGATTTGAGTATTGCTTTGCTCTATATATTGTTTATCCTCCTGGTGGGGCTCTGGACAGGCATCCGTCAAAGGAAGAAGTCACTGAATAGCGCCGACGATTATTTTTTAGCCGGAAAGTCCTTGAAATGGCCGGCTATCGGGCTGGCACTTTTTGCTACCAATATTTCAACGGTACACCTTGTTAGCCTGGCTCAAAGTGGATTCGATACGGGCTTGCTGAACGGTAATTTTGAATGGATGGCGGCCTTTACCTTGATCTTGTTGGCTTTGTTTTTTGTGCCATTTTATCTTAAATCGGGTGTAGCTACATTGCCTGATTTTTTAGAACGTAGGTATGATCGATCGAGCCGGGAATGGCTAACCATGATTTCAATAGTATCGGCTATAGTGATTCATATCGCCTTTTCTATGCTAGCAGGCGGTATCGTGCTTAAGACCCTATTTGGGTTTGATATGTATGTGAGCATTACTGCTATTTGTTTGGTGACAGGGCTATATACCATTATAGGTGGATTGCGTGCTGTTGTGGTTACGGAATCCATACAGACGGTGGTACTGCTGATAGGGGCTTTTATTATAAGTTATGCTGCTTTTGATAAGATGGGGGGATGGGCACCTATGAAAGAAAACTTGGCCCTGGAAGGTGAATTGAGCAAGCTTTCGATGTTGCGACCTTCAGGTGATGCTAGCGGTATGCCCTGGTATGCTGTGTTTTTGGGGTACCCCATTTTGGGTATCTGGTACTGGTGTGCGGATCAGACTATCGTACAGCGCGTACTTGGGGCCAAGAGTGAGAACCATGGAAGGGTAGGTGCTCTATTCTGTGGCTTCATAAAGATTCTGCCTGTTTTTATTTTTGTGTTGCCAGGGTTGTTTGCATTTACATTGTATAAAACGGGACAATTGGACTTGTCAACGTTGGGGCTGGATGCTGCCGGAAATGTAAATTCAAAGGGAATTTATACGTTGATGATTACACAACTGTTGCCTTCGGGATTGATAGGGGTATTGGTGGCTGCTTTATTATCTGGATTGATGAGCCAGATTTCCGGAGCTCTAAATTCGATATCAACAATGGTAAGTTATGATATCTACAAGCAAAGAAAGCCCCAAGCCAGTGATAAGCAATTGATCTGGGCGGGTAAAGTATCGGCTGTACTGGCGATGATCTTTTCGTTAGCCTTATTGCCTTTGTTGGATAAATATGAAAGTATTTTTAATGGAATAAATGATGTGATAGCACACATAGCGCCTCCTATTACCTGTGTATTTGTGGTTGGTGTATTTTGGGAAAAAGCATCGGCAAAGTCTGCAAAATTAACACTATGGATTGGGTCTGCTTTAGGGGTGATTATCTTTGCAATTAATAAGCTTGTGCCAGAAAGCTGGATTGGTCAGGTCCCTTTTATGATGATGGCATTTTACCTGTTTTTGGTTTGCGTTGCGATACAAATTGTGACTTCTTATTGGTATCCTGTGGTGCATACGGCACAAAGTAGGGAGCTGTATTGGCGAAATCCACTTGAACCTTTGAAGGGGGCTGCATGGAAGGGATTGGGGAACTATCGCCTTTTGTCTGGATTATTGTTATTCATTGTTTTTATACTGTATGGAATTTTTAAGTAAATTATACCGGATATCTTTGTTTGGATATTTATTGGGGGCTTTGCTGATGACCGCTTGTACGGTAGCGCCAAAAGAAGATGTGGAGGTCAAGCGCTTTGCGTCGGTAACGGGAGTCAAAAAGGATAAATTAGCGTATTATAAACAACTGCATGCAAAAGCATGGCCCGGGGTATTAAAACAGATACGGGTTTGCAACATTCAGAATTATTCTATCTATCTGAAAGAAATTGAAGGACAATATTATTTGTTCAGTTATTTTGAATACGTGGGCGATAATTTTGAAGCAGACATGCATAAAATGGCTCAAGATCGAGAAACACAACAATGGTGGAAAGAAACGGATCCCTGTCAGATTCCGCTACCTGATGCTGCGGCGAAGGGAGCTATTTGGGCCGATATGGAAGAAGTTTTTCATACAGATTAATATGGATTTAAAAGATAAAGTAATCTTGGTGACCGGCGGTACAGCGGGAATTGGAAAAGCTTGTACGCTTGCTTATGTACAGGCTGGAGCATTGGTCGCTGTAATGGGATTGGAACAGGAATATCTTAAAGATACGATCGATGAAATAGGAGCGGATCATCTTGGTATATGTGGAGACGTCTCGCGCGAAGAAGATGTGGTGTCGGCAATAGACAAAGTGATCGCAAAATTTGGTAAGCTCGACGCTATTCACAATAATGCGGGAATAGCCTCTCCTGCCAAACCTTTGCATAGCACAACCGACCAAGAATGGGATAAACTTATAAATGTCAATTTAAAGGGGATTCTTCTCACTACACGACATGGATATACCCATCTTCAGGCCTCGAAAGGCTGTATATTGAATACAAGTAGTTTGGTCGGAAATATTGGACAGGAAAATCATGCCGCATACTCGGCTACAAAAGGTGCTGTCAATGCGCTTACGAAATCGATGGCTATAGACTATGCAAAGGATGGTATACGTGTAAATTCGGTACTGCCTGCTGCTGTAATGACACCGATGCTGAAAGTTTGGGCCTGGGAACAACCAGAACCCGAACAAGTTTTTGAATTTTTAGAAGACATACATCTTTTGGGTTATTGTCCTGAAGGTGATGTCATCGCTGATGCTTGTGTCTTTTTACTTTCGGACAAAGCTCGCTTTATAACGGGGGTAAATCTACCGGTAAGTGGTGGGGCGGAGTTGGGATATAGACGCAACGTTTAAAAACATCACCTAGACCTGCTACTCCGTGGAGACAGGTTTACCTCGTAGTTCTGCTTTATACACGGAAGGGGTTACACCTTTTATGGACTTGAATATTTTATTGAAGTTGGACATCGAATTGAAGCCACAGGTATACGCTATATTGGTAATCTGATCGCGTTCTTGGCTGATTAGTTTGCATGCTTGACTAATTCGAACTTCATTTACAAATTGTATAAACGTTTTTTGGGTTCTGGATTTGAAATATCGACAGAAAGCAGTCTTCGTAAGATTGGCTATTTCCGCTACTTCGTCTAGCATTATCTCGTTTCGGTAATTGTCGAATACATGTCTGAATATTTTATCGATAACGTTATTATCCTTACTCATATAGGTGTTGACATAGCTTGCTCCCGAGAGAATTTTATACTCCTGGGTATGGATTAAAATTTCTAACATTTCGAAAAGATAGATGGTTTGCTGTAACTCATTGGCATCTACCATTTTTTGGAGTATCTGTTTTAACTGGTTTTTGGTTTCGCCATAAAATAACAAACCTTGTCTGGATGTTATCAAAAACTCATTTAATGTAACCGTATTAAAAAGGGATTCACAGATATTTAGGAGTCTATCTGGATCGAAGAAAAGTGCTAAAGAACTCGCTTTGTGGTCTTCGACGGTTAATGTTTTGTCATTGTGCCAAACATGGGGTAGATCAGAGCCAATAAATGTCAACTCATCGCTTTCAAAGGTGTCCAGACTGTCCCCGATAATTCGTCTACCTTCACTCTCTACAATGTAGGTCATCTGGCATTCTCTGTGAAAATGGAACTCGGTGGAAAAATAGGGACGTATTATTTTTCGAGTCTGATAAATTGTACCATCTAGGTTTTCGAGCACCTTTGCGAAAATCGGCTTCATCAATATTGCTTGTTTTTAGATTTTTAAAGGTTATTCATGCTAATATAGTGATAAATCTGTAGTTTTCGAAGATCTTAGGTAAGAAGATGTGGGACATGAGGTCTGCATAGATGTGACAACAATTTTATTTATGTCGGGCGCTCCTTTATAAACTGATTTATTTTATTTTTGTGGGTAAAATATCTACCTGTTTATTGGACATTTAGCCAACTGGAGGATATTGCCAAACAATTAATACCAAACAAATTACCATTATGAAATACTCATGTTTAGCGAAGCACAAACACCCATGAGTATTCCATATGACAACTGAAAATCAAATTATATACATATGAAAAGAATACAGTGTGAAATCAACGTGCGGCATATGTTGTCCCGATATCTCGGTCAATTGACCTCCATTATACAATCACGGATTGTAGGAGTGTCTTTTGCGAAGTTAAAAGAAGAAAAACTTTTGTCGAATAGAGACTAGTTATGACGAGAGCTGTACAACCTAATCCTACGGGATGTAAAGAAATTGTATATTTCTTTGATCAGATACACCCGGTATCGCCCGATGCCGCCAAGTTTTTATTAAAGAATACAGAATACGTCTTTGTCAAAAAAGGCAAATTCCTCCGAAGTCCGATCGATCAGTCTGATGTCGTTTATTTTATTGTTCAAGGTTTGATACGGGGTTTTATCAAAGACGAAGGGGTGGAGATTACGACCTGGATCAACGAAGAACAAAATATTGTTGGAAGCATCCGCAATTTGGGATTAGACTATGAAACGGATGAATACCTACAGGCACTAGAAGATACGCTGCTGATAGAGATCAGTCGCGCTTCACTCGAAAAGCTCTATGATAATTTTTACGAAGCAAATATTATTGGTCGTAAAATCCTTGAATGTTATTATCGGGATGCCGAAGAAAGAGCCTATCTGTGCCGCTTGCCCAGTGCAGAGAAGAGGTACCGGCGATTTGCGTTAACCCGCCCTTCGCTGCTAGGTAGAGTATCCCTGAAATATCTAGCGTCCTATCTAGGTATGAAACAGGAGACACTATGCAGGGTAAGAGGTAAATATCAACCTGTAACTAAGAAGTAGTTGTAACATGATATTGTACCGGGATGTTGTTTTAAAAAAGTGACGTAGATCACTTTTTTAAAAATATATGCAATTATAGATTGATATATGTCAATAAATTTATTCGCGCTACAAAAAGCTGTTTGAAAATAAAATACCTTTATAATGTCTTAGAAACACGTCATCTATAGAGCCTGACGTATATGCTAGACCCTACTTATTGAAATGAATAACTTGACTATGAAAAACATGTGCCTTCACTACTGTGATTTACCCTGAGTATTAATTATTGCTATTTAAAAAGCTCTGTGGGAGGGCTTGGGAGTGCTTTCAAAGCTGGATTTAATTTATTTATTCAGCTGAAATTTAGTGGTTTAATGCTGTTGTCCAGTATTTGTCCCCCAATTGTCCCCCCCTCTTAAATTGTGTTTTTTTAGGCTTTTACTTACATTTACAAGACAATTATTAATTACATCCAATGAATAAAAATTTGACCATTACGGAATGTCAGCAGTGTATGCAGTTTTTGGGTACTAGGGAGGTCGGTCGGAAAAAATCAAACAATTCTAAAAATGAGTAACAATAACAGACGCGATTTTTTAAAGCATAGTGGTTTGCTATTAGGAGGGCTCTTATTCAATTCGAGCAAATTGTTTAGCGGAGCAGACAGCGGATTTTTAGCAGGAGATACACATTTTCTTTCCGAGATCGCTATTTTTTCGTTTGGCTTTGCCCCGAAAGGCTGGGCACAATGCAATGGACAATTATTGCCTATCAATCAAAATCAGGCTCTTTTTTCGTTATTAGGTACTATCTACGGAGGAGATGGTCGTGTTAATTTTGCCTTACCGGATCTCCGGGGCAGGGTGCCCATGCACGTAGGAAACGGGCATGTTTTGGGTGAGAGAGACGGAGAACAAGCACACACCCTGAATATCATGCAAATACCAACGCATGTGCACTCGGGTCCAATCTCGATCACACCACAGATCGGTGGAAATGCAGACCAGTCAAATCCGATTGGAGCATTACCGGGTAAAAACAACAGTTATGCCAATCGTTTTTCGACGTCGAGTGATGAAATGATGGAAATGAACATTCCGGCTTCGGACAATAACACGACGATCGGCGGCAGTCAGGCTCATCTGAACATGCAACCTTTTCTTACCTTGAATTTTTGTATCGCTTTAGAGGGAGTTTTCCCTTCACTAAATTAAACGACTATGGCCGCAACAGATCCATTTGTAGCAGAAATATGTATATTCCCATTTAACTTTGTCCCGAAAGGTTGGGCTTGGTGTGATGGACAGTTATTACCGCTCTCCCAAAATACGGCTTTATTCTCTTTACTGGGAACCACTTATGGAGGTAATGGTATGTCAAATTTTGCTTTACCCAATATGCAGGGATGTGTTCCCATGCACCCTGGACAAGGCCCCGGATTATCCCTACATGATTTGGGAGAAAGTGGTGGAGCGGATACCGTCACACTACTAGCCAGTGAGATTCCTGCCCACAGCCATCCCATTAAGAATGTGAGCTATCCGGTAGCAGCGGAGGCCGATACGGCTAGTCCTGTACAGACATATTTCGCAGAAGTACCAGATGTAAATTTATATAGCAGTACCGCGACACAGGGCGCCCCCCGGCAGATGACCATTGTGGATCTACCGGTAGGAGGAGACCAGCCCCATAAAAACTTACAACCTTATTTAACACTTTATTTCTGTATTGCTCTGCAGGGAGTATTCCCCCCAAGAGGTTAAAATTATTATACTATGGCATCTTATGTTGGTGAAATAAGAGTATTTGCTGGGAATTTTGCTCCGGCAGGATGGATGTTTTGTGAAGGACAGCTATTACCCATCTCGGAGAATGAAACATTATTTAACTTAATTGGCACTACGTATGGTGGTGATGGAGAGTCAACCTTTGCCTTACCCGATCTTCGAGGACGCATCCCCATTCATCAAGGCAATGGTTTTATACTCGCCGAGACAGGGGGAGCTGAAGAAGTAACATTGACCATAAGTCAGATCCCAGCACATAATCATTTTGGTGCAGGTCCTGAAACTGTACAGGCAAAAATATCCGGATACGCGCAGGGTTCACAGACCGGTTCTTCGGCAGACCCGACGGTAGGTTATCCGGCTATAGTCCCTGGATTAAAGCAATTCGGAAAAATAAAATCTTCCAATACAACCGCAAAATCGACTACCGTAGTAGCTAACACACAGACAGGAACGACAGGTGGGAGCGAGCCACATACCAATTTTCAACCCTATCTCTGTGTCAATTTTATTATTTCGCTATACGGAATTTATCCATCTCCCACTTAAGAGAACCCTATAAGATAGAATCAGGAGGGAGGCTTTAGGCTTCCGGATACACACGGCTGAAGGTAATGCGAATATTCTAAATAATTAATGAATAACTCGGATGAGAATGATAACCCATCTTTTAAAAAATAACTTATTCCAATGAAAATAGCTGTACTGATACCCAGTTCGACAACTCATCCGCAGTTGGGCTATGATTTCTATTTATCGTTGCAGTATGCTCTAGCACAGCATGATATAGTCGTCGAGTGGATGAGTGCATCTATCGGATTTGGTGTCGATGATGTCGATATGCTGGCTAAAGCCGAAGATTTGCTACTCAATAAAGGGGCAGATCTTTTGGTTGCTTTTGCGGATTATCCAAAGATAAGTAAGCTTTTTCCGTTGTTGGAAGCTGTAAATAAAGAATTGGTCGTTGTCAACATGGGTGCAAAATTACCTTTAGATTGGCATCCACATCCCTTAGTATTCCATCTCAGTTTGCAAGAAAGCCTATTGGCTTATGTGACAGGCAAAACAATATATGAAGAAGGTAGTAAGCAACTTGTATTGGCTAGCAATTATTATGAAGGCGGCTATGCACCTTGTCAACTTGTAGTCGACGCTTTTATGCAAGAAGGAGGTGAGGTCATTTACAATTTTATACCGCATAGTAAAGGGGAAGCATTTTCGTTGGAACCGCTTACGACATACCTTACAGAATCCAAAAATAACCTTACGATCTTTGCTAGTTATTCAAATCCACTTACTACGGTGTTTTGGCAGCAATGGTCGCAACAGTGCTTTTCGCAGGAACATGGACTTTGGGGCAGTTCTACCTTTTTGATGGAGTCTCTGGTTAATCATCGAGATGTACTAATCCATAATAATCAGACTTCTGGTTTTATAGCCTGGGATAGGGCACTGGACAATGAAGAAAATACCCTGTTTTTACGTGTATTCGAACAAAAATTAAATCGTGTAGCGAGTTGTTTTGCAGCTTTGGGATGGGACGCAGGCCTGTTGATCGCCAAAGCCTTGCAGGATAAGCAAGGAAATTCATCTTTTAGTCTAATCGCTTCAATGGCAGATCTGGCAGGACCGATTAGGTTAACTAGGGGGGAGGCTATCGTAGACAAAGACTTTCTGACACTGATAGCACCAGTACACCAGTTATCGGTAATAGACAAAAAGATACAGTATCAAACCATTGCGGCGATGGAAATGCTTTCTGTATGGCAGGATCTTAAAGCACAACATCCTCAACCCAACCAAAATGGTTGGTTTAATACCTATTTGTGTTCCTAACGAACCAATTAATTATGAAAAAGATATTTTATATTCTAGCGAGCTTCTTTATTACCTTGTTTCAGCTCTTTAACTGGAATAACGTACAGGCCCAATGTAACGATGCTACTGGACTGATTGCTTTTACGGGGTATCAGATCGCTGACGCTGCAAATCCCCAAGGTCAAAAGGACAGATTCTCCTTTGTGGTGCTAGACTCATTGCCTGCTAATACCGCAATTCGATTCACAGACAGAGGGTATACAGGAGGGCCATTTCAGTCTTTCACAGACGCACGCTCGGATGGCGAATTGATATGGACTGCAACACAAGGGATAAGTCCCGGTACCACAATTGTCATTACGTTGGATGGCGCCAATACCCTGGCTTCGAGCGGAAGTATCAGTGGCTATCAGGGGAATTTCGATTTGGGACTTGCCGGCGATCAGCTCTTTGCTTACGTCAATAGCCCATTTAAGATACATGCTGCAATGCTTATCAATAAAGCGGGATGGGATACCGAAATGACGCAATGGGAATATTATCCCATATTATCTTCTTCAAAGTCCTTGAATCCGAATATTAGTCCGCGGCAGACTGCTATTGTCGCTAATCTTCAAGGTATTGATCAGGAGAATGCATTTCAGGCTAAATTAAACCCGATAACGCTAACGGGCGGTAGGAATGCCTTGCGCACACAGCTGTTCGCCAGAACATTTGCCATATCGGACAGACTCGATGTACAGGATTTCAATCTGACGAATTCTCCTATCACTTGGAATGTAAGTGCACCGACGTATACGGCGTTGCAGCTCAGCAATAATACGATTACAGGTACCTTTACAGATGCTTGTTATTTCCAATGGCAAAGTAGTACAGATGGAATAAATTTTAATAATATTCAGGATGGTGCCGCATTTGCGGGTACAAGTACAGCTGCATTGACCTTAAATACCTTATTGACAGAGGATACTTGGTTCCGTATACGCCTGACGGGAGCAAAAGCTACCCTTACAAATCCATTGAAGCTAACTGTTCCAAAGATAAATGATCATCCTGAAGATAGTAAGATATGTGCGGGGAGCGGTACTGGTTTTACCGTCGGTGCGACAGGGAGTGGTACGTTGACTTATAAATGGCAGGTCAATACCGGAAGTGGATTTACCGATTTGTCAAACGGTGGAGTATATAGTGGTGTGACTGCGTCGACGCTGCATATTGCGAATGCACCGATTAGTATGAATAGCTATACCTATCAGGTGATTGTATCCAGTAATATAGGTGTATCTGTAACTTCTACAGCGGCTAAATTGACCGTGAATCAAGTTACTATTGCCGATAATACAACCAAGACAGATGTGTCTTGCCACGGAGGAAACAACGGGACAGCCACAGCGTCAGCGACAGGCGGTACCCAACCGTATTCCTACAGTTGGGTGCTAAAAGGTTCTATCTTAGAGCTGTCTACAGAGCAGACGATCACAGGTCTCCAGGCAGGAACGTATGTGGTGACCGTGACGGATAATATGGGGTGTATCGCTACCCAAGAATATACTATCGGCCAGCCCGATGCTTTGTATATCGCACTGCCCACGGTAACCCCCGTAACGAGCTATGGTGGTAATGACGGTAGGATAAATATAACGGTCACGGGGGGGGTACTACCTTACACGTATAAATGGTATAAAAATGGAGCGATGACGGCATTTGCGATCACAGAAGATGTCACTGGTCTTACCTCAGGTGCTTACAAAGTGGTGGTTACCGATCATAATGGATGTGTATTAGAAGGCAACGATATCGTGGTGACCCAGCCCAATTATGTTCCGGTGGTAACCGGAACGGCGAGTAAGGTATATTATACCGAAGGTCATCTAGGGGTGGTCGCTGATGGTGGAATCACGCTTACTGACCTCGATAATACCACACTGTCCACGGCGAATATTTTGATACGTGGTGGATTGCTGTCTGAGGATGTGCTGTCCTTTGTGAATGATAACTCTACCATGGGTAATATCATAGCTTCTCCGTTTTCGGGTAGTATATTGATGCTATCATCTCCTGGAAAAGAAGCTACGCTGGAGCAGTGGAACAATGCGTTACGCTCGGTGACGTACCACAATACGTCGAATAATCCGGGGACACAACTTAGGGAACTGGCTTTTACCGTGAATGATGGAATCAGTACTTCGGCTGAGTTTGGGCGGGAGCTTCAAGTCTATTCGGTCAATAATCCACCAACACTCACTGCGACTGGAGGAACAGTGACGTTTACCGAGGGGGGATCAGCAGTAGATTTATTTTCTGCAGTTTCTTCGTCGACCGTGGAAAGTGGTCAGCTGATGCGACAATTGACGTTAACAGTAACCGGAGTTTCTGATGGTGCTGAAGAGATATTGGCTATTGATGGCAGTGATGTCGCCCTGACGGATGGTAATTCCATTATCACGGCAACTAATGCATTGTCTGTGACAGTTACGGTGAATACGGGTGTCGCAATGGTAACGGTATCAAAGTCATCAGGCATCAGTACCTTGGCACTCCATACGCTAATTGACGGGGTGAGTTACCGAAATAGTAGTGAAGCTCCTACTAGCATAAATCGTGTTGTCTCCCTGACTAGTATTCAGGATAATGGTGGTACAGCCAATGGTGGGGTTAATACCACTAGCTTATCAATAGCGTCTACAGTTACTGTGGTCGCCGTAAATAATGCGCCCGTAGTAACCACTAGCGGTGGTAATACGACTTTTACGGAGGGAGCATCCGGCGTTGCAATCGACGGTGCCGTGACCCTTTCTGATCCGGATAATACAACCTTAGCTACTGCAAGAGTAGCGATTACGGGTAATTTCCAAGCTGGACAAGATGTGTTGGAATTTGCCAATAATGGGACTACAATGGGTGATATAACGGCAGCGCTGTACAATAACGCAACGGGTGTATTGACACTTAGCTCTGCTGGATCCTCGGCGACTTTGGCGCAATGGCAGGCGGCTTTGCGCGCGGTTAAATACGATAACTCGTCGCAAAATCCATCAACAGCTGCACGTACAATAACCTTTACCGTCAATGATGGTAGTCTTGGTTCTGTGGCGGCGACAAAGACTGTTTCCGTAGTTGCTGTCAATGATGCACCTGTTGCTACGAATGATTCTTATATCATTAATGAAGATGTGACGTTGACAGTTCCTGCTCCTGGTATTTTAGCAAATGATACCGATGTGGATAGCAATACACTAACTGCGGTACTTGTAACAGGACCTACTAATGGTACGCTTACCTTAAACGCTAATGGATCATTTGCCTATACACCGAATGCGAATTTTAACGGTACAGATAGCTTTACCTATAAAGTGTATGATGGAGATTTAAATAGCAACGTGGCGACAGTCACGATAACCGTTAATCCGGTAAATGATGCACCAGTAGTTACCGTACCTGCAAGTATTTCTGTAACAGAAGATGTTGCTTCTGCGCTTACAGCGATAAGTTTTTCTGATGTGGATGCAGGTATCAATCCCGTGATAGTTACTTTTTCTGTGCCGACTGGTACGCTCAGTGCGACATCAGGAATGGGTATTACCGTAGGCGGAACGGCAGCAATGTTGACACTTAGTGGAAGCATTGCTAATATCAATACTTTTATAGCAGCTAGTGCTGTTACATTTACAACGGCTAGTAATGCCACGAATAATGTCTTATTGACCGTGTCCATTAATGATAATGGTAATAGTGGAGGGACTTCGTTAACGGATACCAAGACGACTACATTGCTCGTCACTGCTGTCAACGATGCGCCAGTTAATTCGGTGCCGGGACCTCAATCGGTGGATCAAGATGCTACTTTGACATTTAGTACTGGGAATAATAATTTAATCTCCATTTCGGATGGAGATGCTGGATCTTCAAATGTTCAGGTTGCTTTGACTGCAACGAACGGTAGGATGACATTGGGTAGCACCAATGGGCTGATTTTCCTATCAGGTAGTGGTACAAGCGATGCTATAATGAAGTTTGAGGGGACGATAGCAAATATTAATAATGCCTTAAATGGTTTGATATTTACTCCAACCCCAGGTTATAATGGATCTGCTTCCCTACAGATAATAACAGATGATAAGGGCAATTCGGGCTCTGGTGGAGCTAAAACGGATACCGACAATATCGTTATTACAGTCAATTCGATCAATCCCAAAGTAACCTCCGTTGGGGCATCAACTCCTAATGGTACGTATAAAATAAACGATGTCATTGCGCTGACAATGACTTTCGATCAAACGGTGGTGGTCAATACAGGTGTAGGTATACCTACACTTTTATTGGAGACAGGAGTAATCGACCGGGAGGCGACTTATGCAAGTGGTAGCGGAAGTAATACCTTGACATTTAACTATACGGTACGGGCTGCTGATATCTCTGCCGATCTAGACTATACATCGACTACTGCACTTTCTTTGAATGGTTCGACTATTAAAAATATACACAATGATGTTGCCATATTGACCTTGCCTGCTGTCGGCAGTTCAAACTCCATTGCTGGACAGCGTGCTATTGTGATAGATGGTATTGTTCCTACAGTTACATCTGTCGCTGTACCTACAAATGGCTATTATCTACTTAATCAGAACCTGGACTTTACGATTTACTTCTCGGAGGCTGTGACTGTAGATGCGATAGGAGGAACGCCTCGACTGTCGCTTACGATCGGAGGACAGACGGCATATGCGAATTACCTGTCTGGTTCTGGAAGCCCTGCACTCGTATTCCGATATACAGTGGCTGCAGGATTGGAGGATCATGATGGTGTTGCAGTGGGCGCTTTATCATTGAATGGGGGTACAATCAGAGACGCTGCAGGCAATAATGCGGTGTTGACGCTAAACTCGGTTGGAAATACTACAGGTGTAAATGTAGATTCTAATCCGCCAGTTGTTCCTGCTAATTTTACAGCTACAGGTCAGGATGCGCAGATATCGCTGGCTTGGGAAGCGAATATGGAAACTGACTTTGAGAAGTATATACTCTATGTTAAACCTGATGGTGGCGTAAAAACGTATTTAACAGATATAGCAAAAGGAACAGAATACTATACGTATTCGGGTCTTCCTAACGGAGCTTCTTACGAATTTTTCCTAATCGCTATAGATCAGCGAGGCCATCAGAGTGGGGAAGCATTAGCGTCTGCAAAAACGATGGGCGAGCAGTCGATCAGTTTTGCGGCATTGACCAACCTAACTTATGGTCAGCAAGGGGTAGTATTGACGGCCTCAGCAACATCGAATCTTCCTGTGTCGTTCGTGTCGTCTGACTCGAATATCGCTGAAGTATATCAGGACAACAATGATGGCGGTAAATGGAAAGTCAATGCTAAAAAGGTTGGAACGGTGACCATTACAGCTACCCAAGGTGGAAATAATGTATACTTGCCTGCCGCATCTGTTCCGCAGTCATTAACCATAGTTCCAGCTATTCTTACTGTAACAGCGGATGCGAAGACTAAGGTCTATGGGGAAGCAGATCCTGCACTGACTTATATGGTGAAGGCTTCTGATCTTCGTAACGGCGATGAAGCGACAGTAGTAAGTGGTAGCCTGACACGTGCACAAGGTGAGGCTGTGGGCAACCACGATATCACGAATGTGGATCTTGCAGCAGACAACTACGCGATAAACTACGTTAAATCCCAGTTGAGCATCACCAAAGCGATATTAACCGTAACAGCGGATGCGAAGACTAAGGTCTATGGCGAAGCAGATCCTGCACTGACCTATGCGGTGAAGGCTTCGGATCTCCGTAACGGCGATGCAGCAACAGTAGTAAGCGGTACGCTAACGCGCGCACAAGGGGAGGCTGTGGGCAACTACGATATCACGAACGTGGATCTTGCTGCGAGTAACTACGCGATCAACTATGTTAAATCGCCATTGAGCATAACGAAAGCTGTATTAACGGTAACAGCGGATGCGAAGACGAAGGTGTATGGTGATGCCGATCCTGCGCTGACCTATATGGTGAAGGCTTCGGATCTCCGTAATGGCGATGCAGCGACAGTAGTAAGTGGTAACCTGACACGTGCACAAGGTGAGTCCGTAGGCAACTACGATATCACGAACGTGGATCTTGCTGCGAGTAACTACGCGATCAACTATGTTAAATCAGCATTGAGCATTACGAAAGCGGTATTAACGGTAACAGCGGATGCGAAAACGAAGGTGTATGGTACAAACGATCCTGCCTTGACATATATCGCTACAGGATTCAAACGTACAGACAGTAAATCAATACTGATTGGAGGTCTTACACGTGTAGAAGGTGAGAATGTCGGTAGTTATGCTATCCAAAGAGGTACACTGGCGGCAGGTGATAACTATACTATCAGTTATACAGGTGCCAATCTGATAATCACCAAGGCGACCCTATCGGGATTGAGTTTTGTGAACAAGGATGTGGTCTATGATGGTGCTGTTAAATCAATCCAGCTGAACGGCAGTTTGCCTACTAGCGTGACTGTCGCTTATCAAAACAACGACAAGATCAATGCAGGTAGTTATGAAGTGAAGGCTATTATTGCTGAAACACAAAACTATTTTGGTACAAGCTTCAGCGCAACGTTGTTGATCCGCAAAGCGAAACAAACGATTAGTTTTACGGCACCAGAGGTATTGGGCCGCGATGCAGGTAAAGTTGCTTTGGATGTGTATAGCAGCAGTAATCTCCCGGTTAGTCTAATTGTAGATGATCCTATGGTGGGTACGGTATCAGGAACTGATCTGAACGTGTTGCGTCTCGGTACGGTACTCATAACAGCGACACAGGCTGGTAATGAGAATTATGAAGCGGCAAGTCCAGTGACGGTATCGGTACGTATTGCAAATGACGCATCGGCTAAGTTGCCTATTATCGTACATCAGGCGGTATCTCCAAATGGGGATGGTATCAACGAATTCCTGATTATCGAAGGTATTCGCGACTATATCGATAACAAGGTGACCATTTTTGACAAGAACGGTGTTGTTCTGGCTGAAATACAAGGCTATGACAATAGAGAACGGGTATTCTTTGGTAATGCTCATCGCGATGGTACGTACTATTACTATATCGATGTAAAAGATGGTAATACCTGGAAGCGTGAAAAAGGATTTTTTGTGATTAAGAGATAATAAAGTCGGTTACAATGTTACAGAGGTTACAAGGTTATAACTGTTAACTTTCATCACCTCATAACCTTCATAACTTTTAAAAAATGAAAACAATAAACATAATTATGAGCCTGTTGATCCTACTGCCCCTGTGCAGTAGGGCACAGCATGGCGTGAGTTACAATCAGTTTGGCCAGTTGCGCAATTCATTTAACTCCTCGCTGAGCACCATGGATGAACAGGGGAATTTTTCTGTGCTTGGACGAAGCCAATGGATGGGGGTGGATGGTGCTCCTCGTTCGCTATGGGCGTCGGGGCACGGAATGATATCTAAATTGGGATTGGCCATCGGTGGCGACATTAAACACGCATCACTGGGAGTCGTCAAAGAAAATGAAGTGACAGCATTTGCCTCGAAAGCTGTACGATTAGATAGAGATGAGTACCTGAGTCTTTCTATGGGGGGCGGCCTTTTGTTTTATCAAGGCGATTACAACCAATTGGATCCCAACGATCCCTCATTCAAAGAAGATATTCGTGAAACGGCAGGTGTCCTTAGTATAAGTACTTCGTACTATAAAAAAGATAAATACTACTTCGGTGTTTCGATGCCGCGGTTTTCGCTGAATAGGAGTGGTGATCAGGAGTATGAATTTCGTAATGTGTATTACGTGACTGGGGGAGCATTGTTTAGACTAGATAATAGTTTTTACCTTCGGCCTTCATTCTTGGTAAGCCACATGGACGATATGACACCAAGATACGACGTCAGCGCCTTGGTATTTATGGGGGCCAAACTGGGACTAGGGATGGGCGTACAGAATCAGGGAGATCTCTCCGGATTATTACAGTTGAATTTTGGATCTTTTGGGATAGGGTATAGCTATCAGTTCAGCCCTAAAAGCAATACGCTCAATCAACGTATTTCGAATAATACCCATGAATTTGGTTTTCGCTATAGAATTGGTGGTATTGGGTTGTTATAGATATAATACCAACAAGTCTAAATTATAATAAATGCCTGAAGCGGAGAGCTTCAGGCATTTTAACTAACCAATTATTAACCTAAATTATGAATACTTAGGTATTAGCCATAACTGTGCCAAAAAAATCTCTAGCACGCTATCTTCTTTGTAATAAATCTGTTGGATTTTAAATTTATCTTCAAGTAGCTTCGTTTTGTTTCGGTTTTTAGTTTTGATTTGTTTTATATTTGTTCTATAACCTTAAATGTAAGTATATGAACACATTTCGTCCCTTTGTACTCTGGATGGCATTAAGCCTATTCACCGCTTCTTTTTCGATAAGCTGTTCGCAGCGTGTTATTAAGTCTACAGATAAGATGCTTGCGGTGCCGATCCCCGATAAAGAAGGAGCGACAGTCAAAGGAAGGGTTTATGCCAAAGGTAGAGGTGTAGCGAATGTGGTGGTGTCGGATGGGGTTGAAGTGACGTCTACGGATGAAAATGGGGTATATTACTTGGCTTCTAGCAAAAAGCAGGGCTATGTGTTTATCTCGATTCCGGCCAATTATGAAGTGAACAGCGTAGGAAATCTGCCGCAGTTTTTTAAGTACCTGCAAGCAAGTCGCGAGGAGGTAGAAGTTGTAGATTTTGAATTAACCCCTGTTCGTAATGATAATCATAGCGTAATAGTGATGACAGACTTTCATCTGGCCGATCGAACGGACGATCTGTCGCAGTATGCACGATTTGTGAAAGATGTAAATGGCAGTATTCAAGAACTACGTGAGCAAGGTAAAAAGGTTTACGGCCTGACATTGGGTGATCTGTCTTGGGATAATTATTGGTATTCAAGATCCTTCGCCCTACCGGAATATGTCTTACAGATGAATAAACTGAATACAACAGTATTTAATACGATTGGCAATCACGATAATGATCCCTACATAGCGGGAGATTGGGATAGTGGAGCTGCCTACCGTAAATATATAGGGCCCACTTATTATTCCTTTAACATTGGAAAGATACATTACGTGGTGTTGGATAACGTGGAGTACTTGAATAAAGGTGGAAACCAGGGCAAAATCGGCGAACGTAATTATAAAGCCCGGGTGCTGGAGGAACAGATGGAATGGTTGAAGAAAGATTTGGAGACGGTACAGGACAAATCTACTCCTATTGTATTGGCTATGCATGTGCAACTTAATAATGCCCCTAAAGCAGACCAGTCTGCTACCCAGCGATTGGATAATGCTTCAGAATTATTGACGGTATTGGCCCCATTTAAAAGGGTTCAGGTACTGACAGGTCATACGCATGTAAACTATACGGTCGAAAATACACCGAATCTAATGGAACATAATATTGCTGCGGTATGTGCCACCTGGTGGTGGACAGGCAAAGATGGCTACACCGGTAATCATATTTCGCAGGATGGTTCGCCGGGTGGATACATGGTTTGGAACATGTCCGAACGGAATATAGATTGGTATTACAAAGGAATAGATAAGGCCAGGGATTATCAATTTAGAGCCTATGATCTGAATAAAGTTAAAATTACAGCGGCTAAGTTTGCACCGAATAGTACCGATGCCAAATTAAAGAACTATACCAACGGTTATGAGGTCGCGAACAATAAAAATGAGGTATTGATTAATGTCTGGGGGGATGACCCACAATGGAAAGTAAATGTAACGGAAAATGGTGTGCCACTGAAGGTGACTCGGGTACAAACCTACGATCCATTGCATATCGTGTCTTATGCGGCGATGCGTCTTCAAGATAACGCCACCCCCTCTAAGGGATTTGTGACTTCAAAGTCCGCCCATTTTTTTAAGGCGACTGCCTCGTCAGCCAGCAGCACACTGGATATCAAGGTGACAGACCGCTTTGGTAATGTCTATAAAGAATCTATGGTGCGACCAAAAGAATTTTCGACGAAGATGATGTAATTAGGTCAACGTACTTTTACATCCAGCGTTTTAAAAATTTCAATACCCACCCTTTATTTGAATAGGGTGGGTATATAAGTTTTGACATTGGAACCCGGGATTGATACATGACCGAACGTTCGTGCGAGAATGCTTTAAATCCAAAATAACCGTGACTACCACCCATTCCACTATGATTGACCCCCCCAAAAGGAAGGTTTGGATTCGAGACATGAAGTATGACATCATTGACGCAAGTGCCCCCAGCAGAAGTGGATTTGATAATGTTATCTATAGCTCTTGTGTTACTACTAAATATATACAAGGCTAGAGGTTTAGGCTTGGACCGAATAAAATCTATGGCTTCCTCGATATCGCTATAGGTGACTATGGGTAATAGGGGGCCAAATATCTCTTCTTCCAGTATACGGCTTTCTGGCTTTACGTTACGTAATATCGTTGGTGAAATACTATCTTCTAAATTATTCTGTCCCTGCCAAGCAATCTCTGCGCCATTCTGGATGGCGTCTTCGATAAGCAAGTTGAGCCGGGCCATATGTTTTCCATTGATGATCTTTGCGTAGCTGTTTGGATCTATTGTGCCATTTTCCCCATATATTAGTCGAGTGGCGGCAGTCTTAAAGTGTTGGATGAATTTTTCTTCTTGGCTGTGATGAATCAAAACATAGTCGGGAGCAATACAGGTCTGCCCGGCATTGATCAGCTTACCCCACGCGACCTTTTCAGCGGTTTTCTCCAGGTCAGCACTGCTGTGGATCAGTGCAGGAGATTTGCCACCGAGCTCTAGGGTAATCGTACTCAGGTGTTCGGCCGCTGCCCGCATGACAATCTTACCTACCTGGGTACTGCCGGTAAAGAAAATATGATCGAAAGGTAATTTCAATAGTGTTTCAGATACCTCCTGCCCACCTAAAGCACAGTAAACAACCGATGTGTCAAATGCTTCGTCAAGAATTGCAGCTATGACGGCAGCCGTGTGGGGGCTATATTCCGAAGGTTTGATAATAGCGGTATTGCCTGCTGCGAGGGCAGAGACCAAAGGACTCATGGTGAGCTGAAAAGGGTAGTTCCACGGGGCGATAATCAGACAGCTTCCTTTGGGCTCGTAAATGATCCTATTTTTGGCAAATAGACTGGCAACAGTTGGTCTCGCCCGTCGTGGCTTTACCCAATTCGACAGGTGCTTAATTGCAAAATCAATCTCGGAATAGACAAAATAGATTTCAGTGACGGCAGCCTCAAACTCACTTTTGCGAAGATCTGTAGATAGTGCGTTGAAAATCTCCGGTTCATGACGTTGGATCACATCTTTCAATTTTTTTAAATGATCGATACGTTGTCGCGCTTCCAATAGCTTATTGGAACGTTGATAAGCTTTCTGTTGGTGAAATAGGACGTCTACTTTTTGATACATACCGTGGTAATTTTAAGCAAATTTAGTTGTTTGTATTGACCTTCGCTATTTATTGTTTTTAATGATAATCGTAGAACCAAGGAATTCGTCTCCTTGATTTATCATCTGACAGGAATAGCTAATTCTAATTTCATTAAGAAATTGTATAAAGCTCTTTTGAGTACGGTTTTTAAAGTATCGACAAAAAGCTTGTTTGGTCATGTTGGCAATAACAGATATTTCGTCTAGACTAATCTCTCTGTGGTAGTTTTCAAACATGAATCGGATGATATTATCCATTTTTTCAGGATCATTTGCCGAATAATTGGCCTGGAAGCCTGCGCTGCTCAAAATTACATATTCCTTTGTGTGGATCATAATATCCATCAGCGTTAAGAATAGCGCAACTTGTTTGAATCCCTCACTTTGAGAAATAGCTAAAATTAATGGTTTAAGTTGCTTTGTTACTCCTTTTTTAAACACAAGGCCTCGTCTGGAAATTTGTAGAAAGGAGACCAGTCGTTCGGGATCTACGAAATGTTTCATCGCCGAAATTAACTTGTCGGGATCGAAAAAAAGAGTAATCGAACGTGCCGATCCCTTAGGGCCAAGTGCATCAGCGTGTGTATGCCAGACATGTGGTAGATCCGAACCTAAAAAAGTAATCTCGTCAATCTCGTATCCGTCAATACTGTCGCCGACGATTCGTTTACCAGTACTTTCCAATACAAGATTGATTTGACATTCATGGTGAAAGTGAAATTCGGTCGAGAAATTAGAATTAGAAAATTGTTTGATACTAAATGTTTGATGGTTGATATCATTTAATATTTTGGCAAAGACCGGTCTCATAACGTAAGTTGTTTAATATTTGTAAACTTATTGCTAATATAGTATAGCTCGTTCAAAATTGCAAGAAGACATTTCTAGATATTAATTACCTTAAATAATAAAGGGTGCAAAGGGGCAAATTATATATACAACGGTAAAAACAAGGTAATAAATGTTTAAAGTAGGTTAATATTGTTTAATAATGCGACGTTAGTTTTATATACTTTTAAGAACTGGTTAGGAAACCCAAAGCCCTGTTTTTTCTGAAATTGTCTGCGTTTAATGGACAACAAGAACTTTCATGTCTGTTGGTGATCCAAAGGAATCATGAGAGTTTTTTATAATTAAAGTATATACCATGACAATTTTTAATCAAATACTGTTAGCTGGTTGCGGACTATTGGTCTCTTGGCAAGGATTTGCTCAACAAAAGAATGTGGCAAATACACTTCCAACAAAGAATACCTATGCTGTTAGTGCTACAGATACGCATGCCGATATTATTCAGAAGGCAGCGCATGTAGTACCTACTGCAAGACAGTATGAGGCATTGCAGAACGAATTTATAGCCTTTATACACATGGGGCCCAATACCTTCACGAAAATGGAATGGGGTAACGGCAAAGAAGACCCACGTATTTTTGACCTGAAAGAATTGGACACAGATCAATGGTGTCACACCATGAAATCTGCCGGGATGAAAAAAGTGATATTGACAGTCAAGCACCACGACGGATTCGTCTTATGGCAGAGTAGGTACACGGATCATGGGGTTATGTCTACCGGATTTAGAAACGGTAAGGGGGATATTTTGAAAGACCTATCGGCTTCCTGTCAAAAGTATGGATTAAAGCTGGGGATATACCTTTCGCCAGCAGACTTATTTCAGATAGAAAATGAAAAGGGCCTGTACGGCAACCTCAGTAAATACACCAATCGTACTATTCCTAGACAGGTAGAAGGTAGACCATTTAAGAATAAGACCACCTTTCAGTTTGAAGTAGATGATTATAATGAATATTTTCTGAATCAGCTTTTTGAATTGCTTACGGAGTACGGTCCAGTACACGAGCTTTGGTTTGACGGGGCACATCCAAAAACTAAAGGAGGACAAAAGTATAATTATGCAGCTTGGAGAGAGTTAATTAACACTTTAGCGCCAAATGCTGTTATTTTTGGAAAGGAGGATATCCGTTGGTGTGGTAATGAAGCAGGTGGTACACGTAAGACGGAGTGGAACGTGATCCCTTATGACGCTGATCCACATAGCTTGGAAGGATTTAGGGATCTTACCGATGAAGATTTGGGAAGCCGGGAAAAATTATATTCGGCAAAGTACCTCCATTACCAGCAGGCAGAGACCAATACGTCTATACGTGAGGGCTGGTTTTATAGAGATGATGTGCATCAGAAGGTACGAAGTGCGGATGATGTTTTTGATATTTACGAACGTGCTGTAGGAGGTAATAGTACGTTCCTTTTAAATATCCCGCCAAATCGGGAAGGCCGATTCTCCGACGAAGACGTTCAGGTGCTGACGGAAGTCGGCAAGCGAATCAAAGAGGGGTATACGAATAATCTCCTTCAGAAAGCAACAGCTCCCAAACAGCTCTTGGATAAGGATCAAGCTACAGTATTTATAGTAAAAGATGGTGCAATAGAATTTAAAACAGCAAAGCCCATACGTACCAATCGCTTTGTATTGTAGGAGGCTGTACAGCAAAATGGGGAGCGTATCGAAAGACACGCGATTGATATCTGGAAAGACGGAGGCTGGAAACAGATTGCCGAGGGTACGAATGTGGGGTACAAAAGGATATTACGGTTTCCTATGGTGGAGGCTAGTCGATTCCGATTGCGTGTGTTAGAAAGTCGAGCTACCCCCGTGTTGACGACTGTAGGCGCTTACCTAGTCCCTGTGAGGCCACCTCAGCTTGCTATTCAGCCTGATCTGGATGGTAAAGTCGAGATTAAGCCTCATCAGCATGAATTTGGATGGAAACCACATGGTGAGGATGTGCTAGCCAACCTGACTTCAGATTATCGTATTTATTATACCGTAGATGGTTCTAATCCTACGGTTAAGTCGCAACTGTATACGGGCGCTTTCTTACCGACTGCCTCTATCATAAAGGCTGTTGCCATAGATCGCGAAGGGCAAAGAGGAGCTCCAGTAGAAGAGACTTTAGGTATAGCCAAAAGGAATTGGAAAGTGGTTTCGAGCAGCGGGGCTCGTGAAAAATTCGCTGCGGATAAAGCTATTGATGGAAATGAAAATTCATTCTGGCACTCGCAATCCACAGGAGCAGATCAGTTTATTGAAATAGACTTAGGTCGTGACTATGCTGTTTCGGGATTTGCCTACACCCCTCAGCGAAAACATGGGGAAGGTATGATGGCCAAAGGGTTATTGAAAGTAAGCCTAGATGGTAAAAACTGGCAGGATGCTGGTAGTTTTGAATTCGGTAATTTAATTAACGATCCCTCTAAAAGGAAACATCTATTCGGAAATAAGGTGAATACACGTTATATTCGTATTATATCAACCGAGATCACAGGGGGCGGCAACTCGCTGAGTATCGCAGAACTGGACTTTTATAACTAGTCACTAAACTTAAATACACATATTTTGAAGACTTTAGTAAAAATTGGAATGGCAAGCCTCCTATTGTGGGGGCAAAGTGACGTAATACAGGCTCAAACGGCTGCGAAAGGGAGGACATTCGTAGAGATGGCAGACCCAACGGCAGATACGCTTTCTGACTGGTCCGCTGTAAAGGCAGGACTTAATAGCTCTTTTGTTTCGATAGATAAGCGCTACGTGCGCTCTATAGCACCACAGGTGCCCTTGCAAAAGAAGATGTTGGTCAAAGGTTGGAAGGGCGAACGTGTCTCCGCTCAGCTTCTTTTATGGTCGAGCGCATCCGTGAAAAATGTCTCCTTAGAGATTGGTAATTTCCATTCATCAAAGCGTCAAGAAATCAAAGGCGATGTGGCACAGGTCCACTTTGTACGTTATGTGATGACCGATGAATATGGTCCTGGATGCGGTTATCGTAAACCAAAAGATTTTGCAGCTTCATTGTCGCCCGATATGCTGGACGATGTAGATAGCTATGATATTAAAGGTAAAGAAGTGCGTCCAGTATGGGTCACCGTGGATATCCCTCGAGATAGTGAAAGTGGAATATACAACAGCACGGTCACTGTTAAATCCGGAGAGAAGAAGATAGAGACGTTGACATTGGAACTGGAGGTGGTCAACGAGTTGTTGCCAGCCGTCAGCCAATGGACATTCCATCTAGATCAATGGCAACACCCATCGGCAGTAGCCCGTGTCGAAGGACTGACGATGTGGTCAGACGCGCATTTCGCCGCGTTAAAACCTGTGATGAAGCGACTCGCAGATGCCGGACAAAAGGTTATCACAACCACGCTTAATAAAGATCCATGGAATGTACAGACCCTAGATCCTTATGCGGATATGATTGTCTGGAAGAAGAAAAAAAATGGTTCCTGGGAGTATGATTATACGGTCTTTGATCGGTGGGTTACACTCATGATGGATCTTGGGATAAAGAAAATGATCAACTGTTACTCTATTATTCCGTGGAATAATATGATTCATTATAAAGATGAAGCCACTGGCAAATTTGTGGATGTGGAGGCTAAGCCAGGGACAGCTGTTTTTGAACAAATGTGGGCACCATTTCTTACCAATTCCTCTGCCCATCTGAAAGCAAAGGGATGGTTGTCTATTACTAATATTGCAATGGATGAGCGTGAACCCGATCAGATGGAAGCAGCTTTCGCCTTGCTGAAAAAGATCGCACCAGAATTGGGCGTATCGTATGCGGATAATCAAAAAACCTACAAAAAATTTCCGGATAGCAGAGACATCAGTATCGCTTCGGGACACCCTTTCGCTAAGCAGGATCTAATCAATAGAAGGGCAATGGGATTGAACAGCACATTTTATGTCTATTGTGGCAACTCTTTTCCTAATCAGTTTACGTTCTCTGATCCGGCGGAATCGACATACCTTGCCTGGTATGCTTTAGCAGCAGGTTTTGATGGGGTGTTACACTGGGCCTATAATTCATGGGTGGAAACTCCATTGCAGGATTCGCGGTTTCGGACATGGCCCGCTGGAGATACCTATGTTGTATACCCGCAAAACAGAAGCTCTATACGTTTTGAACGGATGCTAGAAGGTATTCAGGATTATGAAAAAGTACTTGTATTACGTAAGAAATGGACCGATGCCAAGGATCAGGATAAGTTGAAAGCATTGGAAACTATCATCCAAAAATTGGATAATCCGAAACGTACCGAGACCTGGAATGAAGACCTTAATAAGGCTAAAGCGTTATTGAATTAAAAAACAGATAGCTTCATGAGAGTAGCTCAGATTACTTATTATATATTAGGAGGAGTTAGTATGCTGTTAGGCTCGTGTTCTGTATCCAACAGAATGGCCGAGCACCCACAGGTCTATCTTCAAAAAGAAGGGCGCGAGGAGAAAAAGTGGAAGTTGATTTGGAAAGATGACTTTAATGAAAGGACATTAGATACGAATAGGTGGAGTAGAATACCCGCTGGAACAGCAGATTGGAATAGACACATGAGTACGGATGATAGATGTTTTGAGCTAAAAGACGGGCAGCTACATCTACTAGGAATCAATAATCCAGACACAACTAGGGATAAACGACCTTTTATTACTGGAGGTATCTGGAGTAAAGGCAAATTTGCATTTCAATACGGTCGAATTGAGATCCGGGCCAAACTTGGTAGCGCTCAGGGAGCCTGGCCTGCCATGTGGATGTTGGCAGAGCTGGATAAGTATGGTAAATACCCCAAAAATGGAGAGATAGATATCATGGAGCACCTGAACTTTGATAAGATTATTTACCAGACTACCCACTCTTATTACACGCTAGATCTAGGTGAAAAGACAAAACCACCGCATTACGGAACCGCTGCTATCGAGGCGGGAGTTTACAATGTGTATGGTATAAGCTGGTATCCGGATCGTATCGTGTTTCAATTGAATGGTAAAGATACATTCACTTATCCCCGATTGAAAGGTGTGGATCCTTCTCAGTGGCCCTATGACCAGCCATTTTTTATTTTAATTGATCAACAGCTTGGAGGCAGCTGGGTAGGCAAAGTCGACCAGAGCCAGCTACCCGTTGTGATGGAGGTTGATTGGGTAAAAGTGTATCAGTAGAAGCAGAAGCTATATCATCGTAACATAAGCGACAGGAAGTATTTTAACTTTCTGTCGCTTTTTTTCTGAAAGTGTTTGTATTATTGATTCGTTTCAACTTTTCAATGCATCAATGAGCTCTCTTCGCTCGGTTCAATGGCCATCAAGAACTTTCATGTCTGTTGCTGATCCAAAGGCATCATGAAAGTTTTTTTGTGGATGATTTTAACGAAACCGGACCAACCGGTTGTGTAGGGGTAAAATAGTTTTAAAAGCTGTCAATATAGTGTTAGTTGCTTCACTGTAAATTTTCTATTTTTACGATAACCAACGGATAAACAAAAGTTCCAGAGCTAAACCGTCCCCTATAGTTATTCATAATCGTAAGGAGGTGTAGTGGAATTCATGTGAACCAATTGTAAGATAATGAAGTTGTTTGAGAAGTAATCAAAGCTTTGAAGACAGTTTCATCGCGTGAATATTTAAAAGCAATGAAGAAACGTGTTTTAGTAATTTCGATAATACTTATTGGGGTTTTAGGGATCGTATTTTTTTCCATTCGGAAGGAGAGACCCGTTGATTTTAGTGCAGAGGTAAAGCCAATTATTAATAAGCATTGTATTTCCTGCCATGGAGGTGTTAAAGCCAATGGCGGTTTAAGCCTGCTGTTTGAAGAAGAGGCTTTTGCTAAGACGGAGTCGGGGAGTCCTTCAATCATTCGCGGTGATGCTGATCACAGTGAATTTATCAAGCGTCTTATCACGGACGATCCAGAACTAAGGATGCCTTATAATGCGATCAGCCGGTATGTATGATCGAGTGGTTCGCTTTTAGAGAACCCCTACCGAAAGCAAATGAGGTCGAAGCTGGCAGAATGCAAGACTTGTTTCTATCGCTGATTAATACACAGCCCGAGTCTGTCCCCATCATGATCGAAAATCCCTTGGATATGAAACGTAAGACCCATGTTTTCGAAAGGGGAAATCGGTTGACCCTGGGTGAGGAGGTGCAACCTACTGTACCGGCGGTGCTAAATGATTTTCCTGAAAATGAACCGAAAAACCGTCTTGGATTTGCCAAATGGATTGCGAGCAAAGAGAATCCTTTAACAGCCCGGACTTTGGTGAATCGTGTATGGGCACAACTATTTGGCCGCGGACTGGTTGAGCCATTAGGCGATATGGGTACACAGAGTAATCCGCCTATACATGGTGCTTTACTGGATTATCTCGCATTGGATGTGATGTACGAGAAGAATTGGAGTATGAAGAGCCTTATTAAGGAGATTGTAATGTCATCAACGTATAAGCAGTCGTCCGATCTGAATACCGATGACACCAAGAAAGATCCGGATAACCATTACCTCGCTAGAGGATCGAGATTCAGGCTTACTGCCGAACAGATCCGTGATCAAACACTGTCTGTCGCTGGATTATTAAGCACCAAAATGTATGGTCCTTCTGTTATGCCTTATCAGCCAGATGGCGTTTGGATGACGGTGTACAGTGGCGAGTCTTGGAATAAAAGTCAAGGAGAGGACCAGTATAGACGTGGGGTGTATACCTTTCTAAAGCGCACCAGTCCTTATCCATCTTTTATATCTTTTGATGCCTCCAGTCGAGAGTTGTGTCTAGTGGATCGAATACGGACCAATACGCCGCTACAGGCACTGACCACCTTGAATGATCCTGTGTATCTAGAAGCTGCAAAACACCTCTCGGAGTTTATGGAAAAGGAAAGCAAAGGGGATCTACAGAAGGCTCTAGCGATGGGGTATAGAAGGGTGATGCTCCGGAGCCCTATTAAAGAAAAACTAAATGCATTAGAAAAATTATATGGAAGTGCAAAACTCGATTTTAGTAAAAAGCCAAAGGATGCGGAACGATTCTTAGGGGTACAGTCGGGTAAGTTGACTAATGAGCAGGTGATTTCGCAAGCAGCGTATATGGTTGTCGCGAATGCACTATTGAATTTGGATGAATTTTTAACGAAATCATAAAGCGGAAAGGGATGAAAGACTTTAATAAATTGTTTAAGGAATTAGAGCAACAGCAATTACAGGCTGTGACACGAAGACACTTTTTAAAAGACTGCGTTGCCGGAATCGGAAGTATTGCTTTAGGTAGTTTTCTCGCGAGTTGCGCAGGTAATTCAGGAGGTGCCGGATCAGGTATAGACCTGAATGCATTGAATCCACTAATCCCCAGAGCACCGCAGTTTCCGGGCAAAGCCAAGAGTGTGATTTATCTCCACATGGCGGGAGCTCCATCGCAACTGGAACTTTTTGATTATAAGCCTGCATTGCATAAGCTACATAATCAACCTTGTCCGGAATCATTATTAGCGGGCAAAACTTTTGCTTTTATACGTGGTGTTCCCAAGATGTTGGGACCACAGGCGACCTTTGCACAATATGGTCAAAGTGGTGCCTGGATTTCAGACCACCTCCCTCATTTTACAAAAGTAGCCGACGAAGTTAGTTTTTTAAAAGCAGTCCATACCGATCAGTTTAATCATGGGCCGGCCCAATTGTTTATGCATACCGGTAGCCCTCGCTTGGGTAGACCGAGTATAGGTTCTTGGGTAACTTATGGTCTAGGTTCTGAAAATAGTAATTTACCGGGTTTCGTGGTATTGACCTCAGGAGGTAAGACGCCCGACGCAGGCAAGAGCGTGTGGGGATCGGGATTTTTGCCCTCGGTATATCAAGGAGTACAATGCCGTTCTAAAGGAGATCCTGTATTGTATCTTGCCGATCCAGATGGAATGGGACGGGACTTAAAGAAGCAAACGATCAGTGCGATCAATGAAATTAATAAGGCCGAGTACGATACGTATAAAGATCCAGAAACACTCTCTCGGATAGCGCAATATGAGATGGCTTATAAAATGCAGGTGGCCGTCCCTGAAGTCATGGATATCAGTAAAGAACCGGAATATATTCATGAATTATACGGTACTGAGCCAGGAAAGGAATCCTTTGCAAATAACTGTCTTTTGGCGCGTAAACTTGTAGAGCAGGGTGTTCGTTTTGTGCAGCTTTTTGATTGGGGATGGGATAGTCACGGCACAGATTCGTCTACGTCTATTGATCTTGGTTTCAGAAATAAATGTAGGGAGATAGATCGACCTATGACAGCTCTTTTATTGGACCTGAAACAGAGAGGTCTTTTAGACGAAACATTAGTGGTTTGGGGAGGAGAGTTTGGACGTACACCGATGCAAGAAAATCGGGATAATAGCGATATGCCATTTCTAGGAAGGGACCATCATACCGATGCCTATACCATTTGGATGGCCGGTGGAGGTGTAAAGAAAGGAGTGACCTATGGCGAAACGGATGAAATAGGGTTTGCCGGAGTTTCGGGAAGGGCATCTGTACATGATGTGCATGCTACGATGCTACATCTATTAGGGTTTGATCACGAGAAGTTTACTTACGAGTTTCAAGGTAGACCTTTTCGACTTACTGATGTACACGGAGAGTTAATTAGTGCAGTCGTGTAGCCTGTGGTTTATTTAACATTAAGGAATTTAATACATATATGAAGAGGATACGATATTCTATATTATGGTTGTTATTGTTGGTTAATACAATGGCGGGTAGTGCACAGTCGAATACGGGATTAAAAATTAAAATCTATTGTACAAACTGGGGTATGACAGATAGCTGGGATGTGTTTTGTGCCAAGGTAAAGGATGCCGGATTTGATGGGGTAGAGACCTGGCTGCCAGGAACAGATAGCGAACGTAGTGACATGTTGGAGGCCTTAAAACGATATGAATTGTCACTGGGGTTGCTATGCGGTGGGGGTGGACGATCATTTCAAGAATACCACGATAGTTTTGTGAAGAATATTGAAACCGCTATCCGTGTGAAACCTGATTATATCAATTGTCATACGGGCAAAGATTATTATACGTTTCAACAGAATAGTACATTGATCGATGCTGCAAGTAAGCTCAGTAAGTTAAATAATCTACCTATCTACCACGAGACACATCGTGGCCGCTTTAGTTTTGCAGCCCATGTCACCAAGCGATTTTTGGAAGAGCTTCCGGCGCTAAGTCTCGCTTTGGATATCTCGCATTGGTGTAGTGTCCACGAATCTTTATTGGGTGACCAGAAAGAGACCGTAGAGTTGGCGCTCCAGCGTACCGGACATATTCATGCACGTGTCGGACATCCTCAGGGGCCTCAGGTCAATGATTTTACGGCGCCAGAGTGGAAGAGCACCTTGGAGCAGCACTTAGCTTGGTGGGATAGAATAGTGCAGTTGCACAAGGAAAATGGACGCAGGACCCTCACTATAACGACCGAGTTTGGTCCTGCCGGTTATCTGCCTACTTTGCCTTTTACGCAACAACCTGTGAGCAGCCAATGGCAACAAAACGTATCTATGTTGAAACTTTTACGAGCACGATACCAATAATGGGACAGTTTTTTGAAGAGTTAGGCGAATTTATCGGTCGAGCCCATCCATTGTTGGTGCATCTTCCAATAGGTATGTTGGTGGTAGCTTTTTTTATGGCTGTTCTTGCCAAAAGAGAGAAATATAAAGAGATACATGTTGCTATTCCGGTAGTGTTATTTTTCGGGAGTATGGCTGCTATTTTAGCCAGTATTGCGGGATACCTACTGTCCTTGCGGGGTGGATATGAACAGCAAACGTTAGATTTTCATCAATGGCTAGGGATAGCAGTTGCGGTTATTTCGGTATCCGTATATTGGATGTATCGAAAGAAATGGAGTTATCGATTTTTGGTATTCAGTTTACTGTTTCTACTAATTGGGGCGACTGGTCATTTTGGAGGGACGCTAACACATGGTGAAGGGTATTTTAAGGAGGCAATCCCTACAGTGATAAAGGATATGCTGGGGCTAAAAAGTGAGGAGTTCCAAATGGCTAAAATTGAGAATGTTCAGGAGGCAGCTTTATATCAGGAGATCATAGCACCGATTTTGATGCAGCGCTGTGCCTCTTGCCATGGAGAGAGAAAGAAAGAAGGTGGCCTGGCAATACACAGTCAGGAATTTCTTTTAAAGGGGGGAGACGGTGGTGTCGTACTAAAACCGGGAAAGATGCCCGAAAGCGAATTGTATGCTAGACTGGTGCTACCAGTAGGTCATGAGAAGCGTATGCCTCCTAAAGGTAGGACCCCGATTACCGCCGAACAGATCAAGCTGATCGGTTGGTGGATTACCGAAGGAGCCAGTTTTACGAAGAAGGTGAATCAAACAAATCAATCTCCTGAAATAAAAACACTATTAGCACAATTGGAAGAAGGAGGAAATGAGGCCGAACAGTTGGAATACGCCGACCTTCCTGAAGGAAATGATCTTCCAGAAGAATTTGTCCGAAATCTTCAAGCAAAAGGGATCAAAGTATTACCCGTTGCGGTTAATAGTCCTTATGTAGCCATAAATGCGATCAATTATCCAGAGTTTTCAGATAAGGATTTAGAGGATCTTTTGCAGATAAAAGATAATATCGTACAGCTTAAACTGGCACGAACAGCCGTTTCGGATGCGGCTATGGCGAGTGTTGTAAAAATGCCTTATCTGCGGAAGCTTCATTTGGAACATACAAAATTGTCTGACGAAGGACTCCATGTACTGAAAGGAAGTAAGTCTTTACGCTATATCAATTTGTTTGGAACAGCGATTTCTGATCAGGGGCTTACCCATTTAGGGCAATTGCAGGGTTTAAAGCAAATTTATGCCTACCAGACCAAGGTGACCGCAAAGGGTGTTGAGGGTTTGAAAGCTTTAGACGTAGAATTGTATGTGGATTCCGGAAAGTATCAACTTCCCTTTTTAAATTCAGATACGGTGAAGTATTAGTATTTCCTATCTACCTGCCTGCTGTGTTTACTGCGATAAACATAGCAGGCAGCCATTTTTATGCAGGACTAATAACTTAACGTCCGATCTTCAATCTCGGCCATGACAGGATAGATATCTGTTAGACCGGGTGGCGTTGTTTGGTCATTGCCGGCGAATTTACTTTTCTTGCCTTTTATCTTTATTTTGCGCTTACCGTCAATTTCGACAATGGCCCATATTGGGGCTTCATATACGATGGTATGACGGAGTATAGGGTGCTTCTTATAGAAATCCTCAGAGAATGCCTTGCTTTTGTAGGACTCGTCCACCCAGTAGTAGGAGGAGCTATTGATTTGCACGTAATGTATACCATTGATATTATTGTAGTAATTGGAGTGATGGTGTCCGCTAAATACAAGTATAACTTTGTTAAAGCCCGCGTTTACGTTGATCTGTTCGAGTAGATAACGCACCTCCATGCCATTTTCAATACCATTATTGGTGTTGTCTATTCCTTGGTGACAAAAAATAACAGTTCTTAGCTTGGTCTTTTCTAGGTCTTCTTTGAGCCATGCCAGTTGCTGTTTGCCGATAGTTCGGGGGTAACCTTGTAGCTTAGAATTAAGCGGTTTTTCATTGCCATCTAAGATGACGAAATGAAAGCCGTCCTTGTCAAAGGAGTAGTACGGTCGGTTAACATTCCAAAAACGCAAGGCCTGATCTTTTGTAAAACCTCCGTCGGTGTCGTGATTGCCCAATACATAGTGCTTTTCTCCTTTAAATTTATTCCAGATATCCATTAGCGGTTGGTTCTGTGGTTTTGGAACACAGAAGTCACCAAGGCTTATAATAAAATCGGGCTGTTCTTGGTTCATGGCATTGATAAATGCTTCTGCCCGCTCTCCCGCATCGTGCATTAGATCGTAATGTAAATCGGAGATGATGCCGAACCTTAGCGCTCTTTTTTTTACCGCATTGTCAATCTCATTCAGAGGTGATGCTAGGCTATTGTTTAAAAAGAGACCGGACAGCCCTAGGCTGCCGATCTTGATGAAGTTTTTTCGGTTTATCATGGTTTAGTACGCTATTTAATAACCTATTCATTTAGTTTTTTGATGATGTCGATCATTTCAATTGGCTTCGAAATAAACTGATCATGTTTATAACTTTGTAGTTCTTCCTGACTATGTGTTCCATAGAGGGATCCCACAGAATACAGTACATTTGCAGCTTCTGCCGATTGAAGATCAGAGGGGGTGTCGCCCAGATTGATAACCTGTTTCGGATCCGCAATGCCACATTTTTTCATAGCCAGATGAATCATATCCGGTGCAGGTCGTCCATGTACGACATCGCTACTAGCGGTAGAGCAGTTAATGATGTTTTCGTTACCATTCGTTAAGCAGATATAATCGCTGTTTAATCCTTTGTCCCAACCCAGTTTCGCAAGGATGATATCGGTTACCTTTCGGTAGAAGCCTGTTGTCAGCGCTATTTTGATTCCGTTTGATCTGCAGTAATCGAATACCTCCAATACGCCCTCATAAGGCTTGGCGCCAACTGTTTCATAGTGTTCTTCCAAGGTCTTGGTGAAGTAATTGTAAGATTCTTGGACCTTTTTCGAATAATCTGGATGATCTTCACCGATTTCTTCTTTCCATATTGTCTCAAATACAAGGATTTTCGACCAGCCCATCATGCTATTAATCTTTTCCCTTGATACATTCAGATGGGTAGCTTTAATCGCATCATAAAAACACTTTTCAACTTCACGTTCATCCTGGACTGTTGTTCCAGCCATATCAAAGATGGCTAATTTTACTTTACTCATGATTATTTATGGATTCTTTAATTTTAACAAATGATATGATACATGCACATAGCGCGCAGATAAGGGCTACAAACAGAAAGATGTTCGCTGTATTTCCCGTGTAGTCAATTAGTTTGCCGAATAGGGGTTCGCCCACAGCAGCGAATACATAGGCAAACATATTCATAATGCCTATCCCTGTTCCGACCAGTTTGGTGCCTAATAAATCAGGACTCAGTGTCCAAAAATTGGCCTGCGGACCGTATACGAAAAAACCTGAGGCAAACATAAGGACACCTATTAGAAGGTGGTTTTCAATCGGAACGAGGTATATTAGCACTGCAATTATACAGCTGATCAACATCCCCGCTCGAATGGACTTGCTCCTGTTTTTTTTGAAGATTAGATCCGAGATATAACCAAATGAAACTGCTCCAAGAGCCATGCCTATAGGAATGAGGAGGGTAAGCCATAGATTGCCACTGGATTGTTTATAATCATTTCCAAGGAAATGTATAGGTACCCAGAATATGAGACCGTATCGCGCCATACTTTGAAAGCCGATTGCTACAGAGGCGATCATAAAATTTTGATTCCGAAATACCGCTTTATAGGCTTCCTTCCAGTTTCGAGTAGCTGTGGTCGATTCCGACTCCTCCTCTTCAGGGAGGGTATATCCTTTGTGTTTAGGATGGCTATACGCCAGAAATAGAAATAATAAAAGTGCCCCCGCTAAAAATAGAATAGGGTAGCGGAATAAGGTTCGCCAACTTTGATCTTGATGAACTAATACTAGAGCCATGAAAAATGTGAGGACAGAGGAACTGCCTGCTGCCATGGTATAAAAGCCAAAGGCTTTTCCCCGTTCCTCGCTGCTCCACCAATTTGCTATTAATCGACCTCCGGATCCCCAGGCCATAGACTGAAAATACCCATTTAATGTCCATAATAAGAGGATTGCCGTATAGCTATTTGCAAAACTGATGGATAGATTGCACAGTATCGAAAGCCCCCCTCCTGTAATGATCATGGTCTTGGGACTAAGTCGGTCGGCAAGGTTTCCGTTGATCAGCTGACCGATGGCATAGCCCATCAACATGGCAAAACTGATCCAACCTACCTGTTGAAAACTGATGTCGAGCTCTTCTGCAATTCCTTTTGCAGCCCAACCAAAGTTATGTCGCCCCGTGTAGAAGAATAAGTAACAGAACATAGTTACAAAGAGCATCTTCCACTGGTCTTTTCTAAATGTAGTACCCATTATTCTTCGGTTTTAACGGCTGGATTAGACATATATAGACCGGCACGTATCGGTTTGTTTGCTATGGCAAATTGGATAGCTTCGTTGATATTGGATAGTGGAAAGTCACGTTCAATTAATGACTCGAAAGGGTATTTCTTCCAGTTTTTAACAATAAAATCCACCGCATTGGAGAAATCAGTATAGTTGTAATTATGCAGACCTTTGATCGTAAGCATTTTTCGTATCATTTGTTCGGCATCAATACCAGTCTTACGTTGGTTGAATACGGCTCCAACAAATACTGCCTTGCCATGCAGTTGTAGTGTATCGATACCAAGCTCCATCGCATCAGGTGATCCGCTCATATCAATAAAGCAGTCTATCGAAAGTTTTTTCAATACCTTGTCAGACTCCTGTTCTTTCAGGTTTAGCGTATGTGTAGCTCCAAAATCTTTAGCGAGTTTCAGCCTATCTTCATTTATATCCGAAGCAACGATATGATTTGCCCCCATTTCTTTACACATGGCGATCGCGACAAGACCGAGTAGACCGATCCCGGCAATATGTACGTTCTTGTTGGCCACCGAATCAGTAAGACGGATGGCTCCTGCTGAGGTTGCTATAGCACAGTTGATAGTGGCCGCTATGCTTAATGGGATTTCCTGGGGTAATACCCTAATACAAGTGTGTGGCCGTAAGACGATGTGCGAAGCTAATCCACCGTGAAAACTATCTTTGGTTGTTATCTGCCGATGACCATATTTATAAAGATCACTGTTTTTCTGAGGAGTTTCAGCCTGATAATTGGTCGTGTTCGGGTCGCTAGCAAATACCGTCCAGGTCACAAGATCTCCAATATGGAGCGGTGTTCCGATAGCGTCCAACCCGCTGTGCTCTGGAGAAATCTTTTCGATTACTCCTACAATCTCATGACCTAATATGGTAGGGCAAGGCTCTTGTCTCAGGCCACAGTAAGTATGTAGATCACTACCGCAGAGTGTTGCGTAGCGTATGTTTACTAATATTTCGTTCTCTTGGAGATCCGGCAAGGGCATCTCAACCTTTTCTAAAGGTTTGTTTGCCTCATGGAATACATAATAAGTCCCTTGTTGTTTCATATCGTTGTATAAATATACAAATGTTTTGCAATACTAAACAAAGTTTATTTATGCTATATTTTTATAGCGTTAATTTATTGTTAAGTTTTTTCAGAAGGATTGGACTTTTGTTCTGATAAATTAATATCAATTAGCAGATATATTTGCTTATTTTTCCTCTATAAGAGAATGTCAATGGATGAGGAGAGCTACAAAATTCGCTTTTATATCTATGAAACAATTTTTTTTGCGTGCAAACGCGAATTTATGTAGGTTTGAAGAATAACATGGAAGATAATACATTATTTAAGATAAGCCAAAAGCTGAAAGAGATACGTAAGGAGAAAGGTATTACGATTCAGGAGCTAGCGGACCGGGCTGGAGTGAGCAAAGGGTTGATTTCACAGATTGAAAACAACAGGACCATTCCTTCTCTTTTGGTATTGATTAATATTATAAAATCGCTCGAGATTGACCTTAATGAGTTTTTTAAAGATTTCAATTCGGATGAAGACTCGGGGCCGATTATTGTTCGTAGAAAGGATTCCTATACCGCATTTGAAAAGGAACAGGCACTGGGCTTTCACTATAAGCGTATTTTTACTTCCTCAATCGATAGCTCGACCTTGGATATTGTGTTATTAGAGCTGTTGCCAGATGCTAGCCGACCTATGGTCGAGACAGAGGCATTTGAGTATAAGTATATAATCAGTGGTAAGGTGGAGTATGTATTCGACGATCAGGTCGTTGTATTGGAAGAAGGTGATTCGATCTTCTTTAATGGAAGACTTGCCCACACACCTAGAAATATAGGCGACGAGAAGGCCTTGATGTTAATTGTCTATTTTTTCGATCAGAAGCATAAATAATACAAAATTTAGAATTTTAAAAGGAAAGCCTTGAACGTATAGTTCAGGGCTTTTTTAGTGTTTTACAAATGCTAAAATAGTTTTGTAATATTGTTTACAAATACTTAACTTTAGTTTAGCGTTTGGTTAATAACATAACTATACTTTTGGTTGCTTAATAAGATTTTTTACCAATAAGTATACGATTATGTCACTAATACATACTATAAAAAATAGGTTTACACGCTTAGATGAACGGTCCGTGGCAGTTGTTCTGGCATTGGCTGCTTTCTTTTGTTATACGAGTATGTATTCCTTCCGGAAGTCCTTTACAGCAGCAGGATTTGCGGATGAACAGCTTTTGGGTATTAGTTTCAAGGTATGGCTTGTTGTTGTCCAGATGTTAGGTTACATGTTTAGCAAATTTTACGGTATCCGATTTATTGCCGAGAGTAAAAATAAAAACAGAGAACGTTATTTGGTGGTGCTTATTTTGATTTCCTGGTTTAGTCTATTTCTATTTGCATTGGCGCCGAAACCTTGGAATATCGTATTCATGTTTTTTAACGGATTTCCATTGGGAATGATTTGGGGCTTGGTTTTTTCTTATTTGGAAGGAAGGCGTTTTACAGAGATTATGGGGGCTGTTATGGCGGTGAGTTTAATCTTTGCTTCGGGGTTGATTAAGACAGTAGGCCGTTGGTTAATGAGTTCCTTTGCTGTCACCGAGTATTGGATGCCATTTTGCACCGGGTTGTTGTTTTTTGTGCCCTTTCTATTGTGTGTTTGGGTATTGGGAATGGTTCCTGCTCCAACCGCTGCGGATGAGCTTTTAAGAACAGAGCGTGTCGCTATGGACGGAAAGATGCGTAAAAAGTTTTTGAAACGTTTTATGCCAGGGATCGTGCTGACAGTACTTGTTTATATGTTATTGACCATACTTCGTGATGTTAGAGATAATTTTGAGATAGAAATCTGGAACATGTTACATATTAAGGATAATGGTATTTATGCGAAGGTCGATGGGGTGATAGCTCTAATTGTGCTGTTTATGATTTCCATGCTTATCCTTGTAAAGGACAATCTGAAGGCATTTAAATTGATTCACCTACAGATTATAGCGGGGTTCCTTATTTCCGGCCTTTCTACGTATTTCTATACGATTCATCTGCTGGATGGTCTTACTTGGATGTTGTTGGTTGGGTTGGGATTATACATGGCTTATATACCCTACAATGCCATCTTTTTTGAACGGATGATAGCTACTTTTAGGGTGAAGAGCAATACCGGATTTGTTATGTATCTAGCGGATTCTATAGGTTACTTAGGTAGTTTTGTTATTATGATCAATAAAGAGATGCTGCCCAATACGCTGAGCTGGGGAGGGTATTTTATACAGCTGGTGTTCTTTGCATCTTGTATAGGAGGCGTTTTGTCTGTTCTGTCGCTGATTTATTTTGTTCGCAAACAGAAATCTCCTGTAAAAGTGCGACGTCCCAAAACACGGGTTTTGTTATGGGGATGATTTTAGGTTTTATTTATAAAGTGTAATACATATAGAATTGATGAAATACTCATGTTTAGTGAGAAGCATAAACACTCATGAGTATTCCATATGACAGATAAAAGCAAATTATACACATATGAACAATAAAAAATATGATCTGATAGTGGTAGGAGCAGGAGTGTTGGGTACATTCCATGCGTATCATGCCTTGGTTAGGGGGCTTCGCGTTTTACATGTGGAGAAAGATAATTATCCACAGGGATCTACGGTTCGTAATTTTGGACAGGTAGTGCCATCTGGAATGGCCGGCGAGTGGTTTGGATACGGGGTAAGAGGATTGGATATTTATCAGTCCATACAGCAAGAGGGAGATATATCCATACGGAATAACGGTAGTATCTATATTGCTTCCGATCAAGATGAAGTACAGGTTATTCACGAGTTGAGCGTCCATTATCAGCAGGTAGGTTATGCCCATGAGCTTTGGTCTAAGGAACAGGTTCTAAAGGCTTATCCGATGTTGAATGGAGCGTATGTGAAAGAAGCTATTGTCTTTAAGCAGGAACTCAGTGCGGAACCAGACTTGATGATCAGGAAGATACACGGTTATTTGAAAGAAAAATTTTCTAATTATACCTTGCATTACGATACCGCAATTGTGGGCTGTGAAGAACTGGGGGACACTGTTTCTTTAAGATCTAGCCAAGGCGAAAGTTTCGATGCGGACAAGGTGGTGATTTGTAATGGTTATGAATTTAAATTGTTGTTTAGAGATCTTTTTGAAGACAGCGGTCTCAAAGTGAGTAAATTGCAGATGATGCGTACCAAGCCTCTGCCGCATTTGAAGATGCCAGGGAATATTCTCACCGGACTTACGGTACGTCGATACGAGAGTTTTGAAGCTTATTGCCCATCTTTCCATACGATGTCTGTACCCACACACTATGAAGAATTACGCAAATGGGGGGTGCATATTCTTTTTAAGCAAGCGGTAGATGGCAGTATCATTATAGGCGATTCGCACGAGTATGCGTTAGGCAGTCGGATCGATGACCTTGGTTTTTCTATCAATAATACGATCAATAGGCTCATGCTTGCCGAAGCGAATAGAATCATGCCGGTAGATGAAAGTATGATCGAGTCGACCTGGACCGGTTGTTATGCACAGCACGATAAGCAGATTTTGGAAATTGATGTGTCGGAGCGTATACATGTCCGTACGGGGATAGGGGGCAAAGGAATGACGGCTAGCGCCGGTTATGCGGAGAAGAGTCTGGAAAAGATATTGTCCTAAAATAGATCGGCAGAAATTGATATCCGTAGTAAGCCGATATTAAGATCGGCTTACTACGGATGTGCTTGATGGAGGGAGCGCACGATGCATGCTGAAATATTTCCCTACTGAAGATTACCATGTGTCCCAAAGGCAGATCTCATCGTATAAAATTAGCTTTTGAATTATAACGCTTAGGCTATCTTTTTCAAGCTATGAAACAGCGCCTTATATTAGCTATTTAAATCAGGCATTCCATTTTTTTGAAGAATTATGTTCTGCCTGATTTAACCTCGCTTAAATATGACAGCAGTCCGCTACCTTGTAGTTCTCCTCTGTCACATTACCAACTACCTTACCACAGTCAGGCATTTCTATAGGATTATAAGGATTACGTATCGCTTTATTGGTATGAACCCAGTACGCCTTTTCCATTGGGCAGTATTGCAAGTAGACTGGTGCATCGGAAAACTTCATCACATCCATAACAGACCACAGTTGTGTGCTGATTGCGGAAAACGAGGTCTTTATCTTCTCAAGATCTTTAAGCTTCGATAAGGCCAAGCTATTGCTTCGTAAGGAATCACGAAGGCTCATCATCCTACCCAAATGTTGTCCTGGTATTCCTTTCAATCGCATTTTTTTTAGTTCAGTATGGAATAGAGTAGCCTGCGCCTCAAATGCAGCTTTGTCTTCCGCTTCTATTGCATCTTTGGCTTTCATGTATAGTTCCAAAAGTCCTTTACGTTGTTCAAATTCAGGGGTATTACCCTCTTGTGCCTGTCCAAATCGCACAGATAGAAGTATACCTCCGATCATTAATAGTCTGCACAGGAAACCAATAGGCAGAGGTGATAGTTGTTTGTGTTTCATATGTTCTGTTCTTTTATTTTGGTTGTTTGCCATCTTGTATACGTTTGATTTCTTTAACCATATTGGCGTAATGCGCTTTATTCAAGTTCCCCTTGGACTGAGCCTGTAGACTTTCTACCTTCTTCTGCAGTTTAGGTAGATAGGCGCGAGTGTACAGGTTGACATCACTGCGTTGAGCTTGGCTAATGGGATCACTTACACCGACAGTTTTAGGATTCACTATCGCATCAATACGATCTAGGAAATAACGTTGTAAACTTCTTCTGTAGTTGTCCAGTTGTGTGTCACCGCTCATATCGCTCCATACACCCTTGGATATTTCTGCTATATATTCCTCCAAGTCAAGAGCTTCCGTATCTTTCATGGATTTATAATATATGTTTTGCATCATGACCGGGCTGAATAGCATAGTTAGCATTTGTTCTTGCTGGTCGAGGATCTCTTTATCGCCATCACGTCCCGTATACTGCTGTACGTCCTGCGGATACAGCCAGGTAGGTGGATTAAATACATTGTCCGTGACGTATTGAATTGCTGCCTTGCTTTTGGACTTGGGAATGGCACTGTATACTGGTCCTTCGTCTATACGGATGCGGTCAGTTACGTACCTATTTCCGATGTTTTTCAAAACGTGATATAGGTAACGATCGAACTGTGCCCGTACAGCTTTTTGCATATCCTTTAGGTTAGTGTAGTCGTCATTAGCGCTCGCCGTCCAAGCGACTAGATTTTCCATTACTCTTTTTAAATTCTTGATACCATAAGTATTAGCCAACATAGAGTCGTCGCCGAGGTCTTCGGTTTGACTGCGAGGGTCTTCATTTTTCCCTTCTCCTCCAAACCATAATTTGGGATTGCTCCGTAGGCTGTCCGTCACCTGACGAATCAAAAAGGTTTGTTCGGAGTGTGCATCTTCAAACTGATTTAGATGCTGGTATCCCCATTGTATGGCCCATTTATCGTAGATTCCTATACGAGGGAAGATGCCATTAAGGCCGATGTTATCCTCCGGTTGGGCTACATAGTTAAATCGTGCATAGTCCATGATGGATACCGTATGACCATGCTTTTCGACCCATGCTTTGTCCCGAAGTTTTTCTACTGGCGTCATCGCACTTGATCCCATGTTATGGCGAAGCCCAATGCTATGACCAATTTCATGAGACGATACAAACCGGATCAGTTCGCCCATGATTTCATCATCAAGCTCCATTTTCTGTGCGCGTTTATCCAGCGGACCGACCTGTATCATAAACCAGCGCTGTAGAAGGCGCATCACATCGTGGTACCAACCCACGTGACTCTCTATTATTTCACCACTTCTGGGGTCAGAGATACGTGGTCCATATGCATTTGCTTTTTCTGAAGCAAAATAACGGATTACTGAAAAACGGGCATCTTCTAGGCTCATGGTCGTGTCATTTTCAGGCCATTCTTTTCCTACAATAGCGTTTTTAAAGCCAGCTTGTTCAAAAGCTGCATTCCAATCGTTTACTCCTGCAATAAGATACGGTCTCCACTTTTTAGGTGTTGCGGGGTCGATATAGTAGATAATCTGTTTTTTTGGCTCCACAAGTTCGCCGCGAGTGTATTTCTCAAGATCCTCTTCCTTGGGTTCTAAACGGTAACGCTGTATAAAGCTATGGGGCTCACTACGCTGTTTCTGGTCAGAGAAGAGAATAAACTTGTTAGCGAAATAACCTACACGAGCATCAAACAAACGTTTTTGCATGGGCACTTTCGGTAATAACACCATAGAGGTATTGATCGTGAATGTTTGAGCACCTACATTTATAGCAGGCGAACTCGTAGAATATGTTTTGGTAGTTTGTACTTCGATGTTGATAGGATAGACACGCATATCAATGATAAATGAACGATCGTCGGCTAGCGATCCCAACTTGTTTTCTGTTTTAATACTGTTGGCTACAGATAATACGGGGTTATCCTTTTTAAATAAATCCGTCACATCTACGAGGTATGCATCCTTTTCGGGGCTAGTTCCTTTTATATCCATTGCTGTTATAATCGGTGTCAGCTGTGATTTTTCCAATGCTTGGAAGATGGCATCATCCGACGAAGCGTCCTTTCTATAGTCTACAGATCGTAGAAAGATACGATTAGCATTCCCTAGTTCAAAATAGACGGTTTGCTCATTCAGTTTTTCGCCACCATACAGAGAAAAGCCCGCCGGTGTTGACACGAGACGTGTCACAGTTAGGAAATAACGGTTCATCAGTGAATCTGGGATTTCCAGGTACCACTTTTTGTCCGATTCGTAGACTTTGAAAACTCCACTACGACTAAGGGTGGCTTTACGTATGATTTTCTGGTATTCGTTTTTCGGGCTACTAGCGCTGTCGGCGGGTAGGGAGAGAGCTGACGCTTGTACTAGCGACAGTCCTAAGATAAGGCATGTAAATAGTTTTTTTAGCATTTTTATTTAGTGGTCTTCTTGTTGTATTAAAAAGGTGTTTTCTCGTCCGTATTAGGACGGATATTTGGATTACGCTCCATCACATCGAGCGGGAATGGAATGATATACAGTCTTGAGTTGGGAGCTAGGCGGTACGTCTGCTGTGGTACCGTTTTGTTGACGATAGGAAATTTGCGTTCTAACGTCTTCGCATACTCCGGTTCTGTATTCAGACGTTTGAGGTCGAAAAATCGATGATAGCCAAAGGGAAGCTCCTTGCGACGTTCGTTGATGACTAGCTCCATGGTTTCTTTGCGCGTACTTGGCGTGGATAGTATGGCGGCATCACCTTCGATCCTTTTTTTACGGAGGGTGTTCAAGGTCTCGATCGCATTGATATAGTTGTCTTCACGTGTATAGCATTCAGCAAGCATGAGATAAAGCTCTGATGTTTTGATGCCTACAGTAGGGAAGAAGAAGTTGGTAAATCTCATATCGTAGTAAGATGTACCTGCACCCGCATCCTGAAGGCTAGTGCTTGTCTTGTTAAAGAACAAGGTAAAACGCCTATCTTCTTTTTGAAACATTGACGTGAGTTCAGGACTCAGTAAGTAATTGTAGCCAAAATTCATCTCATTGTATCCATTAATGTACATATAGCTCATGATTTCTGGGTTGTTTGCTGCTGGCATGGGAAGGACTGTTGGTCCGCCTTGTTTAGCGTAGGCCACTAGATCAATCAATTCATTCTGATAGCTCATCGCTTTCTCTATCGCAGCTTTTGCCTGTGTTATTTCACGTTTGAATAGATGTACCTTTGCTTTGAAAGCCCACGCGAAGGCCAGTGATGGGTGGTATACATTTGTTGGAGTTTCCTGCAGGTATGGAATTGCCTCCTCGATATCCCTTTGTATAAAATCATAGGCCTGTTGTACCGTAGATTTAGTAGGTACCGCTTCTAGATCGTATTTATCCATTAGACATATACCGCCATCCTGTGCCGCAGTAGCAGGATCATATGCTTTCGCATAGACGTTTACCAAAAGAAAGTGGTCATAGGCCCGGAATATTTTTGCTTCCGCTTTTGCCAGTTGTTTCAATGCTTCATCACCCGTGCTGCCATCTACCAGACTAATGATATTATTCCACTGCCCGATATATTTATAGGCCTGATTGTACATACTGGAGCTGGTAATGCGGTTTACACGATCTTCACTTTCATCAAAAAGAAAATTAATAGTATTAATATTTTTAGCAACACCGATCACATGACTTTCCCTCATCCATTGGTCATCTACTAGATATTGGAAATTATTGATGGGGTAGGCCCGATTGGGCCAGGCTACCAGTTCATAGAAATCTTGTGTAGTTGTAACCAGTTGTGACCCCGTTGGAGTCAGATCCAAGTATTTATCGCAGGAGCTCAAGACCATCAGACCTAACATTAGTGCTCCTATTTTATATAGTTTCATTATTTGCAGTGTTTAGAAATTGACATTTATTCCCAATACATATGTTTTCGGGTTTGGCATAGCGCGTGTACCCGAGTTGAGTGAATATACTTCGGGATCTATACCGTCCCCGGCCGCACTCCAATACCAAAGGTTATTAATCTGAGCCATGATTTTGGCATTTGCCAGCCCAGCTTTGCGGACCCATGTGTTAGGAAGGTTGTAACCGACCACAATGTTGCGGAGCTTTATATAGTCCGCATCCAGCACATGCACATCAGCATTGCGCCACATTGAACCTGAGGTACTGGCATATGTGAGTTTGTTTTCGGGATAATCGACTAATAGACGTGGGTAATCCGAAGAGCCCCCCTGTGACCATCGGTTCACCAAGGCTTTATTGTACAGTACATTGCTATTGATGTCTATCACATCTTTACGTAGTTTATTACCTCCAGAGTAAACCAACATTGCCGATAGGTCAAACGATTTGTAACTGATGCGTTGATTAAAGGATCCCGAATAGGTCGGGTTTAAGGAGCCCATATACACCAATGCATCTTTAGAGGTAATAGATTTGATGCTGGTAGGTACGCCATTGGCATCGAATACAGTATTTGCTATACCATTTTCGTCAAGAAAGTAAGGATATCCTTCTGTCATCCCGCCGTAGCGATAAGCCATAAGCGAGTTGAAGGGTTGGCCTTCGAAGAAGTAGTTTGTCGGCGCACCCACATAGGATGCCGCCGTCGACGCGGCCATGCTCACTTTATCCACTTTGTTACTATTATGTGCATATACCAATGTAGAGCTCATCCGCCAGTCCGTAGTCTTCAGCCATGTCCCTGTCACAGAAAGTTCTATACCGCGGTTGCGTAGTGCGCCATTGTTGAGACGTCTAGACAGTGCTCCCACCGTAGGGTCTAAGACAGAATTGACGAGTAGATCCGAACTATATCGGTTATAATATTCGATGCTACCCATTAGACGGTTGTCCAGCAAGGCGTAATCGATACCAAAGTTCCAGGTACTTGTTTTTTCCCAGCGAAGTTTGGGGTTAGGCAGGTTTGCGATTTCCAGGTAGCGCAACGAAGTATAAAGCCGGTCGGTTTTCCAGGCGGCAGTAGAGTGCGGAAAAGTAGTCTGGTCAATATTACCCGTTATACCATATGTGGCACGTGCTTTAAGCACATTGATAATCGGATGATCCTGTAAGAAAGATTCATTGCTAATATTCCATCCTGCGCCCATCGACCACAATGGACGATACCTATATTTGGGATCTACCCCAAAAAGATCAGCCTGATCTACCCGTACACTACCTGTCAGGTTAATACGTCCATCGTAGGTGTAACCTGCATTTGCATAGGCTGATACATAACGGTGATGGATATTGCTGAGTTTACTAAATGTTGGATTCGAAAAGCGATTGTTTCCACTGTATACATAACTTTGAAAGCCATTTTCGCTGGCTGTAGCCCAATCTATGTTTATTGAATTGAGTGTTACAGGATCATAACCGTAGAGTACCCGTGTGAGACTAGGAGGAGTCTTTGTCTGTCTCATTTCGAAGCCGGCTAATGCCGTTAGCTGATGCTGTCCCTGAGTGCCAAATGTACCATTGTAATTCAGCTGATTTCTAAAGGTGTAATTGTAGTTTTTGTCATTATATTGAAAAAAACGACCACCATCAGGTAGATTGGATCTGTACGTGTTGTTTGCTGCAGTATAGCTTACCAATCCATTGTGCAACATCCGCATAGCATAGTCATTTTTGTCGTAAAAACTATTGGCACCACCTTGACCAAGCTCGTAAGAGAACATCACCTGATAAGAAAGCCCTTTTGTGATCTTTGCCTCGAGGTCGGTAAAGGCACGAAGATTAAGTCTGTTGAAATTTTGAACACCTTGTTCCAACGCATCCAAAATATTGAAGCCCGTGCTTCGCAACTGGCTGTGTGCTTCGATCTGTTCAGCAGTACGGCCATTTACGGCTGCGCCGGGCCCCGCAATACTACTGGCTAGATCAATATAGGGACTGATATAGCGCGAACCATCCTGATTCAGAATACGTGCATAACGGGGCTGGAGCCTATAATCATTATAGGTCTGTTCCGTTTCTTTACCAGCAGTATAGTTTCCGTTTAGCCCTATAGTAGCCGAAAGCCAGTTAGTTATCGTAAACGAAGACTTCAAATTAAGGTTGAAGCTTTTATTGTTGTTATGCCGAATACGGCCGTCAGCATTGCTATAATTGAATGATGCGTAGGTGTTACTGCGACTTCCGCTCTGCGAGATATTCGCATTGTACCGCTGAGTAGTCTGGTTTTGCCATACCTGATCTGTATACTCCTTATAGTAGTCATTTTGCTTCCACTGTAGTATTGTTGCATCAAATTGTTGACTGCTGATCTCTCCCAGGTCCCGACGTCGGTAAAGGTCGTATAGCGGTGAATAGTATCGAATAGAGCCGTTATTCATCGAGCCATAATTGGCGAATAAGGATTGCGTATTTGCATAGCGCGAAAGTTCACGCGCGTATACATCCATTTCAAAATCGATGAGATCGGCCGTAGAGGCATCGTTAAGTTTCGTAATATCAGGCTTTTCCGTTATAAAAAAATCAATGTTGGCATTGACTTTAACGCCTTGTCCCTTGCCCTTCTTTGTAGTCACAATAATGACACCGTTGGCAGCGCGGGCGCCATAAATAGACGCAGCTGAAGCGTCCTTCAATACCGTCACCGATTCGACGTCGTACGGATTGATATCAGAGAGACCTAGTTCTGTCGGTAGGTTATCCATGACGATCAATGGACTTGTTCCTACTGTAGTAGAGTAGGTCCCGATACCCCGGAGTACAGGTTCATCGGGCCCCATACCAAAAGGGTTTTTGGTATACACCAGACCAGATACCTGTCCCTCAAGGGCAGATAGCAGGTCGGTGTTAATCTGTTTGTTAAGCTGATCGTTTTTGACATGCACAAAGGAACCTGTGGAGCGTTCTCTAGGAATAGTCTGGTATCCTGTGATCATCACTTCATTGAGCATTGATTCTTTAAGCGACAACAGGATGACGATAGGCCTTTCCGCATTTACTTTTGTAACCGGTAAAGATCGGAGGTTGTAACTCATATGATGAAAGTACAGTGTATTCTCTTCCGCTAGGAGCGATAGTTCGAAGGAACCATTTTCGGCGGACAGCGTCTGTTCCTGAGGAGAATCTGTGTGTATGGATACTCCGGCGATAGGTTTTCCCAGGCTATCCAACACTCTGCCGCTTACGATATAGGTTTTCTGTCTGGTTGATCTTTTGGGCGACAGAACGATACGGTTTTTATCGATACGGTAGGCGAACGGCTGGTTTTGGAACAATAGTTCAAGAGCCGTGCTAAGCTCGACCTGTTCTACGGTGCGTGTAATTGGTTTTGCCTCTTTAAGAAGATCGGCATCAAAGATAAACTGGTAGCCATATTGTTGTGATAGCTGTTGGATGACCTCTTTTACCGAACTATTTTTAAATTGCACAGAGACACGTTGTGCCTGAACAGAATTTACCTGGAGCAGACATGCTGCACACAGCATCATCATACACCATACATAGCGTGGACGAGTTGTTGTCATTAAATGGATTAGGTTAAACATAAAGTAGTTAAATGTTAGCAAAGTGTACTTCAAATTAAATTTTTATGGACCGCAGGTGCGGGATGTTTGGGGTGGACTATTCATTTCGTTGATTATCTGGTGTTTCTTTTTTATATATCGTGATTTTACGGCCTTCGATCTGATAGTGGAGGTTACTGGTTTCTTCCAGAAGCCCCAGTACTTCGGAGAGCGGTAGACCCTTTTCGATTTTCATATATATATTCTTGTCATTTGGTACACTCTGTGTGTCGAGTGTAGTGCCGTACCACCTACAGATATCCAACAGCACACGAGATAGAGGTTGGTCTTCGTAGGCAAAATAGCGATCTCGCCACGCTATAGTCTGTGCTACGCCATTTCTCATTGCTGCGATCCCCGTATCAGTACTGGACACTTTCTGCCCTGGGCTCAAGATAATCTTTTGCCCACCCTTAGTGTGCGATAATGCTATTTTTCCTTCAATGAGTGCTGTTTCCACCAGTTTTTCTTCGGGGTAATTCCTTACGTTAAATTGGGTGCCTAAGACCTCAATTAGCGTATGGTTGGCATGAACCAAAAACGGACGCTCGTTGTCATGGCTAACTTGAAAGAACCCCTCCCCCCACAAGGACACCTCTCTTCTCGTCTCCTCGAAAGGCACAGCGAGGGTCAGGCTAGAGTGTGCATTTAGCGTCACTACCGATCCATCCTCCAAGATGATCCTGAAGTCTGATCGATCGGTCGATATGACCTGCTGCGTAGGAATCAGTGCTTTATCAGTCGACCTGTTGATACGTACGGTCTGACTATCGATCCTAGTTATAATCAACCCAGTTAAATTCCATATGCTGTCTTGCTGGTGGTGTATATCTATGACTTTGCCTTCGGTAGTTCGGATGGAAAGCACAGGGGTAGGTGCGTAAAAGTCCTCCTTTTGTTTATATGGATACAAAATCATAAAGCCTATAGCCAGTATTGCTACAGCCGCCACATAGGCGACTCGACGAATCTTTCCGCTCCATAAGGGTTTTACCACAGGGGCGGTATGCTCGGCTAGGCGCTGCTGCACGCGCTGCAAACTTTCTTGTGTATCGGCCGTTACGGGGAGGCTGTCCGCACCGGTCAATGCATGATCCATCAGGAGTCGAAGCTCCGCTTCAGACGTTTCTTCAAAATACTCAAATAATAGATCAAGCTCCACTCGGTTTATGGTCCCATCCAAGTACTTGCTATAGATATTGATGATGTTTTGTGCCATATTCACTAGTATATACGCAGCCGTTCTTCAAAAACACTACGGTATTTTAAAAAAAAGATTTTTTTTGATATTCTTTCGAAATCTCTCTCTTCAGAATCAGGTTCGTAGTGGTTTTATCTTTTTTATGAAGATGTAAAGCGGGAGGGTACTTTCTAGCGAATCGTGCAGGTGATCAGGAATAGCAAAATTTCATCGTAATGGGCTTGTACAAAAGCGCGGATCTGCTGGTTGCTTCTCACCATAAGGTTGCTTACAGTGGAAGGCGAAATGTCGAGGAGCTGTGCCACTTCATCATAGCTTTTGCGCTGTAGCTTACAGAGTTCAAAAATTTGGCGTTTGCGCTCGGAGAGCGATCCCAGTGCGCGGTTAAGAAGGTCTAACTGTTTGGATTGAAGGTCTTGTTCCAGATCTATATGATACAGTTCGTCAAAAGTATTGTAAAGTTGTTCCTGTATTTTTTGATCTTTGGCAGCTTTTCTATAGTAAGTGTACACTTCATTTTGTGCTATTTTGAATACCCAAGCCCGGAATGACTTTCTGGTATCCAACATCATTCTATTGTCCCATACTTTGACGAAAGTGTTTTGCAGTAACTCTTCAGCGGTACTTCTATTTCTTACCATTTTAAGTAGTAATTGAAAAAGCCCGAGACTATATTTTTCATATAGTTCGTTAAAAGCTTGTTTGTCACTTGCTTTCAGTCGTTCCACCAACGGTACGATATCGTCACCGGTATACGTCTCTTCCATAAAAGATACCAAAGTTGCCGAATGGCATTCCACATTTTGGCTACACGCAAAGGCTAGCACCTGTGAAACAGTTAGTTTGTACAAACATAATGAAATTTGCTAAAAATAATAATGATTTCAGATAGAATCTATATTTCAGATTAAAATACGATTATGTCAGATAAGAGAAGATGCAGATAATGATATATTTCTGTGTCCAAAATGTTCTTCTTCTATTTTTTGCTTTCATCTTGTATATTTGTCCTGTCAAGAGTTTACTTTTTCCTAAACGGAGTACATATAGCGTGAATTTCCTTAGTTGACGATGAAGTGGGATAAGACTTTAAACCTTAAATCTGTCTCCCGCTAAAGGTTGCACCTCCAAATCTTACCGTAGCATAAAGAGATGCAATTGTTCGTTTTCTGGGAGCTATTTCTTCTGTTCCGATGAGTGTAAAAAGACCTTCTCTGCCAGAGTTAGATGAATAGATTACCTTTCATAATCTCCATCTTGTTTCAGATTTAGCTATTCTTCGTATCTTAGCAACCGATTATATTCCTGTAATCTTTGCTTGAAACGCTTAATATGGATATTTTTTTTGAATTTTTAAACAACCTGTCCAATCCGGATTGGATCGTATCGCAACAGTCTATCTTTTTTGATTAGCGTTCTTCCTATTTATTTACACTTTAATAAAGCATCATTAGACAATGATAGATGATATAAGGGATGACAGTTAGTGACGGTTATGCAAAGAAAATTATGGAAAAGATATTGTCTTAAAATATACAAGACAACAAGCGCCGAAAGGCGCTTCGTTGTTATATGTACTTCTTTTCATTCATTGGAAATTAATGTCATGAAAAAGGGTGTCAAATTCTTTCCTGTCAAATTCAAAACACGTCCCTTATTCGGGAGACGTGTTTGTTAATTACAAGAATCTTTAATACCAAATTGATTTAAGGCAAATATTACGTAGTTTTACAGAATTACCTTTGAATTAGCAGAATGCCGAAACCATTTTTAAGAAATCTTCAGCTAGGCTTTGGAGTGTCGTTAGTCCTTTTGTTTGCAAGTTCTATAGCCTCTTATGTCAGTATTCAGGAACAAATTAGTAACCGATCCCAAGTTGATCACAGTCGACAAGTCATCAGTTCAGCTAATAAAATATTACATGATCTTCAAAATGCAGAGACAGGTCAACGGGGATTTCATCTAACGGGTTTAAATACTTTCCTGGCACCGTATAATCACAGTCTGACATCGTTACCCGAATCCTTGAAGAAGACTAAGGAGCTTGTTGCAGATAATTCTATTCAAAGTAAAACTGTTATTGAACTCACTGATTTGGTCGAAACACGGTTGCAAATCTTGACTCATCTGGTGGAGTTGAAAAAAAATGGAGGTGAGGCTACCCTGGCCCAATTAGAGGAAGGGAGGCAATACATGGATAGCTGTCGAAATATTATAGCCCATTTCATCGAGGCTGAAGGTATGTTGTTGGATAGGAGGACCGAAAAATTAAATAGTCAATCTTATCGTACATCTATATTCGTTGTTGTATCTGCAATTGTATCCTTACTCATCACTATTGTATTTTATCTGAAAATCCGGGAAGATTTTGTGAAAAGAGAGCGCCTACAACAAGCGTTAAAATCAAAGGATGAAGAAATTAGGCGTCGTCTTGCTGCGACACAGCGTATTGCTGCTCAGATAGCGAGTGGTGATTACGCCGTAGCTATTGATGACCAGGAAGACGATGACCTTGGAAGTCTTAGTGGCTCTTTAAAGGGGATGGCAGCTTCCTTAAAGCATTCTTTTGATGAACTCAGCCACAACGAGTGGCGGCAGACCGGTTTGGCGCAGCTTAACAATCTAATGGTAGGCAATAAAACTCAGCATGAACTGGCGACTTTAGCATTGAACCACCTTGTTGGTTATAACGATTGTGTAACAGGAGCTTTTTATCTATTAGATCGGGATACAATTGTTTTAAAGAGTACTTATGCGCTCGAAAGTAGCGTTCCTCATTCGTTTTCGCCGGGGGAGGGTGTCATAGGGCAAGTTTTTAAGGATGGTAACGTCAAGTTATTAGACAACCTTAGAGAAGAGGATTATGTGGTTAGTTTTGCGAACGGACAACTTGGTATTACAAACGTTCTCTTTTTACCCATTCGGGTAGATTTTCAGAGTATCGGTGTTATAGAGCTAGGCTCTTTAAGTGGATTTGCAAAGGAACAGTTACCCTTTTTTAAGGAGGCTGCCCGAAATATCGGAATCTCTATAGCTGCGGCCCAGAGCAGAGAGCGGGTACAAAATCTATTAGAGGAGACCCAGGCCCAATCGGAAGAATTACAGACACAACATTCTGAATTAGAAAATTTCAATACGGAGTTAGAAGCACAGACACAAAGGCTACAAGCTTCCGAAGAAGAGCTTCGAGTCCAACAAGAAGAGCTTGTACAGACTAATTTTGAACTAGAGGAAAGGTCAAAATTATTGGAAGAGAAAAACCAGCTTATTAGCGAGCGAAATATAGAGATCCAGCAAAAGGCAGAAGAGCTTGAATTGAGTACAAAATATAAGTCTGAGTTTCTGGCCAATATGTCCCATGAGTTACGCACGCCGCTAAATTCCATACTTTTATTATCTAGGCTTCTGGGTGAAAATACAGATAAAAATCTAAACGAAGATCAAATAGAATCTGCAATGGTGATCCAGAGCTCAGGTAACAGTTTATTAAATCTAATAGATGAAATCCTAGATCTTTCCAAAATCGAATCTGGAAAAATGGATCTGGAATATGTTCAAGTACCATTGCGAGAGATAGCTGAGGATTTAACAAATATGTTCACGCCTCTTGTTAAAGAAAAGGGTATTGATTTTGAGGTCAATATTCAGCCCGGTATTGCACCATATATCCAAGTCGACCGCTTACGCCTTGAGCAGGTATTACGCAACCTGCTTTCCAATGCTATAAAGTTTACACCTAAAGGTATTATCTCCTTTTCCATTAGGGATGATGAATTCGATACCAAAAGTATTATTTTTTCTGTAAGAGATTCCGGTATCGGTATTCCTCTTGAGAAGCAAAAAATAATTTTTGAAGCATTTCAGCAGGCAGATGGATCTACGCGGAGAAAATTTGGAGGTACTGGACTGGGACTGTCCATCAGTAGAGAGATCGCCCGTCTTCTCGGTGGCAAAAGTAAGATAGAGAGTAAAGAGGGAGAGGGAAGTACTTTCGATTTTATTATACCAAAAAAGCAAGAATTTGTTACAGTTGCTGGAGATCCGGTTCAGCCGGTTAATGTATCAAAATCTATTGGGGCAGAACCTAATGAACCCAAAGAGTCCGTATCCATTACCGTGGAGCATATCCCGGAAGAAATAGAAGATGACCGTAATAATATAAGCCAGGGAGATAAGGTTATTTTAATTGTCGAGGACGATACCAATTTTGCGAAGGCACTGCTCAAATACACCCGACAGCAACAGTATAAAGGCGTAGTGGTCGTCCGAGGCGATTATGCTACCCCTGCAGCATTAAATTATACTCCTCTAGCTATATTGTTAGATATCCAGTTACCTATAAAAGATGGTTGGCAAGTGATGGATGAATTAAAGGGCAATCCTTTAACACGTCACATACCTGTACACATTATGTCGTCCCTTAGCGTTCAGAAAGAGAGTCTATTAAAAGGGGCGATAGATTTCATAAGCAAGCCAATTGCGCTCGAACAGATCAGCAACATGTTCAGTGCTATTCAAGAGGCCCTAACCCATCACCCAAAGAAAGTTCTTATCGTAGAAGAGAATCCTAAACATGCCGAAGCGCTTTCCTTCTTCCTGAGCAATTTTGATATTACGACAGAGATAAGCAGCAGTGTAGAAGAAAGTATAACAGCTTTAAATTCGGATAAAGTACATTGTGTCATATTAGATATGGGAGTACCCTATAAAGGTGGTTATGATGCGCTAGAAGAAATCAAGAAGAATCAAGGTTTGGAAAAATTGCCGATCATCGTATTCACCGGCCAAAATCTTACCCAAACAGAACAGACGAGACTTAAGAAGTATGCAGATTCCATTGTTGTTAAGACCGTACATTCTTACCAACGTATCTTAGATGAGGTAGGTCTTTTCCTGCATTTAATAGAAGAGAACACCTCTCAACCCCATAAAAAAAGCTTTAATAAGCTTGAGTCTTTAACAGAAATACTTCATGGCAAGAAAGTACTCGTCGCTGATGATGACGTTCGAAATATTTTTTCATTAACTAAAGCCTTGGAAAAATACAAAATGACCGTTGTTTCGGCTATTAATGGGAGGGAAGCATTGGATACATTAAAAAATGACTCCGAAATAGCGATTGCACTGGTCGATATGATGATGCCCGAAATGGACGGATATGAGACAATCCGGCAAATACGGACTGATCCAAGATATGTTAATCTGCCTGTTATAGCAGTTACCGCTAAAGCTATGACAGGTGATCGAGAGAAATGCATATCAGCTGGAGCCTCAGATTATATATCCAAGCCAGTTGATACAGATCAGTTAATGTCTCTGCTTAGAGTCTGGTTGTATTGAAAGTGAAAAAATGACACTTCTGTCCTTTTCAATTCTATTGGTCGGATGTACCCGGTAAGAGCGTGCGGTTATTTTGATTTTGACGCCAAGATCCTGAGGTCTATCTGCAACGGTGTGCCTGCAGCATCCCGTAATATTTTATTACTTGCGATAGATCCTAAACATTGGTTATTCATATAATACTAAAAAAAATAAAAGAATAATCTTTCCGAAGCTTTTATAAATGTTTTTATTCTAGCCAATGTTTGGACCCCAAATATATTCCAAAGGTATTAAGAGGCTTTTGTGCAATAAAATCCCAATCCTAACCTTTGCACAATTGAACTAAAATCTCCATATAATGTTCTATAGAAGAACAAAATCAAATTATATGGCACATTTAGAAGTAAGACCCAAAAAAGGTACACCATGGTGGGTGTGGCTTTTGCTTGTTGCGGCAGCAATCGCAATCCTCCTATTTTTTATGAGACGATGCGACAGTTCCAATATGGACAATGATAGGGTAGATGATACCCTAGCGAATAGCGAGCTAGACACCGCTAATGTATTGGCCTCTACCGAGCCAAATTGGAACAGCGTAGATTTTAATACACCCATTTCTACCGATTCAGATATCAGCGACGATGCTATACAGATTCGAAACCATGCCGATTACACCATTTTCAGTATCGGTGAGAACATTCTTTTCCCAACAGATGGCAATGAGATCCAGGCAAATGCTACAGACAAACTTAAGCAAGTTGCCGTAGTCTTGAATAAGCGCTTTAATGGTGCTTATATAGGAGTGTTTGGCAATGCCGATTCTACCGGTACCACTGATCATAATACCGCGCTCGGTGCGGAACGTGCTAATGCTGTAAAGAATTGGTTGGTAAGAGAGGGAAGTTTAAATGTAGATAAGATATCCGTTCATTCCCTTGGCGAAGATGCCCCTGTGGCCGACAACCAGACCGCTGCGGGTCGCAAACAAAATCGAAATGTGGAGATAGTGGTATTCAGAACAAAACCTTAAAATTAAATAGCAAATATTAAAAGATAAGTTATGGCATTACAAGATAATAAAAATAAATATGACCATCTCCAAGAGTTGGGCGGAAGTGGGTATGAGATTGTAGATGGACAGCCGGATATTCGCGGCTGGGTAGTTAAGAATGAAGTGGGGCATATCATTGGAGACGTAGACGAACTACTTTTCAGCACCGAATCTCAAAAGGTAAGATATATAATCGTGACAGTAGATGCTGAAAATCACCCCTCAGAGGACGAACGGAAAATTTTAATTCCTATCGGAGTCGCCGATCTTTACGACGAAGGGCAGATTCAAGACAGTATCCCTTCTATTATAGAAGGGGACAGAACTGGAATTTATGATCCTAGAGAAGATGGGCAGGTTGTGGTGGTTCCTATTAATGCCCAACAATTAATTATGCTGCCTAACTATTATGAGGGACAAGTGGATCCCGAGACCGAGATGTTGGTTCGCCATACTTTGGAGGGGGCTAACGACGTCGGGTTTGTTGTCGGAGCTACTTCTTATGATCCGAATGATTTTTATCAACATAGCCATTTTGACGAAGACCGGTTTTACGAGCGCAGATGGCGTACAGGTGATGGTGCTCCGCCACCGACTGGAACCACTGGCGGGTCAAGGTTTCGTTCCCGCAATACAGACGACCCAACTAACGATAACTTAAATCCTTCAGATCCTTATTAAGAGAAAAAGAGGTATAAGAATTATCTTATACCTCTTTTAAATTTCAGTCGTTTATTCGTTTAAATTGATAAATTAAATGTTTATGCTGGGGCGTAATTAATTTTGAGCATTTATATAATCATTGGTTAAGCAACGCAGGTTGTTACAGTAGCAACATTTCTTATAATCCTAAGTAAAAAATCCTGTGATAAATCCCAAAAAAAATTCTGTCACACGACAGGAAGCTGTTTATATAAGATTAAACAGATATAAATAAAATTTGTTTGCGTATTCTAAAAAAAAACCTCTAAAACGAGAAATTGCAGCACATAAGGAATTTTAATGATTTCTTTAAGTAATTAAAATAAATGATCCCCCTATACTTTGGGAGCGCAGGGGAGTCAAGGAGCATGTAATTAAATATAGAAGTTTAGATTTAGCGAGGTGTAGTATCCCTTAATTGTTTTATATGGTTGTGCGCTTTGAATTGTTCACTAGCTTGGCTCTGTAATACGACTAATAAATCCATGGGAAGCTGAGCTGATTCCTTCATCGCATCATTATATACATTTATAAATTCGTCTTCACCACGTTCACAACTTTCCAAAATAGCATGTGAGGAAAATGGGTCAACAGCAGATTTAATTGACATCCAAGCTCTAAATAATTTACCTGAGGTTCGCGTCTCATCACTAGGAGTTTCCCCTTGTTGTACCACGAAAGGAGTAATTTCAGCCTTGAATTTAATAGATTGATCTCGATAGCCTTCAAATAATGCTTTTAATCCCAAGTTTTCATCTTTAGGCAACAATGTTATAGCCTTCTCATAGCCTTCTATTCGATCATTATTAATCTCTATCAAATTATTTAAAAATTCTCCCAGATTATTTTGCATGTTATCCATAAATAATAATGTTTTAACCAATGAACAAAGTATTTATGGAAAGGTTCGATATTGAATAGGAACTAATTGTCGGGAAAAGCTATTATAAGAGTTGTGCTAGTATTAATTTTACTTTCGATCTCAATTGATCCACCCAACATATTTACTAATTGATTTACTAGAGCCAAACCTATACCAGCACCAGGATATCCCAACGCATTTTTACCTTTATAAAATGCATTCATAACTAGATTTAATTCATCTTCTGGTATTCCAATACCATTATCATTGATTTTGTATACAACCATTTTGTCCTTCTTATAACTGGATAAGGATATGCGAGCATTAGCTTTAGCCGTACTAAATTTAACAGCGTTATCGATGATATTTGAAAAGATTTGTCTTATTGTCGCCTTTTCACCATATATGGGCATAAGATCAAATATTTCGAGCTCACATCTAGAATTGTTATTTTGCTTTTTACTTTCTTCAAACAGATTCGGAATCAGCGGATGTATAGCGATCTCTTCTTTTTTGAAAATAACATGTTTGGAGCGCATGAATGCTACCGTTTTGTTTATTAAACTTTCCATGTTTTCCAAACCGGCGACTATATTGCTTATACATAGATTCTGAATATCTTGGGACATATCCATTTTTTTCTGCAATAACTGTGTACTCAATCTGACCGCTGATAATGGGTTTTTTAAATCATGAGAGATTGTATGCGTGATCATTTCCAGTTCATTATTTGCAGTGATCAACATTTCTTTTGTCTGTTCTTCATGTTTTGTTCTTGCGATTATTGCTTTAGTTATCATCTTATCAAGGCTTCTTATAAAAGACAGGTCTTCATCATTCCAAAAAGCCGCTGTATCCACTATTTCGGTCTCCATCAGTTGCAAATTCCCTTCGCTATTTCCCTGCTCGTCGTCTTCTCGCGAATCGCAAACCTCCATCAGAGAAGTTTTACTTTCATCTCTAAACCAGAGTATCCAATGGTCTTTTTCTCCACCTACCTGCAAAGCTGCTACACCAGCAATAGGTAAGGGAGACGTAAAGTCATGTTTTCTTTTTAACCTGAAATTGTTGTCTTTAAAGATTTTTTTATTAACCTGTTTGATGGTATCCAGGATCTTATCGATTTGTAAATTAGAAGGCGTATTTTCAAACTTATGGATCACACCATGATGATAAATAGCGACTCCATCTGCTTTCGCCAAATTAGCGATTTCGTCAATATGTTGTAATAAACAATAATTCAGAGATCGTCCATTAGATAGGTTATCGTCAAATTGCTTTTTTGTCTGCTGTATAATTTTATCAAATTCAATTCCTTTCTTTTGTAAGATCTCCTCATGACGTACCGAAGCATTCTGTACCAATAGTTGGCAAAGAAGTCTTTTTTGGTAATCTATTTTCTTTAACGTTTTATTTATACATACTACTAATCCCCACAGACATTTATTGATAAGGATAGGAATAGTGAAAGTTGATTTTGCAGAAATTAAGTTCGAAAACCTCGCCTTTTGTGATAGAGGTAAGTACTCAATCGGAATATTTTGATCTGGATGGGCACAAAATATAATTTGCTGCCGTCTAGCTAAATCTGGGATATACATCACCTCGTTTTTTGAAAAATACGCGTATAAATCCTCCGATATAAAGCTTTTCGAGAATAATTTGTCCGTATAGGCAAATTCATGATCGGTAGTCGCTATCACTCTACTCGTCTTATCTTCCATGATTTGTGCTACAAGTACATTGTCAGCCTCGGTCACGCCTTGTATGTTTTCTAAGAGTTTACACCAAATGGAAGATAAGGTCTCGTTATCAATAGGTGTAAAATCATTCATTTCCGATGAAAAAATAATGTCCGATATTTTTTCTTCTATCCGGATAAATAGTTGATTCGCTTGTTTGTGAATATGTAAATAATACGGGACGTCTTCCTCTTTCACTACAAATGTCCTTCCGCTATCACAAATTTTTGAAGGGTCACTTAGCAATGAAGATAATTCAGGAGATAAGGTAAAACGATTCTCAAGGAAAAGTTCAAGATCAGTACTTATAATAAGTTTCGAATCTATTCCAAGCGGAAGTAAATTTTCGCTAATAGCTATTATTTTTTTAAAATAATCAGTTATTAAAAATTGACCATTAGCCTTCATAGTTAAAGGATAAACAGAAAGTGAATTCTCGGATTTTTTTTGAGCCATGTAAAGCGAGTATAAAACTATGTAAGGTAAATGTATTCCTTGATAACTCCAAATCGGCTGGCTTTCTAAATCCTATAATTTGTTGCACAGCTATTCATTATTGAACGAAGTTAACAGTGAATTGTTATCCTGAGAAAACCCCAATGGAAAATGAAAAAGTTATATATACAATTGGGCATTCCACGCTTAGTTATGCTGATTTTGTTAGTTTATTAAAGTTGTATCATATAGAATTGCTAATGGACATCCGGCGTTTTCCGGGCTCGAGAAAATTTCCTGTTTATAATAAGGTGAATTTGGAAACCAATCTTCCAAAAGACAATATACAATATATACACGGGCGAGAGTTGGGAGGAAGAAGGAAGGTTCAACCAAATTCAGTGAATCAAGTCTGGCGTAATGAATCGTTTCAAGGTTATGCAGATTATATGCTGACGGATGAATTTCACGAAGGGATAAACCAATTAAAAAGAGAAGCAACGATAAAGACAACTGTATATATGTGTTCAGAAGCGCTATGGTGGCGATGTCATCGTGCCATGGTTTCGGACTATTTAAAAGCAGAAAATTGGAATGTGTTTCATATTACGTCAGCCGGAAAGGTTATTCCACACCCTTATACCAATCCGGCGACCGTAGAAAATGGTCGGGTAGTTTATAAATAATTTTGTTAACATTTTATTTTATTATAGTATTTTTAATAGGTGTTTGTTTAGTGGACCTAATCCCCACCATTTTATTGGGTGGGGGAAGGTCTATTAATTTTAACTTAAGCAAACTGACGCTGTAAACGCTTTCGTATAGCGAAGATCTTGGATTTGATAGTGCCTTTCGGCATACAGTACATATCAGAAAGCTCTCGGTACTTATATCCTTTTACGTACATATTAAAAATTTCTTGGTTTTCATCAGACATACACGCCAAAGCTTTATTAATATCTTTTAATATCAATTGTTTATCCACCGTGTTTTCTGTGAAAGGTTCATGACATCCCAAATTTTGGTATTCTGTCGCCTTCTGGTTTTCGTAGGTAAACTTATATTTTTTTGTTCGGTACTGATTGATATATATATTTTTCATTATAACGAACAGCCAGGGAATTATCTGAGGGTTATTAAAAAATTGGTCAACATATTTCAATGCCCTTAGCAATGTTTCCTGTACGAGATCCTGTATATCCTCAGGATCACTGGTAAATTTATAAGCTAGATTTTTTAATACGGATCTGTATTCTAGCAGCTGTACGTTTAAGTCCTTATTTGTCATCTCGAAGTTGTTAAGTTTTTAATAACTGAGAAACAAATAACATGCGATTTATTGCTTTAAACCATATTACAGGTATTCTCACCGTTAAAATGGTAACTAAAACTTGCAGAAGGGATATTTGTACTTGTTCAGTGTGAGGTATTAGTGATTTTAAGTAGTATAAATACGGTTACAGTATGTTTAAGCACTCATTTTAACGCCTTGTAAAAAATTAGAATTAAAAACGCTCATATTACAAGCAACCAATTCTTTCTATAACTGTTAACAGTACACACATCTAATGTATACCCTACAAAATCATTTGTTTTGAACAGAATTGGACGAATAGCTTTAAAAACTTTAATATGGATAGTAGGCACCCTTATAGGTCTGCTGGTTTTATTAATTTTAATCATCAGGATTCCAACAGTGCAAAATTATGTTGTTGGAAAAGTGTCCAGCTATCTCGAGCAAAAGATTGGAACACCCGTGGACATCGGAAACGTATATATTACTTTTCCAAAAAAGTTGCTTCTTCAGAATATCTATATTGAAGATCAAACTAAAGATACCTTAATAGCAGGGGAGAAATTACTCGTCGACATTAATATGTTCAAACTCCTTAAAAATACAGTAGAGATAGAGGAAATCGAGTTAAAAGGAATCACTACAAAAATCAAACGCACCCTTCCAGACAGTACCTTCAATTTTGATTATATCATACAAGCTTTTAATTCGGAGAAAGAGAGTTCTGCCTCTGCGGACACGACCTCAGCACTGGTATTTGATATTGACAAGGTTTCTCTTGATAATATACATGCTATTTACGATGACGCCATAATCGGTACCCGCGCTGAGGTGCGCTTGAAACATTTTGATACCAACCTTAAACGCTTTGATTTAACGGGCAATATGGCTTTCGCTATGCCTAAGATCAAGGTAGAAGGTTTTACAGCGTTGATAAATCAATGGCAACCGGCCCAAGCTTCTGATGCCCCTGCAGCCAGTCACTTTGGGGTAACTGATCGTAGTGTTGAGACGACCTCGATGCTTCCGGATATTGATATCTCGAACATAGACCTCGTCGATATAAGTTTAAACTACCAAAATACCGCGACAGGACTAAAAACAACATTTGACCTCAAAAAATTTGCTACAGATATAAAATTAATAGATCTCAATAAGTCTATTGTTGAATTAGGAGAACTAATGGTCGACCGGGCCGATGCGGATATTATTATGGATAAAATTTCCACTCCAAAGATAGAATCTGCTTCTAGCGATACATCTTCAGCGAATTGGACCGTATCGGCCTCGCGGTTGCTTATAAACGATACGAATATAGGATTTAAAGATAAAGGAAAAGCTCCAACAAAGGGCTTTGATTATGCCAATATTAGCATAACAGAGCTAACAGGCCAGTTGGATGACTTTTATTACCGCGCTGATTCCATTTCTGGATCGTTACATAATCTTTCGGCAAAGGAACATTCCGGACTAGATTTATTAAAAGCACGAGCTAGTTTTGTGTATAGCGATACAAAGACAGAGCTTACTGATTTATTGCTTCAGACACCAAAAACAATTATCCGGGATCATATTAAGATTACATATCCTACATTAAGTGCATTAACTCATAGTCCCGACAAAGTAAATGTGAATGTCAACCTTACGAAGTCCACCATTTACATCGGGGATGTCCTTCTTTTTGCACCATTTTTAGCCAGCGAACAGTCCCTACGCCCGCTATTGGCGCAATCATTTTATATTGATGGAACAGTTAATGGCAATTTGTCCAACCTACTAATTCCGCGTCTAGAAGTGAAGACAGCTTCGCGTACGCATCTCATTGCAAAGGCTACACTCAAAGGGCTTCCAGACTTAAAAAAAACATATATCGATCTGCAACTAAATAAGTTCACTACAGGCCGCAAAGATATTCAACAGTTGGTATCTCGGACATTATTGCCGCCCAATATAAAGTTTCCAGAATCTATTCGATTAAATGGATTCTTTAAGGGCGGCTTAAATGGTTTTGCTACTCGGTTAAACTTAGGGACTGACCTAGGAAATGCATTGGTTAGCGGCAACCTTAAAATAGAGAAAGATACCTCCTATAATGCACGCATAAAGATTGATGGGCTAGATATAGGAAATATTTTAAAACAAGATTCGACGATGGGCAAACTTTCGGCGGATGCAGATATCGCTGGCGTGGGGTTGGATCCTCGCAAGATGAATACAAAAATAGCAGCGACCATCCATAGTTTTAATTTTAAAGGCTACAATTATCAGAATGTTACTTCAGAAGTTTTAGTAGACCATGGACTAATTAAGGGCTGGTTAGATAGTCCCGATCCCAATGCGCGTTTAAATCTCAATTTCAACGCTAATTTAAGTACTTCCTATCCTAGTCTTAAAGCTAATCTAAAGGTAGATAGCGTAAACCTACAAAACCTTCGTATTGTCAACGAGGACATACGATACCGGGGGCAGCTACAGGCTGATTTTGATACTGCAGATCCAGACAATCTCAACGGAACAGCACTTATTTCTGGCTCCTACCTGGCTTATAAGGATACCCGCTATGCTCTGGATAGTATATTACTTACTGCAAAGTCTGATAAAGAGCAAAAACTATTGACCTTACAATCAGATATAGTGAAGGCACATTTGGTGGGTAATTATAAGCTAACCGAATTAGGCAAGTCGTTCCAGCAGATCATTAGCAGTTTCTATAATAACGGGCAAGCCATATCACAAAATCCGGTAGCCATAACACCACAGCAGTTTGAATTCAGTGCCAAGCTATCACAAACACCCTTGATAAAGAGCTTTCTTCCTAAACTGACCGATATGCATACGGTTACCCTAGATGGAACATTCGACAGTAGAGACCATAACATGCAGGTTAAGTTAAATGTTCCTCTTGTGCGGTATGACAATATGCTTATTCAACGGTTAGGAGTTGAGATAACAACTGCTGACAGTGCTTTATATTATTCAGCAACTGTTCAAAATGCTCAAATTTCTAGCTTTCAACTTAATAATACCTTGCTATCAGGTCGGCTCAAGCAGAATCAGGCCGATATTAAATTATGGATTAAAGACAAAGCAGATAGCCTTCAATATGCGCTAGCTAGTGCCGTGCAAATTGCTCCTGATGCATATGATATACGACTAATGCCAGACAGCTTGGTTCTAAATTATGAGACATGGACTGTAGCTCCTTCCAATCATATTCGCTTTTCTAAAGCAGGCCTTTATGCAAATGATTTTAATATAATAAATCAGGCACAGGAGCTCAGCATACAATCGGCCGATTCTACGGCCAACTCACCATTGACCGTTAGCTTTTCTAACTTTAAGTTACCAACCCTTACCCGTATGGTTACAACCGATTCTTTGGGGATCGAAGGAACCATCAATGGCAAAGCCACTATTTCAGAGCTACAAAATAATCCTACCGTAGTGGCGGACCTTCTTATAGAACAGTTTACTTATGCAAAGCAGCCCGTAGGCGACATCAGTGTTAAAGTAAACAACGAACAACAAAATATATATGCCCTTGATATAGATGTCACGGGACAAGACAACAATGTGCAATTATCCGGGACGTATTCGATAAACCCAACCGGTGAATCGCAGATAGATGCCGATCTGAGGTTACAGCCATTGACAGTACGCACTCTACAAGCATTCTCCATGGGGGCTTTAGGTCAGTCGACGGGGGAATTGACCGGCAATTTAAAAATTAATGGCACACCTAATGCCCCTCAGTTAAATGGAGAAATAGCGTTTCAAGACGTTAATTTAAATGTCGCCATGATAAATGCCGATTTTAGTTTAGATCAGCAGATTATACGTTTTGCTAAAGATGCGGTCCACTTTGATAATTTTGAAATAACTGATGCAAAAGGGCATCCAGCTATTATAGATGGCAAAATAGGAACCAGCTCCTTTAGCGATTTGGATTTCGGACTTCAGCTTCGTTTGGACGATTTCGAAGCCGTTAACTCTACTCGCGAGGATAATGACCTATTTTTTGGTAAGCTATATCTGAGCTGTGATCTTAATCTCACCGGAAATATGAACCTTCCGCGTCTTGATGGAAATATACGGGTAGAGGATAGTACAGACTTTTCTTTAGCTATACCCAATAAGAATCCGGGAGTAGTAGAGCGCGAGGGAGTAGTCGACTTCGTAGACAGGCGCGACACGTTATTTGCGCAAAATATGGCGCGTTTAGATTCCCTGACAACTTTAGATCAATTAGCCGGGCTTGACATCGCTATAAATCTTTCTACAGACCCCGAGGCAAAGTTTAATATTATACTAGACGAAGGCACACAAGACGCTCTCCATATTCAGGGTGTGGCCGAAATAAATGCTTCAATAGATGCGAGCAACAAGATAAGCCTCTCAGGTACTTACAGTGTGGAGCAAGGTTCCTATACCTTTTCACTAGGGCCTATTTCCCGCCCATTTACATTCCAAAAAGGAAGTACCATTACCTTCAATGGGGATCCTTTAGATGGTAGTCTGGATATAACTGCTGTCTACACGAATAAATTCCCGACATTGGAACTGGTGCAACCTCAAATAGGATCAGAAAACCCCAATTTATACAAACAGCGGTTGCCATTCGATGTCAAACTTATACTGTCTGGCGAGTTATTGAAACCTGAAATAGCTTTTGATATCGACATGAACGAAGAGCAAGCAGTAGCATCACAAGATGTGGTCAGCAAAGTAAATATCGCGCTGTCAAGTTTAAAAGAAGATCCATCAGAGTTAAATAAACAGGTTTTTGCGCTTATAGCCTTGGGTCGGTTTATGTCTGCCAATCCTTTTGAAAGCCTTTCGGGCGGGGGCGGAGTTGAAGGAATAGCACGTAGTACCGTAAGTTCTTTTTTGACCAGCCAGCTGAATAATTTAGCATCAGATTTGATTAAAGGCGTAGAATTAGACTTCAATCTCCAATCCGAGGAAGACTACCTAACAGGAAATGCGCAAACGCGTACCGACTTGAATGTGGGTGTATCCAAGTTGCTTTTCGACAATCGTCTTAAAGTTACAATAGGCTCAAATTTCGAGGTAGAAGGTAATTCCAGACCCGGAGAAAAATCAACCAATATTGCGGGAGATATTGCGCTTGATTATCAGTTATCTAGTGACGGACGCTATATTGCACGTGTCTATCGTAAAAACCAATATCAAGCCACCTTGCAGGGGCAATTTATCGAGACAGGGATAGGTTTCATTATGAACAGGGATTACAATTATTTCAGGCAATTATTTATCCGGTCCAAAGCAAAAAATATTTATAATACCGATAAACGGAGCTTTAAACGCCGTTTTGATGTAAAACGTATGGGAACAGATTCAGTTTATAGGGACAGTGTGCGTACGCTTCTACGGGATAGTGTCGAGCGAAAGGGCGGCGATTATAGAAAGCCTCTGGGCAGTAATAAATTATCACAACTGAACGTCACTTCCAAGAGCAATAGGGAGGGTGCTCAAGACACGCTGTATATGCCTAAAAAATCGCTAATAAGAGAAGAAGAATTAAATAGGAGATAAATCACCATGACCAAAAAACTTTATAAACTATTTTATTATCTAACCATATTTATAATTTTTGGTGCTTGCAATCCCACAAGATATCTAACCCAAAATGAAAAACTATTTAATGCGGCCAAGGTATACATTCAACAGGATAGCTTTCCGAAAGATCGGAAGGAGGCTTTTGAAACCCATCTCCAAGAGTTGATTCGGCCCAAACCCAATAAAAAGATTTTGGGTATACGTTATAAATTATGGTTCTGGAATCTGGGCGGCGGCCCGGATAGTACCAATAGCGCAATTAAGAAATGGTTAAAGAGAAGGGGAGAGGAGCCGGTTTTATTACAGGATGTTAATTTAGAATACAACGAAAACTTGTTGCGTAATCGTATGGAAAATCTAGGTTTTTTCAACGCTTACGTAACTTCGGATACAATCGTGAAAGGCAAATATGCAGACGTACATTTTAATGCTTTTCCTGGTAAAGTATTTCGTATTTCTAAAGTGGATTTTGAGGTTGATTCACAGCGTATCGGTCAAGATATCATCTCTGCTAAAGAAAATACATTATTGAAAACGGGAAATAATTATAACCTCGATGTTATTCTTAAGGAGCGGGAGCGTATAGATGACGATCTGAAAAATAAAGGATATTACTATTTCTCCCCCGATAATATATTAGTCGAAGTCGATAGTAACAGGCAAAATCAAAAAGTAGATATGTATGTCACTATCAAGCCCGAGACTACCGATAAGTCCCTGTCGCCTCAGCGCATTGGTAATATATTTGTTTACCCCAATTATACAGGCGCCGGCGGTAGGGCAGATAGGCGATTAGATAGTGTTAGCTCACACCACAGAGACGGTTTACACTTTATTGATCATCAAAATACATATCGGAAATCTGTTCTGGCCAATCATATTTTCTTTAAAAAAGGAAATCTTTACACACGCGAAGATCACAATATGACCCTACGCCATTTGGTCAATCTAAATACATTCAAATTTGTTAAAAATAACTTTGTAGATAGTAAAGATACTGCAAACCGCTTGGATGTTTATTATTATTTAACTCCTCTGCCTCGTAAGTCGTTACGTTTCGAGGTATTGGGAAAAACCGCCTCGGTCTACAACGGCACGGAAGCAAATATAAATTGGACATTGCGTAATGCGTTCAAAGGATTTGAAACACTGACACTCTCTGTTTTTGGAGGTTATGAGGCACAGACCGGGGGAAATATAGCGCTCAACTCAAATTATATCCGATATGGAGCTGAGATAGGCATCAGTTGGCCCCGCCTATTATCACCTTACAAATGGGCACCTTCCTTACGTTTTATACCGCGTACGTACGCTAAGGCAGGTTATGAGTTTTTGAATAGACGAAATGCCTATACTTTAAATTCACTGCGTCTCAATTATGGCTATCAATGGAAGGAAAATGAACAAAAGGAACATGACCTTGCACTTGCCGAGATTATATATGTGAGGCCTAGTAATATTTCGGACACATACCGCGCACAGATGGATACTGTGCCTACGTTACAGCATGTGGTAGATCGACAGTTTTCTTTTGGACCCAATTATACATACACCTTTACCAATACCATGTTGGAGAGCCGTAAACATACCTTTTATCTCAAGACCGGCGTCAATACATCCGGCAATGTACTTGGGTTGATTCAGGGAGCTGATTTTAAAGATGGAAATATTAAACGGTTATTTGGCACTGCCTATGCGCAGTTTCTCAAGGCAGAGATTGATTTCAGACACTATATAAAATTTTCGCCGAAATCGCAGCTTGCTTCACGCCTTATGATTGGTACTAGTTATTCTTATGGAAACTCTAGGTCACTCCCTTATTTAAAGCAATATTTTACGGGCGGTCCGAATGGCTTGCGCGCTTTCCGCGCACGCTCCGTTGGTCCGGGTTCTGCCGTACCACAAAATTTAGGCAGTGATAATTTTTTTGCTGATCAGACAGGCGATTATAAATTAGAAATAAATACAGAATATAGAGCACCGATCTCCGGTATGTTTCATTGGGCAGCTTTTGTAGATGCAGGCAATGTATGGTTACAGCGTGAGGACGAGGATAAAATGGGCGGGAAGATTAGCAAAAATTTTTATAAAGAGTTAGCGGTGGGGGCTGGGCTAGGTTTACGGCTCGATCTAAATTTCTTATTGCTCCGACTGGATGTCGCCACGCCATTACGTGTTCCGTACCGTGAACAAGGCGATCGATGGGTAGTTAAATATATGGATATAAGAAATTCAGAATGGAGGAAAGACAATTTAATTTTTAATCTGGCAATAGGATATCCTTTTTAAATGTATCCTTACCGAGAAAGAGATTGAGACTAGTTTTTAGCTATAAGTTCTTTTAAAGATCGCGCTGATTTAGAGATTTTAATATATTAGCGTAGCTGTAAAAAATGGAGAGAAAACATGGCGTTACATAGAAATCAGGACGTACTTCGCAACACTATCGACAGCTCTTTGGATATGATCCAGGTGTTTAGGGCAGTGCGGAATGATAAAGATGAAATAGTGGATTTCATATGGATCTTAAATAATAAAGCTTCAGAGAAAAAATTTGGTGATGTTATCGGCAAAAGCTTACTTACGCTGAACCCCGGGGTGGTAGAAACGGGGATCTTTGAAACTTTCAAAAAGGTGGTGGAAACTGGTCAGCCTGATGAGAGTATTAGACATTATGTCCATGAACAATTTAACGGGTGGTTCCAACAATCATCTGTCAAACAGGGAGATGGGGTAGCGACTACCACACGAGACATCACCGCATACAAAAAAGGAATAGAAATGCGGATATCAGCTGCACGTGCTGCAGAAAGACGGATTCGTAAATTAGAAGCGGAGCAGCAACGGGAGATTTTCAGGGTATCGTTAAGCACTTTAGAAGAAGAACGTAGGCAGATTTCCGAGCGACTTCACAACGGTATCGGCCAAATCCTTTACGGAATTAAAATAAGTATGTCAGCGCTTCATTACGGTTTAGATGAAAGTGTTTTTAAAAACGCGAAGTCATATACCGACAAGCTTTTAAAGGATGCTATCGACGAAACGCGTCGAATTTCCCACGAACTTATGCCCATTAACTTGGAACAATTCGGACTTAAATCTGCGATTGAAGAAATTTGTGTCGAATTGTCAGGTAGCACGACGTTCAAATTTAATATTAAAGGTCCATACAAAAATATCGAGAATTACTTACAGCTTGCTGTCTATCGTACAGTTCAGGAATTAATGCTCAATGTTATTGAGCACGCGCATGCTACACATTGTAGTATTAATGTTGAAGTTAATCGAACAGAGATTTTAATCGCTATAAGTGATGACGGGCGAGGAATAAATATTTTACAAACACAGAAGGCAGACTTAGGATTGACAAGCATCCTTAGCAACATCAAATTACTAAATGGCGATGTTCATATTAATGCAGCACCTAGGGGCGGAACTGTCGTTAACATTACGATTCCACGAAGTGAAAGTATAATTGTTTAATCTTTAGCCAAGTCAAACTTCGCTTTTCCTTCTGTGTCATTTAATGTACTTTCAGAATTGACAAAAATCACTGTCTCTTTAGTATTAAATCTAAAAGAGACAGTAGAGTTTTAGCGCATATTTTTTAACGGTATTTGCTTTTCCAATTTCACGGATTCCATTTTTGTGGAGTCATTCAATACATTCTTAAACCACTCTTCAGACTTTTCTGTTCCAGACTTTTGCATGAGCAATTTACCCAGTTCGATTACATCGTCGTTGGCCATCCGAACCGAACCGTGCGATTCTGCATTACCCAAAGATTGGATATCTTTTGTACCATGTATAGTATAGGGCATTTGGTATACAATACGTGCCCGGCCCATAGGATTACCATTCTCTCCCGGCTTTTTATAGCTTTCGGATTTTGCCCAATCGCTTTCCGGGGGTGTCCAGTCCGGATTCCAATCAATCTGATGAATCTGAAAATCACCCTCTGGAGTAGGATGTCCTTCTTTACCTACCGCTATAGAAAATTTTTTTAGCGTATCGGTACCATCTAGCACATATAGTTGTCGTTGCGAGATACTAATAAGAACATGCGTACTGTCCTTCGATGTTTTTTCTTTACTACTGACTTCCTTCTTAGCGGATCTTTCCCCGCAGGATGCACTTAGGAGGGCAAGGGCAAGAATGAAAAATTTGCTTTTTGTTTTAATCATATGATAATTTATTTATTTAAGTAATCTTTATTAAAAGTATCCGGTAATCCATCGTATTATCAATCACCGTTTTCACTATTTTATTTTTTTGTCACTACCTATTAGATATCCTATGGGTTGTAATGCTGGCACCCGGTCGCATATTATCTTAATTATGCCTGCACAGGGTATTGCTATTACCATACCGGGTATGCCCCATATCAACTCAGCTATGACCAAAGACAAAATAGTAAACAGCGCATTTATATTCACTTCGTCCCCTACAATAAGAGGTTCTAATAGATAAGTTTGCACAAATTGTACGAATGCATATATACCTATCACGCCCACTATAATTCCCGTCTCTCCCCCTTGTGCCATTACCCCCAGTAGCGTTATGGCCGTACCCGTTAGGTTACCTATAAACGGGATTAACTCTAACAATCCACATATAATTGCAAAAAAGAAAGCATTTTCCACACCTATTGCTGTAAAGCCGATTCCGTATAGGATCCATAGGGTTAATATCATCTTTGCAAGACCGATAACATAGCTAGCTGCCACCGTACTTGCCGAGTCTACGATTTCCAACGTGCGTTTTGGATTGTCTGATTTTGTACTTTTAAGCAAAAATGCCTTTATTCGCGAGCGATAGAACAGAAGCAAATAAATATATACCAAGACCAATATAAAGTCTACTAGCATTCCAAACAACGTAGAAATTATTGACGTGCTACCTACATCCGTACCGTTTTTCATCTGATCTTCCACGATCGCTTTTTGGCGCGCTTCGTCAACTCCCACTCTATTTTCTATCCAGGACTGTAATTTAGAAACCATACCGCCCATGTTTTTTTTCATATCTACCAGCTGTTCGGCAAAGCTTTGTAATTGCCAATTCAATAAGAATATAATTCCTGAACAAATTACCAATAGACACGCAATAGCTATCAAAGCACTGGCCCATCGAGGCATTCCTTTCTTTTCAAAAAAAGTGGAAGGGCCTAAAAATAACATCGCTAAAATTCCGGCCATCGCTAGCGGTGCCAATACCTCTTTCCCAAAGTATAAAATTGTTATAGAAAGAACAGTGAACAGAATGATCTGTGTCCCTTTAAAAAGTGAATTAGTCATATTTTTTGGTCAATTTTTTCAAATTTCTATGGCCTTTTATCAAAGAATTTATTGTTTTACCTTAAAACAGCGATATCACTTTTAAGTTCATCTCGATTTTTTGTGAAATAGAAACTGAAGTTTAAAAGCCTTTCTACTCGATTGGGAGCGAGTAGATTACATGTTGAAAATACTTGTGTTAATTTTTAATAGTTAACACATAGCAGAAGAATTAAGCAGTAACTTACAGACAATCTGGAATGTGCAGGCTGGTACGAGCGCTGGCGTTAGTATCCTAGATAATTCAAGCGGGTAGTGCGAACGAATTTGGTCGCCTAATGGCTTGCTTTAGCTATTAACCCTTAAAAGAAGTATCGAAAGTACCCACTACTAAGAAAATAAAGATAATTGTTGTCCGTTTTGAGGTTGATTAGGCTTCTTAGCATCACCCATTACCGTCTTCCCTCCATATTTCCAAGAGTCTCTTCTTTCTTGTTCGATAACTTGTTGCACATCAAACTGAGGCGTAAACTGTTGTTCTGCCTGTAATACGATTTGGTGAAGTTTCTGTATCGTTTTTAGTTTGTCGGTATTCCCTAACTTCGACTTTTGTATACCATTGTGCAGTATTTTAATTCCCTCATCATAGACTTTGATCGGTACAGGAAATGGATGACCATCTTTTCCTCCATGTGCGAAAGAGAAACGCGCCGGATCATCAAAACGGCATGGGGCGCCGTGTATGATCTCGCTGACCAGTGCCAATGACTGCATAGTCCGCGGGCCCACTCCTTGTAATAGAAGAAGGTCTTCAAATGTATTGATATCAGCTTCCCGGGTGACATATAGTAATGCTCCTAGGCGCTTTAAATTGACATCTTTGGATTGTATGTCATGCCGCATGGGCATCTGGAGATGGCGTATTTCTTTCAGAACCCGTGAGTGGTCATCTTTTGATAAGGATAGGATACCCTTGCGGTTTTGAGTAGCTTCCGAAGCAGTCAGGTTTAAAATACGTCCTTTCGAAATACCGCGTATGCCACTATGGGGGGCATCGACGAATGACTTCAGGTTTTCGGAGTGCCAATGATAGCGTCGTGCCGTCCCGTCATACTCATGCATGCCCTGCTGGACAACAGCCCAATTCCCCTGGTCAGAAACAACAAAATTGTGAAGGTACAACTGATACCCATCCTGTATAGCGCTATTGTCTACTTTGGCGATTAGTTTGCTTGCGCGGACAAGGCTGTTACCATCTATTCCTGTAGCATGTGCTATCCGTTGTATCTCAGTCGGGGTATTACGGGACAATTTTCCTTTACCTCCACAGATATATATTCCGAGTTGCCTAGCCTGGGGATTTATCGCTCGTTTCAGTGCACCCATTACGGATGTGGTGATACCGGATGAATGCCAGTCCATACCAAGTACAGCTCCAAAACTCTGGAACCAAAAAGGGTCGGCCAGTCTTTTCAATACCTCATCTTTTCCATAATCGCTTAATATATTTTCGATAATAGAAAGTCCGAGAGCAGACATACGTTCGTAAAGCCAGCTAGGTACTTTGCCGTAATGTAATGGAAGATCTGCTGTGCCGGACTGCTTCATGTGTGCTAATTTTATTAGTACAAATCTAGCGTTATTTTTCTTATGATTGACAGGCGAGTTGAAAGATGTTTTGAAATATTTTAATTTTCATTCGGAATTTTTACGAAGTCAACTGTAATCTAAAATAGGAATAAAATTGTTGTACACCCCAGTTTTGCTTGGTAGCTTCTTTTAAATAATACTTTCACGTATTAACATCAATATCCCTCGTAATAGTTCGAATATGAGACCATTCCAATTTGGTGCACGCGTGTGCCAAATCTTCCCAAATAGGAAAATTCGGATAACATTTACGGATATTTTGCAATGTACGAGTATTGAATCAGTTCTCTCTACCTAGATGTCCTGCTGTTTAAGATATTTAATCCGCTAGTATGTTCACGTCATGATATAGTAATCTTATGTCAAGAGTTATTATGTTTTCCTACAAATCATTCAATTATAAAACAATAAGATATAATTCGGTCTGTACTAATTCTTTCTATGTGTAGTTGTTTTACAGATTGATTTTTAAGAATATTTTAATTTTCAGAATTAATTTAAGAGTTTTGACGCGGATAGTATACTATCCTTCTTAGTTATATGCATAAATTGCGTCTGATGAGTTTTAATAAAGTTGGTTGTGGATAAAAATAATAGTGTTAAATCAGATCTAAATCTTTTAGCTGAGCTCCGTGACGGTAGTCAGGAGGCACTATTGGCGATTTATGACCGCTATTACGATAAATTATTTTTTTACGCTTCAAAAGGCTTGTCCGATAAATTCATTATTGAAGACCTGCTCCAGGATACCTTTACGTATATATGGGAGAAGCGAACAAAGCTGATCCTTACCCATTCTTTAAGTACTTATCTTCACACCATTGTTAAATATAAGGTTTTTCAGCAGATAAAGAATACTTTAAATCGAGAAGAGGGGCTTTCCCGATTTGGTGAGCATCTGCAACAGACAAAAGAATTAACTCCTCATCAATTGTTGGAAAATAAAGAAGCCCTTAAATTTCTTTATTTTAAGTTAGACGAATTGCCCGAAAAATGCAAGGAAGTATTTATATTGAGTCGCATAGATCGACTCTCGCATAAAGAAATAGCTGATAAACTAGGTATCAGTACAAAAACTGTAGAAAATCACATTACCAAGGCTGTAAAGATTCTAAATATTTCAGCTAGGGTTATCTTCATACTTTTCTTTTCAGAGTAGCTAGCTTTTTAAAGCTATCGCACTGTCTTTTTCTTCACTTCGTAATTCTATTAGTTTTTAAAAAAAAAATCACATTCGAGTAGGGGATTTTCCACCCTATGTTATACTAATGTTAAAAAATCATAAACCGTGGAATCACAAAAGTTAATAGAACTCATTGAAAAATATGAGATAGGAACTATTACGATAGAGGAACTATCTATATTAGAAAACTATTATTCCTCTTTAAATGAAGGAGGTCATCTTAACGTTGATTATAAACGTAAAGCACAAATCCGTTTACTAATTGAAGAGTCGCTTAATACTTCATCTATCAGAAGTTACCCTTATTGGACATATGCTGTTGCTGCCTGTTTACTTGTATTTCTGAGTTTAGGAGCTCTTTTATTCAAGTTCAACCTTTCTTCATCTTGGTCGGATGACGTTGTGACATTGTCTTCAGATGCCACTGATCTAGTCCAGCAATACACAACGAATAAAGAAAATCGAATTGTTGTATTACCAGATGGAACCAAGGTCACTCTTAATGCGGGTAGCCAACTTATTTATGATAAAGAGTATGGTCAAAACAATAGGACAGTTAGGCTAGTTGGCGAGGGGTATTTTGATGTTAAACGAGATACACTTCATCCTTTTGTTATTGAAGGGGTCAGTTATAACATACGTGTTCTAGGGACTACCTTTAATCTGAAAAATTACGTTGGCGAGATCTCTGAGACAAGTTTGATTAGCGGTTCCCTCGAAATTCTGGATAAGAAGACACATAAAAGACAGGCTCTGCTAAAACCACTACAGAAATTTGTAATGGACAAAAATCAGCTTTTAGCACATAGCAAAGTGGAGAATATGGTTCCTGTAGTAGAAGCCAGTAATACGATCATTGGAGAAGTCGCCTGGATAGAAAACCGTCTCGTATTTCAAAATGCCAAAGTAGAGACCATTCTCAAAGATCTCGAGCGCGCCTTTGATGTCAAGTTTGAAGTGCGTTTGACAGAGATACTTGATCATCGGTTTACGGCAACCTTTGAAGATGATTCTTTGGATAATATTTTAGAATCCCTAAAATATGTCAAGAATTTTAAGACTAAAAAAGAGGGAAATAAAATAATCATTTATTAGAATAAACACTCAAAACTAACTTACAAATACTCACCTTAATTATTGAATACATGCACAGATTAATTGCAAAAAGAGCATTGGTTCACCTTGCGTTGGCTTCGTGTGTCTCGATACCTATTCCACAGCTAGTAAAAGCTACTACGCTTCAGGTACGTGATATGGGACAGAAGATGACTGTGGAGCAGTTGCTTAAGAGAATTGAGCAAGAGACAACGTACCGATTTGTTTACGAAAAGGACATTGCAGACCAGCCGATCCTCTTTGATGGAAACTTTCAAAGACCAATACAAGAAATATTAAATGAAAGTCTGACCAAGGAAGGGCTGATATTTCAGTTATTTGGTAAGAATCTTATATCAGTCCGTTTAAAGAATCAGGCTGCTCAGGAAAGAGTAGTCCATGGTTACGTTACTAATGAAGATGCAAAACCATTAGTTGGCGTTTCTGTGCAGGTTAAGGGGGGAAAAAGGCCCGATACCAATGCCGTAACTGATAGTCAAGGCTTTTTCACAATAGTCTTAGGGGATGATGATCAGGTACTTAGATTTAGCTATGTAGGGTATGAGGACTACGAAGTAAAACTAAGCAACAAAAATAGTATTGCTGTCACTCTTGTTTCCAAAGCAAAAGATATTGAAGAAGTAGTAGTTAACGGTATATTTACGCGAAAGAAAGAAAGCTTTACTGGCGCCACATCCTCTTTTACCCAGGAAGAAATACTGAAGGTAGGCAATCAAAATGTGATCAAGAGTCTAAGTAATCTTGATCCATCATTTCAGCTGCTTCCTAATCTTGCAATAGGATCAGACCCAAATCAACTGCCAGATATTCAACTACGTGGACAAACTGGTTTGCCCGACCTCTCCGGCGAGTATAGGACCAATCCCAATCTGCCACTGTTCATTTTGGACGGTTTTGAGACCACACTTCAAAAGGTTGTGGATCTCGATGTTTATCGCGTCAGTCGTATCACCTTATTAAAGGATGCGGCTTCCAAAGCCATATATGGATCACGTGCGGCTAATGGGGTTGTGGTTATTGAGACTATTAAACCTACTCAGGGCAAGATGAATGTTTCTTACAATAGTAACATCAACATTGAAGCCCCCGATCTGCGGAGTTATAATTTAGTAAATGGTCGGGAAAAACTCGAAGTGGAGCGTCTTGCGGGATTCTACGCAGATGCTGATCCTCTCCAACAGCTTCGCCTTACCAGGGCCTATAACGAAAATCTAAAAGCCGTAGAAAGCGGTGTCAATACAGATTGGCTGGCACAGCCCCTACGCAATGGAATCGGTCACCGCCACTCCTTGCGACTGGATGGAGGAGATGATTATTTCCAATACGGGGTGGATCTATTATATAACAATATTGCAGGAGCTATGAAAGGGTCAGGAAGATCTGTTGTGGGAGGAGCCATTAGCCTGAGCTACCGCTATCAGAATTTTGCGTTCAATAATATTTTGACGATAAACCACAATAAGTCCACCAACTCCCCATATGGAGAGTTCTCTCTGTTTGCCAGGCTCAATCCATATGTGTCACCTTACGACAGCCGGGGCAACATTCAGAAAGTTGCCAATTTCTATCCGGGTGAAGCTGGTTCTTCAAGGCAGTTGACTAACATATATAACCCCCTTTGGAATGGAACAATCGGTACCAGAGACTTTTCCCGATATACAGATATCACCAACAATTTCAGTGTAGACTGGCGCCTGACCAAGGATCTACGTATCAACGGACGGGCCAGTATTACCAAACAGGATAATGAGACTGATCGCTTTCTCCCTGCCGAACATACCAGCTTTGCCGATGTTGCCGACCCGCTGCGCAGAGGTAGCTACAGTAAGGGCAATGGTAAGCTTCTGGATTTTGTTGGTAATGTCAATGTAAGTTATCTTAAACAGATTAATCAGCATTATATCACTGGTAATGCAGGTTGGGACCTCAGCAGTAATAGTAATGAGAGACTCGGCTATATTGTTGAAGGATTTATGAACGAGAATCTTAGTTTTCCTTCCCTTGGGCTACAGTATCAGGAAGGATCCAAGTTGAGTGGTGCCGAGAGCCTCGTCAGGGATATGGGCGGCTTTTTATCAGCCAACTATTCGTATGATGACCGTTATCTCGCTGACTTTTCCTACCGTCTTACTGCCTCTTCGCAGTTTGGAGACAATGAGCGTGTGGGACGGTTCTGGTCCGCTGGTCTAGGATGGAATTTGCATAGAGAATCATTTGTAGGCCAACTCGGGCTGTTTGATGAATTAAAGTTAAGAAGCTCCTTAGGTTTTACTGGCTCCCAAAATTTTAACTCTTTTCTGAGTATGACCACCTTCAATTATTTTCAGGATAATACCTACCTGGTCAATAATGGAGCGTATGTCATAGCAATGGCCAATCCTGATTTGAGATGGCAACGCAAGAAAGATCTGAATGTGGGACTGGATATGAAAGTTTTTCAAAGCCGCACATCATTAACCGTTGACTATTATCAAAGTCATACAGATGGACTATTGTCTGATGTGAGTTTGCCGCCATCTGCTGGGTTTAACTCGTTTAAAGCAAACCTTGGTAAGGTCAAAAACGAAGGTATCGAAGGCCGGATCAGCCACCGCATATTCAATAATAGGACCACTGGCAATTATCTGAATGTGTATGCCACATTCGCAAGCAATAAGAACACACTTCTGGAAATATCCAATGGCTTGGAAACATTTAATGAGAAGCAGGACGAGATTATAGGCAATACCCCTGTTGTACGTTACGTCGAAGGACAGTCTCTCAATACCATCTGGGCGGTGCAGTCCCTTGGTATCGATCCATCCACAGGTAGAGAGTTGTACCTCAAGAAAGATGGGACGCAGACCTATGTCTGGTCAGCAGCCGATCAAATTGCCGCAGGCAATGATCTCCCGCGGTACTATGGAAATGTAGGGTTAGATTATCGAGTTCATGGCTGGCAGTTCAACGTTGGGTTCGGTTACCGTTTTGGCGGACAGATGTACAACCAGACCCTGTTGGAAAAGGTTGAAAATGCCAATATCTTATACAATGTCGATAGGAGAGTGCTTTTGGATAGATGGAGACAAGCGGGAGATATGTCTTTCTTCAAGGATATCGCCAATAGTGATCTCACCCAGCCAAGTACACGATTTGTTGAGAAACTTAATGAGTTCTCGATGACATCAGTGGGTTTTACCTATGAGTTGGACAGGTTGGCATCGGTACGAGCAGCTGGTTTTAAGAGATTGCGCGTAGGATTAAATAGTAACAATGTGTTTGTAGCCTCATCTGTACGGATCGAAAGAGGTACCGAGTATCCTTTCGCACGAACCTATTCATTCACTTTACAGGCTATGTTTTAATTTCAAAGAAAATGAAAGTATTGCAAATATTTAAAAAAGTCAGTTTCCTACTATTTCTATCAGGACTATTGGTTTCCTGCGAGACATGGACTGACGTAAAACCACAGACTCAAGTCGAAGAAGAATTATTCTTTTCAAAGGAGTCCGGATATAAGGATCTGCTTGCTGGCGTATACATTAAGATGGGAGACCCGGCATTGTATGGTCGAGAGCTAACCTTTGGTGTTAGCGATGTACTAGCGCAGTATTACGATCTCTCGTTGGAGCCCAGCCGCGAGAATCAGACCTATCAGCGGGCTGAGAAAGCAAATTATGCCGATACAGAGGTCCGTAAATTGATTGATAACATTTGGAGCAATGGTTATAATGCCATTACCAATCTCAACCTCTTGCTACAAAAACTGGAAAACGCAGACCAGAGTATCTTTCAGGAAGGTAATTATGATATCATAAAAGGTGAAGCATTAGGGCTGCGGGCATATGTCCATTTCGATATGCTACGTCTGTTTGGAGCCTCTGTTAGATCTGGGGGAAATGCGGCTAAAGCCATTCCATATGTCACGGCGTATAAAAATCAGGTTACTCCCCATAGTACCCATGCCGAGGTAATTGCCTACATATTGAATGATTTGAAGCAGGCCCGTAGTTTACTGGCACAGGATCCTATTGTCACAGGTCGGCCTATCACGTCAGATCACGACAATGGTTATTTAATGAGCAGATCACTACGATTCAATTATTATGCCGTGCGGGCACTAGAAGCGAGAGTGCATCTTTGGGCAGGTCATACTGAGGATGCATTGATTGCCGCACAGGAGGTCATATCGGTTGCCGAGACCAAGTTTCCTTGGGTGCAGAATGCACAGCTTACTGGCACAGAGAATAATATAGACCGCACCTTTACCTCCGAGTACATTTTTGGACTTTTCCAGAACAAAAAGATCGAAAATATAGAAGGCTATATCACAGATCAGGCTTACAATTTTCAACCGTTAGCTATTACTACAGGTACGCTCAATACGATTTATCCACTTGCAGAATCAGGAGCAGATATTCGTCGGATTTATTTAACGCGTACAGTGTTCGGGCAGATATACTTTGCTAAAATGTACCAGACCACCCAGACAAATCCGAGTTTTGCCAATCGCATGCCGTTGATCCGTATTCCAGAAATGTATTATATCGCTGCTGAAGCATTGATCGGTAGAGATAATGCCACTGCGGTCGGTTATCTGGAAAAGGTACGAACGGCGAGAGGCGTGAGCCGTCGTCTCTCTATAGATGTTTCCAATACACAGCTTGAGACAGAGATCGCTCTGGAATACCGCAAAGAAATGCCTTCTGAGGGGCAGCTGTTTTATTACAACAAAAGACTCAATAAAACAAGTGTTCCCGGCTATAGTGGTAGCTACAATACACAGTATTATGTGTTGCCTCTTCCATTAAATGAGATTGAGTATGGACGATAATCAAATAGATATAAATCTTTAAACAGGTAGTTTTTATGAATAGGTATACATTCCATATATTTTCATTAAGCATTCTTTGCCTCCTATGCGGGTGCAAGAAAAATGATCAGAGCCCATTTTTTGACGGTGTTCCCGCTTTGAGTATTTCCGGGGAGAGCAGGCAAGGGATTATCTCTGACTCGCTCGAGTTTTCGTTTGGCGTACTCAATTCCCAGATTACAGATTCCGTAATCAATCTGCAGGTGCGGGCGATCGGTGTTCCTTCTGGCGCCGACCGTGACTTTCTACTGGCTATTAATCCAGCACAGTCCACCGCTATGCCTGACGAATATACTTTCCCATCACATTTTGTGATACCTGCAGGGCAGGTATCAACCACCATTCCTGTCCAAATAAAGCGTAGCGAGCGCATTGAGTCGACAGAAGCCAAGCTTGTCATCGAGGTAAAAGAAAACGCCAACTTTATTCCAGGACCGCGATTAGAGGTCGCCGGGCAACCGACATCGGGGCCACGCTTTACATTAATCTGGACCTCGCAGCTCACCAAGCCGGCCGCGTGGGATGGTTTTCCGTTTGCAGCCTTATATTTCTGCCTGGGTGATTACAGCAAGACCAAGCACCAAATTATAATCGATGCTACCGGGATCACTACCTACGACGATGTTATGGCTGTCTCTGATACCTGGTATTACATCTATAACAAGTGCATCGAGTGGCTGGATAGCTATAATACTGCTCATCCCAATGCTCCGCTGCGGGATGAAAACGGAGAAATTGTTGAATTTCCCAATTTTTAATTGATTAATGTATTAGACATGAAAAAAAATATAGCATCGATATGTTTTCTATTAATAGGTCTGCTCTTTCTTTCCAGATGTAAGGAAGACACCGGCAATTATGATTACATACAGTTACCTGCTTTTTCGATAGATACTGCAGGTACGGGTGTCCTTTTGGCAGAGCAGAGTAGTATCTTATCTATTTCTCCTAAAATTAATTTTGAAGGAAAGTCAGAAACATTGTCTTTCCTATGGCGTATCTATTTGCAGACCGGACGAGGGGTTATCGATACACTTTCTTCCAAACGTGATCTGGCCGAGCCTATTGCGAGAAACCCTGGACTTTATATGGTAGAATTACAGGTAAAGGAATCCGTTCATGGCATTACTGAAGTAGCAGTCTATCCCCTAGAAATAATTGAACAGGATGCGTTGCCGGCAGGCCTTTTAGTCTTCGAGCAGACCGGTGCTGTCACTGATCTGAGTCTTATTTCCTCACCCACTTTTATTTCCGGCAATGGTGTTTCCGAGCGCGTTATCCATGAACTGTTACAGACGTACAATCTGGAGAGTTTGACGGGAGTTCCTATTCAGGTCCAGCAAAAAGGTCGCGAAGTCATTCTGTTGACATCAGATGACATGCTCTCGGTAGGTGTTTCCAGCTTTAAGATCAACCGGCATTTTGCCCAGTTCTTCTTTAATGCCGCCGATGCGCCGAGTGTGGTAGATCCCAGGTGGGCGATTACAAATGGAAAAGCATTTGTCAACGGCAAGGACGTGTACCGTGGCGCGGGCACACTTTTCAATGCTAAGATTATTCTGCAAGATGGCAAGGGATATGAAGCAGCGCCCTATTTGGTTGCAAGCTCTTACAACGATTTTTTCTATGATCAATTAAATGGTAGATACGTATTGATGACAGAGGGTTCCATCATAGGACAGCCCTTTACCAAGAAAGGAGACAAATCTCTTTTTAGTCCAGAGCGTACAGAACGAAAGATGTTGTTAGGAGCGCGCGGCTATCCTGTGGTGTCAGACTATTATGATGAGATTATTCTATCGTCTTGGGGGGTATTTGGCGACCAAGTGGCGGGAGATCGGCGTTATCTGATGGCTCTAAATGAAGGCAGCGGCCCGTTGGCCAATGTTGATATTTCTAATGCACCGGATATACAAACTGCGAAACTGCTGCGGGTCGGAGACAAAAATTCTTTTTGTCTCTATAGCAACGGGGGTGCGATCCGCCATATCCAGGTCGATATGGTTTCAGGTACATCAGCTACCTATTCTGATGCAGGATTTGCGCCTGCCAATGGCGAGATCATTACAGCGATGGAGATCGTAAAGCCAGGCAATACGCTCCTGTTTGTTGCCACTTGGAATGAGGCTAGCAAAGAAGGAAAACTGCACCTCGTCCGGATGAACGAAGTATCCGGTAAACTTTCAACGGTGATAAACACGTGGACTGGCTTTGGCAAGATTCAGGCTATGGGACTTAAAACACTATAAATATGGATATCGTAGCTCTTAAAAGGAAGATAACTACTATGGTCTGGACTTTATTGTTTCTGATCGTCGTCCAGACAATGGGGGTAGCACAAGGGATAACATTCTCCAAATCGGATAATTGGAAGGAGGTGGTTGATCAGGCAAGGTCCGAAGGTAAGTTTATTTTCGTGGATTGTTATACCACATGGTGCCATCCCTGTCGCCTTATGGCTGCTCAGGTATTTGCCGATGATAGCGTGGGCAGTTTTATGCGTGATAAGTTTATCTCAGTCAAGTTGCAGATGGATTCCACCAAGACCGATAGTGATTTTGTTAAGAGTTGGTACGTTGATGCAAAGCATATCGGTAGTACGTATGAAGTCAGGAGCTATCCGACGCTGCTTTATTTTGACTCGGATGGGCAGATTGTACACAAAAGTGTCGGTGCAGTTCCGATTCCGGAGTTTTTACGCATCTCTTCCAGTGCATTAGTTCCACAGGGACAATACTATACCTTATTGCAGCAGTTATCTCAAGGAGATCGATCTAGAGAAACGTATATTCATGCCTTTACAGCAGCTCTTGGTGCCAACGAGGCTGGACGCGCAGATAGCCTGTTTCGCACCTTTTGGAGTCTATGTGATCAGACAGACAGACGTAGTTCTCAGGTGTTGTCCCATGCTGCCAAGTTTGTACAGTCTACCAGTGATTCAGTGTTTACCGATCTTTTGGAGGGTGTTGAGGACAATGTTGCCGGTGCCGACGTCAAGCGTGTGGTGAAGAAGCTGATTGCTGATGAGGTCACTACATTTCTTACTCGAGATGTGGAGAAGCCTGACTTTGGCGAAATCGACAAGCTGATTCAACGGAAGTATCCCGCCTTTGCACAGGAGGCATTGGTCAAATCCAAGCTAGCATATCATCAGGATAGGAGCGAATGGCGTCAATTTGTAAAGATAGTAGACGCCGAGAACAGCCGAGAGGAGTCCAGTCTTGCTTTTGACGAGCTGATGAATTATGCTTACATGGTTTTTTACCATTGTGGCGATAAAAAATCTTTAAAAACAGCAGAAAGTTGGCTTAGTACAACCGATTCACGAGATGCGCTTTCTGCTGCGGTTATCCAAAGTTTGCTCCAGTATAGACAGGGAGAGCGGGCAGCAGCTATCACCTTAATGGGCAGTACGATATCGAAACTATCAACAGCAGGAGGAGAGCAGCCAGAGCTGCAGCAGATGCTGTCTCGTATGACCAAAGGCGAGATGCTTTGGTCACCGGAATAACGTTATAGAGTGACATATAATTATATACATATTTTATTTAATCACGAACATATTATGAAGATAAGAGCATTAGCATTGGTTTTATATAACGTTTTGGCATCTACGACGTATGCGCAGTCACATGACGAAAATAACGATAACGGCGTAACCTTTGGTGTGGGTACTGAAGTTACTACATATCCTCAGGTTACATGGCTGAAAGGAGAGCCTATCCAGACATTTGATAAAGAAAAGACCTACATCGTTGAGTGCTGGGCTACGTGGTGTGGTCCATGCTTAGCCGCTATCCCACATCTGAATGAACTGCACCGTACCTATGGAAAGGATATTGTTATCATCGGTCAGAGTAGCATGGAGAATGATTTCAAAAAAGTGGAAAATTTTGTCGAGAGCAAAGGAGACGATATGGCTTACCGTGTCGCATATGCTGGCGGTGCCAGCAGCGACTTCTCCAGACAATGGCTTATTCCTGGGCGGATCAATGCGCTTCCCCATACCATAGTCATTCAGAATAACAAGGTCATATGGATGCCTCATCCCAACGAGCTGACGACAGAAGTGATCGAGATGTTGATCAACAGGACATTTAGTCTGCAACATCTGGAGCAGGCACGCAAGCAGGACCGCATGACAATCGTGCGTGGGTTGATCCGTTCAAAAGATTACGAAAAGGCTCTATCCGTGCTAGATACGCTGCTGTCCAAAGATCAAGACAATAGAGAAGCTATGTCTACTAAGAGTACGGTGCTGACACAAATGGGACGATACAGAGAGGCGGTAGAGTTGTTGGAGGTTAAACATGCGGATGCCCTCTATTCGGATATCTCCTACCGTCTTTACCAGACATTGGACCAGGGGGGGGACACGGTCAAACTGAAAGCACTGATTGAGCAGGATATTGAGAGAGGATTGCAGGATGCAGAGGCACCAATACTGGATATTGTTTCCGAAGGCTATAGATTATACGCTAGGGAAGGGGACAGTGAAGCTCTCGCTGATTTTGTGCGCCGCATCACCAAAAAAAGTACAACGTCCAATCCTTTATTGGCGCTTTTAGCAATTAGTCCCTATTACCCTATTTCCGATAAGGATGGACAAGTAGCAACAGAGCTTTTTAAAACCGCAGACAAATTTTTCGGTATCAGCCAAATGGAGCTTTATTATTTATATAAAGTAGCCGGTATGTTTTGGGAAAAGGGACACCGTAATATGGCCTGTCAGGTTGTAGAAAAGTCTATAGCGGCCGGAAGGCGGGATAATTTGCCTAAAAACAGAATAGATGCTACAGCTACTTTGTTGCGGCAAATGCAAGGTGGCCAATTTCCCTCCGAGGAAGATATTAGGAAACTGATGGAGGAAGCAAAGCAATAGGTTTAAGATTAAATCAGTTGGCTTTTTTTGTACAAAGCTCCATTATGCATGCATATGGAGCTTTGTTGTTTAATCGGATTTTGTTAACACTTCTATTATGTCACAATCCTTGAGAATATTCTATATTATTTTGATTCTTTAAAGAGTTATTTTGATTTTCCTTGTTTATAAACTTCTAATTTGTTTTTATATTCATCCAATGTGTCTTTTGTGACTGTGCCCGCCATTGTGCTTTCATTAAGAGCGTTTTCAGCGATCTCGATTGCCTTTGTTTGACTTTTAATAGCCTTCTCAAAATGGTTGGCTTTTGCATAGCACGTTGCTACAGCATCTGCAACGAGCGGGTTTGTAATTTTCTCTATGTCATCAAAATTATCTGCTGCCCAAAGATATGTGGCGCTAGCCAAACCGTCGACTTTATAGATTTCTCCAAGTATAATTGCAGAACTCAGATCATCTGATATTATAGACTTTTTAGCAAATTCGATAGCTTTATTTTCATCTACTTCGGTTAACAATGTTTTAAATTTAGTCAAATCCATTATTTTTTTGAAGTCAGGTTTATCGGCCGCTAATTTATCCATAAGAACAAATGCCTTTTCAAAATCTTTAGCTAGTAATGCTTCTTGTATTGGATTGAAAAGAGCCATCTGGGCTTCCATAAATTCACGTTCTTTTTGGGCGGCCTTATCAGCTTCTATTTTGAATGCTTTACTATCAAAGCTTCCATCAAGTACTTTAGGAACAATAGAATCTAGCCCACTTGGATGTCCCACCCAAACAATTCTTCCATCTTTAACTACGAAGCTTGCTGGTATACCATTTTGACCAGCAGCTTTGAGCCAATTATTTCCCATATATTGTTCTTTGTCATCGACAATTACTGTATAACCCATATTAGTATCATTAGCCTTTACAAATTTTTCAACTGCAGGAACCACTGTTTCATACGATTCGTCTTTCTGTACTTTTTCCCATACATTCACGCCTACAAACGTTACTTTTCCATGATATTGTTTTTGCAACTCTGTAAGGTGTGGCATTGCTGCTTTGCACGGGCCGCACCAGGTGGCCCAAAATTCCATAACATAGACCTTTTGTGGATCAAAGGTTTGAAATTGTGCACCTTTTATCCATTTTGAAAACCTGATTTCGGGTGCGGTGTCACCTACGTCTAGTTTGTTAGTGTTCTGACCAGAGGTAATATTTATAAATAGGGTGCTAATTGACACTATTAAAAGTATTCGTTTATATATCATTTTTATATTATTTAGTAATTTTGGTTAAGTGTTTCATTAAATTGTGTAGCACTTTGTGGAAATGGTAATATCCATAGTGGTGAATCAGGCTTTAATATATAGGTCTTGCCATTTATTGTTCTATGGATAGTTTCTGCATAGATCCCCTCGCTATTCCATCTTTTGATATTGACAAAGTTTCTCCAGGTGAATAAGAACTCGATTCGGGATACCTTTTTGAGATGAGCCATAGCGAGGGCTTCGTCACTTGCTGAAAGTGGAACATATACAGCTGGGTCAATTCGCCGTACGCGGATTTTTTCAATTTCAGCTATGCCTTCTGCTATCTTATTTGTTCTTATCAAACACTCAGCTTTCATTAGGACGAGATCTGAAACCGTTAGACCAGCGCTGTTAGATTCATAAAGCAAAGCGATCCAGGCAGGAATGTTTTGTAAGCCTACATATAAAAATCCAAACTGGTAATTATAAACATTAGTCCTATCTTTAATAATATTTCCAGGTTCGTAGTAATCACTTAAAATTTCATAAGAGGGTGTAAGTATGGACGGATCAATACTATTGGAAAACGCATAAAATAGATTATCAGGTGCTTCAAGACCAGACCTTGTTAAAATTCTTTTTTCCAGTACAGGTTCAGCCAACAATGGTCTATGATCTTCTAAAGTGCTGTTATACTTTAGTGCTTCATTTGTTGCTATGAGTGCTTCATTATAGTTACGCATAGATAAAAGTATTTTAGCCTTCACCGCATAGGCGAATCCCTTACCTACTCGCATGCTGTTTTTAGGTTTATCAGGCAGCGTATTTAATGCTAAAGCAGCTTCAATATCCCCCAAAAGATTTTCATATACCTCCTTTACAGTATTTTTAGTATTAACCTCTTCAAAGTTTATGTCTTTGACATAGGGGATGCCACCATCAGTGGCTGCAGTACTTGGATCATAGGCCTTAGCATACATATTGACCAAGAGGTAGTGCATGAAAGCCCTTAACACGTAAGCTTCAGCTTTCAGTTGTGTTAATAATTTTTGATCACCTTTTGCACTATTTGCATTCGTCAATACAATATTAGCGACCATGGCGATGTTTTTGTAAAGACCATCATAGCGACCATCGGTCGGGGTCAGTGCTGCCCGATCAGCAGTTTCATCATAGGTCAGCAATACCTTGTCCATAGTGACTACATTCGATGATATCACATTTGGGACATTGTAAGCCAGAAGATACATGTCATTTGCTATCAGTGAAAGACGATTCATATTAAATGTACTCCCAGAATACTGTACGTTGAGCAATTGGTCAAGATCCTCTACCCGATCCAATAGGTTCTGTCCCTTTGGTACAAAGTCCGTATATTTTGCACAACTGATAACTGTGCTTAGTAGCAGTATGCTACATAAACTATATATATATAATCTTGTTTTCATTTTTTTAAAAATTAGCGTTGACACCAAATACAAATGAAGTCGGAATAGGTGCGCCACCTGTCTCCGGATCTATATGTACATCGTTCTGTTTTATCCATATTGATTTGGGATTATTAAGTTGGAGACGTACCCTTAAGTTATTAGCTCTTACTTTCGAACTAATCTGTTGTGGGACTGTATAACCAAATACAATGTTTCTGATTTTGATAAAATCGGCCTTACGAACCAGATTGTCCGAATAATAGTATTGGTTAGTAGCAGGGATTTGATAAAATTCACCACTTCCAGGTACATCTGTATCTTTATTAGTAGGCGACCAACTTTCCAATAGATAGGATGGCAATGAACCATAATTAGGCATCTGGTAGGGTAGTGGTACAGGTCTAGCTCTAAAATGATGCCCTCCATAATATATGGCATATATACCAATATCAAAGCCTTTGTATGAAAAATCGTTGTTAAAGCCGATATTGACTTTCGGGTCTTCACTACCCGAGTATACGATAGCTTCAGCCTCTGTAGGCCCGAGAGTTGTTTTTGTAGGAATACCAGCAGTATTAAACCATTGGGCCATACCCATATCATCCAATCCTGCAAAGCGGAAAGAAAATATTGAGTTTACCGGATATCCAACTTTGTAAGAGCCTCCCCCAGCCAATGTAATTGGATTTCTGGTCAATTCATCCACTTCGATAATTTTGTTTTTATTCCATGCACCAGTGAGCTGAGACGTCCATCTAAATAAACTTTCTGATCTCATCCAATCATAACTAAGACTGAATTCGATTCCCTTGTTTACCATGCTTGCATTGTTAATAATCATTGAATTGAAACCTTCTGAGGGGTCCATTCTTTTTAAGGCAAATAGATCTGTTCCTTTCCGATGGTACCAGTCTAGTGTCCCTTTTAGACGGTTGTCAAAAGTTGAAAAATCAATGCCTACATTTGTTGTTGCTGTTTTTTCCCAGCGCAATTGATCATTAGGTGGGTTTGATACTGTAGCGTTCGGAAGTTGTGTCAGATTATTCGTTCCCGAGGTCGCGGCTAAGCGCGCTGTTACATTTTTAATATTCCCTGTTAAACCGTATGATGTTCTAAGCTTTAAATAGTTAATCCAAGTGTAAGACTTTATAAAATCTTCATTGGATACGACCCAAGACGCCCCCATCGACCAAAGAGGTTTTCCTCGATAACGCTCGTCTCCACCGAAAAGGTCTGCATAATCCTTACGCAGAGATCCAAATAGATTATATTTCTGTTTGAAGCTATAGGTGAGATTGGCATAACCTGAGGCAAATCGATGCATTTCGTCCCGCTCTAATCCCATAGTAGATAGTTCTTCAAAGAAGTGGTATTGTCTTGTTGGGTAGTTCATATTCCAGAATGTCCCCATGTTTCTGTTGAAAAGGTCATTAAAGTTCACATTGTTTGTAAACTGAGTCTGAAGCTGGTCATCATATCCCAACAAAATTCCATGTTGGCCATAATTACGAGTCTGACGTATCTCAAAACCTGCTAAAGCTATAATTCGGTGATCCTCTAGACTGCGATCATAATTAGCTTGCATACGAGCGGTGTAGTTAGGACTTCTTATCGCTGAGGTATTCAGTTTACCTCCTTTAGGCAGCATTGCACCATAGGTTCCGTCAGTTTTAGTGTACACATTTTGTAGCCAGCGCATGGTATAACTTTCCGCTTCCGAATATCCCGATATATCCGTTCGAATATCTTCATACTGAAACATAGGACTCAATATAAGTCCTTTTATAGGTCTGATATCCATGTTTACATAGTAACGAGTATGAAGAGAAGAGGTGTTCTTAAAGTCACGTTCCAGTTCATCTAGATGATTAAATTCTGCCGAATACAGTCCCGGAATAGTCTCAAATATATTGTTGTATGCGTTAAATCTATTTGTAGTGTAATATGCCCGGCTACCGTCTTCGTTTAATAATCTATAGTATGACGGAACATTAAATGGAGTAGTTGCAAATTGGCTGTTATGTGCTCTGGTTTTTCCAATTACACTATTCACACCATAATTAATATCAAGCCATTTATCAGGTGTATACGTACCTTTGTAATGAAGATTGATCCGTTTATCAAAAGCATTGATAATGCCTTGATTATTGGATGTATAGTTGATGACTAAATTATTTTGTGTTCGTCCATTGTTGGTCCGCAAAGCCAGATTATACTGTTGCCCAATTCCCTTTAATAAAGCATGCTCCCGGTATTCTTTAGCAAAATCATTTTGCCTGTAGCTGTCTAAAACAGCGTCCAATTGTGTTTGTGAAATTTCATTTTTGGTGAACTGGTAATAGCCATACCGTATAGGCGATATGGGATTACCTGTGTTTATATCGCTCTCCAATTGATTTATGGGGTTAGCAACAGAGCCATTACCTCCCGAAAACCACCACTTATAATAGTTACTTTCCCATTCTACTTGTTGACTGGGGGTCATATAATTATTATAGCTATAATCAGGTTTTTGCGTTAAAGTCAGGTTTGCGGCAGCTTCCACAACGGTTTTTCCTTTTTCCTGAGCATTTTTAGTAGTGACCACAATGACCCCATTAGAAGCTCGGGCACCATAGATCGCGGCGGCGGCTGCATCCTTCAGTACGCTTATACTCTCCACATCGTAAGGATTCAGGTCGCTGACAGATCCTTCAATAGGGAGTCCATCGACAACGATCAATATATTTGCATTTGCATCTAGTGTGCTTACACCCCGTATGCTGGCTTTGCCCTGATACTGGACCAAACCAGGTACCACTCCTTCAAGATTTTCCATGATATTCACGGCGTTTCTTCTGCCAAGTTCTTTGCTACCTATAGTGGTCACCGATCCGGTTACGTTTTCTCTGCTTATTTTCTGATAGCCTGTATTTACAATGGTGATTTCCTCCAGGTTTTCCGTCAGCGGCTTCATGTGTATTATCAAATACTCCTTCTGCGCCAGTTGGCCGCTTGTGACAGTAGTTTCATTTATTTTATATCCAACATAAGTTATTTCCAGAATATCACCGATTTCCAGTCTTTCAAAGCGAAAAAATCCTTTGTTATCTGTAACGGATGCCAGAGTGCTGCCTTTCACTTTTACGGTAGCTCCAATAAGAGGAGTTCCTTTCTCATCGATGACAAGACCTGCTAATCCCTGTTGGCGAATGCTGTTATTACTCTCTAAGTTTTTCGTGGATGAAGCCATTACACTTTTAGTTATCACAACAGATTTGCCCTCTAAGGTGAAGCTTAACCCATGTTCTTTTGAGATGAGTTTTAATACCTCTTGTAGGCTTACATTTCTAACCTGGATATTTATTTTTTTTGATACCGAGAGTGCCTCTTTGTCCAAAAGAAAATCAAAGCCTGTTTGTTGCCTTAGTTGTTTTACAACAGTCTCGAGAGTGGCATTTTTTTCCATTATAGTGACGTTCTGTCCATAAGAGCTTGCGTAGCTGTGAACAAATAAAACTGTCATGAATAAAAAAGTAAATTTCATAATTAATAACATTTTAGGGAGCCATGGTCTATAGCGCCGCAAGTGCATCAAAGCATTTTTTTTCATACTTTTGTTTTGGGGTTTAATGATTAGTAATAATTCAGATTAATTTATCAGAACAGGTGAATAAACTGACAGCGGTATTTAACCCTACTAGCCGTAAAGTGGTAGCACACTTTGCGGTTTTTTGCTGTCAGGATTTAATTTAAATGCGTGTTTTCTAATTTTTCATATGGATAGTATTTATATTAGGTAAGACCCTTACTTTTCTGCCTTGTATTTCAAATTTGATCTTATTGGTTCTTTCCAGCTGCTTTAGGACAGATATTAGATCATTGGATCTAGAAACATAACCCCATAGACTTAATTCTCTAGGTATGTTTTCATCGTAGCTAATGTCTACATTATACCACCGACTTATGGACTGCATCACGTCTGCTAGCGTACCATCAAATTTGAAGAAACCATTTTTCCAGGCCAGTACGGCTTCTAAATCTTCCTTTCGCATAGTTAACTGCCCATTGTTGTTGACCGCCTGTTGGCCAGGAGATAATATTTTTTCACCCATCTTGGACGCTACCTTTACTTTGCCTTCTGCAAGCGTTGTTTTTATTAGGCCATCTTTTTCGCCATATGCATCGATATTAAAATGTGTGCCCATTACTTCAACCTTCTGCGATTCTGTTTCAACAATAAACGGTTTGGCTGATTTTGCAATTTCGAAATAGCCTTCACCCTTGAGTTTGACATTTCTATAATTTTCACGGCCTATATTAGAATCAAAACTTAAGCTCGAAGCAGAGTTTAACCATACTTTTGAACCATCGGGAAGTAGGATCTGATAGGTTTCACCATTTGATGTAGCCAATCTGTTATATCTTGAGGACAATTTGTTCGTATTATCTTGTATTATGTGGTATTCCAAAAAGCCATCTTTAGATTTTGAGATAGAGACACCTTCTTCTAGGGCAACTTGTCCAACATTTACATTCGTTAAGTTAATATTGGATCCATCAGCCAACGTCAGGGTCGCACCCGACTTACCCGGAGCTATAACGCTACCAGCATAATCTTGGACAGTATAAGTTTTAACAAAATTTTTGTAGACGTAAAGGCCCGAAATACCACACACCAAAAGCATAGCAGCTGCATAGGCAAACCATTTCGCTTTTCGTATCCTAGGCCGATAAATGTTTGGTTCTAAAGAAGTCCACATTTCAGATTTGATACGTTCATAGTTTTCCTCTTGGTTTTTACCCGTTGGAAATATGGTTTTATAAGCATACCACTCTTCAATAAGTCGTCGTTCCTTGGGTGTTGCTTCGCCCGAAAGGTATTTATGTATAATTTTTTTTACGTAATCTTTATCCATCTCACTTCATTACTTGGTTAGTAGTCCGATATACTATATATACAGATGAGAGGATGTTTGGGAGTAGATTAAATTAAAATTTATTTAATTTTAATTTAATCTACTATTTTAGGTTATGAAAGCATTATTCTCTAATAAAGATTAGAAGAAGTAATCCATATGAACTGAATTTTGATAGTCTATCCCTTAATATCTTTAAAGCGTTTTGTACTTGCTTTTTCACTGTTGTTTCACTGATATTTAATCGTTCTGCAATTTCTTTATGGGATAGATCCTCAATTCTGCTAAGTTGAAATACTTCACGCATTTTCTCTGGAAGTTTAGCAATTTCTGAAGCTACCAGCAGAAAGAGTTCTTTCTCATCAAGTTTTTCAGTAGTCTCATCCGTTATATTGACGCTATAATTAGCTACTTCCGTCAAATAATCGCTCCTGGTATTCCCTTTTTTTATTAAATTAAGGACGCGACTTCTAGATGCAATGTAAAGATATCCAGATAGGTTTTGGTCCTCTTTGAGTTTGTCAGACTTTTCCCATACATACGTAAAGAGTTCTTGAATTATATCTTTCGATGCTTCTTCATCTCTGAGGACTTGATTCACTTTATAATAAAGTATCATCGCATATCTCTCATAAATCTGCGCAAAGGCTTCTCTATCACCTGTTTTTAAGAGAGAGACAAGGTCCCGATCAGCGAGATTTTTGTAATTATACATCTATTAATGTTTATTAGTTGATAAAAATAGATTTTTTTTTATAAACGAAAGACAGATAGGATTAATAGCTAATACCAATCAAACTCAATATATAGAAATGGTTATAGACTCTAGAATTATCGTTTCTATTTTTCCGATTCCATAATCTTTTTCCCCTGTTCTGTAATGATGTAGTAGGAAAGGAAACCTTCTTCTGTGTTTTTTTGTCGCATTTTTAGCCAACCTGTCTCGACGCAGGCTTTTATCGATGCGGTCATTCTTGAACTTTTACGCTTTAGTCCTAAGTGAGAAAGGATTTCCGACTCTACCCTCTCTTCTTGGCAGAAAGGAAGAAGCTCTGATATACGTTTGATATCTTGGGCAGTAAGACCAAGCTGACTTATTATTTTCTTTTCAGTAAGCTCTTTTGTAATGTTATTGATTACATTCTCGGAAGGAGAAAATTCTTCTTTTAATTGTAAGCTGGCAAAAAGCTCCTTATGCATCTCATAACCATTTTCATTAATAGCTTTTGCTATCAATTCTAGTTCGCTAGATCGTAAATAATGGATTGGTTCATAACATAGCCAAGTCATCCTTGTTTGGTGGATACCAGTCCTTCTAGAAACTTCAGCTTTATTTACTGATCTTTTCTCTAAATACTCCCCTAAAGCATTTAAAATTCTCTTTTTCTTTGCCATAGTACTTTTCTAAAACGTTTAAAAGTACTTGTTGCGTTAATTTATACATATTATAGTTGTTTTTATACATATAATATGTATATTTGTTTAATTTAGTTTTTTAAAATAGAAAATAGTATCACTAGGTGATGTTATAAAATATTATACTTTAAAAATCTTGCGGAGAAAAGTAGGACATTCGAGTGCAAGGAGTAGGAAAGACCTATGTCTTATACTATATTTGTGTAGTCAATAAGACAGGGTCACCCTGCTTGCTCTGTGCTCGGCCGTCGAAAGATGGTGGCTGTCCTACGCCTTCTCGGCAGAGCAAGCAAAAGGGTGGCTTTTTTTATGCCCGCTTTTATGTTCTGCTGATTTCTCCCCGAAATAGAAACATAAAAGCAATGAAAACAAAAAGAGAACAGTACAAAAACATCATTAAAGGTCCGGAGTAGCTTCGTTAACCTTAGTCATCTAGCATGACTTTTCTATTCTTGTGATGTGTATTATATACCGATTATACAAACTTAAATTACCTTCTTAGCACATCCGAGATAATCATTTAATCAATTTTTTATTAAAACGTGTGGCCTGATCAAGGATCAGGTACCTGTAGATTGTTGATAAAAGAGACGCTCTGATCCGCCCTCATTAGGCCACACCTAATGAACCAAAAAAATGAGACAATTTTTTAGGGGTGGGAGAGGACTGCCCTTTGGGAAAGGTGAACAAGTTAACGTGTTAACGAGTTATCAAGACCGTTCTGGTCGCCCAATAGAAGAAAATAAAAGTAGATTGCGAGATAGACTGCTTCTACCGCTAGGGCGGTATTCCCGAAGTAAATTCGGGACACTGCGCAGTGACGTATTGTTAATAGTATTCTGTGTGTTGTTTAGTGGTCCCGACTTGCTAGGGACTGGCGCTATGGCGCAGTCCCAGCATCGGGACAAGTCTCCCTTGGTTTCTTCTGCCTTCGGGCAGGAGGCCAACGGCCTAACTCAAACCTTGCTTCGTGGTGAGATCCGCTCTGCTGCCGATGGGCAGGCTATCGAAGGAGTTTCGGTCTCTGTAGATAAGAAGCATACGCGTACGGATAAGCAGGGGAGGTTTACCATCAGCGTGGACAAGCCTACTACAGGGATATTACTAATAAAACACATTGGATATAAGGAGCAACTGGTTGTTTATGAGAATACGTCTACATTATTGAATATCGCCCTACAGGCCAATGAAAAACAGATCGAAGAGGTGGAAGTAGTATCTACTGGATACCAGAAGATACCTAAGGAAAGAGCTACGGGGAGCTTTTCTCAACCAGTAAAACAGGTTTTTCAAAATCGTGTCACTCCTGATGTGTTAACACGACTTAATGGAATCTCCAATGGATTAATTTTTAATGCAAACTCATCTAATACCGTAAATGGAAAACTGGATATAAATATTAGAGGAAGAAATAGTATTAATACCGATGATCAACCATTAATCATTGTGGACAATTTTCCATATCAAGGAGATATTGTAGCTATAAACCCAAACGACGTGGCTGATGTAACTATATTAAAAGATGCGTCGGCAGCATCTATCTGGGGTGCGCGGGCAGGTAATGGTGTCATTGTTATCACAACTAAGACTGGACAAAAGGACAGTAGGTCAAAGATAGGGTTTAATGCAAACAACTCTTTTTCATCAAAGCCAGATTTGTATTATAATCCGTACTTCCTCTCTTCGAAGTCTTATATTGAAGTCGAGAAGTTTTTATTTGATAAAGGTAAGTACCAATCGGCCCTTAATAATATTATTACATATCCTGTCGTTTCCCCTGCTGTTGAGATTATGAATAATGAACTTATCTCATCAAATGATTCACTGCGGATGCTTGCTGAACTAAGTAATATAGATAGTAGAGATGGATTACTTAGGCATTTTTATCAGCCCTCTAGAGCGCAGCAATATGCTTTAAATATATCTGGTGGAAGTGGAAAGTCATCGTATTACGTATCTGTCGGTTTTGATAGAAAAGAGAGCGAAAAGAAACTAAATAGTAACAATCGTTCTACTATAAGCTCATATATAGAGCAAGATGTATTCAATTGGCTACGTGTCAAGAGTGGGGTTTATTTAATAAACACCAAAAAAAATGTAGACAATACCTTGAATTCCATTATCCAACGAAATGAAAGTAATTTTCCCTATATGTCTTTTGTAGACGCGTCTGGTACTCCACAGGCTATTGATTATTACTATCGTAAGAGTTTTGTTGATGATGCAGTGAATCATAGTTTTGAAGACTGGTCATTTGTCCCTCTTGACGAATTAGGGCTAACAGAAAACCTGACGTTTGAAAATAACTCCCGCTTTTTTGCTGGAGCTGACTTTCGTCTTGGAAAAGGATTTGGTTTTGAGGCCAAATACCAGTTTCAAAAGTCTAAATCTGATGGACGCATACTGCATCCAGAGAATTCGTTTTTCACAAGAGATTTGATTAATAGGTTTGCGGTAACCAATGATAATGGTGAAGTCGTAACGTACAATATTCCTAAAGGTGCCTACCTAGAGAAGCTCTTCAATAATCAGCATGGGTATAATTTGAGGTTTCAATTGAATTATGATCGGACTTTTGGTGCTCACAAGATAAATGCGATAGGAGGGTTTGAACTTAATGAGCAGACAAACTCCAATGATTATTATGTTCATTTTGGTTACGATGATAATCTAGCAACTTCCATTCCTGTAAATTCAACTGGTTTTTTCAAAGTTAACCCTTCTGGTTATGCTTCAATACCTACTAATATGTTCTTGGTTGGCGGTATTGATCGTTTTCGTTCTACATTTGCTTTAGCATCGTATGTATACCATGATAAATATGTGTTTACAGCAAGTGCTAGGGCCGATGGCTCTAATTATTTTGGTATTAATGCTAACCAAAAGACTGTGCCACTATGGTCTATCGGTAGTAAGTGGAAACTAAGTGATGAAAGGTTTTACAATTTTGATGTTATACCAAAACTTCATCTTGTGTTGAGTCATGGCTTCAGCGGTAACCTGGATAAAGGGTCTACCGGCATAAGTACCTTTTCATATGTCAGTTCTGCAAGATATAGTGGCCGCAATTACGCTAGTTTACGAACTGTTGGCAATCCAGATCTACGATGGGAAAAGTTAAGGCAAACTAAAGTTGGACTCGAGTTTTCGGGTAAAGAAAATTGGATTACTGGTGTCATAGATTTCTGGCAGAAAGAAGGAATAGGACTAATCGGAAATGCTGTCTTTGCACCTAGTTCAGGAGTTACGAGTTATAGAGGGAATTATTCCAGTATGAAAAGTAATGGTTTGGATTTACAGTTAAATATGAATGCCAAGCATAACAGTGTTTCATGGACAGGAAATTTATTAATGAGTTTCGCTAGAGAAAAAGTGACTGATTATGATCTGCAGTTGAATAATAATCTAATTCTATCATCAGATGGTCTCAATGGGAAAGGAATAATACCAATTAAAGGGAGACCTCTTTATAGTGTTTACGCTTTGCCTTTTGCTGGGCTAGATCCTGAAAATGGTGATCCATTTGGGTATGTAGATGGTCTGAAAAGTAAGGACTATAACAGTATCATGAAAACACCCATAGAAGATCTACGGTATTATGGTTCGGCTACGCCCGCATCTTTTGGTAGCTTCATAAATACAATAAGCTGTTTTGGCTTTTCTCTATCCGCAACAATTTCATATAAAGCTGGATATTATTTTAGGCGGAATTCTGTTCATTATACCAATCTTTTAGGGGCAAATATTGTCCCACATGAGGATTATGATTTACGATGGAGGGAAAGTGGTGATGAACTACAAACAAATGTACCATCAATCCAGTATCCGATAGTTCAAGGTCGAGAAGACTTTTATAGGTATTCGTCGGTTTTGATAGAGAAAGGAGATCATGTCCGGCTTCAGGATATCTTATTAGCTTATGATATGCCAAACTTGAAGAGGTCAAAGTATGGCCACTTAAATGTCTATATGCAATTAAGCAATCTTGGTATACTTTGGAAGGCTACTAATACAAATTTAGATCCAGATTTGGTGCCATCACATGGAATATCTTATCCTACACCTTTACAGGTTTCTTTTGGGATCAAAGGACAATTTTAAACTTAGAATAGATTATTATGAAAACTAATTTTTACTGGGCAGCCTTGTTGTTTTTAATGTCGGTTTGCTCTTGTAGTGAATCTTGGCTTGATGTAAAGCCTTCCAAGTCATTGGTAGATGCGAGTTCTTTAAACGATTTACAAGCTGTTTTAGATAATTCAAATATAATGAATAGTATGACTGGCTTACAGGAAGTTTCTGTCGGAGATTTTTTTATAGAAAATGATGTCTGGAAAAACTTGGATCTTCATTCAGAACGTAATTCATACCTATGGTCGCAGGATATCTACGGCACTGAGAAGTCTAATTTAGATTGGACCAAGGCTTACAATAGGATTCTTTATTCCAATATAGTACTTGAAAAAGTAGAAGCTTGGGAAGATAAAAATGGTGTTACTGATGAAAGCGGAAACATCAAAGGACAAGCGCTATTTTTTAGAGCATTTGATTTTTTTAACCTTGCTCAGCTCTTTTGTATGCCTTATGGGATGGTAGAGTATGAGAGTTATGGTCTTCCTTTACGTCTGAATGCAAACGTAAATGACTTAACAAATAGAAGTTCAGTGCCAGAAACATATAGTCATATTATAGCTGATTTAAAGCAATCTTCAGAACTTATATTAACTTCTGATGTTGATAAACTTAGACCTAACAAATCCGCGGCATTTGGAATGCTGGCAAGAGTTTTTTTGTCTATGCGAAAGTATAAAGACGCCAAGCTGTATGCCGATTCCTGTATAAGTATACAGAGAGAATTGTTAGATTTTAATGATATAGCTTTCAAATCAACGGGTTATTGTTTTTCCATATTCAATAAGGAAGTGCTTTTTCATTCTGAATTGAGTAATTACTGGTCAATTTTTGGTGACAATTTAAATGTTGTTCCTGACCTTTATGCGTCTTACTCTTTAAAAGACTTAAGGCGTAATCTTTATTTTCGAGAGGTTGGAGACTTGGTGAAGTTTAGAGGAAGTTTCTCTGGTGGACGTCCACTTTTTGGAGGAATAGCTTTGGGGGAGGTCTATTTGACAAGGGCTGAATGTAGTGCAAGGTTGGGGATTCCTAGTGAAGCTATTGAAGACCTTGGATACTTTATGCAACATCGCTATACCGAAGTTGACATTCCTGTTAATCTTAACGCGACTGATCTAATTGAGTTTGTAAAAGAGGAAAGGCGAAAAGAGCTTGCGTTTAGGGGGATTCGATGGACAGATATCAGGCGATATAATATGGAGGAAGCTCACGAGCATATTTTTCAGAGAAGAGAGACGGAAGGAGTTGGTTATGAAATTGAGCCGAATTCAAGTCGGTACATGTTAACGATTCCTGAAAATGAACTTTTAATAAATAAAATACCTCAAAATCCAAGATAACATATGAACTTTCTAAATAAAATAATAATATTCACCCTATTTATGGGCTGTCACTCATTTGTATATGGACAATCTGAAAATTTTCCATCAAAAGATACTATTGACTTTTCGAAATATAAACTAGAAGATGCAACAGGGAAAATTGTTCGAATTTCAGATTTTAAAGGTAAGGTTGTCTTCCTAGATTTCTGGTTTACGGGATGCGCGGGTTGCATAATGTTTTATGAACAAACTCTCCACAGGCTTAAAATGAAATACCACGATCAGGTGGTTTTTATAACGATATCAATAGATAAGGATAAAGAAAAGTGGCAACGCAGTGTAGCGTCTGGTATGTATACCGATAGCTTAGCCGTCAATCTCTATACGAGAGAACAAGGAGGGAAGCACGAGCTTATTAGAGATTTAGGAGTTGAGGTGTATCCAAGCCTATTTATCCTAGATAGAAATCAGTACTTTGTAAGTAAAAATGAGAATAAAGAGCTAAGAAAATTAGAAGGTAATAAAGCGGAACAGCGATTGTTACAAGCTTTATTACCTTCTGAAGAGAGAGATTAAAAAGTAATTTATGAGCTGTCTTAATAAAGACAGCTCGTGAATTAAAAGTGTTTAGTTACCTGGTATGTATGTACCAAGGTCGTCAGCTGATACTTTCGCTCCATTTGGATGCATGCCATTTGTTGGAGTACCTGTATGTGTCCATTGAGCAGAACAAGCCTTTTCAGATTCTCTACAATTCCCGGAGCTATCATACACGTAATCCAAGGGATTTGTACTTAATGGATTCCCTGATATGTTGAAAAACCGATGTTGCTGTTGGGTAGTTTCTTTTTTTTCTACAGGCTTATTGTCCTGTTTTTCAGTTGTAAATGCCGAACCAACAACAGCTAGTCCTAATAATAGTGCACCACCTAGCACTTTGACCTTGTTTTTAAATGAATTTTCCACGTCAATATATTTAATGGTATATAATAATGTTGTTTTTTTGTCGGATAGACCAAATCCCCAAGATTAACCATAGTATATTAAAAGCTAAATGGGTGTTCCATCCCATACTTTCGATTACGCCACCACAACTACACAAGTGGTTAGGAACAAAGTACATCATGAGCGCCAGATATAGGGTGAAAATCCCTATGAGCATGGTGCTGCCCAATAATGCTCTTCTTTGAAAACGCGGTATTATCAGACCAATAGCCAATAAAATCTCCAACTGTACGACATCCCAGCCGATTGGCTGTGCATAGTTACCAATATAAGGGACATCTGCTATTCCTTTAATAAATTTTTCCATATCCCACAACTTACTGGATGCAGTGTACATATAGAGTACGGCATAGCCATATACGGTAAAATTATAAATAGGTATACTTAGGTGCGAACGATACCATGTTGAAAACTTAATTAATCTATTGATTATTGCCTGCTTATTACTGTACGTTATCATGTTTCTCTTTACTTATGTTTAGCGTTATCATGTTCGAAAGCATTCTGTGCTGCGTAGTGTCGCTCTATCGATTGTCAGCTACAATTCCATCTTGTTTCACGGACTGGCCGGAATAAGGCGTGTTTCATTTTTATCTTTTTCATCTCTTTTCTGTTGGTGTCTACGTCAAAGTTAGATCAAGACGAAAAGAAGATACTGATAGAAGACGGATTTAATATCTGATAGCCATTATGAATTGGATGTCCGTATATATTGCGTAGCTGTCATACCGGATGCGTTTTTAAAAAAATGATAAAAGGCCTCGGGAGAATTGTACCGCAGTTCGTAAGCACAGTTCTTTGGGCTCGTGCCCTTATCCAATTCTTCTTTAGCTCTGGCTAGAAGAAGCTCATTACGCAACTGCTTTAAAGAAATACCAAAATGTAGCTTGTGATAGCGGTTTATGGTGCCTAGATCGAGCTTCAGATCCTGGGATAATACGTTGAGCTGTGTTTCTTGTCCGTTTTCTTTGATATGCATAGCCAATAGTTTGCCTGCCTGAGTCGCTATTTTGAGATCATAGCTCATTTTGGTTTCTTCTTCCGATATCTTCTCGGCCGACAGGTCGATAAGATCGTGGATAAAGCCAAACACGAAGCTTTCATTCTTGAGTTTTCTTTTTTTTAAGCCACGGCACAGTGCATGTATATACATCCGGGTACGTCTGCCAACCTTAAAATCTCTGCTCACTACCACTTCGGGCAGTTGTGCTCGCCGGGCACGCAGTAGACTGTGCAAGAAAATATAGGGTGCTTTATTTTTCTTGCGAAATGTTTTACTTCGGAAATAATAGCCAAAGAGTTGGCTTTTTCCTGCCGGTATCGTTACGCTATAATGACCCGGCGGTAGGTAATAGTACATACCACGGCCACAGGCTTGTTGGCTTACTTGGGCGCCCTGTGCATCGCAGAGATGAATAGCAGCGCTGGCCTCGAGGACGTACAGCACATGAATATCGTACAGCTTCACCTTGATCGGAATCGTACGCTCTTCACCGAATAGTGTGTCCAAACAACTCAAAAATACTTCCAGCGTATCAAACTCTTGTAGTATGGCCTCATCTGTGCCACGCTTCCAATAGCTGCTTTGGCTATCACGGAGTATCAGGTTGGCTATAAGCTGCTCTAGACAATGGGAGCTCGCGACCTCGTCCAGGATGTGCCGAAGTTTAGATAGTACAGATCGCTTCATAATTCTTTAGGTTTAAAGTTTGGCCTTTTCGTGAATCACGGTACAGATTCACCAAATAGTTAATTAGGCTAATAATCATAATTGTTTGTTTAGAAAATGGCATATATCAGATGTCGAATCTAGCCCTAAACCAGTCCTAAAACAATAGAATTTCGTACACGCAGCATTCTATTTCGTAAATACACTTATTCGTTTCGTAAATCATTTACGAAGCAAAATCATGGGAGAGGTTAAGCATCTGAATTGCGTAAAATAGCGGAAATCGAAACGTACGTTTTTAAGATAAAACATGTTGCAATTACTACCATATTGCGGCAGTTAACGTTTCGAAGCGAACTAAATGTGGGCACGTTGTGCTTAGAAAAAATGTTTTATTTAATTTTTAAAAGAAATGAAAAACGAAAGAAAATCACAGATTTCAAATGATTCAGGTATGATCATTAAAAGCGATGTTATTTCTTGGACTACACTAAAATATAAGCTAGATAGTGGGCCCCAAGAAAAAGATCTCGAATCGGATCAAAAATGTCCAATTGTTACCTTTTAACTTTTTCACAAATAAGGCGAAGGAATTAAAAAGGTGATCAGAAAGTCGGCCGCTGTAGATGGCCGGCTTTACGTAAACTTTTTTTAAAAAAATTACAAGAAAACTAATATGATTTTACAACATGTAAGTAAATGGGAGTTTGCATTGTTTAGTGCAAATATAAATCAGGTTATGACAGACCGGAGTTGGAAAGAGCATGCTGTCATATTCAATAAATGGAAAGAGTATCATGGGAGTGCGGATTCCCGTAAATTAGACTGTTTTCATTTGCAATGCCACAGCTTGCTGACTAAGGGTGTTCCTGGTATTTTAGCTATGTTTCATCTAGGCAACCACATGCATTGGCCTTTACTAATGGCTCAAGAAGGTGTTTTATTCGATGTGGTTTTGGATAAAGCAGTTTATGACCGTAATCCCGAACTATTTGATCAGCTCCATAGGCAGATGAATAAAACCAATACGTACAATTATTTATTTAGCGAAGATCCCAGATTATTGTTTGGAATAAAACGAGCATTGGCTACGGGCAAACATATTTTAATTTTCGCCGATGGTGCTTCCGGATCAGTAGATTCACAAAAGGATCAAAGGTTTTCTATACCCTTTCTAGAGGGTAACTTAAATGTTAAAATGGGAATCCCATTTATTTCATCAGCATTTAATGTCCCCGTATATACGTTGATCGATCATAAAAGGCGTAATAGTTATTATTTGGATGCGTTAAAGCCGATTACACAAAAGGCAAAAGAAGATCGATTTGACTTTGTATTACGTACGTTGGATGTAATGTATCACCAACTCGAAATTATAGTAAATAAACAACCCGAACGCTGGGAATGCTGGGCATACCTACATAAAAATGGTATGTTGGATTTGGACGAAAGCATTGTAGACGAGGCACTCACAAACCATCCCTTACTGGTTCTAGAACTTGATGGCGAATATTGTGTTTTCGATAGAAGATACTATACCGCGCAGAAAGTTAATCTTGTTCCTCAACAATAAGAACATTATATTTGAGAAACAAGCTATCTATTTTATGTCCAATCTGCCTAAATTATTTTTGTGCTGGAATGCACTTAGCTTACCTACATTCTATATTTTTTTTAAAGTACTTAACTTCTTTTTTGCCGATAGACCCATCCCTGAAAATCAAATTATCGCAGTAAGTATGTTATTTGCAGTATATTTTATGCTTTTGTTTGCGGCTACATGGTTAGGGGGACAGCAGACATGGAAAAGTAGGACTACTGGTTTAGGGATCTGGCTCATAGCTTTTTTGTTCTTGGTATTATATGGTTATGAACTCATTTATAGTTGGCTGCCCGCTTTAGGGATTAATTTTCATAATCCTAATAAATCATTTAGAATTATTGAATTTAGAAAGCGATTGACCACAGGCTTTTTAGTGACCTGGATTATAGCTAGTGCCATAGTATTCGCAGTAAGGTATTTTAGTAATAAAAAAAGACTGAGCCTTAAGAAAGAGAAGCTCAAGCAGTTAAATAATGATATATCACTACTGAAATCGCAGTTAAATGCGAAGCATTTGTGTCCGCATTTTATCGAAGGGGTGATTGCCATTACAATGGGTAAAATGACGACAGATAAGCAGGAAGATAATTTGGATAATCTGTTAAAGTTGGCCTCCGTCATGCATCATGCCATTGAGATGCAAGAAACAGAGTCCAGTATCCCCATAAAAAAGGAATGGGAACAGGTCGTGAATTTGTTGGATTTGGCCAGTTTAGGCCAAAAAGAGGCTATAGAAAAAGTTTCGTTGCCGCCCAGTTTACAAGATATTCGGATACCGATAGGGCTTTTTCTAACGCCTGTTGAAAATGCTATTAAATATGGGGATGTCCTAAAAGGAAGTTCATTCTCTATAAGGTTCATAATCTATCAGGATAAATGGATATTTAGAGTGGTGAACGATATAATACATGCAAAAAGAGATAGTATCAAATCTCAAAAGACGGGATATAAATTGTTGAGTAAGCGTATCGCAAATGGCAATTGGCCAATTAAAATTGAAAGAGAAGAAAGTCAAACACAATATTTGGTGTCCATATCAGGACCTATAAACTAAACTTGTTATGGATAAACTAAAGTATACCGCAGGATTTATGGATGATCAGCCAGAATCGATTACTATATTCCGCAAAATGTTAGCCCGATTCGACTTTTTAATCCAGCTGGATCCCGTTTCAAGTATTCAGGCTGCACTGAATATGCAAGAAGTGCAATCCGTTGATATATTGTTTCTGGATCTACAGATGCCCGAATTAATGGGCTGGGAATTCGTTAAACTGCTCGAAAATCCTCCCGTAATCATTGTAGTGTCTAGTTTTGGAAATTATGGATTTGAAGTAAATGATATAAATGCGGTAGCATATTTGAAAAAATTACCGGACTGGGAACACTTAAAAAGAGCAGTGGAAGAGGCAGTGAAAAAAGTGGATGAAAGAAATAGAATATCGATAAACAACAGTACAACGGTCAAAGTGCGCAATTTTGAAACCAAGCAGGAAGAAATATTAAAACATGTAGATATGGTATATGCCGAAGTAGAGGATAAAGACATTACTATATTTTTAGATAACGGAAGCAAGGTGATCTATCAAAAATCCCTTACTACCTTAATGGCACTTTTGCCGCAAGATAAGTTTGTTCGGATCAGTGCAAAGCATGTCGTGGCTATACACGCTGTCAAATCGTATAACAGAACAAAAGTCCAATTAACTATGGATGATATTTGCCTAGATATTAATTTTAAGCCAGCCTTGAGAGCCCTAGATTTATACCATGATAACAAGCTGTAAAACAATCAAATGATATAAATTATTAACTTATCTAATATACTGTTGAATGGAAACCAAACTAAACAACACCCCCACACAAACACAGGACAAGTATGTAGAGCAATGTAGCGCTAAAAAGCTAACCGAAGAGCTAAAAGAAATTATCTCACCATTATGGGACCGTATGGATCAACTTATCGAGACCACAAAAGGAATATCGCTCTTGATAATGCAAAACCAAAAACATGAAGACCTCAACTTAAGTCAACGACTTATTGATAATCATGATCTTAAAAAAATGTTGAAATTGGGAAACACTACTTTTTTTGAGAAAAAAGCCCTCTTCAAAACTTATAATTTAGGAAAAGATTACTATTTACAGGATGAAGTTTTAAAAGTAATCAAAATGCATGAAGTGATACCAGCTAAGAGCCCTAAATCCTCTTCAAGAAATCGAAATGTACCGGAATGAACCAGGTACGAGCTGACTCAATTATAGCCTAACAACTACCTAACAACTACCTAACAACTACCCAAGAAACACCCAAGGATTACCCAAGAAATACCCAAGAACCACCTTAGAAACTACCAGCCTATACACAGCCTATACACAACGAATAAACAAGAACTACCCAAGAATCACCCAAGAATCACCCAAGATTAACTAGCACCGCCGTCGCCAACTTTCCAAAACCGACCAATTTAGAATGTGATAATCAACTTCGCGCAGAAAGTATCAGGTTAACAGTAGTAACATTTTACCGTTCAGAATCATTCATAATCGTTCGGAATCATTCGTAATCATTCGGATGAGGTTGATAGCCATTGTTTTATGATTTTTTGTTTAAACCTTTGTAATGTAATCAATGACGGAAGGCGCCCCGGAAAAGCATTACACTAACAGAATTTTTAAAAACAAAATTTAACAAAAATGGCAAAGTCAAAAGACAATGTAGTGATGCAGGGAGCATCAGGAAAAGTAGGTAGAAACCTCGTGTTTCGTCAAAAAGGCGATCAGACGATAATTGCTAAAAGGCCAAGGACAGTTACAGGTAGGGTATTAACTGACAAGCAACTAGCAGTGCAGAACAAGTTTTATGACGCTTCGCAATATGCAAAGCGAGCAATGCTTGATCCGATTTTGAAAAAGGCCTATGCCGAAAAAGCTACTATAAATCAGCAGCCTTATAACGTGGCATTCAGAGATTACTTCAATGAGCCTACTATTCGTAAATTCGATGATAGTGCCTACAAAGGTCTTGTTGGTGATATCATCACAATCCAGGTAAAGGATATCATGAAAGTCACAGAAGTCAGTATAGAGATATTGGATCAGGCTGATGTTCACATTGAATCTGGACTGGCAACGGCAACGGACGATTCAAATTCGCAATGGACGTACGAAGCAACAGTCGCAAATGTAGACTATGATACAGCCAAGTTTAAAATTACCATGCTGGATACACCGAAGAAAATCACCAAAGTGCAAAAAAGCTATGGAGAGGACATGAACCCCTAATCCCTAAGCGAAGGGCGGAGCTAGCCTCCGTCCCTTCCTTACTTTCGTAACCTTCATAACTCTCATCACTCACATAACTCTTGTCCCGATTTTCGGGATCATAACCCTCATCACATTATGATGCAAACAACAAACACTCCCTACACGCTAGCCCAGGGCTGGCGCGAGGAACTCACTATAAAAGAAAAGCTCTTCTTTGGCTTGGTCTTTTTAATCATCGGCTGGCTAATGGTATCGGCTGTATTACAGCTGTTCGACCCCGCTATAGGTGTGCTGGACTTCGGTATTCTCACCGTTGCGGTATTCGGACTGCTGCTCGGTTGGCTAGCCGTGTACATCAGCATTTGGCTGCAGGAACTGCTGTGGCACCCTTTTAAATCTTTTCGTAAACAATTTGGACATCACTTTAATCAACTATCCTCATGGCAACAATGTATTCTCTATTTTTCGGTCTTTTTTTTACTGCTCTATGCAGTGATAATGGGGATGGTAGTGGTGTTTTAGTTTCCCTCAAGCCGGGAGAGGCTCATACTTTCTTGCTTGATCAAGAAAGTACGCAAAGAACCGGAACGAAGTGGAGCTCAACGAAGCTAAACTCATCGCTTAAACCACGAAGTGCTCTGCGCAGCAAAACTTTTGACACAAAGGAGGTGCATCCACGTGCTATTGTCAAAAATTTACCTCCGGTGAGCTCGCAGGCTCGGTTTGTAGGCGATAAATTGAGGGAATGTAAGGTCTTTGCTTTAGCATGCACTCCCATAAAAGCCGTATTAATGTCGCCTGTGAATATTCCTGTTTTTAAGGACGACCTTTTAGCATATGGAATCAAAGACCGTAAAGCTACGAATAGCATTTCTGAAGATTTCGCATTAGAACAGGATTTACCTTCGGTGAACTCGCAAGCTCGGTTCCATTGTAAAACGATTAATAATAGCACTCCCTTACAATCGGGACTATTGTCGCCTGTGAAGCTTTTGACAATAGCAGAGGGATGCACTACAGTACAGTCAAAAGGTTCGAGCGGCAAGGCTTGGACACTTGGCCGATACCAAGTGTCACGCCCGTCTGGCATGGAAGACAAAAGAAATTTAATAATAGCTATTGCTTCTGAAGAACTTGGCACTAGCGAAGCTACCGGTAACAACGACGGTCCCAGAATTGAACAATACCTTCGCTATACAAACCTTGGTAAAGGCTATGAATGGTGTTCGGCATATGTCTCCTGGGTTTATGGTCAAGCCGGATTCGCTGTTCCACGTAACCCATGGTCTCCGGCCTTATTCCCCAAAGCACGGCAGATCGACAAAGTCAAAGCAATGCCAGCAGACGTCTTCGGGATTTATGGTGTCAAAGCCAAACGCATCAACCATGTGGGACTCGTTAAGGAGAAACTAGGCCAGTACCTCGTGACAATTGAAGGCAACAGCAACGATAGGGTAGAGTCCCGACGGCGACATCTACGGACAATCTATGCAATAGCCGATTGGGCAAATTAATGGTTAGTGATTAATTGTTAATGATTAATGGCGGATTTGCAGATGCGCCTACCCTAAAAACACATCATCATGCATCACCTTATCAACCCTATTAACCTTCCTAACTCTTATAACATCAATAATAATGAAAACAATACTAATACCACTATTACTCCATCTAACACTTTATTCGTGTAAGAGCCAAAAGACATCGCAGCTTACACAACGCATGGATAGCCAAACACAAAGTCAGACCCGTGCTGGAACCTCATGGCTGCAGTTCAACAATTTGGACAGCACCCATCGGTATTGGTACTACACAGGGGATAGCACTTTCTTTTTTCATCCCGATTTTGGACTGTGGGGGCATTCCGGTCAGATTACTTATATAGAGCAAAAAAGTTCCGAGACCAATGAAAAGCAGCTGTTAAGCCAATACGATAGCCTTAGCACAGTGAAGGCTAAGATACAACTCGATAGTTATAAAATATGGACGAGCTATTTTATTCGCAACTGGATTTGGCTCTTGCTTTTACTTATACTGACAGCGGTTTATTGGCTTGGTAAAAAGCTAAAGAAGTCAGATCGCTTATAGATCCGACCGTTATTTCTTTCTGAAAAAAAACAATACCAACACAATCGATTGCGTTAATTCTGATAAAACTGTACCTATTTTTTATTATTTGTGGATATTTTACTAAAAATTGGTTGTTGTGTTGTTGCTTTATAGTTTATTAGCGATTTTTGTGAGGTAATATCTTGCTTTCAATTGAAGTAAGAGGATGTTTCAATCCGTTAATTGAGATAGTGTGTTTTCTTTAGATCAAAAACATTCAATAGCCGAAAATAGTTTTCCATTAGCATGAATTTAGATTTGATAGACATAAAGCTACTACGTTTGCTCCAGGAAAATGGAGATTTGAGTAATAAAGATTTGGCTTTGAAAACGAATAAGGCTATTACTACCGTGCATGATCGCATTCGTAGAATGAAAGAAAATGGATATATCAACAGGGTGGTAGCGATTTTGGATAGGCAAAAGATCGGTATAGGATTAATCTCTTTTTCACAGGTATTTCTAGTGGATCACAGCGCCGACTCTCTTAAGAAATTTGAAGAAAGTGTAGCGGCATTTGCAGAGGTTATGGAGTGTTTTCAGATGTCGGGATCTTACGATTTCCTGCTACGTGTTGCCACACGTGATATGGAAGGGTATCATATGTTTTTGAGAAATAAGCTGTCTGCGCTGCCCAATGTAGATAAGGTGCAGACTTTTTTCGTCCTATCTGAATCAAAATTCGAAACAGGATATCCGCTCTCATACTAGCGATAGTTTTTTATATAAAAGCGTCTTTGGCTAGCGGGGTCGGCCATACTTTGCTTAGATTACATGCATTTATTGCCTGTAAAGGACATTAAGTATGCTCGGGTTAGTTATAAGGATTTTTTAAAATTTGATTTTGTAAACTCCTCATATTGTATTACATTTGTTAAAGATATATCTACGTATTGAACATACATCTACTATCTGTCTTGGGGATATAAATTTTATTTGAGTAATAGTTTTGGAATCTTTATTTCTTTAGGGAAATAGGATTTTTTAGCATTGCACGAGGTTTATTGGGGTTGCTGAATATAAAAATTGAGCGGTTTATAAATTATACTTTATTAACTTAAATAGCACTATGAACAGACCAAACTTAACAAGAGGTTGGACGTTATATGAAAGGCTTGTTTTTGCCTTAATTGTATTAGAAGTAGCTCATATTGTAATCCTTTTCAATGACAGTAGCTTTCCTCTTCCTTTACTTTACGGCCCTCTGTTCTGGTCTCTTTACACTTTCTTTGTAGGAAATCGATCACTAAAAGTAATAAAGTATCTTTTTGTCTACAGTATTCCTTTTGTACTATTTGCTGTGTGGAACTTGCTTTTAGGAAGTGAAATCACATGGACCTATTATAAGTGGTATCTCCCAATTATGGTTCCTATTCAGATTGTCTTTCCTGTTTTGATCTTGTTAAAAATGAGGAGTTTTCCCCGTGCTTCGGAAAAAGCAATGTTAATTAAACAACAGATGGCTTTAGGAATAGGTATCTCCGTATTTGTAGCAACTTTGTTTTTGAAGCATTATATGAATTTCAATTTCGAAATGAATATAGATCCCATATATGCCATTGTTGTCGCCCTATGTTTTAGCGTAGGTATAATGATTAACTATTTGTATGCCTATTACCGTAATTATAATAACGAAGTACAGTTGCTTACATCAAACAAAGAACGGAGTAATTTTGAAATAGAAGAATCTATTCTGAAAAATTGTGCTATGCTGTTAAATAAGGCGATGGAAGGAGATAAGCTTTATTTAGATCCTCGACTTTCACTCGATAGACTGTCGGCACATGTTTCCGTTCCAAAAACTATAATTTCAAATTATTTACGTCATATTTTAGGGTATTCCTATTATGAATGGCTAGCAACTTATCGGATCAATCATGCTGTCCAATTGTTAGAAGATGAGAGCTTAGATTATAAACTGGAAGCTATTGCATATGCGAGTGGTTTTTCATCAAAGACTACATTCAATCGCTATTTTAAAGATATCGTAGGTATTTTGCCCTCATTATACCGAAATAAGACCACTTCGTAATAAATATGTGGGTACTATTTACGATAGTTACTATTTTAGTAATATCCTTACAAAGTTTGGTCGTCTTTTACCTTTTGAAAAATAAAAGACAGGCGGATATCCTGTTGGCTATATTTTGTGTGTTGTTAATTTTTGATGCCGGACTCATGTTAATCGCTAATTTAAGCCGGCCAGGAAATGCATATTGGAGTACAGCTGCTCCATTTGGTTTAATATATGGACCTTTATTACTTTCCATTTATAGATCTACACAAGATGGGCTTTTCAAACCAGGATCTTTAACCCTACATTTTTTACCTGCTCTTCTTGGATTGGTTTTCTATATTATCATACTTTTCAATGGCGAGTTTAGAAACATTTATCTCCAACAGTATTTGATTGTGTTATTCGCCAGCATGTCTCTGTCCTGGATAATTTACCCTTTCCTTATTATAACCAATAAGAACCGATCCTCTTTATTAGGATTTGGTTTATTCAAATATGGGATGGTTCTTTTATGGGTACTTACATCTTATATTGTGCCGTTGATTTGGTCCAGTTTGCAAAGTGGTATTAAGGAGTCTGCATTAACGGCTGATTTTGTGATAATAGGTACTATGCTGGTAGCGAGTATGCTAACCTATTGGTTTTTTTTGCGCAAAGTTAGAAATTCAGCAACAACCGTGGAAGTTGCGAATGTAGTGTACCCTCCACAAAAACTGGTAGAACAGGAAAAAGCGCCATCTCCGGGATCCAATTCCCAAAGTAATTTAAAAAACGTACCGGAAGACATTAAGGAAAGAATAGTACAGAGTGTATGTGATGTTCGTTATTGTGACCCCAATTTTAACCTTAAACAATTGGCTAAGGAACTTAATTTGCCGTTAACGCTGACCTCTCAATATTTTTCACATATATATCCAGACGGGTTCGTCAAAACAATAAATAAACGGCGTATCGAAAAGGCTTGTGAATTGTTAATGCATGATCCCATGCAGACGACGATCGATGAGATGGCTTTTTTGTGCGGTTTTAATTCACGAGCTTCCTTCTATCGCAATTTTCAAAATGAAATAGGCTGTACTCCCTCAGCTTACCGAGAACAAATGCTATAATATATAGGTATTATAACCCCTTTATTCTATTCACAAAATTTATTGCAGAGCACACAAGGTATTTATACGGTAAAGTATTTATTTTTTCTAAGTTGTTGATTTGGTGTTTTTTAATTGTTGTCTCATTTTTTTATTTGGACAACAATTAAAAAAAATGAGACAATTTCACGGTGTCCGTTTGTCTATTTTTGTCCCCAATTAAAACTACCCGCGAGTAGTGATGAGTGTGGTCGTGTAGTTTTAGAGGGGAGTTCTTAATAGCCCCTTGGGTTGTTAGAAAGGCTAACATAAATGTGGTAAAATAAAGGGTTCTTATAGCATGTTTTTGCTATTTGGATACTCATTATATCAGGTGTATAGAGGGACTTTTTTTTCTTTGAGCCAGATATGGTTTAACCACCTTAAATAGGTCGTTGCCCGAAGTGCCGAATCAGATTGTAGAAATACGATAATTAATACAATATTACCAAATAGTAATTATGGAATTATTTAAAAAACCAAACCTTATCAGGTGTGGCTGGCTTAAAATGCTCTGGCTATCCTTGATTGTTTTATTTTCTTTTCCCTCGGTCTATGCCGACGGATCGAAGGATCTGTATCCGAGTGGTGTGGCTGGCAAACGAGCGTACTTGCGTTCGAGTACGAACAAGCCAACGAACTATCCGTATCCTAATTTGGGGGTACATTATGTCTATGCAGAAGCGAGTGAAATCATTACCTTAGCATCTAGTGCACAAGCTAGCGGAATGACGAACATTCGACTGTATGCACCCGATGGTACGGCGATACCGTTGGGTATTTCGGGGGCCGCAGGAAGCATAGTGAGTAGAGCAAATGAACTTGCAGGGCCTAAGACATCGGCTGCGGATGCTACTAGCAATACTTATCTGCCGGTATATCACACAGCCAGTATTTCAGGCATTTATAAGGTGGAATTTCTAGCTAGAAATGGAGTTACAAGTGACAATGATAACGGAGCTCCAAATGTAAATGCCAATGCAACAGGAGCTTTAAACCAACCGACCAGTACGCTTATCGCCGCTTGGGATATCAGTGTTTTAAAGGGAACAACATTCCAGCCTGGTCGTGTTTACGCTACCGTTTTCAATATGTCAGTAGCCAGCGGGACACCGGGTTTTTACGGATTGATGCATGTATTGACAAGGGATGGTTATATTTATAAAGTGGACAATAACGGTAACAACGGACAGTATTTTACCTTTTTTGTTAATAATAAAGGAGCCAAGAACAGTAACGACGAACCAACTTATCGGAGCTGGGCTAATAGTCCTAATGGTAGTAATATTGGCTTACCTAATGGTGCAAGTATCCATAGTCCGGTATTAGAAGATACTCAAACTGATATTACGCATAAGGTATTTTATACAATACCGGATCAGAATTTACCAGTTGATGCAATTGGAGGTATAAACGGTTCGGGGAGTGGAAATAGAGAATGGTTAAGGACTATTCCATTAGCGCCCGAAGCGAGCAATATAAAAATAGAAGGAGTCGATGGTACATTGGGTAAGTTTGGTACCAAAGGTGGCTACGTGACTTTTAATACCCTCACTGCGGGAGTCTATACGGTTGAGATTGAAAGTCCGACCAATGCATTCCCAATGGTGACATTGACGGGTAACGCTGTTGTTGGTTTAAATAAAGTGTATTGGAATTCCACTGACGGAAACGGAGACCCTGTACCCGTTGGATCTGTACCAGTGCGAATAAAGGTGAAACTACAAGGTGCCGAAGTCCACTTTCCTTACATAGATATGGAGATCAATCCAAACGGGATAAAGCTTGGATTGTTGGATAAAGATAACCTAAGTAGTGTTAAGTCGTGGACCGTGTATTGGAATGATCAACCATTAGGAGGTAGTGGGACAAATAATAGTCATCTTAACCCGCCAACATCTGCGGGGACTAGTAGTCAGAATGGGGCACATGTTTGGACCAGTAATTATGGAGATGAAAAGACAATGGATACCTGGACGTTTATCCAGGGCGCAGAAGTTATCGAGCTGTCATCTGTTGATATTCGTGTTGCCGACCTTAAAATTTCAGAAATATCGCATAATAAAGGCATGACACCTGTACATGTGGATGATATCGTAACGTACACGGTTAAAGTAAAGAATGATGGTCCTTCCGATGTTTTGGGGTCACCTTTTACCTTTACACCTCCCATCGGGTTTGTACCGGAAGGTGCCGCTGTCTTTGCGGTGTCTAGCTGTGGAGAGGAAACTACAGGTAGGGAGATAAGTTATAATACGACAACATATAAATATGAATCGGCATTGAATCTGCCTCACGGCTGTGAGGTTACCTATACCTTTACGGTTAAAGCAACAAATGCCATGGTCTCGGGTTCGCAGTCTGCCGAAGCGACTATTCTTCGTCCGAATGATGTGACCGATCCCGATGCAACCAACGATGATCCTGCGGTTCCTCCGACCGATCCTTATGTCGAATGTGGAACAGATGGTTGTAATAATATCCTGACTACACCTATCATCGTAGCTCCAAGATCGGATCTTGAAGTTACAAAGAGTATAAATAATAATACACCAGCTATAGGGGACAATGTTACTTTTACCGTTTCCGTAGTTAACAACGGCCCTGATGCAGCTGCGAATGTAAACGTGACAGATAAACTGCCTTCGGGGTATACTTATTTAAGTTCTACACCTAGTCAGGGTTCATATGATCCTATTACAGGTGTTTGGACAATTGGCAATTTGTCAAATGGAGCTCCCGCAGTTACTTTGACTGTGACAGGTACGGTAAAACCATCATCGGGTACGCTAAATGAGTATAGAAATACGGCGACAGCGAGTTCCGATATGGATGACCCTGATCCTAGCAACAATATAGGTATCGCTGAACCGTTGATTCCATCATTGCAGTTTAGTAAAGAAGGGGAACTTTCAACAGACGGCAATACGATTACCTACACGTTCAAGGTTACGAACAACGGAAGTGTGACGATGAATAACATCGCTCTCAGCGAGGTTGCTTTCAGCGGTACGGGTACTAAACCTGTTCCATCGTTTGTTTCTTCTACGAACAGCAGCGCTGTCGGTACGTTGATCCCGGGCGAGGTAGCTACATACAGTGCTACTTATACATTGACACAGGCCGATAAAGATGCGGGCTTACTGTCCAACGATGCGAGTGTAACGGGTACTCCTCCGGGCAGTACGACGAACATCCCTAATGTACCATCTGTAGACCCTACACCAAAAGATCCGAGCGATCCGACTACGGTTGTAGATGTTCCAGCGAACCCATCACTGACGTTTGCTAAGACAGGCGTTCTGTCTGCTGATGGCAATACGGTTACGTATACCTTTACGGTTACGAACAACGGTAATGTAACGATGAGCGGTATTGCGGTCAGCGATCCTAAGATCACGGGAGCAATTACGTTAACAACGACTACGCTGGCACCTGGCGCAAGCACAACGGGTACAGCTACGTATACACTTACGCAGGCGGAGAAAGATGCAGGTGAGGTTGTGAACAAGGCTACTGTAACAGGTACGCCACCGACAACGGATCCGAGCAATCCTGCTACACCTATCACACCAGTACCATCGTCACCTGACCCGAGCAATCCGGGCGAACCTGGCGATCCAGAGAACCCTACGGTTGTAGATGTTCCGGCGAACCCTTCACTGACGTTGGCTAAGACAGGCGTTCTGTCTGCTGATGGCAATACGGTTACGTATACGTTCACGGTTACGAACAACGGTAATGTCACGATGAGCGGTATCTCGGTCAGCGATCCAAAGATCACTGGTGGTATTACTTTATTAACAACTACG
>NZ_FUZF01000010.1 GCF_900168125.1 Sphingobacterium nematocida
CCGTCCAGACTCCAGCTCAAAAGTACCTGTATTAAGTCCCCGAACAGTTTTCTTAGTCTTACCATTCCGACGATTGGAATTACCTAATGCCTTATCTTCCTGAAGATGACTCTCTAGCTCGCCATCCATCATAGACTCTAGTAAATGCTTCATTAAGGGCGCTAGAACGCCGTCGTTCGGAGATAAACTCTTCCCGTTATAAAGACCTTGCATAGCTTCCTCTTTGAAGCGTTCAAAGTCAAATGGGGTCTTGTCTTTCATGACCATGTCGTTTGAATAATTAAATATAAAAAACCTTATTGAATTATTCCGCTGACACAGTTTACGTTACAGTCTCGTAGTAAATCTTAAAGTTGTACAACATTGTGCCTTTTTTATGCATACATTTACTCATGTTCAATAGTGTCTTGTTGTAGGAATAGAATTTTAACGTTTTATATACCAAGTAATCTCTAGTCCTGTACGATTTATCGTTAATGTGTTACCGGTTTGTCACAAACTCATACTAGTAAAGGTTTAGGTCTATATAGCTTGTACTTTCGCTACGTAACATGCGTTTAAAGAAATGTAAATCAATTACAAACGATAATAAGTTCGCTTTATAGTTAATTACCTGTGTCGCAACCTATATACAGTTCCTTTCCTATTTGTATGCGTACGAGACAAAGTAGGAGCAGTTTTTGGTCTATTTATATCTTTTTATTAAGCAAGTGTGGTTTCTTGTCAAATTGCTACGTAACGAGTATATATTTTGGGCTGAATATGGTAAATAACTATGCTAGACTGCGACAAAATTGTAGCAGATTAATTTTTATTGTCGTCAGTTTCTCGGATTCTTGAATGACTTTGTCTCACATTAGAACAAGGACACATTCATGTTACGTAGCATGGGTTTGCTATTTGATCTTTTTTTTGCCGTACACCGTCAAATGTGTGGCAGTGCGCGATACACTGTGTAAGTGGTTTATTTAAGTACTAGATTGTGTTTTTCAATGTCATTTGCCGCATTCCGATAAGTGTGGTAATATTTCGAATAGAGGTCGTAATCAAGAGGGGAGAAATAAAGCAAAACGCTATTCGTTAATTTGTTGCAGCCAATCAAGTATAAGCTATAGATATAAAAGCAGAACATCACCTAATTTCTCAGGTGCTGTTCTGCTTTTGTAAAAACATAAGATACTTTTTTGTTCGTACTTATTAAGTTAAAACTTATAAGTAATACCAGCGCCTAAGATCTGTTTTACTTGAAGTCTGGCTCCTGTTCCAACTTCTACATTGTTTTCAAAAATTGGGATTTTAGTATTATCATCATAGACTAATTGGACGCCCGCATTGACAGTGATGAATTTGTTAACCTTCATAAAAAGATTAGCCGTATAGTCGACATCAACATTTTGTGGTTTTTCCCTATAGTTCGAATAAAGTTTAAGTATGTTTTCAAACGATATATTTTCCATCAGATCTACTTTATAGTATGCATCTAAAGACGCGCCGAATTCGAATCTCGATTTTTTACCCTCCTCAAGACCATATGAGGTTTCGTCTATATCTTTGTTGGTCACAAAAACAAAACGTGCAGCAGCAGGAGAAACGTTTATTTTAAAGTTGTCCGATTCTTTAAATGCAATACCTGGACCAAAACTCAAGTAGGCTGGAGCAAATCCTGCAGACAAAAGTTTATTTGTACCATCGGTGTTGTACTTATATCCTTTGGCAAACTGTGTATTAAAGTTTGTGAAGAAGGTATATAGTAATTTTTCACTGATTTGACGGCCAACTAGAGAACTGTAAACAAAGCGATCATCATTCTTCCTCCAATCGGTTTCCTTTTGGAAAGTTTGACCGTAAGCTGCCAATACCTTGTTGTCCCAGCTCCATTTGTCTTTTTTGTAGTTAAAGTCGTAATTAAGTACAATATTTCCTGCAAACGAGTTTACTCCTCCGGCAGCCCAGTTCGAAAATGTACTTTGATTAATTAGAAACGTGTTTTCTCCTTTGATTGTCCAGTTTTTTGTGGAATCAGTTTGGGCCGTTGCACAACTGAGCCCTAAAATCATTAGTGTTGTTGAAAGTAAAAAAGTTTTTTTCATATGTGTATAATTATTTCATGATCCGCCAGCTGGCGGATCGGTTTGTCTTTCATTTGTGATAAGGCTATCAGATTTATTCAGTCCAACAAGGAAATGAATAGATCATGATGGTTTCATAAAGTCTATTTTTTGTTAATAACAAAAATAGTTGAGTTTTGTTCGGTTTGTGACGGGAGACATTCCCTTTTTTTAAACCTAAAGAAATAGTAGAGGCTTAATCTTCAAAATAAAAAAAATAATACATTAACTATTTGATAGTTATAAAAAACTTTTTACCTTTGCAATCCCTTATTGGGGAAAGTATGTCTTGAGCGAAGCCCTACTGCTTCGATGGACTTTAATTAATTTAATATAAAAAATGTCAGGAATTATTGGTAAAAAAGTAGGAATGACCAGCCTGTTCAACGCTGATGGGAAGAATATCCCATGTACAGTAATCGAGGCTGGGCCGTGCGTGGTAACGCAGATACGTACGGTAGAGAAGGACGGTTATTCGGCAGTTCAGCTTGGCTATGATGATGCTAAGGAAAAGAACACGACGGCCCCTTTAAAAGGACACTTTGCAAAAGCAGGAGTGGCTCCTAAGCGTAAACTAGTTGAATTCAAAACTTTCGAGGATGAGAAGGGACTAGGAGACATCGTTGATGTAACTTTATTTGAAGAAGGAGAGTACGTAGATGTAGTCGGTACTTCTAAAGGTAAAGGTTTTCAGGGTGTAATGAAGCGTCATGGATTTGGTGGTGTAGGTGGTGCGACTCACGGTCAGCACAACAGATTACGTGCTCCAGGTTCAATTGGTGCGGCTTCATGGCCTTCACGTGTATTCAAAGGAATGCGCATGGCGGGTCGTACAGGTGGTGACAGAGTGAAAGTTCAAAACTTACAGGTTTTGAAAGTTTACGCTGAGCAAAACCTAATCGTTGTTAGTGGTTCCATTCCAGGAGCTAAAGGTTCATATGTAATCGTAGACAAATAGTAGAGATGGAAGTTAACGTATTAAATTTATCAGGTAAAGAAACAGGTGCCAAGGTGCAACTTCCTGAATCGGTATTTGGTGTAACGCCAAACGACCATGCGATCTACTTAGATGTTAAGCAGTACCTAGCGAATCAACGTCAAGGGACGCACAAGTCAAAACAACGTAATGAGATTGCGGGTTCAACTCGTAAATTACACAAACAAAAAGGTACTGGTGGTGCTCGTGCGGGTTCTATCAAATCTCCATTGTTTAATGGTGGTGGTCGTGTATTCGGTCCTCAACCTCGTGACTATAGCTTTAAATTGAATAAAAAATTGAAGCAACTAGCACGTAAATCAGCGTTGTCGTACAAAGCACAAGAAAACAATGTAGTTGTTTTAGATGCAGTTAGTTTCGATACGATCAAAACTAAAAACTATGTGTCTTTAGTAAACGCATTAAATGTAGCTGACGAGAAAACACTTTTAGTGTTGCCAGCATACGATAACAATGTTTATTTATCAAGCAGAAACTTGAAGAAAGCAAAAGTTGTAGTAGCTTCTGATTTGAATACATACGATGTATTGAATGCTACTAAATTATTGTTGACAGCAGATTCTGTTAAAACTTTGGAGGAAGCATTAGCTAAGTAATATGGAAATTATTAAAAAACCTATCTTAACTGAGAAAGCTTCATTGTTAACGGAAAAATTAAACCGTTACGCTTTCAAAGTAGATCATAGAGCAAACAAAATCCAGATTAAATCTGCTATCGAAGAGATGTTTGGTGTGACTGTAGTTGCAGTAAATACTTCTGTTGTAGCTGGAAAAGCAAAAAGCCGTTATACTAAAGCTGGCTTTGTATCAGGAAGAGCTCCTAAATATAAAAAGGCCGTCATTACAGTTAAGGATGGTGAAACTATTGATTTTTACAGTGTTATATAAGTAAAGATGGCAGTTAAAAGATTCAAACCGGTTACCCCTGGTACTCGTTTCAGAGTAGGTGCTGACTATTCAGACGTTACAACAAACGTTCCTGAGAAATCATTAGTCGTAGGTATCAACAAGAAATCAGGTGGTCGTAATAAGTCCGGTAAAATGACTATGCGTTATCTCGGTGGGGGACATAAAAAAGTATACCGGATTATAGATTTCAAACGCGATAAAAAAGATATCCCTGCAACAGTAGCTACTATCGAGTACGATCCAAATCGTACAGCACGTATTGCTTTATTGCACTACGCAGATGGTGAAAAACGTTACATTATTGCGCCAACAGGATTACAAGTTGGTCAAGTTATAGTAGCGGGCGAAAAAGTTGCTCCAGAAGTTGGTAACACATTACCATTAGCAAACATTCCATTGGGTTCTATCATTCACAACATTGAATTGAACCCAGGTCAAGGCGGTTCAATCGCTCGTTCGGCTGGTACATATGCGCAATTGTCTGCTCGTGATGGTAAATATGCTATTATCAAATTGCCTTCTGGTGAGACTCGTATGATCTTGTTGACTTGTGTTGCTACTATTGGTTCTGTTTCTAACGCAGAGAGAGCAAATCAAGTATTAGGTAAAGCAGGACGTAAGCGTCACTTAGGTCGTCGTCCTCGCGTTCGTGGTGTTGCAATGAACCCAGTCGATCACCCAATGGGTGGTGGTGAAGGCCGTACTTCTGGAGGTCACCCACGCTCACGTACAGGTGTGTTGGCTAAAGGTTACAAAACACGCTACAAGAAGAAAACATCGAATCGTTACATCATTGAAAGAAGGAAAAAATAATGGCTCGTTCAATTAAAAAAGGTCCTTATATCGATCACAACTTAGAAAGAAAAGTTCTTTCTCAGAATGAATCAAACAAAAAATCAGTAATTAAAACTTGGTCTCGTAGATCAATGATTTCTCCTGATTTTGTTGGCCATACCTTCGCAGTGCACAACGGGAATAAATTTATCCCTGTTTATGTAACAGAAAATATGGTCGGTCACAAGCTTGGTGAATTTGCGCCTACGCGTACATTCAAAGGCCACGCAGAAAAGAAAAAATAATAGGTAATGGAAGCAACAAAAAAACTCAAAAAATCTGTCTTAATTAGACAGCGCAAAGAGCAGGAAAAGGCTCAAGTAGGAGGAGCTTCTACTGCCAAGTTATTGAATTGCCCTACTTCACCTCGTAAGATGCGTTTAGTAGTGGATCTTATCCGTGGCGAAAAAGTGGAAAACGCTCTTTACATTCTTAAGCATACAGGTAAAGAAGCTGCTGCTCGTGTTGAAAAATTGTTATTATCAGCAATTAAAAACTGGGAAGCTGCGAATGAAGGCTCTTCAGTTGCAGACAGCGCTTTGTTTGTGAAAGAAGTATCTGTAGGCGGTGGCCGTCAATTGAAAAGATTACGTCCAGCTCCACAAGGTCGTGGATATAGAATCCGTAAGCGTTCTAACCATGTAACTTTGGTAGTAGATAGTTTAAATAAAGTTAACAACTAATTTATTATAAGAATGGGACAAAAAGCAAATCCAATAGGTAGCAGATTAGGTATCATCAAAGGATGGGACTCTAACTGGTTCGGCGGAAAAAACTATTCCGATAAATTAGTTGAGGACGAAAAAATCAGAAAGTACCTTTCTGTACGTATCGCTAAAGGCGGCGTAGCAAAAGTAGTTATCGAAAGAACTCTAAAGCGTGTTACAGTTACTATCCATACTGCACGTCCAGGAATCGTTATCGGTAAAGGTGGTCAAGAAGTTGACAAGATCAAAGAAGAGTTGAAAAAACTGACTAAAAAGGATGTTCAAATCAATATTTTCGAGATCAAACGTCCTGAACTTGATGCTAAACTGGTAGCGGAAGGTGTAGCTAAGCAATTAGAAGCACGTATTTCATTCCGTCGTGCAATGAAAACTTCTATCGCTTCTACTATGCGTATGGGTGCTGAAGGGATCAAGATCATGTGTTCTGGTCGTTTAGGTGGTGCTGAGATGGCGCGTACGGAGCAGTATAAAGAAGGAAGAACTCCTCTTCATACATTACGTGCAGACATCGATTACGCATTGGCTGAAGCATTAACTACATACGGTAAAATCGGTATCAAAGTTTGGATCTGTAAAGGTGAGGTTTACGGTAAACGTGACTTATCTCCTAATATTGGTCAAACTTCGAACGTGAAAACTCGTGGTGGAAATGAAGGTGCTGCAGATCGTCGTGATAACCGTGGTGGTAATAACCGTGGCCCTCGTCGTGATAACAACAACAATCGTGGTGGAAACCGTGGCGGAAATAACCGTGGTGGAGCAGCAGCTAAAAGAGATTAATTAATAACAAGATTTAAAAGTGTCCCGTCACTGGCGGGACTTAAATAAAATACGAACATGTTACAGCCAAAAAGAACGAAGTTCAGAAAGATGCAGAAGGGCCGTATGAAAGGTAACGCTACGCGTGGTGCGGAGTTATCTTTTGGTTCTTTCGGTATCAAATCAATGGAAGAAGCATGGATCACCAGCCGTCAGATTGAGGCAGCTCGTATCGCCGTAACACGTTTCATGAAACGTGAAGGTCAAGTATGGATCCGTATCTTCCCTGATAAACCGGTTACTAAAAAGCCTGCAGAGGTACGTATGGGTAAAGGTAAAGGTGCTCCCGAGTATTGGGTAGCCGTAGTCCGCCCAGGTCGTATGTTATTCGAAGCTGAAGGTGTGCCTTTAGAGGTAGCAAAAGAAGCTTTGCGTTTAGCAGCTCAAAAATTGCCGGTACAAACTAAGTTTGTTATACGTAGAGATTACGTTGAAGCATAAAAATCGTTGGTAATGTCAACAGTTTAAGCCTTGTGGCCGTTACCCACAAGGCTCAACATAAACATCGTTGATAACCCAACACAACACTGAAAGAAAATGAAGAATTCAGAAATCGTAGAATTAACAACAGAAGCTTTAACAGCTAAACTCGTAGAAGAGAAAGCTGCTTTAAACAAGTTAAAATTTGCACACGCTGTTTCTGCTATTGAGAACCCTAATGTTCTTACAGCAGCTCGCAAAAATATCGCTCGTATCTCAACCGAGATCTCGAAACGTAAAAATGCAGCAAAATCTGAAACAGCCTCTGAGGCGTAAAATTTAAGTCGAAATGGAAAGAAATTTAAGAAAAACAAGAATCGGCTTAGTAGTTAGCGATAAGATGGACAAGTCTATCGTAGTAGCTGTAGAACGTAAAGTAAAACACCCTATCTACGGTAAGTTCGTTAAGAAAACTACTAAATTCAAAGCTCATGACGAAACAAATACCTGCGGTATCGGCGACACGGTATTAATTATGGAAACTCGTCCGCTGAGTAAAACAAAGAACTGGAGATTAGTTGAAATTTTAGAAAGAGCTAAATAACATGGTACAACAGGAATCAAGACTAAATGTAGCTGACAATAGCGGTGCTAAAGAAGTTTTAGTAATCCGTGTGTTGGGCGGTACGCGTAAGCGTTATGCATCGATCGGTGATAAAATTGTTGTTACCGTAAAAAGCGCTATCCCTTCAGGAAACGTTAAAAAAGGATCAGTATCTAAGGCTGTTGTCGTACGTACAAAGAAAGAAATCCGTCGTAAAGATGGTTCTTACATTCGTTTCGATGATAATGCGGCAGTATTGTTGAATAATAACGATGAACCACGTGGAACACGTATTTTCGGCCCAGTAGCTCGTGAATTACGTGAGAAGCAGTTTATGAAAATTGTATCACTAGCACCGGAGGTTTTATAATTATGGCACAGAAAACAAAAACAACTCACAAAATCAAAATTAAGAAAGGTGATTTAGTGAAAGTTATCGCTGGTAACTCTAAAGGTGTTCAAGGAAAAGTATTGTCTATTTTAGTGGACGCTAATAGAGCTGTCGTTGAAGGCGCTAACATCGTTAAAAAACACACTAAACCAAGTGCAGCTAATCCTCAAGGTGGTATCATTGAGAAAGAAGCTGCTATCACTATCTCAAACTTAGCGTTGATCGATCCAAAAACTGGAAAGACTACTCGTGTAGGACGTAGAGTTAATGAAGATGGTAAAATTGTTCGTTACGCTAAAAAATCAGGGGAGGAAATTAAATAATGACTTACGTACCAAGATTAAAAGCAAAATATGCGGAAGAGATCCGCACTGCGCTTAAAGAAAAATTCCAGTATAAAAGCGTTATGCAAGTTCCGAAGCTAGAGAAGATAGTAGTATCACAAGGTGTCGGAGCAGCTACAGCAGATAAGAAATTGATTGATAGCGCTATTGCAGAGTTATCAATGATTACTGGACAGCAAGCTGTTGCAACGAAATCGAAAAAGGATATATCGAACTTCAAACTTCGTAAAGGAATGCCTGTTGGTGCTCGCGTTACATTGCGTGACAACAACATGTACGAGTTCTTAGATCGTTTGATCGCTGTTTCTTTGCCACGTATTCGTGACTTCCGTGGAATCAACGATAAAGGATTCGACGGTAGAGGTAACTACAATTTAGGAGTAACAGAGCAGATCATCTTCCCAGAGATCAACATTGACAAGATCAACAAGATCACAGGTATGGATATCACTTTTGTGACTTCAGCTCAAAATGATATTGAGGCATTGGAGTTATTAAAACAATTCGGTTTACCATTCAAAAATCAAAACTCGAACAACAATGGCTAAAGAAGGATTAAAAGCACGCGAAGTAAAGCGTCAAAAATTGGTAGCTAAGTATGCAGCAAAACGTGCCGCTTTAAAAGAAGCTGGTGATTATGCTGGATTAGATAAATTACCAAAGAATGCTTCACCAGTTAGATTACACAATCGTTGTAAATTAACAGGACGTCCTAAAGGATATATGCGTCAGTTCGGCATCTCTCGTGTTACTTTCCGTGAGATGGCTTTAGACGGAAAAATCCCGGGAGTTACAAAAGCTTCTTGGTAAGGATTAAAAAAATACTTACTTTTGCCCGGATAAATCCTTTTTAAGGATTTATCGGGTTTTTTGTATTGCAAATTTTATTTACAGGTAGTAGGTCTTCTCCCGAGAGTCGGGATTTGAAACCATTATCACAATTTATATTACATAATGAATACAGATCCAATAGCGGATTACCTTACACGAGTAAGGAATGCCATTAAGGCCAACCATAGGGTTGTTGAAATTCCTGCATCGAACCTTAAAAAAGAAATTACTAAAGTTCTTTTTGACAAAGGTTACATTGCTAATTACAAGTTCGTAGAAGAAGGACCTCAGGGTTCTATCAAAATTGCGTTAAAGTATAACCCAATTAGCAAAGTACCGGCTATTCGCACATTGACACGTGTGAGTAAACCTGGTTTAAGAAAGTATGCAAGTGTTGAAAACATGCCTCGCGTTTTGAACGGTTTGGGTATCGCTGTCTTGTCAACTTCTAAAGGAGTAATGACAGATAAAGAAGCCCGCTTACAGAATGTTGGTGGTGAAGTTTTATGTTACGTTTATTAATCTAGGAAAAAACACACAAAGACATGTCAAGAATTGGAAAAGCACCTATCGCTATTCCTTCGGGAGTATCGATTTCTGTATCAGACAAGAATCTGGTAACAGTAAAAGGTCCTAAAGGTGAATTAACTCAGAAAGTAGATAGCGATATTTCTGTTAAAGAAGAAGATGGAAACATCATCGTATCTCGTCCTACTGAGCAGAAAAAACACAAAGCATTACACGGGTTATACCGCGCATTAATCCAGAATATGGTTGTGGGTGTAACAGAAGGTTATAAAACTACACAAGAATTAGTCGGTGTTGGTTACCGTGCTTCAAGCAATGGTAACACATTGGAGTTGACTTTAGGTTTCTCTCACCCGATCGTTTTCGTATTGCCACAGGAAGTTAAAGTTACAACAACTGCTGAGAAGGGTAAAAACCCTACTATCACTTTGGAGTCAACAGACAAACAATTAATCGGACAAATTGCTGCGAAAATCCGTGGCTTCCGTAAACCAGAACCATACAAAGGTAAAGGTGTTAAGTTTGTAGGTGAAGTATTAAGAAGAAAAGCAGGTAAATCAGCTAAAAAATAATAACCATGGCAGGAATTAAAACATCTCGCAGAGAGCGAATTAAAAAAGGAATAAGAAAACACCTGACTGGATCTACTGAACGTCCTCGTTTGTCTGTTTTCAGATCGAATAAAGGTATCTACGCGCAAGTTATTGATGATACTACAGGTAAGACCTTAGCATCAGCTTCAAGCTTGGCAAAAGACTTTGTAGCTTCTGGAAATAAAGTAGAGCAATCTAAAGCTGTTGGTAAATTGGTAGCTGAGAAAGCTGTAGCAGCAGGTATTAGTAAAGTAGTTTTTGACCGTAATGGGTACTTATATCACGGCCGTGTGAAATCATTGGCAGAGGGTGCTCGCGAAGGCGGTTTAGACTTTTAATTGATAGAAAAAATGGCATTAAGCAATATTAAAAGAGTAAAATCAAGCGAGATTGAATTGAAAGATCGCTTAGTAAGCATCCAACGTGTAGCGAAAGTAACTAAAGGTGGTCGTACTTTCAGTTTTTCTGCTATCGTAGTAGTTGGTGACGAAAACGGTATCGTTGGTTTCGGTTTAGGAAAAGCTAAAGAGGTAACTGAGGCTATCACTAAAGGTATCGATGATGCAAAGAAAAACTTGGTGAAAGTTCCGATTATTAAAGGAACTGTTCCTCACGAGCAATACGGTAAATTTTCAGGTGGTTCAGTATTGATTAAACCAGCTGTAGGTGGTACTGGAGTATTAGCAGGTGGTGCGATGCGTGCCGTATTAGAATCTGCTGGTATTAAGGACGTATTAGCAAAATCTTTAGGATCATCAAACCCGCACAACGTGGTAAAAGCAACAATTGATGCTTTAGCTAATATGCGTGACGCATATACAGTGGCTCAACACCGCGGTGTCGATTTAAATAAAGTATTTAACGGTTAATTATCATGGCAAAAATTAAAATCACCCAGATAAAGAGCGTTATCGACAGAAGCGAGCGCCAGAAGAAAACTATTGAGGCTTTAGGATTGAGAAAAATCAATCACTCAGTAGAAGTAGAGGCTACACCGGCTATTATCGGTATGGTTCGTAAAGTGAACCACTTAGTAGCTATTGAGACTATCTAAAAACAGTACTATGGAAAGAATTTCGGTTCTTTCCATTAGTTGTTTATAATTTAATTGTTAATCGTTGTGACCTGTTTAGTGAAAGCGAAGGCACAACATAATCTTAGTTTAAAATGAACTTAAGTAATTTAAGACCAGCAGCTGGTTCAACAAAAAGCAGAAAACGTATAGGTCGTGGACAAGGTTCCGGTCGTGGCGGTACATCTACACGCGGTCACAAAGGTGCTGGATCTCGTTCTGGTCACTCTACCAAAATCGGTTTCGAAGGTGGTCAAATGCCTTTGCAACGCCGTGTGCCTAAGTTTGGATTCAAAAATGCAAACCGTGTTGAATACAATGGTGTAAACTTAGATGTTCTACAAAGTTTAGTAGAAAAATACAACCTTACTGTAGTTGATTTCGATACATTGAAAGAGCATGGTTTAGTTTCTAAAAATGACTTAGTAAAAGTTTTAGGTCGTGGAGAATTTAGTGCTAAAGTTGAGGTTAAAGCACATGCATTTTCAGCTTCAGCTCAGAAAGCTATCGAAGCCGCAGGTGGTTCCATCGTAAAACTTTAATACATGAAGAAACTAATCACAACCTTAACCAATATATGGAAAATTGAAGATTTACGCAATCGTATCGTAAATACGTTGTTATTTCTTCTCATTTATCGTATTGGATGTCACGTGGTGTTGCCAGGTGTTAATCCAGATGCATTAGCTACAGGGCAAAAAGAAGGCCTTCTTGGACTTTTGGATATGTTTGCTGGAGGTTCATTCTCTAGATCAGCTATCTTTGCTTTAGGCGTAATGCCTTATATTTCTGCATCAATCGTTGTACAATTATTGGGGATTGCTGTTCCTGCGTTTCAGAAAATGCAAAAAGAAGGTGAGTCTGGACGTAAAAAGATGACTTCGATAACTCGTTATTTGACATTAGCTATCACATTAGTGCAAGCTATCGCTTACGTTAAGACACAAATCGAACCGGCTGCAAAAACTATTGCAGATCCTATGTTCACTATTCTTGCTGCTATTGTTTTGACTGCAGGTACACTGTTTGTGATGTGGTTGGGTGAGAAAATCACCGATAAGGGTATTGGAAATGGTATTTCTTTAATCATTATGGCAGGTATTATCGCACAATTGCCAGGCGGTGCCGTGGCTGAGTGGGCTTCAAGAATGAGTCCTAGCGGTGGTGGTATCATCCCTATTCTGATTGAAGCTATTGCGTTATTCTTTATAGTGATCTTTACTATTTTGATCGTTCAGGGAGTGCGTAAAATACCAGTGCAGTACGCTAAAAAGATAGTTGGTAATAAACAAGTAGGAGGTGTACGTCAGTATATACCTTTAAAGGTAAATGCGGCTGGTGTAATGCCAATTATCTTCGCTCAGGCGATTATGTTTTTGCCAATGTCCTTAGCACAGTTTTTCCCTAATCTTCAATCCGATTTCTTGACATCGTTAACGAATTTTACTTCAGTAGCTTATAATGTGACGTTCGCAGTTTTAATTATTGCCTTCACGTTCTTTTACACAGCTATTATGGTAAATCCTCAACAGATGTCTGAAGACATGAAGAAAAATGGAGGATTTGTACCAGGGATTAAACCGGGATATGATACGAATTTGTTTATAGACAATGTAATCTCTCGTATCACTTTTCCAGGTGCGGTTTTTTTAGCAATCATTGCTATTATGCCAGCTATAGCTAGTGCCGCTGGTGTGAATAATCAATTCGCACATTTTTATGGAGGTACGTCACTTTTGATTTTGGTGGGTGTAGTATTGGATACCCTTCAGCAGATCGAGTCTCATCTATTGATGCGTCATTATGATGGTTTGATGAAAACAGGACGTGTTAAAGGACGTTCGGCTGTAGGTGTTGAAGGATACGATCAATCTGCTATTTAATATCTTTAGATGTCTAAAGTAATCTATAAAACAGAAGAACAAATTGAGCAAGTGCGAGAGTCTGCAAATGTACTCTCGCGCTTACTTGCTGAAATAGCTAAAGTTATCACTCCAGGGATTACTACATTATCCCTTGATAAATTAGCTTATGATTTTATTCATGATAATGGAGGTACTCCAGCTTTCTTGAATTATCATGGTTTTCCTTTTTCTTTATGTATTTCGGTTAACGATCAAATAGTTCATGGTTTTCCAAGTGACTATGAGATTAAAGAAGGCGACTTAGTTTCAGTAGATGGAGGCGTTAACTTAAACGGTTTCATTTCTGATTCTGCATATACATTTGGAGTAGGCGAGGTTTCGCAGAAAGCTCAACAATTGTTGGACGTTACTAAAGCATCCCTTTATAAAGGGGTGGAACAGGCAGTGGCAGGTAAAAGAGTAGGAGATATTTCATCAGCGATTCAAGAATATGTTCAGCCTTATAATTTTGGAATTGTAAGAGAGTTGGTAGGTCATGGCGTAGGATTACATTTACATGAAAAACCAGAAGTTCCAAATTACGGTAAGCGCGGTTCTGGACCAAAGTTGGAATCTGGATTAGTGATCTGTATCGAACCAATGATAAATGCCGGTAAAGCTGGTGTTAAATTTTGGGACGACGGATGGACTGTTAGTACTATCGATGGCAAACTTTCTGCTCATTTTGAACAAATGGTGGCTATAAGAAAGGGAGAGCCCGATGTGCTGTTGAATTTTGATGAAGTAGAGAAAGTTTTGAATAAAAAGTAGTTAGCTTTCAATATTTTTATTTATCTTTGCACTCCTGTTGGTGCAGGCTATACAAACGTTAATTAGTAATTGATATATGGCTAAACAAGCCTCGATAGAACAAGACGGTGTTATCAAAGAAGCATTATCTAATGCGATGTTCAGGGTAGAGTTAGAAAATGGGCATGAAATTATTGCGCACATTTCTGGTAAAATGCGTATGCATTATATTAAAATTCTACCTGGAGACAAAGTTAAATTGGAAATGTCTCCTTATGATTTAACTAAAGGAAGGATAACATATCGTTATAAATAAGGTATTGCTCTGTGAAGAGCTTAACAATTTAGTAAAATGAAAGTAAGAGCATCAGTAAAAAAACGTAGTGCGGATTGTAAGATCATCCGTCGTAAAGGAAAGATTTTTGTGATCAACAAAAAGAACCCTAAATTCAAACAACGTCAGGGATAATTAATTAACAAAATCGCTTAAAATATTATATGGCAAGGATATCAGGTATAGATTTACCTAAAAACAAAAGAGGCGTTATTGGCCTTACCTACATTTTTGGTATTGGTAGTGCGACTGCTGCATATATCTTAGATAAAGCAGGAATTAGTCAAGATGTAAAAGTTTCGGAATGGAATGATGATCAATTGGCTGCTATTCGTACGATTATCAATGATGAAATTAAAGTAGAAGGTGCTTTACGTTCAGAGGTTCAATTGAATATCAAACGTTTAATGGATATTGGTTGTTACCGTGGTTTACGTCACCGTAAGCATTTACCAGTTCGTGGTCAGCGTACTAAAAACAACTCACGTACTCGTAAAGGAAAACGTAAGACAGTTGCAAACAAGAAAAAAGCTACTAAATAACAAGTAAGAAATGGCTAAAAGTAAAAAAGTCACAAAAAAACGTATCGTTGTTATCGAGCCTGTAGGTCAAGCTCATATCAATGCTACTTTTAACAACATTATTATTACTTTGACTAATAATTCTGGTCAAACTATTTCATGGTCTTCAGCTGGTAAAATGGGCTTCAGAGGTTCTAAAAAGAATACTCCGTATGCAGCAGGTCAAGCAGCAAACGATTGTGGTAAAGTTGCACATGATCTAGGATTACGCAAAGTAGAGGTTTTCGTTAAAGGGCCTGGTGCTGGACGTGAGTCTGCTATCCGTACGTTACAAACCGTAGGAATCGATGTAACGACTATCAAGGATATTACTCCACTTCCTCACAATGGTTGTCGTCCTCCAAAACGCAGAAGAGTTTAATAATATTATTGTTTAAGATTAAGATTCATCAGCTTTAGGCTGGTAGATACTTCAAACAGAGAAAAAAAATGGCAAGATATACAGGACCAAAGTCCAAAATCGCGCGTAAATTCAGAGAGCCAATTTTTGGCCCTGATAAGGCATTAGAAAAAAAGAATTATCCTCCTGGTCAACATGGCCCATCAAAAAGAAGAGGAAAACAATCTGAATATGCTATTCAGTTGTTAGAGAAGCAAAAAGCTAAGTATACTTACGGAGTTTTAGAACGTCAGTTTGCTAACTTATTTGTAAAAGCTGCTGCAAAGCAAGGTATTACAGGTGAAAACTTCTTGAAATTATTAGAAGCACGTTTAGATAACGTAGTATACCGTTTAGGTATCGCATCGACTCGCGCTGCTGCTCGTCAGTTAGTTTCGCACAAGCATATTACTGTTAACGGTAGTGTCGTTAACATTCCATCATATAGCATTCGTCCAGGCGACGTCATCGCTGTTCGTGAGCGCTCACAAGCTTTAGAGGCTATCTCTAATTCTGTAGCAGGAAGAACAATCAACAAATACGGTTGGTTAGAGTGGGACGCAAAAGCATTAACAGGTAAGTTTTTGACATACCCAGAGCGTGCTGACATTCCTGAGAATATCAAAGAGAACTTAATCGTAGAGTTATACTCTAAATAATAATTAATAACTATGCATAATTCCGATTCTCGGGATTATGCATCTGTTATTAAGATATACATTGTTGAAAAATATTAAAATATTATAAATGGCAATTTTAGCATTTCAAAGACCGGATAAAGTTATCATGCAAAAATCAACAGATTTTGATGGTACTTTCGAATTTCGTCCATTAGAGCCAGGTTTTGGTGTTACTATTGGTAATGCTTTACGCCGTATTTTATTGTCCTCTCTAGAAGGATATGCGATTACGTCGGTAAGATTTTCGGGCGTGTCACACGAATTCTCTACGATCAAAGGTGTAGCAGAAGACGTAACTGAGATCATCTTAAACTTGAAACAAGTTCGTTTTCAAAAGAGTGGTGAACAAGGCGACAGCGAGAAGATTTTTGTAGTTATCAATGGTCAAGAACAGTTTAAAGCAGGCGATATCACTAAGTTTTCTAACAACTTTACTGTATTGAATCCAGACTTCGTAATTTGTAACATGGAAAGCTCTGTAACTATTGAGGTAGAGTTGTCTGTTTCAAAGGGACGTGGTTACGTAAATGCGGAAGAGAATAAGGTAACTGATGGACCTGTAGGTTTAATCGCTATCGATTCTATTTACACTCCGATTAAGAATGTGAAATATACCATTGAAAATTACCGTGTAGAACAAAAAACTGACTACGAGAAATTGTTGTTAGATATATCTACAGACGGATCAATTCACCCGGAGGATGCTTTGAAAGAAGCTGCTCGTATTCTTATTCAGCACTTTATGTTGTTCTCTGATGAGAATATGCTGTTGGAGTCGCAAACGAAAGAGGAAACCAAAGTCGTTGACGAGGAGATCTTACATATGCGTAAGATTTTGAAAACAGAACTAGTAGACTTAGATCTTTCTGTGCGTGCATTGAACTGTTTAAAAGCGGCGGATATTCGCACATTAGCTGAGTTAGTTACTTACGACGTAGCTGATATGTTGAAATTCCGTAATTTCGGTAAGAAATCTTTAAGTGAAATTCAGGAATTGGTAAAATCAAAAGGTTTATCATTCGGAATGAACTTGTCTAAGTTTAAATTGGACGAAGAATAATAAATAAAAATAAAAGCGACCTGTTGCGTAATTCCTCGAACGAAGTGGATTAAGTTAGAGATTAGAATCTTCTCCTCTTATTGATTTCATTTCTTTAAGAACGGTACGCACGAAAAAACACTAAGAAAATGAGACACGGAAAAAAAGTAAATCACTTAGGCCGCACTGACAGTCACCGTAAGGCGATGTTAGCTAATATGGCGACTTCATTAATCAAGCACAAACGTATTACTACTACTTTAGCAAAAGCTAAAGCTTTACGTACTTATGTTGAGCCATTAATCACGAAATCTAAAAATGATACGACACACTCTCGTCGTACGGTATTTGCTTACTTGAAAGATAAGGACGCAGTAACTATTTTGTTCCGCGAAATATCTGAGAAAGTAGCAACACGCCCAGGCGGTTATACTCGTATTATTAAGTTAGAAAACCGTTTAGGTGACAATGCTGAGATGGCATTTGTTGAGTTGGTAGATTATAACGAGGTTTACGGCAAAGACGCTAAAGCTGAGAAGAAAACTACTCGCCGCCGCGGTGGTGCTAAGAAAAAAGCTGCTGAAGGTACAGAAACAGTGGAAGTTGTTGAAGAAGTAAAAGCTGAAGAAGCTGTTGCAACCGAAGAAGCTCCTGCTACAGAAGAGAAAAAAGACTAATTTTTTCTTTCCTTAAAAATATTAGGCCTATCATCAGCGATGATAGGCCTTTTTTTGTTTAATCTTTTATATAGCTAGTTATCACAGGTTTTTTCGTTTATTCATAGCGTATTAAGTGCGTCTTAGTTATATTTGTGCATAGTTTTGTTTACACTAATTATTATTTAATTGATGAATTTGTTTGATGTTTACCCCGTTAATCCTATTAACATCGTACGGGCCACAGGATCCAAACTTTGGGATGCTGCAGGTAATGAGTATTTAGATTTGTATGGTGGCCATGCAGTGATATCTATAGGGCATACACATCCCCACTATGTTAAATCTATTACCGACCAGTTAAATAACATTGGTTTCTATTCTAATTCAATTGAAATCCCTATCCAGAAGCGGTTGGCTACACAACTTGGAGTAATATCCGGGAAAGAGGACTATTCACTTTTTTTGTGCAATTCGGGAGCAGAAGCAAATGAAAATGCATTGAAATTGGCATCTTTTCATACCGGTAGAAAGAAAGTTATAGCATTTTCAAAGGCATTTCACGGTCGAACGTCATTGGCTGTAGCTGCTACCGATAACCCCGCAATAGTAGCTCCGGTAAATCAGACAGACAATGTGACTTTTTTGCCGTTTAATGATGAACAGGCATTGTCGGAGGCCTTTACATCTTATGGAAGCGAAGTTGCAGCTGTAATTATCGAAGGAATACAGGGAGTGGGTGGAATACGAGAGGCATCTATACCGTTTATTCAATTGATTCGAAACCTATGCGATCAATACGGGGCCGCTTTTGTCGCAGATTCTGTACAGTGTGGTTATGGACGTACTGGGTTATTTTATGCCCATGATTACGCAGGAGTTCAGGCTGATATTTATACGATGGCGAAGGGAATGGGAAATGGATTTCCTATAGGAGCCATCAGTATAGCGCCTCAGTTTAAGGCATCTTTTGGTTTGTTGGGAACAACATTTGGAGGTAATCATTTAGCGTGTGCGGCAGCGGTGGCTGTGTTGGACGTGATGGAATCTGAAAAGTTGATTGAAAATGCGAAAAGTATCGGCGACTACCTGATTTCTGAATTGAAAGGGTTTGATAGGGTTCAAGAAGTGAGAGGAAGGGGCTTGATGATAGGTATTGATCTTCCTGAAGAGTTAGCACATGTGAAGAAGGATTTACTGGTGAAAAATCGTATATTTACGGGAGAGGCTAAACCAAATGTTATTCGTATTCTCCCTGCTTTAAATATCGATAAAGGTATAGCTGATAGATTCTTGACCGCCTTAGACGAGCGTCTAAAGGCTTAAGATACTATAGTTTCAACGAATTGTATATTGACTATTGGTCATTGATAACTAATAATAAGATGAAGAATTTTTTCTCCGTTGCAGATGTTGATAATCTGAGCGATCTCGTAGAAGAGGCTCTAGCTATAAAAGCTAATCCTAATACCGAAGAATCTTTGGGTAAACATAAAGTGTTGGGTTTAGTGTTTTTGAATCCGAGTTTACGTACCAGGCTTAGTACGCAAAAAGCTGCCATGAATTTAGGAATGAATGTCATGGTAATGAATATGGACAAGGACGGCTGGGCATTAGAGACACAGGACGGCGTCGTGATGAATGGCACGACAGTAGAACATATTCGCGAAGCCGCTGCCGTGATGGGAGAGTATTGCGATATCCTAGGTTTGAGGAGTTTCCCCTCTTTGAAGGATAGAGAAGCAGATTATAATGAAGATTTGTTTAATAAGTTTATCAAATTCTGTGGCGTTCCCGTTGTTTCTTTGGAGAGTGCAACCCGACATCCCCTACAGAGTCTTACTGACCTTATTACGATTACAGAGTATAAACAGGTCGATAGACCTAAGGTGGTGCTTGCATGGGCTCCCCATGTTAAAGCCCTTCCCCAGGCTGTTCCTAATTCCTTTGCCGAATGGATGGTTAAAGCACAGGAACAGAACCTGCTCGATTTCACTATCGCACACCCCCCCGGTTATGAATTAGCCGAAGAGTTTACGACAGGGGCTACTATTACACATGATCTCAACGACGCTTTATCTGAAGCAGATTTCGTATATGTCAAGAATTGGTCCTCTTACAAAGAGTATGGTGAGGTCTATCCTGTGTCCGAAAATTGGATGATGGATAATGAGAAGCTTAAACAAACAAATGATGCTAAAGTTATGCATTGTCTACCAGTCCGTAGAGATTTGGAGTTATCAGCAGAGATCTTAGATGGCCCCAATTCATTAGTAATTAAAGAAGCTAGTAATCGGGTCTGGGCTGCGCAGGTTGTTTTGAAACGCATATTGGAAAGACTCAATAAAAATATCTAAAAGAGATCTCATTTTAGAGATCAATTAAAAATTAAACTATGTCGAATAGTACATTGAATATTATTAAGATAGGAGGCAACGTAATTGATGATGATATTCAATTAGAAGCATTTTTGGAAAAATTTGCTGCCATACCGGGCAAGAAGATCTTGGTACACGGAGGAGGAAAAATTGCCACTCGCATAGCCGCTAAGCTGGATATTGAAGCTAAGATGATTGACGGCAGAAGAGTTACTGATGAATCGATGCTTGATGTGGTCACTATGGTGTATGCCGGACTGACTAATAAGAAGATTGTTGCAAAATTGCAGAAGTATCAATGTGATGCTATTGGGTTGAGCGGTGCTGATGGAAATGTAATTAAATCAGTAAAACGCCCTGTGCGCGAAATTGATTATGGTTTTGTAGGTGATATTTTAGCCGATTCAGTGAATACCTTGGCCATTAAGAAATTTTTGGATGCGGGTTTCACCCCTGTTTTTTCAGCAATCACACACAACGGTGTTGGGCAGTTGTTAAATACAAATGCAGATACTATTGCTTCAGCGCTATCAACTTGTTTATCAAGATTGTATGAGACATCTTTGATTTATTGTTTTGAAAAAAATGGCGTTTTAGCCGATATCTCTGATGATAATTCGGTTATAGAAAGTATCACTGCTAAAAAGTTTGAAGATTATAAGCAAAAAGGGATTATTAGCGATGGGATGATTCCTAAGTTAGAGAATGCTTTTGATGCGATAAATAAAGGAGTAAAATCTGTTTATATTGGTAACGCAGCCAACTTACATTTATTTCAACAACAAAAATTTGGTACCTGTTTAGTTAATAAGTAATCAACCTAATACACAATATGAGTAAGCTAACTATAATCGGATCCGGTAATATAGGTCTTTCTTTAGCAAAAGGATTGGTCAAATCGGAGTACTATCAACCGAATGAGATTGTTTTGACAAGGCGGTCGCTTGCAGCCTTGGAAGAGGAGAAAGATCTTGGTTTTGAAATCAATATAGATAATAAAGTCGCTATTCAAAACTCCGAGATTGTCATATTGTGTGTCCTTCCGCAACAGATCCGAAAAGTGATGGAAGAAATCGCTAGTAGTTTGAAATCTCATCAACTTATAGTTTCCGTTGCCTCGGGAGTGTCGTGTCAGGATATTAAAGATATCTTAGGAGAAGACCGATTAGTGGTGAGAGCCATGCCAAATACAGCAATTGCAATTGGGCAATCGATGACTTGCATAGCCACCGATAATGCTCCCGATGATGCTGTTTCTAAAGTTGAACGTATCTTTAATGCTGTAGGCTCTGTGGTGGTGATTAACGAGGATTTGATGACCTCGGCAACGGCATTGTGTGCTTGCGGTATTGCTTTTTTTCTGCGCGCTATCCGTGCTGCTTCACAAGGAGGGGTAGAGATAGGTTTTCATGCCCATGATGCTCTGAAGATGGCTATACAGACAGCTAAGGGCGCAGCGGATCTATTATTGCAAACGAATAGTCATCCCGAAAGCGAAATTGATAAAGTCACGTCTCCAAAAGGCTGTACTATTGCGGGATTAAACGAGATGGAGCATAATGGGCTCAGTTCTGCTTTCATAAAGGGGATTAAGCTTTCAGCTTTAAAAGCAGGTGGTCTCTATAATGAATAGCAGTGTTACTTCGTTGATAGAAGACAGTCTTCAGTTACTATCAAATCTCGTTGCTACACCATCTTTTAGTCGAGAGGAAGATGCTACAGCAGATTTATTGGTAAAGTTCTTAGAAGAACACGGGGTCTGTAATGTGGAACGCATTGGAAATAACGTGATAGCTTATAATAAGTTTTTCCAAGTAGAACGACCTACTATTTTGCTAAACTCACATCACGATACTGTAAAACCAAACTCGGGCTATACAAACGACCCATTTCTACCTATAAGATCGGGTGGTAAGTTGTATGGATTAGGTAGTAATGATGCCGGTGGATGTTTGGTTTCCTTGATTGCTACTTTTCTCCATTTTTATGAGGTAAATGAACTAAAATATAATCTGTGCTTAGTTGCTTCTGCTGAGGAAGAAATTTCTGGTAGGAATGGTATAGAACAGGTTTATCAGCATATTGTTCCCTGTGAGTTTGCAATTGTAGGAGAGCCTACCTTGCTAGATTTGGCAATTGCGGAAAAAGGATTAATGGTGCTGGATTGTGTGGCACAAGGACAGTCCGGCCATGCCGCACGCGAAGAAGGCGTTAACGCTATTTATAAAGCCGTTGAAGACATCCGCTGGTTTAATTCCTATCAATTTCCCAAGCAGTCAGCGTACCTTGGGCCAGTAAAGATGTCTGTAACTATGATCGAGGCCGGTACTCAGCATAATGTTGTCCCCTCATCCTGTAAATTTGTGGTCGACGTGCGTACGACTGATGTATATACTAATGAAGAAGTACTCGAGCTTATCCGTGAACACGTTCAGTCTGAAGTAAGGGCCAGATCGACTAGACTAAATCCGTCTACAATAGCGATAACTCACCCTATCGTTCAGGCTGGACAGAAATTTGGGAAAAAGTTGTACGGTAGTCCCACAATGAGTGATCAGGCACTTTTGCCAATACCTTCACTAAAAGTGGGACCAGGGGATTCTGCGCGTTCACATGCCGCAGATGAGTACATTTATGAGCATGAGGTTGCGGAAGGTATAGCATTTTATATTCAATTGTTGGACGAGATTATACGTTAATTGAGGGAAAGCTCAAGCTAAGAGAAAAAAGAACCGCGCTATATCTATTTGATACAGCGCGGTTCTTTTTTAGTAGAATTATTACGTATCCGACTATAGAAGTTGATCCAATAAGTGGTTCCAGCTTACTAAATCACCAATAATATTTCTTAACTGGTCAATCGCCACGCGCTCTTGCTCCATAGTATCACGGTGACGTATTGTTACCGTATTATCTTCTAGCGTTTGGTGATCTACCGTAATACAGTAAGGCGTTCCGATAGCATCTTGACGACGGTAACGTTTACCGATAGCATCTTTCTCGTCATATTGCATATTGAAGTCCAATTTCAATCTGTTCATGATCTCTCTAGCCTTTTCTGGTAAGCCGTCTTTTTTAGTTAACGGGAAGATCGCGGCTTTAACAGGAGCAATTGCCGGATGGAATTTTAATACCACCCTAGAATCTTGTTTCTCTTCTGTGGACAAATCTTCGTGTACCAGGGAGTTTGCAAATACAGTCAAAAATAGGCGATCTAGTCCTACCGATGTTTCGACGACGTAAGGGATATAGTTCTGATTTATTTCCGGATCAAAATATTGCATCTTTTTCTTGGAGAACTCTTGGTGCTGCTTTAGATCGAAGTCAGTACGAGAGTGGATACCCTCTACTTCTTTAAAGCCAAAAGGAAAATCATACTCGATATCTACGGCAGCATTTGCATAGTGAGCCAACTTAACGTGGTCATGATAGCGGTATTTAGCCGGATCTGAACCGAGAGCTAAGTGCCATTTTAGGCGCGTCTCTTTCCACTTTTCATACCATTCCAATTCTGTGCCTGGACGCACGAAAAACTGAAGTTCCATCTGTTCAAATTCACGCATACGCATGATAAATTGACGTGCAATTACTTCATTACGGAAAGCTTTACCAATCTGAGCTATACCAAATGGGACTTTCATTCTTCCTGTCTTTTGGACGTTTAGAAAGTTCACGAAAATACCTTGAGCAGTCTCAGGACGTAAATATACTTGTTCAGCACCATCAGCCATAGCTCCCATTTGGGTAGCAAACATCAAGTTGAATTGTCTGACATCTGTCCAATTCTTAGTGCCTGAAATAGGGCATACGATGTTATGTTCTTCGATGATCGTTTTCAAACGAACTAAATCGTCTGCGTTTAAAGCATCATCCAGATCTTTTTGAAGCTGTGCTGCCTTATCCGACTTACCATCTTTTTCATAACGATCGATTTTATCTTCAATCAGTTGATCCGCGCGATAGCGTTTCTTTGAATCCTTATTGTCAATCATTGGGTCATTAAACCCATCTACGTGTCCCGATGCTTTCCAGATTGTAGGGTGCATGAATATAGCAGAGTCGATACCGACTATGTTTTCATTCAGTTGAACCATGGATTTCCACCAGTAAGTCTTTAGGTTGTTCTTTAGTTCTGAACCTAATTGACCATAATCGTAAACGGCGCTTAAGCCATCATATATTTCACTCGACTGGAATACAAAACCGTATTCCTTTGCATGCGATACTATATTTTTAAATAAATCGTCTGTTTGCTTGCTCATAAGGCGCAAATATATATAAAAGATTAAAACTAATACAAATCAAGAATCTGCTGGGACGCATTCTTATTATCTACTTTCTTGATGATATGTTCTATATTCCCTTTTTCATCGATTACAAAAGTAGTTCTTGCGGTACCCATATATTTCTTGCCGTACATATTTTTCTCTACCCAAACACCATAGTCATTGACTATCTTTTGATTTTCATCTGCGAGAAGGTTGAAGGGTAGTTCAAACTTACTGATGAACTTTTGGTGGGATTGCTCGCTGTCAATACTTATTCCCAAGACTTCGAATCCTTTTCCTAACAACGATTGGTAATTATCTCTAAAGTTGCACGCCTCAGTCGTACATCCCGGTGTATTATCTTTTGGATAAAAATATAAGATTACTTTTTTTCCAGCGAAGTCCGAAAGATTGATTAGATCTCCGTTTTGATTTTTCGCCTGAATCGGTGGAGCCTGATCTCCAATTTTCAAATTTGACATGTTTGGTTGAATTTATAGGCCAAAGTCCTAATTTATGAAATCTTATTTAATAAAGCTAGCTTCGTAGACCTTTTGATTGTCTTTCCAATCCTTTACAATAAGCTTAAAAGTATGCGTCCCCTTAGTTAATGAAGGATCGAAGGTATGCCAAAGGTGCCTGTTTTTCGAATCGTATTCCATTAGTACCCATCTGTCGTCAATATAAGCATCAAAGGACTTAATCCCCGATAGATTATCGGATATTGTAAAGTCTATTTTCCGTTGAGCAGACACATTCTTTCCCGAACTAAGATTGCGTGGTGTTATCGTAGGAGCTATTGTGTCAACAATAACGTAAAAGCTACCGAAATTTCTTGTATTTACACTAACCCAGCCGTTCTCAAATGAACCACCTTCAGCGCCATTTTCCACAGAGGCAAGCAAAGCTTTTCCTTGGAGGTGAAGAGGGAGCGACGTCGGTTTTATGGCGAGGTTGTACGCTTGAAAAATAGGTGTCAAATTATTATGAATTTTATGTAGCTGTGAATAGGAATTTGCCGGAGCAGAAGCCGTAGAATATTCGAAATCCAAATCATCATATAGTACCTTTTGTGGGATATTAACTTTAACATCTGACCTTTCAAAGGAATTTGTCTTGTCAAATTTGAACAGTTGCAAGCCTAGGAATTTATGGCCCGTAGTTCTGTTATTGATTTTATTATCAATTTTGAAATTCAACTCACTCGTATTTCCTGCCACATCTTTGACAATATATTTTACATCATATATTTTTTGTGCCTGTAGTTCTATTCCCCTTGTATTGGGCAATGTTTTGAATATTTCTATCGGGTTTCCCGGATCTTTAAAGCTCTTTTGAATTTTTACTTTTGTTTTTTTCCAGTGTGAGTAATCAATATAAGAATGAATTCCTCGTGAGGTATTAAAATCCAACTCTTCAAAAACTACTGTTGATATCGGCTTTTCATCAATCAAAAGTTCAATCGAATAAACTCCATTTTGAAATCCTCCGCTGCGATGTCTGTCTACAGTATTGATGCCTAGTCCGAAGCGGCCATTGACAGTGATTGGGTTAGCCTGAGTTAATGTATAAATGCCCGCCTGCGAAGCCTTTACACTTAATGATTTTCTAGGTGTGTGCTCGTTGAATAATGGTACGTTCAGGTCATACAGCATTATTCCGTTGATTGTAGGCTTGAAATTATCTGTAAACTTTAATCCAAAGAGTTGAGGATTTAGAGGGTGCTGACTTTTGGTATCACGTATCTCAAAGTGAAGATGTGGCCCCCCGGAGCCACCAGAATTGCCCGCGTGGCCGATTAGCATTCCTCTGCTGACGACGACTTGGTTCCGATTTAATGTTAAATCAACATCGAATCGCTGCTGTTTATATTGTTCTGCGCGAATAATGTTAGTGAGTACCTCATTGAAATTATCCATATGCAAGTAAACGGTAGAATAACCGTTAGGATGATCGATGTATACCGAGTTACCACCGCCTCCGATCTGAACCCGTACACGTGATACATAACCTTCAGCGGCAGCATGTAGAGGCAATCCTACCCGTTGCTGAGTTCTGTAATCGTCACCGGCGTGAAAGTGCGTCGAACGTAGCTCACCAAATGTTCCAGAAGCATCCATCGCGATTGATAAAGGATTTCGAAAATATCCCTGCGGATAGTTGCGAGAAGTAATAATTTCCTTCTTTTGACCAATTGACAATGACGACTGCAACAGAAGTAGTAGTACTAAATAGCCTATTTTTTTGCGCATCCTATTACTTGATATGTGTGGTAAACATTAATTTATCCGCTATAAAGCCTTCTAATTTATCGCCTATAACAACAGGCCCTACACCTGCCGGTGTACCCGTGTAAATTAAGTCACCTTTACGTAGCGTGATATAAGCAGAGATAAAGGTAATTAAACTATCAATATCAAATATCATATCCGATGTGTTTCCTGTTTGAACAGGGAGGCCATTTTTTGTTAGCGAAAAGGGAACTGTGTTGATGTCTGTTAACTCCTCTTTAGGTATAAGGGGGCTTACTACTGCCGAATGGTCAAAGGCTTTTGCTAGTTCCCAAGGTAAGCCCTTTGCTTTAAGTTGGCTTTGTAAGTCACGAGCTGTAAAGTCTATACCTAAACCAACAGCGTCATAATATTTGTGGGCAAATTTTTTGGACACATGTTTTCCTTCGTTACAGATACGCACTACGATCTCACACTCATAATGAATGTCTTTTGAGAACTCAGGAATATAAAAATCTTTATTGTCTTTCAGAACAGCAGTGTCAGGCTTTAGGAAGATGACAGGTTGATCTGGGACTGGATTATTTAATTCTTTTGCGTGATCGATGTAGTTACGGCCTACAGCTATTATTTTCATATATAAATAATTATTTCATGATCCGCCAGCTGGCGGATCGGTTTATTTTTTAACTGTCATTAACTTGTTCCGAATTATCGGAATGGAATATCCAAATTATATTATGCACGGTTTTATTGTCAGATAGTGTGCATGCTGCTTCTCGGTTCCTCTTGTTTGCGTTGTTACATGGATATTTCATATACTTTAGTTTCAAGGGATGAAGGAAGCTTTTGCGACGTAATTAGGACGAGTTGCATAAAATAATATGTGATATCTGAGGAAATCTTCTAGAACAAACTTAACCAAAATTGCTTTTATATCCAATAACATCATCATTGCTTACTTCCCAATTTTCCATTCTATTTTATATCTTTAAGATATGACAAAGTTTAAAGGTGTACTTTTTGATTTAGACGGTACCTTAATTAATTCGGAGTATTATTATTTTTCCAATTGGCAGCCAATCTTATCCCACAGTTTTGATTTAGAAATATCGTTCGATGATTGGTTAACTTATTTTGCGGGACATACCTTAAGTAGGAATGTTGCCTTTCTTAAAGAGAAGTGGGGTATAGAGACGGACGAAACATTTATGTGGACGGAGACGAGAGCGAGTTACGCCCAGTCAGATATGACCGTAATTCAATTGATGCCTTTTGCTAAAGAGATATTAGCGTATTTGAAGAAAACCGAAATTCGCGTAGGTCTGGTTACTTCTAGTTATGAGTCTACTGTTCAGACAGTTTTAGGACATCATAAGTTGTTGTCCCATTTCGATTTTTTTGTGACTCGAGAGAATGTTGAAAATCCGAAACCTAATGCCGAACCTTATCTACAGGGAATAGACCGAATGGGGATGCCGATATCGTCGATTTTAGCGATAGAAGATACGATCACCGGAGCGACATCAGCCAAAGCCGCAGGCTTGTATTGTATAGGTGTTAGTGCACATGCTGTTGAGCGTTCTCGTTTAGACAAAACCGTTGATCATTTGGTTACGAATCTGAGAGATGTGTTAGATTATGGAAGAAATACATCGTTTTTGTAATTAAAATCATTTTGCTAAAACGTTTTTTTAGAAAATAATCTTAAATTAGATTCCTGAATTATGAATGTAATGAACAGAAGAACAGCGTTAAAACAGCTTTTCATAGTCGCAGGAGGGCTAGTAATAGCTTCATCGTGTACACAGGGAGGAAAAGGCACTTCCATCGTACTAGAGAATATTAAGTTGTCTGCAGCTGATGAATCACTTATTGGTGATTTGGTGGAGGCTATAATTCCTAAAACAGATTCTCCGGGAGCGAAGGAACTAAACTTACATCTTTTTGTGATGAAAATGTTGGATGATTGTCACAGTCCAGAAGATCAACAGGCTTTTTTAGCGGGACTTAAACTTGTAAAGAAAGCTGAATTGAAGACAGATTCTGAACGATTGGCTTACCTGAATGGGCTTGAAAAAGACGTTTTTTACGAAATCTTGAAAAAGCGTACAATACAAGGATATCTTAATTCAGAATATGTGATGAAGAATAAGTTGGTTTACGAATTGGTGCCGGGACGTTATAACGGAGCCGTAAAAGTTAATGCATAAAAAAGTATGGCAAATCTAAATATAGATTCTGAGAAAGATAGAACTTATGACGCTATTGTAATTGGTTCGGGGATTAGTGGTGGATGGTCTGCCAAAGAGCTTTGTGAACGCGGATTAAAAACTTTGGTTTTAGAACGAGGAAGAGACGTAAAACATATCAAAGATTATCCGACGACCAATATGTTCCCCTGGGAATTTGAGCATCGCAATGAGATGACCTATCAAGTCAAACAAGATAATCCTATTGTGAGCAAGTGTTATGCATTTCACGAAGATGCAGCTCATTTTTTTGTTAAAGATCAAGAACATCCTTATATACAGGACAAACCTTTCGATTGGATCAGAGGCTATCAGGTAGGCGGTAAATCACTTTTATGGGCAAGACAGACACAACGCTGGTCCGATTTTGATTTTGATGGACCCGCCCGGGATGGGTTTGCTGTCGATTGGCCTATACGTTATGCTGATTTGAAGCACTGGTATGACCATGTTGAACGTTTTGCGGGTATTGCTGGCGATCGAGATGGGTTAGCAGAGCTACCCGATGGAGAGTTTTTACCAGGTTATCCTTTAAATGTTGTTGAAAAGTATTTTAAACAGACGATTGAGGGTAAATATCCAAAAAGAAAGGTCATATCCGCCCGCTGTGCTCATATATCCAAGCCACAGCCTATACATATACAGCAGGGAAGGACTCAATGCCAAAATCGAACACTCTGTCAACGCGGTTGTCCGTTTGGCGGTTATTTCAGTTCCAACTCGTCGACTCTGCCTTGGGCGGCCAAGACTGGAAATATGACCTTGAGACCCGATTCTGTGGTTCATTCTATTTTATACGATGAGGATAAAGGGAGAGCGATCGGTGTTAAAGTGATCGATCGTAACACAAAAGAGGAAATCGAGTTTTATGCGAAGGTTATTTTCGTTAACGCTGCAGCGATAAACACGAATTTGATACTTCTAAATTCTGTATCGAACCGTTTCCCGAACGGACTGGGAAATGATAGCGAGACTTTAGGTAAATACGTCGCTTTTCACAATTATAGTGCCCGTGTTTATGCCGAGTATGAAGGATTGTTAGATTTCAAGACCGAGGGACGTAATCCTGCTGGAGGAGGGTATATGCCACGTTTCCGTAATCTACACGAGCAAGAGACAGATTATTTGCGTGGATATGCTGCTGGTTTTGGAGCATGGCGTTCTGAATCGGCAGATCAATCTGGACTGGGAAAGGACTTGAAGACTTCCTTGTTAAATCCAAAGCTAGGCAATTGGGGGGTTGGATCCCACATGATGGGAGAGACTATTCCAAAGGCAGCTAACTATGTAGCACTGGATGCCAATAAAAAGGACGATTGGGGAGTCCCATTACTAAAGATTTCGATAGATTACGATGAGAATGATCATAAGATGAAAAAAGATTATCTTGACACGATGGAAGAAATGTTTAAGGTAGCCGGTTTTACAAATATTCGTAGAGATGAAGCCTCACAAGCTCCTGGTTTAGATATTCACGAGATGGGCGGCGTACGAATGGGGCATGATGCCAAGACATCGATGCTCAACAAATGGAATCAGATGCATGCAGTGCCAAATGTGTTTGTGACAGACGGTGCCTGTATGACATCGACCTCTACGCAAAATCCTTCATTGACTTATATGGCATTTTCGGCACGATCGGTTGATTATGCGGTCAGCGAGATGAAGAAAGGTAGCCTATAATAATAAAGGTCTGCACATTGTGCAGACCTTTGTTATTATAAAACATCTATCCGTTGACCGTTCCATCCTACAGCTTTGACCGATGTAAATCCATCCGGTATGTGTACAGTGGTCTTACTTGCATCTTCCGATCCCGCACCACGGAACGCTACTTTAATTAAGGTCTCATTTTTGTACGTTTCAAAGGCAACTGCGTTCGACCATTTCGTATTGTCGATAATTATTTTTCCCTGCTCCTTTTGATATCCTATATTCTTATTACCCGCTACAGGTTGCTGTAGTCTGTATATGTCTATACTGTTTGCCGTCAGGTAGTGCAATACAGGTGTACTTGGTTTAGGGTATTGTGCCGCATGAGACTTTATTTTATTTATGTCCTCTGTTGTTATTTTCATACGACCTACAGTATAATCGTCTACGATTAGATCGATAGGGGCCAAAATTCCTGACTTCTCAAAGAAATCTGTTAAATCTAATTTGGCTACATCACACGCGTTTTTTACAAATTGTAATTGGTAGTAACTATCTTGGGGAGCATGTACAACAGTGTCATCTATCGCTTTGATGAAGACATCTCCATAAAAATCTTTATTACCCCAAGCAAATCCTTTACCGACTTTAGCAAAGTATAGTTGCAACTGCCATAATGGTACGAGTTTCACAAAATGATCTCCGCCCCAATCGCGAGGCCTTTCCCTTTGCCAACGGTCCGGACCAGCCTGTGTCAACCATTGTTGACCATGTACAAAAGCAGACTCCATATATGATGTGATTCTTCCCCCAACTTTCGCCTCATCATAATCTTTCAATTTTTCCCGTTCTAGTTTGGGCTCTGTTGGATTATACAAATATTGTGTCCATACTGAATAGATATTATTGGTAACCTCTGTCGTGCCAACCCATTTCATATTAGGACGCACCTGGTTGACATGACCAAATTCATGGGCAACGCCCCAAGAGTTCTTACGCAGATTTGGGATATTGGCGACCGAAGACATGGTGTTATCATGAAAGGCAGCACCGATCCCGTCGGCATGCATGAAGCCCTTCCAAATTACCCTGCCAAACATATGGTTTTTAGGCTCACGGTGGTACTTGACCAGTCCCATGATTTCATGTTGAATATTTATGATGGAATCATAGAGCTGCATCAAACCTACTCCATTCTCTGGGGTTTCCTTTTTCAAGGAGCTGACAGCATAGGCGAGTTGTACTTTCTTACCTACAAGATCTAAAATGGGACCTGGTGCTTGGGCCAATAGAGTTTGGTATTTTTTGTTGTCGTCTTTTGATAGGTCAAATACGCCATTGACCTTACCCGAAAGAATATGAATATCAATCGGATTTCCTGATTTGTTGTCCTTTCTAAAATATTGGATATACGAATTCCCTTTATTCTGAAGTGTAAATGTATTTATGCCTTCTTTCAGTTCATATTTACTTTGTTTGAAATGCTCATCATCCCAGTTTACAACAACTAGATTAATCACTTGACCTTTAGTTTTTCCAACCCAGATTATAGCTTCTTCTCCTGCGGTGAAATAGATCCCAGTCGGATTTTCGTATTGTGAATATGAGCTGGTTTTTAGTTGTTCCGCCAAAATTTTAGGATCAAGGTAAGCGAAATAAGTTTTGTATCTATCTTTGAGCGGATAGCTTTTATCCACCAACTGTAGAGCGGTGTTTCGTAAGCTAGGAGAGGTGATTCCTGCTAGTTGAGCATTCGTACTTCCTTTCTTTATGGCAGTAAGGTTTTCTTTCGAAAAGAATTTGAGATCATTATCTGTTTGTGCGAAGCCCAGGGATAAGCAAGTAGATAATAATAATGATAAGGCGATTTGTTTCATAATCGATAGTTTCAGGTTTACTAATGAAGATACATATATAGTTGTAATACTTAAGATGAGTAGATTATAACAAACGTTTGTGTAATACGTGTTTTACAAAGAACACCAAAATAAAACCCCCTTTCCGAATAAACGAAAAGGGGGAGAATAATTCTGTTTGAGAACTAATTAAATATCTACTGTTGCATCCATTTCAAAATCTTCATGTTTTAGATGAACAATTTCCATAGATTTTTCGTAATTCGTAGACTTCTTAGAGAAAAAGTCGTGCTGTGTAGTTTCAGTATTTAGACCGTTCAAAACAATTGGATTAACCTGTTTTACTTCAAATATAGGGTCAAATCCGAGATTCATCAACGCTTTATTGCCGTTGTAGCGAACATATTCTTTTACCTCAGAGGTCAGTCCTACGACGGTATACAGTTCTTCAGTATATTTGATTTCGTTTTCATAAAGCTCATTCAAGAGATTCAGAAAACGTTGTTTAACTTCTTCTTTATTCGGAAGTTTGGAATAGACTTCTTGTGCCATTAACCCTACGAATACACCGTGTATGGACTCATCAGCGACAATTTTTTTGATGATATCAGCCGAAGCTACCATCTGCCCTTGACCGCATAGCCATAATGGTAAGAAGAATCCTGAATAAAATAAGAAAGATTCTAAAAGTACAGATGCAGCCAAGGCCATAAACAATTCCTCATCACTAGGGTTTTGCTTATCTATACCACGGTAATATTTGTCGATAGTATTGGCTTTAAACTGCAAAAATTTGTTTTGCGAAACCCATCCAAATACATCGTTAATCTCATTGGTAGTTGATACCGTAGTGAATATTGTGGAGTACGATTTAGCGTGAATTGCTTCCATCATACACATATAGGATAGTACAGCCTTATTTTGGAGCGAGTCGATATGGTCTATAATCTTAGGCATACCAGTATGACTCTGTAATGTATCTAACAAGGTCAACCCACCTAATGCCTTTTTATAACACTCTTTCATATCCCAGCTTAGGCCCTTCCAGCTATCGATATCTTTAGATGGGATATATTCCGTGTCAATCCAAAACTGTTTGATATTTTGCTCCCAAAACATCAGGGCATAATCATTATCAGGAGTATTCCAGTTGACGGCTGTAAATTGTTTGTTCATGTACTAATTAAAAAGTAAAAATTAAAAAGTAAAAATCAGGAGAAGTGTTATTCAAAAATTCTCCTGACTTATATGTATTATCTCAAATCTGATGTCTATTAAGCTGAACAAGAGATACACTCTTCGATCGTTGATTTCCGTGTACGTGTATAGTACAAGGATTTCAAGCCCAACTTATGTGCATAGATATAATATTTTGCCAAGTCACGTGTACTGTCTTTCGAGTTCGTGTGTAGGATAGTCGATACACCTTGGTCAATGTGACGTTGAATTACAGAGATCAATTTCAACACCTTCATCTGATCCATGTCGTATGCCGATTTGAAATAGAAGTAATTATCATTTGTCAAATAAGGCATCGGGTAGTAAGTTGTACTGTCCCCATATTCACGTACTTCGATAATATCGACGATAGGCATTACAGAAGCAGTAGCATTCATGATGTAAGATGTCGACTGATTTGGAGCTATTGCCAAGCGATATGCATGGTATATACCATGTTCAGCTACTTGCGCTTTTAGGTTTTCCCAATCTTCGATCGTAGGGATGTGGATACCGTCAAATAGTTCTTTAACCTTGTCTGTTTTAGGAAGATAATCCCTATTTAAATATTTGTCAAAGTACGTTCCATCAGCATAAGCCGACTTTTCAAAACCTACAAATGTTCTACCACGTTCTTTTGCAATCTCCATAGAAGCCTCTAAGGAGTAATAGTTCATTGTCATGAAAAATGTATTCGCAAAATCCAAAGCCTCGTGCGATTCATACATAATGAAACTCTTTGCCAAGAACCCATGCAAATTCATCGCTCCTAAACCTACAGAATGCAATTCGCGGTTTGCTTTAGCGATAGATGGTACCATCTCAATATCTGTTACATCTGTTACTACAGTCAGAGCTCGCATTGCTGTTTTTACCGTTTCCTTAATGCGCTTGTTATCCATTACGGTAGCTATGTTTAGAGAGCCCAAGTTACAAGATATACCGTAGCGGATCGTATCTTCTTTACCGTAGATATTGATATCAGACACTTCGGATATTTGCATGATTTCTGTACACAGGTTCGAGAATTTTACTTTCCCTAGACCATTCAGTGCATGTTCTTTGTTCGTGTTCTCCTTGAAGAATATGTATGGATACCCAGATTCTTTTTGCGTCTGTGCAATTTTTACCAACAAGTGGCGTGCATTTATTTTCTTTTTCTTGACGTTCGGATTGGTAATCAATTCATCGTACATCGCATCCATATCCATTTCATCCAGGTATTGACCATATTCCTGCATGACCGTATGTGGATAGATTAGATAAGCCGGTTCATCCTTTTCGGCCAGTTCCATGAATTTGTCTGGCACGATAATACCGATCGATAGTGATTTGATACGGACTTTTTCGTCCACATTGATTTTTTTACAATCTAAAAACTCTTCGATATCCGAGTGAAATATGTTAAGATATACAGCTCCTGCTCCAGGACGTTGTCCCAATTGATTTGCATAAGAGAATGTATCTTCCATGATCTTCATGATTGGCAATACACCTCCTGCGCGACCATCTACACCTTTGATAGCTTCACTACGACCGCGTATTTTGGATATATTGAACGATACACCTCCACCTATAGAAGACAATTTCATCGCCGAATCAACAGCATAACCGATACCATTTAAATTGTCACCGATTTCATCCAAGAAACAAGATACCAATTCTCCAGAACGTTTTTTTCCAGCATTCAAGAATGTCGGGGTAGCAGGCTGATATTCTTGACTGATCATGATCTCGGCGTATTCAATAGCTTTCTGAACGCCCTCTTCACGCGCTAGAAATAAAGAAACAGCGACAACACGGTCTTCGTAGCGTTCTAAAAACTTCTCACCGGAATCATCCCTTAAAGCATAGCTCTGGAAGAATTTGAACGCTGCCATAAAGGATTCAAAGCGAAATTTCTTGGCATATACATAGTTGAATACCTGCTCCATTTCTTCGAATGTAAACCACTGATAGAAATTGATATAGTAGTCATGCTCCACTAAATAATCTATTTTCTCTTTTAGATTATAAAAGAAAACAGTGTTCTTATTTACATATTCCAGGAAATAAGCGCGTACAGCCTCTTTATCTTTGTGAAGGCTATACTCGTCATCATGTTTGATCATGATTTCGTTATTAAGCAATATCCAGTTTTTTGCTACCTCGTTTGCTATCATAGTATTGATTCTTAATTATTTCTATAAATTGATTTATATCTTCCATTGTGCCCGATAGCTCAAATTTAAAGGCTAACGGGATATCATGTATTGCTGAAGCCTTATCTGCTGCTACCGCGAAATTTCTGCCCCAATTGCGATTCCCACTTGAGGTTACAGAAAATAACTTGCTGCTATTGTTGGTCAAAAACTCTTCTGTTAAAGGAGGAATCTTTCCAAAATTTGTCGTAAACGTAACTAAATGTCCAGATTCTTCGACAATCATGTCCTTTTGTATCTTGCTGGCTTGCCATCCTGTTATCTGTACCACTTTATCGATAAAGCGTTGTACATTTCCAGTCTTGCTGTCAAAATATAAATGTATCATAATCTTGGCTTTTTATGATGACCTTCCTTATTGAGCAATAGCTTCTTCTAGTTCTTGTGGTTTAAAACCTATAATACGGTGTTTTATTTCTTCACCATCCAAAACAATTACAGTAGGGACCGTACGCACTTTAAACCTGACAGCTAATTCAGGGGAATCAAACGGATTAACTCTCTCGTACGAAATACCCTTGTTGTCTAAGTAAGTCGACACTTGATCGCATGGTACGCAATCGTTTTTTTCGAATTTGATGATTCTTGCCATGTTATGTTAAGTTTGATTGTAAACTGCCCTCTTCATAGGGAGAATAGTTTACTAAAGTGTATAAAAAAACGCTGATCGTAGAGACAGTGACAGTCTCAACAAGAACAAATATCCAATATTTTCATTCGGAGCGTTAGTCATACTTTTCCACACTCTTCGAGCGAAGTCGTTCAAAATGCACGTGGTAGCAGGGGTTTTTGGGTAAATGCTTGAAAAGCAGTGATTAATCTATGTTGATAACTTTAAAAACGCTTTTGTCAACTTATTTCTACAACTTTAAAAACGTGATTTTTTTAGTGTTTTTTATGTCAAAAAAAAGATGTTCTTTGCTTGATTATGAAGAAAAATATGTATATTATATGTCGAATTTGTGCCTGTAAAATAAAACATAATAAATTTATAAACCAATACGTAATGAAGATAATTAACTTGTTTTTGTTTAATTTGATCGTATTATTCTTGGTGCCCAGTTTGAGGGCTAGTGCACAGGAGAATATTACATTTCAACAGCCTTCTCCAGAAATAATGGCACTGGCCGATTATGAGCGCCCGCCCGGCATTCGATTGAGTCCCGACAAAAAGTGGGTGTTATTTATGTATCGACCGACCTATAAGACACTGGAAGAATTGGGACAAGAAGAGTTGCGGTTGGCCGGATTAAGGATAAATGCTAAGGCTAGAATCTCAAGTACAGAGACCTACTTTAATAATCTCCGAATAAAATCTGTTGATGCAGGGCAGGAATATGCGATAAAGGGATTGCCAGAGAATTCGTTAATCGCTAATATTGATTATTCTCCAGACAGCAAGTACGTTACTTTCACCAATACAAATGACAGTGGATTATCGTTATGGGTTATTGATTTAATGACACAGACAGCCAAACAACTGACAGCGTATGATCTGAATGCAGTGCTTGATGCACCATACAAATGGACGCGAAATAGTGACCGTTTGTTGATCAGTAAACGACCTGCTGTGGCTAAGGACCTTATCGACCATAGTAAAGATCTGCCTAAAGGACCTGTAGTATCTACGAGCGATGGTAAGGTATCCCAGCTGCGTACTTACCAAGATTTGTTGAAAAATCCGCAGGACGAACAGGATTTTGAAACCCTAGCTACCTCTGAGCTTTTTTGGTTGAATCTGGCAGGTGCGCAGGAGAAGTTTCTGCCCGCAGGCATGTATACCCAAAGTTCTTTATCTCCTGACGGCAAGTATGTCCTTGTGTCATCGCTCAAAAAACCATTTTCTTATATAGTAGGCTATAGTTCATTTCCTCAAGAATCTTCTGTGTATGATGTTAATGGGACAATAATTAAAAGAGTAAATGAGACCCCGTTGTTGGAAATAGTACCTAAGGGTTTTTCTTCGACACGCGTAGGTAAGCGCTCCATGACATGGCGACTTGATAAGGCTGCTACTTTGTTCTTTGTGGAGGCGTTGGATGGTGGGGATGCAAATAAGCCTGCCGAATTCAGAGATGAGCTTTTTGTTTGGGACCTGCCTTTTGATCAAGAACCAAAGTCTTTAATGAAGCTACAGGATCGTTTCGCTGGCGTGATCTGGGGTAATGCTAATTATGCTTTAGTTTCTTCTCAGTGGTATGACACCCGCAATGTCAAAACATTTTTGTTAAATCCAGCTTCAGGGCATAATAAAGTGATCATCGATCGCAACAGTCAGGATGTCTATTCCAATCCAGGCAATGTCTTCCGCGATAAAAATGAGTTTGGAGTTTATACGATGTATATCAATAAAGACAGAGTTTACTTTGTAGGCGATGGCTTTACGAAAGTAGGAGAGTTCCCGTTTATAGATGAGTTAAATCTTAAGTCGCTGAAGAAGAATCGGATTTATGTGGCAAAGGAGTCCGATCTACAAGAGCGTATATCTCAAGTTATTGATATTACAAAGGGCGATATCTTAATCTCATTACAGTCGGCTACGCAATACCCTAACTTTTACCGTAAGAACATCAAAACCGGTAAACAGGCCGCGGTTACTAACATCGAAAATCCATTTAAATCTTTGGATAAGGTACATAAAGAAGTCTTGAATTATACCCGGAATGATGGAGTTGCCTTGTCTGGGACCCTGTATCTCCCTGCCGATTATGATAAGAAAGAAAAGCTTCCGTTATTGATTTGGGCTTACCCTCGTGAGTATAAAGACAAGAATACCGCGGGACAAAGTACTGCCAACCCTAAGGAGTTTACCTTTCCTGGGTATGGATCGTTTATCTATTGGGTATCCAAAGGCTATGCCGTCTTAGACAATGCTGCTTTCCCAATCGTAGGGGAGGGCAATCAAGAACCGAACGATACTTTTATCGGGCAACTCGTGGCCAATGCCGAAGCTGCTATAAATGCTGTAGACAAGCTCGGTTATATTGACCGTAAGAAGGTAGCGGTGGGAGGACATTCATATGGTGCTTTTATGACTGCTCACCTTTTATCTAATTCTAATCTTTTTGCGGCTGGTATAGCTCGTTCTGGAGCTTATAACAGGACGCTTACACCTTTTGGCTTTCAGAGTGAGCAACGCAATTTTTGGGATGATCCCCAGCTTTACATGACGATGTCCCCATTTATGAGTGCAGATCGTATGAAGACTCCGATGCTATTGGTACATGGTGCCGCAGATAATAACCCAGGTACATTTACCTTACAGACCGAGCGATACTTTCAGGCACTGAAAAATTTGGGTGCTCCGGTACGGATGGTTATTTTGCCAAGAGAGTCTCACGGCTATGCTGCCAAAGAAAATATCTTTCACCTTCTCTGGGAGCAGGATCAATTTCTGGAGAAATACCTGAAAGGCAAGTAGTGTTTAATAATAAAGGCTGCCCTAGGGCAGCCTTTATTATTAAACCAGATACTCGAAGAGGGTCTGATCCTTGTTGATTTCTATAAAGTCGAATTTATAAGCTTTTAATTTTTCAATGAACGTCGTGTAATCCTTTGGGTCATTAAGTTCGATTCCGATTAATGCTGGACCGCGTTCACGTTCTGTTTTCTTGATGTATTCAAAACGAGTGATATCATCTTTAGGTCCCAATACTTCTGCCACGAGCAGACGTAAAGCCCCAGGACGTTGTGGGAAGCGAACGATAAAGTAATGTTTAAATCCTTCGTATAGCAAGGACATTTCCTTGATCTCACTCATTCTGTCGATATCGTTATTTCCGCCAGACACGACACACACGACCTTTTTACCTTTGATTTCTTCTTTGTGAAAATCCAATGCAGCGATAGATAGTGCTCCTGCCGGCTCGACCACAATAGCATCTTTATTATAGAGTTCCAGTATGGTTGTACACACTTTCCCCTCAGGGATAGATTTGATACTATCCAGTACTTGACTACTAATCTCGTAATTCAGACTGCCTACTTTTTTTACAGCCGCGCCATCTACAAACTTGTTGATATGTTCCAGTTCAATCGGACCTCCATTTTGGATCGCGGCCTGCATGGAAGGGGCACCTTCAGGTTCTACACCGTACACTTTAGTATGAGGTGTATTCTTTTTGATGTGATATCCTACTCCCGAAGAAAGACCTCCACCACCTATAGGTAAGATGATGGCATCAAGATCGGGTAGGTCTTCAAGTATTTCAACTGCTACGGTGCCCTGTCCTTCGATGATTTTAAGATCATCAAAAGGCGGGATGAAGGTCATGTTATGCTCTTGGGCATATTCCAGAGCTCCTTTTTGACAATCGTCAAACGTATCGCCTACTAGGATGATTTCAATATTCCCGTTTCCCCACATTTCCGTTTGTGTTATTTTTTGGCGTGGAGTAGGCCCTGGCATAAATATAACACCTTTAATATCTAGTCTTTTACAGGAAAAAGCAACGCCTTGAGCGTGATTGCCCGCACTAGCGCATACAACACCACGCGCACGTTCTTCATCTGTAAGACTGCTTATTTTATTGAACGCGCCACGCAATTTGTACGATCGAACCACTTGAAGGTCTTCCCGTTTTAGGTAAATATCTGCACCATATTTTTCAGAAAGATGCAGGTTATATTGCAAAGGTGTGCGTGTTACTACATCCTTTAAGCGGGCCTTCGCCTGCAAGCAATTTATAGGTAAAGTAGCTAAATCCAAGCTCATTTTTATGAATTCGTTTGTTTAGGTGATTGTATTATAAAAATAGGCGAAGCAATAATGCAGAGCTATTTTTAGATAAAAGAACAAGGGCAGATTTGTCCGTAACTGTTTTGCCCTTGCTCTTTTGTCCTATTTCATCAACGAGAGTAAGTCTTCGTCGTTAATGTCTTTTTTTGCATCGGCCAATGTTAAGAAACGTTCATATGTACTAGCAAGACTATCCTTATCGAGGTGATGACCAAGACGCTCCAAGTGATGCTTTAAGGCATGACGTCCCGAACGTGCTGTTAAGATGATATCTGCCTCTTCCAGACCGACATCTTCCGGACGTATGATTTCGTAGTTTTCACGATGCTTTAAGAAGCCATCCTGATGAATGCCCGAGCTGTGTGCAAATGCATTTCGTCCCACAATAGCCTTATTGGGCTGTACAGGCATATTCATCATATCTGATACCTTTCTAGAAAGGTAAGTAAACATCTTACTGTTAATATTGGATGTTAATCCTCCAAACGTCTGATTATGCACCTTTAAGATCATTGCGACTTCTTCCAAAGAAGTATTCCCTGCACGCTCGCCTATACCGTTAATAGTACATTCTACCTGACGAGCGCCATTTTGAATAGCAGCAATAGAATTCGCAGTTGCCAGACCTAAGTCGTTATGACAATGCGCCGAGATAATAGCCTGATCAATGTTGCTTACATGTTCTGTCAGGTACTTAATCTTAGCACCATATTGGTCTGGTAAGCAATAGCCATTTGTATCAGGTATATTCACGACGGTAGCTCCTGCTCCAATGACAGCTTCTACCATCTTCGCTAAAAATTCCAAATCAGCACGTCCGGCATCCTCTGCATAAAACTCCACATCCTCTACGTAAGATTTAGCGTGTTTTACAGCTGCAACAGCCCTTTCCAGAATTTCCTCTCGAGTACTATTGAATTTATATTTAATATGCATATCCGATGAACCTATACCGGTATGGATACGAGGGCGCTTGGCAAATTTTAAAGCTTCGGCCGCGACATCGATATCATTTTTGTTGGCGCGGGTCAAAGCACAGATGATAACATCATTTACGGCTTTGGAAAGCTCTACCACCGATTGAAAATCTCCCGGGCTAGAGACCGGAAAGCCTGCTTCAATAATATCGACACCTAGGTTTTCTAGATCTTTTGCTATTTCGATTTTTTCCGTAGTTGTCAATTGACAACCAGGAACCTGCTCGCCATCACGTAATGTCGTGTCGAAAATGTATAAGTGATTAGGATCGTGTAACATAATTTTTTAATTAAAAAGTTAAAATTAAAAAGGCAAAAGCCTATTTATTTATTCCTATTGCTTGTTTTTTAGTGTACATGAAAAATTGCGTAACGGAAAACGGAACTATAAGATCAACATTCGTGCGTTTACCATTTTTTAATTTTTACTTCTACCTTTTTATTTTAAGTACGTAAGTACCTTTTGTCCCATTTCATTTGTTCCCAAGATCTGATCCTTAGGTGTGTCGCTGTTTGCAATGTCCCCTGTTCTCCATCCCGCTTTCAAGGTGTCTGCAACAGCTGTTGTTACTGCTTTCGCTTCATCCTGTAGGCCAAATGCGATATCCAACATTAGAGCGGCCGAAAGAATAGAAGCCAATGGATTTGCTTTGTTCTGACCTGCGATGTCGTGGGCAGATCCGTGTATCGGTTCAAAAAAACCTGTCCCATCACCTATAGATGCAGAAGCAAGCATACCCATAGAACCTGCTATCTGAGAGGCCTCGTCCGTCAGGATATCACCGAAAAGGTTTGCCGTAAGAACTACGTCAAATTTTTTCGGGTTTTTAACCAACTGCATCGCGGCATTGTCGATAAACATGTGTTCTGTCTCTACATCTGGATATTCGGCTGAAATTTCCTGAACCACTTCTCTCCAAAGGCGAGACGTTTCTAGTACATTGGCTTTGTCTACAGAGCACAATTTTTTGCCGCGTGTGCGAGCTGCTTCATAAGCTTTTCGCGCAATACGTTCCACCTCATAACGGTTGTAATTCATTAAGTCTGAAGCAAAGGTATTATCCTCATTACGCTTTTTCTCTCCGAAATAGACATCTCCGGTCAGCTCACGAAAGAATAAGATATCCGTTCCACGTAACACCTCAGGCTTTAAGCTCGAAGCGTCCAGTAGTTCATCAAATAATAAGATGGGGCGTAAGTTGGCGTATAGGCCTAGCTCCTTACGGATTTTAAGAAGCCCTTGCTCCGGGCGTACCTTTGCTGAAGGGTCATTGTCATACTTAGCATGTCCTATGGCGCCAAAAAGAATTGCGTCAGAAGATTTTGCTTTTTCTAATGTTTCATCAGGAAGCGGGTTGCCTGTGGCTTCTATAGCCGTATGCCCCATTATAGCCTCGTCAAAAACAAATTCATGATTATATTTTTGAGCAACAGTTTCTAAGACTTGCTTGCCCCATGTTGTGACTTCTTGTCCAATTCCATCACCTGGAATAATTAGAATATTTTTCTTCATTATATTTTCGTTACGCTCGTTTTTACAATATTGCGTTTTCCTTTTCTAAATAGCTTTCTTGTTTTATGTTGTATGTTGTCGTTTTGACTTCGCCTTTTTCCAAAACCAATCTATGGTCAATACAGCTAGGTAACTGACTTTCATAATGCCCTACATAAATAAGGGTAGTGCCGTGTTGAGCGAGCTCATCGATGACGGCATTAAAGTAACTCGTCTGCGCTGCATCTAGCCCCTGACAAGGTTCATCCAACACCAGTAGGGGAGGATTCTTGATGATAGTACGCGCTAATAATGCTAAGCGCTGTTGACCGAGTGGGAGATGTTGTAGTTTTTGATTTTTGAAGGCGGTCAATCCAAAGAACTCCAAGAGCTCTTCAATCTGTTGTTTCTCCTGAAATTTAACATCTACAAACCATCCTATGCTGTCGTAAAAGCCGGAGGCAAGCGTGTGCCATACCGTTGCGTTCTGGTCAAAGTACCAGTGCATCTCCGGCGAGATGATACCTATTTTCTTCTTGATATCCCAAATGCTCTCACCTGTGCCTCTCTTTTGGTCAAACAGATGAATATCTAGCCCATAGGACTGCGGATGATCTCCGTTGATGAGGCTCAATAAGGTGGATTTGCCCGAGCCATTTGGACCTTGCAATAACCATTTTTCACCAGTTTTAACCTCCCAGGATATGTTTTTCAAAATTTCTTTTTCCCCATAGCGTATAGAGACGTCATGGAGTTTTGCTATATGCGTATAGTCATGTCGAGGTGCTGAAGCCAGAAAATCAGGAAGCTTCATTATTATTCTTTCTGGATTTTTGGACAATAGCTCGGGACTATCCACCTGTTCTATTTTACCCTCTACGATATGAACAAAGCGATTTATAGCGCGTGGTAACTGACTATCATTGCTGATTAAGATAAGCTGTACTCCCGTTGTGGCAAGATCATCCAGCCAATCGTTTAAAATAATTCGAGATTGCGCATCTAGTCCGGTATAAGGTTCATCAATAATCAATAGCTCGGGCTTGGACCATAAACCCTTTATAAGCTGCAGTTTCTTGTGTTCCCCACTTGAGAGCTCGATAAGTTGTGACTGTAACGTGTCCTTGAACCCAAAATCCACGATTCGGTCCTGTATGTCAGAAAGATCGAGATTTTCCCTTTGGGCATGGTGTTCCAGCTCGGCCAATACCGTCAAAGTATCATGGCCCTGGTGTCTATTATAGCGTTGCTGATAATAGAAATTGCGATCTCCCTCCAGATTGGTAAATTGGTACCAGTTGGAGATATACAGAGCTTTTGCAGGATTAGCCTCTGCAAAAGCCTTTGCTAGTGTCGTCTTTCCAGATCCACTTTCCCCGCCCAGAAGATAATGTTCACCTTTATTTAATACCCAAGTGAGACCATTCAATACTTTTTTATTCTGGTATTGAATCGTTAAATCCTGAATGTACACAAAGGGCTCTTTCATCTATCCGTTAGTAAAAGGAAAAAGGTCTAGTTTGTTCAAACGCTTCTACTTCTTTGGTATGACTTAGAATGAAATCGATGTCATCATAGCCATTGATCAAGCAAGATTTTTTGTACGGGTTTATTTCAAACTCAAACGTATCACCTGTTGCCAATAGTGTTACGGTTTGTTTTTCCAGATCTACTTGAATCTCAGTTGCGGGATCAGCGAATACCGTAGCGAATATTTTTTCTAAAAACTCTTCAGGTACAGTAATCGGTAATACACCATTGTTGAGGGCATTACCTTTGAAGATGTCGGCAAAGAACGAACTGATTACAACATTGAAACCGTAATCCTCTATGGCCCATGCTGCGTGCTCACGGGATGATCCACAGCCAAAGTTCTTGCCTGCAACTAGTACTTTGCCTGCAAATGTAGGATCGTTTAATACGAAGTCTGCCTTCGGCTGATCATCCCCATCAAAACGCCAGTCACGGAATAAGTTATTTCCGAAACCTTCACGTGTCGTTGCTTTCAAGAAACGAGCAGGGATGATTTGATCGGTATCAATATTTTCAATAGGTAATGGAACTACCTTTGAAGTTAGTTTTTCAAATTTTTTCATCTGTTTATATTTAGTACGGCTCTTACTTCTCTAAGTTTTAATGTCATACTTTGTGCTTCGTTGTCTGCCCAGTTATTGTAGTCCTCAATTGCCTCTAGACGATTCTCATCGCTGATATACCCTTCATCCACCATCTGTTTCGAATTGGCTACATTGGACCATATTTTAATTTTAGCCTTGTGCGAAGGGGTACTACTCTCGTAATGTTCATCCGCATTGAAAACCTCAATCTGATCAAAGCCATGTTCTTCAAGTATATCTGCGATATCAAATCCAATTCTATTATTCATTCCTGCGTCTTTGCGCCACATTAAGAACATATTGTAGAAATTTTGCATACTCTTAGGTATTTTGGGCGTCCAATCAATCATTTCATGATTATAATCAAGGATCGAGATCTGACCGTTAGGCTTTAATAGCATTTTGATCTTGTCAACAGCTTTTCCGATTGTCGAAATCCATTGAAAAGTCCGTGCAGACACAATTAAATCAAATTTTTCCTCCGAATCAAAATCAAGCACATCGCAATGAATCAATTCTAGGTTTTGAATGTCGGAGTATAAATTCTGACCTTCGGTTACAAAGGATGCGGTATTGTCAATACCAACAACATGTCCAGTAGGACCAACTCTATTAGCAATATCTTTGGTGATGGCTCCTGTTCCACAACCGATATCTAAAACACGAAGACCAGGCCTTAAAGCAGTCATTAGCGTGCGATAATCATGCTCCAGAGATCTTTGGTTAAAGATATTGTTGGCAGACTGGGATTCCCGATGAATCACCTTATTTTGAGATACTTCTACTGTTTGGCAAATACGACACATTTTTTCTTACGTCCTCCGCGATCTATATTAATTCCCTTACATCTACGACTTTTCCCGTAATAGCTGCTGCTGCTGCTGTTAGTGGGCTCACCAGCATCGTACGCGCGTTAGGGCCTTGGCGGCCTTCAAAGTTGCGGTTCGATGTTGATACACAGTATTTTCCTGCGGGAATTTTATCTTCATTCATACCCAGACATGCCGAACATCCTGGCTCACGCAGTTGGAAGCCAGCTGCTTCAAATACTTTATCGATACCTTCTGCTTTCGCTTGTGCTTCGACTTGCTTCGAGCCCGGTACGATCCATACCTCTACACCTGCTGCTTTCTGTTTACCTTTTATAAATTCGGCTACCTGACGTAAGTCCTCGATGCGTGAGTTTGTACAGCTGCCTATAAAAACATAATCCACAGGCTTATTCAAGACCTGTTCGCCATCGTGAAAGCCCATATAATCTAGTGCCTTCTGGTACGATGGACGCTCGTTATCCGGTTGAGATACCGTAGTTGGGATCCTTTCGGTAACACCTATCCCCATTCCAGGGTTAGTACCGTAGGTAATCATAGGTTGGATATCCGCAGCCTCAAAAGTTAATACCGAATCAAAGTTAGCATCTTCATCCGAATACAGAGTCGACCAGTAAGATACTGCTTTATCCCAATCCTCTCCGTCAGCTGATGGGGCAAATTCTCTGCCTTTAATATAGTCAAAAGTCGTTTGATCCGGAGCTATAAGTCCACCTCTTGCACCCATCTCGATACTCATGTTACACACTGTCATACGGCCTTCCATACTCAGTGAGCGGATTGCAGAACCCGCAAATTCCACAAAGTAACCTGTACCACCAGCAGCAGTAGTTTTTGAAATGACGTATAGAATAATATCCTTCGCACTTACGCCTTTACCTAGTTGTCCATTGATTTCGATTTTCATGGTTTTAGGTTTTTGCAGCAGTAGACACTGCGTGGCAAATACCTGTTCTACCTGAGATGTGCCTATACCAAATGCAATAGCACCAAAAGCACCGTGTGTAGAGGTATGACTATCACCACATACCATGGTTTTTCCAGGTAGTGTGATGCCTAGTTCAGGTCCGATAACATGTACAATACCCTGATAAGGATGTCCCAAACCATATAGTTCTATTCCAAATTCTTTGCAGTTTTTGGTTAACATATCCACTTGATAGCGTGATAGTTCTTCTTTGATTGGCAGGTGTTGATTTAAAGTTGGGACATTGTGATCAGCCGTAGCGACGGTTTGTTTCGGACGAAACACCGGGAGGCCTCTCTTGCGTAGCCCGTCAAAGGCCTGAGGCGACGTTACCTCATGGATAAGATGGGTGTCGATATACAATATATCAGGAAACCCTTCTTGCTGCTTGACGACATGCGCATCCCAAATTTTTTCTACTAGTGTTTTTCCCATTTTCTCTCTTTCTCTATTATAAGTTGTAATTTTAAAATGAGGATGAATTATAATATTTATAATTTCATCCTCATCGTGTGCATTAAAATTACGAAAATTTTAAATTGTTTTAATGGCTTTCATTGCAGTCATTGCTTTACGCAATTCGCGACCGACTCTCTCAACAGGGTGGTTGCGTAACACCTCATTGATTTGAACCAGTTTTACATTATCTACACCGCTGTCTTTTCCGCTGTTAAAATCTTTTCCGACTACATCGGTATCGATTTTTGTCATAAAGTCTTTTAACAATGGTTTACAAGCTTGATCGAATAAGTAACAACCGTATTCCGCAGTATCTGAGATGACACGATTCATTTCAAATAATTTTTTACGAGCGATTGTATTAGCGATCAAAGGTGTTTCGTGCAGAGACTCATAGTATGCTGATTCCGGTTTAATACCAGCTTCAACCATGGTTTCAAAAGCTAGCTCTACACCAGCTCTCACAAAAGCAACCATTAAGAGGTAGTTGTCAAAGTACTCTTGTTCGGTGATTTTGACATCACCAGCAGCAGTTTTTTCAAAGGCAGTTTCTCCTGTTTCAGCTCTCCATTTCAATAGGTTGGCATCACCATTGGACCAGTCCTCCATCATCGTCTTACTGAATTCGCCAGACATGATGTCGTCCTGATGTTTTTGGAATAAAGGGCGCATAATGTCTTTTAGCTCCTCAGAAAGTTCAAAAGCTTTCACTTTTGCAGGATTACTTAAGCGATCCAACATACCGCTTACTCCACCATGCTTTAAAGCCTCAGTGATTACCTCTACACCATATTGTACCAGTTTAGAAGCATAACCAGCATCGATACCTTTTTCGATCATTTTATCGAAAGAAAGGATAGAACCTGTCTGCAATAATCCACAAAGGATTGTCTGTTCGCCCATAAGGTCAGATTTTACCTCTGCTACGAAAGAAGATTTTAATACACCTGCACGATGTCCACCTGTACCTACACAGTAAGCTTTAGCCTCAGGCCATCCCTTACCTTGTGGATCATTCTCTGGGTGTACAGCTATTAGGGTTGGTACCCCAAAACCTCTCAGGTATTCTGCACGCACCTCTGATCCAGGGCACTTAGGTGCCACCATGATTACCGTGATATCTTTACGGATCTGCATGCCTTCTTCAACGATATTGAAACCGTGTGAGTAAGAAAGTGTAGCACCTTGTTTCATCAACGGCATTACTGCATTGACTACAGATGTATGTTGTTTATCGGGAGTTAGATTAATGACAAGATCCGCTGTTGGGATTAACTCTTCGTAGGTACCTACTGTAAAGTTATTATCTGTTGCATTTTTCCAAGAGTCTCTTTTTTGTTCAATAGCTTCTTTGCGTAAAGCGTAAGATACATCAAGTCCACTGTCTCTAAGGTTCAATCCTTGGTTTAAACCTTGTGCACCCGCACCTACAATTACGATTTTTTTACCTTTTAAAGCGTCCACACCATCCGCAAACTCGGACGAATTCATGAATTCTGCAATACCTAATTGGTTCAATTGCTCTCTAAGCGGTAACGTGTTGAAATAATTTGCCATTGTTTTTACTATTTAAAGTTTTTCTTTGTTTAGATTTAGTTATTTGTTGTTGATTATTCGGTTTTGTGCTATAGCGTATCCATAGTGTAGATTATCATGCCCCGCAGACAATTGGATTATTTCTTCGATAGTCGACATGGTTTCTTTGTACGTATCAGTAGCGAATGGAGTAATCTCTTTAAAGACCTCTGCTTTGTAATCTTTTTCTATTTGTTGGATAGTGGTTATTGCAAGTTGTTTTAGATCATCTACTTCTTCTTGAGTGACCGTATAGCTTGGTTTCGAGCCCTTAACGTACGACTTGAGATATTTTACCATAGAGATGTCAGCACTTACCCCACTTCTTAAATAGCACAATGCCGGTGCGACTACGACGATATGGCCAAAATTCCATATGATGTTGTTATTGAAACCCGCTGGAATCTCATTAAGTTGTTCTAAGGTCAAGCTGTCAATCAGTTGAATGAAAGCTTTACGTGTCTGCAGTATAAATTTAAATGTATTTTCCATGTTGTATATAAGTGATGTTGTTATCGAGTTATCATGTGATGTAGTTATAACTATATGACGCTGTAACCTTGTAACTTTATAACCTTACATCGTAAATACTTGATCCTGTTGGTCTAAAAACTCGTTCTCTACAATTTCTGGAGCTGGTTCCTCACGTTCAAACTGTTTTAGTTTGGCGTGAAACCCAGCACTGTCTTTGATAATTGCAATACGTGCCCCTCTGACAAATTCGATTAGGCCGTATTTTGTTAGTTCTTGTGTCAATCGATCGATCTCTTCCCGGTGACCTGCTGTCTCAAAGACAATATAGTCTGGACGGATCACAACCACATTAGCACCATATTGACGCAACAAGCGCTCCACGTAAACTTTCTCGTTGACTACATCTGCCGGTACTTTGTATAAAGCCTGCTCTTGCCATATCAACTCCTCATTGGTATTGAAGTAGGCTTTTAAGACTTCGACTTGTTTCTCAATCTGACGGCACAGTTTGCGTACCACCTCTTCGCCTTCTGATATTAGGATGGTAAAGCGGTGTATGCCTTCTACTTCTGAAGGAGAAGTGTTTAAGCTTTCTATGTTGATTTTACGACGAGAGAATATATTCGAGATACGGCCGATCATACCAATCGAATTCTCTGTATATATTGTGATGGTAAATTCTTGTTTTTCCATTTTATTTTAATCTTATTTCTGAGACACTCGTCCCTTGTGCAACCATAGGGAAAACATTATTCTCTTTTCCTACCATCACTTCCAATAAGTAGGAGCTATCGTGGTTCAACATTGTTTCCAATGCCGCACGAAGGTCTTTACGTTCAGAGACTTTATTTCCCTCGATATAATATCCTTTTGCTACAGCAACGAAGTCAGGGCTGGTGATGTTTACAAAGGAGTAACGTTTGTCGTTAAACAACTGCTGCCATTGACGTACCATACCAAGAAATTGATTGTTCAGGATCAATATCTTAACCTTCGCTCCAAATTGCATGATAGTGCCCAGTTCCTGTATTGTCATCTGAAAACCACCATCACCAATGATAGCGATGACGTCGCGATCGGGCGCACCATACCAAGCTCCAATAGCCGCAGGTAGTCCGAATCCCATAGTGCCGAGTCCGCCAGAGGTAACGTTTGATTTCGATTGGTTGAACTTCGCATAACGACAGGCAATCATTTGGTGCTGACCAACATCGGTCGCTATGATAGCATTTCCTCCGGTTAGTTCGTTTAATACATTGACGACTTCACCCATGGTTAGTACGTCACCTTTCGGATTTAATTCGTCTTGGATTACTTCTTTAATTTCTTCTTTCTCTAGTTCGCGGAATTGTTGTAACCACGCTGTATGATCGCCTTTATTGATCAGTTCAGTCAATAACGGTAATGTCTCCTTACAGTCGCCCCATACTGGAACAGTAGTTTTTACATTTTTGTCTATTTCGGCAGGATCTATATCCAAGTGTACCACTTTTGCTTGCTTGGCATACTTATCAAGACGTCCCGTAACACGGTCATCAAATCGCATTCCGACAGCAATCAGTACATCACATTCGTTGGTCATTACATTGGGAGCATAATTTCCATGCATACCCAACATTCCTACGTGTAGCGGATGGTCGGTTTCCAAGGCACTTAATCCCATGACCGTTGTCGCGGAAGGTAAGCCCCCTTTTTCGATAAAGGACTTGAACTCTTGCTCAGCCTTTCCGAGTATGATGCCTTGTCCAAAGAGAACAAACGGTTTCTTTGCTGCATTGATTACTTCGGCAGCTTTTTGTATATATTCTTTCCTTACGATAGGAGCTGGACGGTAGGAACGGATATGTGTACATTTCTCATAACCTAAATAGTCGAATAGCTCTATTTGCGCATTTTTAGTAATATCGATTAATACTGGGCCTGGTCTCCCGGTGTTAGCGACATAAAAAGCTTTAGCTAGTGCGGTAGGGATTTCGGATGCTTCTGTTACCTGGTAACTCCATTTAGTGACCGGAGAGGTAATGTTGATAACATCAGTTTCCTGAAAAGCGTCTGTTCCTAATAGAGACGCAAACACCTGTCCGGTAATGCAGACGATAGGGTTACTATCAATCATGGCATCTGCTAAACCTGTGACCAGATTTGTTGCGCCCGGACCACTCGTTGCAAAAGCTACACCTACACGTCCTGATGTACGTGCATACCCCTGTGCAGCATGAATTCCACCTTGCTCATGGCGTACCAAGATATGCTTCAATCGATCATTGTAATCATACAATGCATCATAAATCGGCATAATGGCGCCACCCGGATAGCCAAATACGGTATCCACACCTTCGTGGATTAAGGCCTCCAATACCGCTTGTGAGCCGGTTAATTGGGACACTGCCGTAGTAGTTTGGTTGTCCTTTGTTTCGGTTTTTTCCAGTGTACTCATTTTTATTTAAGTCAAAAGTTAAAAGTAAAAAGTCAAAAATTGAGTCGACGTATTACTTTTTTAATTTTTAATTTTTCTCTTTTTAATTCTATAGGTCTGTTACACAGCCTTGCGAAGCATTCGCTACTGTTTTAGCATATTTATACAAAACACCTTTGCTCACCTTTAGAGCAGGTTGTTTCCAAGCACTACGGCGTTCTGCTATTATTTCATCAGAGACCTTTAGACTTATAGTGTTGTTCACCGCGTCGATTTCGATAGTATCATCGTCTTGTACGAGTCCGATAAGTCCGCCTTCGTATGCTTCGGGCGTAATATGACCCACCACAAAACCGTGTGTACCTCCAGAAAATCTGCCATCAGTAATCAAGGCTACAGAATTGCCAAGGCCAGCACCGATAATTAGGGCTGTCGGTTTGAGCATCTCGGGCATACCTGGAGCCCCTTTAGGTCCTTCGTTTTTAATGACAATAACATCTCCCGGTTTGATACGGCCCGAAGAAACCCCCGCTACGAGGTCGTGCTCTCCATCAAACACACGGGCAGGGCCAACAAATTTTTCGCCCTCTTTTCCCGATATCTTAGCGACAGAACCCTGCTCAGCAAGATTTCCATACAATATCTGTAAATGCCCAGTTTGCTTGATAGGCTTGTTTAGGGGCTGTATGATAGGCTGTTCATGGTCCATGATCGATTTGACATCTTCGAGATTCTCGGCAAGCGTTTTTCCCGTTACGGTCAAGCATTCGCCATGTAATAAGCCTTCATTCAACAAGTATTTTAATACAGCAGGTACGCCTCCATAGTTGTGCAGATCCTGCATGAGGTATTTTCCCGAAGGCTTTAAGTCGGCTAATACCGGAGTCTCATCTGACATACGTTGGAAGTCGTCTGGCGTGATCTCTACACCCACTGCGTGGCCCATAGCTATAAAATGTAAGACAGCATTTGTCGAACCACCAAGTATTACGATGGTACGGATGGCGTTTTCAAAAGCCTTTCGCGTCATGATATCCGAAGGTTTTATATCTTTTTCTAATAGAATACGGATATATTTCCCTGCTTCTAGACATTCTTTTTTCTTTTCTTCTGATACCGCTGGATTGGAAGACGAGTAGGGTAGACTCATACCCAATGCTTCAATTGCAGAAGCCATCGTGTTTGCCGTATACATACCGCCACAAGCACCAGCGCCAGGACAGGTATGACGTATCACACCATCATAGTCTTCATCTGATATTGTTCCTGCAATTTTTTTTCCCAACGCTTCAAAGGCCGATACAATATTCAATTCTTCCCCCTTGTAGTGGCCAGGAGCGATTGTCCCTCCGTATACCATGATAGCAGGACGGTTCAAGCGACCCATTGCCATGATAGCACCGGGCATGTTTTTGTCACATCCAGGGATAGCTACAACACCATCATAGTACTGTCCACCGCAGATTGTCTCAATACTGTCGGCGATGACATCTCTCGATACCAATGAATAACGCATACCATCGGTACCATTGCTCATCCCATCACTGACACCGATAGTACCAAAAGTTAACCCCACAAGGTCATTGGCCCATATACCTTTTTTAACAATTTGTGCAAGATCATTTAAATGCATGTTGCAGGTATTACCATCGTATCCCATACTGGCAATACCGACTTGAGCTTTGTCCATATCGGCATCGGTAAGGCCGATCCCGTACAACATTGCTTTGGCCGCGGGTTGTGTTTCGTCCTGCGTGAATATTCTACTGTACTTGTTTAATGCTTTTTCGTTATCAGATGATGACTTCATAATTTTCTTGTTCTAAAACTAAGTTTTTATATTTTCTTTGGATAGATGAACCTATGCTATGTTCCCAGTCCTCTTTATAGATGACATGGTCTACTTGTTTGATCCCAATAATTTCAGCAGCAGTTCCGCTTAGAAAGGCAGAGTCTGCACCATATATATCCTGGATCGTTAATTTTTTTTCAATAATGTCAAACCCTAATTCTTTACATATATTAATGACAGTCTGACGGGTGATTCCTGGAAATACATTGTCTAAAGGAGGCGTATATATCTTAAAATCTTTCTCGATAAAGATATTCTCGCTTGATGCTTGAGCTACAAACCCTTCTCTATCCAGTAAAAGCGCTTCGTCAAAGCCATGACGTAGGGCTTCACTTGTAGCTAGTATTGAGTTTATATATTGTCCGGAGGCCTTTGCTTCAATAGGAAAGGATTTTGGATTCGGACGTTCAATAGTAGAGATATTAACCCTAAGCAGATTCTGTCCCAGATAAGGTCCCCATTCCCAGGCTGCGATCATGATGTTAGCCTGTTCCGAAGGAGTGAGATGCATGTTTGATCCCGAAAAGACCAAGGGTCTGATGTAGGCCGATCTTAGGTTGTTCGTCTCTAGCAGTTCATAGCTCTTTTCTATGAGCGTACGGTTGTCCCAGTTGTAAGGCAATCTAATAGCCTCGCAGGATTTTCTTAAACGTTCGAAGTGCGCTTCGGCTTTAAATATACGAGTTCCATTGTGTGTGTTGTAAGCACGCAGCCCTTCAAAGGCACCATAACCGTAATGCAAGGATTGACCAAATAGGTCAACACCAGCTTGATTCGCTTTCACAAATTCGCCGTTAAGATAGACTAATGTATTCTGATTATAGTATTGCATAGGCTTGCCCATTTATTCACTTCCTCAAGTTAGCTCGATTTAAAATTTTATACAATAGGCAAATAGAGTATTTTGAAAAAGTTTATTATTTTATGTTGTTTTTATTTTTGTTTTACTCTAATCTTGTTTGTTGTATTTTTCAGAATTTTATTTTGTTGAACGTGAACCCGAATTAAAATTGGTTCATTTTTTAAGGTTTATCATTTTTATGAATTTCCGTCAAATTCTTCCTAAAATCGCCAAATACCCATTTAGTTTTTTCAAAATAGCAAGTCTATAGACCAAAAAAAGAGCCCTTAAAACTTGAAGTCTTAAGGGCTCTTTTATTATCGTTTTCTTTCTTTATTCTTGCACAATTCCTTCCGCTAAAACGATGATATTGTTGTCCTTTACTTCAACCACACCACCTTTAATAATAATGACGTGCTCGACACTACTAATATCCTTAATAATGACTTTTCCGTCGTCTAGCGTAGACACAATAGCAGCGTGGCCTTTCAAAATTTGAAAAGAACCTGCCGATCCCGGTACAGTGACAGCAGTCACGTCGCCTTCGTAAGCTAATTTGTCTGGAGTTATTATTGTTAATTTCATTCTTTGATAGTATTAAGTAGTTAGTACTTAGTATTTAGAATATATTTTCCTAATTGATAGCAAGACAAGATATCTAACTACTGTATACTAAATACTATCTACTCTATATTAAACTGCTTCTGCTAATAATTTCTTACCTTTCTCGATAGCGTCTTCAATTGTACCTACCAAGTTGAAAGCTGCTTCTGGGTATTCATCTACTTCACCATCAATAATCATGTTGAATCCTTTGATAGTGTCTTTGATGTCTACTAAACATCCTTTTAAGCCTGTAAATTGTTCTGCTACGTGGAATGGTTGCGATAAGAAACGTTGTACACGACGAGCGCGCGTTACAGTTAATTTATCTTCTTCCGACAACTCATCCATACCCAAGATCGCAATAATATCTTGAAGTTCTTTATAACGTTGAAGAATTTCTTTTACGCGTTGAGCAGTGTTGTAGTGCTCATCACCTAATACTGCAGGGGATAAGATACGTGAAGTTGAATCCAATGGATCCACCGCAGGGTAGATACCAAGCTCAGAAATTTTACGAGACAATACTGTAGTAGCATCCAAGTGAGCGAAAGTTGTCGCTGGAGCAGGGTCAGTTAAGTCATCGGCAGGTACGTATACGGCCTGTACTGAAGTGATTGATCCGTTTTTAGTTGAAGTAATACGCTCTTGCATCAATCCCATCTCTGTCGCTAATGTAGGTTGGTAACCTACAGCTGAAGGCATACGACCTAATAAAGCAGATACTTCGGAACCAGCTTGTGTAAAACGGAAGATATTATCGATAAAGAATAAGACGTCACGTCCTTGTCCTTCGCCATCACCATCGCGGAAGTACTCTGCAATAGTAAGACCTGATAATGCTACACGTGCACGCGCACCTGGAGGCTCATTCATCTGACCGAATACAAATGTACATTTAGAGTCTTTCATTAACTCTGAATCTACAGTATTTAAAGGCCATTCACCTTTTTCCATACCTTCCATGAAATGCTCTCCGTATTTGATAATACCAGATTCCAACATTTCACGAAGTAAGTCATTTCCTTCACGTGTACGCTCTCCAACACCGGCAAATACCGAAAGACCACCGTGTCCTTTTGCGATATTGTTGATTAATTCTTGAATTAATACTGTTTTACCTACACCAGCACCACCGAATAATCCGATTTTACCACCTTTTGCATAAGGCTCTAAAAGGTCAATTACTTTGATACCTGTGAAAAGAACTTCTGACTCTGTAGAAAGATCGTCAAATTTAGGAGGAGTGTTGTGGATAGACCGTCCGTTTGTTTTGTCCAATTCAGGAAGGCCGTCAATCGGCGAACCGACTACGTTAAATACACGACCTTTGATCTCTTCACCAATAGGCATTTTGATCGGAGCACCAGTATCAACTACTTTCATGCCACGTACCAAACCTTCTGTTGCATCCATCGCAATCGTACGAACACGCTCTTCACCAAGGTGTTGTTGAACTTCTAAAACGACACGTTGTCCATTTTCTTTTTCAATGTACAATGCATCGTAAATCTTAGGAAGATTTTCATTGTCGGCAAAGTTGACGTCAACCACTGGGCCGATAATCTGCGCTATTTTACCAATATTGGGCATATTATAGGGACTAAAATTTATTAATCTATTTATAAACAGCTATTTTCATAGCTGTATTTTGGAATGCAAAAATAAGGTATATCTATTTAAAAGCAAAACATATAAAAAAATAAATAGTAAGTTTTTTTTAAGCTATTTATGAATCCCTTTTTAACTGCTCGTCGAGTAGTTGTCTTTTTAGTAATTGTTCTTTTTCCATAGCCTTCTTTTTGTACTGCGCGAACTCATTTTGAGCCTCTTCGGCCGTTTTTTTATGTTCCACAGTGTCCACCTTCGCTTTGCGGAAAGAAATCAACATCGTAAAGAAACCAATACCTAATACCGCAATGATTACCCATACAATAGTGTGGTAGGCGCCTTTGGCGAAATCTATTCCAAGAAAAGAGATACTATCTGTTTTTTGTTTTTCCGTTTGTAGTTCGCTTTGAACGGAACTCAACGAGTCTCTTAAGCCCGTTACCGTAGCGACCGACGAAGAAGAATTGTTTTTAAGAGACGCTATTTCTTTGGTGTATTTAGAGATGGAGTCACTTACATTCTTCTGTATGATTTCTATATTAGATTTTCTTATTACTTTAAAATCAGCATCTTGAGATCTGGATTGAGCCAACAAAACTTGAAATTGCGACGTGAGGTTTAAGTTAGATTGTAGTTTTTGCTGCAAGGTCAATTGTGCGAAGCTGTTGGATACTAAGAATAGAAAAACTAAAGATAAAATGGACTTATGCATAGTTAGAAATAGATAAATGATGTTAAATACATCATAAATGTCCTAAATATAATGAAGGAATACAAGAAAAATTAAACTTTCATGATTCAATTGAATCATGAAAGTTCTTGATGTCCATTAAATACGGACACTTTCAGAAAAAAACAATAAACGAATAAAACCGCTAAATCGTAAAATGAGGATCGATCTAACGGTTTTAGATTTAACTATTATTCTGATATCTTTATTTTTTCAATATCGGCAACGGGTACTCTTTCATGATGCCGGAGACTACTTTAGGTAGTTCATTTATCGCTCTTTCGGGTTCATTTACCTCTGAAGTACCTCTAGCTTGCCAGATCACATTATTTGTTTTGCGATCGATAGCCTCAAAGATAATGTGGCCATACCTTACTCTTTCTTTAGCGACTGGATAAGAACCGCCGTAATAGCCGCCCCAGCCCCAGTATCCGCCCCAACCCCAAGGACCTCCCCAGCCCCAGCCACCATAATAAGGTGTGCTGTATACCATTCTGCTCTTATTGTTGACAATAGCGATATAGCGGAACAAAATATCCGGATTATCTTTGGAATAGGTTAGACCTCGTGCTTCAATTTCTTTGTTAGCTGTAGTCATAATATTACCCTTCGCAATATCATTGTTGTAATAGTCCTTGGATAGTGAATCCAATGGAGGTAACCAGCCATACGTTTTAAACTGACTGAAGTCCATATTTTGGACGCGTGTCGTGTGGTACTTGTGCGAAGAACACGATGCAAACGCTAAAAGTACAAATGCTGTTATAAATATTGCTAATTTTTTCATATTTGTTTAATTTGATTTTAACCTGCAATATGGAATATCCCAACGAAGTTTATTCGTGATATGGCGGACCGTGCTACAGGGATATTTCATAACTAAACCTAATTATATACGATATGACTTCTTGTGATTCAAAAGGTTTAACGTTTAGAACGAAAATTTTGCGACTAAAGGTATTTGTCTTCCTGAACCAAAAGCTTTGGGGCTTACTCTTAATATGGGCGGGGCCTGAAAGCGTTTGAACTCTGCGTTATTTACCAATTTCGTAACTCGCCTGACTAGCTGTTCCTCAAAACCTAAATGTATGATTTCAGAGCCTGCTTTCTCCAGTTCGATCAACTGATATAGAATAGCGTCTAGTATGGCATAGTCCGGAAGCGAATCCGAATCTTTTTGATCTGGTCTAAGTTCGGCAGAAGGGGGTTTCACTATCGTATTGATAGGGATTATTTCTCGATCCCGGTTTATATACTTGGCCAATTTATAAGCTTGGGTTTTATACACATCGCCAATTACACTTAATGACCCCGCCATGTCACCATATAGGGTGCCATAACCAACAGCTGCTTCGCTTTTGTTGGAGGTATTAAGAAGGATGTGACCAAACTTGTTGGAAATAGCCATTAATAAGGTGCCCCGGGTACGGGCTTGTATATTCTCTTCTGTCGTGTCGGCCGATAAGCCCTTGAAGGCATCACTTAAAGTGTCTTCAAAAGATTGAGCGATCTCTTTTATGGGTAACACGATGTGTTGACAACTTGTATTGTTTACCAGGTCCAATGCATCTTTAAGAGAATGCTCGGTAGAATAGACCGAAGGCATTAATACGGCCAATACATTATCTGCACCTAAGGCTTCGACGGCTAGAGCTGCTACGATAGCAGAGTCTAATCCGCCCGATAGACCTAATACGGCTTTTTTAAAACCCGATTTGGAGAAATAGTCCTTCAGACCCAAGATCAAAGCTTGATGTATACGGGCTGTTTCTGTTAGCTCTTCGGGGCGAAAATCTACGGTAGTATGGAGATCACCTCTTTCGAAGGTAACGTATTGTAGATCTTCTTCGAAGGCCTGGAGTTCTGCAATGACGGATGCACTTTTGGTCATGGCGAGTGAGCGGCCATCGAATATGATATCTGTGTGAGCACCAACTTGATTGACGTAGATTAAAGGCGCATTAGCCTTCAAAGCATTTGCGCTCAGTACTGCTATACGTTTTTCGTAATGTACGTATGAAAATGGAGAAGCTGCAATATTAATGATGAGATCCGGCTTTTCCTGGGCCAATTCCAGCATCAGATCGCCTTTATAAGAATTGTCCTGGTCATTGTCCCATAGATCCTCACAAACGGTAAGCGCGATCTTAAGGTCAGATAGTTCAATACAGTGTAGATCGCGGTTTGGTTCGAAATACCGGTACTCATCAAAAACATCGTAATCTGGGAGTAGCGATTTTTTGTAACTATTCTGTACTTTTCCCTTCGATAGAACCACTGCTGCATTGGATAAAGGTTTTCCCTCTTCCTTACCATTATGTATAGGGGCACCTATAATACAGTCTATCGTGTCACAGTGTGTGGCGATCCGGGATAAGGACTGTTGACATTGATCGAGGAAAACAGCATTGCGCAGAAGATCTTTGGCCGGATAGCCACCTATAGCCAGCTCTGCAAATACGATAAGATTTGCTTTCGCTTCCTTTGCCTGATTAATGGCTCTGACTATTTTCTCTTCGTTTTGTTCAAAATTACCAATATGATAATTAAGCTGGGCTAATGCTATTCTCATTTATTTTATCTAGTTTTTGATTTTAAACTTATCACTTCTGACTTCTTTTAAAAAAGCAAGCCGATATTAAGTGCGGCATACGATGATCTCGGTTTACCGTCCTTTATAGCTCTCGTAAAACCATTATTGAAAGTCACTCCGGTCATAAGCCCCATATCATTGCCCAGTCTCCACTCTGCACCACCACCAATTTGGAGCCCGAGACGGAAGAGGTCAGTACCACTCATCGTTTGTTTCTTGTCATTCTCGAATTTCTCTTTTGCGGATACCTTGACTCCGGCTGTAAAACCAAATTGTCCATAGAAGCGGCCCAGGTCATTTTCCGTACTTTTTAGTTTGATTGTCAAAGGTACTTCAACATATTTCAAAGAGATGTCTTTGTAGGTGGGTATAGCAGGATCATTTTTGTCGACGCTCAGATATGCGGGCTCTGTACGGCTATTTATGGAGTTGATTAATAGACCTGTAGAGAAATAATAGTTTCTCGCAAAGCCCAGATCTGCAACTAGGCCATAGGAAAAACCGATTTTAGGACTTGATTCCTGATCGTTTTCATAACGTAACCAGCCAAGATTAGGATTTACGGTAAGACCTAAACGGATATTTTTCTCCCTACCACCGTAGTAGCTCTGTGCGTAGGCTTCTTGCGTCGAAATAAGGGAGCAGCATATGAAAATGAAAGAAAAGAAAGCCTTTGTAATATGGACCATAGTTTTTAATTGTTATATAAATTATACTTTTGTGTTTTAAGTTGATAGCTATGTATTTGAAACTACTACAAAAATATTCCTTTTTTTTAATTATTGCTCTTTTCCATGTCACAATAAGTTCTTGTAGTCAAGAAGAGACTATAAAGAGACCGGATGTCTCGAAGATAGATCTTACCGTTAAGGTCGAGCGCTTCGATCAGCGTTTCAATACCCTTAAAGATTCGGATATCATTTTAAAGAATACCGAATGGCAGCAGGAATATCCTTATTTCTATTCAGACTACTTGAATCAAATGTTGGAAGTAGGTGATCCGGGGGATAGTTTGATGCTGGCAGATCATTTGAGCCAGGTCCTAAAGAAAAAAGATTTTATAGATCTGGCGCATGAAGTAGCGCAGAAATTCCCGAATTTGGATAAACAGGAAGAAGAGCTTACCAAGGCATTTAAGTATATTAAGTATTATTTTCCGGCATATAAGATGCCTCGGTTTATAGCTTTTATGGGAGGCTTCTCCTTTCAGACCCCCATTGGAGAAGATTATATAGGTATAGGATTAGATATGTTTTTAGGTGTCGATTCCAAATTTTATCCGGCATTGGTACGTTCTATTCCGCTGTATATGTCGCGGCGGTTTACCCCCGAAAATATAACACCCCGTGTGGTAGAGACTGTTCTTCGCGAAGAAATTCTACCTCAGGATAATGTTAATCAGAATACGCTACAACATATGCTGTATAACGGCAAGATCTTGTATGCGATGGACGTATTGTTAGAAGAGGCTTCTGATGAGGTAAAGATAGGGTATACAGCAGAGCAGCTTGCATGGGCAAAGAAATATCAGAAAGATATCTGGGCTTGGTTTCTTCAAGAAGGGCTATTGTACGACACAGACTACTTGAAGACACAAAAATATTTTACGGATGCGCCTTTCACTCCCGAATTGGGTGAGAATAATGAATCTGCGCCCAAGTTAGGTTCTTATATCGGCTGGATGATGGTACGTAAATACATGGAAAGTCATCCCGAAATTGATCTTGTCGCGCTTTTCAAGGAAAAAGATGCGCAAAAGATATTGGAGCAATCTAAGTTTAAAGGCAAGTAGGGGGTACAGTTTCAGCGTTAAGCTGTAACTGTACCGACATAAATACTGTCTATTCTTTGATTGCTATGATCTGTTGCGACAAAGCCAAGGTGGATATGATAGAGCTTATCCTTGTCAGGAGAGGCTGGGATAGTCATCTCTTCTTGCCTATGCGTTAGATCCCTGTTCAAAGCATCACCACAGATACTGAGATTTTGGTCTTCGGGTATAGCTACGAAAAGCGTACGAAAGAAACCAGCACTTCTAACTGTCTTTGGGTCGTAATCCCAATGGCAACTTAGTATGCCATCTTCATATATTAGTGTCGCGTCTGTCAATGGAGATTCAATCCCTTTACTGATATGGAATAACGAATGGTCGATGAAAAAGCCATCATCATCAGACTTTACGGCATTATTTAGGGTATATGACATTGCCGAATTAAAAGCCGTCTGGTTTTGCTTGTAATTGTGGAAGCCAAGTCTTAGTACCTCAGTAAGATTACTTAAAAACCTTTGCGTGTAACCAAATTTGCCTCGGTTTTTTTTCTCATCAGTTGAGAGTTTACGTTTTTTATTAACTCGGGGCCTGCTTCGAACACAGTCCTTATCTTTCCATTTGTAATATACGAGAGGCCCGACTTTTCCGCTGGCAGATCCCATAGGTCCATTTTCAGTTTTTCCCATCTTACTTTAAGTTTATTCAGTTGATACTAATATACTAAATAATAGGGGGCAAGTTAGTACCATATTATATTTTAAAAAAGAATATACTTGGATATTACCCACAGATAATAAGCACTTTATTCGATTTTATCCGAATGAAGTCCGTACTATCTCCGAATGAAGTCCGAATAAAATCCTTGTTAAATAGTAAAGTGCTCCCTAGTTGATATCTAGTTCAACCCTAGTGGGCTGTATGGAGAGAATAATGAAAAGTTAACCAAAATAAAAACAGCGCCTGAGACAATCAGGCGCTGTTTTTATTATTATGAGACTATTTTAGTCGGAATTACTTTATGTCTACGACCTCAATTTCAAAATATAAAGGTGAATTTGCTGGAATTTTTACATTTCCATCGGGTCCTTTACTACCTAGTGCGTCATATGCCCAAGGAGAAGAAGTGACAAACCTTATTTTAGACCCCTTTTTTAAGCCAGTGCTCGTTAATCCAATTAGAGGATATTTGTTTCCATTGTAAGTAATTTCTTTTGGTAAAAAAGCAAATTGCCAGGCTTTAATTGTATTTGCTAAAGAGAACGTAGCTGTTTTATCCGTTTCTGTTTGATCAAATATAGTTCCGTCAAGAAAAGTTCCCTTATATTTTACTGTTACTTCAGGTGCTATGATACCTCCGTTAGGGTGTGGTCTGTATGAATATGAGTCTTCTTGTCCTACGGCATCAACTATAAACCAAATACCTAAAGAGTCGATTAGAGTGGCACCCGGCATTTTATCATTTGCAAAGATTTTAAGGTCTGACGCCTGCTTTTTAATAAGATCATCTATGCGTGCCCTTTCAATTGAGTCTCGTTTGGCCTGCTCTTTTTGAGCAGCTTCAAAGTCAAAATCATTTTTGTTGCAGGAAGTAATCAAAATTACAAAGGCAAAAACTGCTACTAAATAGGAAAGTGTTTTGTTCATAATATTACTGTTCATTTTTTGTTCAAAAAAAAGAGAAGACAATTGTCTTCTCTCTAAATATAGGCTTTTTTTACTTATTGAATACTTAGTACTTCAAATTCGTAAACCAGTGGTGAGTTTGCTGGAATCTTTACTAGAGTGTTCGTCCCATCAGCCTCTTTAGCAACAGAACCATATGCGTATATGGACGGTGTAACAACCCGAATTTTACTTCCTTTCTTTAATCCATTTTTGGTGAAACCTCCAATAACAGTATTATTTGAGTTGTTTTTTATAGAATAAGGGATGAACGTATAATACCATGTGGATGTAAATACTTTGGAGTCCGTTTTAAATGGTGTTATATCGTAATTACTTCCTTCTAAATCTGATTCAACAATAGTACCATCTAATAGTTTCGCTGTGTATTTAAGTTTCACTTTAGCGGGTTTAGCGATATAGCTATATCCTGAAGTTGTTAACTCCCAAGTGTACGCTTTGTCATCTTCTTCGGTAGGTGTAGTCACAACGTCATACCAAAAGCCTCTTTTGACCTTCTTTTCTAAAACTTGGAAAGGGATTAGTAGTGAATCGGCTTGCGCTCCGCTACCAAAATTGGCCGTAACATAATCTTCAATTTCAATGCTCTCTTTAGACAATTGAGCATCTATAAGTTTTTCTTGCTCGAGCACTCGTTGTCTTTCTCCTTCATAATCAAAATCATCTTTGCTATTACACGAAGCAAACATTACAGTTCCAACAGCAGCAAACAATACGGTCTTAAATAGATTTTTCATTAAATATAAGTTGTTTTTAAGTGGCAATGAATCTTTCATAAATGAAGTTTTCATTATCTAAATTTATAGTTATTTTAGGGTTAGAACGCTAAAGTTAAGATCTACGCTACATTTTTTTGTTAAAATTAGTAAAATTTTAACAACTGCTTTATAACTAGATAGTTTGTTTTTGTGTTTTACCTCTTAAATCTATTTGCTATTGCACTTTATAACCGTTCTTTTTCTAGGGTATCTAGTAGTTCATTTATCTGTTGTGGGCGTAGCACACCTCCATGCCGAAAGAGTACCTGGTAATTTTTGTCCAGTAGTACCCAGGTTGGAAAAGCTAGTTTGTTTGGACCATTTAATGCTACAGCGAGTTCGTGGGTGCCAACATTGGCGCCAGTGGGCTTGAATACATACTCCTTGCCTTGAAATTGGATAGGTGTTTTGAGTTCAGCATCAAATTCCACATAATGGAATAGACTTTCCTTTTGTAGGAATTTGTTGTTTTTACGGATCTGCTGTTTCTGCATTTGGCAGTACTGACACCATTCCGTAGAAAGCAATATCAGCAGAGGCTTTGGCTCGTTTGTTAATAGGCTATCGACATGTGCAATGGATATCGGTTTTATTTGCGACAGGCTAGTGCCTGTCACAAATAAAACCGATATTAAAAGTAAAGATCGTATATGGGATAGATATTTCACCATTAACAATTTACCATTGATCATTATTTAAAGATATTATACCTTACTCCAAGGAAGCCACGTATTCCTTGATTAGGCCCGTACACATAGTTCGGGTCAAATGGAAGTAAATTGGGATCATCAATTTTCTCAAACGGATCATGAGCACGTGAAATCAAGAAAGGGATTCCTTTTGTTGGCGTCCAGTTTAATAGATTTTTTACCCCGCCAAATACTTCAATACCATGTTTGAAATGCTTGGTCAATTGGATGTTCTGTATACTATACGCTTTGGATTTATCTGGACGCTCGTCACCTTTTCCTAACACAGGTAGTCGCATCGGACCTATTACATTTCCAGTATAATCTATACTTAATCCGATCGGTTTAATGTTGTAGCCAATAGTCCAGGTTGCCATGTATTTTTCGGTCAACATCTGCCATTCGCGTACGCCTTTTTCTTCACTGTAGGTATCCATCACGGTACCACCTATCATTGCTTTTAGGCCGCTATGGTGTGCCCAGTCCAGGTTGAGTGATATCCCTTTGGAGACAGCATGTCCATCCAGGTTGGAGTAGATTATCTTATTGATATCTGTCTCGTAGTCAGGAATGATTTTATTGGTAAAGTACGTGTAGAAGCCTGTCGCGTCTATAGCGAAAACCGATCCGTTATCCGAGTAGAATTTCTTTACATAGTTGACGTTTGCATTCCAAGAGGTTTCTGGTTTCAGGTCACCAATAAATTCAACCTCGCGTGCCCCAGTTAGTGCGGCATGGTCTTCTGTGAATACATTGGCTACACGGTAGCCGTTGCCACCGCCGATCCGTAATACATGGCTCTTGTCTTTGGAATTCCACTTGTAATTGATCCTTGGAGATAAAATGCTTCCGTGGATAGAGTTGTAATCATAACGGCCACTTAACAGCAATTTATGCTGTGGGTGCAACGTGATCTCGTCCTGTACGAATAACCCGGGCAAATGTGTGTGCGAGGATTCTGTCGTAGCAGGGGTGTTATCGTTGTAGTAGGTGTATCGATAAGCCAAACCTGTTAGTAAATCGTGGTTTTTAAGAACTTTGTTCCAGGTCAGCTGTCCAAAGAAAATGCGCTGGTCGGCTAGATATTTGGTATTACCATATACTGAGTTTTGGTTGTGACCGTTAGCACTGATGGAGAGAGAGAGATCTTCATTGCCTGGAAGATCGTATATACCCATTAACTCCCATCGTTTGGTATAGATGCTTTCCCCATAGACTTCGCTACCTCCACGGTATTTTTTGTTCCACTGCATTTCACCACCCCAACGATCTTCATGAACAAAACGTCCAGCTACAGATAACGTTTTATTGTCTTTGCGCGCAAAATTCCACTTATTGAACAGTGAAATGCGGTCCTGTAATGTGACGTCGGTGAAATTATCTTTGTTTTTGTCTATAGGATTGGAATAATTAAAATAGTTGACACCAATGAGGGATTGAGCAGATCCGACTTTAACTTTTCCGCCAAGATCGATATTATATTCCTGCCAGGTTGTGCCAAAAGTTTCTAAACTAAACATCGGAGCATTGGCCGGCGTTTTTGTAATAATATTGATAAGCCCGCCCACAGCTTCACTTCCGTATAGTGTAGATGCAGGACCTTTGACGATTTCTACGCGTTCGATCAATGCCTGAGGGATACCGTTTAATCCGTATACTGTTGATAAACCTGAAACGATAGGCATACCGTCAATAAGTACCATCGTATAAGGGCCTTCTAAACCATTAATGTGGATATCTCCTGTGTTACACACACTACAATTAATCTGTGGACGGACCCCGTTGATGTTCTGCAAGGACTCAAATATAGTAGGGGCAGGATTCGCTCTGAAGAATTTAGCCGAATATACTTCTACCGGAATCGGGCTATCTAGCCGGGATACTTCTTTTAGCGTGCCGGATACGACCACTTCATCGAGATTGCGGTTATCTTTCTCCAAAATGAAGATGTTTCCGCTTTTATATGTCGTTTTTTCAATGATTTGCTGTATAGAGATATATCCTATTGCACGAATGGAAAGTTTTGTTTTTGAACTTGGTAATGCTAGTTCAAATTTTCCATCAGATGCGGTTTTTGTTCCAGTATTGTTTCCTTCGAAGCGGACTGTGGCATTTTCAATGGGGTTGCCGTCTGCATCATGGACATACCCTGTTATCTGTTGTGCATATACACTGAGTGTGTGGCATAGTATAAATACGGCCGTGATAAGGCCATAGTAAAATTTGGACATAATTATATGTTGTGCTTGTTTTTCGCTAATAACGTGTTAATAAGTTAGGATTATGAGGATTAGCCTCATATGGGATGTCTTTTTCAGACTATAGCTTAAAAAAGTGGATATACAACATAGGACCTAATACACCATTACGCATGCCAGCGACGCTAGATGGTAATACAGCAGATCCATATTTTATTATATATCGTTGTTTTTAACCGATTGTCTAAAAAAGATATTAAACAAGCACTGGTGGGCCTCGAAGGTAGGTATCAAGGTGTTCGGTAAAATGGTAGGTTTTTGTGTAGGACGGATAAGATACATATTCGAATTCCTGAAAATAAGGTGCTTCAAATACGGTAAAAACCGTCTCAATGAATGTACCCTGAAAAACAACGTTGAGATATTGGATCTCTGCATCGTTTTTGTGGTGGTGTTTATCTTTTTTGTTGGTAAAATTATAAGGGTGGATGTGTGTAATAATCTCACCCTTAGAAGTTACCTCTTTGTGCATAAACACTATTCCACTAATGATAATAACAGACATCCACCCTGCAAGAAGGTAGGCGAATAGTCTGCGATATCTAGAAATAGTGTTTATCAATTTTCTTATTTTATAAGACGATTATGGTCGTCTGGGAATACCAATCTTGGTTCGTGTTTTTTTGCTTCTTCTCTTTCCATCGTTGCATAGGAAATAATGATGACGATATCACCAACCTGAACCAGCCTGGCTGCTGCACCATTAAGGCATATTGTTCCAGATCCTCTTTGTCCCGGAATGACATAAGTTTCCAATCGAGCACCGTTGTTATTGTTGACAATCTGTACCTTTTCGTTGGCGATTATATCAGCTGCATCCATCAAGTCCTCGTCGATGGTGATGCTCCCCACATAATTCAATTCGGCTTGTGTGACACGAGCCCTATGAATTTTCGACTTCATTACTTCAATCATCATAATACAAAATTAGCTTTTATCTTATTAATAGTTTGCTATAAAATGTTATTTATTCTTTAATTGTTACGGGTTTAGTAGCATGTTGTCTATGAGACGTACGCCTTCTACCCAGGCGACCACTAAGGCGACATATTTTTTGGATTCGTCTTTCGTGGTGGCTTCTTTCAAAGTTCGGGTTTCACATACGGCAAAATACTCCAACTTGACGTGTTGATCTGCTGTCAATCTATCTACAGCCTCCTCTTTCAACGTTGCTAGTGATTTGCTTTCAAAATCAATTTTAGTCTGCGCTAATGTTTTATAAAGGACTAAAGCATCTCGTAGTCCTTTATCGGAGAGACGTGCATTCCTAGAGCTTAGTGCCAGGCCTTCATTACTGCGTATGGTCGGGCATATTAGGAGAGAAATAGGCAGCTTTTTGAGGTCGATCATGTACTGTATGACCATTACCTGTTGAAAATCCTTTTGTCCGAAGCACGCTACATCGGGTGATACGAGGTTAAATAGCTTGTATACAATCTGTGTGACACCCTGGAAATGTCCCGGTCTTTGTGCTCCTTCCCATATTTTGTCAAGGTCTCCAAGATCTATTTCCCAGCTTTCATTTGTCGAAGGATACATCTCTTCAACCGTAGGTAAGAAAAGGATATCGCATTGTTGCTGTTCTAACAATTTAATGTCATTTGCAATGGGGCGAGGATATTTCTCTAGATCCTGTGGGTCGTTAAACTGTGTGGGGTTCACAAATATACTACATACTACTACATCAGCAGCTTTTTGAGCCTCCTGTATCAGTGAAATATGTCCTTCGTGTAGGGCACCCATTGTGGGTACCAATGCAATCTTTTTACCAGCCTCTCGTATCTGCTGTAGCTGGGCCTGAAGTTCGCTTTTTGTACTATATATTTCCATAGTTGCTTGAGCAAAATAGGGGGCAAAATTGCATAATATATTTGTAATTAGAAAGGTGTCTTTTTTAATGAATTGTAAAAATTGGATATTATTCGTATCTTTGTAGACCGATTTTACTGTTCAAATAAATAAAAAAAGCAATTGGAGATGGCAAAAACGAAAATATTGTTTGTTACCCACGAGATGTCGCCTTTCCTTGAAATAAGTAAAATTTCTGAAATAACTCGTCAATTACCACAGGCTATGCAGGAAAAAGGATTCGAAATACGTATCCTAATGCCACGCTTTGGTAATATTAATGAGCGCAGAAATCGTCTTCACGAGGTGATAAGGTTGTCGGGAATGAATATAGTGGTGGATAATAACGATAATCCATTAATCATTAAAGTGGCTTCTTTGCCTGCGGCGCGTATGCAGGTGTATTTCTTGGATAATGAGGAATACTTCCAAAGAAAGAAGATTTTTAGGGATGAGGGTGGAAAGTTCTTTGATGATAACAATGAAAGATCATTGTTTTTCTGCAAAGGCGCACTGGAGACAGTCAAGAAATTGGGATGGTCGCCAGATGTAGTACACTGTCATGGATGGTTTACAGCTATGATACCAATGTATCTTAAAAAGGTGTACCATGATGATCCTACATTTAAAGATGCAAAAGTTTTCTATTCGTTGTTTAACGAAGATAAGGATTTTGCAGCTGCGGACAGTCTAGGTGTTAAGTATGCAGGGATGGCGGCGCAGGAGGATGTTTCTGAGGCGGATGCCGAAGTATACGGTTCTGGAAGTTATGCGGATGTTCACAAAGGAGCATTAAGTTACACTGATGTAGTAGTAATGGCGGATGATAATCTGAATAAAGATGTTCTTCAGTTTGTGGAGGATCAAAAAATCAGAGTGTTTAAGCCTGAATCTGCTGAAGATTACGAAAACTTTGCCACACTGTACGAAGAATTTGCTTCGGAAGAAGTCGAAGCTTAAAAGCATATAAAAAGGCTGTCAATATGACAGCCTTTTTTGTGTTATAACATTATCACTTTTTCAATGGACGATACTTTTTTGTAATAATCGATAACATCGTCGGCACTGTTTACAAAAGTTTCAATCGTCAACGAGTTGTATTTTCCAGTCTTTGAATCTTTTACCTGGATTTTTGTGCTTGGGTGTTCAAAGAGCTTTTCTATTGTTTGCTTGTTTTCTTCTGTAGCAGGTACAATAAATTTAAAGGTATATAATGTAGGGAATTGTTCGACATCTACCAGTTTTTCTCTGAAGCTGGTATAGAAATCTTTCCCATCGTTATCATTAATATCCTTAATGTTTATGTTTCCCAAATCTTTCATGTGGTAATTTCCTTTCTTTTGAACATTTAGTTACAATATCTGTGCCTGTGTTATTTTGGCAGTTTGCTTTTGATAGAGCTCCTTTACGGCCTACTGCTTAAAGCCTGTCCAAACTTCTTATTTGGTTTTGATCCCATTTCGAATACAAGCTTCCCGCCTTGAATTAAGTCGGTATGTAGGATATAGCTCTTCTCATAAGGTTTACCGTTCCACGTTACTTTTTGGATATAAGCATTGTCAGTCCCGGAGTTTTTTACGTTAATTTCAAACTGTTTGCCATTAGGTAGATTTATTTTGGCGGATTCCATCAATGGTGAGCCAAATACATATTTACCATCCATAGGATTAGCTGGGTAGATGCCCACTGCAGAGAATACATACCAAGCACTCATCTGTCCTGCGTCATCATTTCCACATAGACCATTTGGCATTTCTGTGTAGTATTTAGTCATTGCTTTACGTACGAGTTCTGCACCTTTCCACTGTTGACCTGCGTACGCATATAGATAAGGGACGTGGTGATTGGGTTCATTACCTTGGGCATATTGTCCGATCATTCCTGAAATGTCGGGAGATGCATTGTCTAGTATTTCTGGGAGTTGAACAAATTCATCCAACTTGTTGATGAATTTTTGGTCGCCACCGAATAAATTGATTAGACCATGTGCATCTTGGGGAACCAACCAAGTGTATTGCCATGCATTTCCTTCGCAGTAGTCGTTTTCCCTATGTTTTGCCATGAGTGGATCAAATGGTCTACGGAATTTTCCGTCGGCATGTCGACCTACAAAGTGGCCCACTTCTTTATCAAAGTATTTTTCGTATAGTTTATAGCGTTTTTCGAAATAGTCGGCGTCTTCTTTTTTATTTAAGAATTTTGCCATTTGATAGGCGCCGAAATCAGCGATAGCATACTCCAATGCCCATGCGACGGATTCGTGATCCATACTGTCGATCGGTATATAGCTCAAGTCTCTAACGAATTTTAAACCATTGTCATGCCCCATTGCAGTCGTTTTTACGGCTTCAAATGCTAATTCATGATCTTCCTTGTCGATAAATCCTTTAAGCAGAGCGTCGGCCACAACAGGAATAGCAGGGAGTCCCACCATAGTGTTTGTTTCGTTCGCCCAAAGATGCCATACGGGAAGCTTACCCTGTTGTTGGTAAATCTTAAGCATGGTTTTAATATAATCTTTGTTCTTCTTGTCCTCCAGGATGGTCATTAGTGGGTGTAGTGAACGGTAGGTGTCCCAAAGAGAAAAGAACGTGTAGTTGTCGAAGTTTTCACGGCGATGGATCTGTTTGTCTGTACCCATGTAATCTCCATTGGCATCATTGAATAGGGTAGGTGCAAAATAAGAATGGTACAGGGCGGTGTAAAAAATTGTTTTCAGTTTTTCATCCGCTTGATAATCAATCTTCGCCAATACGTCATTCCATTTCTTCTTTGCATTTGTTTTTGCCCTTTCAAAATTCCAGAAGGGAATCTCTTGTTGAATATTGTCTAATGCATTGTTGAAACTTACTGGAGAGAGACCCACTTTTAGCTCGACCGGTCGACTGGGGTCGACGTCTATTAGCGCCTTGATGTTTTCACCTTTTACCACTAGGGATCCATTGATTGGAGTGTTGGTATTATAAAACTTAAGGTTTTTTAGTGAAGTGGAAGCTTTTATGGCAAAGTAAACTTTTTGATCATTGGCCCAACCTTTTGAAAAACGATAACCAACAATCGTGCTGTCATTGACGAGCTTTAAGTAGGTGTCTGTGGGGGTATCCCAGCCCATGCGAAAGCTGAGGTCAATCAGTAAATGTGCATTGTCTTTATTTTGGAACGTATATCGATGATAACCGACACGTTCTGAGCTGGTCATTTCGGCCAGTATGTTGTAATCTTCTAGGAGGACACGGTAGTAGCCGGGGTTTACAGCTTCGTTGGCTTTGCTGATCCTGGAACCGTAGCCTTGATCCATTTTGCCGAAAGGAGCTGGCGATAAGTGTTTCTTTCCGGTTGCCGGAAGAATCAAGATATCGTTGAGGTCTCCGATTCCAGTGCCACTGAGATGTGTGTGCGTAAAGCCCAGAATTTCCTCGCTTTTATAGTTGTAGCCGCTACACCAGTCCCAACCATTGAATTTGTCCCAAGTTTGAGCAATCTGGCTTGGACCAACTTGGACAGCGCCAGATGGAACGTTGGCTCCGACAAATACGTGACCATGATCTGCTGATCCAATGTAAGGATTCACGTATTGGGTGTAATCTGTTTGCTGTGCTTTAGTTTGTCCCAAGCATAAGAATAGGATGGCGACAGCAAACCGGGCTTTGTTTGATTTGTACGTCATGAGTTTAGTTTATGGATATGATCTTCTAGCTGTGAAGATAAAACCTTTTAGCAAATAATTGGTTATTTACTTGCTAAAATTTTGTAATATTTTAGTAGTTTAGGAAAATGAAGAAGCGACTATCTATTTCCGATATTGCCAAGAACCTGGGAATTTCCGTAACTACAGTGTCATTTATATTGAATGATAAAGCTAAAGAGAAGCGTATCAGTGATGCGTTGACTAAGAGGGTTTTGGATTATGTGAATAAAGTAGGGTATAAACCAAATCAGTTGGCGAAGAGTTTGAGGACAGGAAAGTCAAAGACTTTAGGGCTTTTGGTAGAAGATATTTCGAATTCTTTTTTTGCTAATATAGCAGACCAGATTGAGAAGCTAGCTTATGATTTTGGTTATCACATTGTGTATTGTAGTATGAATAATGATGTGAATAGGGCAAAAGAGCTAATTCAATTATTTTATGATAGGCAGATCGATGGTTTCATCATCGCTCCTACGGAAGGGTTGACCGAGGTTATTCAGAAATTACTTAAAAATAATGTTCCTGTTGTTTTATTTGATCGACATCTAGAAGATTTGGAAACGAACTTTGTGATTTCGGAAAATCACAATGGGGCACTTATTGGTACACGTTTTTTGCTGGAGGAAAAGAAAGCTTCTCGAGTAGGATTGGTTACGATAAATTCCAACCAATTGCAGATGCGTGGTCGTATGGAAGGGTATATGGAAGCAGTAGACGCTATGGGAAAAGATATGTTGATCAAGAAAATAGTGCGGGCGCAGGCTGATGAGGATACTATTCTACAAATAAGAGACTTTATTCAGGATAATAGGCTGGATGGGGTTTTGTTTGCGACCAATTATTTAGCACTTTCAGGTTTGAAAGCCATAAAACGATATGACCTTGGTATTGAAAAGGTAGTGTCGTTTGATGAGAATGCTGTTTTTTCGTTGGTCGAACCCGCTGTATCAGCCATTTCTCAAAATATTCACGAAATCGCTCGAAAGGTAGTCGACATACTAATAAATGAGATTAACGGTAAAAATAAGGAGCTTGTGCAGGTTGTTGTGCCCTGTGAGATTATCGCCCGTTAGTTTTGTTCGCTTTTGTGAATACAGGTTTCGAGGAAAGAATGGGTCAAAAGGTATGCGCGCTATGCCTGCCTAGAAGAGTAAGCTAAGTATAGCTATATACAGTTTTACTTTTAGGCACAGATACTAAGGTAGTTGTTTTAATTTTACCAATAAATGATTTTCGCTACGTAAAAGCGTCGGTACTGTCACTTATTTCTAAACCGTCGATTTGTTAGAGTTTTTGCTGGGTGTATAGCTTTGTTTTTAGTGTCCTGAGCTCAGTTTTCTTAATATCTATCCAGTTATTTAGAATGGTTTTAAATTGATCTTTTGCGTCATTAAATTGTCAGGGATTGTTTATAAAGTTATACTTTTGTGCATTGTTTGGTAGGACTGTGTGCTCCGGCAATAGAGTAAAGTAATTTTTATATTCATAAATAAATAGTATAAAGTGCTAAATATGAGAAATATCTCATCCGTATTGGGAAGACTTGCGAAGTCAATATCGATCAGTTTGGTATTGTTATTTGCCGTTACAATGACATCCAACGCGCAGGATGCAAAAGAAGGAGCTGCGTTATTTAAGGCTAACTGTACTTCTTGTCACAAGATTGATAAGAAATTTACAGGACCTGCATTGGCAGGTATGTCTGAACGTCATGATGAAGAGTGGTTGGTGAAGTGGATTAAAAACTCTGGGGCAATGATTGCTTCTGGAGATCCAATGGCTAAGCAAATCTTTGAAGAGTATAACAAGGTAGCGATGCCTGCGTTTACACAATTCTCCGATGATCAAATTAAAGGAATTATTGCCTTTGTAAAAGAAGAAGAAGCTCGTTTAGCTGCTGGACCTGCTGCAGGTGCTGCTACGGGTGGTGCTGCTGCTAGTTCCGATGCTAATAATTTTATGATTATTGGTATGGTGGCTATCTTCTTGTTGGCTATTGGTGTGATTGTTATCTTAAGTCGTGTTACGAAGACGTTAGAGAAAGTTATTGCAAATAACCAAGCGGCAGTAGAAGCGGCTCGTGTACGTAATGAGTCGGTAGAGGAAAGCGGTCGAGTTAGGTTTGCTCAGAAATTTCTTAAAAACAAAAAGCTTGTTGGTTTTACGGCTTTAATGGTTGTTGGCTTGTTAGCTGTTTTAGGCTGGCAGACAATGTGGAATGTGGGTGTACATCAGGGGTATAAGCCTGTTCAGCCTATTAAGTTCTCCCACCAGATACACGCTGGGGTGAATCAGATCGAGTGTCAATACTGTCACGGTGGTGCTTACAAGTCTAAGAATGCATCGATTCCATCTGCAAATGTGTGTATGAACTGTCATAATACAATTACTGCATCGGATCATTATGAGGGAGAAACTTCTCCAGAAATCTTGAAATTATACCGTGCGGTAGATTGGAATCCAGATACACGTACGTATGGTGACAATCCTCGTCCTATAGAATGGGTTAGAATTCATAATTTGCCTGATTTTGCATATTTTAATCACTCGCAGCACGTTACTGTCGCAGGGTTGGAATGTCAGACTTGTCACGGTCCTATAGAGACTATGGAAGAGGTTTATCAGTACTCGCCGTTAACGATGAAGTGGTGTGTGGACTGTCATAAAACGACAGAGGTGAATGCTGATAATAAATACTATGATCAGTTGATCGAGGCACACGAGAAGTTGAAGAAAGGTGAAAAAATGACTGCAGCGATGATCGGTGGTCTAGAGTGTGGTAAGTGTCACTATTAATAATTAATTAGGGAAACGCAATCTTATATACAGCTTAAATGGATAGCAATAAAAAATATTGGAAAGGTTTAGAAGAGTTGAATCAAACACCTGCTTTTGTTGAGAATAGCAAAACGGAGTTTGCTGAACCTATTCCTGTAGAAGATGTATTAAATGAAGCAGGCTTAAGTACAAGAACTCCACGTCGTGATTTCTTGAAGGCTTTAGGTTTTGGTTTAGGAGCTGTTACGTTGGCAGCGTGTAACCGTACTCCGGTTCACAAGGCTGTTCCTTATGTAATCAAACCCGAGGAGATTACTCCAGGTATTCCAAACTATTATGCTTCATCTTTTAATGGACAGAGTATTTTGGTTAGAACTCGTGAGGGGCGTCCTATTTCAGTAGAGGCAAATCCAAACGCGGTTGGTTTGAACCAAGGTACTGATGCAAATACAGTAGCATCTGTTCTTGATTTGTACGATATGTCCAAATTACAGAACCCTCAAATCGGAGGTAAAGATGTAGAGTGGTCTAAGTTAGATAGTACGGTTATAGCGGCATTAACTAAAGCTGCAGCAGCTGGAAAACAAATTACGATCGTTTCAAATACAGTTAATTCGCCTTCAACATTAGCTTCTATAGCTAAGTTGACAGCGAAATACCCTACGACAAATCACGTTCAGGTAGACGCGATTTCTTACAGTGGTATAGTTGAAGCAAACAAAAGTTCATTTGGCAAAGCGGTAGTTCCTAGCTACAACTTTGGAAATGCACAAGTGGTAGTTTCTGTGGCTGCTGATTTCTTAGGATCTTGGTTGGCTGGAGAAGAACATACACAAGATTATATTAAAAATCGTGACTACAAATCGTTGAAAAACGGTAAGATGTCGCGTCATATTCAATTTGAATCGGGTCTTTCTATGACAGGTTCAAATGCGGATGTGCGTATCGTAATTAAGCCATCGGAAGAGGGAGCTGTGTTAATCGCGTTGTTCAATGCGATTACTGGTCAGTCTTTAGCTGGTGGAACTGCGAATGCAAAAGCACAGACTGCTATCAAATTAGCTGCTAAAGAATTAGTAAATGCTAAAGGATCAGCAGTTGTTGTCGCCGGATCTAACGATGTAAATGTACAGTTGTTGGTGAATGCAATCAATACGCAGTTGGGCGCTTATGGAGCTATTATAGATTTAGATAATTACTCGAAGCAACACCAAGGCTCTGACGCTTCGTTCCAACAATTCTTGACAGCTGCTAAAGCTGGACAGGTCGGTGTCGCATTCTTCTTAAACAGTAACCCTGCTTACGATTATTTCAAAGCGGATGATGTTAAAGCTGCTATCGCTAAGATCGACTTTACATTATCATTTGCGGATCGTTCGGATGAGACTGCTTCTACATTGAAAGCTATCGCTCCGATTCCTACCTATTTAGAGTCATGGGGTGATGCTTCTAGTAAAGAAGGATTATTTACAGTGATACAACCTACAATTAATCCAGTTTTCAACACAAGACAGGCTGAACAGAGTTTGTTAGTTTGGGCTGGAGAGACGATTAGTGTATATGACTTCGTGAAGCAAACTTGGGACGCTAGTATTTTAGCCGGTACAGGTAAATCTTGGAAGGATGTTTTGCAAACGGGATACATCTATAAAGGATCTAATCAAGGGTCGGCTTATTCAGCTAATGTAGATGTTAATGCTGTTGCTTCTGCTATCGTTGCTGATGCTAAGAAGATTGCTGGAGATGTAGAATTGAAGTTGTACGAGTCCACAGTAATGCGCGACGGTCGTTATGCAAACAATGCTTACTTGCAGGAGTTGCCTGATCCAGTTTCTAAAGTTACTTGGGATAACTACGCTGCTCTTAATCCAAAGTTTGCTGAGCAATTGGGCTTGGGCGAAAATGGTAAGGTGAAAGTGGAAGCTAATGGTTACAGTATAGAGTTACCAGTAGTGTTGCAACCAGGTCAAGCAATGGGTACAGTGTCTGTAGCATTAGGTTATGGTCGTACGCAAGTTGGTAAAGCGGGTAATAATGTTGGACAGAATGCATATCCTTTTGCTTCTTTAGTAAATGGCACAGTACAATTAGCTGCTAAAGCTACGGTTACAAAAGCTTCTGGCACATACGAATTAGCACAAACGCAAACACACCATACTATTGAAGGACGTAATATCGTTCGCGAAACTACATTTGCTAAATACTTAAAAGATCCAAATTCGGAGTCCGGACGTTTTTCAGATTCGCACAAGACATACGATTTGTGGAACAAATTTGAGCAGCCAGGTCACAAATGGGTGATGGCTATCGATTTGAACGCTTGTACAGGTTGTGGATCATGTATTGTAGCTTGTAACGTAGAAAACAATATTCCTGTAGTAGGACGTGATGAGGTTCGTCGTCGTCGTGAAATGCACTGGTTGCGCATCGACCGTTATTACACGATCGAAGATAACGGTACGAAGTATACGAAAGAGAAAGAGATTGCACACATAGAAGATTTCGAAAATGTAACGGTAGTACACCAACCAATGTTGTGTCAACACTGTGAGCATGCTCCATGTGAAACAGTATGTCCGGTATTGGCGACTGTCCACTCTTCGGAAGGACTTAACCACATGGCTTACAACCGTTGTTTCGGAACACGTTACTGTGCGAATAACTGTCCATATAAAGTACGTCGTTTTAACTGGTTTAACTACTGGAACGATTCTCGTTTTGACAATTATTTGAACAACGAGTTTACACAATTGGTGTTGAACCCTGATGTTACTACACGTTCGCGTGGGGTAATGGAAAAATGTTCAATGTGTATTCAACGTATTCAGGCTGGGAAGTTACAGGCTAAGATGGAGAATCGCAAATTGAAGGATGGTGATGTTAAAATGGCTTGTCAAGCGGCATGTTCGGCTAACGCTATCATCTTTGGAGATGCTAATGATCCAGAGTCTGAAGTTTCAAAAGCATTACGTAACGAACGTGTTTACTACGTATTGGAAGAGATCAATGTTCAACCGAACATCGGTTATATGACTAAGGTAAGAAATACATTTGAAGCATAATTTTATTCTATATCTGAAATAAAACAACTATGTCATCGCATAACGAATCAATATTAAGAGAACCATTAATGACCGGTAAGGGCATCACTTACGCACAAGTGACTGATGATATCCTACTGCCGGTTGAAAATAAACCAAACAAAGCTTGGTGGATAGGATTTATCGTAGCCGTGTGTGGAGCTATGCTATGGGTCATAAGTGTTGGATACACGTTTTGGACGGGTATCGGTGCTTGGGGTCTAAATAAAACTGTAGGTTGGGCTTGGGATATCACCGACTTTGTGTGGTGGGTAGGTATCGGTCACGCCGGAACGCTGATTTCAGCGGTATTATTAATTTTCCGTCAGAACTGGCGTAACTCCATTAACCGTTCGGCAGAGGCGATGACGATTTTCGCTGTAATCTGTGCTGCGACGTATGTAGTGGCCCACATGGGACGTCCTTGGTTGGCTTACTGGATTTTCCCGTTGCCAAACCAATTCGGATCACTTTGGGTAAACTTTAACTCACCGCTAGTATGGGATGCCTTTGCGATTTCAACGTACTTTACGGTATCATTGGTATTCTGGTACTGTGGTTTATTACCAGATATCGCGTCAGTACGTGACCGTGCACAAGGATTGAGAAAGAGAATTTATTCTGTTCTATCTTTTGGATGGAATGGATCTGTGAAATCTTGGCAGAGATTTGAGATCGTTTCGCTAATCTTAGCAGGTATCTCTACACCACTTGTATTATCTGTACACACTATCGTATCTATGGACTTTGCAACATCCGTAATTCCAGGATGGCATACGACCATTTTCCCTCCTTACTTTGTTGCGGGAGCGATTTTCTCCGGTTTTGCGATGGTACAGACCTTATTACTTATTCTTCGTAAGGTAATGAACTTTGAGCACTACATCACGATGTTCCACATTGAAGCGATGAATAAGATTATCATGGTTACGGGTTCGATTGTTGGGGTTGCTTATTTAACGGAGCTATTTATCGCTTGGTATTCGGGTTCAGAGTATGAGATGTATGCTTTCGCAAACCGTGTAGCAGGACCTTACGCTTGGGCTTATTGGGCGATGATGACCTGTAACGTGATCTCTCCACAGTTGTTTTGGTTCAAGAAGATCCGTACCAGTATCCCAATCTCTTGGGTATTATCTATCATCGTAAATATTGGTATGTGGTTTGAGCGTTTTGTAATTATCGTTACTTCATTGCACCGTGATTATTTACCGTCTTCATGGGCGATGTTCTATCCTACATGGGTAGACGTCGGTATCTTTGTTGGATCAATTGGTTTATTCTTTACCCTGTTCTTATTATTCTTAAGATTCTTACCAGGTATTGCGATTGCCGAAGTGAAGTTGTTATTGAAGAGCTCTAGTTTACAACACAAAACTAAGCTTGTTCAAGAAGGAGCTTTCCCTGATGATCAGGTTGAATTCTTTAAGAATTCTTTGAGAAAATACGATTCTGTTACAGAAGAAGAAATTAACGCATTACGTAAAAAATAATAGCAATGAGCAATACAAAATATATAGTAGGAAGTTTTGCGGATCCTGATGATATGATGCACGGGATTGATAAATTGCAAGCAAATAATGTCAGTATATATGATTGTTTTACCCCTATGCCTATTCACGGTATTGAAGCGAAGCTAGGAGTGAAGCCTTCAAGATTGCCGATAGCAGCATTTTGCTTCGGATGTTTGGGTACGATATTAGGTTTTAGCTTGTTGTATTACACGATGTCTTACGATTGGCCAATGAATATCGGAGGAAAGCCTTCTATGCCATTACCTAACTTTGTACCGGTTACTTTTGAGGTAACGATTTTATTATGTGCTTTAGGTATGGTTGCTACTTTCTTTTTTCGCAATCATTTATTTCCAGGCCGCGCACCTCGCGTTATGGATTTAAGAGCGACAGATGATCGTTTTATCATTGCAATTGATGCTAGAGATAATGCAGATCACGCCCTAATTGATAGTTTGTTGAAAGAAGCTGGAGCAGTTGAAGTTAAATACAATGAAAGAAAATATGTTAGTTATGAATAAGAAGAATTTTCTTAGCGCTGTATGTGTAGCGTTTGCTTTTGCAGCAGTAACTACTGCTTGCGGCGACGGTACAACGCGTAGCACCGGTTTGGAATTTTCGCGTAATATGTATGATCCGATCGCTTATAATCCGGATCAACCTAATAATAATTTTAAAAATAAACAGACAGCTCAAACTCCTCCTGCAGGAACAGATCCTATCGGTTTTGAGAGATTTGGTGCTGACTACAAAAATACAATTGAGGATTATACCAAAGCTGGTCTTGAAGTAAGCAATCCTTTAGCTGTAACCAAAGAGAATATCGCGGCTGGTGAGCATTTGTTTATGGCAAACTGTGCGGTATGTCATGGTAAAGAAGGAAAAGGAGATGGTTCTATCACTAAGGATCGTCAAGTTACAGATTCTAGAGGTACTAGAAAGTTGGAAAATTTTCCTCCTCCGCCATCATATGCGAAGTCATCTGCAGCAAACTCTTCTAGAGGAGGTTTGATGTCAGATCTTACGGCAGGAAAAATTTATCATACTATTTACTACGGTTTGAATACAATGGGGTCGCATGCGTCTCAGTTGAATCCAGAGGAACGTTGGAAAGTAGTTATGTACGTACAAGAATTACAAAAGAAATAACCTAACATCAATTTTATAAATGGGAACTCACAATCATCATCACGATTATAATTTCAGCGAGCAGTACACTTTTGCTGGCACGGCTAAGGTAGTTAGCTTAGTTGCTATCGTATTGGGTATAGCTGCCATCGCATTCGGTATGTTATCAAGTGAACATATTATTGTTGAGCGTACATATGCTAACCTATTGTTGATGGGGTATTACTTTACTTGTGTATGTGCAGCGGGCGCATTTTTCGTCGCTCTTCAATTAGTAACACAATCAGCTTGGTCTGCCGGATTAATTCGTATTCCTCAGGCGATGGCTAGTATTCTTCCTATTGCATCTTTATTACTTCTTGTAATCGTTGCATTAGGTTTGTATACGCACAATCTTTACCATCACTGGCATGCAGACGGTCTTATGGACCCGAACAGCCCGAATTACGATGCGCTAGTAGCTGGTAAGGCAGCTTTTTTAAATGTACCTGGATTTTTGATTCGTCAAATCTTGTTTATGGGTAGTTATAGCATTTTTGCATTTATTCTTGCTAAGTTATCTTACAATGAAGATTTGCAAGGAGGATTGACATCTTACAAGAAGGGCTTCAAGCTTTCAGCAATTTTTTTAGTTGTTTTTGGATTTACAACACCAATCTGGTCTTTCGATACGATCATGTCTTTAGAAGCGCACTGGTTTTCTACTATGTTCGGTTGGTATAACTTTGCAGCGATGTGGGTATCTGGTATATCTGTTATCACTGTAATATTGATTCTCTTGAAAAAGGGTGGATATATGTCTTGGGTTAACGAAAACCACTTACATGATTTAGGTAAACTTATGTTCGGTTTCTCTATCTTCTGGACTTACGTTTGGTTTGCGCAGTTTATGTTGATTTGGTATTCGAATATTCCTGAGGAGACGGTTTATTTCTACAAGCGTTTTGAACCAGAATATAAACCATGGTTTTGGTTAAGTATTATCATTAACTTTGTCGCACCTTTGTTGTTATTGGTAGATAGAGATGTAAAACGTAAGCAAAACTTGATGTTATTTGTAGCTGTATTGTTGTTATGTGGTCACTGGTTGGATTATTATATCATGATTATGCCTGGTACAGTGGAAACACAAAGAGGATTTGGTATTATCGAGATAGGTACGGCTATTGGTTTCTTTGGATTGTTTACTTTCTTAGTCTTAAATAAGATAAGCAAGCATGCTTTGGCACCTAAGCATCATCCATTCTTAGACGAAAGTTTACACCATCAGATTTAATAGAACTAACGAGATCACGTTCAAACGTTTATTATAAGAAATGAATTTAAAAATAAATAACAGGTTCAAATCCATATTGGGTTTACTACTATTGATCAGCTTGTATTTTGTGGCTCCTGTTACGGCAGCACAAAGTGATTCTACTGTAGTGGATACTGTGGCGGCTGTTGCGACAACCGCGACAACTGACTCTGCAACGGTAGATACTACTGCTGCAGCTGTTGTTACAGATTCTAGCGCAACTACAGTGTCTGCAACCGCTGCTGATGGAACTGCAGCTGCTAAAGTAGCAGAGGTTAAAAAGATCGACCCTCAGGTCTATAAGAATTTTTTCTATTATTTGTTACTGTTTTTGGTAGCATGTACAATCATTGCGGTTATTGGTAAGATCCATTCCGTTTACGTATTGACACGTAAAATGAATGGTAAGCACAATCCGTTGAGCAATAACAACTGGCAAGCGGCATTGTTGTTCTTGTTTTTGATTGTTTTCTTAGCAGGTATTTACTACTCGTACACTGTATGGGGAAGCTGGGCTTGGAGAGATGCTGTCACAGAACATGGTAAAGAGATCGATCAAATGTTTATTATCACTTTAGCTATCACGACCTTCGTTTTAGTAGTGACACATATCATTTTGTTGACATTTACTTATGTGTATAGAATGAGAGCTAAACGTATGGCTTACTACTATCCACACAATGACTCTATCGAGCGTATTTGGACAATTGTTCCTGCTATTGTTTTGACTGTTTTGGTATTGTTTGGCTTCTTCACATGGAGATCCATCACTAATGTACCTGAAGAGCTTCAAAAGTCTGCTTTACAAGTAGAGGTTTTAGGAGAGCAGTTTCAATGGCATGTACGTTACCCAGGGGCTGACGGTAAGATCGGAAAACGTAATTACAAGCTTACTACAGCTACTAACGGTTACGGTATCGATTTTAACGATAAGAACTCATGGGATGATATCCGTGGCGGAGACATCGTGATCCCTGTTAATAAGTCAGTTCGTTTCCATATCATTTCGAAAGATATTATTCACTCCTTCTTTATTCCTGATTTCCGTGTTCAAGTAAATGCGGTACCAGGTATGACGAATTACTTCCAGTTCACGCCTACAGTAACTACTGAGGAAATGCGTGATCGCATGAATGATCCAAAATATGATTTTATTATGTTGTGTAATAAAATATGTGGTTCTGGTCACTGGAATATGGCGAAGAAAGTAGTAGTAGTTACTGAAGCTGAATATAAAGAGTGGTTGAGTAAGCAAGAGAAGTACTTTACGGAGGATCTCCAAAAAGAGTTTGCTAACAACAGCCCAGTAGAAGGGGTTACAACAGCTTCTGTAAATTAATTGTAAAAAGAATTTATAATAGAATATGTCAAGTACAGTTATATCACACGACGCAGGTCATCATGATGCACATGGTCATCACCATGAGACTTTCCTAACTAAATATATATTTAGTCAGGATCATAAGATGATTGCGAAGCAATTCTTGATCACAGGTATCATTATGGCAGTTTTTGCCATGTTATTGTCGCTTTTGTTCCGGATTCAATTAGCATGGCCGGATAAGGATTTTCCGATCTTAGAAGTATTTTTGGGTAAATGGGCTGAAGGTGGTCGTATAAAGCCGGAGTTCTTTTTATCATTGGTTACCATTCACGGTACAATGATGGTGTTTTTCGTATTGACAGCAGGTTTGTCAGGTACGTTTAGTAACCTTTTGATACCTTATCAATTGGGTGCACGCGATATGGCATCTCCGTTTATGAATATGTTGTCATACTGGTTCTTCTTTGTAGCCTGTGTGATTATGATTGGATCATTTTTCGTAGAAAGTGGACCTGCATCTGCTGGATGGACAATTTATCCGCCACTATCAGCTCTTCCTACGTCAATTGCTGGATCAGGACTAGGGATGACACTTTGGTTAGCAAGTATGGTACTGTTTATCGCGTCTCAGGTAATGGGCGGTGTTAACTATATCAGTACTGTTTTGAATATGCGTACAAAAGGTATGGACTTATGGAGAATGCCATTGACTATTTGGTCTTTCTTCTTAACAGCGATTGTCGGTTTACTTTCGTTCCCTGTTTTAGTTTCTGCTGTTGTATTATTAATTTTTGACCGTTCTGCCGGTACATCTTTCTATTTGTCAGATTTAGTAGTGGGTGGACAGATTTTGCCAAACGAAGGTGGTTCTCCAATTTTATTCCAACACTTGTTTTGGTTCTTAGGTCACCCTGAGGTATATATCGTTGTGATGCCTGCGTTAGGATTGACTTCTGAAGTTATTTCAACAAACTCTCGTAAGCCTATCTTCGGTTACCATGCGATGGTTTATTCGTTGGTTGGTATTACTGTATTATCATTTATTGTATGGGGTCACCACATGTTCGTGACGGGTATGAATCCGTTCTTAGGAGGTGTGTTTATGATTACGACATTGATTATTGCGGTACCTTCAGCGGTTAAGGCATTTAACTATATGGCTACGTTGTGGCGAGGAAACATTCGCTTTACGCCAGCGATGATGTTCGCTATCGGTATGGTATCTTTCTTTATCTCTGGTGGTGTGACAGGTATTTTTCTAGGAAATGCTGCTTTGGATATCAACTTACATGATACATACTTTGTTGTAGCTCACTTCCACTTGGTAATGGGTTCTGCATCTATCTTTGGTATGTTATGTGGTGTATACCACTGGTATCCAAAAATGTTCGGTAGAATGATGAACGAGAAATTGGGTTATTTCCACTTCTGGTTGACATTTGTCGGCGCTTACTTGGTATTCTTCCCAATGCACTTTATGGGTATTGATGGTGTGCCTCGTCGTTACTACGCGTTTACGGAGTTCCCTTTCATGGAAAAATGGGTTTCTGTCAACGTATTGGTTACTTGGGCCGCTATTATAGCTGGATTAGGTCAGATTGCATTTTTAATTAATTTCTTCGGATCTATCTGGAATGGAAGAAAAGCTCCTCAGAACCCATGGAACTCGAACACATTAGAGTGGACGACACCTGTTGAACATATTCATGGTAACTGGCCTGGAGAGATCCCAACTGTATACCGTTGGCCTTATGATTATTCAAAACCAGGTCATGATGAAGATTTTATTCCTCAGAACGTGCCTTATTCCGAGACTATGAGCTCTAACATGATGCATGATTTTGAAGGAGATGAAGAAGCTGTTCGTATTCAGGAGCAGTGGAATAAAGAGAATAATAGAGTGGTAGAAGGATAGGTATATCCTATCTTCTACTACTTTTGATTAGATAAAGTGTAGCTACATGTATCCAGCTGGAGAGAAGCGATTTGTTAAAGTTAATAGATTCACGATATTTATTTTATTTGTCGTTATCGCAGCTGGTGGAATAGTAAGAAGTACGGGGTCGGGGATGGGATGTCCGGATTGGCCAAAGTGTTTTAACCGAATTATCCCGCCTACAGATGTTTCTCAATTGCCGGAGGGTTATGAAGAACACTACATCGAAGGACGTGCTAAGAAGAATATGCGTTTTGCTAAACTCGTCGAAGCTTTTGGTTTTAAAGAGTTAGCAGATAATATCAGGCACGACGAGTCCATCTTGAAGCATGAGGAGTTTAATGCGATAAAGACTTGGACAGAGTATTTGAATCGATTGGCGGGGGTGATTGCTGGGTTTGCGCTTCTTTTTTCTGCTGTTTACGCTTTTACATATATCAAGTCCAAGCCTTCTATTTTTGTTTGGAGCGTTCTTAATCTTTTTGCAGTAGTATTACAGGCTTGGTTAGGCTCGATAGTTGTTTCTACGAATTTAATGCCATGGATTATCACAGTACATATGTTGCTTGCGCTTATTATCGTTGCAATCAGTATATATACCTTTTACATAGCTACAACTTTTAGGAATAAAACTATTTTGATCACCTATCCTTCCTCTGGACTTAAGGCTTTGGCTATATTTTCTTTAGTCATTACTTTGGTACAGGTGGTATACGGAACTGAAGTTCGTGAGACGATCGATCATTTGAATTACTTGGGTAAGGAAAGGTCATCTTGGATCGATTCTATTGGTGGCGCGTATGATGTGCATCGAATTTTGGCCTATGTGACACTGGGTATTACTGTTCTGTTTTTCTTTTTGGTGAAAAATAGATTTAGTAAGCTTTCTATACAAAGTCGATATGCTTGGATTGTTTTGATTCTCGTATTGATTCAGATGGCGTCGGGTATTATTTTGGCACGTTTTGCTGTACCTGCTTTTGCACAGACTACGCACTTGGTAATAGCTAGTTTGTTTTTTGGAGCACAATATTATTTGATGCTTTTGATGACTAAGGTAAAAAGATGATGAAAGTCTTTTCTGTTAGATTATCATATTTAGCGTACTGGGAGGTGAAGAATTAAATGAGAACTTTTATTTCTGATTTTAACAAATTAGTCAAATTAAGATTAACGTTAACTGTTGTTTTTTCAGCATCTATTTCTTTTTTGATTGGAGCGAAACAACAGGGTGAAGTAATGTGGTTCAATTGGTTGATGTTAACTATTGGTGGTTTCTTGGTTACAGGTGCTGCTAATGGATTTAACGAAATCATTGAAAAGGATATTGATAAGCTCATGAAACGCACAATGGATAGACCATTGCCTTCAGGTAGGATGACTACAGGTCAGGCATTGGTATTGAGTGTGTTTATGGGAATATTGGGTACGATGGTTTTAGTCCAGTTGAATTTTATAGCTGGTTTACTGTCTGTTTTTTCAATATTCTTATATGCTTTCGTTTATACACCATTGAAGCAAAAATCTCCAATAGCGGTTTTTGTTGGGGCTATACCAGGAGCACTTCCTCCGTTAATCGGGTACTATGCCGCTTTTAAGTCCGCAGGGTTTGGTTTAGCTTATGCATCGGTTAGCGAGGCAGCAGTTGTGATAACACCCTTGGTCTTGTTCGCTATTCAGTTTGTATGGCAATATCCGCATTTTTGGGCAATTGCGTGGGTAGCAGACGAGGATTACAAGAATGCGGGAATCCGGTTATTACCGACGACAAAAAAGGATTCAGTTTCAGCAGCGATGATCATGATTTCTGCTTTGTTAATGATACCTGTTGGTTTTTTACCGATGCATTACGGATTTGGAGGATGGGTCTTTACGGTGGTTTCCTTGATCGGAGGATTGGCATTTACTTGGTACGGTTATCAGCATTATATGTTGCGTACCGATGCTTCAGCAAAGAAGGTGATGTACGTTTCTTTTTTGTATTTGCCGCTGACACAACTGGTGCTTTTATTTGATTTTATTCCTTTTAATTAAAGATGGGAAATATTGCAATGAACTTAGAAGACTTAGAACAATCGAGAAAAGCTAAGAAGTTTAACCTTTGGTTAGGCATTATTGGCATGTTTATGATGTTCGCAGCCCTTTCTAGTGGATTTATAGTTTATACCGCTAGTGGAGTAGATAAAGGGATTAAAACTATTTTACCACAGGCTTTTATTTATAGTACATTAACAATTATCGTTAGTAGTATAACCTTGCATTTGGCGTATGGTGCTGCGAAAGTTGGAAATATCGGTAGACAGAAATTGTTGTTAGTTACAACTGTTGTTCTCGGTATCGTATTTTTTGTATTGCAGGTGGAAGCGTGGACGGTGTTGACATCGAAGGGTGTGTACTTTATTAATAATAATGCATCACAATCTTTCATTTACATCTTTACCGGATTACACCTTTTACACATTGTCGTTGGAATTATTGTCCTACTTCGTGCCTTAATAGGTACGATGCGAGGTATTCCTCAAGGTGATAATGTGTTTCGGATGGATCTAGCTACTGTTTTTTGGCATTTTCTAGATCTTTTATGGATTTATATATATGTTTTCTTACTTTTGAATCAATAATAGTAAACAATGAGTACAACTGTATCGCAATTGGATAAGGTTAAAGACGGACCATGGAACGGTGGTAAGTCACCTTGGAGCTTAGAGTATGGAAAGATCATGATGTGGTTTTTCTTGGTGTCGGATGCCTTTACATTTTCAGCATTCCTAATTTATTATGGTGCTCAGAAATTCGCGCAGCCTACTTGGATTGATGCCGACAAGGTGTTTCAATCTATCCCAGGAATAGCTGATTCAGGTCAACCGTTGGTTTTTGTCGGTATCATGACTTTTATCTTGATCATGTCATCTGTCACTATGGTTTTGGCTGTTGAGGCGGGGCATCGAAATTCTAAGCAAGAGGTCGTGAAATGGATGTTATGGACGATTTTGGGAGGTTTGATGTTCGTTGGCTGTCAAGCTTTAGAATGGTCTCACTTGCACCACCAAGGATTTTGGTTCGGAAGTAACCCAGCTACTGGTATGACGGATCCTGCACTAATAGCAGAAACATTAAGACCTTACTTTACGAATGATATTTCCTACACAGCAGCATTGCAGTTTGCGAACTTGTTCTTTACTATTACTGGTTTTCACGGATTTCACGTATCAATTGGTATTCTACTAAATATAATCATACTTTGTATGACACTAAATAATACCTTTGAAAAAAGAGGATCTTATTTAATGGTTGAAAAAGTAGGTCTCTACTGGCACTTTGTGGATTTGGTGTGGGTATTCGTATTTACATTCTTCTACTTAATCTAATTTTTAACTAAGAAATTTATCTAAAGAAATGGCACACAACGAACATATAGCTGGACACGATGCGCATGCGCACGGTGAAGGCATGGATAAGAAGCGTATTTGGTCTGTATTTTTTGTATTATTAGCGCTTACATGTTTAGAGTTCTTAATCGCGTTAGGGTTTGTTCACCATTGGCAGATCTTACAAAAAGGAGCTTTAGTTAATACAATTTATATTGTCTTGACACTTATAAAGGCATATTATATCGTAGCATTCTTTATGCACTTGAAGTTTGAGAAGTCAGGTTTTATTGTGACTTGTTCTATCGTATTTCTTTTCATTATTTATTTTATCATCCTACTTTTAGTTGAGGGAGATTACCTATTGCACCATTTACAAGAGCACGCTGTGTTTCCAAATAAGTAGTAATGCAAAATAAATCGAGAAGAAAGAATATTTCGACTTTCATAATCCTGGCTATAGTACTACTAGTGCCAGGATTTTTGTATGTAGCGCTTAATAAAATGGGTTCTAATACCTATGTAAAATTGCCTGTGTATGGTGAAAAGCATTTATCGGGTAAGATGAATCGTAAGATGGGAAGAGAAATCCCGGATACAATCTTTCATCAAATTAAGCCTATTTCTCTGTTGGACGTTAAGGGGGATTCAGTTCCTTTTTTAGCGGCTGATTCCTCAATAGCTGTCGTCCATACATTCTATGGGTCGGATAAAGGGTTGTCTGTAGCGATGTTACAGAACTTGCGTAGTGTTGCTGAACGCTTTAAAAATAATCATAAGGTAAAGTTTTATTCGATATCTATTGATTCTGCGGACAGTTCTGTAGATTTGGAAAAGACGGTGACTAAATTTAGATCGGGTCTTGAAGCCAATTGGTACGTGTTAAAAGGTGGAGCAGATATTTTGGCTTTTGTACGAGAGCAGTTATTAAGTGACGCGCTGCAGGATCCGAACGACGAACGGAAGTTTATCATTAGTAGTCAGTATATATTAATAGATGCTCACCGTAGAATACGTGGGTTTTACGATATTAATTTGAAAACGAATATCGAGCGTTTGGAAGATGAAATAAAGGTACAATTGGTGGAAGAGGCTCGTGACAATCCTCCTAAAATAGAGAAGAAGTAATTATGGCAATGACGGAAGAAGAGAAAAAATATAAAGGTTGGATTTGGACATTATCCATAGTTATTCCTCTGGCGGTAGCGGCTTTATTTGGTGTGAATTTACCCAAGTTGGGTTATGATGTAGAACCATTATCGTTTTTACCTCCTATATACGCTACTATTAACGGACTGACAGCTGTATTGTTGGTTTGGGCGGTATCGGCTGTAAAGCGACGTCAGTTAAAACTACATGAGAATTTGATAAAAATCTGTATGCTATGTTCGTCTTTATTCTTATTGATGTACGTAGCTTATCATATGACCTCGGTATCGACTTCGTACGGTGGAGAAGGTGCTATCCGATATGTATACTTTTTTATCTTAATTACACATATTGTTCTTTCTGTCGTGATAATTCCGTTCGTGTTGTTCACGTTCGTACGAGGAATAGCTGGTGCATACGAACGACACAAGCGGTTGGCGCGTATTACTTATCCAATGTGGTTGTACGTGGCGGTAACAGGTGTGGTGGTGTATCTTATGATATCCCCATATTATGCGCATTAAAAAGTGACGGAGGTGAAAGTGACGAAGGTGACGGTGGTTATATAGGTTCAACAGGAGTAGAATAGCATAAGTTTAAATACGAGGTACTAAATACGAACAAGATGAATAGAGTTTGGATATATCAGGCGGATAGGTTGCTTTCCGATGAGCAGGTGCAAATTGTAGAAGTGGCGCTTGCTGATTTCGTTTCATCATGGACTGCGCATGGTTCTGCGTTAGCAGGGAAGGGAATCGTGAAGGATAATCTTTTTGTGATTTTAGAAGTTGACGAGGAACAGGCTGGAGTTACCGGCTGTTCAATCGATAAATCTGTCCATTTTTTGAAAGGATTGGGAGAGCGACTAGACGTTGATTTTTTTGATCGTATGAAAGTCTCCTTTATTGATGACAGGGGAATTGTTAACCTCGTCGGTAGAGGTGAGTTTGAATCTCTTGTTAAAATTGGGACTGTAAACGCAGAAACGCTGGTCTTTAATAATCTAGTACAGAATTCAACAGATTTTGAGTCGAAATGGATCATCCCTTTTCGGGATAGTTGGCATAGTAAAGTCTTTTAACAAAAAAAGCGCCCCTTGGGGCGCTTTTTTTGTTAAAAGATTATAAAGATGTTCTTGGCGATGCGGATCGTATTTCGGCACTAGCCTCATCTTCGTATTGTTTGAAATTGTTAACGAAAAGCTGAGCAAGCGCTAGGGCCTGCTTATCGTAAGCATCCGTATCTGTCCATGTTGTTCTTGGGTTCAATACTTCTGCCGGAACACCTGGGCATGACTGTGGTTTTAGTAAACCAAAAACTACATGTGGTACATATTCAACGTCATTCAGATCGCCGCGCATTGCCGCGTTAATCATCGCACGTGTATATTTAAGATTCATACGTTTACCTACGCCATATTTTCCACCGGTCCATCCGGTATTTATAAGCCATACATTGACATCTGGATTTTTTTCTAGTTTCTCACCTAAAAGCTCTGCATATTTTGTAGGATGAAGAGGCAAAAATACACGACCGAAACAAGCAGAGAATGTTGTTTGTGGTTCGGTAATACCCACTTCAGTGCCGGCTACTTTTGCAGTATATCCAGATATAAAGTGATACATAGCCTGCGCTTTAGTTAACTTCGATATTGGAGGAAGGATACCAAAGGCATCGCATGTCAAAAAGAATATATTTTTTGGTTTTCCGCCTAAAGAAGGTTCTTTCGCATTTGGAATATAATCAATAGGGTAAGCTGCGCGCGTATTTTCCGTGATACTTGCATCAGCGAAGTCTACGATATTACTGTCTTTGAAAAAGGAAATATTTTCTAGCAATGCACCGGGTTTAATTGCAGCATAAATCTCTGGTTCTTTTTCAGCACTTAAATCGATACATTTTGCATAGCATCCGCCTTCAAAATTGAAAACAGAGCCCTCTGCCCAACCATGTTCGTCATCACCAATAAGTGATCTATTTGCATCTGCTGATAGCGTCGTTTTACCTGTACCACTAAGTCCAAAAAATAACGACACATCACCATCCTTTCCTTCATTGGCCGAACAGTGCATCGGTAATACGTTGTATTGGTGCGGAAGTATAAAATTGAGTACGGAGAAAATTCCTTTTTTCATTTCTCCTGTGTAAGCAGTACCACCTATTAAAATGACTTTTTCGGTAAAGTTTACAATCGTAAAGTTTGCTGATCTTGTGCCATCTACAGCTGGATCTGCCTCAAATTCTGGAATTTGTAGAATAACCCATTCCTTTTCAAAAGTTGTTAGTTCCTCTTCTGTAGGTCTGATGAAAAGATTGTTACAGAATAGATTGGCCCAAGGCATTGTATTTACCACTGTTACATTCAATCTATATGTAGGATCTGCTCCAGCATAGCTATGTCTAATCCACACCTCTCTTCCCGCTAGAAAAGAACGCATCTTTTGATATAGATTATCAAAGATGTCTTTTGAAATTGCGATATTAATGTCGCCCCAGTCCACACTGTTTTCGGTAAGGCTGTCCTTTACAACAAATTTGTCCTTAGGTGATCTTCCAGTAAATTTACCGGTATTCACACAAAGTGCTCCTTTGTCATTTAATGTGCCTTGTCCTAGCTCTAGGGTTTGAGCAGTAAGCTTTTCGTTGCTTAAGTTCCAGTGTATTGTTCCTGCATTTAACCCAATTGAATTCAAATCGAATGAAGAACTCTTTGTCCCAAATTCACGTAGCTCCATTATTACCATAATTTTGTTTTACGAAGCTAAGGTAGGCACAATAGCAAAATGAAAATAAACAAAGTTTATTTTTGTGAAAAATGCTTCTAATGACGGATATCTATCGTTTATTTTATCGATTTTTCAATAAATCTTATTTATTTAATGATGAATAAACCTAACTTTTGAAATTATTTAAATTCAGAAGTATCCATTACAATGAATAGAGTGGCTGATTTGGGCAAAATATGTTAATTGTTGTTACCTTTTGTCTACACTATATTTTCCCGGCCCTGTCAGGAATAGAGCGATGAATACCGCCATGAGTTCGATAGCATGCGAGGCTACATTAAATCCATCACCTGCAGTTAAATGTGAAATCGTGGCAATTAACATGGTAAAAGCTAATAAGATGCTATTGGGCCTAGTCCACAATCCGAGGACAATGAATAAAGCGCATAAACTTTCAACAATTGAAGCGGAGAACCCCCAAACACTAGGAAGGAAGTCTATACCTAAATTGCCCATAGATAGTCCAATCTTTTTCCATTTTTCTGGACCGCCCATCAATTTTGGTAGTCCATGAAATATTAACATAGTGAGACCTATTGTGACTCGCAATATCAAGAGGGCAATATCTTTTTTTGTGTTGACTGTGCTCATTTTCTATTTGGATAGGTAATTGATGTTTTTTCTGTTGTTACTGTTAGCTCTATTTCCTCGCCGAAAACTAGTGCTCTATTGTCGTCGATATGTCCTGCGGGACAGTTGAATGCTACTGGGTAATCAAATTCTCGAACTTTATCTATAATAATTTCTTCGATAGTCTGCCCGAACGAAGGATCGGAATCCTTGAGCGAGGTGAAGCCTCCGATGATAAGTCCTTTCAGTTTGTCTAGTTTCTTCGCCCGTTTTAATGTCCATAGCATTCGATCGATATTGTAATAGGATTCGCCTACGTCCTCCAGAAATAGAATTTTATCTTCGTAATCGACATCCGACGCCGATGCTAATATGCTTTGTAAAATAGCCAGGTTACCCCCGGTTAATATTCCTCGACTGTGACCGGGACGATTGTTCGGACTTGGTGTGCTGTAGTGGAGGTCGGTATTTTTACCAAAGAGTGTTTTTTTTAAGGTTTGCAACGACTCGGGACTTGCGTCTAAGAAAGATTTAACCATCTGTCCGTGAATTGTTGGTATCTGAAATTGCCGTTGAATATGACTATGAATAACGGTGATGTCGCTAAAACCCACAAGCCACTTTGGCTGTTTTTTAAACTTTGAAAAGTCTAATGTATCAATCAAGCGGACTGATCCGTATCCACCTCTTCCCGCAATGATGGCTTTGATATCTGGATTATCCAATGCCTGTTGTAAATCGTGCGCCCGTAGTTTGTCTTCGCCGGCAAACTGGTTGAATTGAGCTTCGGTAGACGGGGCTATCTCAAGTTCGAGTCCCCAATCGAGGAGTATATTGTACGCTGGTGTTAAATCTCCGGAGATATAACTCGCTGGACACAATATTGCTATTTTATCCCCTTTTTTTAGGTATGCTGGAGTATTCATCTTTGTTTTCAAAAGCTTTTAGAGTTGCGTTTAGTCCTAAAAATAAAAGATAAGTATTTTTATGGGATAAATCTAAACGGGCTCTTATTTATTAAGCGCAAATTGAGTTATCTTTGTAAACAATGTTACCATTTAATTTTTAGTATTACCATTAAAAGTACAATATCTTGAGCAATTTATCTAAAAAACGTTATACCATCACCTCAGCATTACCGTATGCCAATGGGCCCTTGCACATAGGACATTTGGCTGGTGCGTATATTCCTGGGGATATTTTTGTGCGCTTCTTACGATTGAATAATAAGGATGTCGTTTACGTCTGCGGTTCGGATGAGCATGGAGCCGCGATCACCATAAAAGCAAAAAAGGAGGGCGTTACTCCTCGTGAAATTATTGATAAGTATAATCAACAGATTAAACAGTCTTTTGAAGATTTCGGGATTGCTTTTGATATTTATCACCGCACTTCAGAACCCATTCATCATGAGCTTTCGCAAGAGTTTTTCCTAAACCTTTATGAAAAAGGGGAATTTATCGAGAAGTTTTCGGAGCAATATTATGATGAAGAATTTCATCAGTTTTTGGCGGATCGCTATATTACGGGTACTTGTCCGCATTGCCAAAATGAAGGGGCTTATGGAGACCAATGTGAGAAGTGTGGAACGTCGTTAAGTCCTACCGATTTAATTAATCCAAAATCGACCCTGAGTGGAAAGACACCGATTTTAAAGGAAACGAAGCATTGGTATTTACCATTGGACAAATACCAACCCTGGTTGGAAAAATGGTTAATTGAAGGCAAGAAGGATGTGTTAAAGTCCAACGTGTTCGGTCAATGTCAGTCTTGGTTGAAATCAGGATTGCAACCTCGGTCTATGACACGTGACTTAGATTGGGGGGTCGATGTACCTTTGGAAGAAGCTGTCGGAAAAAAACTGTATGTATGGTTGGATGCTCCAATCGGCTATATCTCAGCTACAAAGCAATGGGCTATAGATAATGGTAAAAATTGGGAAAGTTATTGGAAAAAACAATCAAACCCGGAGGATGACGCGACATTAATTCACTTCATAGGTAAGGATAACATCGTATTCCACTGTATTATTTTTCCGGCTATATTGCATGCACATGGAGAGTACATTTTGCCCGATAATATACCTGCCAACGAATTTTTAAATTTAGAAGGTGACAAGTTATCGACATCTCGTAATCATGCCGTATGGTTGCACGAATACTTAGAAGAATTTCCGGGTAAACAGGATGAATTACGTTATGTACTGACGTCTATATTACCGGAGACTTCGGATAGCGAATTTACGTGGAAGGATTTTCAAGCACGTGTGAATAATGAGCTTGTTGCCATTTTAGGCAATTTTGTAAATCGGGTTATGGTGTTGTCGCACAAATACTTTGAAGGGAAAGTGTTGAAAGGAAGTGCATATAATGCAGTGGATAATACAGTCTTTGATGAGCTATCGAAATTTCCAACGTTGATTGAGCAGTCTTTGTCAAGCTATAGATTTAGAGAGGCATTGAGTCATTTTATGAACGCAGCTCGTTTAGGGAATAAGTATTTGGCGGATGAAGAGCCTTGGAAAGTTATCAAGACGGACGAAGAGCGCGTGAAAACAGTGCTTAATGTGGCTACGCAGATAGTTGCTAATTTAGCAATCTTGGCGCAACCTTTCCTACCGAAGACCGCTGACCGACTTTTTGAGATGCTACAGATTTCTGTGCGCGAGTGGGATAAAGCGGGTACTTCAGATCTTATTGATGAAGATCATAGCCTGGGTGAAGTACAATTATTATTTGATAAAATAACGGATGAGCAGGTGGAATTCCAATTGGAGAAATTGGCCGCCGCGAAAGTAAATAATGCGAAGGCAGCTGTCAGTGTGGCTCCTGCAAAGGCGAATATAAATTTCGATGATTTTATGAAATTGGATATTCGTGTGGGAACGATACTGGAGGCGGAGAAAATTGCAAAGACAAAGAAATTATTGAAACTCAAGATAGACACAGGGATCGATCAACGTACCGTTGTATCGGGAATAGCTGAGTTTTTTGATCCTGAAGATATTGTTGGTAAACAGGTTTCTATTTTGGTAAACCTTGAGCCTCGTGAAATTAAGGGGATTCAGTCGCAAGGTATGATATTGATGGCGGAAGATGCGGACGGAAGATTAGACTTTGTTAACCCTCAAACATCTATTACGGCAGGGAGTGTGGTTCGTTAAGTCGAATTATACGATGTTGTTGATCAGCCCTAGTTTCCGCTAGGGCTGATTTTTTTGTATCGCAAACTGATTATATAACCTATTCCAAATCCTATAGCGGAAGGAAGTGCCCAGCCCAGATCGATTTCGAATAAAGGGATTTTATTCCAGATTGACAGTATAGGGGCTGACCATAGCCCAAGTACTTTGATCAGACTTAATACGGCTATTGCTGTGGATGCGATTAAAGCGCCGACATAAGGGAGCTTGGACTTCACGTGTCTGCCGAAAACTACAATGTATAATACTAATGTAATCACGATAGGATATACAAATGCCAGGGGCGGATATGCAAACTGAATGATATTGTCTACACCGGTAATAGATAAAGCGGCAGATAGCAGACAGCAAGTCGTGACCAAGGTCTTATAGCCTAGTCTGCCGTTTGTTAGCTGGTTGAAGAATGTACCTACAGCAGACGTCAAAGCGATAGCTGTGGTGAGACAGGCGAGCGCAATGCTCAACGCTATTGCGATCATCCCGGAATCTCCTAGATTATTCTTTGCGATATGTATGAGTAAAGCGGATCTGCTAATCTGTGGGTCTGCGACATTGGAGGTTGAACCCAAGTAAAGTAAACCTCCATAAATCAGGAATAAACAGATTGCAGACAGCGCTCCTGAGGCTATTACTACTTTACTTTTTTCTTCGGTTTTTTGGTATCCTTTGGCGTGGGCCGCAGCGATAATGATACCTGCGAATATGACGGAAGCGAGTACATCCAGTGTTTGGTACCCCTCGGTAAAACCTAAAGCAAAGGCTTCTGATGAAGATATCTCTGTTTGAGAATATGCTCCAAGGGGATTGCTGATGCCTACAATGATCAATGACAACAGCAGTACCAACAAAGCAGGTGTTAGAAAATTTCCTATGATATCGACCACTCTAGATGGTACTATTGTCAGGCACCACGTGATTCCGAAAAACAATACTGCTGACCATATCGGATTAAAGTTTGGAAAGAGCGGTAGTAACCCGACTTCAAAAGTCGTTGCGGCAGTTCGCGGAATGGCAATGAGCGGTCCTATGCACAGCATGATTATGGCTCCGAGTATGGGCGCTAGCAAAGGATGTAGCCTGTTGCCCAGATCTTGGATTGAGTTTCCGGATTGGACAATAGATAATACGCCAAGAAAGGGTAGTAGTATACCTGTCAGGCCAAAAGCTAAGATGGTTATCGCGATATGATGACCTATTTGCAGTCCGATAAATGGAGGTAATAACAGGTTTCCTGCGCCAAAAAACATGGCAAAAAGAGCAAAACCAATAGTGATAATATCTTTGTTTTTTTTCAAAATAGCTAGGTGTAAAATAAAGTAACTAATTGCTTGGCCTCCAATACATCATGTACGCGGAGTATTTGTACTCCTTTTTGTAGGAGCAATGTGTTAAGTGCTGTGGTGGCAGATAGCGCTTGCTGTGGCGTTATTTCTAATTTTTTGTAAATCATTGATTTACGGGATATACCTGCTAGTATTGGAAGCTCTAAATACTGGAGTTCGGCTATGCGATGTAGTAGGTCATAATTTTGAGCTATAGTTTTTGAGAAGCCAAAACCAGGATCTAGGATAATATCTTTTACACCTAGTGATCTTAGTTTGGCTATACGTTCTCCAAAATACACTGCTATGTCTTCGACAATGTCTTCATAGTCTGTATATTGTTGCATAGTTTCGGGGGTACCCTGCATATGCATAAGAATGTATGGAACCTGTAATGAAGCTACAGTGGCAAACATGTGTTCATCTAAGCTACCTCCTGAAATATCATTAATAATGTGTGCCCCCACCTGAACGGCTTGTTGAGCAACGTCGGCGCGGAAGGTATCGATGGATAGGAGCGTATCAGGATAGTTCTTAGAAAGGAATTCGATAATAGGTAATGCACGGTCGATTTCTTCCTGCGAAGAGATAAGCGGCGCTCCAGGTCGCGATGAGTAAGCGCCTATGTCAAGAATGTTGGCACCGTGGTTTATCAGTTGTTCTGCTTTTTTTGAAGCCGCTTCTAGTGTATTGTGCTGACCCCCATCAAAAAAGGAATCTGGTGTAACATTTAGAATGCCCATGATTAAGGGGCTTTCGAACGTTATCAAAGAGCCTTTAGCATTAATACAAGAGCAGGGCGCAGTATGAAGTGTTTGCATAAGGTTAAGGAGATTCAAAAAAAAGAAGGTGCTTCTGAAAAAGCGCCTTCTTTAATGATGGATAAATAGGTGATCTACTTTATTACAAGTACACCATCAGCAATAAAGCTAATGTCTTTTTTGGGTTCTTTGATTTTTGCTTTCCCTTCAACCACAACGGTTTTGCCAATAAGGTCTTGGGGTACAAAGTAGCCATAATCTGTGAACCGAACTGTAATAGGTTCAGCTCCTTCTCGCTTTAAAGTCATATAGCAGCCTTTTGATTTGCAGACTTCTACGACCTGTGCTTCTACTTTTCCGGTATAATTACCTTTTTCCTTTAATGTCGTTTCTAAAGCTTTTACAGATATTGCATTTTTCTTTTCAATAGCTTTTCCATAGTTTACACCCGCTTTAGCAGGTTCGATCGCCTGTTGGGCAGATACTAAGGTTGTCATTGCGAATAGAAAGACAAAAATAGATGCTAACTTGTTCATATGTATAAAATTTGTTCTTTAAGTGTCATATGGAATATCCATGTAGCAATGGCTAAATGGATATTTCATATTTTCTTATTTACGTAGGAATTCGAATTTGCCACTGGGATCTAGCTTCATGATAATTGAGGGCTTACCAGGGGTATTGTCGTATTGTCCAAATTTAACGATATAATCTACATTTTCCTTGATCAAGTCATCAATTTGGTCAAAAGTGGTTGCAGAAGGTTGGCCACTGATATTTGCAGATGTTGAAATAATAGGCTTTTTGAAACGTTGTAAAAGTTGTTGACAGAAGGGGTGATCTACAATACGAATTCCTATCGTACCATCTTGTGCAATGGCATTTGGAGCAAGGTTTTTTGCCCCTGAATAAATGATCGTAAGCGGCCTATCGAAGGTGTCAATTAGTTCGTAAGCTACTTCTGGAATTTCGCGCACATAACTTGCCAATTGGTTTTCGTTGTGTAAGAGAACCAACATGCTTTTGCTTAAATCTCTGCCTTTTAAAGCAAATACTTTTTCAACTGCATCTGGATTGGTCGCATCACAGCCTATACCCCAGATCGTGTCTGTGGGATACAAAATCAGCCCTCCATTTTTTAACGTTTCAAGAGCTTGATTGATGTCTTCTTTGTCCACAAAAGGTCTGTTCATATTTTAAACAGCTACGTTGTGATCGCGTAATGCATCGTTTAGAGATGTCTTTTTGTCTGTAGACTCCTTGCGCTTACCAATGATTAATGCACAAGGGACCTGATAATCGCCTGCAGGGAATTTTTTGGTGTATGAGCCCGGGATTACCACCGAACGTGCTGGTACACGCCCTTTGTACTCGATAGGTTCAGGACCCGATACATCTATGATTTTGGTTGATGCAGTTAAGACCACATTAGCTCCTAAAACAGCTTCTGATTCTACATGAACACCTTCTACGACAATAACACGAGAACCAACGAATACGTTGTCTTCAATGATTACAGGTGCAGCTTGTACGGGTTCTAATACGCCTCCAATACCAACACCTCCGGACAAGTGAACATGTTTTCCTATCTGTGCGCAAGAACCAACAGTGGCCCAAGTGTCTACCATCGTACCTTCGCCGACATAAGCACCGATATTCACATACGAAGGCATCATGATCACACCTTTAGCTAAATATGCGCCATAGCGTGCCGATGCCCCAGGAACAACGCGAACACCTAATTCTTTGTAGTTCGTTTTTAACTTCATCTTGTCGTGATAGACGAAAGGCTTGTTTTCAATCTCTTTCATCTCACGTATAGGGAAATATAGGATAACTGCTTTTTTTATCCAGTCATTTACGTGCCAACGGTCGCCAACAGGTTCAGCGACACGTAGTTCGCCATTATCCAGCTTCATGATGACAGTTTGTATAGCTTCAAAATATTCTTTAAATTCTAAAAGGTGTCTTTCTTCCCAAGCTTCTTCGATTAGTTTTTGCAAGTTTTGCATTTTTTACGGTGTTAGTTATGACTATTTTCTAAGTTACAAACTTAGAAAAAATGCTTTGTATTCACCCAATGACAGGTGTAAATATTCGCTAGGAATGATGTGATTGAGTCTTTATTGACCGTTTTTATGATTTGGAATCTATCAATTTGCGGTACGATGTAATGTATAGATTTTACTGCTGATCGGTGGAGATTTCTTTTTTGTTAGAAAAGCGGTATTTTTGTTTCATGGCAAGTGAAAATGAAAAATTACGTATTGATAAATATTTATGGGCTATTCGTCTATTTAAGACGCGTAGTTTAGCAACGGAGGCCTGTAAGGCAGGACGTGTTAAATTGAATGGCTCAAATGTTAAAGCATCTTATATTGTCAAGGTAGGGGAGATCTATAGTATTCAGAAAGGTATCGAACGTAAGGTGATTTTGGTAACGGGGTTGTTGGAACGAAGAGGAGATGCTAAAATTGCAGCCGCTCATTATACAGATCAAACTCCTGTTGAGGATACATATGGATTTAAATCCACCTTTCATGCACCGGTTTTGAAGCGGGATCGTGGAACAGGAAGGCCAACAAAGCGGGATCGGCGCGAGATTGATGGGCTTCAAAGTAGTGAATGGTGGGAGGAAGCTGATAAGAATTAAAAAAGGCAGAAATTTTAATTTCTGCCTTTTTTAATTCTTATCGTTTGTCGAAGTCTATGTATTGACGATCGGTTTCGCCTGTATAAACTTGTCTTGGACGTCCAATAGGTTCTTTATTATCACGCATTTCTTTCCATTGTGCAATCCATCCTGGAAGACGGCCTAAGGCAAATAGAACCGTAAACATATCTGATTTAAATCCTAACGCACGATAGATAATACCTGAATAAAAGTCAACATTAGGATATAATTTTCTGTCGATAAAGTACTGATCACTTAATGCTGCTGCTTCTAATCCTTTTGCGATATCCAAAACAGGATCTTCAACACCTAATTTTTCCAATACGTCGTCACAAGCTTTTTTAATCAATTTGGCACGTGGGTCAAAGTTTTTGTAAACCCGGTGACCAAAGCCCATTAGACGGAAAGGGTCGTTTTTATCTTTTGCTTTTGCAAGGTATTTTTCTACATCACCACCATCATTTTTGATGTCCTCTAACATTTCGATCACAGCTTGGTTGGCACCACCATGAAGTGGACCCCATAAGGCATTGATACCTGCAGAAACTGATGCGTATAAGTTTGCGTTGGATGATCCAACGATGCGAACAGTAGATGTTGAACAATTTTGCTCATGGTCTGCATGAAGGATCAATAAAATACGCATAGCGTCTAATACCGCTTCATCAAATATTTTATCGCAATTTACCTCACCGAAAATCATATTCATGAAATTGTCGATGTATCCTAGATCTTTCTTTGGATATACTACAGGATGGCCTAGTGATTTCTTTTGAATCCAGGATACGATGGTTGGCATTTTGCCAAGTAAGTTGATGATCGTCTTGTATTCTTCCTCTTCGGATTGATTCGGGTTTAAGGACTCTGGATAGAAAGCTGATAGTGCGCCTACTAAACAGGATAGTTGTCCCATAGGGTGTGATTTGGATGGAAATCCAGAGAAGAACATCTTCATGTCCTCGTGTACCATCATCTGTTTTTTGATATCTGTCCTGAACTGCTCTAATACTTCTTTAGAAGGAAGATATCCAAAGATTAATAAATAAGCAACCTCTAAAAAGGTCGATTTTTCTGCTAAATCTTCAATTTTGTAACCACGGTATTTTAATATTCCTTTTTCGCCATCTAAAAAGGTAATTGCACTTTTGGCAGCGCCTGTATTTTTGAAGCCAGGATCTATGGTAATATATCCTGATTGATCTCTTAGTTTTGAAATATCAATAGCTTTTTCATTTTCAGTTCCTGTTATAACAGGAAATTCAAGCGTTTCGCCATTTAAAGTAAAGGATGCTGTTTCAGACATAATCAAATTTCTATGTGTATTCACAAAAATATAAAAATGAATGACAAAATAACCCATGCTTTAAATTTTAAATGACATCTATTGGTAAAAAATGCAAATTTTTCAGTGAGACAACTTTTGTTACATATTCATTTCGGTCATTTATTTATTTTCTATGTTAATAACGTGCAGAGAGCTATGCGATTTGGAAAAATAAAAAAACATTGTGGTTATTACGAATATTTCGTAGACTTGCGTAATAATAGTATTAAGTGATATGGAAATAGAGAAGTTAACAATTCAGGAAGAACAGGCTATGTTGTCGGTGTGGCAACTGGAGGGGGGCTTTATTAAAGAGATATTGGACAATATGAAGGGAGAGCCTGTCCCGTATACGACCTTGGCGTCAACAATAAAGAATCTGGAAAAAAAGGGGTATGTAAAACCTGTGCGTTATGCAAATGCGAAGCGGTATGAGCCAGTGATCTCAGAGGAAGAATATAAGGGTAAGTATATGAGTTCTTTTGTTGGAGACTATTTCCGTAACTCGTATAAGGAAATGGTGTCTTTCTTTGTCAAGGAAGAAAAGTTGTCGGAAGGGGAACTTAAAGAGATTATGGATATGATTAAAAACGGCAAATCTTAGTGCTATGACTTCGGCTAAGTTGTTGTTTGTGATAATTGTTTCTTTAGGTATAAACTCTGCCTCTGCGATCGAGGTAGATTCTTTGTTAAGTCGTGTTTATGAACGAATAGCTATAGGTAAGTTTCAATATAAAATGGTAAGAGAGTTAGATTATGATATGGGAGGTGGTACTAAGGATTACACGCAGCAGCAATGGCAGACAAAGATTGGTTTCGTAAGTAAGGAGCTGCTCGGGTTTAACTTTGAAATCTTGGATAAAGATCGGATTCTTTGTTTTGCCAACGAGGAGTATGTAGAGAAAAATTTGGCTGGGGCAACATTAAAGGAAACAAGTGGTAATGAGGCTACGAAAGAGTTGAAGGGCTTGAGCTCGCTTTATAATTCATTAATCACCCTGCGGAATATAATACCGGTATTGTTGAGTGCTAATGATATAATCCGGGAAGTTAGAGAGGAAAAAGATGCGTACGTATTTGTCTGTAATTTGGGCAAGAGAAGGATCCAAAATTTGGGTGCGGCATTTGATGAAATGAAGACAGATTATGACTTTGTATATCGTATTTATGTCGATAATATATCGCTGATACCTTATCGTATTGTGCAGCGTTACGGAAGTTCAGAGATTAGAACGAAGTTTGAAGGGATAACTGTGATAAATTAATTATGGAAAGTATACTGACATATATTTTGCAAGTCAATCTTTTATTGACTATCGTGTTTTTTGGCTATGCGCTGTTATTAAGGAGATTGACATTTTATAGACTGAATAGAATTTATCTTTTTGTTGGGGGCGCTTATGCTTTGTTGTATCCTTTTTTGGATATTAATAGTTGGTTTAAGGAGGATATTGTTATACACCTTCCCCTGATGTTGGATTATGTGGAGTATTATTTGCCTAAGCAGGGGGCTTCTACCCTCACGATCGGACATTTGTTAGTAATCGGCCTTGCGGTGGGCGCGGGCGTCCTACTGTTCAAGTTGAGTGTGCAGCTCATAAGCTTATTGCGGATACATTTTTATTCTAAGCCCTCAAAGTGGCAGCATTATTTTTTTAGGAATGTGTTGTTTCCAATCGTTCCCTTTTCTTTTTTCAATAAAATATATATACATCAGGATCAACATCAGGATCCTGAGTTGTTTGATATTTTCAAACATGAAGATATTCATGTGAAAGGCCTTCACACGGTGGATATTCTTTTGTTTGAAATACTCTTGATAGGATGTTGGTATAACCCTCTTGTATGGCTTATGCGCAAAGCTGTGCGTCAAAATCTGGAATTTCTGACTGATCAACAGGTTCTGGATAAGGGAGTGGATCGACAGACCTATCAATATTCATTGTTGACTGTAACCAAGCAGGGAGCTGCTGTGGGGATCGGTAATCAGTTTAATTTTAAAACTTTAAAAAAGCGCATTATGATGATGAACAAAAGACGCTCTTCGAAAATTGAGTTGAGCAAATACGCCTTTCTGCTGCCGATCGTGATTTTTGCAGGGGCAACTTTTACGGTCAATAGGGCCGAAGGAAAGATCGAAGAATTGGTGGATAAAGTGAAAGCTATTCCCGTAGATGTGGTACTACCGATTTCTAAGACGGAACAAGCGGTCTCTCTTCAAGATACTTTGAAGGGAGGTATTGTAGGGATCTCTTATAAAGCCGATACCTTACAGCTTACAGCTAATCAAAATGGATTTCCTATAGGAGGAACTAAAGGGGATCAACTGTTTATACACAACGATGTGGGATTTGGAGATGTATTGACTGTATTGGATGGAGTACCTGTGAAGAGTGAAGAGATGAAGAATCTAGCTCCCGATGATATAGAGAGTATTACCGTGCTGAAGGATAAGTCTGCAACGGCTTTGTATGGGGATAAGGGAAAGAACGGGGTACTCTTAATTGTCAGCAAATCGGGTAACGCTGCTAAAACATTGCAAGGGAAATTTGCAGGGGTTAGATGGAGTCCTACTGATAGTACCAAATCTGGAGCAGCTAAAATTGTGATGCGCAATGGTCCAGGCAGAGACCCCTTGATGATTGTTGATGGCAAGGAGATGCCTGTTGGTTTTAATATGTCAACATTGGACGCTAACGATATAGAAAGTATAGAAGTGCTGAAAGATAAATCCGCTGAAAGTATTTACGGTACAAAGGGTAAGGAAGGTGTGGTAATTATCACCACTAAAATTGCGAATGAATTATCTCCAGAAAAAGAAGGCGCGTTAAATAGAACATGGACTTTGTCTCGGAATGCGACTAAAGACGAACGAGAGGTATTTTACGGTCAGCAACAAAAGGTATACAAAGATGATATTAAAGAAGTTACTGTAATTGGTTTTGCTTCAAAGGATGCAAAAGGTAAAGCGGTGGAGAAATTAGATACGCAACCAGAACCAGAAGGTGGAATAGATGCTTTTAGAAAATGGGTCGGTAATAATTTTGCCTATCCTCAAGCGGCAATAGATGCACGTGTAAAAGGGACAATTTATGTGACTTTTGTCGTTGAAAAGGATGGCGCATTAAGCAATATTAATGTCGCTCGAGATTTAGGGTATGGAACTGGTGAAAATGCAGTGAATCTTATAAAAAAATCTCCGAAATGGAAACCGGGGCTTAAAGATGGTGAACCTGTCCGGGTAGAATATAGTTTTCCTATTCGATTGGATTTAACTAAATAAAAAAAGAATGCCTGACAACAGGCATTCTTTTTTTATTTAGTATTTAGATTTGTCATCGTTAACTCTATTCCGATATTGACAAAACTATGGACCATCTTGACGGCGTGCTCAATCAGTGCTGGTAATTCTTTCTGTTCTTCTTTGTCAAAAGGGCCCAAAACGTAATCAACCTGTCTACCTTTTGGGTAGTTGTCGCCGATGCCAAAACGTAATCTAGGGTATGCTTGTCCGCCGCATAAAGCTTCGATAGATTTTAGCCCATTATGTCCGGCTGCAGAGCCTTTTGGTTTTATACGTAGCGAACCAAAAGGAATAGCGAGGTCATCTACGATAACCAAGACGTTCTGGATCGGTACTTTGAGTTGTTGCATCCAATAATTGACGGCTTTACCACTGAGATTCATGTATGTAGTCGGTTTGATCACATAGACATTGTGTCCCCGCTGCTTAAACTCCGTGTAGTAAGCGTGTTTTAACGTAGACCACGACGAGCCTGCTTGGTTAGCCAGCTCGTCTGCTACCATAAAACCAATATTGTGTCGGGTATCTGCATATTCCCGTCCGATGTTTCCTAGACCAACAATCAAATAGTTCATGGCTGTAAAAGTAAAAAGTAAAAGGTGAAAAGTAAAAAAGAGCACCGGAATCTCCGATGCTCTTTATAAAATAAATACTCAGTACTAAATACCGAAATTATTTCTTTTTGCCTCCTTGAGCTGCTTTCGCTGCTTCTTGCTCTGCTTGACGTAAAGCACGAGACATGATTACTGAAACGATTGTATCGTCTGAGTTGTTTAATACTTTAGCGTTCTCTAATGTTACTTGGCGTACGCGGAAAGATTTACCAACCTCTAAGGACTCCATAGGAACCTCGATCTCTTGTGGAAGATTGTTAGGTAATGCTTTAACACGAAGGTTACGTAATTTTTGAACTAATTTACCCCCCATTTTAACACCAGGAGAAGTTCCTGTTAATTTGATTGGGATGTTTACAGATACTTCTTTGTCATCGAATAACTCTAAAAAGTCAACGTGAGTAACTTGATCTGTTAATGGGTGGAATTGTGCTTCTTGAACGATAGCTCTTACTTTTTTACCGTCGATGTTTAATTCAATGAAAATAACATCAGCAGTGTAAAGAACTGGTTTCAAATCAGCTGCGGACACAGAAAGGTGAGTTTGTTCTTTTCCTCCGTAAAGAACTGCAGGAACTTGTCCTTCGTAACGCAATCCTTTTGCATCTCTTTTCCCTACGTTCCCTCTAAGAGAACCGCTAATAGCAATTGATTTCATGTTGTTTAAAATATTAAAATTTGAGGTGCAAAAATAATGAAAAAATGTGAGAAAACAATCCTTTTTAAGTATTTGTAAAAACCGTAATACATTAGCTGTTTTTTTCTTTATTAAAAATTTTATGTATTTATATTTGAGTTGTTTAAAAAAAACAATTAACTTTAAATCTTGGGAACCTAAAATAATCATAATAAACATGGAAAAACAACATACTTCAAGACGTGATTTTATTAAAAAATCATTGATTGGAGCCGCAGCATTCACTATTGTGCCACGGTTTGTATTGGGTAAGGGGTATCTGGCTCCAAGTGATCATCTGACCAAGGGTGTGATCGGTGTTGGGTCGATGGGGCGTGGACATTTCGGTTACGCAGGCACAAAAACAGTAGCTATATGTGATGTAGATACCAGACATTTGGCTTTGGCGCAAAAAGCTTTGGGGGGAGGTGTAAAAGAGCATCATGACTTTCGTGATCTGATCGCAAATCCAGAAGTGGATATTGTACATATCGCCACTCCTCCACATTGGCATGGTTTAATGGCACTGGAAGCTGCTCGTTCAGGTAAGGATATCTGGTGTGAAAAACCTATGACAAGAACTATAGGTGAGGGTAAGAAGGTTAAAGAAGCCATTGCTCAGCACGGTAATATATTTCGCTTGAATACGTGGTTCCGTTTCGATGCTAATTTCTACGGTATGAATGTGCCAGTTAAGAAGATAAAGAAAGTTGTTGATACGGGTATGTTGGGTTGGCCTTTGAAGGTTACTATAAGTAAGCACACTGGTTTTGATTGGAAGTTTTATTGGGTGGGTAAAGAAAACCTACCAGTTGAACAGGCTCCCAAAGAGTTGGATTATGAGATGTGGTTAGGACCTGCTCCATATAAGCCTTATAGTACACATCGGGTACATACGACTTTCCGTGGCTACTGGGATTATGATGGTGGGGGATTAGGTGATATGGGACAGCACTATTTGGATCCTGTACAGTATTTCTTAGGTAAAGATAATGAAAGCCCTGTTAAAATAGAAGTGGATGCACCTCAGCAGCATTCTGATGCGGTAGGTACTTGGCGTAAAATTACCTATACTTATGCGGATGGCTGTCAGATTATATTGGACGGGGAAGGAACAGAGGTTGGTAAGGCTTATATAGAAGGACCTAAGGGTAAGTTGTACAGAGGTTTTGTATCTGATATCCCTGATTTGGAACGTAAACTGGCTCAATATCCTGATCCAGCACCTCAAATGACAGATTTTGTGGAAGCTGTGCGCACTAGACAAAAATTTGCCCTTAATGAGGAGAATGGTTACTATTCTTGTACGTTGGTGAATCTGGGGTTGGCTGCATTGCGTCTTAATAGAACGTTGCATTACGATTCGGCTAAACAAGAATTTGTAAATGATGAAGCTGCTAATCGTTTGATCAATCAACCTATGAGAGGTCCTTGGACTTTCTAACCTGAAATAAACACATGAAAAAGATTTTTAATACTATATCTATATTGTTGTTGTTGCAGACGGCATCGTATGCGCAACAGCCTGCTAATCGTACTGCTGCTACGAAGATTGCAGATGTACTGGCACAGCAACCTGCCGCGGAACAATCTAAGTTTTTGGCAGCGATGAAAGAATTGGAAGGATTTAATTCGGAAGATGTGGTTGCCTTGTTGCAAGGATTAAAGCCGCAAGGTGGAAATAATGCCTCTATCGAATATGCTACGAATTCTTATGCTTTTTATGTAATGCAGCCGGGTAAGGATGCCCTGCGGGACAAGTACGCAAAAGGTTTGTTAGGGGCATTGGACAATTTAAAGGATCAAAATAACAAAGCCTTTGTTTTTGAGCTACTTAAGTTTTGTGCGAAAAACGAGTCTGTAGAAAAGGTGGCGACTTATCTGAATGATCCTTATTTTGCGGAGAAGGCAGCGCGCGTGTTAAGTGCTATACATACACCTGAAGCCGCCGCAGCGCTAAACAAAGCTTTGGCGGGTAACGTAACCGAACAAACAGCTACAGCTATAATAGGCGCGCTTGGTGAATTGAAATCTAAAGATGCTGAGGAACGTGTGATCGCATTGGTGGGGCAGTATCAGTCTGAGAATTTTCAACGGAATGCGTTGACAACATTGAGTAAAATTGGTGGAGAAAAATCCTACGATACGTTCTATGGAAAAGCCAAATCAATAAATTATGCCTTTGATAGGTCTAATGTTGCTGCGTTGACACTGGAGTATGCTAATGCGTTGGCTAAAGGTGGTAATAAGGGATTGGCTTACAAACTTTCGTCTGCAGTATTTGCTGAAGCGCAAGATCCTAAGGCTATTGGTGCGCGTGTTGCGGCTTTGGAGTTAATGAGTCGCTTAGAGCCGGCCAAGGAGAAGAAGAATCTGCTTAAGTTGTCTACGGGCGAGGATGCGATATTGAGAAATGTGGCATTGGGTCTTTTGGGGTCTGATGCAACGGCATCAGATATTAAGAAGATAGCATCATCGCTGACTAAATTGTCGCCCGAGTCTCAGGAGAGTGTATTGAATTTTTTGACTAAAAAAGATGCAACGGCTACTATTCCTGTGATTGAAAAGAGCTTAAAGGCTGTAAAAGATCCGGAAGCACGTATTGCGGCTTTCAATACCCTGTCTGCACTGAGTAAGGGAACAAATACCTCTTTTGTAATTAAACAATTGGCAACAGCGAATGATGCAGAGGTCAATGCGTTAAAAACACTTTTGTTGACTGCTAAGGGAGCGGGGACGGTTTCTGAAATTAATAAAGCGATTTCGGGAGCTGATGAAAAGACTAAATTAGCCTTGTTGGATGTGCTATCTAAGCGTTCTGATAAAAACTCTGCTAAAGAAGTTTTTGCATTAATTGAGCAAGGGAGTCCTGCTGTTCGATCGGCAGCTTTCAAAGCGTTGCCAAACGTTGTTAACGATGCTGATTTTGAAGCAGTAGTTAATGTGTTGGGGAAAGCCGAAGGAGAGGATGTGAAATCGGCACAACAAGCTGCTATAGTAGCATTAAGAAATAATAGTAATAAGGAGGCTATCATTCAACGCCTTGCTGCTACCATTTCTAGATCTCAAGCGCCTTCTGCTGCTCGATTGTTTCCTGTTTTTGCTGGAGAAGGTGGAGAAGAGTCTTTGAAGACTGTAAAAGGATATGTGGGAGCAGGGAATCCACTTAAAAATGACGCAATACAAGCGTTGGCTAGTTGGTCTAATACTTCTTCACTAGATGGATTGACTACATTGCTTCGCACAGAGAAAGATGCGGCTTTATTTAAAACTATTTTTTCTGGTTTTATAAAGCAGTTGAATGCAAGTGGAATTAAGAATGAACAAAAGACGTTGTTATTAAGAGATGCATTTGAGTATGCGCAAACCAAAGAGCAACGTAGTTCGGCGCTTTCGGCAATGAAGGCTACCGGTACCTACCAAGCACTTGTTTTTGCGAGCAAATACTTGAATGATGCGGAGCTTAAAGGGGTTGCTACGGATGTGGTGATGAATATCATAATGGATAATAAAGCTTTTGTCGGAACGGATGTCCGTAATTGGTTGCAGACGGCCGAAGGTAATCTATCCGGAAGCGAAAGTTCCTATTTGAAAGAAGCTATTGTGAGACATCTAACAGAGATGCCTGCTAAAGAAGGTTATATTGCTTTGTTTAATGGTAAAGATCTTACTGGTTGGAAAGGATTAGTGGAAAATCCTATTAAGCGCGCTAAAATGACTCCGAAGGAACTGGAGCAGAAGCAAGCAGAGGCTGATAAGAAAATGCGCGAAAGCTGGTCTGCGATCAATGGAGATTTGGTGTTTGCTGGTCATGGTGATAATATTGCGACAGTTAAGCAGTATGGAGACTTTGAGATGCTATTGGATTGGAAGTTAGATAAAAATGGCAAAGAGCCGGATGCGGGTGTTTATCTGAGAGGTACTCCTCAGGTTCAGATCTGGGATATTTCTAGGACAAATGTAGGTGCGGAAGTTGGATCAGGCGGTTTGTACAATAATAAATCTAATTCAAAGCCGCTAAAAGTTGCCGATAATCCGCTTGGTGAATGGAATAACTTTAAAATCCGCATGGTCGGTGAGAATGTATGGGTGTGGTTAAATGGTGAATTGGTTGTGGATAATGTGCCTTTGGAGAATTACTGGGATAGAAACCAATCGATATTCCCTACAGAACAAATCGAACTACAGGCTCATGGATCCCGGGTTTGGTATAGAGACGTTTATTTGAAAGAATTGCCACGTAAAGTTGTCTATGCGCTAAGTGACCAAGAGAAATCAGAAGGATTTGAAATGCTTTTTGATGGAACAAATTTGGATAAATGGACACCTTCTACTGCTTATGAAATCAATGAAGAAGGCGTGTTACGCTCGAATCCTGTAGCAAAATTTGGTAAAAATATTTATACGAAAGAGCAGTATGGGGATTTTGTATACCGATTTGAGTTTAAATTGACTCCAGGAGCTAACAATGGTGTTGGGGTGCGTGCTCCTTTGGAGGGAGATGCTGCTTATTTAGGATATGAAGTTCAGATCCTGGATGATAACGCCGAAGTATATAGTAAATTAAAACCTTATCAATATCATGGATCGGTATACGGAATCATTGCTGCTAAAAGAGGTTCTTTAAAGCCGGTGGGCGAATGGAATCAGGAGGAAATCCGTATACAAGGGGATAAAATTAAAGTAACAGTAAATGGTCAGGTGATTGTGGATGGTGATATTAAAGCTGCTTCAAAGGCTGGTGCTGCTGATGGAAAGGATCATCCTGGATTAAAAACCAAGACAGGTCATATCGGATTTTTAGGGCATGGCACAGAGGTATTTCTAAGAAATATCCGGGTCAAAAAACTTTAAAATTGTATATTGTTTGTTTAAAGCCGTTCTGAAGTAAATTCAGGACGGCTTTTTTGTTTTTACTTTCGAGGTTTTGAGCGATCTCCCATTGTGGTATGTTTTTTGCAAACTTTAGATCCAAAGCCTTATTAACGCACTAACTACATGTGAAAAAGGCCATCTGCTAATTTGCAGGTGGCCTTCTTGCATTTATAATATATATAATTATTATTCGACAACGAAAAGCTCCGCGATAGAAGCGTGTTCATTGACATTTTTAATAGCTTTGGCAAATAAATCTGCTGTAGATAATACTTTTATTTTTGAACAGGCTTTAGATCTTTCGGGATCCAACTGTATGGTGTCGGTAACGATCATCTCTGTTAATACCGAATTTTCAATAGTTTCATATGCCTTGCCTGATAGTACAGCGTGTGTACATACTGCTCTAACCGAGTTTGCTCCATTTTCCATAATTAAGGCGGCTGCCTTTGAAAGTGTGCCAGCAGTGTCACATATGTCATCCATCAAGACAACATCTTGTCCGGTAACATCACCGATGATTGACATCGATTCAATTTCATTGGCACGCTTGCGTCGCTTGTCACAGATGATAACTTCAGCATTAAAAAACTTAGCGAAAGTACGTGCGCGGTAGGATCCGCCCATGTCTGGTGAAGCTATTGTTAGATTAGGAAGGTTCAGAGATTTGATGTAAGGCACAAAAATCACTGATCCGTCTAAGTGATCTACCGGGATATCGAAAAAACCTTGAATCTGAGCTGCGTGAAGGTCCATAGTCATAATGCGATGTGCACCGGCTGCTGTAATAAGATTAGCGATCATCTTAGCTCCAATAGCTACACGTGGCTTGTCTTTACGGTCCTGACGAGCATAGCCAAAGTAAGGAACTACGGCTGTGATGTAATGTGCAGAAGCTCTTTTCGCCGCGTCAATCATCAACAGTAACTCAAAAAGATTGTCTGTTGGTTGGTTGGTAGATTGTATTAAGAATAAATCACTTCCCCGAACTGACTCATTGTAGAATGGCTGGATTTCTCCATCACTGAATTTGGCGAGCGTTTTGTCTCCTAGTGGTTTACCAAAGGAAGTCGAGATTTTTTCTGCAAGTTCTTGTGTGCCAGAACCAGCAAATAATTTAACCGTGTTAAATTGCAAAGGCATGGTTTAAATATATTTGTATCTAAAATGTTTTGGCAAAGGTAGAGAATTGATGTTAAAATAAAAAGCTAAAGATGGAGCTTCAATAGTGTGGTAGAGATTATCAATACATAAAAAAAGAGAGCTACAATCTGTAACTCTCTTTGTTGTCCGACCTGGATTCGAACCAAGACAAACAGTACCAAAAACTGTCGTACTACCCTTATACTATCGGACAATCATTCATTTATCAAGCATTTTGTGTCATTGTTTCCCTGTTTGATGATGCAAATATACACCCGTTTTTTATAAGTGCAAAACTTATTTTCAATATTTTTGTTTTAGCTTGATTTTCAGGATGGTATTTTTTGTGTTTGTGTTGAGGGTAAAAAAACAGATCTCTTTTTTTATGATAGTGACCGTATTATTGAATCGAAATTACATCTCAAGGTATCAATGAGCTCTCTTCGTTCGTTTCAATGGACATCAAGAACTTTTTTTTACGGAGTTGTTGTTTACTATTGGTATTCAAGAGCACACTCGATACAATCGAGTGTGGTTGATCTTTGTTGGTGATTCAACGGAATCATGAAAGTTTTTGAGTATAATCTTTGTTAAATATTAATTTGTTATTCTTTTGTAACGATGTAATCCTTATTTTCGAAGCGAAGTTTAGGGTTTGACCTCATACGACTTAAAGTTGTTTCTGTTCGATCAAATCCCTAAAGTCTTTTGAAAAGCAATTTATAGTATGATGAATTACAATAAGATTAATAATCTTTTAGGATGGTTTTGTGCCATTGTCGCTACATTGGTGTATGTTATCACCGCTGAGCGTACCACGAGTTGGTGGGATTGTGGTGAGTTTATCGCGTCGGCATATAAGATGCAGATTGTACACCAGCCAGGAGCACCTTTGTTTTTGATGGTGCAGAATGTGTTTTCCAATCTAGCTATGGGAGATAAAACACAAATCGCCTATTGGATGAATATCGGTTCGGCTGTTTCTTCGGGTTTGACGATTTTATTTTTGTTTTGGTCTATCACAGCGTTAGGGCGGAAGTTGATTCTTGGTAAAGCAGATATTAGAGTTCCGTTGGCGGAGAATGATGTATTACGCATAATGGGTGCAGGACTTGTCGGAGCTTTGGCTTATGCCTTTAGCGATACATTTTGGTTTTCTGCCGTAGAATCTGAAGTGTATGCGATGTCTTCATTGTGTACAGCTGTTGTATTCTGGGCTATATTGAAATGGGAAGTCAGAGCGGATGAAGCTGGTGCAGATAGATGGTTGATCCTTATTGCCTATGTGATGGGCCTTTCTATTGGGGTTCACTTATTGAATTTACTGGTTATTCCTGCTATTGCTTTGGTGATTTATTTCAGAAGGAGTAAGAGTGTTACGACTAAAGGGGTCATCAAATCGCTTTTGATTGGTGTTATCGTATTGGCTTTGATATTGTGGGGTGTAATACAATACCTGATCAAATTTGCGGCCTTCACGGACTTATTCTTTGTAAATACACTTGGGCTGGGTTTTGGAACTGGTGTAACCGCTTTTGTATTGCTGATCGCTGGAGGTATGCTTTATGGAATCTGGTATTCTATCAAAAAGGTAAAACCTATTCTTAACATCGCATTGATCTCATTGGGTTTTGTGATTTTCGGTTATAGTTCTTTTACGATGATATTGATTCGTGCAAAAGCGAATCCGACGTTGAACAACTCTGACCCTGATAATGCATTTAGTTTCTTGAGTTATTTGAACCGTGAGCAGTATGGTGATGAGCCCTTATTTAAAGGTCGTTTTTTTGATGCAAAGCCTATCGATATATTCGAATCAGGTCAGATATACCGTAAGGATAAGGATAAATATGTTGTAGCGAAAAAGAAGACCGACTATAAGTACGATAGAGAGACTCTTTTTCCACGTATTTATAGTGAGAAGAATGATCATCCAACATTTTATAGGCAATATCTTGGGTTAGGACCTAATGAGCAGCCTACTTTTGCTGATAATCTAAAGTTCTTTTTTGGGTATCAGATCGGTCATATGTATGGTCGTTACTTTATGTGGAACTTTGTGGGTAGACAGAATGATGTACAAGGGCACGGTTCTGTTTTGGAAGGGAATTGGATTTCTGGAATAAAACCTATTGATAATGTGTTTGTGGGCGGTCAGTATGACTTGCCGGAATCGGAAAAACAGAATCCATCGCGTAATACTTACTTCTTTCTGCCTTTATTGCTGGGATTGATAGGTGCATATTGGCATTTTGGAAAGAACCAACGTGACGCAGGTGTTGTTATGCTGCTGTTTTTCTTTACAGGGTTAGCAATTGTTTTGTACTTAAATCAGACACCGCTACAACCGAGAGAGCGGGATTATGCATACGCAGGTTCTTTTTATGCGTTTTCCATTTGGATTGGGCTCGGGGTTCTTGCTCTTGCAGATTTTCTGAATAAAAAGGTTTCTGCTAAGACAGCAGGAATAGTCGCTTCTGTAGTGGGGTTATTTGCAGCGCCGGTATTACTGGCGTCGCAAAATTGGGATGATCACGATCGTTCACACAAGTTCTTGGCAAGGGACATGGCTAAGAATTATTTGGAGTCTTGTGCGCCTAATGCTATTTTATTTAGCTACGGAGACAATGATACCTATCCGCTATGGTATGTACAGGAAGTCGAGGGATTCCGAACGGATGTGCGTGTTGTTAACTTGAGTCTTTTGTCTTCTGATTGGTACATGCGTCAGATGTTGGAAAAAGTGAATGATGCAGATGCATTACCTATTAATATTGATCCTGAAAAATTTAAGGATGGTGTACGTGATGTTATTTATTACCAAGACTTTCAGATTCCAGGACATATAGAAGTGAAGAATTTGCTAGATATTATGTTGTCGGATAATGCGCAAAATAAAGTACAATTGCAGAGTGGTGACTGGGTGAATTTATTGCCTACGAAGAATATGAAGCTTACTGTTGATAAAAATGCAGTGTTGGCTAATAAAGTAGTGCCAAAAGGCTGGGAAGATGCGATTGTAGATACGATGCAATGGACCTATTCGATGAATTATGTGAGTCGTGCAGAGTTGTCTTTGATGGCTATATTGGCGAATAATAATTGGAAACGTCCTATTTACTTTACTTCTACTACTCCAGAGGTCAATTATATCGGCTTGGATAAATACTTGGTTTCTGAAGGTTTTTCGATGCGTCTGATGCCAGTTAATGTGGGCGATAGCACATCCGAGGATGGTTTTGCTCCGGTGACAGATATTGACGGTTTGTATAGTAATATCGTTAATAAATATAAGTGGGGTAATATTGGACAGTCTCCTTATCTGGATCCGGATTCTTACCGTTACATCAGTCTATATGTAAGTTCTATCTTTGGTGAGACGGCACAAAACTTATTGCATGAAGGCAAGAAAGAAGAGGCTCGTAAAGTGGTGTTGAATGCCTATGAAAATATGCCAAAGAAGACGTATCAGATGAGTGAGCCTATGAGTTATGTACTGTTAGTAGATGCGATGTATAAGACAGGAGAATCGGCAAAAGCGAAAGAAATAGCATTGCGTAATCTAGCTTTTATCGGAGATAACATGCGTTATTACACCTCCAATAAATTGTTGACCAACTTGGGCTCTGAGCGAAATGTACGTTTAGGGTTAATGGGACTTCAACGTTATAAAATGATAGCAGACGAGAGCAAAGATGCTGATGTTCAAAAATCCGTGGATGGATTGCTAAAAGAGTTCGGTTACTTTTTTGGTGAACAATAATATTTAATCGTATAAAACAGAACGGCCACTTAATTTTAAGTGGCCGTTCCGTTTTATAGTTTTTTTACTTTCCATCCCGACCATTCGGGACAAGTTAATGACAGATAAAAATCAAATAAAAATACATATAAAGGAAAAAAAGCCTATTTTTGGCTAAATATTCCCATAATGAAACAATCTATTTTATTAGACGGTCCCAAGTTTCAAATAACAATCAAGAGGTTGTGTCAGCAATTGATTGAAAATCACGGTGATTTTAGTAATGCAGCTTTAATAGGAATCCAACCTAGGGGTACTTATTTGGCAAATAGAATTGCTAAAGAGTTGAAAGAAATGATAGGAAGGGATGTCGATACCGGCGTGTTAGATATCACTTTTTTCAGAGATGATTTTCGGATGAAAGGTGCAACACCACTTTTGGCCAATAGTACACAGATCGATTTTATTGTTGAAGGTAAAAACATCATTTTTATCGATGATGTTTTATGGACAGGACGTACTATACGATCGGCCATGGATGCTATTCAAGCTTTTGGACGTTCGGAGGTTATCGAATTACTGGTACTTGTCGATCGCCGATTCTCCAGACAGATCCCAATTCAACCCGATTATATTGGAATTCAGGTCGACTCTATCGATTCTCAAAAGGTAATTGTGAGCTGGGAAGAAGTGGATAAAGAAGATAGTATAGTGTTAATTACGGAGAAAAAATAAGTGAGAACTAGCGTTTTTACTTTTAAATTTTTACTTTTTACTTTGAGAAAATGTCAACAACAGCAGAACAGTTAAGCACACGGCATCTACTTGGTATCAAGGACTTGACTGAAAGTGATATTCAACTTATCCTAGATACAGCAGCTAATTTCAAGGATGTTTTGAATAGACCTATAAAAAAAGTACCCTCTTTGCGCGATATCACTATTGCGAATGTCTTTTTTGAAAACTCAACACGGACACGTTTATCCTTTGAACTGGCGGAGAAGCGCTTGTCCGCTGATACGATCAATTTTGCAGCGTCTTCTTCTTCTGTTAGTAAGGGAGAAACGTTGATCGATACGGTCAATAATATTTTGGCAATGAAAGTCGACATGATCGTGATGCGGCATCCTTATGCAGGAGCTGGCGTTTTTCTGAGTAGACATGTTGATGCGCAGATTGTCAATGCGGGAGATGGGGCTCATGAGCATCCTACCCAAGCATTATTGGATTCGTTTTCTATCCGTGAAAGGTATGGGGATGTTGCCGGTCGCAAGGTGGCGATCATAGGAGATATCTTACATTCACGTGTGGCGCTATCTAATATTTTGTGTCTTCAAAAGCAAGGGGCTGAGGTGATGGTCTGTGGACCCACTACTTTGATTCCTAAATATATTACTTCATTGGGGGTTCGTGTAGAGCATGATTTAATGAAGGCACTTAACTGGTGTGATGTTGCTAATATGTTGCGTATTCAGTTAGAGCGACAAGATATAGCTTATTTCCCTTCCTTGCGCGAGTATTCTATGCTGTATGGTCTTAATAAAGAAATATTAGATTCTTTAAACAAGGAAATTACTATTATGCATCCAGGGCCTATTAATAGGGGGGTGGAAATTACTTCAGATGTTGCTGATAGTAAACATTCGATTATATTGGATCAGGTCGAAAATGGGGTGGCTGTACGCATGGCTGTGCTGTATTTGTTGGCCGGAAAAAGAGGTTAAAGGTTGTTAAACCTTGTTAAATATTGATAAGCCATCAAAATATTGATGGCTTTATTTTTACCTTTCCTATTAGATCAACGTGGTACATACTATTGACTGTAGCGCGTTTTGGATGAGTTATTAACAGGTGTTAACAACTTTTGGGTAAAACTTGATAATGATGCCTTAATTTAGTATACTGAATAAAAAGTATCAACTTGAAAGAGGATTCTGGCATAATAAGTGGTAGGATCAGACTATTTAGAATTTTATAACACACACATAAAGATTTAAGCACCGATATGTACAAAAAGATTTACGGATTAGGGGTCGCATTGAGCTTAATGACTTTGCCTACATTTGGTCAACAAACGGCTTGGCAAGACATTAATAAGGCTTATAAGACGGGGTTAGAATTGTTTGAGAGAGGCAAGTATAGTTCTGCGGCGAAGCAATTTGATAAAGTCGAACAGTTGCGTACAAAATCTACCCTTCAATTGGATGAAACCGAAGAGTTGACGTTATTAAAAGAAGGAGTTCGTTTTTACCAAGCAGTATGTGCTTTAGAACTGGGCGATTCTGACGCAGAGGTACAGTTTTTAAAATATATCAAAGATTACCCTTCCAGTGCTAACTCTAAAGCTGCTTTTTTTCAAATTGGACGTTCGTATTATGCCAAAAAAGACTACGTAAAGGCAATTGAGTGGTTTACAAAAATTGATTCTAAAAATTTGGCGGGAGCGGAAAATACAGAATACCGATTTAAATTGGGATATGCCCGTTTCATGACCAACGACTATAAATCAGCAAAACCGTTGTTTGAAAAGCTAAAGGATGAGCGTAGCCAATTTCAAGAAGCATCGATTTATTATTATGCCTATTTGTGCTATTTGGACGCGGAATATAAGACCGCATTAAATGAGTTCGAGCGTTTGAACGGTTCGAAGACATTTGAGAATAGCTACCCTTATTATATTACGGCGTTGTATTTCTTGGATAAGCGCTATGACGATGTCCTGAGCTATGCACTACCTATCTTGCAAACGACTAAACAGGAGCATGAAACTGAAATGTTTAGGGTAATTGGTGCTACCTACTTTATTAAGGGCGACTTAGCGAAATCTAAAGAGTTTTACGATAAGTTTCAAGCTCAGGATCAAGGTAAGACACAAAATAACCAAGATAGTTATCAGATCGGATATATCGCTTACAAGTTGAAGGATTATCCAAAAGCAATTTCGGAACTGGAGAAACTGACTGAACCGGATGCATATTACCAAAGTGCTATGGTGACATTGGGAGATGCTTTCTTGAAAACTGATAATAAGCAAAGTGCTCGTAATGCATTTTTTAGGGCCTCTAAGTTGGATTTTGATCCGCAATTGAAGGAGGAGGGATTGTTTAATTATGCGAAGCTCTCCTATGAACTGGATTTTCATCAGGTGGCGCTAGATGCGATTCAGGAATACCTCGGAACATATAAGCAAACGAAACGTAAAGAAGAAGCGAATACATTATTAGCAGAAATTCTTTTGAGTACAAAGAGTTACCGTGCGGCGGTTGATGTTCTTGAGTCTATTGATCGTACCTCCAAAGAAACGAAGAGTGCATATCAGAAAGTAACATATTACCGTGGCTTGGAGTTTTATAATGAGCGCGCATTTGAAAATGCGATCTCTATGTTTATGCGTTCTGAAGCTAATCGTTTTGATGAAGAAATCTATGCTTTGTCTAACTATTGGAAAGCAGAAGCCATGTACGAAGTACGAAAATATAAAGAGGCTGTAGCAAGTTTTAATAAATTTTTACAGCTTCCTGCTGCGCGTAATACGGATGTTTATCATTACGCCAATTATGCATTAGCTTATGCTGCATTCCGGAATGACAATTTTAATACTTCGGCCAACTATTTCGAGCGTTTTTTGGCAGGTGGCGGAAAAGATGGAATTGAACTAAATACCCGAAATGATGCAATTGCTCGTCTGGCGGATTCTTATTTTGCGACAAAAAATTATGGTAAGGCTATGTCTTATTATGATCGTCTAATCAGCTCGAATGCACAGAGTCAGGACTATGCATTATTCCAGCGTGGAATTATCCAAGGACTTCAAGGTAATAATGATGCGAAGCTAGCGACATTAAATTCTGTTATTGCGAAGTATCCAAAATCGAATTATGCGGATGATGTTGCCTTCGAGGTGCCTTATACCTATTTCTTAATGGGGCAATATGATAAGGCTATTTCCGGATTGCAGTCTATGGTCGAAAAGTATCCACGTAGTTCGTATGTGCCGCGCGCGTTATTGACTATTGGTCTGGTACAATACAATCAGGATAACAATGATGCTGCACTTGCTACTTTTCAACGTGTCGTGAATCAATACGCTACAACAGATGAAGCAAAACAGGCTATACGTTCGATTGAGAATATTTATCTGGATAAAAATGATGCTACTGGATACATCAAGTATGCAACATCAACGAACATCGGAAATTTATCTACCTCTGAACAAGATGCACACACCTTTGCCGTAGCTAAGAATCTTTTTGATAGACAGAATTGGCAGGGGGCTGTGGAAGCTATAAACGCGTATTTTGATAAATTTCCTAAACCGATTCAAGAGAAATTTGCTCGTTTTATCCGTGGAGAAAGTTATGCTAATTTAGGTAAGGATAAGGAGGCGTTGCATGATTTCAATATTATTATGAATGATTGGACATCTGCTTATACGGAGAAAACTTTGATTAGTGTTTCTAAGTTGCACTTGCGCAATAAAGCCTATAATGAAGCTGTACAGGTGTTGAAGAAGCTTGAGCTAACTTCAGAGTATAAGGAGAATTATGGCTTTGCTATTAAAAATTTATTGGTGAGTTATTTTAATATAGGTGACTACATCGAGACTTTGAATTACGCAAACTTGTTGAAAGGTTATGAGAAGTCTTCGGAAGAGGATATTGCTTTAGCACATCTGTATGCTGCAAAGGCCTATCTGGCGACTACGAAATGGGCGGATGCTACAAAGGAGTTGAATTTGGCGGCATTGAAGTCGAAAACCGAAACAGGAGCGGAAGCACGCTATTTAGTAGCGGAGCAGCAAGTTAAAGCAAAGCAGTACGACAAAGCTATTCAATCAGCTTTTGATATTTCGAATACATTTTCATCGTATGATTACTGGGTAGCCAAAGGATTTATCTTAATGGCGGATGCTTACATCGGAAAAGGTGACAAGTTTCAAGCTAAGGCTACTTTAGAGAGTGTAATTGATAATTACGAGAATAAAGAAGATGGTATATTGAAAGCTGCCAAAGATCGTTTACAAAAGCTTAAATAAGAAGAAATAGGAAATAAGATGAAACCGAGTCTGATGCGGTCGGACGAGCTCTCATCTTCCATAAAGAAATATAATTAGATGAAGTTGCATAAAACAGTTTTTAAAAATTACGCAATAGTTGCTTTGCTCTTGGGGGCCGGATATCAAGGCTATGCTCAACAAGATCCAACTAAGCCAGTAACGATAGATTCTTTTGATGTCGTACGTGATTATAAGCCTATTCTTGCGGATGCGGTGAAAATACGCCGTAGTCCTGATATGAGTAATAAGCGTAGTTATATGCCCAAGTTGAGTTATGGTAGTGTACCTGATAAAAAGTTGGATATTAACACCGGGCTTAAAGAGCTTAACGTACAGCAACTGCCTTTTACGAAGACACAGGATATCACGAGTAATTATGTGAAGTTGGGAGTTGGAAATTTAGGTACGATACTGGGCGAGGCTTACATCGCAGTTGAAGATTATGAAAACATGCGCTTTGGTGGATTTGTTAAGCATCTTAACCAAAAGGGCTCGTTGGATGATCAGAAATTCTCCAGACAGGAGGTTGGCGTTTTTGGCCGTCGTGTTTTATCGGCCTTTACCGTAGATGGAGTTTTGGGATATAATAGATATGGTACCCGTTTTTATGGAATCCCGGTTGACGTAAATGGTTTGACGCTGAATCCTTCGCGGGAAGCACAACGTTTTAATGATATTTATTTTACGGGCGAGTTGACCAGTAATTTTGACCCAAACAATGAAGAAGCACTTTCTTATTCGGCTAAGGTAGATGCCTATACGTATAAAGATAAATTTGAGGCCAGTGAGAATTCTGTAGCATTGTCCGGATATCTGAATAAACGGTTGAGGACTTTTAATATAGGTGCTAATATGGCCGTGGATGTAAACTCGATAGGAGGAAGCTCAAATGTAGCCAAGGATACGAAGTTTAAGAATTCTCTTGCGAATATTAATCCTTACATCAGTCTGAAGGGAACAAATTATACGTTGACACTAGGGGCCAATATTGTTTCTGAATTTGGGGATAGTACACGTTTTAATGTGTTTCCATCTGCAGAAGTCGATTTTTCTCTTGTACCGGGATATATTCATCTTTTTGGAGGTATAAATGGTGGCGTACAAAAGGCTTCATTTAAGACGTTCTCTCAAACAAACCCTTACTTAGGACCAGACTTAGCTTATCAGAATATGGTTGAGCGTCTGAATTTCTTTGGAGGTATCAAGGGAAATGCCGGTGCAACATTTGGCTACAAAGCGAAAGTTATGTACAAGTCGTTGGAAGGTATGCCGCTTTTTGTGAACAGTCAAGAGCGTCCATTCCAATTTGATTTGGTTTATGATGGTAACGGCGATGACAAAGTGAAGTATCTTGGCGTTGAGGGAGAGATTAACGTACGCTTGTCTGAATTGGTTAATTTAGGCGGTAGATTGAATATTGATAATTATACCATGGCTAAAGAAGAGGAAGCTTGGTTTACACCAAAACTTCGGTTGGCAGCTAATGCTCGCTTTAATATCTCTGAAAAGCTGTATATCGATGCAGAGGCTTTATTTCACGGAATGTCTTATGCGAAGACTTTTCAGTATGACAGTAGCTTAAATCCTGCTTTGTTGCCAAATTCTTATAAAAAAGAAACTGTTCCTGAGTTTTTTGATTTGAGCGCTGGTGCGGAGTATAAGGCATTGTCCAATTTAGGGATTTTTGTAAAAGCCAATAATATTCTGAACAAAGAATATCAAAGATATATGTACTATCCGAAGTTAGGATTTAATGTGATCGGTGGCGTTAATTTTTCATTTTAATAAAAATAGATTATAACTTTGCACCTTACGGTGCTCCAGAAAAAGATGAATTTAGGAAGGCAAATACATACATTACTTAAGCGACAGACGTCCGTCTATGTGAATAGGTTGGGGGTGTTTAAGCGTGTGCACACACCCGCTACTTTTGATGCTAAACGCCATGTCTTTTTGCCTCCTATTACTTTTATCGAGTTTGATAGTGTTGCGACCGATGGCTATGATTTCGTAACCTATGTGCAACAGGCCAATCAGCTTGACCGTCATGAAGCCGAATTACTGGTTGAACAGTCTGTTGCTACTGTATTGGATAAATTGAATCAGTCCGGTCAGGTTAGCTTAGACAATCTCGGACAACTGATCAGTTACGGCAATTCGTACGTTTTTAAACCACTTGATCTCTCGGGATTTAATTATACTGCGGTAGAGGACAATTTTTCTCATGATGATACCGTAGTAACCAAAGATAGTATAGAGACCGAGCAGGCAACAATAGCAACGGAGGTTGCGAGTACGGATAATTTCAAGAGTGAAGAGATCTCGGATGATGCGATTAAAGCGGACTCCGAAGTTAATATGGAACCTGTACAGGAGCCTGTTGAAGCGCCGAATACTGTTTTAGAAGAACCGGATACAGCAGGTGGCGAAGAACTCTTGTTGCCTACTGAACGTAAATCTACAAGCGCTTATGTGTATGCTTTAGTTGGGGTCATTGCTGTAGCTTTACTGGGGGGCTTGTATTACTACAGTACTTATATGCAGGAAAGTCCTGTTTTGGTAGCTAACGAGCAAGTGATAGTTCCATTGGATACAACGACAACTGATACGTTAGTGGCAGAATTACCTGTGGATTCGACGTTGATTAAACAAGATTCTGTACATTCATCCTCTGACTTGCAGCCCGACCAGGAGAAAATTGAAGAAGCGACTCCTCCTCCTGTCAACCATAAATACACTATCGTTATAGGAACGCATCGGACACTTGCACAGGCTTATGAAGAAGCTGAGGCATTTAATAAAGATGGACATAAATCAGTTCGCGTGATTACCCCCAACTTGGCTAAGAACCTAAAGCGGGTTGTTTGGGATACTTATGCGAGCAAAGAAGAAAGAGACTCGGCTTTGCGTTATGTGAAGAAGCATATCAAGACAGATGCTTGGCCGGATCTGATTAAATAGAGAACATAAACCTGTAAACAAATATTTTTTAACGCTATGTCATTATTACAAGGCAATCTACCCGTAGATACATTAAACCAAGTGCAACAACAATCGGTACAACTTGCTACACAAGAGGAAAACCTGAATTTACTTCAGCTGATGATGAAGGGGGGCTGGATTATGATTCCGATTCTTTTATTGTTTTTCTTGGGGCTCGTAATTTTTATCGAACGCTATATTACGATTCGTAATGCATCGAAGACAGATGGTAGTCTGATGGCGCAGATTAAAAGCAATGTGCTTTCTGGTAAATTGGATTCAGCGATTGCGGTGTGTAGATCCAGCAACTCTGCTTTGGCTCGTATGTTGCAAAAAGGGTTAACACGTGTTGGACGCCCCATTAAGGATATTGAAGGGGCTATTGAAAATGCTGGTAAGCTCGAAGTAGCCCGTTTGGAGAAGAATATAAACATCTTAGGAATTATTGCCGGTATTGCGCCGATGCTAGGTTTCGTAGGGACCATCTTTGGAGTTATCCAGATCTTTCGTGATGTAGAGATTGCAGGAGGTATAGATATTGGTTCTGTTTCTGGAGGTTTGTATGTCAAAATGATCGCATCTGCTTCTGGTCTTACGATTGGTATTTTGGCCTATATTGGTTATCATATTTTAAATATGATGGTCGAACGTCTTATTTTAAAGATGGAAACTGAAGCGGTAGAATTTATCGATTTATTGGACGAGCCAGGGGTTTAAATTTTCAGCGATGAATCTAAGAAATAGAAGAAACAGACCTACAGCAGAGGTGCATACGGCGGCATTGAATGATATCATGTTTTTCTTGATGCTGTTCTTTCTGTTGGCATCTGCAGTGGCTAATCCACAGGTTGTAAAATTATTGCTTCCAAAATCAAGTGCAGGAGAGCAATCTGTAGCAAAGAAGACGATTACGGTATCTATTACTAGTGATTTGGCTTATCATATCGATAAGCAAGTCGTTCCGTATGAAGTGTTGGAACAAACCTTACAGGCACAGATGAATACAGGAGAGGAAGTGACTATTATGCTGTACGCAGATAGTAGTGTGCCGATTCAGAATGTGATCGCTGTAATGGACGTCGCGAATAGGTTGAAAATAAAATTGGTTTTAGCGACTGAGCCTAAAAAGGATTAATAAAGCAATGCATCGATCGTATTAAACATTTGATGATTAATATGGTCTAAGCTTTTAAAATATAAGTACTATGTATTATCATCTCAAGGAAGAAAACAATATGCCAAAGGCCCTGGGGTATTCTGCTCTAGTAATGGCTGTATTGGGGGTAATTAGCTTCTTTATTGTGTTTGGACAACCTGAAATTCCTGAAATTGGTATGGGGGGAATAATAGTGAACTATGGGACGTCTGATGAGGGAATGGGCGATGATTATATGAGTGTAGAGGAGCCATCCATGGATGAGAATGCAAACGATGTGAGACCGGATCGGATTGTCCCTACAGAAACACCTACACCAACACCGACCCAACAGGTAGCTGATAAGGTTGTGGCAACACAAGATATGGAAGATGCGCCTGCTGTAGCAAAAGCGGAAAAGGCGGTGAAAACCCCGGCTGCGGAGACCACTAAAGAAACGAAGAAAAGCACTCCTGCGGTTAATACCAATGCTTTGTATAAAGGAAAGAAAAATAATGGTACTGGAACAGGAGATGGTACGGGCTCTACTCCTGGAAATCAAGGTTCTGAATTGGGAGACCCTTTAGCCTCAAATTATGGTGAGGGTGGTTCCGGATTTGGTAATGCGATGATTTCTTTGGCCAATAGAAAATTTACAGTCGCACCAAAAATTGATGATAATGGACAACAAGCCGGGATCGTGGCGGTGGAGTTTAAGGTAGATAAGAATGGAGTGATCACTTATGCCCGAGCCGGAGCTAAAGGAACTACTATTTCGGATGGTGGACTTTGGTCAAAATGTGAACGTGCGGTAAGAGGAGCTCGATTAAACCAGATTGCTAATGCTCCCGACAGCCAAACCGGTATTATCAAATTCAATTTCAAATTAAGATAGAAATCATTTATGTATACATATACGGAAGCAATCGACTATCTATACAGTCGATTGCCTATGTTTACAAGGGATGGGGCTTCGGCCTATAAGAAAGATTTGGATCGTACCATAGCGCTGTGTGATGCGGTAGGAAACCCTCAAAATAGGTATAAGACTATTCATGTCGCCGGTACCAACGGCAAAGGTTCCTCTTCACACATGTTGGCTTCTATTTTAAATGCTGCCGGTTATAAGACTGGGCTATATACCTCGCCTCATTTGGTTGATTTTAGAGAACGTATCCGTATTAATGGGGAGCAGATCGATCCGCAGTTTGTTGTGGACTACGTAAATAGCCAAAAGCAGCTTATTGAAGAAATACAACCCTCTTTTTTTGAAGCTACTGTCGCACTGGCATTCGACTACTTTGCCGTGAAACAAGTGGATGTGGCTGTCATTGAAGTCGGATTGGGGGGGCGATTAGATAGTACCAACATTATTCATCCAGATGTAGCCTTGATTACTAATATAGGCATGGATCATATGAATCTATTGGGCAATAGCCTGGAAGAGATTACTGTTGAGAAGGCCGGAATTATTAAAGCAAATACGCCAGTAGTTATCTCTGAAAGTAACTCTATAACAGCTCCAATCTTTATAAATCGGGCAGCTGAAATGGATGCAGGCTTGTTTTTTGCAGATCAATTTATTAAAGCCCGGTGTATTGAAAAGACCTCTACTTATCAAAAAATAGAAATTGTTTCAGCAGATTCTACGGAAGAATTTGAATTGGATCTGACGGGGTCGTATCAATTGAAAAACGTTTTGGGAGTTCTTGGTGTTGTTGAGCAATTACGAAAATTGGGTTATACCATCTCGACAGAACACGTACGATTGGGGCTTGCAGGAGTTCAACGTCGAACAGGATTACAAGGACGGTGGCAAACGCTATCTACAGAACCTTTAATCATTTGTGATACCGGACATAATGAAGATGGCATCAAGGAGGTGATAAAAAATCTGGAAGGACTACATTTTGAGCAACTGCATGTTGTTATTGGAGCGATGAAAGATAAGGACTTGGATCACATGTTGCCATACCTTCCCAAGGATGCTCTTTATTACTTTTCTAATCCAGATATGCCTCGTGCTATGGGGGCTGAAGAGTTAGCCGAAAAAGCACTTTCCTACGGTTTGAAAGGCAATGTCTGTGGTACAGTGGAAAATGCCCTGAACACAGCGAAAGTTGCCTACCGCCAAGGTGATTTAATTTTTGTAGGTGGTTCTAATTTTGTAGTTGCTGAGGTACTTGCGAGTAATCAGTGATGAGTGACGAGTGATTAGTTATGTACTTGTCACTCGTTACTCCATCAATTTGTCATCCTATTTCATTTCCTCTTTTAAGAAGCGTCCAGTCTCACTGTTCTTTTGTTTGATTAGATCCTCTGGCAATCCCGCAAACATCAATTTTCCTCCTTCTCTACCACCTTCTGGCCCCATATCAATAACCCAATCTGCAGTCTTTATCACATCTAGGTTGTGTTCGATAATCAATACGGTATTTCCTCTATTGACCAGTCTGTTGATTACGCCTAATAAGACGTTTACATCTTCAAAGTGTAATCCGGTTGTGGGTTCATCTAAGATGTAAAATGTGTTGCCTGTATCTTTTTTGGAAAGTTCAGTAGCCAATTTTACACGCTGTGCTTCTCCACCAGATAGTGTGGTGGAAGATTGCCCCAGTGTAATGTAGCCCAAGCCCACATCTTCTAGAGTTTTGATCTTGCGATGGATAGATGGGATATGTTCAAAGAATGCCACTGCATCGTGTATACTCATGTCCAATACATCCGATATTGATTTGCCTTTGTATCTTACCTCTAAGGTTTCGCGGTTGTAACGTTTGCCATGACAGGTTTCGCAAGGTACCTGTACATCTGGGAGAAAGTTCATCTCAATGATTTTCATACCCGCCCCTTGACAGGTCTCACATCTTCCTCCTTTGACATTGAATGAAAATTGCCCAGGCTTATACCCTCTAATCTTTGCTTCAGGTAATTGTACGAAAAGGGTTCTAATGTCGGAGAAGACGCCGGTATAGGTGGAAGGGTTTGAGCGGGGGGTACGTCCGATAGGACTTTGATCTATTTCAATAACCTTATCAATATGTTCAAGTCCTTCTATACTTTTGTAGGGCATAGGGGTGGCTTTTGCCCGAAAGAAGTGTTTATTGAGAATTGGATATAAAGTTCCCGTAATTAGACTTGATTTTCCAGAACCCGATACACCAGTCACCAGTATTAATTTGCCAAGAGGAAAGTCTACTGAAACGTTTTTTAGATTATTCCCGCTGCTACCTTTTAATGATAAGGTATGTCCGTTTCCAGTGCGACGTTCTTTGGGTATTTGAACTTCTTTTTTGCCGTTCAGATAATCTGCGGTCAAGGAGTCTGCTTGGAGGATTTGCGCTGGCTTACCTTGTGCAACGACCTGTCCGCCATGAAGACCCGCTGCAGGTCCCATATCGATTACATAGTCGGCGTGGAGTATCATATCTTTATCGTGCTCTACGACAAGTATCGAATTGCCGATATCCCGAAGGTTTTTTAAGGAATTAATTAGTCGCTCATTGTCTCGTTGATGAAGACCTATACTAGGCTCATCAAGGATGTATAATACATTGACCAATTGGGAACCAATTTGAGTGGCTAGACGTATTCGCTGTGCCTCGCCCCCTGAAAGGGTTTTTGATGAGCGGTCCAATGTAAGGTAGTTTAGACCTACATCCAGCAAAAAGCCTAGGCGCGTACGGATTTCTTTTAGAATCTCTACCGCGATTACTTTTTGCCGCTCGTCTATTCGTTCTTCGATATTTTCTAGCCAAGCCATTAACGAAGAAATATCCATTGCGGCTAAGTCGCTGATGTTTTTATTGTCTAGCTTAAAGTGTAGGGACTCTTGTTTTAATCGAGCACCTTTACAGGTAGGGCAACATACCTTTGTCCTGAAGTCTTCTAATGCAGGTGCATCGTCATTCGATTTTCCAGCGTATTCTTCCAGCATTTTGAAGATGCCTGAGAAGTTTACTTTGTATTCGCGTGCCCCGTATGAGCCGTAGGATACCGTCAAGGAGATCGGTTCGTCGGCTCCAAAAAGTAAGGTGTCGATTTGATCTTCCGTGAGCTTCTCGACGGGGGTAGTTAGCGTAAATTCAAACTTTTGTGCTACCGCTTTCAAGACGGCGAAGTTCCAGGATTCTCTAAAAGGTCCAAGAGGTACGATAGCTCCCTTTTGTATACTTAGTTTACGATCTGGGATAACGATTTTTTTGTCGATTTCAAATATATAGCCCAAGCCGTCACACTTTGGGCAGGCGCCATAAGGGGAATTGAAAGAGAAGGTATTAGGTTGCGGTTCGTCATAGGAAATACCGGACTCGGCATCCATAAGATAACGGCTAAAAAATTGTTCCTTGGTATTCTCTTTGTTCGCAATCTTAATAATTCCCTTTGCGGACTTCATGGCCTGAAGAACGGAGGTATAAAGGCGTTTTCGATCATCATTCTCCACGATGACACGATCTACAACAATCTCAATATCGTGTATTTTATAACGGTCTACCTGCATCTTGGGGACGAGATCCATCAATTCGCCATCAACACGTACTTTAGTATATCCTTGTTTGCGGATTTGCTCAAACAATTCTCTATAATGTCCTTTACGTCCCTTGACTATAGGTGCAAGGATATAGATCGCTTCATTTATAAAGTCTTCTAAGATACGATCTACAATCTGATCTTCAGACATTCTTTGCATACGCTTGCCACTGACATAGGAGAATGCTTCGCTAGCTCGCGCATATAAAAGACGCAAGAAATCGTATATTTCGGTAATAGTACCTACAGTAGATCTCGGATTTTTGCTGGTTGTTTTTTGTTCTATTGAAATTACTGGGCTCAATCCGGATATTTTATCCACGTCGGGTCGCTCCATTCCACCCAGAAACTGACGGCTATACGCTGAAAATGTCTCCATGTATCGGCGTTGACCTTCAGCATATATCGTGTCAAAAGCTAAGGATGATTTACCAGAGCCGCTTAATCCGGTAATGACGACTAACTCGTTTCTAGGGAAGGCTATATCGATGTTTTTAAGGTTATGTACACGTGCACCAAATACCTCTACTTCATTCTGATCTCCTAAATCTACTGCTTTTGTTTTTGACATGGAACGTTAAGTTTTTGCAACTTGCAAAGTTACTGAATATTCGTCGGACTTTATAGGGCGCGTACCATATGCTTACATAAATTCGCTTTTATATTTCGACTCAAATATATGGCGTTTAAAGTCGAATTTATGTAGGTTTGTAAATAGGACGGATTAAACCGAATATGGGTGAAAAAACTAGATTTAAGTAAGCACGAAAAGGAGACCATAGACCAGGCTTTGTTGCACTGGCAGGAGCAGGGGCTGTTGGATGAAAATAAAGTTTTGGAGTTACAGGATAATGTAGATGAACGGAGCTTTGAATGGAAGGTGTTGGCACGATATGCTTTCTGGGTGGCTCTGGCTTCTTTGATCTTTTCAGTGGTATCGTTGTTTGCGGATGATATGCTTGTTCGTTTTGTGGAACGTTTTTACGAAACACCTAATATTGTATTTTGTCTTTTCTTTGCTGCCTTGGCCGCGCTTTTTTATTTTTTAGGCTTTAGAAATAAAAAGCTGTATCCGGATAAAACGTTTTCTAACGAGACGCTTATGCTCGCTGGCTCTTTCGCTACCGCTGCCAGTATCGGGTTTTTAGGTCAGATTCTAGATCGTAATACACACTATTTTACGATTCTATTTTTCCTCTCAATTTTGATTTATGCAGTTTTGGCTGTTAAACTTAAATCTAAATTAATATGGGTATTTACCCTAGTGGCTTTAGGCATCTGGTTTGCGACAGAAACAGCACTGCATAGTGAATGGGGCTGGAAGTTCTGGGGAATGAACTTCCCATTGCGTTTCACCATTTTTGGCGCGTTGCTTACCGCTTTTTCTATTTGGATTCAACCCAGATGGCATACTTTAGTCTATTTTCAGTCTACAAGTTTTGTGATAGGTCTGTTGTATTCGATGATTGCCTTATGGTGTCTATCTATATTTGGGAATTACAGTGATTTTGATGCTTGGACTAAGATACGTCAATATGAGATTTTGTATTGGGGAATATTAGCTATCGCGATATCTTTGGGGCTCGCTATATACGGATTGAAGAAGAAGGATTCTGTAATACGTGACATTGGTTTTGTCTTTTTCCTACTGAATCTTTATACTCGTTTTGTGGAATATCTTTGGGACAATATTAATCGTACTATATTTTTTCTGTTGCTCGCAATCTCCTTTTGGCTTGTGGGACGGTGGTCTGAAAAAATATGGAAAAAAAAGAGCACCGTTTAGGCGCTCTCTTTTATTTGAGTTAAGCAATCTTGATGCTATAGGTAATATCTACGCCTCCAGCGGCTAGCATATCGTGAACAGAACAATATTTTTTGACGGCTAGTTCGGCTGCCTTTTGGGCTTTAACTTCGTCAATATCTCCCTTTAGTAGAAAGCTAATGTGGATTTTGGTGAAAATATTTGGGACTTCATCTCTCCTCTGTCCTTCTACTTCAACTGAAATGTCTTGAATATCCTGTCTTTGTTTCTGTAGAATAGTCGTCAAATCGAATACACTACAAGATCCTAATGCCATTAACACCAATTCCATAGGACGTACTCCTTTTCCTTCTCCTCCGATGGAAGCGGGACCATCTATGTTAATTTTTACTGTTGAGGAATCACTGGATGCCTCGAAATGTACAGCTTTATTAATTCGTTGTAATGTTGTTTTCATATGTGTTTAACTTGTCTTTTAATGGTCATATGGAATATCCAAACTATTTTCATCAGTGTTTGTGCAGTTCTGCTACATGAATATTTCATATGTTTAATTTGTTTCATCCACCTTTCATTGGATTCTTTATCAAACTTATATAAAATGCCTGAAATTAAATAGAAAAGAGCCGCTTTTCTATCAAAAGCGGCTCTTTTTTGAATAAATATCATCCTTAAGGCATTTTTACGCCGCGATATTTGGTGGCATCTACTTTGTCGAGTTGACTGCCATATTTCGCATTGGTCGCTTCAATAAAGATGTTTGCCATGATAGCGTATCCCATAGGGGTAAGGTGAATCCCATCTAATGAAAATACGTTGCCAGTGATATATTTATTACTAATAACGACCCCATTGTACACATATCCGTTCTTAACCTTATTCAAGAAAGAATGTATATCTGCTAGTGCAAGATTTCGGTTTTTAGCAACTTCTTGAATCTTCTCATTATACTGCGCAATACGTGTTTGTACTTCTACCACCTCTGCCTCGTCCAATACATATTTACTTTCAATGGGATTATTAGGATGGAGACCATAAGGAATTTTTTGTGCATTAGGCTTTCCTAATAAACCTGAAGAAGCAAAAGGCAGTACAAACATATCTTTGTCAGTAGCAGGTCTTGTCCCGGTTTTCGTTTCAATAAAGAGGGCAGTAACAGCCGGCCCGCCTTGAGCTTGGGAGGCAGCACTCGCTGCTTGTAATAAGGCCTGTCTGGTCACCGTAGTTAGAAAAGGAACAGCCGATACGTCTGGAATGGTAGCTATTACTCCTTTGCGTCCGTTTGTGGTTAAATCGGTAATAAATTTTCGAAGATTGATTCCAAATGTTGCAGTATCTGTCAGTTTGTTGGTATCATCACTATGTACCGCTCCATTGGTAGCATAGCCCAATGCATCGTTATTGCCTAGACTAAAAGAAAAGAATGTATGATTTTTGGATGTTGCAAACTGGCGATAAGTAGTGAGCGCCGCATTGTCTGCTAATAGTCTTTCAAAATATGGGTTGCCAACTTGCGAACCTAGACCTGCTATATCAATCATATCTAGTCGCATTCCAGGGACACCTAGATTATTTATCTCATCTGTATATTTTGTGTATAAGGGCTTCCCTGTTGGTGATACGCCTCTTACAGCCAGTTTGTCTGTTACCACTTCAGTTACGGGTTGACCATTTACCAGATCTTTTAATCGGATATAGCCCGAACCATTGGATTGGCTTTCAGTAAAGAAAGGTGATTTGAAATCACCACCACCTTGAGCCTTCATCTTTTCGGCAATTAGTAGGGGAAAAGCCCGTTGCTGTCCTTCCAAGTATAACCCGCCATCTGCGAAACCTGCAGTAAGGGAATTACCGATAGCGATGTATTTGGTGAAATCGGGTTTTGAAGCTCCTGTGTTTTCTTTTGGGGTTGCATTATCTATTTCTGGGGCACAAGACGCGACTAGAGCGCAGGCAGCAAGAACTATATAAAGTTTAACGTTGTTGTGGAGTAAATTCATGATAATTACCATTTATAGGTGAATGAAATTGCTGGCGCATGAATATTGGTTTTGAATGTCCCGTTCAAACCTGTTACAGTATTTGTTACTGTACGTTCCAAAATTCGTTGGAAGGTATAAGCTCCTGTCAAATCGAATTTCTCGGAAAGCATGTATGTAAAACCTAGTGACCCCATGACACGGTTATTGTCGGGAGTCTCCGCATATACATACTGAGGCCTTACTGGCGTATAGACATAGCCCGCACCTGTACGGATATCTAATTTATCAGTTGCCTTATAATTTAAACCAACTTTTCCAGAAAATGCCTTTTGGTAGTTTTTAGGCTGATAGGTGTCTTCTAAAGCAGCGGTATTGTCTTTGTAATCAAATGTTAATGACTTGTAGACGTCGTAGCCTATGAATGTCGCATCACCAGCAAAGTCTAGTTTCTCACTGATTGGGAATGTGACGCCTACATTAAAAGAAGCTGGTAAGGGTAATTCTGCATCAAAAGTGGTGGTTGGAAACGAAGAGGCGAGTACATCCGGTACTGAAAATTTAGCGTCCCCATCTTTTAATTTAGTGATCACTTTAGAGCGGTAGCTCAATGATATTGCAAACTCATCTTCTAAGTTGTAATGGACCCCTACATTATAGCCCGTTCCGGTCCCCATGCCTGACAGTTCTGCGCGGCCAGGTTGTCCGTTGGAGTCAAAAACAGGGATTGATCTTGATAGATCAACGAAACCTAGATTGTAAACAAAACCTCCACCTATGCTAAATGCATCCGTAATCTTAAAGCTTAAAGTGGGCTGTATGTATATTGCACGCATCTGTAGATGGTTTAACTCAAATCTACCGGGCCAGTCTTGCCCCCAGTCCACCGCACCCCCAAATGGGGTATAGACACCAAGACCGGCTTTCCACCACGTGTTTTTAGGGCCGAAGGTTGCAAAAACTGAAAAGGGAGGCGTGATTTGAAATTTGGTGTCATACTGTTGCGTAGCATTGACTTCCTTAAAGGCCGACCTGTACATGATGGTCGTGGCGCCTGCAGAAACTGCATTGTGATTCATTTTTGCCAGAGCTCCTGGATTGTAGAATATACTGGATTCATCGACAAATAACGCCGAGCCAGCACCAGCCATCCCCAAGGCCTTTATGCCTTGAGTGTTCACTTGAGAGCCTTGTGCGAATAAGAGAGTAGGGCTAGCTAATAGAAAGGATAAAAGTAATTTTTTCATAAGCTTATTTGGTTACCAGAGTCTTTAAAATACAATGCTAACATAGTATTTTTTTTGCAAATAAAATAATTTATTGTCTTTTTTAAATAGGTGTATTCCTCTAAAATTGCTATATTGAAACATTAAAAATTATTATCATGAGTCAAGTTTTGTTTAAAGGTATAACAGTCAACACAGCAGGAAGTTTGCCTGCCGTTGGATCTAAAGCTCCGGAATTTTCATTAACCGCTGCTGATCTCTCTCAGAAATCGTTATCGGATTTTTCAGGGAAGAGAATTGTTTTAAATATTTTTCCAAGCATTGATACAGGAACCTGTGCAATGTCAGTACGCACATTCAATCAAAAGGTTTCGGCTCTGGAGAATACGGTGGTTCTATGTATTTCTAAAGATTTACCCTTTGCGCAGGGGAGATTCTGTGCCGCTGAGGGGATAGAAAATGTTGTTACACTATCAGAATATAAAGACAATAGTTTTTCGGAAGCTTATGGCGTCCGTTTCTCAGATGGTCCTTTGCAAGGCTTGTTAAGCCGCGCTGTTGTAGTTGTTGATGAAAGCGGTAATGTATGCTATACGGAACAGGTTGCAGAGACGACCAATGAACCGAATTACGAAGCGGCTATAGCATCCTTGTAGGCGCGCTGAACCGGTAAAAAAGCATCTCTTTTGTCTAGCAAGGTTTGGATAAAAAGAGATGCTTTTTGCTTTTATATAACACTTCTGTTGTTGGCGGATAAAAAGTTAATGCAAATAATTGTTTTTTTCGAACTGGTATTCGTGAATCCAATGCATTTTATCTAAGTTTGGCTAATTTTTCATTATGAAGGAATCTACTATTCAAAAGGTAGCACTTATTACAGGTGTTACAGGACAAGACGGAGCTTATCTGGCTGAGTTTTTATTAAAAAAGGGCTATTTGGTGCACGGGTTGAAAAGAAGAAGTTCTCTTTTTAATACGGATCGTATTGATCATTTATACCAGGATCCGCATTTGGACAACCGGAATTTTGTCCTACATTACGGTGATCTAACAGATTCAACTAATCTTATCCGTATTATCCAGGAGACTCAACCTGATGAAATCTATAATCTTGCTGCACAGTCGCATGTTAAGGTAAGTTTTGATACACCCGAGTATACTGCAAATGCGGATGGTATAGGCACATTGCGTATACTCGAAGCTGTTCGGCTTTTGGGATTGATTGAAAAGACGAAAATATATCAAGCTTCTACTTCCGAATTATATGGCTTGGTACAAGCGGTACCTCAGAGTGAGACAACCCCATTCTATCCTAGAAGCCCGTATGCTGTAGCAAAGATGTACGGTTACTGGATTACGGTCAACTATCGAGAAGCATATAATATGTATGCGTGTAATGGAATTTTATTTAATCACGAAAGTCCTGTTCGAGGGGAAACATTTGTGACGCGTAAAATATCAAGAGCTGTGGCTAAGATTGCTTTGGGATTGCAAAGTAAATTATTTTTAGGAAATCTTTCTGCTCAACGCGATTGGGGGCATGCTAAGGATTATGTGGAAGCCATGTGGCTCATCTTGCAGCAGGATGTTGCCGAGGATTTTGTAATCGCTACTGGGGTAACGACTACGGTTCGTGATTTTGTACAGATGAGTTTTGCAGAACTTGGTATAACGGTCGAGTTTAGCGGTAAAGATGAATTGGAGAAGGGTGTTATCATAGATCGTGACGATAATCGATTACGCGAACTAGGAATAGACCCCGAAGGCGTAAAATTGGGACAGACAGTAGTGAAAGTGGATCCGAGATATTATAGACCTACGGAGGTCGATTTATTGATTGGCGACCCAACGAAAGCACAGACTAAGCTCAATTGGAAACCTAAGTATGATCTACAAATGTTGGTGTCGGAGATGGTTTTGTCAGATCTCCGCTTGATGCGTAAAGAACAATATCTGAAAGAAGGTGGTTTCGAGACACTTAACTATTTCGAGTAAGGTGGTTTTTGGAATAGTTTTTGTTGAGTATTTTCCAGCTATGGAAAATATAAGTTTAAACGCGATTTGGGGTAAAATAGAAGGTCTGATATGGAAGTGAGAAATACATCCGTCGAGAGTGAGGTTCCGAATAACAAGAAAGATAATTCGAAGATTTATTTTTTTATGATTGCTATAGCTTCGCTCCTTGCAACGAACATATATTTTTATGTAAAGTTTAAGTCTTCAGGAGAGAAGTTGTATACCGTAGCTTTACAAAAAGAGAATCTACAGATCGAAATTGATAGGATAGAAGCTGAATTAGACAATATCAAGAACCAAAATGTAGAAGGGTTACCGGAGAGTTTAATTCAAGAAGAGCAATTTGCACGCAAGATTATTGATGATTTACGCACGGAACTTGAAACTTCGAATATTTCTGATGCCCAGATTCAAGCAGCGAAAGATCAAATTCAGAAGCTAAAGAAAAATGTCTCTTCATTGAAAGATGAGGTTGGTGAATTGAAGCTTCAGAACGACGTGCTCTTGAAACAAAATAAAGAGTTAAGTTCAACCGTTAAAGAGAAGACTGACCAGGTTGAAAACCTGAGAGAGAGAAACGAACGTTTAAATGAAAAAGTTAGCGTGGCGTCTTCGATAAAAGTCTCCAATGTCTTGGTTAATGGTGTGGAGAAAACACGAAAAGGTGTTTTGGAAATAGAAACGAAAGCTAAGCGTGTTGATGATTTACAGATACGATTTAGTATAGCTGATAATCCATTAGCTAAAGAAGGTAGTAAAGAAGTTTTTGTTCGGGTGATTGATCCTCAGGGTAATCTTATTGCTAGAACAGGAGACGTTTTTTATGTTCATGGTGACAAACTGCAATATACGTTTAAGGAGGTAATCAACTTTACGAATAAAGGTGAAGAGTATCAGTTCTTATGGCGTGATGCAGATCGCTTTAAGAAGGGTGCTTATACGGTGTTGTTGTATGCTGATAATGCCATAATGGGGCGATCTAGTGTAGTTCTGAAATAGCAAGTATTTATTTCTTACAAATATTTATAGCGAGGTTAGGCCTCGCTTTTTTTTTTGAAACTGTCCGTATTATTGAATGATTATACTTTTTAAGGAGTCGAAAGAGCTTAAAGTAAGCTCTTTCGACTCCTTTGCGTTCGCTTTCCTATTCTCTCTCGAGAGATGGCAAGCTGACAATCCGTGACACAGTAAAAGAAAACGGCATATAGACTACTTTGGTCTATATGCCGTTTTTATTGGATCTTATTGATATTACTATTTGTCGTAATTCTCTTTCTTAGGGAAGATGAGTGATGCAATAACACTAAGTGCCAAGATGCTCAATATGATGATCAACGAATGTGTTGTCGTAAATCCCCATCCTTTTAACCAGTCGTGAAGTAACATTTTTGCACCTATAAATATCAGAAGGAATGCCAATCCTACCTTTAGATAGTGGAACTTATGGATGATGTTTACTAATAGAAAGAACATTGATCTTAGTCCTAATACCGCAAAAATGTTGGAGAAAAATACGATATATGGATCTTTGGTTACCGAGAATATCGCAGGAATAGAGTCTACAGCGAAAATCAGATCGGTAAATTCAATAACCAAAAGAACAAGAAATAGCGGTGTCATGTAGCGTACACCATTCTCAATATGGAAAAAATGTCCTCCATCCATGTTTGGTGTTACCTTAAAGTATTTAGAAGCAAACTTAACAACAGCATGGTTTTGTGGATCGACTTCTTCTTCTTGGTTTCTGTTGATGTACATCATAAATCCAGTGTAGACCAAAAAAGCACCAAATACATAGAGTATCCAGCCGAATTTGGCTATTAGTGCAGCGCCAACGAAAATGAATATACAACGTAATATAATAGCACCGAGGATCCCCCATACTAATACTTTGTGGTAAAAGCGTTCTGGAATACCAAAGGAGGAGAATAATAACACCATGACAAATATATTGTCTACAGACAAGGCGTACTCAACAACATAACCTGTCAAATACTCTAATGTAAGGTTCTTATTGTAAATATGTATACTAGCAGCAAGATCATTCTCTATGATCTTGATATCATGATAATGCTTGGCGACAACTTCTTTTAGTCGTGCTAAATCATGGACATCGTGCAGTTCGTTGCCCCAATAATATAACACCATACCAAAACCTAAGGCAAATAGAATCCATATAACGGACATAATTGCTGCGGCTTTTAAGCTTACGGGTTTGTCACTTTTGCTGAACAGACCAAGATCTATTGCCAACATGAGGATTATGAATATGATAAACCCTCCAAAAAACATTACTTCATTGCTCATTTTTATTTATTTCTTTCTGTCGTAAATTTAACTAGTTGTTTTAATCCTTCTTTATATAGATTATCTGGGAATTTGGCTAAGATGTCGAAGGCTTCCTGTTGAAACTGTAACATCTTTTGCGTAGCATAATCTAAGCCTCCACTAGCACGTACAAATTGAATTACTTCCTCTACTTTTTCGGAGTTTTCATTGTGATTTTTCACGAGATTGATAATTCTCCGCTTTTCAGATGTTGATGTATGTGCGAGAGCATATATCAATGGTAATGTCATCTTTTTTTCTTTAATGTCGTTGCCTACAGGTTTACCGATATCATCTAGTCCAAAGTCAAATAGATCATCTTTAATCTGAAATGCTAAGCCAACTTTCTCACCAAATAGTCGCATTAACTCTACTGTATCTGTATCTGCTTTTGCGGAAGATGCACCGGATGCGCAACATGAAGCGATAAGAGATGCGGTTTTTTTACGGATAATCTCGTAATAAATTTCTTCTTTGATATCCAGCTTTCGAGCTTTCTCGATTTGTAAGAGCTCGCCTTCACTCATTTGTTCAACAGCCTCGGAAACAATCTTCAACAGGGCATGTTCTTCGTGATTTACCGAGAGTAGTAGTCCCTTAGATAGTAGAAAATCACCTACTAGGACTGCCACTTTATTTTTCCATAATGCATTTATAGAGAAAAAACCTCTCCGTTCATTCGCATTGTCTACGACATCATCATGTACTAGGGAAGCTGTATGGAGAAGCTCGACCAAGGATGCTCCTCTGTAGGTTGATTCTGTAATCTCTCCACACAGACCCGCAGCAAAAAATACAAACATAGGACGCATTTGCTTTCCTTTCTGTTTGTATAAATACTGGGTTATAATATCTAAAAGTGGAACAGAGCTTTGCATGGACTGCTTAAACTTTGTTTCGAATATCGAAAGCTCTGTTGCTATGGGGCGTTGTATCTCCTTTAAACTAAGCATGAATGATGGTAAATACCAATTAGCGTCTATTTATACGCAATAAAGATAACAAAAATACATTAGATAGAATCTACGGATTCTTCTAATTTAGCATACCATTCTGCTCCATACTCTCTTATAAGTGGATCTTTTAAAAATTTATAAACGGGTACCTGCAATTCTTTTCCGAAACTACAGGCATCTTTACAAATATGCCATCTGTCGTAATGCAACACGTCAAATTGGGGGTAATGGGTGGTGCGGATAGGGTACAGGTGGCAGGAGATAGGCTTCTTCCAGTCTACTTCACCTAGTTCATATGCTTTTTCAATAGCACATTTTGTTATCCCGTTTTCCCAAGTCACATAGGCGCATTCTTTATTACCATCTACGCACGGAGTCGTTAAGTCTCCATCTCCATCGATGACATGTGTACCTTGCTCTTCTACAGCTTGAATACCCTCAGGGGTCATATAAGCTTTTATTTTTGGATATATTTCTTTTAATATCGCTTTTTCCGACTCGCGTAAAGGCGCGCCGGCATCACCTTCTACACAGCAAATGCCTTTGCATTTGGAAAGGTTGCAAACAAAATCATTACTTATCAAGTCCTCGTGGACCAATACATTATCAACCTCAATCATGATCTTAATTATTTTGAATAACTTGCTTTTTTTCCCAACTCATATTTCAATCCCTCTGCCTTGGTCAAATCCATGGTAACCGATCCGATTAAGATTTCTACCTGAGCTTTAACGGGAATACGATTGCCGTCATTGGTTACCCACAAGTATAATTTACTGTCTTTTTTAAAGATACGTCCTGGCTTGATTTCTGGACTTAATTTAATACAATCTAATGTGCCTAGACTTGTTTTTATCTGTTCAGTGCCTACGTAGAAGACTTTTAGTTCGGCAACCTCATCGTTTAAGAAGTAGGGGATTTTGAAGGAGTCTCCACTTTTAAGCGAGGAAAGATCTAGATTTCGTGAAAAATAGTAGGCTGATAAGAGATCGAAAATCTGGGATGTTCTCCCTTTAAAAGTGCCTTTCGCCCCTTTAACAGTTCCATTTCTATGGTCGAACGTAGCATATTCTTTTCTTGTATAACTATTTTCATGGATATCCTCGGTATAGAGATAGGGTTGGTAGGTATTGCCGTCTATATACGAGTCGTATTTATTTCTTACGGTGTAAAATATGGAGAATGCAGACGAAGTCTGCCCAAACGCATTAAGATGAAATGTATTCTTATTGCTAAATTGCAGTTGTGATTTATTGACTGATAACACGCCATTCGCCGCAGAAATTACACCGTATCTTAGTTTGTAAGATAGCTTTTCGCCTTCTTTAAAAGTAGGTTCTTTAAGGTAGGGAAGTGTTTGCGCTGAGCCCCATGACAACATAGCACATAGGATAAGTAATAAGCTGTAGAATTTTCTCATAGATATAGGACAGGTGGAAATGGTAGAAGGTTTAACTTTTACGTTTGAAGACCGGTACAGTGGAGCAGGGTTCGCCGTACATGATACTCTTTGCAACCTGTGTAAGTTTATGGGTGAACAATACGAATGCACTTTCTGGTATAAATACATCTCCGCATCCTTTGACTACAATGCGTTGATCTTGATATTGTGTATAGTCTATTCCTTGTATAGCCTCTGAAAAAATATCGCGTATAATCTCTTCTTGTGATCCAAAGTGTAGGGATTTAGCAAATGGGCTTAACACATTTGATAGGATCATATAGGCCCAAGTGGGTACGATTGCATCTGTAGAACAGGTAATTCCAATGTGTTTGCCCTCGTATTGGCTCCAATCATGCTCTTTCACAAAAGCTCTAAAATCCTTTTCTTTCAGTATTAAACCATGGAAAAGGTTGTCCTTTATATCATAGACAAAAATACGCTCTTTTGCGGGAGCATACTGCGCTAAATCTATGGTTATCAATCCACTTTGAGCGACCTTATTAACAATATTTTCTTGGATATCCATTGACTAGAAATAAAATAGCCGAACATGATATCATGTTCGGCTATAAAATTAGCTATAATATCTTAATAAAACCTAATGCGATTGTCATCAATCTTCGCATTGTCTTGGAGGGCTTTAAAGATTGAACCCCAAGAACGTTGCTGCTTCGATGCCATCATTTGTTTTTGTTGGTTTTTACGCTCTGTATCTACCATTTCTTTAGGATTTACAAAGCTATTTACTTGAACAGCATATATACCTTGCGTGCCTTCTATCGCTTTAGATGGTTTATTAGGCTGTAATCCAAATACAGTACCTATTACTGTACTTTCTAAAGAAACACCTGGAATAACAGGGTTTGCCAATACGATATTTTCTACTGCGATAGCAGATTTACCAACTTTTTGTGCCACTTGATCAATAGAAGTTGCTCCGTTGAGCGCATTGTTCATTTTTTCCTTAAGCATGCGAGCTTTTACTAGGTTTTTGACCCCTAGCTCGATATCACCTTTGATTGCATCAAGCGATTGTATTCCTTTAGGATTGATCGCTTTAACTTTAGCTACAATAAAGTTGTTTTCTGTTTCGTATACTTTGTCAGAGACTTCATCTTTCTTTGCGTCAAAAATCCAGCGGATTAATTCTCTTGAAGCTTCCGCTCCATTTAGTGAGTTATCCATTGGTTGTACGCGAGCAGCTTTTTGTACATTTAGATTTTGTTGCTTTGCTGTTTCTTCGAAATTAGCGGCGTTTGCTGAAGTGAAGAATGCATTGGCTTTAGCATAGACAGCATCAGTTGTTTCTTTTCCTGCAGAAATCACCTTATCTAAAATCGCAGCTTTAACGATTTTAGAATTTCCTATTTGCTTTTCGATTTTTAAGATGTGAACGCCGAACTGCGATTCAACGACCACTACATCTCCAGCTTTGCCATTAAATGCTGCTTCCTCAAAAGGACCAACCATTTGACCTCTAGTGAAAGTGCCTAAATCTCCTCCATTAGCCTTGCTTCCAGGATCTTGACTGAACTCAACCGCTAAAGATGAGAAACTTTCTCCTTTTGCAATAAGACCTTTAATTGAATCCGCTTTCGCTTTTGCTTTATCAATTCCTCCTTCAGCTGTTGCATTTAAAAGAATGTGACTAGCTTTCACCGAATCTGGGCTAAATTTAGAGTCAATTATTTTGGCAATTTCGTAAGCACCGTTAGATAAGAATGGGCCTACAGTAGTACCTTTAGCAGCATTGAATATAACCGAATCTAATGCTGGGCTAACCTGGCCTTTTCTGTAATAAGTTACCGGGTATTTATTATCCGAGCTTCCTACCACAAACAAAGAATCGTTTGTTGAAGCTGCTAGTTCGCCTTTTAGTGTTTGAATTGTAGCTAAAGTGCTTGCTGAATCTTTGGCTGTTGCACTAGCATCAAACAATACATATTCAACTGAACGAGTTTCTTCTGGGTTTTTAAAAGCATTTTTATGCTTGTCATAATATTCTTTGTAATCTGCGTCTGTTAGCTTGATATCTGCTTCATTGACCGAAGAATAATCTAGCAATACGTACTTGAAGTTAGCAAGTTTGTTTTTTGCCGTATATTCATCCTGAGCTTCCAATGCTGTAACGTAAACCGCGTTGCTCACTAAGTTTGAGTATTTTTCAGTCAACCTTTGTGTACGGATATTATCAAGGAGCAATTCCCATTGTTGAGCTACCTGAGCATTACCACCTTTAGCCTCATTAATAACTTGCGTTAGGTAATTACGGTCAAATTGCCCCGTTTGAGGATTGGTGAAAGTTTGCATAATCTGCGGAGACGGTGTCGGGCCTGTAATAAGATCGTTAAATTCTTTTTTACCAACCACTAGTCCTAGTTTTTCAATTTCGTTAGCAATCAATTCTTTAGATACAAATTGATTCCAAACTTGTTGGACAGCAAAATTTTTTATTTGTGGTGTTTCGGCACCCCCCATTTGTTGCTGGTACATTGCCGAAGTTTGTTCTACTTGAGCGTTGAAGTCTTGATAGTCAATTGAATTACCATTAATGTTACCTACTTCATTTTGCTTTTTCGCCCAAAATGGCATTCCGGACTGAATGATGTCCCCTAATAAAAATGCAACAATTGCTAAACCGATTACGAATATTACCAATCCAGCACGGTTACGCAAATTACCCATTAATCCCATATTCTCGTATTGTATTTATGTGTTCTTTAGTTATTTAATTGTGTTTTGTTAAAACAAGGCGCAAGATACAACTTTTATAAAAAAAAGAGTAAATTTTTATGATGTAAATAAAACTTATTTAAAGCTTTATGGTTTGTATGCGAATTAATTGCCGAATGAAGGAAATTGGCTCGTACTCGAAGGGATATAGAAACCTGTCATGTTTTGCCCATTAATGTTCCTAAACTCTGTGTCAGAGGTGAATGAAGTCGCCTGAAGGTTTCCTCGTGCGTCTTTGAATTCGAAAGATATGGGTACACTATTGTAATATATTTTCTGTTTCTCGTCGTAGTAAAGCTCTTCTGTTTTTATAATAGAACCATCGGACATATTTACAACAACATTCTTTTTGAATTCGGTAATTCCATCGAGCACCCGTTGTTTGCCATAGTCGGAGCGGATACGTTGACTTTCTCGTCCCATAGCATCATAAAATATAATCTGTAATCCTTTTTGAAATTCATAGTTACTGTTTTTATTCCCTGTCGTATCATGGTACACACGCATTTCAGGGCCAGTTAGTTGGGCTTTGACAATGGCGGAGTCACTGACGATGATTTTTACATCTTTAGAGATATCTACAGCTTCTTCTTTTTGAATATTTTCTATTTTACTTACTTCACGTAGATCGTTTTCGCAAGCGCTAAGCAAGAAAACCCCTATTGCGCTTAAAGACAATAGGGGAATAAGTGATAAAATATTTTTTGAGACTATAGTAATCTTAGTCATAGCTTCTTCTTCTGAACCAAGTGTCATTTAATGTAAAGCCTAGGTTTAAGTTGATATAACGTTCTCGAACCAGGTTGTTTGAAAGAGAACCCTGTTGGCCAAATTCCGCAGAAATATTGATTCTTGAAAAGGTCATTCCGAAATTTGTTTCAGGTAGTGGTAAACCGATCCCCACCGTAACTGCCATATCATTTATATTCCTGTCGTTATATTTTACTTGAGTTTGATTGTATCTAAACCCAAGTCTATAATCAACAATATTCCAGTATCTTACAGATGTAGGGTCTGGTTTTATCTGGCCACCCACAGCAAAACCGTAGTTTTTGCCTAAAGATGGTTCTCCTACACGAGTTTGAAAATCACTCCAATCCGCATACTTGAAGTCGGCACCTACCATCCAGTTATATCCTTTAGAGAGTGTGAATCCGATATTATGCTTCATAGGAAGGTTGATTTTACGTGCCAATCCTTCTTGAAATGAAACGGTGTCTAAGGCTATATTTTGAAAGTCTGGATCGGATGATGGCTCTGTTCTAGTTGCCAATAAGGTTGTTTTGCTTTTTACCGTATTGTTAAGAGATCCTGAGTAGCCTACAGTAAGGTTCAGTTTCCTGCTGATAGCTTTAGAGTATTGAATACCGTAATCTACTGTAGCACCTCTTATCAGACGGGTCTCTCTATAGCGTGCATTGTACATAGAGGGATCCGTAGGGAAAGAAACAGAAGAGATATCATTTAATTCTCCGAATAGAAAACCAATGTTAGCACCAACACTAAGTCCTTTTACTGGAGATACGCCATAACCGAAGAACGCTTTGTTAATTCCCCCTTCACCACTACTGGTTTCTAAAGAAACTAGGTTGGCGTTGCTTTTTACAGCTGTTGCATTGTATCCAACATCCGAATACGGCATCAGTCCAAATGCTAGACCACCAAACTTTTGAGATAATGGAACACCAATAGCAAGATGAGAGAATGCAAAATCAGAAGTATTATCCTTAGCGTTGCCTTTCGCAAGTTCTGTGGAATTTCCGTAAAGGCCTGCTTCAAATATCGTTCTAGAAAAGGCAGAATAACTTGCTGGGTTGGCTATATTTAGAATTGGCAGCCCCGATTGATAGCGTACAGCCGTAGATATTCCCCCCATGGAACGGGTCTGAGGGAGGAGGTCTTCTCGCATCTGCCCAAGACCAAATTTGGAATAGGGAGAATGTGACGTGGTGGTCTGGGCATATACCTGAATATTTACCAGGATTAAGCCTGTAGCAATTACGAGCTTTAAAGCCTTTTGGGCACTCAAAACATTGGATAGTTTATGCATATATTTTATCGTCTCCGCACTTCGGATGTCTTTTTCGTGTTATCTTGATAGGCCAATAACGAACTGGCGTTTTGAAATTGCCCGTTTAGGCACCTTGTAAAGGATTTATTTCGATACAAAACTATTTAAATTTTAATGAATCCTTTAGCTCATTTTGTTAAAAAAGGTTAAACGGCTGTTTTTCAGTTTTTTACATAAACTGAAAGTATATTATAGTTGCTATAATTATAAGGTATAGACTTTCATAAATCCATTTATTCTTAGCAAAAGAAAAATAATATGCCAAGTAGATTGCTAGTGGCGGTGCACATAGTAGAAAGTGATTAATATTGATCTTTTCATTTAAGTAAAATGATCCTCCAATTAACAAAAGCATATAGAAAAGCAGTTGAAAGGATTTACGTATGTGTACGATGCTCTTAAAGTATTGATCGCGTAGTACGGATAGGAAGAAAACTAATCCTATAATAATAGGCGCTACTACTAGATAGTCGTGATAATCGACGTGTAACGTACTGGGTAGAGGGTTTGTAAAAGGTGAAAATATCGCTTTAAATTCGTCGAAACGATTGGATAAGTAATATATAACACCTAATAAAAAATAGATGACGGAAAATCCCAAAAGGGGTGTTACCCATTCTCGCCAAATAAATGGTCTGAAGATAATTAAAGCTATCCATAGTAGAAGAAACATAACTATAAAAGGAAAGTATATCAGACTTCCCAATGCGACAATCATTCCCAAATCGAACATCAATCCCTTTACATCGGCTTGTTTATAGATGTTGAAAAGTTTACTCATCATCCATATCGTTATGAAATTACATATCAAGGTAGGAGATAGAACCAAGAAAGGTAGGAATAAACTGACCAAGGTCATGAATAGCAGAGCTGTCAGGAAATTTGGTTTTCCAAGAAAGTTAAAGTGATTAACAACTCTGTTCAACAGGAATGCTTGTAGTAGTGTTAATGCCAACGTTAATAAGACATTGGACACCGGAGCTAACCCTGCTCCAATCTCAATTCCAAAAAGATTATTAGCTGCCGGCTCCAGAAAGACTGGATGTAATTCTTCAGGGAGGTGCAAAAATGCTCCCAAACACAGAAACGCACCAATGATTGATACCGATAGGATATTGATTGGAGTGAATTTTCTATGTTGATTTATTAACATGGATAGATTAGATAGTCAGAAATTAGTGATTATTTATTCTCTAATTTCTTTACTTTTTTATCAATAGTAAATAGGTAAACATACATCCCAATAACAATTGTTAAAAGTACCATTACTACAACCCATATCTTTCCAGAGCTTCTAAGTGCTGTGGCCATTTCTATTTCAGAAGACTGCGCATATGAGGACAACATGGTCGCGAAAGTGAAGATAGATAGTAGACTTATTTTTTTCATATGTGTGTAACTTGTTTTTATTTAATATTGCAGGCGTGCTGCTTCGCGGTTATTCGTGTTTTGTCGTTTGTTTTAGTCGATTTGATTTGCTTTTCGATCTAACAATCTTAATCTATAACGCAAGGTACAGATCCATACTCCTGTCAGTATCCATCCGATAACGGCCGAATAAAATATGGGGCGCATATTGTTATCCATGTCTAAATCTCCAAATGTTGAGTTGCCTCCACTTCCAGGGTGTAGGGAGTCTGTCATTTTAGGGAGTATATACAGTAAGACAATCATTATGGGGAAGGCAAAAATGTTATAAACTGCAGAAATTTTAGCTCGCTTTTGCTCTTCGTCCAAGGCATTACGGAGCACTAAATATGCTAGATACATTAATGTAGCAATTGCCGATCCATTGGTTTTTGGGTCGCTTGGCCAGGCCTCGCCCCACGTAATGTTTGCCCATTGCATACCAGTTAAAAGACCTAAGAAGCAGAAGATTATGCCGGTATTTACAGCCTCTACAGCGATAAGGTCATGCTTAGGATTTCCATTGTTAAGGTACTTTATACTGTATACTACCGAAATGCCATATAAAGTAAACATAGCAAACCACATCGGTACATGAAAATAAACATTTCTTATGGTTTCGTGAAGAAGGAATAATTGAGGTACCGGCCCCATAAATCCGGCAATTACAGATGCACTAACTAAAAAAGCGGCTAGTATTTTCCACCAGTTTTTTCTCATTTTCTACTTGTTATTTTAATCCCTCCAAAGGTAAGGAAATAACAATAAAGAAATAGTAATAGTTATGACATTAATTGCGACAAGAACACCGATCTCATTGTAACTTTCGGCTCTATCCATTCCTTGTAGAGCATTTTGTGATAGTGTAATTAAAACAATTAATAAAGGGATGATGACCGGGAATGCTAAAATTGCCATTATTGTACTATTGTTGCCCGTTTTAGCGCTTATTCCTGATACCATAGTGAATACCGTAGCAAAACTTATTGCACCTAGTAGCACGGCTATATAATAGAAAACAGGGTCTCCTACTGGGTTTTTAAAAATCAGGGAATAAATAACGTAAGTAATTACCGAAAGCACTGTCATCAGTATCACGTTGTAAATTACTTTTGATATGATGATGGATTTTGGGCTTGCTATAGCATAATAGTACAGTTGTCTGTATTGGCTTTCCTGTACGAACGACCGGCTTATTGCGTTTATGGAAGCGAAGAGTAGGATAATCCAGAATAATGCGTTCCAAATTTGAGTATCTACTGATTTAAATGCTTGGTAGCACACAAATACAGTAGATACTACATATAATAAAATGCTGTTTATAGCATATTTAGAACGCCATTCTAAAGTAAGATCTTTATAGACTAATGTTTTGACCTGCTGAAAGAAACTCATGTACCACAAAGATACATATTTTGCTGTCTTCAGCATTTACTTTTCAAAATTAGGCTTTTGAAATATCTGACTTTAAATTTTCTGCTAGACTTTCTGTTTTGTCTGCAAGTTTGTGACTCGTGTCAGACGCTCTTCCTGCCCAGTCAGACGCTTTCTCTGATACTTTGTTTAGGACATCTTTACCTGCATCTTTAGCTTTTGATTTCCATTCACGTAAATCGTCTTTAGCTTCCTTAGCCAATCGGGATGCTCGTTTTGCCTCTCTTTTTGAAAGGTCTTTAAGCGACTTTGTCAAATCTTTAATACCGTCATTGGCTTTGTTCAATGTTTTCTTTCCATCTTCTGTGCCCAATAAGTAGTATGCGGCTGTTCCAACTGCCAACCCTAACAATGCAAATGCAACTAATCCATTCCTATTTTTCATCTTTATCAAAATTTGTTTTATTATCTATTCGATTTATACTCAATAAACAACCACCGTTCCAAAAAGTTTTTTGATACGGTGGATTAACAAAATTTAACTCCCTTTTTTACGCTAGAAAACAGGAGGAATGATTTTAGCTTAAACTTTTTTGACTAGACTGAAGTGTGTAAAGATGATGATAGAGACCCGATCCTTTAGATAGAAGCTCGAGATGATTGCCAAAGTCTGCTACACTTCCTTCATCAATTACGAGTATGCTGTCTGCGTTCTTGATGGTCGAAAGACGATGTGCTATAATGATCGAAGTCCTGTTTTTCATTAGCTCTTCGAGCGCTTCTTGCACCAACCTTTCCGATTCAGAATCCAAAGAAGAGGTCGCTTCATCGAGGATCAAAATCGCCGGGTCTTTTAACAGGGCTCTCGCTATGGCGATACGCTGACGTTGGCCTCCAGAAAGTTTTACACCTCTTTCACCAACTAAAGTGTCATAGCCGTCGGGAAATCCCATAATAAATTCATGGGCATTAGCCCGTTTGGCAGCTTCAATTATACTTTCAGCATTTGCGTCCAGCTTTCCGTAATTAATATTTTCGCGGATTGTTCCTCCAAAAAGCAAGACATCTTGAGGTACTATACCTACTTGATTGCGTATGTCGGTAATAGCAAAGCTACTGGAAGGTGTTTCATCATATCGTATTTCACCGGAGGATGGTTGGTAGAACTGAAGAATTAGAGAAGCCATTGTTGACTTTCCTGCCCCGCTAGGTCCTACAATAGCTATCTTCTGACCAGCATTTGCTGTGAAAGAGATGTTTTTCAATATCTTACATTCCGGGCGGGAGGGATAAGCAAATTCTACGTTGTCAAAGGTTAGCTTGCCCATGATATGGCGCTTTATATTTTTATCATCTTCGCTAACGCGGATGTTTTCGGTTTTCTCATTTAGAATTTCGATAACACGTTCGCTGGCGCCTAAAGCTCGTTGTAGGCCGGCATACAGTTCAGGAAAGCTTCCCATGGAACCAGCAACAAACATGGAGTATAATATGTAGGTGGTGAGGTCACCAACGGTGATTTCTCCTATGGATACAAGCGATGCGCCATACCAAATTACAGCTATGACCGCCCCGAATATGCAGAAGATAATAAATGAAGCAAACAAACCTCGATATGTTGCAGCTTTGACGGCAAGGTTGACCGCATTATCAAGTTTTTTGTTGTAACGTTGAGACTCGTAGTATTCGTTAACAAAGGCTTTAACATTAGATATGCCAAGCAGTGTTTCTTGTACGATGCTATTGGAGTCTGCTAATTGATCTTGGGTTTGTCGGGATAGATTACGAATAAACTTACCGAAAAAAATAGCCGCGACAACTAAAATAGGAAGTATGCATAGGTTCATTAATGCGAGCTTTGGCGATACCACTATTAATAGAAGTACACCAATGACAAGACTCATGCTTTGTCTTATGATTTCTGCCAATGTGGTCGTCATGGTGTCTTGAATCTGGGATAGATCCGACGAAAGTCTACTGTTGAGTTCACCTACTCTACGATTGGCGAAAAAATCAATGGGAAGTGTGATGAGTTTTAGGTACGATTCTCTACGGATGCTAGCTAATGCTTTTTCTGCTATTTCTACGAATAAGCGAATCCGAAAGAAAGACATTATGGATTGGAACAGCAAAATGCTAAGGGATAGTGCCCCGATGTATAGAACATCGGACTGAAGCCAAGGGTACGTTTGCTTTCCTTGTGCAGCATCGATCATAGCTCCGAGTAGGGCTGGAAAAGTTAGCATCGTTAAACTGGACATTATCAAAAAGATCATGCCAATGATAAATTTACCCTTATAAGGTTTCAAATAAGATAAAATTTGAGCAGCCTTTTTAAGTAATTCTTTGTTTAATTTGGGCTTAGGTAAATCATCGGAATGCGAATCACCACTGTTCAGTCTTGGTCTAGCCATTATTTTGTAATCTTAAAAGCATTTTGTTCCAGCCGACAAATGTAATGATATAAAGTAGCAGCCTTATCAAACTTTCGTCACATTTTGCGATTTCCGACGTTTGTAGAAGGTGAACGCTGCTCCGGCGATCAAGAGGAAGACTAGGCTGCCGAATAGGTATTTATTGTCTTGCTGATCTTCCTTGTCTAAATTTTCAATTTGTAATCTTAACCGCTCATTCTCCATTTGGAGTTTGGATATTGTTTTCATATAAGCTGTGACCTGTTGGTCGTACTCTGTTGCCAATGACTGAAAACGTTGCGCTTCACTGTCTTTAAGGTCGAGCAATTTGCGGGTTTCTATAAAAATCAAATTATCATTAATGACTACGGATTTTAAGATGTCAATTGATTGTTGCATGTCGCTTTTAGACTTAAATAGTCCAAAAATTCCTGTTTTTTTCTCTAAAGAAGAAGTGTAGTCGCCAAATCGTTTACTTCGTTGGTCCAAGAGGTCATTGACACGTTTGCGCTGAGATTCGAAGGAAAGGCTGTCGACAGTTGTCTGTGCATGGCTGTCGAATGCTATTAAATATAAGGGAATCAGAATGAAAAGGTAGTTAATTATAGACTTCATGTTTATTTACTGCGTTTTTATCGTTGTATGACTATGATTTTGCTCCATTGTTTAAAAAAGAAGATATTATTTTTTTAATTGTAGCGTTATTGAAGAACTTTCCGTCTTATGATAATAAACGAAACCAGTTATGAATAAATTACTTAAACTCCTTTTCTTCATTACGCCGATTCTGCTTTTTGCGGCATGTGACAAAGTCAATGAAAAAGATGTTGTTCAAATGCGTGTCCCTATCTTTGAGAAGATGGCTTCTATCCGCGCAGATGAGATATCCGTGTTGCCCGCAAAATCATTGCACACATCGGGCAAGATCTATATTTATGAAGACTACCTGTTCATTAATGAGCCTTTAGAAGGGATTCATATTTTTGATAATAGTAATCCCGCGAATCCAAAAGCTGTTTCATTTGTCAAAATACCTGGGAATGTAGATATGGCGATAAAAGATGATGCGCTATATGTTGATAGTTATGTTGATTTATTGACGTTCGATCTTTCCAACCCGTCAAAGCCGAACTTGATAGATAGAGAAAAGGATGTTTTTCAGTCTTTGTATGTCTATGGGTTTCAGCCCGGAAGAGAGGATGATCGTATTGTGGTCGGTTACAAGGACACTTTGGTGCGTTACGACAACGTCAATACGTATAATCCATTTGACCCGAAAAAAAATATGTATTACCTGAATAATTCAGCTTCTGAAGTCGGGAGTACCTACGGTCAGGGGGGATCCATGGCACGCTTTACGTTGGCGCAGGAGCATCTATACGCTGTCGATGCATCTACACTTCACCTTTTTGATGTTCGTGAGACCTCTAATCCCCGATTTGTGAAAAACATTCCTTTAGGCTGGGGGATAGAGACTATTTTCCCCTATAAAGACAAGCTGTTTATAGGATCGAATACGGGAATGTTTATCTACGATATTGCCAATGCGTCCAATCCAGTTCAGTTGGCGAGATATAGTCATGTACGCGCCTGTGATCCAGTGGTGGTCAATGATACGCACGCCTTTGTTACCTTGCGTACAGGAGCAATCTGTGCAGGGACAGCAAATGTATTGGAAGTGTTAGATATCAGAGACCTAAAGAATCCCGTATTGGTGAAATCTTACCAAATGCAAAATCCACATGGCTTGGCCCTTGCTGGAAATGTACTCTATCTTTGCGAAGGTAAGTACGGTTTCAAGAGTTTTAATGCTGCCGATGTTTTTGAGATCGGCAACAATCGATTGGAACATCTACAGAACCTGAATAGTACAGATGTGATTCCGGGTCCTAAATCGTTGATCGTTATCGGTGAAGATGGCGTATGTCAATACGATTATAGCGACAAATCCAAGTTGAAGCTGCTGAGTTGTATTTCCAGAAACATCGAGAAATAGGCGTATGAAATATCCATGTAGCACAGACTGTACAAATACGCATGCAAATAGTTTGGATATTCCATGTCGACCCGTCGGCACAAGATAATGACAATTAAAGAATAAATTATTTATATGAAATATCCATGTAGCACAGACTGCACAAATACGAATGACCGCGAAGCAGCATGCACACCAATTACAACAATTCGTGCATAATATACTTTGGATATTCCATATGACAACTGAATATCAAACCGAGCCTGCGAGCTCATGAAATAATTATACACATATGAAATATTTTTGCATTTTCTTAGGGCTTTTGTGTGGTCTATCTCCTGTTTTGGGACAAGAAAAGACATATACAAATCAGACGGAGGTTGGTACGTTGAGTTACGGGTTTTATCCCGGACAAGTAAGTTTTTCCGCCAGTACGTTTCATGGTGTGGAGTTTCACCGCAATTATGCCGTCGGGTTGAGTGTGGGTGTCGATAGGCTGCGGGTTGAAGATAATTTCACATTTTGGTCGTTGCCGATTGCTGTACGCGGTCGATATACATTGAGCCCTGAGCGAAAGACCGCTTTCTACGGGAGTCTCGATATAGGCTACGGGGTGGACGTGTTAAATAAGGAGAAGCGTACGGAAAATAACCTCGATACGTACAATGGTGGTGTTATTTGGAGCCCACAGGTAGGACTACGGATGAAACCTGAGGGTAAAAGGATGTTCTACTCTTTTAGCGCAGGCTATAAGTATACCGCCTTCGGCGTAAAACGATATTATAATTTGGGAGGCGGTATGGAAAGTCCAGTTTTGACGCAGGATTTACGGGGGTATCAAGCCATGCGAGAACAGCGCTATAATCTACACCGCTTATCGCTAATGGTCGGGATTGGTTTTTAACCGATAAACTCTACCATGATCGTTTCATCGGGGTAGAGCCCTAATAGATTGCTGGCATGTCCCTTATTAATCGCGATTTCCAAATAATCGGAGATCCCAAATAAACAGAGTTTTTCCCCCTCTGATACTTCATTGTAGTGCCAACTCATTTTATTTATAGTCTCATTTCGTTTAAAATGCAATATAAAGTTTCTCCCTTTTTGAACCTGATTGAATAAATCCTTGCTTATGTTAGAGATTACATTGCCAAAAGAATCAATATATGATGCATGCCCCTTTATGAAGTTGTTTTCGATGATAGGTAGCAATGTTACTTTTTGCAACGGTGTGTCGATCGGGGAGCCGAGGTTTTCAATCGGATTTCCTTCGGCGATATGGCAAGTTGCCTTGACAAGGATGTCTGCTAAAGGGAAATGCAGGAAACGAAGGTCTTGCATCATTTCTATTTCGAAAAGCTGTTCTGCCTTTTTATCCCCTAAGATAATGCTAAATATACCATTATCTGCGCCTACAAAGTAATGTCCATCAAATTTCATCGCTATATAGCGGCATCCTTCTTGAAATACCGTATCTATACCAATAAGGTGAACCGTTCCCTTCGGGAAATAATGATAGGCGTTTTGAAGGATAAATGCAGCATGCTGTATATTAAATGAGGGTATCTCATGTGTGATGTCTATTAAACGAACATCGGGTAGCAACGATACGATACTACCTTTTAATGCCGCCTGATAAAAATCGCGGTAACCTAAATCTGTTGTTAATGTTATTACTCCCATACTAACAGCCCGTTATCCTAAATCCGGGCTCTAAAACTATCATTTTGTACAAAAAAGCAAAGACAAAGTTAGCAAAACTAGTCCTCATAATGGACTTTCGCATTTAAAATAATGAATATTTTTCAGATTCATAAGATGTGAAAATATTAGTTTGTATTTTTGGATATAATTTACTTAGATAAGAATGTTTTTCATTCTACAAATAGAAAATCTTATCTATCTTTATCTACAGAAATTTATACTAAAAACCATATACTTTGAGTGAATTAGTCATCAATTTGGATAACGTAAATTTGGTCTCTCTGTGGGGGGCTCAAAATGAAAACTTTGAATCTATAAAAAATAGATTTCCTAAATTACGCCTGATAGCTAGAGGTACGGAATTGAAGGTCTTAGGTGAAGAAACTGAGCAACGTGTTTTTGATTCCATGTTTTCCTCAATTATGGATCATGTCGTCAAGTACAACGTTTTGGAGGCTTTGCAACTGGAAGAGCTATTAGGACTTCCTCCTCGAGATAAAGAGAGGGTAGAAAAAGATAAATTGGAAGAGGGACAGGGGGGGATTAAGGGGGAACCTATTGTCTACGGGCCAAATGGACTTATTGTCCGGGCGCGGACACCCAATCAACGTAAGATGGTGGATAGTATCACTAAAAATGATATCCTATTTGCAGTAGGTCCTGCCGGTACCGGAAAGACTTATACCGCAGTAGCTCTTGCTGTTAGAGCATTGCGGAACAAGGAAATTAAGCGCATCATTCTGACGCGCCCTGCCGTGGAGGCCGGAGAGAATCTGGGATTCTTGCCAGGTGATCTTAAAGAGAAAGTAGATCCTTATTTAAGGCCATTGTATGATGCATTGGATGATATGATTCCTGTAGAAAAGTTGAAGGGGTATCTAGAAAATAGAACTATCGAGGTTGCTCCTTTAGCGTTTATGCGAGGGCGTACACTTGACAATTGTTTTGTGATTTTGGATGAAGCGCAGAATGCCACAGATATGCAATTGAAAATGTTCTTGACTCGTATGGGCCCTACCGCCAAATTTATTGTCACGGGTGACCTGACACAGATTGATCTTCCTAAAAAGTCTCAGTCTGGTTTAGCTACCGCTATTAAGATACTGGACAATATCAGCGGAATAGATATTGTGTATCTTACGGGGAGTGATGTCGTTAGGCATAAACTAGTGAGGCGCATATTGGAGGCCTACGGAGATTTAAATGCAAATAATTAATACTAATATATACAACAAATAGGGGCGATATAATACGATGAGTGCAATAAAAGAAACCCATTTTAATTTTAATAAGCAGACAGGTTTTTACAGAGGTAAGGTGCGTGATGTTTATACCATAGATAATCAATACTTAGTGATGGTTGCATCAGACCGTATTTCAGCATTTGATGTGGTGCTCCCTCGTGCTATTCCTTTCAAAGGACAGGTTTTAAATCAGATTGCAGCCAAATTTTTGAAAGCTACAGCAGATATTATTCCCAACTGGGTTGTCACTGTTCCGGACCCCTCGGTTACGATTGGACAGATGTGCGATCCTTTTAAAGTGGAAATGGTGATTCGTGGCTATTTATCAGGTCATGCTTGGCGTACTTATCGTGAGGGGGGACGTGAGCTTTGTGGTGAAGTTCTGGCAGAAGGTTTAAAAGAAAATGATAAATTGGCAAAGCCAATTATAACCCCTACGACAAAGGCTGCTGTAGGACACGATATGGATATTTCCAAGGCGGAGATCTTAAGACAGGGTATTGTGAGTCCAGAAGACTACGAGCAATTGGAAACTTATGCGCATGCTCTTTATCAACGTGGTGTGGAGATTGCCAAAGAGCGGGGCCTTATCTTAGTGGATACGAAGTATGAATTTGGGAAGAAGGATGGAAAGATTTACCTGATCGATGAAATTCATACACCCGATTCTTCGCGTTATTTTTATGCGGAAGGGTATGAGGAGCGTCAGGCTAAAGGTGAAGCACAAAAGCAATTGTCCAAAGAGTTTGTTCGTCAATGGTTGATTGAGAACGGTTTTCAAGGAAAAGAAGGCCAACAAGTGCCGGAAATGACAGATGAAATAGTCCGTTCTATTTCAGAACGGTATATTGAGCTTTACGAGCATATTGCAGGAGAGCGCTTTGAATACCCAGAAGAAGGGGATGTGTTGAGCCGTGTAGAACGTAATGTCAACAACGCATTAGCGGCACTATAAAATTAAAATTATAATCGTGATGAAGGTTACGATGGTGATGAAGTTATTAAAATAAAATTAAAGATGCGATACACTATTGACAAACACGAGAGGTACGTGGTTATAGAACCACTTACTTCTGTATTGGATGCAGCGGCAGCGGCTTTTTTGAAGGGGGAGTTTATGCTTCGAAATACTTCGGGTCAACGTAATATTGTATTAGACCTAGCACAAGTACAGGATATCTGTGAAGAGGGGATTCGTATGGGCTTATTGGCCCATAGATTGTGTCAGGGGGCAGATGGAATGTTTATTATTACGGGGTTAACGCCTGCTGTGCAGCATATATTGAAGGTCGCCCATCTGGATAAATTTTTTACCATAGTCAAATCTATTACAGATGCCGAAGATCTTATCTTTAGTAATGAGATTCAGCGCGATTTGATAGGGGGTGTCTAGGAGATGAAGTTTGAGGTTCTGATCTTAGGGAATAGTTCTGCAACGCCCATTTATGATCGTCATCCTACGGCGCAGGTAGTAAATTTTAACGAGCAGTTGTTTCTGATTGATTGTGGCGAAGGGACACAAATGCAATTGCATCGTTATGGAATTAAGAGCAATAAAATATCCCGGATATTTATTAGTCATCTTCATGGAGATCATTATTTGGGACTTGTTGGTTTACTGTCTTCCATGAATCTAAATGGTCGTAAATCAGAATTACATCTGCATGGTCCTGCTCCACTGATGGACATCGTGAGTCTTCAGCTTAAACATTCAGATACTACACTCCGATATAACTTACAGTTTTATCCGACCAATCCAGAAATCGAAGAGGTAATTATGACCTCTCCGATGCTTACGGTGCGATCATTCCCTCTTGCCCATAGGGTGCCTACTACAGGCTTTCGGTTTGACGAAGGAAAAAGGTCAGCTTCTTTGATTTCCGAAAAGATTGCAGGATTGAATATCCCTACGGTATTTTTACAACAGCTGAAAAAAGGGATTGATTGCGATGGTTTGGATGGTGTTAAATACCGGGCATCAGAGTTGACGCGGCCTGCGCCCGCCTCTAGGAGTTACGCTTATTGTTCTGATACACGAGCATTTGCCCGGTATATGGAGGCCATACAGGGAGTCGACCTTTTGTATCACGAGACAACCTTTGAACATGATTTGTTGGGACGGGCTGTTGAAACCCTTCATAGTACCAGTCTCGAAGCAGCACAGGTCGCTGTACAAGTTGGTGCCAAACATTTGTTGATGGGGCATTATTCAGCCCGATATAAGGACTTGGAGCCTTTGCTTAACGAAGCTAAAACAATATTTGAAGAAAGCGAGCTGTCATTTGAGGGCAATTGGTATAAAGTTTAGTGATTCTGTAAATTTTTAACCATCTTTACTCCTCAATTTTAATGGACAACAAATATGTCTTTCAACTTAGATAACCTACTAAGGGACAATATCAAAAAACTGGTCCCTTATTCCTCCGCAAGAGATGAATTTAAAGGAGAAGCGTCTGTATTGCTAGATGCCAATGAAAATGCTTTTGGTTCCCCTTTGGACCATCATTATAACCGCTATCCCGATCCTTTGCAACATCAGGTTAAAGAAAGACTAGCTCAGATCAAAGGGGTGCCAGCAGATCATATCTTTTTAGGTAATGGAAGCGACGAAGCTATTGATATTCTGTATCGGGCATTTTGCAAACCTGGAGTAGACAATGTCATCTTGGTACCTCCCACTTATGGAATGTATGAGGTATCTGCTAATATTAATGATGTACAGATCCGTAAGGTCAACCTGACTGCAGAATATCAGTTGGATCTAGATGGGATTGCAGAGGCGCTTGATATGCATACTAAGATGATTTTTATCTGTTCGCCCAATAATCCTACAGGCAATAGCATCAATCGAAATGACATTGAGACTATTCTGACGCATTTCAAGGGTTTGGTCGTGATCGACGAGGCATACATTAATTTCTCTAAGCAACGTTCTTTCACGCAGGAACTTGCCGAGTATCCCAATCTTGTCATCCTTCAGACACTATCCAAGGCTTGGGGATTGGCCGCATTACGATTAGGGATGGCATTCGCAAGCAAAGAGATTATTCGGGTTTTTAACAAGATAAAACCTCCTTATAATATAAACCAGGCTACGCAGGATCTGGTATTGAAGGCCTTGGAAAATGTGGACATAGTTAATAATTGGATTCAGCAAACGGTAGCAGAAAGGGAGTTTCTGATAGGCGAGTTGTCTACGATAGAACAGGTTGCACACATCACTCCATCCGACGCTAACTTTATCTTGGTCAGATTGATTGAACCTCGCGAATTATATAACTTCTTGGTCAATCAAGGTATTATTGTTCGTGATCGCTCTAAAGTAGAATTGTGCGATGGCTGTTTACGGATGACCATAGGTACTACCGAAGAGAACAGTAAGTTGATCCGTGCTATTAAACAATTTTACAGCTAAACATTATGGAAAACCCTATAAAGAGAGTTTTATTTATAGATAGAGATGGGACGCTCATTCTAGAGCCCGAAGACGAACAAATCGATTCTTTTGCTAAGCTAAAATTCTATCCAGGCGCATTACAGTATCTTCCCCGTATCGCCCGTGAGTTGGATTTTGAATTGATTTTGGTTTCCAATCAAGATGGCTTAGGTACTGCATCACATCCAGAAGAAAACTTCTGGCCTGTGCATAATTTTGTGATTGATACATTTAAAGCAGAAGGCGTCTTCTTTGCTGAAGAGCATATTGACAAGACTTTTCCGCACGAAAATGCGGCAACACGTAAGCCGGGTATAGGTATGTTGACTGGGTATTTTGATAAAACAAAATATAACCTGACGGATTCATTTGTGATTGGAGATCGTGTCAACGATGTTAAATTGGCCCAAAATCTTGGTGCTAAGGCGATATGGTTACGCAATAATGATGAACTTGGAAAGGCTGAACAGGTAGCTATTACGGATGATTGTGTTGCTTTGCAGACATCTGATTGGAAAGCTGTTTATGAGTTTTTGAAACTGAGTACCCGTACAGCCGAGCATCATCGCAAAACGAATGAAACAGATATTTATATTAAGGTTAATCTTGATGGATCTGGCAAATCCGATATCCATACGGGACTTCCGTTTTTTGATCATATGTTGGATCAGATCGCTCGTCATGGCGCGATTGATTTGACCGTACATGCAAAAGGAGATCTTCATATCGACGAACATCATACCATAGAAGATACGGGTATAGCTTTAGGTGAGGTTTTTTTACAGGTATTGGGTGATAAGCGCGGTATCGAACGATATGCCTACACCTTACCGATGGACGATTGTCTGGCTCAGGTTGCTTTGGACTTTGGAGGTCGCAACTGGATTGTATGGGAAGCCGAGTTTAAGCGAGAAAAAATCGGAGACATGCCTACGGAGATGTTTTTTCACTTTTTTAAATCATTTTCGGACGCTGCAAAAGCTAATTTGAATATTAAAGCAGAAGGTGATAACGAACACCACAAAATTGAAGCTATTTTCAAAGCATTCGCCAAATCGATAAAAAAAGCTGTACGACGCGATGCTGAGAATATGCAGCTGCCAAGTACAAAAGGGGTATTATAGTAATTGTTAATGGTTAGTGATTAATGGTAAATGATTTTCAAACTTCTAATTTCTGACTTTTAACTACTAACATCTAACTACTAACAATGATAGGTATAGTTAATTATGGCGCGGGTAATATTTTTTCGTTAACCGCGGCGTTGGATCGAATCCAGGTAGGATATGGAATGATCAACAGCAAGGAAGATTTTGATCTTTATGATCGTGTCATTATTCCTGGTGTCGGACATGCAGGGGCTGCTATGACAAAACTTAGAGAAACCGGGCTGGTGGATACCATTCTTTTATTAGAAAAGCCGGTGTTAGGTATTTGCGTAGGGATGCAGCTATTAACTGCTTTTTCCGAAGAAGGGAATGCCGATCTTTTGTCTGTATTTCCATTAAACACGTTACATTTTGCCAATCGAGTGGAGCTAAAAGTCCCTCATATGGGATGGAATAGCATTATTCCTAAAATCAACTGTGCTTTGTTTACTGGAATACCAGATAATACTTATTTTTATTTCGTACACTCATACTTTATAGAACATAGTTCGGAATTTACAGCTGCGACCTGTACGTATGGGATAGCGTATTCAGCTGCGATTCAAAAGGATAATTTCTATGGGGTACAGTTTCATCCTGAAAAGTCAGGTGTGTACGGTGAGCGTTTATTATTGAATTTTTCTAAAATATAATTAAAAATTAAAGACTACTTTTGCAACCCTAGGCCTGTTATAAGGTAAGGGAGGAGAATAGGCTTTTTAACTTTTAACTTTTTAATTTTTACTTTACTATGTATATCATTCCAGCGATAGATGTTTTAGACAAGAAGGTAGTTCGACTAAGAGAAGGTTCTTACGAAGACGTTACTACTTATGACATTTCTTTAGAAGATCAAATGAAAAAGTACCATGCTAATGGTACTGAGATGGTACATATTATTGATTTGAATGGTGCGAAAGGCGATTTCTCTAATCAAGAATATCTTTTTGATATTGTACGTCGTACCGATATGAAAGTCCAATATGGAGGAGGTGTGCGCAGTATTGAAAAGGTAAAAGAACTTATTGACGCAGGTGTGTATCGTGTTATCGTAGGTACACAGGCTATTACTAATCCGACATTTTTAGAAGATCTCGCACAATTGAATGAAGGACGTGTCAAATATGCAAATCATATCGTGATTGCTATTGATGTCTTGGATGAGGTTATTAAGTATTCAGGGTGGTTGGAGAGTTCGCCAATCAAGCTTATGGAATATATCGATAGATGCCTTGCTTTAGGGTTTTTCCGCTTCCTATGTACCGACATCTCAAAAGATGGTAAATTAGGTGGTGCTGGTATCGATCTATATAAGAAACTATTGGATCATTCACCAATTATCAAATTAATTGGATCCGGCGGAATATCTTCAATGAAAGATATTGAAAACCTTAATGAATTAGGGCGATTAGAATCTTGTGTTGTAGGTAAAGCTATCTATGAGAATAAAATTTCTATTGACGAAATTAAAGACTGGAACTTAAAAACATTAATTAAATTTTAATCATCATATGCTGTAAAGCCGTATGCTATACGCTTAAGCCTACTGGCCTAAAGCCTATAGCTTACACTTCAAGTTTATAAAATATGTTAGCTAAGCGTATCATTCCATGTCTAGATGTTAAGGACGGGCGCACCGTTAAAGGGGTCAACTTTGTAGATCTTCGTGATGCAGGTGATCCGGTCGAACTGGCTTGGCAATATTCTCAACAAGGCGCGGATGAACTGGTCTTTTTAGACATCGCTGCTACCCATGAAGGGCGAAAGACCACGATCGATTTGGTGAAGGCTGTTGCTCGACAGGTTAATATCCCATTCACAATTGGTGGTGGTATTAACGAGATGCGTGATGCGGAGATTCTTTTAAACAGCGGTGCAGATAAAATATCGATCAATTCGGCTGCGGTCCGAAATCGGCAGTTGATTGACGATCTTGCTAAAGCATTTGGGGCACAGTTTGTTGTTGTGGCGGTAGATACGAGATTGATCGATGGAAAGAACTATGTGCACTTGAGCGGAGGAAGGGAAAAGACGGATATCCTTACTGAAGAATGGATAAAGGAAGCGGAAAGCCGGGGTGCAGGTGAGATTTTGTTAACGTCGATGGATCATGACGGAACAAAGAATGGGTTTGACAACGGTCTATTGGCTACGATTAATAAGCAGATTAATATCCCATTGATAGCATCAGGAGGAGCAGGCAATGAACAGCATTTTGTTGACGTATTTCAGCAAGCCAATGTTGACGCTGCTTTAGCTGCTTCCGTGTTTCATTATGGAGAGATCAGGATTCCAGAATTGAAAAATACATTACGTGCATCAGGAATAACGGTACGATAACATTGGAGACAGGCGATATTACATTGTCTAAATACGCAATACTTGGTACTCAATACTAATTAAAAAAATGATAGATTTTGAAAAAGGTGACGGTCTTGTCCCAGTAGTCATTCAGGATGTTCAGACACTAGAAGTTCTGATGTTGGGTTACATGAATGATGAAGCTTGGGAAAAGACACAAAAAGACCAAAAAGTGACCTTTTTCTCGCGGTCAAAGAATAGACTTTGGACCAAAGGGGAAGAAAGTGGTAATTTTTTATGGATGAAGAGTTTTCATATCGATTGTGATCAAGATACCATCCTTATAAAGGTTCAGCCTGCAGGGCCTACCTGCCATACCGGGAGTAGAAGTTGTTTCAACACCGCTTATGGGAATAATTTTATTGCTGAGTTGGAACGTATTATAGCACAACGCTATGAGTTCCCTTCTGAAGAGTCTTACGTCAATCATCTAAGAGCTAAAGGATTAAATAAGATAGCACAGAAGGTGGGTGAAGAGGCTGTTGAAACGGTGATAGCGGCTTTAGCGCAGACGGAAAGGGAATTTATCGATGAGACCTCTGATCTGATTTTCCATCTATTAGTACTGTTGCGAGAAAAAGGATTTTCATTAGAAACTATTGCCAAGAATCTAGAAGAACGACATAAATAAAAGAGTCGTTAGATAACTTTTTAAATGCCCCTAGTCAAGAGATTTGACTAGGGGCATTTTTGATTACTATCGGCTGGCATATTTTCGTTATGCGGCGATGCTTTTTTTATAGGTGTTGGCACCTCTCCATCAAGTGCTGTGATGCCGTATCATTTGATGGATAAACTGGAGCAACGGAACATTCGGATCTGTAGATTTCAGCTATGGATGTGGCGCTTTATGACTGGTTTCTATAGATAATTTACAATATTTTACTGTCCCGATTTGTCCAACAACACTTCTCGGTGATTTATTTCATTTTTTTTCTGTCCCCCTAGGTCTGTCTTAGCGTGACTTTTGATAACTGTCTGTTTTTTAGTTTTTTATTTTTCATTTGTCCACTTGTAATTGAGCCCTATTTCCTTTGGCTTGTCCACTAGTAGTGCATTTTGTCCCCATAGATGTCTACTTAGAATTCCGTTAATCCTTCTTTTTTATTGCAAACTTCGTTCAGGAAATAAGACCCAAAGTGACGATGGATTAGTGCCCGCTATGAAGTTTCTTATTCCCCAAACAAACGAGTTAGCTAAAGAAATAAACAAGCGAGGTGTTCACTCTCTATCGATCTCCTCAATTGCCAAACAAATTGGATGCTTTACGGCATCGCTAAAATATGAAGGTTATGAAAAAGTTAGAAAAGGTAAAGTTTCAGAACTCAATCATAGGAAGTGCGAAAGCAATTCTATGTTTATTGTTTGTGTTTGTCTCGGTTTTTATGGTAAAAGGACAAGAAAATACGGATAACCATATTAAACCAGTTATTAAACAGAAGTCTCAACAAGAACTGCAAGCAATTCAAGGCTTCCTTGCTTCTCCATCTGCATCATCTCAATCAACAATGAAAAAATCGGCGGGAGTGACAATGCAAAAAAGTACTGCTGCTAGTACAGTTTCTAGAGGACCTGCTAATAATTTTAAAGGCAAGAGTAAGGAAACGGCTTTAATGGAAATATTGCTGATAAAGAATCAAATTTTTGAATCAAAGGATATGCCGACATCCAGAAAGCGCCTTAATGTAAACTCACTGTTGGATGATCTAAAAGGAGTACTTTCTGAAGAAGAGTTTTCGCGACTCACAAGTGATCAGGATCTACTGAAGCAACTGGGTCTATTTGTAGATGAAACCCTTGAAAAACAATAAGCCCAAAACGTTACTGTGATGAAAACAAATATAAAATCTTTCGCCCTCAAGTGTACCATGCTTGTGCACTTGGCCATTTTTTCGATGGTTTCGAATCTTTTCGGGCAGGCAACTGTGACGAATAGTGCTCCTGATGCTGCGGCCATAGCTTTGGGATTGAACGCTAATGGACTTACTATATCTTCTCCACAAATAGTGCGTGGAGGTAATAATAATCAAATTGCGATCTTTACTAATGGTACGGCAGCAGGTTTGGGCGTGAATTCAGGTGTATTATTTTCTACAGGTAATGCTGTACAGAATATTACTCGGAAAAATCCAGCAGTACAGGAAACAGTTGAAGCACAATCTGGTTCTTATAGTGACCCCCAATTAACGGCGATAACAAGTAATGCGATATGGGATGCCGTTGTTTATACTTTCAAAATTACATTAACAGGTGGGGCTGACGCTCTGCGGATTGCCTATCAGTTTGGTTCGGAAGAGTACCCTGACTATGTGGGATCTGAGTATAATGATACTTTTGGTTTTTTTGTTAGGAAGGTTGGAACGACTACATGGACCAATATGGCTCGTTTACCCAATCCAGCTCAGACTGTTACCGCTATTAATAAGGTGAATTACGGAAATTATGGTCGACAAGGTTCCAATAGCAATGGATATGATGGTACAAATAACGCTTATTACCTTAATAATGGGCACACCACAACAACACGTTCTTGGCCCAATACCAACCAGCTTATATTAAATGACAATCCTGGGCCATTCCCTATACATGTGGAATATAATGGATTGACAAAATTAATTCAATATGATTTAGCAGGGCTAACCCCGGGCGGAGAGTATGAATTTAAAATTGCGATTGCCGATGCAGGAGACCGAAAATTGGATGCAGGTGTTTTTGTGTCGAAGATCGAGGGGGTATTCGGTGCGGATCTCGCTATTGAGAAAATGGTAGACAAACCGACTCCTTGTATAGATGATATCGTTGAATTTACCTTAACAGCTAAAAATATTGGTCCTGCGGCAGCCACCGGCGTTGTTGTGAATGATTTATTGCCTAATGGTTTTGAATATGATAGCCATACTGCACCCTCAGGAACGACTTATGTTCCTGCCAGTGGAATTTGGACAATTGGTAGTTTAGCTTTATATGGAGAATCTGTTTTAAAAATTAGAGCGAAAGTAAAAAGTACTGGAAACTATACAAACCAAGCTACCATTACAGGGACAAAAAATGATCCTGACGCTACTAATAATACTGCGACAGTAACTTTGGTTCCAACTATACCAACTATTACAGGTGTTCTGATCTTATGCCAAGAAAATACAACACAGCTATCGGGCTCCGGTACCGCTGCGGCTAGTAATGCTTGGACTTCTTCAAATACAACAGTTGCGACTGTTAGTTCCACTGGTCTAGTTACCGGTTTATCAGCTGGCACGACCACGATTACTTATAAGAATTCAAACGGTTGTACAACAACTGCATTGGTTACCGTAACAGCAAAAAACACGGTAACTGCGGGCACGCCAAGGTCAGTTTGTATCAATACAGCATTGACTGCAATCGAACATACTACCACAGGTGCAACAGGTATTAATGTAACTAATACAGGTTTACCAACAGGAGTTACAGCAACCTTTGCTAACAACAAGATTACGATCAGTGGTATTCCGAGCGTTGTTGGAGTTTTTACATACAACATTCCTTTAACAGGCGGATGTGGTAATGTGGCCGCTACCGGAACAATTACGGTTAAACCAGCCACTACGATCACTGTACAACCAGTTGCTCCGGCAGCATACTGTATCGGAGGTACTTCTACATTGGATGTTACCGCTACGGGCGATGGTACCCTGACCTACGAATGGTTCAAGGTGTCCGGTAGTACAACGACCTCTGTTGGTACGACCAAAACATATAGCTTGCCTACGTCGCTGACAGCAGGTACACATACCTACCGTGTTGTGGTAACAGGCGGTTGTGGTGCAGCAACGTCTACGGATGTTACTGTTACGGTTAAACCAGCCACTACGATCACTGTACAACCAGTTGCTCCGGCAGCATACTGTA